>NZ_VOQQ01000001.1:1595000-3037769 GCF_007995055.1 Sphingosinicella ginsenosidimutans | reverse complement strand
AGCGGCCCTGGACCTGGAAGGCGTCGCCTCGCGCGCAGCGCGGGCGAGTCGAGCGCGGTGCGCCGCGGCGTCGATCCCGGCGACGAGCCGGTCGTCGACGCTCTTGCCCTCGGCATCGCGCTCGGCCCGATACTGGGCGGGCACCCGCTCGTAGCGCTCGATCAGCTCGGGCAGGTGCTTGCCCATCAGCCGCCGCGCATCCTGGGCGAGCGGATCGAGGATATTGGTTTCCGCCAGCCGGCTTTCGAGCAGCGGCAGCTGGGCGCCGATCGCATCGATGCTCCGCGCGGCGGCGGCGGGAAGATCGCCGCGGCGGCGCACCAGCAGGCTTTCGAGCCGCTGCACCACCGCCTTGTTCGGCATGTCCTCGCGATAATCGACGACCGGCTTCTCGCCGCCCCACAGCGAGAAGAAGAGAATCGCGAAGAGCATCAGCGCCGCCACCGCGAACAGGCCGCCGATCCCGATCGGCCCGACGACCAGCCCGAAGCCGATGGTCGCGACGATCAGCGCGCCGAGCGCGACGCCGATATTGGTGATCCTGTGCGCGAAGGCGGCGAGCCCGCGTTTCGTTTCGCGCCGGCGCGCCGCGTTGGCCGGGTTGCGATCGATGCGCCCCATCACGTCGTCGAAACGGGCGATGGCGGCATCGACCTGGCGCGACGTGCTCATCGTCCGCCTTCAGCCCTCGAGCGCGTCAGCGGCGATTCCGAAGGCCCGCTCAGCTGGTTCTGAGCGACGCCCCTCGGCACGGCCGATATAGCCGCGGCTCTTCTCGACCTCGCGGCCGAGCGTGTCGACGGTCTGCTTATGTGCCAGCGCCTCGATCTTGAACTTGTCGATCGAATCCATCGTGTCGTAGATGTTCTGGAAGGCGCGCTGCAGCGTTTCCAGGGGATCGTCGCCGACGCGGCCTGCTGTGGATCTCGCCGGTCTGGCTCTTGAGCAATTCGCCGGTGCGATCGATCATCGTCGCGGTGGTCGTATTGAGCGCGGTGACCTGTTCGAGCACCAGCCTCTGGTTGGTCAGCGCCTGGGCGACCGTCACCGCCGTGCGCAGCGCCGCGACCGTGGTCGTGGAGGCGCGATCGACGCCCTTCACCAGCTCGACATTGTTCTTCTTGACCAGATCGAGCGCGAGATAGCCCTGCACCGTCACGGCCATCTGGGTCAGAAGGTCGGTGGTGCGCTGGCGGGTGTAGAAGAGCGCGGTCTCGCGGATCGCCTTGGCCTTGGCCGGATCGGTCGCGTCGAGCTCGTTCGCCTTGTCCTCCAGCTTCTGATCGAGCGCCTTGGAGATGTGGATCATCTGCTCAAGCTTGCCCATCGTCTTCCACAGATTGGCGCGCTCGACGTCGATGGCGGCATTGTCCATCAACAGCTCGTCCTTGCCGGAGGCGAGGCTGGCGAGGATCGACGAGATGTGGGTCTGCGCCGACTGATATTTGCGGAAATAGGTCGTGAGGCGGTTGCCGACCGGGATGATGCCGAGGAACTTCCTCGGCTTGCCCGCGGCGCCGTTGCGGCCGGGATCGAGATCCTCGACCGTGCGCCGCAATTTGGTGAGGTCCGCGCCGATGCCGGTCTCGCTGTCGATCGCCTTGACCGGCCGATCGAGGAAACGGTTGGACGCGCCGGCCGCCTCCGCGATCTCCTTGCGGCCCATGGTCGTCAGCTGATCGACCTTCTTGCCGAAATCGGGCGAGTTGGCGTCCCAGCGCCACCAGCTCGTCGACGAACTTCTCCACCCGCTCGTCGAGCGCGCTCTTCTGATCGTCCTTGAGCGGCACCAGCCCGGCGGCCTGCTCCGGCGCGACGGTCTGGAGCGGCGCTGGCGGATCGAGCGTCAGCGTCGACGCCGTCGCGGTCTGGGTCTCGGTTTCGGTCTGGGTCGCCATTGTCGGCCCTCCTCGCAGGTTTCCCGCCAAGATTGGGGCCTCCGGCGGCGCGGCGCAAGTGAGAAAGTGTATTATTTGTGTAAGACGCAGGGCGCGCGCGTTCAGTTTCCGCTCATGCCCCGGGGCGCAATAGTCGCCGCTTTCCGGGCAGGAGCCCCGGCCGGACGGTTCGAAGGACGAGGACATGAACAAGTTCATCATCGGCGCCGCCGCGGCCGTGCTGGCCGCGCTCGCGCTGCCGGCGCCGGCGCTGGCGCAGTTCGGCGGCGATCCCAACGCGCAGGTCGATTATCCCGGCGATCCGAGCGCCGCCGATGCCGGCACGCGCGCGCGGCCGGACGACGCCGCCACAGCCGACGATCAATATGATGACGAGGACGGGCAATATGCCCCGGACGACGAGGGCTGGATCGACGATGAGGGCGCGCCGGTGGACGGCAAGCCCGATGCCGGAACCTATCCCGACGAGGCTTATCCCGACGACGCCTATCCGTACGACGGGGATGGCGGCCTGGATGAGGGGGCTCCCCCGGGGGACGCGCCTGCTTATGGAGACAAGCCCGATCCCGACGCGTCGGTTCCGCCGAAGATGAACCCGGCCTAACCCGGTGATCAACAGCCCGTTCAGCAGCGGCGGGCTAGACCGGGCCCAGATCGGATCGAGAAGACAGGATTTCCGATTCCGGCCCGTTTCCGCCGGATCGGTTGTGAGGGCGCCCCGGCCATCCCCCGGCCGGGGCGTTTTGCATTTTGTTTTGCCACTTTACTGCGAGGCGCGTCCCGTTATGGGAGGGCTTGTCTCAAGTGGGAGCAGGTCATGCGGCATCTGATTTTGTGCGCCTTTGGCATCGTCGGCGTCATCGCCATGGCCAATGCCCAGAGCGGCGGTCCGGCCGGGCGTGATCCGCGACCGGCAGGCCAATTACAAGCAGATCGCCGCCGCGGTGCGGACCATCAGCCAGCAGGTGCGGGCCGACCAGCCGTCGATCGAGCAGATCCGCCAGGCGACCGCGATCGTCGCCGATCGTGCGCCCCGTGTCAGCGGCTGGTTTCCCCGGGGCACCGGGCCGGAGGCCGGCGTGCCGACCCGCGCGCTTCCGGTGATCTGGCAGAATCCGGACGATTTCCATTCCAAGGCCGTCGATTTCGTCGTCGCCGCGCGGGCGCTGAACGATGCCGCGCAGCGGGGCGACATCGCCGCCGTTCGTGCCGGCTTCCCGCGGCTCGGCGCCGCGTGCGGCGCGTGCCACGACACCTATCGCGCGCCCGAGCAGCATTGAGCGACGAAGGCGGAGCCGTCGCGCGGGTGCGCGTTTGGGACCTGCCGACCCGGCTGTTCCACTGGCTGCTGGTGGTGCTCATCGGCGTGATGTGGTGGAGCGCCGAATATCACCGCATGGATATCCACCTGCTGGTCGGGCCGATCGTGCTCGGCCTGCTGCTGTTCCGCCTGGTCTGGGGCGTGATCGGCGGATCGACCGCGCGCTTCGCCAATTTCATCAGGGGCCCGCGCGCCGCGATGAGCTATCTGAACGGCCGCGCGGCGCACGTGCTCGGCCACAATCCAATCGGCGGCTGGAGCGTTGCGATCATGCTCCTGCTGCTGTGCACGCAGGTCGGGCTCGGCCTGTTCGCGAGCGACGAGGACGGGTTTGCCGCGGGGCCGCTATCAAAATACGTGACCTATGGCAGCGCGCGAAAGCTGGCGCATAACCATCACCTTCTGTTCAATGTTCTACTCGTCTTCATGGCGCTGCATGTCGCCGCGATTCTGTTCTACGCGCTGGTGAAGCGAAACAATCTGGTCGGGCCTATGCTGCACGGCCGGCGCGAGGCCCCTGCGGGCGCCGCCGGACTCGTGCCTGCCTCTCCGGCGCGGTTCCTGATTGCCGCGGCGATCGCGATTGGCGTCACCCTGCTGCTGACCCGCTGGCTCTAGAGGTCCGGCAGGACCTGCTCGGCGACGCCCCAGCCCTTGAGGCCGCGCGCGCCGGCGCGATCGAGCAGCTTTTCGACATCGCGCACCGAAAAGGCGTGGCCGCTTTCGTAGTCGTCGAGCTCGTCCCAGTTGATCGGGGCGGCGACCGGGGCGCCGTCGCGGGCGCGGACCGAATAAGGGACGATCGCCGTCGCGCCGCGCTGGTTGCGCAGATAATCGATGAAGATGCGGCCCTTGCGCTGCGCCTTCATCAGGTTGGCTGTGAAGCGACCGGGCTCCGCCTCGGCCAGCGCGAGCGCGAAGCGGCGGCAGAAATCCTTCACCTCGGGCCATTCGGCCTTCGGCGTCAGCGGCGCGATGACGTGGACGCCCTTGCCGCCCGTCAGCATCGCGAAGGTGGTGAGCCCCATGTCGGCGAGCTGGCGGCGCAGGTCGCGCGCGGCCTTGCGGACGGCGGTGAAATCGAGCCCTTCGTCGGGGTCGAGATCGAAGACGATCCGATCCGCTTTCTCGACATCGGCGACGCGCGATCCCCAGCCGTGAAACTCGATCGTGCCCATCTGGACGCAGGCGATCACCCCGGCCGTATCCTCGACGTAGAGATAATCCTCCTTGTGCCCGTCCTTCTCGGCGATCGGGACGTGGCGGACATGATCGCCGAAGCTGCCGCTGTCATGCTTCTGGAAGAAGCATTTCTTCGCGCGCCCCTGTGGGCAGCGGACCAGGCTCACCGGCCGCTCGGCCACCCAGGGGAGCATGGCCGGGCCGATCGCGCGATAATAAGCGGCGAGATCGCCCTTGGTGACCTTCACCTCCGGGAAGAGCATCCGCTGGGGATTGCTGATCCTGATGTCGTCGTCCGGCGCCTCGTCGGCCAGTGGCTGCGGGCGTTCGGCCACGACCTCTTCGGCCGGCTTGTCGCCGCGCAGGCCAAGGAAGCTCGCATGGCGAAGGATGCCGTCGCTGGTGATCGATCCGAAGGCGATCTCGGCGACCAGATCGGGCTTCACCCAGTGCGCGCCGCGCGTTTCCGATCTCGGCGCCGCGACCGTGGGCGACTTCGCCTCGATCCGGCGGAAGCGCTCCAGCAGCGCCTCCTGGTCGGCATTTGAAAAGCCGGTGCCGACCTTGCCCGCATAACGCAGCGTCCCGCCTTCGTTCACCGCGAGCAGCAGCGCGCGAAAGCCGCGACCGGCCTTGTCGCTCTCGGTCCAGCCGACGATGACGAATTCCTGCCGGTTGGTGCATTTGATCTTGAGCCAGGCCTTCGTCCGGCCCGAGCGATAGGCGGCGTCCGCCTTCTTCGAGACGATCCCTTCCTGGCCGGCCCTGCACATCGCCTCAAACAATTGCTCGCCTTTGCCGACGATATGGTCGGCATAGAGGAGCGGGGGGCGGGGGGTGTCGAGCAGGGCGGCGAGCCGCGCCTTGCGCTCGACCGTGGGGCGCTTCGCGAGGTCCTCGCCGTCGATCTCGAGCGCGTCGAACAGGAACAGTGCAAGGCCGCGCCCGCCCTCGCCGATCGCCTGCTGGAGCGCGCCGAAATCGGTGTTGCCCTTGTCGTCGACCGCGACGATCTCGCCGTCGAGGAGCGCCGAGCGGACCGGCAGCGCGCGCGCCGCCGCGGCGATCTCGGGGAACCTGTCGGTCCAGTCGAGCCCGCTGCGCGTATAGATGCGCGCCTTGCCGTCGGCGATCGCGAGCAGGCAGCGATAGCCGTCATATTTCATCTCGTGGATCCAGCCGGCGCCGGCAGGCACGTGATCGACCAAAGTCGCCTTCTGCGGCTCGCGGAAGCGGGGGAGTTTCGCGTCCGCGGCCTTCGCCCTGGGCGCGCGCCGCGCCGGCGCTTTCTTTCCCTCGGCGATCTCGTTCATCGTGCGCCCGGTCGCGACCGAGGTGAGGAAGGTATCGGTGAGCCCGGTCGAGCTGCCGGCATAATCGTCGTCCACCTTCTTCAGGATCCAGTTCTCGTTCTTCTCCTTGGCCCGCGGCTTCAGGCGGAACATCACCCATTCGCCCTTCATCCGCTCGCCGTGGAGGGTGAAATGGAGATGGCCCTCGGCCAGCGTCTTCACCGGATCCTTGCCGGGCAGCGGCTCCCAGGTCCCGCGGTCCCACAGCATTACCGTGCCGCCGCCATATTCGCCCTTGGGGATCGTGCCCTCGAAGGTCGCATAGGACATCGGATGATCCTCGGTGCGGACCGACAGGCGGTTGTCGGCCGGATCGAGGCTCGGCCCGCGAGTCACCGCCCAGCTTTTGAGCGTTCCCTGAAGCTCCAGCCGGAAATCGAAATGGAGCCGGGTCGCGTCATGCTTCTGGACCATGAAGATGAGCGATTTGGCGCGCTTGCGGGCGACCTTTCCGGCCGGCTCGGCGGTCTTCGCGAAATCGCGCTTGCGATTGTAGGTCGCGAGTGGATCGGCGCGCTTGGCCATCTAATCCTCCCTGTCGCCACAGGCGATGCGGAGGGGGGCCGCCTGAAAGGCCGTGAAGGGGCGTTCGGCGGGGGAGCCCCCTCCACCATGCTTCGCATGGTCCCCCTCCCCATGAGCTTCGCTCACAGGGAGGATCGGAGCGACGCGCCTCACGCCCGTTTCCTCGCCGGGCTCTTCTTCGCCGGGGCTTTCTTCGCCGCTGGCTTGCGCGCCGTCGCCTTGCGCTTGGGCGCCTCGGTCGCGCCGGGCTTGTCGATCGAGCGCTTGAGCGCGGCCATCAGGTCGATCACGTTCGATCCGCCGCGCGCCGGGGCTTCTTCCTCCTCGGCCTCGATCCGCTCGCCGGTCTTGCGCTTCTTCTCGATCAGCTCCTTCAGCGCATCGACATAGCGATCGTGGAACTTGCCGGGATCGAACTTGCTCGTCTTGCGATCGATCAGCGCCTCGGCGAGGTCGAGCAGCTCCGCGTCGGGCTTGTCGTCGCCGATGTCGCGAAAATAGCCCTGCGCCTTCACGACCTCGTCGGCATAACGGAGCGTTTCCATCAATATGCCGCGCCCGCACGGCTTCAGGCTCACCACATATTCGCGCCCGCGCATCGCGAGCTGGCCGAGCGCAACCTTTTTCGTGTCCCGCAGCGCCTCGCGAAGCACGATGAACGCCTCCTCGGCGAGATCGTCGGCCGGAACGACATAATAAGGCCGCTCATAATAAAGCGGATCGATCTCGTGCGCGTCGACGAACTGGGTCAGCTCCAGCGTCTTCTTCGACTCCAGCTTGACCGCTTCCAGCTCCTCGTCGTCGAAGGTGACGTAATGGCCCTTCGAATATTGGTAGCCCTTGACGATCTCGTCGGCATCGACCGGCCCGATGCCGGGCACGACCTTTTCATATTTGATGCGTTTGCCGCTGGGCTCGTGGATCTGGTTGAAGGCGATGGTCGCGCCGCTCCGGGTGGCCGAGAAGATTTCGACCGGGATCGAGACCAGAGCCAGCCTGATCTGCCCCTTCCAATAAGCGCGTGCGGCCATGCTCGTTCCTCCCGATCGTATCGCCGCCGAGTCAATTGCCGGGGCGAGAGGCGGTTCCCTCCTATACCGGAATCTCCGTGGTGTATTTGACCTGGCGGAGCGCGAAGTTGCTCGCGGCGTTGGCGACGCTCGGGTGGGCCAGCACGCCCTGGCGGATGAAGCGGTCGTAATCGGCCACGTCCCTGACCGCGATGCGCAGGAGATAATCCCACTCGCCGGACATCGCATAGCATTCGACGATCTCCTCGCGCGCGGAGATGAACTGCTCGAATTCGGCGCGCGCGTCGGTCGTCTGGCGGTGCATGCGGACCTGACACATCACGTTGACGCTGCGGCCCAGGCGGGCGGGGTCGGCGAGGCGGACGGTCGCGCCGAGGACCCCGGCGCGCTCCAGCGCACGCACCCGCCGCCACACCGAGGCGGCCGAGGCGCCGACATGATCGGCGAGCGCGGCATGGCTGAGGCTGGCGTCGCGCTGAAGCGCGCGGACGATTCGCCGGTCGATCTCGTCGAGGTGCGGATTTTCATTCACGGAACGGGCATATCACGAAACAAATGCTTCGCCAAACGGCGCAGAGCGAGAAAATTTGAGAGGCTTTTGCGCGCCGCCCGGAATAGGAATAGGCGCATGGCCATGGAAACGCTCGTGGACCGGGGGCCGTCCTTGCAAGAGGCTCCGCTGCTGTTCGACCGGCTGGAAGCCCAGCCGGCGGATTCCCTTATCGCATTGATCGCGCTCGCCGAAGCCGATCCGAGGCCGACCAAGATCGACGTCGGCGTCGGCGTCTATCGCGACAGCGACGGCAACACGCCGATCCTTCGCGCGGTGAAGAAGGCCGAGCGGATCCTGGAGCAGGTGCAGACCACCAAATCCTATATCGGCTCGCAGGGCGATGCGCGCTTCACCCAGCTGATCGGCGAGATCGTGTTCGGGCCCAACCACGATCCGAACATCGTCGGGCTGCAGACGCCGGGCGGATGCGGCGCGCTCCGCATCGGCGCCGATCTCATCGCTCGCGCCGGCGGCGACATCCGCATTTTCGTCGGCCAGCCGACCTGGCCCAATCACGCGCCGCTGATCGGCACCGCCGGCGTGCCGATGGTCGATTACCGCTATTACGACCGGGCCACCCATCGCATCGATTTCGACGCGATGATGGAATCGCTGAAGGGCGCGCGGCGCGGCGATGTCGTGCTGCTCCACGGCTGCTGCCACAACCCGACGGGCGCCGATCTGGATGCTGACCAGTGGCGCGCGATCGCCGATCTCGTCGCGGCGCGCGGGCTGATCCCGTTCGTCGATCTCGCCTATCAGGGCCTTGGCAACGGGCTTGAGCCCGACGCCGCCGGCACCCGCCTCGTCGTCCAGGCGGCGGAGCAGGCGCTCGTCGCGCAGAGCTGCGACAAGAATTTCGGCATCTACCGCGAGCGCACCGGCAACCTCTTCATCAAGGCGTCCAGCCCCGCCCAGGCGGAGGTCGCGTTCGGCAACCTCATCGGCCTTGCCCGGACCATGTGGTCGATGCCGCCCGATCACGGCGCCGCGGTCGCGCGGATCGTGCTGGAGGACCCCGACCTTCGGGCCGACTGGCACGCCGAACTCACCGATATGTGCGCCCGCATCCGCCGCATTCGCGCCCGGCTCGCCGCAGCCGATCCGCGCCTCGCCTATATCGGCGGGGAGCATGGCATGTTCTCGATGCTGCCGCTGACGCCGGACCAGGTGATCGGGCTGCGCGCCAGCCACGGCATCTACATGGCGCCGTCCGGCCGCTTCAACGTGGTCGGCCTGTCCGACGACAGCGTCGACCGCTTCGCCGCGGCGGTGCTGGAGGCGATGGATGGCTGACCTTGCCGTCCGGGAACGGAGCGGGCGCGCCAACACGCCCGATCCGGACTTCGACTGGCGGCGAATCGCCTGGCTGACCCATGTCAGCCGGGCGATGGACAAGCTGGAGGAAACCCGGCTCGTTCCCGAACGCAAGGTGCTCTACCAGTTCAGCGCGCGCGGCCATGACATGGCGCAGGTCATGCTGGGCACGCGGCTCACCCACCGGCATGACGGCGCGTGCGGCTATTATCGCTCGCGGCCCTTGCTGCTCTCGCTCGGCGTGCCGCTCGCCGACGCGCTTGGATCGGGCATGGGCCGGGCCGGCGGCTATTCGGACGGGCGCGACATCGGGGTGGTGTTCAACTATCCCAATCCGAACGGATGCCCGGCGCTGCCGATGTGCGGCGGGGTCGGCGCGCAATATACGCCGACCGCGGGCTGGGCGCAGGCGATCCGCTATTACCAGGAGGTGCTCGGCGACGAGAGCCATGCGGGCGCGATCGCAGTCGTGCTCGGCGGCGATGCCTCGTGCGCCACCAACGGCTTCTGGTCCGCGCTCACCATCGCGACGACGCAGAAGCTGCCGATGCTCTTCTATGTCGAGGACAATCAGTTCGGCATTTCCGTGCCCTCGACCTTCCAGACGCCGGGCGGCGACATCGCCCGCAATCTCGCCGGCTTCGCGAACCTCGAAATCCTCTCCGGCGACGGCACCGATCCGGCCGAGGCGGCGCGGCTGATCGCGCGCGCGACGGCGCATGTGCGCGAAGGGAAGGGGCCGGCGCTGCTCCGCCTCACCGTGCCGCGGCTCCAGGGGCACAGCTTCCAGGACACGCAGACCTACAAGAGCGAGGAATTCGTCGCCGCCGAATGGGCGCGCGATCCGCTGCCCAAGCTCGAACGCTTTCTCGTCGGCCCGGTGATGACTGCGAGCGAGTGGGACCAGATCGGCCGCGACGCCGAGGCGGCGGTCGCCAGCGCCTGCGCCGAGGCCGAGGCGCGCGGCATCTCCGATCCCGAGGATGTCACCAGCCACGTCTTCTTCGACGGCGAGATGCAGCAGCTCGGCGGCCAGTGGACCAAGGGCTATGTACCGCCGCCGGCCGACGAGACCCCGCGCCCGGAGGGTCAGCGGCTCAACATGGTGACGGCGATCCGCCGCACGCTCGACCAGGAGCTGGAGGCGAATCCGCGCGTCCTTCTGTTCGGCGAGGATATCGGGCCGAAGGGCGGCGTCCATGCGGTGACGCTCGGCCTGCAGGAGAAATACGGGCCGGCGCGGGTGTTCGACACCAGCCTTTCCGAGGAGGGCATCGTCGGCCGCGCCGTCGGCATGGCGCTCGCCGGGCTGATGCCGGTGCCCGAAATCCAGTTCCGCAAATATGCCGAGCCGGCGACCGAGCAGATCAACGATTGCGGCACGATGCGCTGGCGCACCGCCAACCGCTTCGCCGCGCCGATGGTGCTGAGGATGCCGATCGGCTTCTTCAAGTGCGGCGATCCCTGGCACAGCCAAACCAACGAGGTGCAGTTCGTCCACAATCCCGGCTGGCGCGTCGCGGCGCCGAGCAATGCGGAGGACGCGGTCGGCCTGCTTCGCGCGGCGCTTCGCGGCAACGACCCCGTGGTCTTCTTCGAACATCGTGCGATGCTCGACGATCCCTGGGCGCGGCGGCCCTGGCCGGGCGATGCCTATGTCCTGCCCTTCGGCAAGGCGAAGAGGACGCGCGAGGGGGATCAGATCACGATCGTCACCTGGGGCGCGATGGTGCCGCGTTGCGAGGCGGCGGCGGACGGCATTTCCGCCGACGTCATCGATCTTCGCACGCTCCAGCCCTGGGACAAGGAAATGGTGCTGGAATCGGTCGCCCGCACCCGGCGCTGCCTGATCGTCCACGAGGACCTTCGTTCCGGCGGCTTCGGCGCGGAGATCGCGGCGGTCGTCGCCGACGAGGCCTTCCTCGATCTCGACGCGCCGGTCGCGCGGGTGACGATGCCGGACATACCGAGCCCGCACAATCCGGTGCTGCTCGATCATGCCGTCCCCTCGGTCGCGCGGATCCGGGCGCGGATCGACGAGCTTTTGGGATTCTGACGTGATCGACGTCGTCGTGCCGATGGAGCAGGAGGGGACGAAGGCGGTCGTCCGGTCCTGGCTGAAACAAGTGGGCGACCCTGTGGCGGAGAATGATCCGCTGGTCGAGCTCGAGACCGACAAGGTCGCGATGGAGGTGCCGGCGCCGGCGGCGGGCGTGCTCGCGGAAATCCTGCTTGCGAGCGATGCCGATGCGGTGCCGGGCGCGGTGCTGGGCCGGATCGCGCCTGAAGGCACCGAGACCAGGGCGCCGCTCATCCGGCCGGAGCGAAATCGGGGGACGCCGGCGCCGAATCCGAGAATCCGCCCCTCGACTTCGCTCGGGACGAGCGAGGCGGGGAGGGAGTCGCGCCTGTCTCCGTCGGTGAAACGCGCCCTTCGCCAGCATAGCCTCGATCCTGCCATCATCGAAGGCACCGGTCGCGGCGGTCGGATCACCCGCGCGGATGTGGATCGCGCCGTCTCGACCGGGGCGAAGCGGCCGCCCGAGGGCGTCATCCCGGCCGCGACGGCAGACCTTCGCGCGCAGATCGTCCCGCACGATCGGATGCGGCTCGCCATCGCCGAGAACATGGCCCGATCGCTCGCCGAGGCGCCGCACGTCACCGCCGTGTTCGAGGCGGATTTCAGCGCCATCGCGGCGCACCGGGCGAAGCACAGGGACGCCTTCGCCGCGAAGGGGATCAAGCTCACCTACACCGCCTATCTCGTCGCCGCGGCGGCCGAGGCGATGAAGGCGGCGCCGGCGATCAACAGCCGCTGGCACGAAGACCGGCTGGAGATTTTCGGGACTGTCGACATCGGCGTCGGCACCGCGCTCGGCACCAAGGGCCTGATCGTGCCGGTTCTCCGCGGCGTCGAGGCGCTCGATCTTGAGGGGATCGCCGCCGGGCTCGACGACCTCATTACGCGGGCCCGCGACGAGAAGCTGACAAGCGCCGACGTGAAGGGCGGCACCTTCACCATCTCCAATCACGGCGTCTCGGGTTCGCTCTTCGCCGCGCCGATCATCATCAACCAGCCGCAATCGGCGATCCTCGGCGTCGGCAAGCTGGAAAAGCGCGTCGTGGTGCGCGAGGTGGGCGGCGTGGACACGATCCAGATCCGGCCGATGGCCTATGTCAGCCTCACGATCGATCACCGCGTCGTCGACGGCCACCAGACCAACGCCTGGCTGAGCCGCTTCGTCGAGGTGCTGGAGACCTGGCCGGCGGCCTGACGGGGACGCGTCCCGGCCCCGCTCAGGCGAACCCGGCGATGCCGAGGGCGATCGCGACCAGGACCAGCAGCGCCAGGCCCGCGATGAACAAGGCCCGCTGCCACGGCCGGCGCAGCTCGATCTCGCCTCCGCGGACCGCCTCGGCCCTGTGATGCGGTGCGGATTGTGGTGGCTTCGCCATTCCGATTCAACAATTTGCGCCCCGCGCCGTTCCCATGTGGGGGGGCGTTGCAATTCCGTAACGGCATGTTAGCGCTACCCGTCGAGGGGATTGCCTGTGAACCGGAAACTGGTCGCGGCGATAGACGGAGAGAAAGTCGCTTTCGGCCTGGTCGACGGCGATCCTTCGGTCGTGCGCGCGATCCGCGAGCAAGAGACCGGCGACTTCCCGACGTTCACCGACGCGCTGCAAGCCTATCTGCGTGAACATCACGTCGCCGCCACGGGGCTCGACTTCGGGCTGGCGGTCGCCGGGGTCGCGCGGGGAGACACAATCAGCCTTGCCAACTGCCGATGGTATATTTCGGTGAGCGGCCTCAGATCGTTCTTCGGCAGCGAGCCGCTGGTGCTGAACGATTTCGAATCGATCGCCTGGTCGCTGACCGGGCTCGATCCGGCCAGCGTCCAGCGCGTCGGCCCGCTGCCGCCGCGCCCGATCCGGCCGGGAAGCACCTTTCTTGTCGTCGGAACAGGCCCCGGCCTCGGCGTCGCCGTGCTCGCGATGGGCAGGGAAGGCAAGGTGCGGGTGTATCCGAGCGAAGGCGGCCATGCCAGCTTCGCGCCGCAGAATGCCGACGAGGACGCTTTGCTTGCCCACCTGCGCGCGCGCCACGGCCATGTCTCCTACGAACGATTGCTCGCCGCCTTCGGCCTCCAGAACATCCATGGATGGCTCGCGATGAAATCGGGCCGCACCGCCGGCCCAGCGCCGGCCGCGGAGACGATCGTCAACGCCGCCCAGCGCGGCGATGCGATGGCCGGAGAGGCGATCGCGATCTTCGCCCGGATTCTGGGATCCTTCGTGGGGGATATCGTGCTCGCGACGGGCACGTTCGACGGGGTTTACCTGGTGAGCCCGCTGCTCGGTGCGCTGCGGCCGGCGCTCACCGACGATCGCTTTCGCGCGGCGATGATCGGCAAGGGGCGTCTCAAGAAGGCGCTGGAGCCGGTCGCCGTCGGCTATGCGGAAGGCCGCAGCCCGCGCCTTCGGGGCATGGCGGCCGCGCTCGCCGCTCGATCCGCCGCGTCGGGCGAGCCGGTCGCGCCCGCCCGGGCTTGACGCGGGCGGCGCGAACCGTCAGATTCCCGGCATGAGCAGCGCCGTTCTTTCCGGCTTCGATTCCGCGCAGCGCTGCGCCGCGTCCGTCTACGTCTATTATTATCCGCCCGCCCGGACGGGAACGGACTGACGCGCGCCTGAAATAGCCACGTTCATCCACCCCGTCCGGATCTCCGGGCGGGGTTTTTCTTTGTGCCAAGAAGGACCCCGACATGCTGACCGAAGAGAGACTGAACCCGCCCGTCGAAGCGGCGTCCGATTGGACGATCCCGCAGCATTGGGAGCGCTTCACCGAGGAGGAGCATGCCGTATGGGACCTGCTCTTCGAGCGGCAGCGCAAGATGCTGCACGGCCGCGCGGTGCGCGCCTTCGAAGAGGGGCTCGACGTGCTGCGGCTCTCGCATCCCGGGATTCCGGACCTCGAGGAGCTCAACGAACGGCTCCACGCGCGCACGCGCTGGACGGTCGTGTCGGTGCCGGGGCTGATTCCCGACGACGTCTTCTTCGCCCATCTCGCCAAGCGACAGTTCCCGGCCGGCAATTTCATCCGCAAGCGCGACCAGCTCGACTATCTCGAGGAGCCGGACGTATTCCACGATGTGTTCGGCCACGTCCCGCTGCTCGCCAATCCGGCGGTCGGCGATTTCATGCAGCGGCTTGGCGAACTCGGCCTTGAATCGATGCGCCGGGGCGCGCTCCACCGGCTTGCGCGGCTCTACTGGTACACGGTCGAATTCGGCCTCGCCCGCGAGGATGGCGAACTGCGCATCTATGGCGCCGGCATCGTCTCGAGCTTCGGCGAATCGCATTATTCGCTGGAGAGCGCGCAACCCAGCCGTCACGCCTTCGACATCGAACGGGTCCTGCGCACCCGCTACCGGACCGATACGTTCCAGGCCGGCTATTTCGTGATCGACAGCTTCGAGGCGCTGCTCGACGAGTTGCTGACCCACGATTTCCCGGCGCTCTATGCCGGGCTGGAAGGGACGGAAGACCTGTCGGTGGCCGGCTGAGGGCCCGCAGGGGGGCCGAAACGACAAGTGCCCGGGCGTTTCCGCCCGGGCACCCGTAAGACGGCACAAGGCCGTCTACCCCCTTTGTGATGCTCCTGCCCGCGCGTCCGCCCCACCTCGCAAGGGACGAACGGGGCCGGAGCCTCCCCGAACCAGGCCTTAAGCCTTTGGTTGCGTGGGGAAGACGCTATGCGGCGGTGGCGCGCTTGTCATCGCCTCATCGCGCGGGTGCGGCACTTTGGCGTCCGGCTGTTGCGAGTCTGCCACAGGGGAGCGTGGGCGCGCCCAGTTGCCTTGCCCAATCGCCCCCCGTAGAGCGGCCTTCCAATTCCAGTTACCGGACCGGTCCCGATCCCATGCGCCTTTCCCGCTATTTCCTTCCCGTTTCCAAGGAGACGCCGGCCGACGCCCAGATCGTCAGCCATCAGCTGATGCTGCGCGGCGGGCTGGTGCGCCAGACCGCCGCCGGCATCTATGCCTGGCTGCCGCTCGGCCATCGCGTGCTCCGCAAGATCGAGCAGATCGTGCGCGAGGAACAGGACCGCGCCGGCGCGATCGAGATGCTGATGCCGACGATCCAGGCCGCGGATTACTGGCGCGCCACCGGCCGCTACGACGCCTATGGCCCCGAAATGCTCAGGATCGTGGATCGCCAGGATCGCGAATTGCTCTACGGCCCGACCAATGAGGACATGCTGACCGCGATCTTCCAGCATTCGGCGAAGAGCTACCGCGATCTGCCGCGCATCCTCTACCACATCCAGTGGAAGTTCCGCGACGAGATCCGTCCGCGTTTCGGCGTGATGCGCGGGCGCGAATTCCTGATGAAGGATGCCTACAGCTTCGACCTGGACGAGGCCGGGGCGCGGGTGAGCTACAACCGGATGTTCGTCGCCTATCTGCGGACCTTCGCGCGAATGGGCCTGCGCGCGATCCCGATGCAGGCCGATACGGGCCCGATCGGTGGCGATCTTTCCCACGAGTTCATCATCCTCGCGCCGTCCGGCGAGAGCGAGGTGTTTTTCCACAAGAGCTGGGAGACGCTGCGATCGGCCGAAGATTATGCGGTCGACGCCGAAGACAGCACGGCGCTCCAGGCCTTCGTCGATTCGATGACCGCCGATTATGCCGCGACCGACGAGAAGCGCGACGAGGCGCGCGAGGCGGCGCTCGGCGACGACCTGCGGCAATCGCGCGGCATCGAAGTCGGCCACATCTTCTATTTCGGCGACAAATATTCGAAGCCGCTCGGCTTTTCGGTGAGCGGACCGGACGGCAGCCCGGTGACTCCGCTCGGCGGCAGCTACGGGATCGGCGTCTCGCGGCTCGTCGGTGCGCTCATCGAGGCGAATCATGACGAGGCCGGGATCATCTGGCCGGACGCAGTGGCGCCGTTCAAGGTCGCGCTCGTCAACATGCGCGCCGACGATGGCAGCGTCACCAGCGCGGCGGACGAGATTTACGGCCGGCTTTCGGATGCCGGCGTCGAGACGCTCTATGACGATCGCGACGAGCGGGGCGGCGCCAAGTTCGCGACCGCGGACCTGATCGGCCTGCCCTGGCAGCTCATCGTCGGGCCGCGCGGGCTGGCCAACGGCGTGGTCGAGCTGAAACGCCGCGCGACCGGCGAGCGGGAGGAGGTCAGCATCGAAAGCGCGCTCGCGAGGCTGACCGCGTGATTCTCAACCGCTACGAGCGGATGATCGCCCGGCGCTACCTGCTGCCGGGCAAGGGCGAGGGCTTCATCTTCCTCGTCGCCTCGATCAGCCTCGTCGCGGTGATGCTCGGCGTCGCCGCGCTGATCATCGTGATGAGCGTGATGAGCGGCTTTCGCGCCGACCTGTTCGACAAGGTGGTGGGGGTGAACGGCCATGCCGTCATCCAGGGCTATGGCGGCCGGCTCGACAATTGGCAGCCGATCCTGGAGCGCGCGCGCCGAACGCCCGGCATCACCATGGCGACCCCGCTGATCGAGCAGCCACTGATGGCGACGCATGAAGGCCGGGTCGAGGCGATCCTGCTGCGCGGGATGACCACCGACGACATTCGGAACAATCCGTCGATCAATCGCGGGCTGAAGGCGGGCAACCTCGCCGACGTGCGGCCAGGCACGGACAATGTCGCGATCGGATCGCGGCTTGCCGAACTGCTCGGCATCGGCGTTGGCGGGACGATCACGATCATCAGCCCGCAGGGGCGCGAGACTCCCTTCGGGACGGTGCCCCGGATCATCGATTATCATGTCGCGGCGATCTTCGAGGTCGGCCTCTACGATTTCGACAAGGCCTATGTCGTGATGCCGATGCAGGAGGCGCAGAACTTCCTGCTGATGGGCGATTCGGTGGGGATGATCGAGGTGCAGACCAGCGACCCGGATCGCGTCCAGCAGATCCTTGCGCCGCTCTCCGCCGCTGTCGCGGGGCGTGCGGTGGTGAGCGACTGGCGGTCGATGAACTCGGCCTTGTTCGAGGCGATCCAGGTCGAGCGCGTCGTCATGTTCATCGTGCTGTCGATCATCGTCGTGGTCGCCGTGTTCAACATCCTGTCCTCGCTCATCATGCTGGTGCGCGCGAAGCGGCGCGACATCGCGATCCTGCGAACGATGGGCGCGACCCGGGCCGGGCTGATGAAGGTGTTCATGACGGTGGGCGTGTCGATCGGCGTGCTCGGCATCGTCGCGGGGCTGATCCTCGGTGCGCTCGGCCTCTATTTCCGCCAGTCGGTGGTCAATTTCTTCCAGGGGGTGACGGGCGAGAATCTGTGGGATCCATCGGTCCGCTTCCTGACCGAGCTGCCGTCGCGGACCGACCCGATCGAGGTCACCGCGATCGTCGTCATGGCCTTCGTGCTGACCTTCCTCGCGACCTTGCTGCCGGCCTGGCGCGCGGCGAAGACCGATCCGGTCGAGGTGCTGCGTTATGAGTGAGGTGCTTGGCGTCCGCGGGCTCAGGCGCAGCTTCCGCCAGGCCAATGTGACGATCGACGTGCTGCGCGGCGTCGATCTCGCGATCCGCGCGGGCGAGATCGTCGCGCTGCTCGGCCCTTCAGGATCGGGCAAGTCGACCCTGCTGCAGGCGGTCGGCCTGCTCGAAGGCGGGTTCGAAGGCTCGATCATGATCCAGGGACGCGAGGCGGCGGCGTTCAACGATGCCGAGCGGACCGCGATGCGCCGCGACACGCTCGGCTTCGTCTACCAGTTCCATCACCTGCTGCCCGATTTCACCGCGCTCGAAAATGTCGTGATCCCCCAGCTCGTGAAGGGCGCGAGCCGCGCCGAGGCCAATGCGCGGGCGCAATCGCTGCTGACCGGCCTCGGCCTTGCCGAGCGGCTCACCCACCGGCCGTCCAAATTGTCGGGCGGCGAGCAGCAGCGCGTCGCCGTCGCGCGGGCGCTCGCCAACCGGCCGGCTTTGGTCCTTGCCGACGAGCCGACCGGCAATCTCGACGAGGCGACGGCCGACATCGTGTTCGACGAATTCCTTCGTCTCGTCCGCGAGGAAGGCAGCGCCGCGCTGGTCGCGACGCACAATGAACGGATCGCCGCGCGGATGGATCGCGTCCTGCGGCTGCACGAGGGCGTGCTCGAATAGGCTGTGGAAAAGCCCCAACCAGCGCTTCCCACGACTCGTTCCAGGCGTCCATAGTCCCGCCATGCCCGCGCCCTACGTCCCGCTTCGCATCTTCTCCTGCTATACGATGCTGGAGGGGGCGATCGATCCCAAGGCGATCGCCAAGCGCGCGAAAAGGCTCGATTTTCCGGCAGCGGCGGTCACCGACCGCAACGGACTCTATGGCGCGATGGCGTTCAGCGACGCCTGCCTGGCGGAGGGCGTGCAGCCGGTGGTCGGCGCCCTGCTCGGCGTCGCGAGGCCCGGCCCGGGGGGCGATGGCCGCTCGCCGACGGTCGACTGGCTCGCGCTCTATGCCCAGGACGCCAAGGGCTATGAGAATCTGTGCGCGCTCGTCTCGTCGGCGCATCTCGATCGGCCGGTCGAGGACGAAGCCCATGTGCCGTTCGCCGCGCTCGATGGCCGCACCGACGGGCTGATCGCCTTGACCGGGGGCGGGGAGGGGGCCCTTGCCCGTCTGCTCGCCGAGGGCCAGGCGTCGGCCGCGGATGGCGTGCTCGCGCAGCTGATGCGGCTCTTTCCCGGCCGCCTCTATGTCGAGCTCAGCCGTCGCGGCGATCCTGTCGAGCAGGCGGCGGAGGCGGCGCTGATCGACCTCGCCTACACGCACGATCTTCCGCTGGTCGCGACCAACCCCGCGACCTATGCCGATGCCGATTTCCACGGCGCGCACGATGCGATGCTGTGCATCGCCCAATCGAGCCAGCTGGCGCGCGACGATCGTGCCCGCTCGTCGCCCGAGGCATGGATCAAGCCCGCCGCCGACATGCGCGCGCTGTTCGCGGACCTGCCCGAGGCGATCGACAACACCAGCGTCGTCGCGCGGCGCTGCGCGTTCGGCGCGCCCAAGCGCAAGCCGATCCTGCCCCGCGTCGGCGGCGATCTCGATGCCGAGGCCGAGCAACTGCGCCGCGACGCGCGCGCCGGGCTCGCGGCGCGGCTCGAGCGCTATGGCGATCTCGGCGAGGCGCAGCGCCAGGCCTATTACGACCGGCTCGATTTCGAGACCGAGGTCATCGTCTCGATGGGCTTTCCGGGCTATTTCCTGATCGTCGCCGATTTCATCAAATGGGCGAAGGAGCAGGGCATCCCGGTCGGGCCGGGCCGCGGATCGGGGGCCGGCTCGGTGGTCGCCTGGGCGCTCACCATCACCGATCTCGATCCGCTGCGCCTCGGGCTCATCTTCGAGCGCTTCCTCAATCCAGAGCGCGTGTCGATGCCGGACTTCGACGTCGATTTCTGCGAAACGCGGCGCGGCGAGGTGATTCGCTATGTCCAGTCGCGCTACGGCAGCGACCGGGTCGCGCAGATCATCACCTTCGGAAAGCTGAAGGCGCGCGCGGTGCTCAAGGACACCGGCCGCGTCCTCCAGATGCCCTATGGCCAGGTCGATCGGCTCGCCAAGCTCGTCCCCAACCACCCGACCGATCCGTGGACGCTGGAGCGCGCGCTCAACGGCGTTTCGGAGCTGGCCGCCGAATATCGCTCCGATCCCGACGTTCGGCGCCTGTTCGATCTGGCGATGAAGCTGGAGGGGCTGCCGCGCCACAGCTCGACCCACGCCGCCGGCGTCGTCATCGGCGATCGCCCGCTCGACCAGCTCATCCCGCTCTATCGCGACCCGCGATCGGACATGCCGGTGACGCAGTTCGACATGAAATATGTCGAGGGGGCGGGGCTGGTGAAGTTCGACTTCCTCGGCCTCAAGACGCTCTCGGTGCTCCGCAAGGCGGTCGAGATGCTGGCGAAGCGCGGCATCCATGTCGATCTCGACGCGCTGTCGTGGGACGATCCCGCCGTCTACGCGCTGCTCCAGAAGGGCGACACGGTCGGCGTGTTCCAGGTGGAATCGGAAGGGATGCGCCGGACGCTCTCGGCGGTGAAGCCGACCGTGTTCGAGGACATCATCGCGCTCAACGCCCTCTATCGCCCCGGCCCGATGGACAACATCCCGATGTTCGGCCGCCGCAAGAATGGCGAGGAGGAGATCGAATATCCGCACCCGCTGCTCGAAGGCATCCTCAAGGAAACCTACGGCATCTTCGTCTACCAGGAGCAGGTGATGCAGGCGGCGCAGATCCTGGCCGGCTACAGCCTCGGCGGCGCGGACCTGCTGCGCCGCGCGATGGGCAAGAAGATCAAGGCGGAGATGGACGCGCAGCGCGACACGTTCGTGAAGGGCTGCGCCGAGCACAACCAGATCCCGGCCGCCAAGGCGAACGAGCTGTTCGATTTGATCGACAAGTTCGCCGGCTACGGCTTCAACAAGAGCCACGCCGCGGCCTATGCCCTGCTCACCTACCAGACGGCGTGGCTGAAGGCGCATTATCGCAGCGAGTTCTACGCCGCCGCGATGTGCTTCGACATCCATCTGACCGACAAGCTCGCGATCTTCGTCGACGACATGCGCCGGTCCGGGATGACCTGCCTGCCGCCCGCGATCAATGCGAGCGAGGCGGAGTTCTCGGTCGAGCAATCGGGCGACGAGTGGGTGGTCCGCTACGCGCTCGGCGCGCTCAAGGGCGTCGGCGAGAAGGCGATGGAGCAGCTGGTCGAGGAGCGGCGCCTGAACGGCCCGTTCCGCGATCTCGATGATTTCGCCGCGCGGATCGATCCGCGCCTCCTCAACCGCCGCCAGCTCGAAAGCCTCGCGGGGGCGGGCGCGTTCGACGGGCTGGCCGAGCGCTGGTCGGCCTTCGGCGCGGCCGAAACGATCCTCGCCGCCGCCGCCAGCGCCGCCGAGGCGCGGCAGAGCGGGCAGGGCGGCCTGTTCGGCGAGGGGCCCGCCAACGTCGTCCCGATCCGGATGCCGGGCGGCGAGCCATGGACGCTCGCCCAGCGCATGGGCGCCGAAAAGGAGAGCTTCGGCTTCTATTTCTCCGGCCACCCGGTCGATGCCCACGCCCATGTCGTCGCGGCGCACGGCGCACGGACCTTCGGCCAGCTCGGGGCGATGCCGATGCCCGCCGATGGCGGCCGCACCGGCGCGACGATGGCCGCGCTGGTCGAGGATACGCGCTGGCGCACCTCCGCCAAGGGGCGCCGCTACATGATGGCGACGCTCTCCGATCCTTCCGGCCAGTTCGAGGCGACGGTGTTCGACGATATGGTCGCCGAGGAGGTCCAGGCGGCCGCCCGCAACGGCGCCTGCGCGCTGCTTGGCGTCGAACTCGACCGAAGGCCGGGAGAGGAGACGCCGCGGGTCACCATCCGCTCGCTCCAGCCGCTCGATGGTCTCGCGCGGCGCGTTCGGCTCCAGCTCGAGGTCGAGATCGCCGATCCCGCCGCGATCGCC
Organism: Sphingosinicella ginsenosidimutans; assembly: GCF_007995055.1. Taxonomy (NCBI): domain Bacteria; kingdom Pseudomonadati; phylum Pseudomonadota; class Alphaproteobacteria; order Sphingomonadales; family Sphingomicrobiaceae; genus Allosphingosinicella; species Allosphingosinicella ginsenosidimutans. The sequence continues at coordinate 3,016,099 of NZ_VOQQ01000001.1, read as the reverse complement.
CGCCTCGCCGAGGCGATGGCGGACGCGAAGGGCGGCAATGGGCAGCTCGTCCTCGCCGCCGATCTGGGCGAGGGCCGTGCGGACCTGATCCTTGGCCGCGACTTCGCGATCGACGCCGATCTCGCCGAACGGGTCAAGCGGATCGACGGCGTGCGCGCCGCCCGGCTCAAGCCGCTGGAGGCGCCGAGGCTCGCGCTGGTCGGCTGATCCGGACCCGCGACGGCCCTGTCGCTTTCCCCCTCGACATGGCGGCGTGGAGATTCCAGCCTCCGCGGTGATGAACGGGGGAACGGCGATGCTTGGCGGGATGCAGGATTTCGAGCTTCGGATTCCGCGCGTGCTCGAACATGCCGCGCGCGAACATGGCGGCCGCGAAATCGTAAGCGCCTGGGCCGACGGGAGCGTCACCCGCACCGACTGGGCCGGGATCGCCCATCAATCGAGGCAGCTCGCGCAGGCGTTGGAGGCGATGGGCCTGAAGCGCGGCGACCGGATCGCGACGCTCGGCATGAACCATCATCACCATCTGGTCGCCTGGTATGGCGCGATCGGGATGGGCGGCATCATCCACACGATCAACCCGCGCCTGTTCGACGAGCAGCTGGTCTACATCGCCAACCATGCGGACGATCGCGTGCTCTTCTACGACCGCGCCTTCGCGCCGATCGTCGAGCGGCTGAAGCCGAAGTGGACCGGCATCGAACATTATGTCTGCTTCGACGACGGGGAATTCAGCGATCTCCTCGCGCCGCATGACGGGAATTATGACTGGGTCGAGGGATCGGAGCGCGAGCCGTGCATGCTGTGCTACACCAGCGGCACGACCGGAAATCCCAAGGGCGTGCTCTACGAGCACCGATCCTGCATGTTGCAGGCGATGGCGGAGATCGCGCCGGCCTGTTTCGACCTGTCGCCGCAGACGGTCGCGCTCCCGATCGTGCCGATGTTCCACGCCGCCGCCTGGGGCCTCCCGTTCGCGGCGGCGATGGCGGGCGTGAAGCTGGTTTACGCCGCGCTCAACGATGCCGAGCTGCTGTGCCGGCTGATGAACGAGGAAAAGGTGACCCATTCGGCGGGGGTCCCCACCGTCTGGCTGGCGATGCTCCAGCATATCGACCGCACCGGCGCGAGGCCCGAACATCTGAAGATGATCGCCATTGGCGGCGCGGCGGCCCCGCGCGCGATGGTCGAGCGACTGATGAAGCTGGGCATCCGCGTCGGCCATGCCTGGGGGATGACCGAAATCTCCCCGGTCGGGACGATCGGCGCGCCCACCGCCGACTGGGCCGACCTTTCCTTCGACGAGCAGGTCGATCAGGTCGTGCGACAGGGCCGCGTTCCGTTCGGAGTGGAGCTGCGGACGGTCGATGATGACGGCCGGATCCTGCCGCGCGACGGCGCGAGCTCGGGCCGGTTGCAGGTGCGCGGTCCCTGGGTGCTGCGCCGCTATTTCGGGGACGAGAGCGGCGATTGCATCGACGCGGAGGGATGGTTCGACACCGGCGACGTCGCCATCCTCCATCCCTGCGGGACGCTGCAGATCACCGATCGTTCGAAGGACGTCATCAAGTCCGGCGGCGAATGGATCAGCTCGGTCGAGCTGGAAAACGCCGCAATCGGCTGCCCCGGGGTCGCGGAGGCGGCGGCGATCGGCGTGCCTCATCCCAGGTGGGACGAACGGCCGCTGCTGCTGGTGGTCCGCAAGGAGGGCGCGGAGGTCACCGCCGAGGCGATCCGCGATCATCTACGCAACCACGTCGCCAAATGGTGGCTGCCCGACGAGATCCTGTTCGTCGACGGCCTGCCGCACAGCGCGACCGGCAAATTGCTCAAGACCGTGCTTCGTGTCCAATATCGGGACCATCGGCTGGCGGGCTGAAGCTTTCCTTTACCAGTGCGGCCTATGCGCTTGGCCATGTTCCAGCCGGGTCAGATCGCCGCCGCGGCACCGGGGCCGGGCGCGCGTCCAGCGCCGCCCGAGCCGTCTGCGCGCGTCACGTTGCGGCCGATCGGCGCCGCCATCGACCTCGCGGGCGAGTGGGCTGCGCTCGCCGCGCGCGCCGCCGAGCCGAACCCGTTCACCGAACAGTGGTTCGCCGCCGCGAGCCTCGCCCATTTCGGCCGCTTTTACGATCTGCGCCTCGTCGAGGTCCGCCGCGGCGCGCGGCTGATCGGGGTGATGGTGCTGTCGATCGAGCGCGGCTATGCGCGGCTGCCGCTGCACTACGTCCAGAACTGGTGGCACCATCAGATGTTCCTCGACGCCCCGCAGGTCGAGGCGGGGCAGGAAAGGGCCTTCTGGGAAGCGGTCCTGAAGGCGCTGGACGCGGCCGATTGGGCGCCCAATTTCCTGCACGTGCGCGGCATCGCCGAGGACGGGCCGCTGCACCGCGCGCTGGCCGAGGTTCGTGCCGCGCCGATCGTCCATCGCCGGGTGCGCGCCTTCCTTGAGAGCGACCTGTCCGCCGAGGCTTATTACGAGCAGGCGGTGCGCGCGAAGAAGCGCAAGGAGCTCCGGCGCCAGAAGAACCGCCTCGCCGAGCTCGGCGGGATCGCCTTTCATGTCCTTGCCAACGAGGCCGAGCTTCGTCCCTGGTGCGACGCCTATCTCGCGCTCGAAAAGGCCGGGTGGAAGGGCAAGGCGGGCACCGCGCTCACCTGCGATCCCCATGCCGAGGCCTTTTTCCGCGAGGTCGTGGCCGCTGCCTTCGCCGCCGGCCGGCTCCAGTTCCGCAGGCTCGATGTCGGCGGCAAGCCGATCGCGATGCTGGTCAATTTCCTCACGCCGCCGGGAAGCTATTCGTTCAAGACGGTGTTCGACGAGGAATATGCCCGCTTCTCGCCGGGCGTGCTGCTCCAGATCGAGAATCTCGATATGCTCGAGCGGCCCGACATCGCCTGGATGGACAGCTGCGCGGTCGAGGATCATCCGATGATCGACAGCTTGTGGACCGAACGGCGCAGCATCGTTCGGATCACGGTTCGGCTGAAGGGCGTGCGGCGCGGCGCTGCTTATGCGCTGGTGCGCGGGCTCGAGCGGGTCGCGGCGCTGCGAAAGGGCAAGCGATGACGCCGCAGCTGCTGATCGTCGTCGACACCGAGGAAGAGTTTGACTGGTCGGCGCCATTCTCGCGCGATTCCCGCGCCACCACGTCGATCCCCGCCCAGGCCCACGCGCACGAGATTTACGATCGCTTCGGCATCGTCCCGACCTATGTGATCGACCATCCGGTCGCGACCGATCCGGCCGCCGTCGCGTTTCTCAAGGGGCTGCGCGACGCCGGCAAGGCCGAGATCGGCGCCCATCTCCACCCCTGGGTCACGCCGCCGCATGTCGAGGAGGTGACGACCCGCAATTCCTATCACTGCAACCTGCCGCCGGCGCTGGAGCGGGCGAAGATCGAGACGCTGACCGCGACGATCGAGGCGGCGTTCGGGGAGCGCGCGAAAGCGTTCAAGGCGGGCCGCTACGGCTTCGGGCCGAACACCAGGCAGGTGCTGATCGATCTCGGCTACGAGGTCGATTGCTCCTTCGTGCCGCACACCGACCTTTCCGGCGACGGCGGTCCGGATTTCCGGGGCGTGCCCGATCATCCGCACTGGCTGGACGAGGGCAGGGGCCTGCTCGAAATCCCGCTCACCGTCGGCTATCTCGGCGCGCTCCCCGGTCTCGGCGCGAAGGCCGACTGGCTGTTCGACAATCCGAAGGCCGAGCGCCTGCGCGTCCCCGGCCTCCTTGCCCGCACCGGCCTCGTCGCCCGCTCGCGCCTGACGCCCGAGGGCACCCCGCCGGACGAGCAATGCCGCCTGATCGAGGCGATGGCCGCGCGCGGCCACAGCCTCTTCAGCCTCACCTATCACAGCCCGAGCCTCGCGCCCGGCCATACGCCTTATGTGAAGGACGAGGCCGATCTCGCCGCCTTCCTGGTCAGCATCGAGCAGGTCCTGACCTTCTTCCGTGACCGGGTGGGCGGCACGTTCACGACGCTGGGCGAAGTGCGACGTCATTTCCCCGGAGAACGCGCGGTCGCATAGAGAATACGGAGGATATAGCAATGTTGCCATTCGCGCTTTTATTGATGGTGTCGGATCGCGCCGACCCGAGAGAACACCCAGTCGCAGCAATCGAATGGGTGGATCATTACTCTTACTGTCTTGAATCCGTCTTTAACGGACATCGCGCGACGAGCCCATCCGAGCCTCGCCGCAATGCCGCCCGTAGCGCCGCCGTCGTCTGCTGGCCGGTAAGAGCAAGCGCCACCAGCGTCATAGTCAGACATCTCTCCAGCGACGACCCTGATCGCAGCGCGGACGACCGCCAACAGACTGCGGACCGTGTGTTGAATCTTGTTGCGGATGCCTTCGCTGCGCACGTCGGTCTTACGAGATCAGATCTCGGCCCGCTTTGTGCGCCCTCCTACTTTGAAGGAGATTGCGGCGCGGCGACACGCCCGTAGAAACCCGTACATCCGGCGACTCACTAATGTGCCGCCGCTTCGCCCCCTGAACCCGGCCGCTGGGCATGCTGCTGTCCCGCTCCGAACGTCCGCCCGAAGAAGCTGTCGGCATACCACATCGGCGCCTGGTCGCCGTCGGCGATCTCGCGGGCGATCAGGTAGTTCAATTGCGCGAAGCGCGCGCCGGCCTGCCAGTCGATCGCCTGGTTCAGGTCGTCGGCGGGGCTGTGATATTGGTGGGCGAGGAAATCGGTGAAGCGCTGCCGCCCTTCGCCGGCGAAGCCGGTCATCAGGAAGACGGAAGGGACGCCCGCCTTCACGAACTCGAAATGGTCGGAGCGGGTGAACAGGCTCTCCTGCGGCAGCGGATCGGGCGAAAGCGCGACATGCATCCGCGCCGCCGCCCGCTGGACGATCGGCCCCAAGGTCGAATGCTCGGCGCCGAAGGCGATCACGTCCGAGAAATCGTAGGTGAGCACCGGCATGTCGAGATTGACGACGCCGACGACCCGGCCATCGACCACCGGATTGCGGGCGAGAAATTCGGAACCGTGCAGGCCCTTTTCCTCGGCGGTCACCGCCGCGAAGATCACCGGGCGCCGCGGGCGGTTGCCCGGCTGCGACATCGCGCGGGCGACCTCGATCAGCGTCGAGATGCCGGTCGCATTGTCCATCGCGCCGTTGCAGATCCGGTCGGCCGCGCCCTCGGGCCGGCAGATGCCGATATGGTCGAGATGCGCCATCAGAAGCACATATTCGTGCGCGAGCGCCCGATCGGTGCCGGGGAGGATCGCGATCACGTTGCGGCTTTCGAACGGGGTGTTTTCGCTCGCCGCGATCGAAACCGCGCCATTCTGCGCGAGCGCGAAGCCGTGCGGATGACCGCCACGGCCTGCTTCCGCGAAGATCGCGCCGAGCTGACGCGGCGCGCGGGCGAAAAAGGTCTCCGCGGTCGCCGCATCGGCGGTCGCGGTGAAGGGGAGCGGATTGTCGAGATAGGGATGCCCCTCGGCGTCGAGCCAGGCCGTGCCCGGCCGGCTTCCGCCGCCGCCGCGCCGCCGTCCGTTCGATCCGGCCGCAGGCGGCGGGCTGACCAGGATGAGGCCGGTCGCGCCCCGCGCCGCGGCCGCATGGCCCTTTTCCGCGTTGAGATCGGCCGCGACGTCGCTCGGCAGGTCGGCGGGCGTGCCGGCAAGCGCGACGACGATCTTCCCGCGCACGTCGAGACCGGCATAATCGTCAAATCCGGCCTGCGGCGCGTCGAGCCCGTAGCCGGCGAACACCATCGGCGCATCGATCGCCGTCGCCGCGCTCGACGGCCGGGCGCGGAAGGAGATGCCCTGGCCCTGCGCGAAGACATGGCCGCCGACGGTCAGCGTCGGCGTGCCGCTCTGCGCATAGCGGATGAACTGGATCGGCTGGAACCAGCCGCCGTTCACGCCCGGGCGCAACCCGAGCCCTTCGAACTCCGAGGCGACGTAGCGCGCCGCGATCTCATAGCCGCGGGTTCCGGCCTCGCGCCCCTCGAGCGCGTCGTCGGCGAGGAAGACGACATGGGACCGGAAGGCCTCGGCCGAAAAGGCCGGCGCGGGCGCCGCGTCCTGAGCCGCCGCCGCCCCGGTGAGCAGCAGCGCCGCGATCGGCGCGGCCAGTGCGACGAATTTCATCCCTGTCCCCTCCAAGCCTGATTTAGAGTGCCTAGACCGAGCCCTCGGCAGTGGCAATCGCGGTAACGAAGCTGAACGGGCGCCAACGGCGTCGGTCAGCTTCCGTTCAATCCATCTATGGAAATAAACGCTTCGTCGCACGATTTTCTTGCGGCGGATGGAGTGGAGACAATGACGGTTTCGATCTTCGGTAAACGCGGCCAGACCCTCGCGCACGATCCGGCGCGTCGCGGCTACCACATCGTCTATCGGGAGAACGAAACGAACCACTGCCCTGGCTGCGGCCGCTCGCACTGGTACAAGGGCCGCCTGTCCGCCGAGTGCGCCTTCTGCGGGACGGCGCTGCCGCTCGCGGACGCCGGTACGTTCGGCGTCGGCATGGTGCGCCACGGCCGCCGGCGGCTCGGCGATCTCGCCGCGGCGGCCTGACGATCGGGTGGCGGACGCGCGCCGATGCGCGCGATCCGCTTGCCCTCCTTGCCAGCATTGCTATAGACGCCGCCGAGCCGTAGCCCGGCGGGCGTGGCGGAACTGGTAGACGCGCTGGATTTAGGTTCCAGTGGGCAACCGTGGGGGTTCGAGTCCCTCCGCCCGCACCAGCTCTCTCACAGTCAGACTGAAGAGCGCCGGGGTGGCGCTGACAAGGAAAGTTTTGAGCTCGAACATGCAGACCGTCGAAACGTTGAACGAGGGCCTCAAGCGCGCCTTCCGCCTGACCATTCCGGCCAAGGACATCGATGCCCGCATCGATGCGGAGCTGAAGACGATCGCGCCGCAGGTGCGTATGCCCGGCTTCCGCCCCGGCAAGGTGCCCGCCAACCTGGTGCGCAAGATGCACGGGCAGGCGCTCGCCCAGCAGGCGCTCGAAAGCGCGGTGCAGGAAGGCGTCCAGAAGCTGATGGCCGAGCAGAATATCCGCCCGGCGATGCAGCCGAGCGTCGCGCTGGAAACGGCGGGCGAAGGCCAGGATGCGGTCGTGAAGGTCGAGGTCGAGGCGCTTCCGGACGTTCCGGCGCCCAAGACCGAGGGGCTGAAGCTCGAGCGGCTGACCGTCGAGGTCACCGACGCGATGCTCGACGAGGCCGTGACCCGGCTGCTCGAAGGGCAGAAAAGCTTCGAGCCGGCGCCGGCCAGCCACAAGGCGGGCAATGGCGATCTCGTCGTCATGGATTTCGAGGGCAAGGTCGACGGCGAAGCCTTCGAGGGCGGCAAGGGCGAGAACATGTCGGTGGAGCTCGGCTCCGGCCGGCTGATTCCGGGCTTCGAGGACCAGCTGATCGGCGCCAAGGCCAATGACGAGAAGCAGGTGAAGGTCACCTTCCCGGAAAATTATCCGGCCGCCTATCTCAGCGGCCGCGAGGCCGTTTTCGATGTGGTCGTGAACGAGGTGCAGACCCCGCGCGCGATCAAGGCGGATGACGATTTCGCCAAGTCGATGGGCCTCGAGGGCATCGATCAACTCCGCCAGCTCGTGAAGGCGCAGGTGGAGCAGGAGCTGAACGGCCTCACCCGCACCCACATGAAGCGGCAACTGCTCGACCAGCTTGCCGCCGCGCATGATTTCGAGGTTCCGCAGTCTATGGTCGAGGCCGAGTTCGACCAGATCTGGCGCCAGCTGCTCCACGAGGCGAGCCACGAGGCCGATCCGGCCGCGGCGCGCGACGAGATGGAGAAGGACCGCGACGATTATAAGGCGATCGCCGAGCGGCGCGTGCGCCTCGGCCTGCTGCTGTCGGAGATCGGCGCCAAGGCAGGCGTTGAAGTGTCGCCGCAGGAGATGAACCAGCTCATCGCCCAGGCCGCGCAGCAATATCAGCCGGCCGACCGGCAGCGCTTCGTGGAATATGTCCAGAACGATCCGATGGCGGCCGCGCAGCTTCGCGCACCGCTGTTCGAGGACAAGGTGGTCGACTCGCTCTTCGTCCAGGCCGAGATTTCGGAGCGTACCGTCTCCCGCGAGGAGCTGGAAGCCGCGATCGAATCCGAGGACGGCCATGTCCACGGCCCGGGCTGCGGCCATGATCATCACGATCACGACCACGATCACGCGCCCAAGGCGAAAAAGGCACCGGCGAAGAAGGCCGCGGCCAAGGCTGATGCGAAGCCCGCCAAGGCCGACGCGAAGCCCGCAAAGGCCGATGCGAAGCCCGCAAAGGCATCGGCGAAGAAAGACGCCGCGCCGGCCGCCGAGAAAGCCGCTTCCCCGGCGAAGAAGCCTGCGGCAAAGAAGGCGAAGAGCGAGGCCTAGGAGCTTTCGCTCGCCCCGAGCGCAGTCGAGGGGCGCTGGCACGGACTGATCGCTTGCGCCCCTCGACTTCGCTCGGGACGGACGGAGTCATGGGGGCGCCAGGTGGGTGAAACGAGACTTGCAGGGCCGCGCATCGCCGTCCTCCTTCCCTGCTATAACGAGGAGGCCGCGATCGCTCAGACGGTCGCAGCCTTCCGCGCCGCGCTCCCGGATGCGGCGATCTACGTCTATGACAACAATAGTTCCGATGGGACGCGCGAGGTCGCGGCGGAAGCCGGCGCGATCGTCCGGTCGGAGCGGATGCAGGGCAAGGGCCATGTCGTTCGGCGCATGTTCGCCGACGTCGAGGCCGACATCTATGTGATGGCCGACGGCGATGCGACCTATGACGCGTCAGCCGCGCCGACCTTGATCGCCAAATTGATCGACGAGCAGCTCGACATGGTCGTCGGCGCGCGCAGGTCGGAGGTCGAGGCGGAAGCCTATCGCCGTGGCCACGTGCTCGGCAACCGGCTGTTCACCGCTTTGTTGTCCAATCTGTTCGGCCGGTCGTTCAGCGACATCTTCTCTGGCTATCGGGTGTTCTCGCGCCGGTTCGCCAAGAGCTTTCCGGCGCTCTCGGCGGGCTTCGAGACCGAGACGGAAATCTCCGTCCACGCGCTGGAGCTCGCCATGCCGGTGGGCGAGGTGGTCACCGCCTACGGCGCGCGTCCGGAAGGATCGGTGTCGAAACTGTCCACCTATCGTGACGGCTGGCGGATCATGAAGACGATCCTCCACCTCTATCGGATCGAGCGCCCGGTCCTCTTTTTCGGCAGCCTGGCGCTGCTGCTGGCGGGGATCGCGGTCATCCTCTCGATCCCGCTCGCGGTCACTTACGTCCGGACGGGGCTGGTGCCGCGCTTCCCCACGGCGATCCTCGCCACCGGGCTGATGATCCTCGCCGCGCTCAGCTTCTTCGCCGGGCTGATTCTGGACACCGTGGTTCGCGGCCGCCGCGAGGTGCGCCGGCTCCACTATCTGAGCTTCCCGGCGCCCGGCGGCGATCGCTGAGCCTCACGCGGCGCGACGGGCGGAACGTCGACCGATCCGATCCGTTTCGCCTCCCGCACCGAGGAGGATAGTTATGCGCACGATCATGTTCGCGACCGCGATGGCTGCGCTTGCGCCAATCGCAATGTCCGCGCCGGCAGACGCCCGGACGCGCCATCACTCTGTGAGCCATCACCGCAACGTGCATCATTATCGCCACCGCTGCTACCGCGGCCACGGCACGACGGGCCTGCTCGTCGGCGGCGGCGCCGGCGCGCTGATCGGATCGGCGGTGACCCATGGCGCGGCGGGCCCGATCGTCGGCGCGGCCGGCGGCGCGCTCCTCGGCCGCCACATCCAACGCCACGCCCGTTGTTCATGATCTCCCGATCCGGGACGGCGCGAGGGGCTTGAACCTTCGCGCCGATCCTCCGATGTTGGGCCTTGTCGATCAACACGTACCTACAGGACCCTTCTTCCCATGGACCATGAAGACATCGTCGGCGGCCTCGTCCCCATCGTCATCGAGCAGTCGAACCGCGGCGAGCGCAGCTTCGACATCTATTCGCGGCTGCTGCGCGAGCGGATCGTCTTCGTGACGGGGCCGGTCGAGGATCACATGGCGACGCTCATAACCGCCCAGCTCCTCTATCTGGAATCGGAGAACCCGAAGAAGGACATCTACATGTACATCAACTCGCCGGGCGGGGTCGTCACGGCGGGCATGGCGATGCACGATACGATGCAGTATATCCGGCCGCGCGTCGGCACCGTCTGCATCGGCCAGGCCGCCTCGATGGGCGCGTTCCTGCTGTCGGCGGGCGAAAAGGGGATGCGCGTCGCGCTCACCAACGCGCGGATCATGATCCACCAGCCGTCGGGCGGCGCCCAGGGCATGGCCAGCGACATCGAGATCCAGGCGCGCGAGATCCTGCGCATCCGCCAGCGGATGAATGAGCTGATGGCGCAATATACCGGCCGCTCGATCGAGGAGATCGAGAAGAATGTCGAGCGCGACAAGTTCTTCTCGGCCGCCGAGGCGAAGGAATTCGGGCTCGTCGACGAGGTTTTCGAGCGTCGGCCGGTGCCGGCGGACGAGGATGCGGCGAAGGCCGCCTGAGCCGGCGGTTAACCTTTAGGCCATTGTGGCCGCGCTAATTTGCGGTCAGGATGCGTCGTTAATGTGACAATGGGGCCCGTGCCCCCAAGGACGATTTATGACGAAACTCAGCGGCGGCGACAGCAAGAGCACGCTTTACTGCTCCTTCTGCGGCAAGTCGCAGCACGAAGTCCGCAAGCTCATTGCGGGCCCGACCGTGTTCATCTGCGATGAATGCGTCGAGCTGTGCAACGACATCATCCGCGAGGAAACCAAGTCCGCGCTGGTCAAGACCAAGGACGGGGTCCCGACCCCGGCCGAGATCTGCAAGGTGCTCGACGATTATGTGATCGGGCAGAGCCAGGCCAAGCGCGTCCTCTCGGTCGCCGTCCACAACCACTACAAGCGGCTCGCGCACGGCGCCAAGGGCGGCGATGTCGAGCTCGCCAAGTCGAACATCCTGCTCGTCGGGCCGACCGGCTGCGGCAAGACGCTGCTCGCCCAGACGCTGGCGCGGATCCTCGACGTGCCCTTCACCATGGCCGATGCGACGACGCTGACCGAGGCCGGCTATGTCGGCGAGGATGTCGAGAACATCATCCTGAAGCTGCTCCAGGCCAGCGACTACAATGTCGAGCGGGCGCAGCGCGGCATCGTCTATATCGACGAGATCGACAAGATCAGCCGCAAGTCGGACAATCCCTCGATCACCCGCGACGTTTCGGGCGAGGGCGTGCAGCAGGCCCTGCTGAAGCTGATGGAAGGCACGACCGCCTCCGTGCCGCCGCAGGGCGGGCGCAAGCATCCGCAGCAGGAGTTCCTCCAGGTCGACACGACCAACATCCTGTTCATCTGCGGCGGCGCCTTCGCCGGCCTCGAGAAGATCATCGGGGATCGGCTGGAGGGCAAGTCGATCGGCTTCGGCGCTCATGTCGCCGCGCCGGACGAACGCCGCGTCGGCCAGATCCTGCGCCAGAGCGAGCCCGAGGACCTTCTCAAGTTCGGGCTCATCCCCGAATTCGTCGGCCGCCTGCCGGTGATCGCGACGCTCGAGGATCTCGACACCGAGGCGCTGGTCAAGATCCTGAAGGAGCCGAAGAACGCCCTCGTCAAACAGTATCAGAAGCTGTTCGACATGGAGGACGTGAAGCTCACCTATACCGACGACGCGTTGGTCGCGACCGCCAAGAAGGCGATCGAGCGCAAGACCGGCGCGCGGGGCCTCCGCTCGATCATGGAGAATATCCTGCTCGACACGATGTTCGACCTCCCGTCGATGGACGGCGTGGACGAAGTGGTGATCGACAGGGACGTGGTCGAAGGCCGCAAGGAGCCGATCCGCACCTACGCCAAGGCCGAAGACGCAGCTTAGGCTGCGGACCCGTCGGAACCGGTCCGCGACGCGTGCGCGCTACTTGCCGCTGCGTCGCGCCGGCTGGTTCTGGCTCGGCGTCGTGCCGGCCCAGGGCACGGTCGCGACATTGTAGGTATTGACCTCGGCCTGGGTGAGGCAGCGCATCCGCGTGCGCGGATCGCCGTCGCCGACCGCGCTTTGCTGATACATGACCTCGGTCAGCAGGCGACGCGAGATGCCCATACGGATCAGGAAATCATTGTCCTCGCTGGCGAGCAGCGCGGAATCCTGTTCGATGTCGCCGATCAATCCGATCGTATTGTCCTCGCCCTGGGCGACCTGCTGGCGGATCGCCTGCCGGTCGCTCGTATGGGTGAACATGTGGACGATGAACAACCCGCCATTGTCCACGTAACGGGCGGTTCCTCCCATGAAGAGGAAATTGCAGGCGGAGAAACAGGCCCATCCGGCGGGGATGCGGGTCTGGAGATTGTTCTCCCGGATGATGCGCCCGGCTTCGTTGCCGACACGCGCATTGCCGCCCGGAGACCGCAGCCAGATCTCGTCGCCCTGAAACGCCTCGATCGCCGCGCGCAGCCGGGGGATCAGATTGTCGTCGATCGCACCTTCGGCGAGCAGCACCGGGCGCTGGCCGGGCCGTTCCTGCACCGTGAAGCGCATCTCCCGATAATTGGACCAGTTCGGGTTTTCCGGACAGGTGGGATTGGCGCGTGCCCCTTGCTGGGCCTCGACGCCGGCGCTCGCGCACAGGGCCGCCATCGCGAGGAGGGAAGCGAACGGGCGCACGTCCCGCGTCAGACCCGAACGTAGCGATTGGACGGCGGGCGGCGGCACATTTCCTTGGGCGCGCGCGTTTCCTGGCCGTCGACGATGACGATGTCCGTCACGGTCATGCAATCGCCCTGCGCGGAATTGGCGTTGACGGCCGTCACGGTGGACGATCCGGTCACGCCCGGCCGGCTGTCGCTCTGCCAGGTCGATGTCGAGCCGACGGTGGCGCTGCGGGTCGCTTCCTCGGTCGCGCGGGCGGCCTGCTGCTGCTCGCGGCAGTCGAGCATGCCGGCGATCGCCTCGCCGAGCATCTCATCGACCGGCAGCAAATTGGTCACCATGCTCGCCGCGCCGCCGACGCGGCCGCCAATGCCGCGGGCAAGGCCGCCGAGCATGCCACCCATCGAACGGCCCCGCGAACGCGCATTCTCGCGCTGCTCATCGGTGCAGCCGCCGCCCGAAGCGCCGCGCGTCGCCGCCGGCGCGGCCGATTGCGCGTCGCCCTTCTGGGCGGCGGCGGCGGTCGTCAGGATCGGCGCAAGCACCAAGGGAATTGCCAGCATCGCTCCGCGAAGCATCGTACCACCCCTTCAGTTCGTTGAGCCAAGGAAATTAAACCCCGCCCGATGGATGGGTCAATCGCAAAGCACCCGCTTGCGACGGGGGTGACATTCGGGGCGACGAAGACGCGGCGGGGCGTCACGCGAGTGAATCGCGTGACGTCGGTCGGGCTCGGCTTGCCGACCCGCCGGCCGGCCTTCGCGCTCTCTTGCAGAGCGCGACGATCGCGTTGCGATCGCCGTGCTCTGCGCGGGCGCTCCGGCCCTTCATTGATGCGTAAGGGCTTTGGCCCCATATGGGAGGAAAGCCGCGCCTTCCGCGCGTTCCGGAGTGCCAAGTGAGCGAAACCTATCCAGTCCTTCCCTTGCGCGACATCGTCGTCTTTCCGCACATGATCGTGCCGCTCTTCGTCGGTCGCGACAAATCGGTCGCGGCGCTCGAAAGCGCGATGACGGCAGACAAGAGCATCTTCCTCGTCTCCCAGCTCGATCCGGGCGAGGACGATCCCGATCGCGACGATCTCTACGATCTCGGCGTGGTCGCGAGCGTGCTGCAGCTTTTGAAGCTTCCCGACGGCACGGTGCGCGTGCTTGTCGAAGGCCGCCAGCGCGCGACGCTGAAGTCGCTTTCTCGCCAGGACGGCCACCTCGTCGCCGAGGTCGAGACCATCGACTCCGCCGAGGTCGAGGGCGCCGAGGTCCAGGCGCTGATGCGCTCGGTGATCGAGCAGTTCGAAAATTATGCGAAGCTCAATCGCAAGCTGCCCGCCGAAACCGCGGTGCAGCTCGGCCAGATCGAGGAGGCCTCGAAGCTGTCGGACGCGGTCGCGGCCAACATCGCGGTCAAGGTCGCCGACAAGCAGGCGCTGCTCGCCGAGCTCGATCCGTCGAAGCGGCTCGAAATGGCCTATGCCTTCATGGAGGGCGAGCTCGGCGTGCTCCAGGTCGAAAAGAAGATCCGCTCGCGCGTGAAGCGCCAGATGGAGAAGACCCAGCGCGAATATTATCTGAACGAGCAGCTGAAGGCGATCCAGCGCGAACTCGGCAACGAGGGCGAGGAAGGCGGCGGCGACGAGCTGGCGGAGCTCGCCCGCAAGATCGACCGGATCAAGCTCAGCAAGGAAGCCAAGGGCAAGGCCCAGAGCGAACTGAAGAAGCTGCGCGGGATGGCGCCGATGTCGGCGGAAGCGACCGTCAGCCGCAATTATCTCGATGTGCTGCTCGGCCTGCCCTGGGGCAAGAAATCGAAGCTGAAGCACGACATTGCGGAGGCGCAGCGTATCCTCGACGAGGACCATTACGGGCTCGAGAAGGTCAAGGACCGGATCGTCGAATATCTCGCGGTTCAGGCGCGCACCAACAAGCTGAAGGGGCCGATCCTGTGCCTCGTCGGCCCGCCGGGCGTCGGCAAGACCTCGCTCGGTCGCTCGATCGCGCGGGCGACGGGCCGCGAATTCGTTCGCCAGAGCCTTGGCGGCGTCCGTGATGAAGCCGAGATCCGCGGCCACCGGCGCACCTATATCGGTTCGCTGCCGGGCAAGATCGTGAGCAATCTCAAGAAGGCCGGCACGTCCAACCCGCTCTTCCTGCTCGACGAGATCGACAAGCTCGGCCAGGATTTCCGCGGCGATCCCGCCTCGGCGCTGCTGGAAGTGCTCGATCCCGAACAGAACAGCAAGTTCCAGGATCATTATCTGGAGGTCGATTACGACCTCAGCGACGTGATGTTCGTGACCACGGCCAACTCGCTGAACCTGCCGCAGCCGCTGCTCGATCGCATGGAGATCATCCGGCTCGAGGGCTATACCGAGGACGAGAAGGTCGAGATCGCCAAGCGGCACCTGCTGCCCAAGCAGATCGAAAGCCACGGCCTCAAGGAGGGCGAGTTCGCGCTGACCGAGGAGGGGCTTCGCGCGCTGATCCGCCATTACACCCGCGAGGCCGGCGTCCGCACGCTCGAGCGCGAGATCGCCAAGGTCGCGCGCAAGGCGCTGCGCCAGATCCTGGAGGGCAAGGCGCAGTCGGTCGTGGTCACCGCCGACAATCTCGGCGACTTCGTCGGCGTCCGGAAATTCCGCCACGGGATCAGCGAGGACGAGGACCAGATCGGCGCGGTCACCGGCCTTGCCTGGACCGAGGTCGGCGGCGAGCTCTTGACGATCGAGGCGGTCACGGTCCCCGGCAAGGGCCAGATCCGCACCACCGGCAAGCTCGGCGAGGTGATGCAGGAATCGGTGCAGGCGGCCTTTTCCTTCGTGAAGGCGCGGGCACCGAGCCTCGGCGTGAAGCCGAGCCTGTTCGCCCGCAAGGACATCCACGTCCACCTGCCCGAGGGCGCGGTGCCGAAGGATGGCCCGTCCGCCGGCATCGGCATGGTGACCGCGATCCTTTCGACGCTGACCGGCATTCCGGTGCGCCGCGACGTCGCGATGACCGGTGAGGTCACGCTTCGCGGCCGCGTGCTGCCGATCGGCGGGCTCAAGGAGAAGCTGCTCGCGGCGCTCCGCGGCGGCATCGCCAAGGTGCTGATCCCGGCCGAGAACGAGAAGGACCTGGCCGACATCCCTGCGAACATCCGCGAGGGGCTGGAGATCGTGCCGGTGAGCCATGTCGACGAGGTGCTGACCCACGCGCTCGTCGCGCCGGTCGCGCCGATCGAGTGGACCGAGGCCGATGAGCTCGCGGCGCTGCCGCGTGGCGAGATCGCGCCGGCGGTCGACGAGCGGGGCGGGGCGGCGGTTCGGCATTGACCGGCCGCCTGTCCCGAAGCGGCGCGCTTGTGTGGCGTTCGCCGCTTTCCTTTTGACTTGCGCGTAACGGCTCGCTTTTAATCCCCTTTCTCCGGCCGTGCGCCGCGAGTCTTCGGGAAAGCAGGGGTCAGCGATGAACAAGCAGGAGCTTATCGGCCACGTCGCGGATGTAACCGGGCTGGCGCGGGGGGAAGCGTCGCGTGCTGTCGAGGCTGTGTTCGATACGATCAGCAGCGCGCTGACGCGGGGCGACGAGGTCCGGCTGGTCGGCTTTGGCACGTTCACCTGTTCCCGGCGCAAGGCGTCGACCGGACGCAACCCGCGAACCGGCGAGCCGATGCAGATCAAGGAATCGACCCAGCCCAAGTTCAAGGCGGGCAAGGGCCTCAAGGATGCGGTGAACGGCTAGGCCTCGGCGCTGGACAGGCGGGGAGGCGGCCGCTATGGGCCGCTTCCTTCGTGCGCGTGGGCGCGTAGCTCAGTGGTAGAGCACACCCTTCACACGGGTGGGGTCGTAGGTTCAATCCCTACCGCGCCCACCACGCCACGCCGATGACCGGCCCGCCATTCCTCGAGATCGACTCGATGAGCCGCCGTCATGGCGATCGCCTGGCGGTCGACAACGTCAGCCTGTCCGTGAGCAAGGGCGCGTTCGTCGCGCTGGTCGGCCCGTCGGGATCGGGCAAGACGACCTTGCTCAAATCGATCAACCGCCTCGTCGTGCCTGATTCGGGCACGGTGCGGATCGACGGGCGCGACACCGCGAACCTGGCGCTTCCCGAACTCCGGCACGGCATCGGCTACGTGATCCAGAGCATCGGCCTGTTCCCGCATATGAACGTCGCCGAAAATATCGGGATCGTGCCCCGGTTGATGGGCGAGAAGGGGGACAGCCGAGTCGCCGAGCTGCTCGATCTGGTCGCGCTCCCGCGCGACGTGGCGACGCGCTTTCCACGCGAACTTTCGGGCGGGCAGCAGCAGCGCGTCGGCGTTGCCCGGGCGCTCGCCGCCGCGCCGGCGCTGATGCTCATGGACGAGCCGTTCGGCGCGCTTGATCCGGTCACCCGCGACACGCTCGGCCGCGCCTATCGCACGCTGCACGACCGGCTCGGCCTCACCACCTTGATGGTGACGCACGACATGGCCGAGGCGCTGCTGCTCGCCGATCGCGTGATCGTGCTGATCGATGGGCGCGTGCGGGCCGACGCCGCACCCGCCGATCTGGTCGGGATCGAGGATCCGGAGGTGCGCGCCCTGGTCGAGGTGCCGCGCCGCCAGGCCGAGCGGCTCGCCGCGCTGTGAGCCCGGCACTCTCCGATTCGCTGGTCGCGCTGCCTCCCTTGTTGCAGGCGCACCTGCTGCTGAGCGGATCGGCGGTGGCGATCGGGGCGGTCATCGGCCTCGCGCTCGCCATCGCCTCGGCGCGCAGCGCTGCGGTCCGCAGGCCCGCGCTTGCACTGGCCGGCCTGGTCCAGACCGTGCCGGCGCTGGCGCTGCTGGCGCTCTTTTATCCAGCGCTGCTCATCCTCGGCCGCGCGAGCGGGCTTGCGATTCCGGCCCTCGGCTTCCTGCCGGCCCTGCTCGCGCTCAGCCTCTATGCCTTGCTGCCGATCCTCAGGAACGGCGTCGCCGCGCTCCAGGGAATCGATCCGGGGATCATCGAGGCGGCGGACGGGATCGGCATGACCGCGGGCCAGCGCCTTCGCCTGGTCGAGCTGCCGCTGGGCGCACCCGTGATCCTCGCCGGCATCCGCACGGCATCGGTGTGGACGATCGGGGCGGCGACCTTGGCGACCACGGTCGGCCAGCCGAGCCTTGGCGACCTCATCTTTTCCGGGCTGCAGACCGAAAACTGGGTCCGGGTCCTGGTGGGCTGCGGCGCGGCGGCGGCGCTGGCACTGGCGGCGGACGGGCTCCTCGCGCTGGTCGAATCGGGCCTCGCGCAGCGTAGCAGGGGGCGGATCGCCGCGGGCCTCGCCATCCTCGTCGCGGGAATCGCGCTCGCCTTCGCGCCCGGTCCAAGGGCCGACGGCGGCGAGATCGTGACGATCGGCGCCAAGAATTTCTCCGAACAATATATCCTCGCCAGCCTGATCGAGCGCCGCCTGCACGCCGCAGGCTACCGGACGCAGCGCCGCGACAATCTCGGCTCGACCGTCGCCTATCGGGCGCTCGCCGCGGGCGACATCGACGTCTATGTCGATTATTCGGGGACGTTGTGGGCCAATATCCTGGGCCGGAGCGATACGCCTGACGCGGCGGCGATGCGGCGCACGCTCGCGCGAGCCCTGGAACGGCGCGACCATGTCCGAATCCTCGGCTCGCTCGGCTTCGAAAATGCCTATGCCTTCGCGATGCGGCGGGGCCGCGCCGACGCGCTCGGCATCGCCAGCCTCGACGATCTCGCCCGCGCCGCGCCGCGGCTCGCGCTTGCCGCGGATCTCGAATTCCTGACGCGGCCGGAATGGCGCGCGGTCCAATCCGCCTATCGTCTCGATTTCGGCAGCCAGCGCTCTTACAGCCCGACCTTCATGTACCGTGCGATTGCCGACGGATCGGCGGACGTCATTTCGGCTTTCTCCTCCGACGGCCGGATCGCGGCGCTCGATCTCGTGACGCTGGCCGATCCGCGCCATGCGCTGCCAAGCTACGACGCCCTGCTGCTCGTCGCGCCGCGCCGCGCCGGCGATCGCCGCTTCACCGACGCGCTCGCGCCGCTGATCGGGTCGATCCCGGTCGATCGGATGCGGGCGGCCAATTACATGGTCGATCGCGACACGGGCAAAAGCACGCCGGACGCGGCGGCCGCCTGGCTGGACCGGGGAAGGGCGCCGTGATCGCTGAGTCAGAAGGGGGCATCCGCATCGCCGTCAAGGTGACGGTGCGGGCCAGGCGAAGCGAGATCGTGGGGCCTGTCGCCGACGCCGGCGGTCGAACCGCCCTTGCCGTCCGGCTCGCCGCGCGGCCGGTGGACGGCGCCGCCAATGCCGCGTTGATCGCGCTCGTCGCGGCGGAACTCGGGGTGCCGAAATCGGCCGTCGCGATCGGCTCGGGCGAGAAGTCCCGGCGAAAGGCGGTCCACGTTACCGGGATAACCGCAGGTGCCGCCACGGCCCGGCTCGAAAGGCGGGCGGGCTGACGCGCCCCGCTGTCTGGCGGGGAAGCCGGCACCTAGCTTGAGCGAGGTTACCGGGGAAAGCTTCAATGGACGACGATCAAGCCTATTATGCGCGCCGCGCGGACGAGCATCGGCAATGGGCGGCCGCCGCCGGCTCGCACGATGCGCGCCGCCGCCATCTCGAGCTCGCCGAACTCTTCGCCGCGAGATCGCGGGCGCTGGCGCGCAGCGCCGCCTGACGCACGATCCTTGACGCGGGGGGAGCCGCCCCCCTATGTGCGCGGCGCACCTCGCATGTGGCGATCGTAGCTCAGCTGGTTAGAGCATCGGTTTGTGGTACCGAGGGTCGCGGGTTCAAGTCCCGTCGATCGCCCCATTTCCTATTCCGCCTGCCGACAGGACCGAGCCCGATGGATTCGCTTTGGGATTTTCCCGATTTCGACGCGCATGAACTCGTTCATTTCGTGACCGATCGGGCGAGCGGCCTCAGGGCGGTGATCGCCGTCCACTCGACCCATCTCGGCCCCGGCGCTGGCGGCACCCGTTTCTGGCACTATGCCGAACCGGGCCAGGCGATCGCGGACGTGCTGCGGCTGTCGCGGGGCATGAGCTACAAGAATGCGATGGCCGGCCTGCCGCTCGGCGGCGGCAAGGCGGTGATCCTTGCCGATGAGAGGCGGACCAAGACGCCCGAGATGCTCGCCGCCTTCGCGCGCGGCGTCGACGGGCTCGGCGGGCGCTACGTCACCGCCGAGGATGTCGGGGTCAATGTCGACGACATGGTCGCGATCTCCCGCGTCACCCGCTACGTCGCCGGCCTCCCGGTTCCCGACGGCAGCGTCGGCGGCGATCCCGGGCCGCACACCAGCTATGGCGTCTATCTCGGCGTCAAGGCGGCGGTGAAGCAGGGACTCGGCAAGGACAGCCTGTCGGGCCTGCACATCGCGATCCAGGGCGCCGGCAGCGTCGCTTCCGGCCTCGCCCGCCGCGCCGCGGCCGATGGCGCGCGCATCAGCATCGCCGACATCGATTCCGCCAAGGCGAAGGCGCTCGCCCGCGACGTCGGCGGCGAGGTCGTGGAAACCGACGCGATCATGACCCTTCCGGCGGACGTCTTCAGCCCGAACGCGCTCGGCGCGATCCTGACCGAGGCTTCGATCGCCGCGCTCCAGGCGCCGATCGTCGCCGGCGGCGCCAACAACCAGCTCGCGACCGCGGCGGACGGCGATCGCATCCAGGCGCGCGGCATCACCTATGCGCCCGATTATGTCATCAACGCCGGCGGCATCATCAACGTGTCGACCGAATATCTGAAGGATGGCGACCAGAGCGAGGTGCGCCGCCGGATCGAGGCGATCCCCGGCCGCCTGCGCGAAATCTGGGCGGAAAGCGAGGCGACCGGCCGCAACGCCGCCGCGGTTGCCGACGCGATGGCGCAAAGGCTGATCGGGCGCGGCTGATCGCGCGCGCAAGGCGCTTCCCCGCACCGCGGGCCTTCGCTAAACAAACGCGCGACCATGCACGTTTACGCGAATCCGGCCCGTTTCCTCAAAATAGCGCGACCGCTCACCGCCTGGCTCGGCTGGTTGGGCGCCGTGCTGATCCTGGTCGCGCTGTGGTTCGGCCTGTTCGTCGCGCCGCCGGAGCGGTTCCAGGGCGATAGCGTGCGAATCCTCTACATCCACGTGCCCTCCGCCTGGCTCGCCATGGGCGGCTGGGCGGGCATCGCCGCGGCGGGCCTGGCCCAGCTCGTCTGGCGTCATCCGCTCGCCGCGGTCGCGGGGCGTGCGCTCGGCGTGCCCGGTGCCGTCTTCGCGGCGCTCGCGCTCGCGACCGGCTCGCTCTGGGGGCGTCCGACCTGGGGCAGCTATTGGGAATGGGACGGACGGATGGGCTCCATGCTGGTCCTCTTCTTCCTCTATCTCGGCTATATCGCGCTCGCAGGGGCCGAACGGGAGAGGGACGGGGAAGGGCGCCTCACCGCCATTTTCGGGCTCGTCGGCGCGATCAACCTGCCGATCATCCACTATTCGGTCGTGTGGTGGAAATCGCTGCACCAGGGGCAGAGCATCGACATCCTTCGCGGCACCTCGGCCATCGCCCCGCAGATGCTGTGGCCGTTGCTCGGCTCGGCGATCGGCTTCACCCTGTTGTTCGCGGCGATCGTGCTGATGCGGATGCGCGCCGAGCTTGCGCGCACGAAGGTCGAGGCGCGGATGAAGCGCATGGCCGCCGAATGAACCCCTGGCCCTTCGTCATCGCCGCCTATGGGCTGGTCGCACTCGGCACCATCGTCCTCGCTGGATGGAGCTGGATCGCGATGCGCCGCGCCGAATCCGCCGCTGACAAGCTGAGGCAGCGGCCATGAAGGCGAAGAACCAGCGCCTTGTCCTGCTGATCGTCGCGGTGGTCGCGGTGCTCGGCGCGGTGCTGCTCGCCATGTCCGGCCTCAAGGACCGGGCCGCTTTCTTCTACGCCCCGGGAGATGTCGCGACGAAGGGACTGCCGCTCGATCGCGCGGTGCGGATCGGCGGCATGGTGCGCCGTGGCTCGATCGTGCGGAGACCCGATGGCGTGACGATCGACTTCGTCGTCACCGACGAGACCCCGAACGTCATCAACGTCACCTATCGCGGCATCCCGCCAAGCCTGTTCCGCGAGGGCAGCGGCGTCGTCGCGGAGGGACGGTTCGAACCGAACGGTCATTTCGTCGCCACCGAAATCCTCGCCAAGCATGACGAAAATTACGTTCCGCCGGTGATGCGCCAGGCGCGGGGCCAGCATGAAACGGACACATTGCGATGATCGCTGAAGGGGGGCTTGCGGCTTTGTGGCTGGCGGCGGCGCTGTCGCTGCTCCAGCTCTATCTCGGGTCCGCCGCGGTGCGGCCGGCGGCGGACACGACGGCGGACCTCAGGGCCGTGCGCGCGGTCGCGGTGGCGCAGGGCGCCCTTGCCGCGCTCGCCTTCGGCTTGCTGATCCTGTGCTTCCTGCGCACGGATCTCTCGGTCGCGCTGGTGGCGGCAAACAGCCACTCGATGAAGCCCTGGCTCTACAAGTTCGCCGGCGCCTGGGGGAATCACGAAGGCTCGATGCTGCTATGGGTGACGGTGCTCGCGATCGCCGGGGCCGCCGTCGCCTTGTTCGAGCGGCGGCTCGATCCGCGAACGCTCGCCGCGACGCTCGCGGCGCAGGCGGCGATCGGCCTCGGCTTCTACTTCTTCCTCCTGTTCGCGTCGAACCCGTTCAACCGCCTGAACCCGATCCCGGTCGAGGGCAATGGCCTCAACCCGCTGCTCCAGGATCCGGGCCTCGCCTTCCATCCGCCGACCCTCTATTTCGGCTATGTCGGCATCTCGATCGCCTTCTCCTTCGCGGTCGGTGCGCTGGTGACGCGCGATGTCGGGCCCACCTTCGCACGGGCGATGCGCCCCTGGGTGCTGGCCGCCTGGGTGTTCCTCACCATCGGTATCACCGCCGGCTCCTACTGGGCCTATTATGTGCTCGGCTGGGGAGGCTGGTGGTTCTGGGATCCGACCGAGAACGCGTCGCTCATGCCCTGGCTCGCCGCGACGGCGCTCTTGCACAGCGTCACCGTGCTGGCGACGCGCGACGGGCTTCGCGCCTGGACGATCATGCTCGCGGTGGTTGCCTTCTCGATGTCGATGATCGGCACTTTCCTGGTGCGCTCGGGCATCCTCACCAGCGTCCACGCATTCGCGGTCGATCCGCGCCGGGGCGCGGTGATCCTCGGCCTGCTCGTCATCTATATCGGCGGCGCGCTGCTGCTTTATGCGCTGCGCGTCGGGACGGTGAAGGAAGGCTCGCGCTTCGATCTGTTCAGCCGCGAAGGATCGCTGGTCATCAACAATCTGCTGCTGTCGGTGATCCTCGGCGTCGTCTTCGTTGGTACGATCTATCCGCTTATCACCGAGGCGATGGGGGCCAAGGTTTCGGTCGGCCCGCCTTATTTCAATCCGATCGCCGGATCGGTTGCGCTCATCCTCGTCGCGATCATGGGCATGGGCCCGCTGATGCGCTGGCGGCGCGACGGAGTCGGGGCGCTGGCCAATCGCTATGCGGTGCCGACGCTGGTCAGCGCGGCAGCGCTGCTGCTTGTCGTCGTGCTGGCGCCCGGGGTCGGCATCCTCCCGCTGCTCGGCATGGCGATCGCCCCCGGGGCCGCCATCGCGAGCCTCGCGCCGCTGTGGAAGCGCAACCTGAGGCGCACCCCGCTTTTCACCTGGGGCATGGTGATCGCCCATCTCGGCGTCGCGGTGAGCCTGTCCGGAATGGCGATATCCACCGCCTTCGACAAGGAAACGCTGGTCGCGCTCCATCCCGGCGAGACCGCGACCGTCGGCCCCTATGTCGTGCATTTCGATAGCGTCGCGCCGGTCGCCGGGCCCAACTGGACCGCGATCGAGGCGCGCATGACCGCCCGGCGCAACGGTACCGGCGGGCCGATCGCCCTCAATCCGCAGGCGCGGATGTTCAGCGCGCCGCCGACGCCGACGACCGAGGCCTCGATCCGCACGTTCCTCGACGGGCAGCTCTACACGAATGTGGGGGAATCCGACGATATGGGGCGCTGGCAGATCCGCCTCTGGTGGAAGCCGATGGTGACCCTGATCTGGCTCGGCGGGGCGATGATCGCGTTCGGCGGCTTCCTGTCGCTGATCGGCCGCGTGCTTCGTGAACGGCGGGGGCGCCAGCCGTCGGCCATGGGCGGGGAGGCGCTGGCATGAGGCGGCTACGGATCATCCTGTGGATCCCGGTGCTCGTCGTCGGCCTGCTCTTCATCGTGCTCGCCGTCGGCCTCTACCGGCCCGACGATCACCAGATCCAGTCGGCGATGATCGGCAAGGACGTGCCCGAGTTCAGCCTTGCTGCAGCGCTCGACGGGCGGCCCGGCCTGTCGAGCCGCAACCTGCGCGACGGTCAGCCGCACCTCGTCAACATCTTCGCGAGCTGGTGCATCCCGTGCCGGACGGAGGCCGTCCAGCTCGCCGAGCTCAGCCGGCGCGGCATTCCGATCGACGGGATCGCCGTGCGCGACCGCCCCCAGGACCTCGCCGCCTTCCTTGACCAATATGGCGATCCATTCCGCGCGATCGGCGCCGACAACGACCGGCGCGTCCAGCTTTCGCTCGGCTCGGCCGGCGTGCCCGAAACCTTCATCGTCGACGGGCGCGGCGTCATTCGCCACCAGCATATCGGCGCCATCATGGACAGCGACATCCCGGCCATCGTCGCGGCGTGGGAGGCGGCGCGATGAGGAAGGCCCTTGTCACCGCCGCGCTGCTGGTCGCGAGCCCGGCGCTCGCCGATTCGCTGCTGCCGCCGGCGCCGCTCGCCGACGTGCAGCTCGCCGATCCGAACCAGGAGCGCCAGGCCAAGGCGCTGATGGAAACGATCCGCTGCGTCGTCTGCCAGGGCCAGTCGATCGCCGATTCGAACGCAGAGATGGCCGGCGACATGCGCTCGATGATCCGCGAGCGAATCCAGGCCGGCGAGACGCCGGACCAGATCCGCGCCTGGATGATCTCGCGCTACGGCGAGTGGGTGAGCTTCCAGCCGCCCGTCGAGCCGAAGACCTGGCCGCTCTGGGGGCTGCCGCTGCTCCTGCTGATCGCCGGGCTCCTGCTCATTCGCGGACGCCTGAGGCTGAGGAGGCGCTGATGGGCTGGGTGATGATGATCGGCCTTGCCGTGCTGACCGGCGCCGGCCTTTGGTTCTTCCTTCGGCGGGACATGGGCGCGGTCCAGTTCGCGGCGGCGGCGATCCTGCTCGCGCTCGCC
Source organism: Sphingosinicella ginsenosidimutans (assembly GCF_007995055.1). Classification (NCBI taxonomy): domain Bacteria; kingdom Pseudomonadati; phylum Pseudomonadota; class Alphaproteobacteria; order Sphingomonadales; family Sphingomicrobiaceae; genus Allosphingosinicella; species Allosphingosinicella ginsenosidimutans. Next base: position 2,991,221 of record NZ_VOQQ01000001.1, on the reverse strand, counting down.
GGCTACGCCTGGCAGGGGCGACCCGACCTCGCCGGCGCGCCGAAGCCGAGGCCCGAGCATGAGGAGGTTCCCGACAGCCAGTTCGCCCAGATGCGCGGCGACATGCTCGGCCGGTTCGACCGCGCGGCGCAATGGCTGACGATGGCGGAAGGGTTCCAGCGGCGCGGTGACACGCAGACCGGCGTCGAGATCGTCGAAGCCGGGCTTCGCGATTCGCCGAACGATCCCGATCTCTGGGTGGGGCTTGGCAACGCGCTCGTCGTCCATGGCGGCGGAATGATGAACCCGGCGGCGCAATTCGCTTTCCAGCGAGCGCAGCAGATCGCGCCGCAGCATCCCGGGCCGCGCTTCTTCTATGGGCTCGCGCTGGCGCAGGGCGGCCATTTCGACGAGGCCGAGCGCATCTGGCGCGATCTTCTTGCCGAAGCGCCCGCCGGCGCGCCTTATCGCGCGGCGATCGAGGAGCGGCTCCAGGCGCTGCAGGCGGCGCGGCTCAGCGGTGAAATCCCGGCACCCCCACCATCGGCCGAGGATGCGCCGGCAAGCGGAATCGCGCCCGAGGGCAATCCGTCCACCGGTGCCCCGTCGCCGCCCCCCGCCGGCGCGGCGACGGGTCGATAGGTCAGGCCGGCTCGTAAGGCAGGCCGAGCGCGTCGGCGACGGCCTTGTAACGGACCTTGCCGTTCGAGATGTTGAGGCCCGCCGCAAGGTGCGGATCGGCCTTCATCGCGGCCTCGGCGCCCTTGTTCGCGAGCGCCATCGCGAAGGGCAGGGTGGCGTTGTTGAGCGCGAAGGCCGAGGTGCGGGCGACGGCGCCCGGCATGTTGGCGACGCAATAATGGATCACGCCATCCACCTCGAACACAGGATCGCTGTGCGTCGTGGGGTGCGAGGTCTCGAAGCAGCCGCCCTGGTCGATCGCGATATCGACGAGCACCGATCCGCGCTTCATCGTCTTCAGCATGTCGCGGGTCACGAGCTTCGGCGCCGCCGCGCCAGGAACCAGCACCGCGCCGATCACGAGATGCGCCTGGCGCACTGCCGCGGCGATCGCCGCCTTGCTGGCATAGGCCGTCTTGATCTGGCTCGAAAAGAACATGTCGAGCTCGGCGAGCCGGGCATTGCTGATATCGTAGATGGTGACGTCCGCGCGCATCCCCACGGCCATCTGCGCCGCGTTCACGCCGGAGACGCCGCCGCCCAGGATCGCGACCCGCGCCGGGGCGACGCCGGGAACGCCGCCGAGCAGCACCCCGCGGCCGCCTTGCTCCTTTTCGAGATAGTGGGCGCCGACCTGCACGGACATGCGGCCCGCGACCTCGCTCATCGGCTTCAGGAGCGGCAGCGAGCCGTCTTTTGCGGTCACCGTCTCATAGGCGATGCAGGTCGCGCCGGAGGCGATCAGGCCCTTCGCCTGCTCGGGATCGGGGGCGAGATGGAGATAGGTGAAGAGCAGGTGCCGCGGCTCGAGCATCGCGATCTCGACCGGCTGCGGCTCCTTCACCTTCACGATCATGTCGGCGGCGGCGAAGACTTCCTTGGCGGTGCCCAGGATCGTCGCGCCGGCGGCGACATAGTCCGAATCCTCGAAGTCGATGCCGGCGCCGGCGTTCGTCTCGACGACGACCTCGTGTCCGGCCGACACCAGCTCTGCGACCGACGGCGGCGTGAGGCCGACGCGATATTCGTGATTCTTGATTTCCTTGGGAACGCCGATGCGCATGATGCCTCTCCTGATGGGCGGATTGGCTCCCTTACTCCAAAGCGTCCGGGAAGTGCTTGCGAATCGCCGGGCGCGCGGCCGGCGCTTTGCAAGATGGTTGCGTCATCCCCATCTATTTTGCGAAATGTGCCACCATGGACGCGATAGACCGCAAGATCATCGACCTGCTCGGGGTCGATTCAGCCCTGACCAGCGACCAGCTTGGCGCGAAGGTGGGGCTGTCTCCCTCCGCCGCGCACCGGCGCGTGAAGGCGCTGGAGGAGGCGGGCCTGATCCTCGGCTATCGCGCCCGCCTGTCGCCGGCGGCGAAGGGCAATCCCTCGACAGTGTTCGTGTCGGTCACGCTCGTCGACCAGCGCCAGGCGACGATGATGGCGTTCGAGGAGGCGCTGGGGCGGACCGCACAGGTGTGCGAGGCGCATCTGATGAGCGGCCAGTCCGATTATCTGCTGAAGGTTCTCGTGCGCGCCGACGACAGCTACGAGCGCGTCCACCGCGAGATCCTGTCGGCACTTCCGGGCGTCCACCGGCTGGTCACGCAATTCACCATCCGCACGCTCGCGGCCGGCGATTGAGGGCCCCGGTAATATTGCTGTGGAATGAACGAGGTGCTAGGGGCCGCGACGCCTTGGCACGGTCGGGGCAGCAACGGGGAAAGTCGGACGTTCAGCGTTCCTGACCGATGAGCGAAGCCAGAACCTCCGAAATGCCCGCGGCGCACGGCCCCGGCGCGCATGGCCGGGCGGGCCTTGCCGGGCTCGCCGTCGGCGCGGTCGGCGTCGTCTTCGGCGACATCGGCACCAGCCCGATCTACGCCTTTCGCGAGACCTTCGCCGGCCATCATCAGCTGAGCCACGGCCTCGCCGAGATCACCGGTGTGCTGAGCCTGATCTTCTGGTCGATGATGATCGTGGTGACGATCAAATATGTGATGGTCATCATGCGCGCCGACAACAAGGGCGAGGGCGGCAGCCTGGCGCTGCTCGCGCTCATCAGCCGGTCGACCGCGCGCGCCCAGCGACGATGGACCGCCGGCATCGTCCTTCTCGGCGTCTTCGCCTGCGCGCTCTTCTATGGCGATTCGATGATCACGCCGGCCATTTCGGTGCTGTCGGCGGTCGAGGGCCTGACCACCGTGCAGTCGGGCTTCGAGCCGTTCGTCGTGCCTGTCGCGGCCGCGATCCTGATCGGGCTGTTCGCCATCCAGGCGCACGGCACGGCGCGGGTCGGCGCCTTTTTCGGCCCGATCATGCTGCTCTATTTCGCCACGATCGCGGTGCTCGGGATCATTCATATCGCCGATCGTCCGTGGATCATCGTCGAGACGATCAACCCGGTGAACGCGGTCGGCTTCTTCTGGCACGACCGGCTCCACGCCTTTCTCGCGCTCGGCTCGGTCGTCCTCGCCGTGACCGGCGCGGAGGCGCTCTATGCCGACATGGGCCATTTCGGCCGCCGTCCGATCGGGCTGTCGTGGCTCGTCTTCGTCATGCCCGCGCTGATGCTCAACTATATGGGGCAGGGAGCGATGATCCTGTCGCTCGATCCCGCCGCCGCCAATGAAGCGGTGCAGAATCCCTTCTTCCTGCTCGCGCCGGAGGCCGGGCGGCTACCGCTTGTCATCCTCGCGACGCTGGCGACGATCATCGCCAGCCAGGCCGTGATCTCGGGCGCCTTCTCCGTGACCCAGCAGGCGATGCAGCTCGGCTTCATCCCGAGGCTGCGGATTCTCCACACCAGCGAATCGGCGGTGGGGCAGATCTACATCCCGGTGATCAACTGGACGTTGATGGTGATGGTGATCCTGCTCGTCCTCTTCTTCCAGACATCCAGCAATCTTGCCGCCGCCTACGGCATCGCCGTGACCGGTGCGATGTTCATCGACACCTGCCTGCTCACGGTGGTGCTGTTCGTGCTGTGGCGGTGGAAGCCCTGGTATTCGGTGCCGCTGCTCGCGCTCTTCTTCCTCGTCGACATCGGCTATTTCACCGCCAATCTCACCAAGGTGCCGGCCGGCGGCTGGTTCCCGCTGCTGATCGGCTTCATCGCCTTCACCTTCCTCACCACCTGGGCGAAGGGCCGCAAGCTCCTGATCGAGCGGATGGACGAGGCGGCGATCCCGGCCCCGGTCTTCATCAAATCGGCGGTGAACAGCGCCCAGCGGGTTCCGGGCACGGCCGTCTTCATGACGACATCGGCCGAGGGGATTCCGCCCTCGCTGCTCCACAATCTCAAGCATAACAAGGTGTTGCACGAGCGGGTCATGCTCCTCACCGTCAAGATCGAGGACGTGCCCTATGTGGACGAGGAAAAGCGGTTCGAATTGAAGGCGCTCGGCAACGGCTTCTTCCGCCTGATCGTTCGCTACGGCTTCATGCAGGAGACCGACATCCCGGCAGCGCTTGTCCAGGTCCAGTCGTGCGGGCCGGAGTTCAAGATGATGGACACCAGCTTCTTCCTCGCCCGCCAGACGCTGATCGCCTCGCAGCGGCCCGGAATGGCGATCTGGCGCGAGAAGCTGTTCGCCTGGATGCTCCGCAACGCCGAGAGCGCGATGGAATTCTTCAAGCTGCCGCCCAACCGCGTGGTCGAGCTCGGCTCGCAGGTGGAGATCTGACCGGCCCGCTGATCGTCACGGCGACCTTCGGGCCGGGCGACGACGGCTGGCTCCAGCAGCTGCGGCGCGATCATTACCCGCCCGAGCGCAATCGGGTGCCGGCGCATCTCACGCTCTTCCACCACCTCCCGCCGAGCATCGAGCGCGAGCTCGCCGCGCGCCTTGCCGACGCGGCCGGGGCTCCGCCGCCACGCGCGACGATCGCCGGGCTCATGGATCTGGGGGAGGGGACGGCCCTGCGCGTCGAGAGCTCCGACCTGGAGGCGATCCGCTCCGATCTCGCCGATGCGCTTCACGGGTTGTTGACGCCCCAGGACCGGGCGCCGTGGCGCCCGCACCTCACCATCCAGAACAAGGTCACGCGCAGGGCCGCGCGGGATGTCCAGGCGCGGCTTGCCGCCATGCCGATGCCGCGAGCGCTCGCCATCCGCGCGCTCGCGCTCTGGCGCTATCAGGGCGGCCCGTGGGAGCCGCTGCGCAGCTGGCCTTTCCGACGCTAGTCGAGCTGGCCGATCCCGTCGCAGCTATAGTCGAACGCCGCCAGCCCGGCCTCGAGATGGCCGCCGAGCGCCGGCATTTCGAGCAGCTCGTCGATCCGCTCGTCGGGATCGAGATCGTTCGCCTCCGCCAGGGCGTCGTCCCATTCGCTTGAATCATAGGTGCCACGGCCGACCCAGGCGAGCGCGACGATCTCCGCCAGCTGATCGTCGGCAAGATCGTCGAGCAGGGCGACGACCTCCTCCTCGACCCCGGTGTTCAGCTCGTCGTCGAGGACCGAGAGCGCGCCGCCGGACTCGTCGTCGTCATCGTCGGTGTCGTCGACATCGTCGGGATCCTCGTCGGGATCGTTGCCGGGCACCTGCGCGTCCAGCTCCTTGGAGCGAATGATGAGGCGGCAGATCGTCTCAAGCGGCGTTTCGAGGTCCATTTTCGTCTCCGTCCCCTCTCATGCGCGCTCGAACGAGGAGGCGCGGCTTGCGGTTCCGAGGCCTGTTTCACATGCGGAGCGGTCGTTGAAAAGCGGCTTCCATCGCTCCGGTTGACCGACACGGCCCACCTTCCTATAGCGCGCCCTCGCGTCGCTCGGCGACGCGGCCGATGGGGCGGAGTAGCTCAGCTGGTTAGAGCAGCGGAATCATAATCCGCGTGTCGGGGGTTCAAGTCCCTCCTCCGCTACCACCGGGCCCGGGAAGGGCCCGTCAGTCCCTCAGCCGTTCAAGATAACCCGCCGCCCACAATGTGCGGGCCAGGGCGATCGGGCTGTCGCAGGAGAGATCGGCGGGGGTGAAGCGATCGCCCGACAGCGCGACATCGAGCGCGTCGCCGTCGTGCGGATTGAGTTCAAGGTCCTCGCCTGGGCCGATGAGCACGAGCCGGCCGCTATCGTCGGCGACATTCCAGGGAACGAAGCGGCGGCGACGGAAGGGCGTCGAGTCGGTGATCGGTTGCTGGGCGGCGGCGATCACGCCGGCCGTGTTGGGCTTGCGCGCACGCATGAAATTGTCGGCGAGCAGATCGAAGGCGCCATCCATGCGCGCCCTTTCGGCGACGAGATCGATGAGCTTCGCGAAATGGCGCTCGGCCGCCGCCCGATCGAAATCGCGGGCGGCGAACCCGGCCGGGAGCGAGCGGCGGAAGGCCGGCTCGGCGAGCGCCAGCTCGGAAATCGATTCGAGCAGAAGATCGGCCCAGGTCTTGGTGATGAGGCCGACGGTGATGTGGAGCGACGGCTCCTCCCCCACATTCTCGGCATCGTGCATCAACCCGCGCGGCACATAGAGGCAGTCGCCCGGCTCCAGCGTGAATGATTCGGTCACCTCGCCGGCCTGATGGGTCGCGATGTCGAACTGTTCGCCGCGATAGGGCGTCTCCACCGGCGTTCCATAGAGCCGCCACGCCTTGCGGCCCGAAATCTGCATCACGAACACGTCGTGATTGTCATAATGGGGCGGGAAGCCCTGGTTTGCCGACCCGTCCTCGTTCACGCGCGGCGTGAGATAGATGTTGGTCTGGACGTGGCACGAGAAGACCTCTTCGAGCGAGCGGCAGAACTCGCCGAGATTCGCCATCGAATCGTGGAGGTGGGGCAGGATGATCGTCGCCCCGTCCATGTAGAGCTCGGCGACCGCGACCGGATCCACCCGGCCGCGCGAATCGATATAGGCATCGCGCGGCGGACGCTCGCGTCGGCTGGTCAGATCGAGCATGCCCTCGCGCAGGTCGGCGCCGGCGATGAACGCGTCGAGCGTGTCGAGGGTCAGGAGGTCGGCGTAGCGAAAGGGCTCGCCGCGCCGGACGAGCAAGGCGCGCTGCTCGTAATATTCGCCGAGGAAGGCCTGGCGGGTCATCGGCGCGATGAGGAAGCCGAGCGCATCCTCTTCCCAGCGCGGCGACGCCGTCGCCCCGCTCGCCTCGTCCATGTTCAACGCCTTGCTCGCCATACCGGTCTCCCCAGGAGGCGACCCTATCCGGCCCGGCGAAGGTCCGCCAAGCGCTTTTCGCCGCGGTTCCTGAGGAAAAGCGGGGCCGGCCGGCGGGCCGGCCCCGGGCAAGGGCTATTGCGTGCCGCTCGCGCCGCCGCCGGCGGCCGCCTGGAGTTCGGCGAGGGTCGCGCCGGTCACGAGCGCGCCGCCGCTCGCGGCAAGCGCCGTGCGCGGCAGGCGGATCTGCTGCTCGCCCATCTGGACGGTCACGGTCTCCGCGTCGAGCGCCTGGACTGCGCCAACGACCGCGCCGTCGCGATCCTTGACCTGGGTGCCGACCGCGAAGGCGGCTTGCGCGGCCTGATTGGCCTGATCGACCGCGGCGTCGAGCTGCGCCTGGGTCATGCCGAACAGGACATCGCCCTCATGGACCGTGAAAGAGGTCGCCGGGACGGTCGCGTCCAGGCGATCGGTGCGGATGGTGACATTCGTGCCGTTGATCGCGGTGATCGTGCCGACGACGCCGCCCTGGACGTCCTTGACCGTGGCGCCGACTTCGACACCAGCGGGAACCTGGGCAGTCGCGGCGCCGGGCGCCAGCGCAATGGCGGCGAAGGCCGCGGCGGCCAGAAATCTGCGAAAAGTCATGCGTTCTCCTTGACGGCGAGACAGGCGCGAACGCCTTGAAAGCCCGCGTTTATCTGCTGCTGATCGGGTGGGGAGCCGGGGGCGGCCCGCCCGATCGGGAGCCTAGACTCGCCCGACTCGCAATTGCAAGGCGCGAATCGGTGAATGTCTCACGCTGCGGACCCTTCCGTCGCGCTCGCCGCCGCCGCCGGAATGACGCCGCGGCGGATCTGGTCGAGCTCGATCGATTCGAACAGCGCCTTGAAATTGCCCTCGCCGAAGCCCTCATTGCCCTTGCGCTGGATCACCTCGAAGAAGATCGGGCCGATCATGTTCTCGGTGAAAATCTGGAGCAGGAGGCCGTCGCCGGTCTCCGGCGATCCGTCGATCAGGATGCGGCGCTTGCGCATCGCCTCCACGTCATGGGCGTGGTTCGGGATGCGCTGGTCGATCATGTCGTAATAGGTGTCGGGGCTGTCCTGGAAATGGACCCCGTTCGCCTTCATCCGGTCGACCGTGACGAAGATATCGTCGGTTGCGAAGGCTAGGTGCTGGATGCCTTCGCCCTTATATTCCTTCAGATATTCCGCGATCTGGCTGTAATCGTCCTGGCTTTCGTTGAGCGGGATGCGGATCTTGTCGTCGGGCGCGGTCATGGCGCGGCTCAAAAGGCCGGTCTGCTGACCCTCGATGTCGAAATAGCGGATCTCGCGAAAGTTGAAGATGCGCTCGTAGAATCCAGCCCAGTGGTTCATCCGGCCGCGATTCACATTGTGGGTGAGATGATCGAGCGTGTGGAGCCCTACGCTGTTGTCCTCGCGCGTCGCGCCGGGGACCGGGGTGAAATCGACGTCGTAGATCTGCTCGGCGCCATAGCGATCGACGAGATAGAGATAGGATCCGCCAATCCCTTCGATCGCCGGAATGTCGAGCTCGCCGCGACCGCGCGGGGTCTTCACCGGCGTCGCGCCCCGGGCGATCGCCATCTCGAACGCCTTTTTCGCATCCTTGACCCGGAAGGCCATGCCGTTGGCGGACGGGCCGTGCGCCTTGCGGAATTCCGCCGGCTGGCCCGCGGGCTCCATGTTGAGGATGAAGTTGATGTCGCCCTGGCCGTAATGGCGCACGTTCTTCGACTTGTGGTTGCCGATATGGGTGAAGCCGAGCTTCACGAACAGGTCCGCCATCGCCGCCGGATCGGGGCTTGTGAATTCGACGAATTCGAAGCCGTCGAGGCCGAGCGGATTGTCGTGGACGGACGAGGGCGTATCATGGGCGGTCATCGGAAACATTCCTGAATCTTGAACATGGGGGATGGCCGAATCCTACCAGCCCGGACGCGCGGCGGCAAATCACGGTTGCGCGGGGCTGGGGGCCTGCCTACCTCATCCGGGCAAGACAAGGACCACCGAATGACCGCCACCCACTCCTCGCGCATGATCATCCTCGGCTCCGGCCCGGCCGGTCTCACCGCCGCCATCTATGCGGCGCGGGCCGGCCTGGCGCCGATCGTCGTCCAGGGCATCCAGCCCGGCGGCCAGCTCACCATCACCACCGATGTCGAGAATTATCCGGGCTTCGCCGACGTCATCCAGGGCCCCTGGCTCATGGAGCAGATGCAGAAGCAGGCCGAACATGTCGGCGCACGCATGGAATGGGACCATATTTCCAGCGTGGACCTCTCGCAGCGGCCGTTCCGCCTCACCGGCGACAGCGGCAACGTCTATCTTGGCGACACGCTGGTGATCGCGACCGGCGCGCAGGCGCGGTGGCTGGACCTTCCGACCGAGGAGCGCCTGAAGGGCAAGGGCGTCAGTGCCTGCGCGACCTGCGACGGCTTCTTCTATCGGGGCAAGAAGGTGATCGTGATCGGCGGCGGCAACACCGCGGTCGAGGAGGCCCTCTACATGACCAACCACAGTCATGACGTCACCCTGATCCACCGCCGCGATTCGCTCCGCGCGGAAAAGATCCTGCAGGAACGGCTCTTCGCGCATCCCAACATCAAGGTGCTGTGGAACCGCGAGATCGCGCGATTCCTTGGCGAGGGCACGCCCGAGGTGCTGGTCGCCGCCGAGCTGCGCGACACGACCAGCGGCGCGATCGAGCGGATCGATATCGAGGGGGCGTTCGTCGCGATCGGCCATGTCCCGGCAACCGAATTGTTCAAGGGCCATCTCGAGCTCGATTCCGATGGCTATGTGAAGGTCCAAACCGGAACGACGCACACCAGTGTGCCCGGCGTGTTCGCCTGCGGCGACGTCATGGACAAGACCTACCGCCAGGCGGTGACCGCCGCGGGCACCGGCTGCATGGCCGCCCTCGACGCAGAGCGTTTCCTTGCCGAGATGGATTTCGAAAGCGTCGAGACGCACCTCCTCCAGGAGGCGTGAGCGCGGCGATCAGCGCCGAAGCGAGTGGATCGCCTGCTCGACCATTTCCAGCAGCGCGGCCTCGTCGCCCGGCCGCGCGAAGGTGTGCGAATTGGTCGCGAAGGTCTGCGTCGCCTGGACGAGCCCGCCATAAAGCGGGGTGCGAAGCTCCGCCGCCGCGGCGATGGCGGTGGCGTCGCCGGTGGCGAGGATCACTTCGCTCGGCACCCGTCGTTTGCGCAGGGCACGGGCGATGTCGCGCGCCAGCCCGGCTTGGCGGCGTCCGGTAACAATGCGCCACAGGCCTCTGATGAGCTTGCGGAAATTCACCGCTCCGGTCAGCAGTCGCTTCCAACCCTCGCGGCTTGCCAGCTGCGCGCGGTAATGGGCGGAGACGGCAGCGGCGGGGGGCGCGCCGGCTTCGGCCTCGACCAGCCAGGGATTGACGAGGATCAGGCCGTCGATCCCGTCCCCGTGCAGCGCCAGCGCGCTCGCCCCGTCGCACAGGCCGAAGCCGAGGATGCGGGTGAGGGCAGGGACCTCAGCCCGGAAGGCTGCCAGCGCGGCCTGGATGTCCGGGCCGCTGCCGCGAAATCCCGGATCCTCGCCGGCGCTGTCGCCAACCCCGCGCCGATCGAAGCGGAAGCAGGAAATTCCATTCTCCGACAGGCTCTTGGAAAGCCTTTCGTACATTCTGTGGGAGCCGACGCGCGTCTGGCTTCCGCCCATGACCATGAGCAGGCCGATCGGCCCTTTGCCTTCGTCCAGCGTCGCGCCGAGCGTCGCGCCCTCGCAGGTGAAGGTCAGGAGCCGGCGCATGTCGCGTGCCAAGCGGCGATGTCCGCCGCCATCGCTTCGGCCAGCTCGGCGGAGCTGCCCGGCTCCGATCGCCGCCACAGCGCCGGGCCTTCGATCTTGAGGTCGGCCTCGCCGGGATCGCTGGCGAGGCGGACGATGCGAAGCGGGGCCTGCGCATAGGGCCTGGCGTCGGCGAGGAAGCCGCGCACGTCGGCCGAGGCCGGGTAGCCGGCCCATTCGCCGCCGCCGAAGCCCGCGCGCTCCATGTCGCGGACGAGCGATGCGCCGTCCACAGGGCTAAGGCGCCAGCGGCCGATCGCCGCCGCCGCATCGTCGATCAGCCCGCCACCGCGCAGCGAAGCGAGGAGTGGCGCGCCGCCGCTCTTCTCACTGACCAGCCTTGCGGCGGCACTGACGTCATGCCGCCAATCGCGCCAGCTGGCCTCCTCCAGAGCGGTCTTGCTCTCCCCGGTGCCGGCGAGATCGGTGAGCCAGCAGCCGAAGCCGCGACCCGCGAGCGCGCGCATCGCCGCCGCGACGAGCGCTCGGGTGCGGTTCATTTCCTCGAAGAGCGCGGGAACGAAGAGCACCGCCGGCGCCTCCGCAGCGCCGATCCGCATCATCCAGAGCCGGCCCCGCGATCCCTCGAAGGGCTCATAGGCGAGGCCGTCGGCGTTCACGCGGCGACTTTCTCCCGCGTGAAGCGAAGCAGCGCGCCATAGCTTTCGAGCATGTCGGCGTCGACCTCATGATCCTCGATCAGGATGCCGAGCCGGTCCTCCAGCTCGGTCAGCAGACCGGCGACCGCCATCGAATCGAATTCCGGCATCGCCCCGAACAGCGGGGTCTCCTCGTCGAACGAGGCGACGCGCGCCACGGGCAGGCCGAGCACGTCGACCAGCACGCCCCTCAACGTCGCATCCACGCGGTCATGATGATGTGGATGTGCAGCCAAGTCTCACCCCTCCGATTGGGCCGCGGGCCTAGCGAGTCCGCAGCCGCGCGGCAAGCGCGGAGGCCCGTTCGCGCAGGCCGCGGAGGAGGCCGGGGAAGGTGCGCGGATTGTGGGCGACGATCCGCCACAGCTGCCGCCGCTCGGCCATCCACTCGGCCTTATAGGGCTCGTCGCCGACGCCATAATCGATCGCCGCCACGCGATCCTCGTCCAGCACATGGCGGAACATCGCCTGCGAAAGGATCGAGCCGGGGGACAGCGCCTTGGCGTCCTCGGCATAAGCGAGCTTGTGGATCGTCGCCTCGCCATTCTCCACGGTCCAGAGCTGCGCGGCGACCGGCCGGCCGTCCTTCTTCGCGACGCCAAGGCGGAGGCAGCCCGCGGCGCCTTCCTGCTCGGCGAGCGCGCGCAGGAAGGGGAAGGAGCCTTCCTCGGGCTTCCAGCTCGCGCGGTAGACCGATTCGTAGTCGGCCCAGGCCTCGGCGTCGAACCGCCGATGGATCATGACGTCGAGCGCGGCCGCCCTGGCCTTGCGCCGCACGGTGTTGCGAAGCCTGCCCGATCGCGAGGCCCAATAGGCCTCGAAATCCATTCCCTCCGTCGCGATCCGCCAATTCGCCTTGTCAGGCTCGACGCGCACCCACCAGCCGGCCTTCGCAAGGCCCTCGGCCAGCGGCTCCGGCCGCTCCATCGGGGCCATGACGAGGCTGGCAAGGCGGCGCGCGGCGAGCGTTTCGGCGAATGACGTCATGGCGTCGGCGCCGGAGCCGCCGATCGGCCCCACCCGCAGGGAATACCAGGCGGCATAGGGCCGTGCCGTCCTGCCCTCGATGGCGAGGACCAGCCATGACGGCGCGCCCTCCGCATCGGCGCGCAAGGCCAGCAACCGGCCGGCAGGCGGGCAATGCGCTTCGAGCAGGCGGAACCAGTCGAGCCGATCGTAGAGGATCGGCCGCGCCGCGCGATCGAGCGCGCCCGCGGCGTCGCGTGCGACCTCGTCCAGCCGTTCGAAACAGGCAATTTTAACCGACACGTGCCAAAGCCCCTTTGCCCGCGCCCTATCACGCGGGCATTTAAGCAGGAATGAAGGTGCCCGATCCAATTCCCCGGCCGCTCGACCATCTGACGCTTCGCGGCGCTCCGGAGGCGCCCGCATTGGTGACGCGCGAGGGCATGCTCGATTATGCCGGACTCGAACAGGCGGTCGGCGCGCTCGCCGCCGCCCTTCGCGCGCGTGATCTCGGCGAGGGTGATCGGGTGGCGTCATGGCTCCCGAAGACGCGGCTCACCAGCCTGCTGCCGCTCGCCTGCGCGCGCGCGGGCCTCATCCACGTCCCCATCAATCCGCTGCTCAAGCACGCGCAGGTCGCCCATATCCTCGCCGACAGCGGCGCCCGGGCCCTCCTCACCGCCAAGGCGCGCATCGCCACGCTCGAGGAGGGCGATGTGCCCGCCGGCTGCGACCTGATCGACGAGGAGGCGAGCGCGGCGCTGTTCGATACGCCGCCGCTCCTGCCCTCCGATCGCGACCCGGAGGATCTTGCAGCCTTGCTCTACACATCGGGCTCCACCGGGCGGCCCAAGGGCGTCATGCTGACCCACGCCAATCTGTGGCTGGGCGCGATCAGCGTCGCCGCCTATCTTGGTCTTGCGCCCGAGGACCGGACGCTCGCGGTGCTGCCACTGAGCTTCGACTACGGGCAGAACCAGTTGCTTTCCACCTGGGCCGCCGGCGGCTGTGTCGTGCCACTCGACTATCTCGCCGCGCGCGATGTGATTCGGGCGATCGAAACACACAAGATCAGTACATTGGCTGGCGTTCCTCCCTTGTGGGTCCAGCTTGTCGAGGCGCCTTGGCCGGCCACCGCGGCGCTGTCGCTGCGGCGGCTGACCAACAGCGGCGGCAAGCTCGCCCCGTCCGTGATCCGGCGGATGCGCGAGGTCTTTCCCGCGGCCGACATCTATTCGATGTACGGCCTGACCGAAGCCTTCCGCTCGACCTATCTCGAGCCGGCGCTCCTCGACGAACATCCCGATTCGATGGGGACGGCAATCCCCTTCGCGGAGATCATGGTGATCGGCCCGGACGGCCAGGCGGCGGCGGAGGGCGAACTGGTCCATGCCGGGCCGCTGGTCGCGAAGGGCTATTGGAACGATACCGCGCGCACCGCCGAGCGCTTCAAGCCCGCCCCGGCGGGCTCGATCTATGGCGGCACCGCCGTCTGGTCGGGCGATCGGGTCCGGCGCGATGCGGCCGGCTTGCTCTATTTCGTGGGCCGCGAGGACGGGATGATCAAGACGTCCGGCAACCGCGTGAGCCCGACCGAGGTGGAGGAGGCTGCTCTCGCCTCCGGCCTCGTCGCCGAGGCGGTCGCGCTCGGCGTCCCCGATCCGCGGCTCGGCGAGGCGATCGCCCTGGTCGTCCGGCCCGATCGCCGCGACGAGGAAGCGGCGCTGCGCGCGTTCCTGAAGCGCGAGCTCCCCAATTTCATGCAGCCGGGGCCGATCGTCTGGCGCGAGGATCTGCCGCGCAGCCCCAACGGGAAGCTCGATCGGGTGGCGCTGAAGCAGGAGCTGATGGGATGACCAAGCCGATGGGCCCGATCCCGGCCGGCTTCGCGGCGGACGCCGACGGAATGCTGATGATCGGGGGGCGACGCGCCGACGCGCTGGTGGCCGAGGCCGGCGATACGCCGCTCTTCGTCTACGACCTTGCGCTGGTGGATGCGAAGATCGCGCGATTCCGCGCCGCATTCCCGAGCGTCCACCTTCATTATGCAATAAAAGCAAATTCCTACGCTCCACTCCTTGAACATGTTCAAAAGCATGTCGACGGCCTCGACATCGCCTCTGGCGGCGAGCTCGGCTTCGCGCTGGAGGCCGGTGCCGATCCTTCGACGATCAGCTTTGCCGGCCCCGGCAAGCGCGATTCCGATCTCGAGGCAGCGATTGCCGCCGGGGTCACGCTCAATTGCGAATCGGAAGGGGAGGCCGAGCGCGCCTTCACCATCGGCGCGCGGATCGGCCGGACGCCGCGCCTCGCGGTGCGGGTCAATCCCGATTTCGAGATCAAGGGATCGGGGATGCGGATGGGCGGCGGCGCAAAGCCGTTCGGCGTCGATGCCGCGCGGGTGCCGGCGCTCGTCCGGCGAATCATCGCGGCGGGCGCGACGTGGCGCGGCTTTCACATCTTCGCGGGCTCGCAGGCGCTCGATCCGGCCGCGCTGATCGAGGCGCAGCGGGCGACGGTGGCGCTGGCTGCCCAGCTTTCCGACCAGGCCGGGGAGGCGCCGCCTCTCGTCAATCTCGGCGGCGGATTCGGCATTCCCTATTTCAACGGCGAGCAGTCGGTCGACGTCGAAGCGGTCGGCGAGGAACTCGAACGGACGCTAAGGAACCGACCGCAAGCCCTTCAGAAAACGGAGTTTGCGATCGAGCTCGGCCGCTGGCTGGTCGGCGAATGCGGCGTCTATCTGACGCGCATCGTCGACCGCAAGGAAAGCCACGGCAAGACCTTCCTCGTCACCGACGGCGGCATGCAGCATCAGCTCGCCGCCTCGGGCAATTTCGGGCAGGTCGTCCGCCGCAACTATCCGGTCGCCATCGCAAACCGCTTCGGCGCCGCGCCCGAGGAGGACGTCACCGTCGTCGGGTGCCTGTGCACGCCGCTCGACAGGCTTGCCGACGATGTCGCCATGCCGCGCGCGGGGCCGGGCGATCTCGTCGCCGTCTTCCTTGCCGGGGCTTATGGGCTTTCGGCCAGCCCGCAGGCGTTCCTCGCGCAGCAGGCGGCCCGCGAGATCGTGGTTGGCGCGCACGCGGATTAACCTGCGCGCCGCTTCGGTCCCATTGTGGGACGACCCCCAAAAGCCCCTTGTTCCTAACCGGAATTTTACCTCTTGGCACCATAGCGGGGGCCGAAATCCGCGGTTCTTCGGGCGCCTTCCAATTTCGGGACAGGCGCCGGCCGCGCGGCAAGAGGATCGATCATGCGCGTGGTTGCGACGTCCAGGCTGGCCCTTCTTCTGGGGAGCGCGGCGCTCGCGCTCGCCGGCTGCGCGACGGGGGGACGGACGGGCCGCACCCTGCCGCCGGCGAGCTTCGTCGGCACCGGCGAACAGGCGCCGGCGAGCGAGAATTACCAGATCGGCCCGTCCGACGAGCTCACCGTTTTCGTCTGGCGCAATCCGGAGCTTGGCGCCCACGTCCAGGTCCGGCCGGACGGACGGATCACGACGCCGCTGATCAGCGACATGGTCGCCGCCGGCAAGACTCCGGCGCAGCTCGCCGACGACATCAAGACGGTGCTTGCCCATTATATCCAGGATCCGCTCGTCTCGGTGATGGTCGATCGGCCCCAGGGCACCTTCGCCCAGCAGATCCGCATCGTCGGCGCGACCGAGCGGCCGGCGGCGATCCCCTATCGGGCGAACATGACCCTGCTCGATGCGATGATCGCGGTCGGCGGCCTCAACGAATATGCCGCGGGCGATCGCGCGCGCCTCGTCCGCACCGATCGGGCGAGCGGGCATCAGCAGGAATATGACCTCAGGATCGCGAGCCTGCTCCGCCGCGGCGACGTCAGCGCGAACGTCCGGCTCGAACCGGGCGACGTGATCATCATCCCCGAGAGCAGCTTCTAAAGGTCCGGCCCGGCTGATGGACGGTCTTTACGAACAGGTCCGGATCGCGCTGCACCAGGTGTGGCGGCGGCGCTGGGTGGCGATGGCCGTCGCCTGGGGGGTCGCGCTGCTCGGCTGGTTCGTGCTCGCGCTCATCCCCAACAGTTACGAGGCCAAGGCGCGGATCTTCGTGCAGCAGCAGTCGATCCTTCCGACCCAGACCTCGCTCGCGCCCGACGATCGCGCCGCCCAGCTTCTGCGGCTGCGCCAGACGCTGACGTCGAACGACAATCTCGCGCGCATCGTGCGGCGCACCGATCTCAACACGCTGGTCGCGAGCGAGCGCGATCTCGCCAATGTCGTCAGCGCGCTGCGCAACCGGATCACGATCACCGCCCAGCCGGACGGGATGATCGAGATCAAGGCGAGTTCGAACATTTCGGGCTTCTCCAACGCCCAGAACGCCCGCGCCGCGGCCGGCGTCGCCCAGGGGCTGGTCGATGCGTTCGTCGAGCAGAACCTCTCCGGCGATCGCGCACAGACCGGCCAGTCGCTCCAGTTCCTCAACGCCGAGCTGGCCCGGCGCGCCGCCGCGCTCCAGGAGGCGGAACAGCGGCAGGCGGAGTTCGACCAGCGTTACGCCACGATCCTCCCCGGCGACGGCCCGATCTCGCAGCGCATGGCGTCCGCACGCGCGGAGCTCGATTCGCTCCAGCAGCAGATCGTCGCCGGCCAGGCCGCGCTCGCCTCGATGCGCAGCCAGCTGGCCGCGACTCCGGCCAATCTCCCCGGCGGTCCCGACGGCGGCGGCGCGACCACGGCGACCGGCCAGATCGCCGCGCTCCAGGGTCAGATCAACCAGAACCTCGCCCGCGGCTGGACCGAGCAGCATCCCGACATCATCGCCGCGCGCGAGCAGATCGCGCGCCTGCGGCCCTATGCCGCCGCCGAGGCGCGCAGCGGCGCCCCAGCCGCGGGCGCATCCAATCCGTCCTACACCTCCCTGAGGGCGCTGATCGGCGAGCGCGAGGCGACGGTCGCCGCCGCGACCGCGCGACGCAACCAGATCCAGGCCAATCTCGCCCAGCTTTCCGCGCGCCAGTCGAGCGAACCCGGCGTCGCCGCCGAGCAGGAGCGGCTGGCGCGCGACCATGACGTGCTGAAGCAGCAATATGACCAGCTCCTCGCGAGCCGCGAGCAGCTGCGCCTGCGCAGCGACGCGCAGAGCCAGGCCGCGCCGGTCAACGTCCAGGTCGTCGAGCCGCCGAGCATCCCGAGCGCCCCCGCATCGCCGAACCGGCCGATCCTGCTGAGCGCCGTGCTCGTCCTCGCATTTGGCGCGGGCATCGCGGCGGCCTTCATCCTCGGCCAGATCCAGACGACCTTCCCGACCCAGAGCCGGCTCGCGGCGATCACCGGCCTCCCGGTGCTCGGGACGGTGAGCGAGGTGGTCACCGCGCCGGTCCGCGCCGCGCGTCGACGCCGCCTCGTGTGGCTCGGGGGCACCGGGGCGGCGCTCGCCGGCTGCTACGCGGTGCTGATGCTCGTCGAATTCTGGCAGCGGGCGCAGGTGGCGTGATGAAGCACAGCCGTATCTCCTTCATCGAACGCGCCGCCGAGCTCACCGATTTCGGCGCCCCGCTGCGCGCCGGCGCGCCCTCGCTGGAGCCGGCCCCCGAGCCGGTCGAGCCGTTCGAACCGGCATCTGCGCCACCTCCTGCCCCGGTGGAAGAGGCGCGGGCGCAGGCGCCTGTCGTCCGGGACGAGGCGCCGAGCCCGGTCCTCTCCCCCATGGAGAGGCGGAGCGAAGGCGAGCGAGCCACCGTCGCGATCGACCGCGCGGCGCTGGCCGAGGCCGGGTTGATCGTGCCTGGCGGGCCGGTGACCGGCCTTGCCGAGGAGTTCCGGCTGGTGAAGCGCCAGCTGCTCGCGACCATCGAGCGGCGTGTATCACAAAGCCCGGAAAAGCGGCGGTCGGTGCTGGTCGCATCGGGCCGGCCGCGCGAGGGCAAGAGCTTCTGCGCGGTCAACCTGGCGCTGAGCCTCGCCGGCGAGCGTGACACCGAGGTGCTGCTCATCGACGGCGATGTCGCCAAGCACGACATGCTCGCGCTGCTGGGGATCGAGACGGGCCCCGGCCTGGTCGATGCGCTCGCCGATCCAGCGACCGACCCGGAATCGCTCGTGATCCGCACCGACGTGCCCGGCCTCTCCGTGCTTCGGGCCGGACGCCAGGCGAGCAACATTCCCGAATTGCTGGCCTCGGATCGCACCCGCGAGCTGCTCGCGCGGCTGGTCGAGGCCGATCCGCGCCGCATCATCCTGTTCGATTCGCCGCCCGTCCTGATGGATTCGGTCGCCGCGACGCTTGCCGCCCATGTCGGCCAGGCGCTCGTCGTGGTCCGCGCCGATGCGACGATCGAGGCGGACCTGCGCGAGACGGTCGGTCTGCTCTCCGCCTGCGACCATGTCGGGCTTCTGCTGAACGGCGCCGGTCTTTCCGTCACCGGTCGCAAGTTCGGCGCTTATTATGAGGGGCGGGACCATGCGGGTTGAGTTCCGCCTCGTCCGCCGCCTCATGCTTGCGCTCGGCCTCGCGCTCGGGGCCGCGGCGGCGCCGGCGCAGACCCTGCCTTATGTTGATACGATCGGCGCAGCGCCGTCCGCCGCACCGGCCAGCGGTGTCTCCTACGCGCCGCCCGCCGCCGACGACTCGCGGGCCGCGCGGGACGCGTCGCCCCGCCGCGCCCGCCACAGCCGGGTGCGAATTGACCCCTATGTCGAGGTCGATCAGGCGATCAGCGCCGAACTGAGCAGCGGCGACACGCTCACCTACACCAATCTCGCGGTCGGCGTGGACGGCACGATCCAGCGCCGCCATGTCGCCGTCGCGGTCAGCTATCGCTACGATCGCCAGATCGGCTGGAATCGCGGGACGGCGGATCAGGACAGCCATTCCGGCCTCGCCATCGTCCATGTCGATGCAGCGCCCGGGCTGCTCGCCATTGATGCCGGCGCGCTCGCGACCCGCACCGGCGGGGACGGCCGCTTCTTCGGCCTCACCGGGCGTGACGCCGGGGTCGATGTCTACAGCCTCTTTGCCGGCCCGAGCCTTTCGACCCATGCCGGCCCGCTCGCGGTCAACGCCGCCTATCGCATCGGCTACACCGCGATCGACGATCATCTGGACGGCTTCGGCCTGGTCGACGGCTTCGATCATTCGACGACCCACAATGCGACGGCGAGCATCGGCATGGGGCCGGGGCGCCTGCCTTTCGGATGGACGATCGGCGGCGGCTATCTGCGCTCGACCACCGACAGCCCCTTCGACGATCGTTTCCACGCCGGCTATGTGCGCGGCGACATCGTTCTGCCCGTCTCTCCGACGCTCGCGCTGACGGGAGGAATCGGATATGAAAATATCAAGTCAGCCCAAAACGATATCGTGCGTAATTCAGACGGTTCCCCGGTCATCGGCGGCGATGGGCGGGCGATCGTCGATCCGGCGCACCGGATCCTCACCTACGATATCGACGATCTCATCTACGACGGCGGCCTGCTGTGGAAGCCGAGCGTCCATACCCAGCTCGAAATTCGCGCCGGCCATCGCAACGGGGGCACGACCGTCGTCGGCTCGTTCACGCACCAGTTCAATTCGCATTACGGCATGAATGTGCAGGTTTTCGATACGGTTGAGACGTTCGGCAACATCCTTGTCAACGATCTCAGTAGCTTGCCGACCGATTTTCAGCTTTCGCGCAATCCGTTCACCGGCGATATCGGCGGCTGCGCCTTCGGCTCGGCGCCGGGCAGCGGCGGCTGTTTCGATCGCTCGCTCCAGTCGATCCGCGGCGCGACCTTCCGGATGCGCGGCGTGAGCGCGGTCGTCTCCGGCAATCGCGGCCTGTGGGATCTCGGCATCGGCGCCTCCTACGTCCGGCGCGATTTCAGCCAGGGCGATGCCTCGCCGTTCGTCACCTTCGGCGGCGATGAAGACCAGACCGCGACAATCTATGGCAGCATCGGCCGGCGCCTCAGCCGCGTCTCGCAGGTCAATGTCGATGCCTATGCGAGCTGGTACGACACCGATCAGCCCGGCTTCGCATCGGTCACCACGATCGGCGGCGATGTCGGCTACACCCGCCGCCTGCTGCTCGACAGGCTCCAGTTCATTGCCGCTCTCGGCCTCTATCACAGCAGCCAGAACAGCGGCGACAGCACGGTCGGCTCGCTGCTGCTCGGCCTCAGATACAATTTCTAAAGGCGGGGAAGGTAGGGGACGCCCATGTACACCGACCATTTCGGCCTCACCGGACAGCCATTCCAGCTGACGCCCGACGCGCGTTTCTGGTTCGAAAGCCGCACGCATCGCAAGGCGATGGCCTATCTCGGCTACGGGCTTGCCCAGGCCGAGGGGTTCGTGACCATCACCGGCGAGATCGGGGCCGGCAAGTCGACGCTCGTCGCCCATCTGATGGCGACCATCGATCGCGCGCGGCTCAACGCCGTCAGCCTTGTCTCGACCCAGGTCGAGGGCGACGACATGCTCCGGCTCGCGGCGCAGGGCTTCGGCGTCGCCACCGCCGGGCTCGACAAGGCCCGCCTTCTCGATGCGATCGAACAGCGGCTCGGCGAGGAATTGCGCGCCGGCAAGCGCAACCTGCTGCTCGTCGATGAGGCGCAGATCCTGCCCGTGTCCTCGCTCGAAGAGCTTCGGATGCTGTCCAACTTCCAGGTGGGCGGCAAGCCGCTGCTCCAGACTGTGTTGCTCGGACAGCCGGAATTTCGTGACCGGCTCGCCTCGTCGGGCCTCGAACAGCTGCGCCAGCGCGTCATCGCCGCGCACCATCTCGAGGCGATGGGCGCGGATGAGCTTGAAGCCTATCTGCGCCACCGGCTGGGCCTTGTCGGCTGGACCGGGCGGCCCGATTTCGCGCCCGAGGCGATCGTCGCGATCCACAAGGCGAGCGACGGCATCCCGCGGCGGATCAACCAGCTCGCCAACCGGCTGATGCTCGCCGCGGCGCTCGAGGATGTCGACACGATCGACGCCGACCTGGTCGATGCGGTGGCCGAGGAGATCGGTGCCGATGCCCGGCCCCACGCGCCCGCGCCGGCTGCGGCCGGCGAGCGGGTGCTGCCGCTGCGCACCGCGCGGCCGACCCTGGTCGAGGCCGATCCGGCGGGCATTGCCGATCCGGCGGCCGTTCCCGATCCGGCCATTGCCCGCCGCATCGCCGCGCTCGAGGCGCGGGCGGATGAGCAGGAGGCGATGCTTCGCCGGATCCTCGCGCTGCTGATCGAATGGGCCGAGGGCGATGCGGAAAGGCCGGCGCGGTTCAACGCGGCCTGAGGAGGGCGGATGCGCAACGCCCTTTCCGTCGATGTCGAAGACTGGTTCCAGGTCGGCGCCTTCGAGCATGTGATCGATCGGAGCGACTGGGAGTCGCTGCCGCGCCGCGTCGAGGCGAATACCGACGCGGTGCTTGCCCTGTTCGACGAGGCCGGAGTGAAGGCGACCTTCTTCACGCTCGGCTGGGTCGCGGAGCGCCATCCAGCCCTGATCCGCCGCATCGCCGATGCGGGGCACGAGATCGCCAGTCACGGCTATGACCACAAGCGTGTGTTCACGCTGACCGAGGCGGGGTTTCGCGCCGATCTTGCCCGCGCACGCGGCCTCATCGAGGATGCGGCGGGGCAGCGGATCACCGGCTACAGGGCGCCGAGCTTCTCGATCGACCTACGCACCCCCTGGGCGCACCGCGTGCTCGCGGAGGAGGGCTATGCCTATTCCTCGAGCGTCGCACCGATCGCGCACGATCATTATGGCTGGCGCAGCGCGCCCCGCTTCGCCTGGCGGCCGGTGGAAGGGGCCGATCTGATCGAGCTGCCGGTGACGACGGCGGATCTCGCCGGACGGCGCCTCGCGGCGGGCGGGGGCGGCTTCTTCCGCCTGCTCCCCTACGGCTTTTCGAACTGGGCGATCCGCCGCGTCAATGCGCGCGACGGGCGGCCGGCCATCTTCTATTTCCATCCGTGGGAGATTGATCCGGATCAGCCAAGGATCGCCCGCGCGCCGCTCCGATCGCGGCTGCGTCATTACACCAATTTGTCCGAAATGCGCGGCAAATTGCTCAAATTGCTCAGGTCCCATGAATGGGGCCGGACCGACGCGATCGCCGCCGAGCAGGCGAGGGCGCTGTGAACGCGCCGGCCGTTCTCACGCTTGCGGTCCGCGCCGCCGATCCGTCGGACGCCGCGGCCGAAGCCTATGTGCGCACCCATCCCGACGCCACGCCCTTTCACTTGCCGCAATGGAGCCGCGCGATTGCGGCGGGCACCGGCCAGCGGGCGCATCTGCTGCTGGCCGAGCGTGGCGGCGCGGTGCGCGGAGTCCTGCCGCTCACCGAAGTGCGATCGCCGCTGTTCGGCAGCGCCCTGGTGTCCGCGGGCTTCGGTGTCGATGGCGGCATCCTCGCCGAGGATGTCGCGGCGCGCACCGCGCTCGCCGCCGAAGCCGTTCGACTGGCCGAGCGGCTCGATTGCCCTTCGATCGAGCTGCGCGGCGGGCCGGCTCCCGATGGCTGGGCGGTCGAGACGGGCGCCTATGCCGGCTTCGCGCGCGATCTTCCGGCCGGCGAAGAGGCGATCCTGAAGGCGATCCCGCGCAAGCAGCGCGCCGAGGTCCGCCGCGCGCTCGGCTTCGGTCTCGCGGTCGGGATCGGGCGCGACCTCGACGCCCATTACCGCGCCTATTCGGAAAGCGTTCGCAATCTCGGCACGCCGGTCTTCCCGCGCGCCCTGTTCGCCGCGACGCTCGCCGAGTTTGGCGAGGCCGCCGATATCCTCACCGTCTCGCGCGGGGGCGAGGTGCTGGCGAGCGTGTTCAGCCTCTACTGGCGCGGCACCGTCTATCCTTACTGGGGCGGCGGCACCCGCGCCGCCCGGGCCGCGCGCGCCAATGAGCTCATGTATTACGAGCTGATGCGACATGCCTCCGCGCGCGGCTGCACCCGCTTCGATTTCGGACGGTCGAAGATCGGCACCGGGGCCTTCGCCTTCAAGAAGAATTGGGGCTTCGATCCGGAGCCGCTCAGCTACGCCCATTGGGGCGGGCGGCGCGAGGTCAACCCGCTCAACCCGAAATACCGGATGCAGATCGCACTGTGGCAGCGTCTTCCGCTCTGGATCGCCAACCGGCTCGGCCCGCCAATCGCGCGAGGGCTCGGCTGATGGACGACATCCTGTTCCTCGCCCATCGCATCCCCTTCCCGCCCGATCGCGGCGACAAGATCCGCTCGTGGCACATGCTGAAGCATCTGGCCGGGCTCGCGCGGGTTCACCTCGCCTGCTTCGCCGATGACAGGGCGGATGCCGCGCACCTGCCGGCGCTGCGCGAGGCCATCGGCGCCGCGCTGGGCGATGTCCATATCGAGATCCGCCGCACCGGAAAGGCGAGCGCCGGGCTGAAGGCGATCGCCAACGGTCGCCCGGCCTCGCTGACCCTGTTCGACAGCGCCGCCCTGCGATCCTTCGTCCGGCGATCGCTGGCCTCGGGGCGGATCGGCACCATCTTCGCTTATTCCGGCCAGATGGCGCAGTTCGTCCCCGATCCATGCCCGGCGCGCTTCGTGATGGACTTCGTCGACATGGATTCGGCCAAGTTCGCCGCTTATTCGAAGACCGCGCCCCTGCCGATGCGCTGGGTCCATGCCCGCGAGGCCGAGCGGCTGTTCGCCTTCGAGCGCGCGACCGCGGCCCGCGCCGACGCCTCATTGTTCGTCAGCGAAGCGGAAGCGGCCCTGTTCCGTGACAGGACCGGTCTTGCCGGCATTCATGCGATTTCGAACGGCATCGATCTCGGCGTCTTCGATCCCGGGGCGTCTTTCCCGCGTCTGGCCGAGGCGGATCGGGGGGCGGGGCCGATCCTGCTCTTCACCGGCCAGATGGACTACGCGCCCAATGTCGACGCCGTCACCTGGTTCGCGCGAGAGATTCTTCCCGCCATCCCCGGCCGGTTCGTCATCGCCGGCCGCAATCCTGCCCCAACGGTGCGCGCGCTCGCCGGGCCGCGTATCGAGGTGACGGGCGCGGTCAGCGACATGCGAAGCTGGCTCGCCGAGGCGGACATCGTCGTCGCACCGCTCCGCATCGCCCGGGGCATCCAGAACAAGGTGCTCGAAGCGATGGCGATGGCGCGCCCCGTCGTCGCCAGCCCGGCGGCCTTCGAAGGGATCGAGGCGGAGCCCGGCCGCGACCTGATCGTCGCCGATGATGCACAGCGGATGGCGGACGCGATCAACAATCTGCTCGTGGCACCGGCGCGGGCGTTCGCGGTCGGGGCGGCGGCACGCGCGGCGATGGTGCGCGATTATGGCTGGGATCGCCGGCTCGCCCCGCTCGCAGACCTCATCGCGCCCGGCGCGCGCGCCGCGGCATGACGGCGGCGCTGTCCGCCGCGCGCCCGGCCAGTGCGGTCTCGCCCTGGCGCGCGCATCTCGCCGCGCTCGGCCTTGTCTGCCTCTTGCTCCTCGCGCTGTTCCACAGGGATGCGGCGCATATCGTGTCGATCTGGTGGAGCGATGCGACGTTCAACCACTGTTTCCTCGTCCTGCCGCTGATCGGCTGGTTGGTCGCCCAGCGCTGGCCGCAGCTGAGGCAGCTCCAACCCGCTGCCTGGTGGCCCGGGCTCGTTCCGGTCGGCATTGGCGCGATCGGATGGCTGCTCGGCGAAGCAGGCGGCGTGGCCTTTGCGCGCCATGCCGGCCTGGTCCTCATGCTCCAGGGCGCGGTCATCGCATTGCTCGGGCGCAACGTCGCGCGCGGGCTCGCTTTCCCGATCTTCTACGCTTTGTTCCTGATCCCGGCCGGCGAGGCGCTGGTGCCGGCGATGCAGACGCTGACCGCGAAGATCGCGACCGTGCTGCTGGGCTTCAGCGGCGTGCCCGCGCATCTCGAAGGCGTCTTCATCACCACGCCGGCCGGCTATTTCGAGGTTGCGGAAGCCTGCGCCGGGGCGCGCTTCCTGATCGCGATGATCGCCTTCGGGGCGCTCGTCGCCAATGTCTGCTATCGTTCCTGGCGGCGCCGCGCGGCATTTCTCGCCGTCGCGATCGTCGTGCCGGTCGTCGCCAATGGCATACGCGCCTGGGCGACCATCTATGTCGCGGAGCGGACCAGCATCACCTGGGCCGCCGGTTTCGACCATGTCGTCTATGGCGGCATTTTCTTTGCGCTGGTCATCGCGCTGATCCTCGGGCTCGGCTGGCGCTTCTTCGATCGCCGGCCCGACGATCCCTGGTTCGATCCCGCGGCGATGCCGGAGGAAAGCGGCGCGCCGGTGAACCTCGTCGCGGCGGCCTTGCTCGCCATGGCGATGCTGCCGGTGAGCTGGGCGGCGACAGTGTCGGCCGCGGGCACCCGCGCCGCGCCCGCTGCGATCGCGCTGCCGGACGTGCCGGGCTGGACCCGGATCGCGCCGGCGCGCGACTGGGCGCCGCATTTTGCCGGCGCCGACCGAGCCGCCTTCGCCCGCTATCGCGATGCGGAGGGGCGGGCCGTCGATCTTGCTCTCATCCTCTTCACTCATCAGGGCGAAGGGCGAGAGATCGTCGGCTTCGGCCAGGGCGCGATCGCCCCCGAGGGCGCCTGGGCATGGACCGCCGACGCGCCGGCTCCGCCGGACGGAAAGGCGGAGCGGATCGCCTCGCACGGGGTGGAACGCGAGGTGCTGAGCTTCTACCGGGTGGGCACGATTCTGACCGGAAGCGGGGCGAGGGTGAAGATTGAGACGATGAAGACGCGCCTGTTCGGCGGACCGCAGCGCGCGGTCGCGGTGCTCGTGTCCGCGCCGGCGCCGGCGCGCGGCGTCAGCGCACGCCCGGCAATCGACGCCTTCCTCGCCGCTCTCGGCCCCGTCGCGCCGCTCGCCGACCGCGCCGCCGGAGGCGCCTGACCATGTGCGGCATCGCCGGCATCTTCCACCCCGACGTGCCCAAGCCGGTCGATCCGGCGCGGATCGAGGCGATGACCAATGCGCTCGTCCATCGCGGTCCGGACGGCGGCGGCGTGTGGACCGCGCCCGGAGTCGGCTTCGGCCATCGCCGCCTTGCGATCATCGACCTTTCCGAGGCCGCGGCGCAGCCGATGCTGACCGCCGATCGCCGGCTGGTCGTCACCTATAATGGCGAGATCTACAATTTCCGCGAGGTTCGCGCCGAGCTGGAGGCCAAGGGCCACCATTTCGAGACCCAGAGCGACACCGAAGTCATCCTCGCCGCCTGGCGGCAATGGGGGCCGGACTGCCTCGCCCGGTTCAACGGCATGTTCGCCTTCGCGC
Source organism: Sphingosinicella ginsenosidimutans (assembly GCF_007995055.1). NCBI lineage: Bacteria > Pseudomonadati > Pseudomonadota > Alphaproteobacteria > Sphingomonadales > Sphingomicrobiaceae > Allosphingosinicella > Allosphingosinicella ginsenosidimutans. Next base: position 2,964,745 of record NZ_VOQQ01000001.1, on the reverse strand, counting down.
TCTACGATGCCGATCAGGACGCCTTGTTCCTCGCCCGCGACCGGCTCGGCGTGAAGCCGCTCTATGTCTGCCAGCTGTCGGACGGGGCGGTCATCTTCGCCTCTGAGCTCAAGGGGCTGATGGCGCACCCGTTGCTCCGCCGAAGCCCCGATCCGACCGCGATCGAGGATTATCTCGCCTTCGGCTACGTGCCCGACGACGCCTGCATCATCGCCGGCGTCCGCAAGCTCCCCGCCGGCCACTTCCTCCACATCCGCCGCGGCCGCGAGATCGCGAACCCGGTCAGATGGTGGGATCCGGACTTCTCGAGCCCCGTCCGCGGCTCCGCGCGCAAGCTCGAGGCCGAGCTGGTCGATCGGCTGCGCGCGGCGGTCACATCGCGCATGATCGCGGATGTTCCGCTCGGCGCCTTCCTCTCCGGCGGGGTCGACAGCTCGGCGGTCGTGGCGTTCATGGCGGAGACGAGCCGGACGCCTGTCGAGACCTGCTCGATCGGCTTCGACGTCGCCGCGCTCGACGAAACGTCCTATGCCGAAGAGATCGCCCGCCTCTTCGCCACGAACCATCGCGTCCGCGAGGCTGCCGCCAATGATTTCGCGCTGATCGACACGCTCGCCGACGCCTTCGACGAGCCGTTCGCGGACGCATCGGCCATGGGAACCTACCAGGTCTCGGCGCTCGCCCGCGAAAAGGTCACGGTCGCGCTTTCCGGCGACGGCGCGGACGAAGCCTTCGCCGGCTATCGCCGCCACCGGCTGTTCCGCAACGAGGAGCGGGCGCGCGCCCTCCTCCCCGGCCCGCTCGCGCGGGGCGTGGGGGCGCTCGGCGATCTCTATCCAAAGGCGGATTGGGCGCCCAGGATGCTGCGCGCCAAGACGACTCTGCAGGCGCTGGGGCAGGGGAGCGGCCTTGCTTATGCCAATGCGGTCGGGGTGACGCCGCTCGCATTGCGCCGCCGCCTCTTCACCGCACCGCTCCACGGCTACCGTGCCGAGGCGCGATACGAGCGGGCCTTCGCCGAGGCGCCGGCCAATGACGGGCTGTCGCGCGCGCAATATGCCGATCTCAAGATCTGGCTGCCGGGCGACATCCTGACCAAGGTCGATCGAACGTCGATGGCGGTGAGCCTCGAGGCGCGCGAGCCTTTGCTCGATCACCGCCTTGTCGAATTCGCCGCTGGCCTGCCGGCGCGGATGCGCCTTCGGGGCGGCACCGGCAAATGGCTGATGAAGCGCGCGCTCGCCTCGCGCCTGCCGCACGACATCCTCCATCGTCGCAAGATGGGCTTCGTCACCCCGATCTCGGACTGGTTCCGTGGCCCGCTGGCCGGGGAAGCGGCGGCGATCGCGGACGGATCGGCGCTTGCGCAGACCGGCTGGTTCGACATGACCGCGATCGCGACGCTCGCCCAGGACCACCGCGCCGGGCTTTCCGATCACGGCCGCACGCTCTGGCAGTTGCTCATGCTCGAAAAGTCGCTCCAGCGCCTCTTCGGCCTCGGCGCGATCAAGGCGCCGGATAAAGCGCCGCGACAAAGAAAAGCCCGTCGGGCGGCGCGTTGAAGCCCAGAGCGGCGCGATCTCTCGCGTCCAGCGCCGCCTTCAGGTCCGCCTTCGTCCATTTCCCGCGCCCGACCAGCTCCAGGCAGCCGACCATCGATCGGACCTGATGGTGGAGGAAGGAGCGGGCGGCGGCCGCGATTTCGATCATGTCGCCGATGCGCCGGACGGCGAGCCGGTCGAGAGTCTTGACCGGGCTTTCGGCCTGGCAATGGGCCGAGCGGAAGGTGGTGAAATCGTGCCGGCCGACCAGCAGCTGCGCCGCCTCGTCCATCGCCTCCGCATCGAGCGGCACCGGCACCCGCCAGGCGCGCCCGGCGTCAAGCGCGAGCGGCGCGCGGCGATTTGAAATCCGATAGAGATAACGCCGCCCAATGCACGAGAATCGGGCGTGAAAATCCTCGGCTGCGATCTCGGCACTCAGGATCGCGACCGGGAGCGGGCGAAGCTTCGCATTGATCCCGTCGGCGAGGCGAAAGGGCGTGATCGGCCGCTCGACATCGACATGGGCGGTCATCGCCAGCGCATGGACGCCGGCGTCGGTCCGCCCGGCCGCGTGAAGCGTCACCTCCTCGTGGGTGATCGCCTGCACCGCCTCCTCGATCGCCTGCTGGACCGAAGGCCCGTGCGCCTGGCGCTGCCAGCCCATGAAGGGGCGGCCGTCATATTCGACGGTGAGGCGGAAACGGGTCACGCGAGGAGGGTGCCGGCCGGGATGGGAAAGCCGCGAAGCAACTCGCCCGGCGTCATCGCCGCGCGGCCCGCGCGCTGCACCAGGGTGGGGTGCAGCGTTCCTTCGGCGCAGGCGATGGCAAGCCCGTCGGCCACCGTTCCGGGCGGGGCGGCATCTCCGCTCACCTCGGCCGCAAGGATCCGGATCCGCTCGCCGCGATATTCGAAGAATGCGCCCGGCGCCGGGTTGAACGCGCGCACCTGCCGCTCCGCCGCCACGGCGCTGCCCGAAAAATCGAGCCGCGCCTCGCTCTTCTCGATCTTGTGCGCATAGGTCACCCCCTCGTCGGGCTGCGGCACTGGCGTCATGGCGTCGATCCGGCCGAGCACGTCGATCATGAGCCGCGCGCCCATTTCGGCAATTTCGGAGGTGAGCTCACCCGCCGTCTTTCGATCCACCGGTGTCGCCTGCCGCGCATAGACCGGCCCGGTGTCGAGCCCCTTTTCCATCTGCATGATGCACACGCCCGTCTCCTCGTCGCCTGCAAGGATCGCCCGCTGCACCGGCGCCGCGCCGCGCCAGCGCGGCAGCAGCGAGCCGTGGACGTTGAGGCAGCCATGGCGTGGCGCCTCAAGGATCGGCACCGGCAGGATCAGCCCATAGGCCGCAACCACCGCGGCATCGAGGTTGAGCGCGGCGAAGGCCGCCTGCGCTTGCGGGTCGCGCAGCGTCAGCGGCGTGCGAACCGCGATCCCCGCCGCCTCGGCGCGAAGCTGGATCGGGGAGGGCGACAGCGCCTTGCCGCGCCCGGCGGGCCGCGGCGGCTGCGTATAGACCGCGACGATCTCGTGTTCCGCCCCGATCAGGGCGTCCAATGTCGGCACGGAGAAGTCCGGGGTTCCCATGAAGGCGATGCGCATGGCGCCGTCCTATCCGCTACATTCGGCTTGGCAAGCCGCCGCGCTTCCCCATATCCCACGGCCATGGCCTCCCAGGAAATCGAAGCCCTGACCCAAGCGCTCGCCCGTCTGCCGGGGCTCGGACCGCGCTCGGCGCGCCGCGCGGTGCTGCACCTCATGAAGCGCCGCGAGAGCGCGCTGACGCCGCTGCTGCGCGCGCTGGAGAAGGTGAATGAGAACCTCTCCGTCTGCGCGATCTGCGGCAATGTCGACACGACCGACCCCTGCGGTGTCTGCGCCGATCCCAGGCGCGACGCGCGACTGCTCTGCGTCGTCGAGGAGGTATCGGACCTCTGGGCGCTCGATCGCTCGCGGCTCTTCCCCGGCAAGTTTCATGTCCTCGGCGGGCGGCTCTCGGCGCTTGAGGGCGTGCGGCCGGAGGATCTCAACATCGCCGGCCTGGTGAGCCGCGTCGCCGCCGGCGGCGTGGACGAGGTCGTGCTTGCGATGAACGCGACGCTGGAGGGCCAGACGACCGCCCATTATCTCGCCGAGCGGCTGGAAAGCTATCCGGTGCGCCTCACCCAGCTCGCCCACGGCCTGCCGGTCGGCGGCGAGCTCGACTATCTCGACGAGGGCACGCTCGCGCAGGCGCTGCGGGCGCGGCGCCCCGTCGCTTGAAGGCGCGGGCTTTTCCACCTACATCCCCGCCATGGCCATCCTGCCCATCTATGAGACGCCGGACCCGGTGCTTCGCCAGATTTCCTCGCCCGTCGAGGAGATCACGCCGGAGCTCCAGACGCTGATCGACGACATGTTCGAGACGATGTACGCGGCGCCCGGCATCGGCCTTGCGGCGATCCAGGTCGGCGTGCCGAAGCGCCTGCTCGTCATCGATCTCCAAGAGCCTGAGGTGGAAGACGGCGAGCCGGTTCGCGACCCGCGCGTCTTCATCAATCCCGAAATCCTCGAAGCGTCCGAGACGACCGTCCCCTATCAGGAAGGCTGCCTCTCGGTCCCCGACATGTATGCCGAGGTGATGCGCCCGGATCGCGTGCGCGCCCGCTGGCAGTCGCGCGACGGCAAGGCCCATGAGGAATGGATCGACGGGCTGCTCGCGGTCTGCCTCCAGCATGAGATCGACCACCTGAACGGCGTGCTCTTCATCGACCATCTCTCGCGGTTGAAGCGCGACATGATCATGAAGAAACTGGTCAAGGCCCGTCGGGAAAGCGGCGCCAGGCGCGCAGCCTGAACCCTCAAGGTCTGCAATAGACCAGCCCCGCATCGGCGATCGTCGTCGATTCGAACAGCATCGCCCCGGCCGATTCGGCGAAGCGCAGGCGGATCCTGTCCCGTCGTTCGGGCCCTTCCGCCGTGCAAAGCGCGGAGATGTCGACCCCGCCCGGCGTCTTTTCGACCCGTCGGAAGCGGCAATGCGCGCCGGCCGGCGTCGAGAGGGACTGCGCCGTGAACTGCCACGGCGCCGTCGCGCAGAGCCCGGAATCGGCCGCCCAGCGCCCAACGAATCTCAGCGGAGCATCCGCTGGCGGCAGGGCGTCTGCCTCGGGCGGGGGCGTGTGGTTTTCGAGGCCGTTCAGCTGATCGAGCGAGAGCGAGGCGTCGATGTCGACGCCGGAATCGACGGTGGTGGGCTCGGTCGATTCAGCGGGTGCCGCATCGGCCGCCGCGTTCGCGTCCGCGTCCGGCGCCGGTCGGCAGGCCGCGACGAGGGCGAGAATGGCGATCGTCGCCGACGCACAGCAGGCCGCGCCAAGCTTCATCGTTCAGGCGACGGAGTCGAGCGCCGCGCGGCAATCGCGCGCGCATTCCCGGCACATCTCGGCACAAAGGCGGCAATGGGCATGGTCATGCCGCGCGCATTCCTCGGCGCAGAGCTCACAGGTCCGGATGCAGGTCTCCAGCATCGCGCGGAGCACCGTCTCGTTCGAACCCGTCCGCCGCACGGCGATTGTCGCCATCGCCCCGCAAATGTCGGCGCAGTCCAGGCAGGAGCGGATACATTGCCGCATGTCCATCTCCTCGGCGACGCAGGCGTCGGCGCAGGAGGTGCAGAACAGCGCGCACAGCATCGAATGCCGCGCGGCGAGCGCAAGTGGCTCGCTGGCATCCCCGGCAACGTCGGGATGGGTGGCGATCATCTTCGAAAGGGACATGGGGGCCTCCTGGCGAAGCGAACGGAAATGGCTGGTGCCGGTTCCGCGCCTCGGCTAGGTTCGCGCTTCGTTCCAAACGGACAGGCGCATATGGACCCCATCTATCTTCTGCTCGCAATCTTGGTGGCGCTCGCCGCCGGCCTGGCCCTCGGCTGGTTCGCCGGTCGATCGCGCGCTTCGGCTCTGGCGGAGGAAAGGGCCAAGGCGGCCGAGCTGCTCCGCCTCGCCCTCGACGAGGTGACGAAGGAGCGCGACGAGGCCAGCCGGAACCTTGCGACGCTTCAGGCCGACGCGCGCAATTTCGAGACGCGCATCGCCGAGCTGAGGGAAGCGAAGGATTCGCTCGCCGCGCAATTCCGCGAGGTCGGTGCCGCGATGCTCGGCGAGGCGCAGAAGCAGTTCCTCGAACGCGCCGATGCCCGCTTCCACCAGGCGGGCGAGAAGAGCGAGCAGCAGCTCAAGGCCCTGCTCCAGCCGGTCGAGGCGACCCTCAAGCGCTATGACGAGAAGCTGGCCGCGGTCGAGAAGGAGCGGGTCGATCAATATGCCGGCCTTCGCGAGGCCGTGCAGCTGCTCCATGCCGGCCACACCCAGGTTCGCGACGAAACGCGCAACCTCGTCAACGCGCTTCGTTCGAGCCCCAAGGCGCGCGGCCGTTGGGGGGAGCAGAGCCTGAAGAACGTGCTCGAACAGGCCGGCCTGTCGCAATTCGCCGATTTCCAGACCGAGGTGTCGGTCGACACGGGCGACGGGCGGCTGCGCCCCGACGTGGTGGTGCGGATGCCGGGCGGCCGCAAGCTGATCATCGACGCCAAATGCTCGCTCAACGCCTTTCTCGACGCGAGCGAGGCGGCGGATGAGGCGGCGCGGGTTTCGCACCTCAAGGCGCACGCGGCGTCGATCCGCAACCATGCCCAGCAGCTCGGCTCCAAGGCCTATTGGGAGCAGTTCGGCGACGCCGCCGATTATGTCGTCATGTACATCCCCGGCGAGCATTTCCTGACCGCCGCGCTGGAGCAGGACGACGGCCTGTGGGACTGGGCGTTCGAGCGCCGCGTGCTGCTCGCGACGCCGACCAACCTGGTCGCCATCGCACGGACCGTCGCCGGCGTGTGGCGGCAGGAGCGACTGGCGGAGGAAGCGGCGGAGATCGCCCGCCTCGGCAAGGAACTCCATTCCCGGCTCGCGACGATGGGCGCCCATGTCGCCAAGCTCGGCCGCAACCTCGGGCTCGCGACGGATGCCTATAATTCCTTCGTCGGCAGCCTTGAAAGCCAGGTGATGACCCAGGCCAAGCGGTTCGAGACGCTCGAAGTGGCGAGCGGGGCGCGCGAGATCGAGGCCCTGCCGGTGGTCGAGGCGGCGCCGCGGCCGCTCACCAAGCTCCTGGCGCCCGAGAGCGCGGCGAAGGCGAACTAGCGCGCGGCCCGGTCGGCGCGGCGCAGGCGGAGCGTTCCGGCCGGGGCGGTGAGCTCCAGCATGTCCGCACCGACGGACGCGATTCGCGCGCCTTCGCTCAGGATCTGCGTCGCCTGCCGCTCCATCGCCATCGGATCGACGCCCTCAGGCCCGTTGACGTTCGCGCAGGCCATGCGCGTCATCATCATCGCGCCCACGGCAAGCCGCCCGCCGTCAATGCTGTAAGGCCCGGAAAAGCTGTTGCATCCGGCGCGTCCCGAGACCCGATCCGCCGTAAAGGAAAGAACGAAGCGATCGCCCGACACGGCCCGATCGCCGATGGCGACGATGTGCCAGCCTGTTCCAGCCAGGGCCGGCGATGACTCCGTCTGCACCGCGCTTTCCCCCAAACCGTCCGCCGGCGTCGCGCAGGCCGACGTCGCGGAAATGAGCGCCAGACCGAGCGCGGATGCAAGGACGATGGATGATCGCATGGCCGACGCCCCTGCGCCAAACGTCCTGACCGCGGGCTGAACGATCCCGCCGCGCGCTCGCATCACGACGCCGAAGTTGCGAGCGGCGGGGCGGTCGCTTGAGGTTCCCGCCCTTTTCTTTGCCGTGGCGGCGGCTATCGTGCCTGCCATGCGCAGCCTCATCCTCCTTGCCGCGGCCGTGATTGCCGCCGCCGCCCCCGCCCGTGCCGAGCGCCTGACGCTCGAGCGGGTCTTCGCCAGCCCTTCGCTTTCGGGCCCGACGCCCCGGATGCTGCGGCTTTCTCCAGACGGCCGGCTCGCGACGATGCTCCGCAACCGCCCGGACGACCGCGAGCGCTACGATCTGTGGGCGGTCGACACGTCGACAGGGCAGGCCCGGATGCTGGTCGACAGCGCGCGCGTCGGCACGGGAGCGGCGCTTTCGGAGGACGAGATGATGCGGCGCGAACGCGCGCGGCTTTCCGGCGTGCGCGGCATCGTGAGCTATCAGTGGGCGCCGGACGGCCGATCGATCCTGGTCCCGCTCGACGGCGACCTCTATCTCGCCGGGCTCGACGGCAATGTGCGCCGGATCACGGCGACGCCCGAGACCGAGCTCGACGCCCAGGTTTCGAAGACCGGTCGCTACCTCTCCTTCGTGCGCGACCAGAATCTCTACGTGGTCGGCGCGGACGGGACCGGGGAGCATGCGCTCACGACCGATGGCGGGGGCACCGTGACCTGGGGATCGGCCGAGTTCGTCGCGCAGGAGGAGATGGACCGGCGCACCGGCCATTGGTGGTCGCCCGACGACCGCTATATCGCGGTCGCCCGGGTCGACGAGGCGAGGGTCAACGTCGTCACCCGCACCGCGATCGGGGCCGACGGCACGCGCGTCTACCAGCAGCGTTACCCCGCGGCGGGCACGCCCAATGCGCTGGTCGAACTCTATGTGATGCGCCCGGACGGCTCCGGCCGGGTGAAGGTCGATCTCGGCGACGACACCGACATCTATCTCGCTCGCGTGAACTGGAGCGCGGACGGGCACGTCCTGCTCGTCCAGCGCGAGAGCCGGGACCAGAAGCGGCTCGACATGCTCAGCGTCGATCCGGCGACCGGGCGCTCGACGATCCTGTTCACCGAGACGTCAGACCACTGGCTCAACCTGCACGACAATCTCCGCCCGCTGCGCGACGGCAGCCTGATCTGGACCTCGGAGCGCAGTGGCTATTCCCACATCTATCGTTTCCGGGACGGGCGCTGGACGCAGCTCACGCATGGCGACTGGGCGGTGAAGAGCATCGACGGGATCGATGAGGCGGGCGGGCGAATCTACTTCACCGCCAATATGGACACGCCCATCGAACAGCATCTCTACTGGATCGACATGAACCATCCGGCCGCGCCCCATCGACTGACGGAGGCGGGCTGGTGGAACGACGCCGAGATGGATGGCGCCGCACGCCGGATGCTCGTCACCCGTTCGAGCCCGGCCCAGCCACCGCAGGTCTATCTCGCCGACGCCACCGGACGGCGGCTCGCATGGATCGAGGAGAACCGGGTGGCCGGGGATCATCCTTATGCCCCGTTCATGGCGGATCATGTCGCGCCGACCTTCGGCACGGTGCGCGCCGACGACGGCACGATGCTCTATTACAAGATGCTGACGCCGCGCCTGGAGCCGGGGCGGCGTTATCCGGTCTTTGTCCAGGTCTATGGCGGGCCTGGCGGCGGACGGCAGGTGATGCGCACCTGGGTGAGCCCGCTGCAGGAATATCTCGTGCAGCAGGGCTGGATCGTCTTCTCGATCGACAATCGCGGCTCGCCCGATCGCGGCACGCGGTTCGAGAACGCGATCTATCACGCTATGGGGCAGGTGGAGGTGCGCGATCAGCTGGCCGGACTCGATTGGCTTCGGCGGCAGGACTTCGTCGATCCCGATCGCGTCGCTGTCTTCGGCTGGTCCTATGGCGGCTACATGACGCTTCGGTTGCTCGAAGGTGCGCCGCGGGGCACGTTCCGGGCGGGCGTCGCGGTCGCGCCGGTGACGCGGTGGGAATTGTACGACACCCATTATACCGAACGCTATCTCGGCAATCCTGCCACCGATTCCGCGCCTTATGAGGAGTCGGACGCGGCGCCGCATTCGGACCGGATCGCCGATCATCTCCTGCTGATGCACGGCATGGCCGACGACAATGTCGTGTTCGAGAATTCGACGGTGCTGATGGGGCTCCTGCAGGCGCGCAGCTTCCCTTTCGAGACAATGGTCTATCCGGGCGCGACCCATGCCATTTCCGGCGAGGCCCGGCAGCTCCACCTCTATCGCACGATGTTCGATTTCCTCGACCGCACCGTCCGCAACGCTTCCGAAGGGGCGGGGAACGCGCATTGAGGGCGACTATCTGAGATATATCTTGACTCTTCCATATCGAAAGATATATCTCAGCCTATCTCAGCGATAGGAGGCCCAGATGGGCATGCGATTCAGGATGTATGGTGGCGGCTGCGGGCCGCGCGGTTTCGAGTTCCCCGAGGCGATCTTCGCGATGGGCATGGGCCGCGGCCGCCACGGATGGGGCGGCCGGCACGGCCCTGGCGGCGACTGGGGTGATTGGGGCGGCTGGGGCGGCGGACCGCGCCATGGCCGGCGCGGTCGCATGTTCGACGCCGGCGAGCTTCGCCTCGTCCTTCTCAAGCTGATCGCGGACGAGCCGCGCCACGGCTACGATCTGATCCGCGCCGTCGAGGAGCTGACTCACGGCGTTTACGCGCCGAGCCCGGGGGTCGTCTATCCGACGCTCACCATGCTCCAGGACATGGGCCTGATCGAGGAAGCGGGCGAGGGCGGGCCGCGCAAGGCGTTTGCCGCGACCGAAGAGGGCCGCGCCCATCTCGCCGAGAATGGCGATCAGGTCGACGGGCTGTTCGCCCGGCTCGAGGGCCTTGGCAGCGACCGCCGCCGCGCTGGCGGCGCGCCGATCCAGCGCGCGGTGGGCAATCTCCTGTCCGCGGTCTGGCATCGGGTCACGCGCGACGGCGTCGGCGAGAAGACGCTGCACGATATCGCGGCGATCCTCGATGAGGCGGCGCAGAAGATCGAGCGGGTGAAGGGCGACGAGAAGGAAGGCGACAGCGCGTGATCGCGAGTCACGCCAGCGTCCCCACCGCTTATGCGAGCCGCTATCTCCAGCAGCTCTGCAAGCATTGGGCGCACAATCTCGACGTCGCTTTCGATACGGAGCGGGGAAGGGTCGTCTTTCCCCGCGACGCGCGGGGAGCCGACTGGCCAGGCGATGCCGTGTTTACGATGGCCGCGAAGCCGGACAGGCTCGATTGCCGGATCGAGGCCTCGGCGCCTGGCCAGCTCGATGCGCTGAAAGGCGCCGTCGAGCGCCATCTCGATCGCTTCGCCTTCCGCGAAGCCCCGCTCGCCTTTGCGTGGCGGGACGATGCTCGATCGGCGGCCTGACCCGGTCGGGAAGGGCCGCCCCTAGGGAATCGGGCTCGCCTGCTGTCGACCGCCATGATGGTGCTGGCGGATGACGCGGATATAGGCGTCGACGAGTTCCTGATTGACCTCGTCCCAGCCGTAGCGACGGCTGGCCGCCTCGCCGGCATCGCCGGCGGCGCGGCGCGCGGCGGGATCCGCGCAATAGGCGGCGAGCGCGTCGGCGAAGGCATCGATCGCCCCGGGCCGGATCAGTCGGCCGGTGACATTGTCGGCGACGAGGCTGCGGCTGCCGGTCGCGCTTGCGGCGACGACGGGAAGCCCGGCGGCCATCGCCTCCAGCGTCACGTTGCCGAAGGTCTCGGTGACCGACGGGTTGAACAGCATATCCATAGACGCGACGGCCCGGCCAAGATCCTGGCCGCCCTGGAAACCCGCGAAGACCGCGTCGGGCAGCCTCTGTTCGAACCATTCGCGCGCCGGCCCCTTGCCGACGACGAGCACTTTGTGCCTGACCTTGCGGCGCGCGAGCCGGTCAATCGCCTCCGAGAAGACGTCGAGGCCCTTTTCCATCACCAGCCGGCCGACGAAGCCGATCACCGGCTCGTCGTCGGCGATGCCGAGGCTGCGTCGCCAGGCCATGTCGCGCCGGCCGGGATTGAAGATCTCGCGGTCGATGCCCCGTGTCCAGATGCCGACATCGTAATTCATGCGCTGGTCGCGCAGCAGCTGCGCCATCGATTCCGAAGGCGCGAAGATCGCGTCGCAGCGCCGGTAGAAGCGCCGGAGCACGGCGAGGACCGCCGGCTCCAGAAAGGCCAGCCCGTAATAGCGCGGATAGGTCTCGAACCTCGTATGGACCGAGGCGACGACCGGCAGATCCCATTTGTGCGCGAGCGTCACCGCGCGATGGCCCAGGATTTCCGGGCTGGACACATGGATGACATTCGGAGCGAACGCCCGCAGATCGCGCTTCACGCGCGGCGGGATCATGAAGCCGACCTTATATTCGGGCCGTCTCGGGATCGGGAACCACGGGATGTGGATCAGATCGCCCGTCGGCTCGAAGGCGGGCTTCTCCACGGTCGGCGAATAGACGCGCACCTTTGCCCCGCGCTCCAGCAGGTAACCGGCGAGGCGGTTCAGAGCCTGGTTCGCCCCGTCGCGGACATAATTGTAATTGCCGCTGAAAATGGCGACGCGAAGGTCGGTCACGTCCATCTCCGCGGGCATATGGAATTCCCCGCCGGAACGCAAAAGCGACGATCGCGCGCCGATCGAGGCGAGCGAGTCCCGGTTCGCGGGAGGAAGCAGCGGCGCGCTCAATCCTCGTCCTCCCTGCTGGGCGGCACATTGTTGCGCGGCAGCCGCCGGACGCTCCAGATGCCCCACAGCATCGGCGCGATCAGCGCGAACAGCATGAAGAGGACGAGCGCTTTTTTCATGGCCAGGCCGAAAAACGAAAGCGCCCCGCCGCCGGGTGCAGCGAGGCGCTTCGTTCGTGTCGAGCCTTACTCCGTCTCGGTGCCGGCCTGGAGATAGTCACCCGCATCGGCGTCGGTGCCGTGACCGCTCGGCGTGACCGCGGCGAGCGGCTCCGAATGGGTCGCCGCCTCGAGGCCCTGCGCGAGCTCGGCCGCATGCTCTTCGGCCGCCGTTTCCGGAGCGATGAGCGATGCCTGGAGCGAACGCTGCTGGGCGCGAAGCGCCGCATCGCGCGACGACGCCGCGACCCGCATCCGCTTCATGCCCGCGCCGGTGCCCGCCGGGATCAGCCGGCCGACGATGACGTTCTCCTTGAGACCTTCCAGTGTATCCACCTTGCCCTGCACCGAAGCTTCGGTGAGGACGCGGGTCGTTTCCTGGAACGAGGCGGCCGAGATGAAGCTGCGCGTCTGGAGCGAAGCCTTGGTGATGCCGAGCAGCACCGGCTTGCCGTCCGCGAGCTTCTTCTTGCCCTGCGCCTTCAGCTTGGCGTTGACCTCGTTCATCTCCTGCCGGTCGACCTGTTCGCCGACCAGGAAGGTGGAATCGCCCGCGTCGGTGATCTCAACCTTCTGCAGCATCTGGCGAACGATCACCTCGATGTGCTTGTCGTTGATCTTCACGCCCTGCAGTCGATAGACCTCCTGGATCTCCGACACGAGATATTCGGCCAGCGCCTTGACGCCGAGCACCTCGAGGATGTCGTGCGGATCGGGGCTGCCGCCGATCAGGTTGTCGCCGCGCTTCACGAAGTCGCCTTCCTGCACGTCGATGACCTTGGACTTGGGCACCAGATACTCGACCGGATCGCCGCCATCCTCGGGAACGATCGCGATCTTGCGCTTCGCCTTATAGTCCTTGCCGAACGCGATCCGGCCAGAGACCTTGGCGATGATCGCATTCTCCTTCGGCTTGCGCGCCTCGAACAGCTCGGCGACGCGCGGCAGACCGCCGGTGATGTCGCGGGTCTTGGCCGCCTCGCGGCTGACGCGGGCGAGCACCTCGCCGGCCTCCACCGTCTGGCCGTCCTCGACCGAGAGCATCGCGCCCGGCGACAGCATGTAGCGCGCCGCCTCGCCCGATTTCTCGTCGAGCAGGGTGATGCGCGGACGCAGGTCCTCCTTGCTCCGGGCGCTGCCGCGGAACTCGGTGACGACGCGCTGGGCGATGCCGGTGGCCTCGTCGGTCTGCTCGGCGAGCGTCTTGCCCTCGACCAGATCCTGGAACTTCACTGTGCCGCCCTTCTCGGTGATGACCGGCATCATGAACGGATCCCATTCGGCCAGGCGATCGCCCTTGGAGACGATGTGCCCGTGCTCGACCATCAGGTGTGCACCGTAGGGGATACGATGCGTCGCCCGCTCGCGGCCGTCCATGTCGACGATCGCAAGCTCGCCATTGCGGGCCATCGCGACGTGACGGCCGCGCGGATCGACGATCACCGGCAGGTCGCGCAGCTCGATCGTGCCGTCCACCGACGCCTCGAGGCTCGACGTTTCGTTGAGCTGGGCCGCGCCGCCGATGTGGAAGGTCCGCATCGTCAGCTGCGTGCCCGGCTCGCCGATCGACTGCGCCGCGATGACGCCGACCGCTTCGCCGATATTCACCGGCGTTCCGCGGGCGAGGTCACGGCCGTAGCAGCGGGCGCACACGCCCATCTCGCTCTCGCAGACGAGCGGCGAGCGGATGTTGACCGACTGGATGCCGAGCTCGTCGATCTTCAGGGCCGCGGCCTCGTCGATAAGGTCGCCTTCCTTGACGATCGTCTCGCCGGTCTTGGCGTCGACCACGTCCTCGGCGGGGGTGCGGCCGAGGATGCGCTCGCCGAGCGAGGCGATGACCGCGCCGCCCTGGACGATCGCGCGCATGTCGAGGCTGTTCTCGGTGCCGCAATCCTCCTCGACGATCACGCAATCCTGCGAAACGTCGACCAGACGACGGGTGAGGTAGCCCGAATTCGCCGTCTTGAGCGCCGTATCCGCCAGGCCCTTGCGGGCGCCGTGGGTCGAGTTGAAATATTCAAGGACGGTCAGGCCTTCCTTGAAGTTGGAGATGATCGGCGTTTCGATGATCTCGCCCGACGGCTTGGCCATCAGGCCGCGCATGCCGGCAAGCTGCTTCATCTGCGCCTGCGAACCGCGGGCGCCCGAATGAGCCATCATGTAGATGGAGTTGATCGGGGCGAGCCGGCCGTCTTCAAGCTTCGGCTGCGCCTTGATCTTGTCCATCATCGCGTTCGCGACCTGGTCGCCGCAGCGGCTCCAGGCGTCGATCACCTTGTTGTACTTCTCCTGCTGGGTGATCAGGCCGTCCTGGTACTGCTGCTCGTAGTCCTTCACGAGCGCGCGCGTCTCCTCGACCAGCTTCTCCTTCTCGCCCGGGATGACCATGTCGTCCTTGCCGAACGAGATGCCGGCCTGGAAGGCGTGGCGGAAGCCGAGCGCCATGATCGCGTCGGCGAACAGCACCGTCTCCTTCTGCCCGGTGTGGCGATAGACCTGGTCGATGACGTCCGCGATCTCCTTCTTGGTGAGAAGGCGGTTGACCGTCTCGAACGGCACCTTGTGCGACTTGGGCAGCGTCTCGCCGAGCAGCATGCGGCCCGGCGTCGTCTCGACGCGCTTCATGTACAGGTTGCCGTCCTCGTCCGTCTGCGGGACGCGGCTGTGGATCTTGGTGTGCAGGGTCACCGTCTTGTTGAACAGCGCCTGGTGCACCTCGGCCATGTCGGCGATCATCGAGCCTTCGCCCGGCTCGCCCTCACGCTCCATCGACAGATAATAGAGACCAAGCACCATGTCCTGGGAGGGCACGATGATCGGCTTGCCGTTCGCGGGGCTGAGGATGTTGTTGGTCGACATCATCAGCACGCGCGCTTCCAGCTGGGCCTCGAGGCTCAGGGGCACGTGAACGGCCATCTGGTCGCCGTCGAAGTCGGCGTTGAACGCCGAGCAGACGAGCGGGTGGAGCTGGATCGCCTTGCCCTCGATCAGCACCGGCTCGAACGCCTGGATGCCGAGGCGGTGGAGCGTCGGCGCGCGGTTGAGCAGCACCGGATGCTCGCGGATCACCTCGTCGAGGATGTCCCAGACTTCCTTGCGCTCCTTTTCGACCCACTTCTTCGCCTGCTTCAGGGTCATGGAGAGACCCTTGGCGTCGAGGCGCGAGTAGATGAACGGCTTGAACAGCTCGAGCGCCATCTTCTTGGGCAGGCCGCACTGGTGGAGCTTCAGCTCCGGGCCGGTCACGATGACCGAACGGCCCGAATAGTCGACGCGCTTGCCGAGCAGGTTCTGACGGAACCGGCCCTGCTTGCCCTTGAGCATGTCCGAAAGGCTCTTCAGCGGACGCTTGTTGGCGCCCGTGATGGTGCGGCCGCGGCGGCCGTTGTCGAACAGGGCGTCGACGGCTTCCTGGAGCATGCGCTTTTCGTTGCGGACGATGATGTCCGGCGCACGCAGCTCCATGAGCCGCTTCAGACGGTTGTTGCGGTTGATGACGCGGCGATAGAGATCGTTGAGATCCGACGTCGCGAAGCGGCCGCCGTCGAGCGGCACCAGCGGGCGAAGCTCCGGCGGAATGACCGGGACGACGTCCAGGATCATCCACTCCGGCCGGTTGCCGGATTCAAGGAAGCTCTCGACGACCTTGAGCCGCTTGATGATCTTCTTGGGCTTCAGCTCCGACTTGGTGGTCTCGAGCTCTTCGAGCAGCGCCTTGCGCTCGCCCTCCAGGTCGAGGTCGATCAGCATCTGCTTGACCGCCTCCGCGCCGATGCCGGCGGTGAAGGCGTCCTCGCCATATTCATCCTGCGCGTCGAGCAGCTCGTCCTCGGTGAGGAGCTGATACTTCTCCAGCGGCGTCAGGCCCGGCTCGGTGACGATGTAGCTCTCGAAATAGAGCACGCGCTCGAGCTGCTTCAGCTGCATGTCGAGCAGCAGGCCGATGCGGCTCGGCAGCGACTTCAGGAACCAGATGTGCGCGACCGGGGCAGCGAGCTCGATATGGCCCATCCGCTCGCGGCGAACCTTCGAGACGGTGACCTCGACGCCGCACTTCTCGCAGACGATGCCCTTGTACTTCATGCGCTTGTACTTGCCGCACAGGCACTCGTAATCCTTGATCGGACCGAAAATGCGCGCGCAGAACAGGCCGTCACGCTCGGGCTTGAACGTGCGGTAGTTGATCGTCTCGGGCTTCTTGATCTCGCCGAACGACCAGGAGCGGATTCGCTCCGGCGAGGCGATGCCGATCTTGATCTGGTCGAACGTCTCCGGCTTGGCGACCGGGTTCGCGAAGGTGGTCAGTTCGTTCATGTCTTCTTCCCTCAAACCCTCTCCCGTTCGGGGGAGAGGAAGAGCCGCCGAAGGCGGCGAAGGAGAGGGGGCGTCTTCCCCTCTCCTCGGCCCTCTCCCCTGGAGGGGAGAGGGGGAGTGGCTATTCCGCCGCCTCGGCGAAGTCCTCGTCGTCGCCAGGCTCGTCGATGCTGTCGAGCTCGACGTTGAGGCCGAGCGAACGCATCTCCTTCACCAGCACGTTGAAGCTTTCGGGGATGCCGGCCTCGAACGTGTCGTCGCCCTTGACGATCGCCTCGTAGACCTTGGTGCGGCCGATCACGTCGTCCGACTTCACCGTCAGCATCTCCTGAAGCGTGTAGGCGGCGCCATAGGCCTGGAGCGCCCACACCTCCATCTCGCCGAAGCGCTGGCCGCCGAACTGCGCCTTGCCGCCCAGCGGCTGCTGGGTGACGAGGCTGTACGGCCCGATCGAGCGCGCGTGGATCTTGTCGTCGACCAGGTGATGGAGCTTCAGCATGTAGATGTAGCCCACGGTCACCTTGCGATCGAACTTGTCGCCCGTGCGTCCGTCATAGAGATCGACCTGGCCCGAAGAATCGAGGCCCGCCTTCTCCAGCATCGCCGAGACATCCGCTTCCTTGGCGCCGTCGAACACCGGCGTGCCCATCGGGACGCCGTTGGTGAGATTGGAGGCAAGCTCCATCACCTGCTCGTCGTCGCGGGCGTCGATGTCCGCCGCATAGGCATCGCCGTAGATGTCCTTGAGCGTCGCGCGGACTTTCTTCACGTCGCTGCTTTCGAGGCCCTCGCCCTTGTGGCGGATGTCCTCGAGAAGCGCGGCCACCTGCTTGCCGAGGCCGCGTGCGGCCCAGCCCAGATGGGTCTCGAAAATCTGCCCGACATTCATGCGGCTCGGCACGCCCAGCGGGTTGAGCACGATATCGGCCGGGGTCCCGTCCTCCAGGAAGGGCATGTCCTCCTCAGGCAGAATGCGGCTGATGACGCCCTTGTTGCCGTGGCGGCCGGCCATCTTGTCGCCCGGCTGCAGCTTGCGCTTCACCGCGACGAACACCTTGACCATCTTCAGCACGCCCGGCGGCAGCTCGTCGCCGCGCTCCAGCTTCTCGATCCGGTCCTCCAGGCGACGTTTGATGACGCCTTCGGCCTCGTCATACTGGGCGCGCACCGCTTCCAGATCGGCCTGGGCGGCGTCGTCCTTCACGGCGAACTTCCACCATTCGTGCGGCTCGACGGAGTCGAGCGCCTCGGCGTCGATCTCGGCACCCTTCTTGACGCCCTTCGGCGCTGCGGTCGCGACCTGGCCAAGCAGCATCTCGCGCAGGCGGGCGTAGGTGGAGCGCTTCAGGATGTTGCGCTCGTCCTCGGCGTCCTTGCGCAGACGGTCCTTCTCCTCGGTCTGGATCGCCCGGGTGCGGTCGTCGATGTCGATGCCGTGACGGTTGAACACGCGGACCTCGACCACCGTGCCGGCAACGCCGGGGGGCAGCCGCAGGGAGGTGTCGCGCACGTCCGACGCCTTCTCGCCGAAGATGGCGCGGAGCAGCTTCTCCTCCGGCGTCATCGGGCTCTCGCCCTTCGGCGTGATCTTGCCGACCAGGATGTCGCCCGGCTCCACCTCGGCGCCGATATAGACGATGCCGGCCTCGTCGAGGTTACGCAGCGCCTCCTCGCCGACATTCGGGATGTCGCGGGTGATGTCCTCGGGCCCGAGCTTGGTGTCGCGGGCCATGACCTCGAACTCCTCGATGTGGATCGAGGTGAAGACGTCGTCCTTCACGATCCGCTCGGAGATCAGGATCGAGTCCTCATAATTGTAGCCGTTCCAGGGCATGAACGCGACGAGGACGTTGCGGCCCAGCGCCAGCTCGCCGAGATCGGTCGAGGGACCGTCGGCGATGACGTCGCCCTGACGGACGAGATCACCCTTCTTCACCAGCGGACGCTGGTTGATGCACGTGTTCTGGTTCGAACGCTGGAACTTCATCAGCGTGTAGATGTCGACGCCCGACTTGCCGGCCTCGACCCCCTCGGTCGCGCGGATGACGATGCGGCCGGCGTCGACCTGATCGACCACGCCGGTACGGCGGGCGGCGATCGCGGCGCCGGAATCGCGGGCGACGGTCTCTTCCATGCCGGTGCCGACGAACGGCGCCTCGGCCCGAACCAGCGGCACCGCCTGGCGCTGCATGTTCGATCCCATCAGCGCGCGGTTGGCGTCGTCATTCTCGAGGAACGGAATGAGCGAGGCGGCGACCGAGACGAGCTGCTTGGGGCTCACGTCCATCAGCGTGATCTGGTCGCGCGGCGCCATCAGGAACTCACCCGCCTGGCGGCTGGAGACGATCTCCTCGACGAACCGGCCGTCCTTGGTCAGTTCGGCATTGGCCTGCGCGATCGTGTGCTTGGCCTCTTCCATCGCCGACAGATAGACGACCTCGTTGGTCACCTTGCCGTCCACGACCTTGCGATACGGGGTCTCGATGAAGCCGTACTTGTTCACCCGGCTGAACGAGGCGAGGCTGTTGATCAGGCCGATGTTCGGGCCTTCCGGCGTCTCGATCGGGCAGATGCGGCCATAGTGGGTCGGATGGACGTCGCGGACCTCGAAGCCCGCGCGCTCGCGGGTGAGGCCGCCCGGCCCGAGCGCCGAGACGCGACGCTTGTGCGTCACTTCGGAGAGCGGGTTGGTCTGGTCCATGAACTGCGACAGCTGCGACGAGCCGAAGAACTCGCGCACCGCGGCGACCGCCGGCTTCGCGTTGATGAGGTCGTTCGGCATGACGGTGGACACGTCGACGCTCGACATGCGCTCCTTCACCGCGCGCTCCATGCGCAGCAGGCCAACGCGATACTGGTTCTCGAGCAGCTCGCCGACCGAACGCACGCGGCGGTTGCCGAGATTGTCGATATCGTCGATCTCGCCCTTGCCGTCCTTGAGGTCGACGAGGGTCTTCACGACCGCGACAATGTCCTCCTTGCGGAGCGTCGTCACCGTATCGTCGGCGTCCAGATCGAGGCGCATGTTGAGCTTGACGCGGCCGACGGCCGACAGATCGTAGCGCTCCGGATCGAAGAACAGGCCGGCGAACAGCGCCTCGGCGGTCTCGCGCGTCGGCGGCTCGCCGGGGCGCATGACGCGATAGATGTCCGACAGCGCCTGATCGCGATCCTCGGCCTTGTCGGCCTTCAGCGTGTTGCGGATCCACGCGCCGGTGTTGACGTGATCGATGTCCAGAAGCTCGATCCGGTCGACGCCGGCCTTGTCGAGCTTCTCCAGGTTCTCGGCGGACACCTCGTCGCCGGCCTCGATATAGATCTCGCCGGTCTTCTCGTTGATGAGATCATAGGCGCTGTAGCGCCCGAAAATCTCCTCGGTGGGGATGAGAAGATCGGTGAGCCCGTCCTTCGCCGCCTTGTTGGCCGCGCGCGGGCTGATCTTCTGGCCGGCGGGGAACACGACTTCGCCCGACTTGGCGTCGACGATGTCGAAGGCCGGCTTGTTGCCGCGCCATTGCTCGGCGACGAACGGCACCTGCCACCCGTCCTTGCCGCGCACCCAGATGACGCGGTTGTAGAAGGTGTTGAGGATTTCCTCGCTCGACATGTCCAGCGCATGGAGCAGCGCCGTGACCGGCAGCTTGCGCTTGCGGTCGATGCGGACGTTGACGATGTCCTTGGCGTCGAACTCGAAGTCGAGCCACGAGCCGCGATAGGGGATCACGCGCGCCGCGAAGAGATATTTGCCCGAGGCATGGGTCTTGCCGCGATCGTGGTCGAACAGCACGCCGGGCGACCGGTGCATCTGCGACACGATCACGCGCTCGGTGCCGTTGATGATGAAGGTGCCGTTCTTCGTCATGAGCGGCATGTCGCCCATGTAGACGTCCTGCTCCTTGATATCGAGCACGGAGCGGGCCTCGGTATCCGGGTCCACCTCGAACACGATGAGGCGCAGCGTCACGCGCATCGGCGCGGCATAGGTCATGCCACGCTGGCGGCACTCGTCGGTGTCGTATTTGGGATCCTCGAGCTCGTAGTGGACGAAATCGAGCTCCGCGGTGCCGGCGAAGTCGCGGATCGGGAAGACGCTGCGCAGGGTCTTCTCGAGCCCGGAGACATAGCCGTCCTGCGGCCGCGAGCGAAGGAACTGCTCGTAGCTTTCGCGCTGGACCTCGATGAGGTTCGGCATTTCCGAGACTTCGTGGATGTTCCCGAAGATCTTGCGGATGCGCTTCGATGCGGTGGGCCGGGTGTCCGGGGCTGCCTTGGTCGCCATGGAGATTTTTCTCGCCTTCTGGTGCCTGCCCGGCCTTGCCGGGCTCAAAATCGGGAGCGCTCAAACGCAAAAAGCCGCGAGTCTCCACGTCCTGGAAACCGCAGCTTCAGCGTCATGAAAACCCCAGCCGATCAATGCGTTGAACGCGATGCGCGACGTCGCGTCCTGTTCCGAAAGGCTGTGGCGGAGAGCGGGATATAGGGTGAGGGCCGGGGCGGGTCAAGCGGTGGACGGCAGATCGGCCCAGCTTTCGTCCGCCGCCGGCAGCGAGACGTGAAGGCTGGCACCGCCCTCAGGCCGGTTGCGGGCGCAGATCCGGCCGCCATGCGCCTCGACGATGGTGCGGCTGACGGACAGGCCGACGCCCATGCCGCCGGGCCTGGAAGTGACGAACGGGTCGAACAGGGTCTCGCTGAGCTCGGGGGCGATGCCGGCGCCATTGTCGTCGATCCGCAGCCAGATCATCCCGTTCTCGCGCCCGGTCGCGACAAGGATGCTCGGCTCCGGGGTCGCCGCGGTCGCATCGAGCGCATTGCGGATGAGATTGATGACAAGCTGCTGGATCTGGATCGGATCCGCCCAGATGAGCAGATCGGCGCCCAGATCGTAGCGCAGCCGCGAGACGCCGCCGGCGCCGACGGTGGCCAGCGTGGCCGCCTCGCGGATCACGACATTGGGGTCGATCACGCGCCGCTCTGTCGGATTCTCGCTGGTCATCTGGCGAAGCGAGCGGATGATATCGCCGGCCCCGAACGCGCATTCCTCGATGGCGGAGAGACTGCGTTCCAGCTCCTCGGGCGCCAGGTTTCCGTCGATCATCGCACGGCGTGTTCCGGCAACATAATTGCCGATCGCGGTAAGCGGCTGGTTGAGTTCATGGGCGAGGGTCGTCGCCATCGCGCTCATCGCGCTCCGCCGCGACAGGTGAATGAGCTCCGCCCGGAGCATTTCCACCTTCTCCTGCGCCGCCTTCTGCTCCGTGATGTCCTGCTTCGACCCGAAGATGCGCACCGGCGCGCCGGTCTCGTCCTTCTCGATGTCGGCCGTGAGCCGCAGCCAGCGCAGGTTGCCGCGGGCGGTCTTGATCCGGACGTCGATGGCGAAGCTGGTCCCGTCGCGGATCGCCTCGGCACGCCGCCGCTCCATCTCCCCGCGCGATTCCTCGTCGTACATTGCAACGATGTCGGGCCGCACGACCGGTACTCCGCGCGGCAGCTCGAACAGGTCATAGACGCCGTCGGTCCACGTGAGCTGTTCGTTGGCAAGGTCGCATTCCCACACGCCGATCCGCGCCAGCGACGAGGCGCGGTCGTACATCTTCTTGTAATGGGCGATCGTCCCCGCCTGCTCGTGGGACAGCTGAACGTAGCGCTCCAGCTCTCCCGTCACATCCGCAAGCGCCCGCGCGCGCTCAAGTTTCTGATCGCCGTCCATCGAATCCCAATCGGACGACGTCATGGCCCAATTTGGCAGTCACCACAATTGGTGATGGCGCGCGCCGAAAGCCCCGTTCGCGCGCCCCGGCGCGACTGTCAGATCGAATAGCCCATCCGTTCCGCCCACGGCGCGAGCTTCGGCAGAACCGACTCCATGAACCGACGATAGCGCAGCCAGCGGCCCTTCGCCCGAGAATAGACCGGCTCGCTCACCTGCGCATAGCTCGGCGTGCCGATGAAAGCGCGCGCCTTCGCGCTCGCGCGGTGATCGAGCAGGTGAGGCGACCAGTCGATGCCGAGGAATGCCGCGAGCGGCCGCAACTCGCTCTCAGGGTCGGCGACCAGTCGCTCATAGCGCACGACATGGACGTCCAGCGGGAAGACCTCGCGGCAACGAGCCCAATGGTCCATCGTCAGGTCGTACAGTTCGGCCAGGTCCTCGAGCGTCAGGAAATTCGCCATGCCGCCGCGCGGATCGAAGCGCGTCATGTAGCCGCTCAGCACGACATCGCACGGGTGCCGCTGGACGAAGATGAAACGTGCGGAGGGAAAGATGCGATGGGCGAGGGCGGTGTCGGCGATGCCGAGCGGCAATTTGTCGATCACGAGCTCCGCCTCCGCGGCTTCCGGCGCGACCCTGTCGAGCGCGTCGTAATAGGTCCGACGCAGCGCCGCGATCTCCGCCTCGTCCAGCAGCGGCAGGCGAGCCGGATCGCCGAGTTCGTCGGCGGCCGCCTGCAGCACCGGCCTCTCCTCGATTACCGCCGCGCGCGGATGGCCGGCGAGGAAGGTGTCGAGCAGGGTCGTGCCGGAGCGCGGAAAGCCGAACAGGAAGACCGGCGCGGGCCGAGGTTTCCTCCAGGTGGTATACCATTCGGGCGTGATCCGGGCGGAAAGCGCCCCGATCCGCTCCCTGTAGGCGGCCGCCATCGCTGCCGTGCCCGCGGTCTCGCGCGCCGTGAAGCCGTTCATCTCGGTGAACGCGGCGAACGCGGCCTCCACATCTCCGAGCCGGTCGGAGGCTTCGCCGATGAGCTTCGCCCGCATCCCGGGATCGATCGACGCCGGCGCGACCCGTGCCAGGCGGCGCGCGATTTCGAACTCACCCTTGCGCAGCGCCAGCCTGGCGCGGAGCAGCGGCAAAGTCGGCGGCAGCTCATCGAGCTGGGCGAGCTGGTCCACCACGGTCTCGAACTCGTCGACGCAATTGTCGCGTTCCAGCAGATCGGCGAGCGCGAGCAGCGCGGGCGCGAAGCCCGGGTCGATTGCCAGCGCGCTTCGCAGCGATGCCGTCGCCTCGGCCGGCCGATCGAGCAGGTCTTCTATGCGCGCGACGATGACCCGGCTCATCGGGTCAGCCGGACGTGCCTTGGCGCGCGCGCGCGCCTCGTCCAGCGCAGCGCCGCCGGCTCCGCCCGCGACCTGGGCTTCGGCGCGCTTGAGGACAAGGTCGTGCCGACCGCCGGACAAGGCGATCGCACGGTCAAACGAACCGTTCGCTTCATCCATATCGCCAAGCGCAAGCAGGCAGGCGCCCAGCCGCCCCCAGCTTTCGACATCCTTTCCGTCGCGCGCCACGACCGTGCGGAGCAGCGTGGCCGCGCGTCGATGGTCGCCTCGGCGTTCGCTCAGCAGGGCGTCCAGGCGCACCAGCTCGAGCGCCGCCGGGCCGCCGACCTGGGTTGCCGTGATCGTGGCGGCTGCCTCGTCGAGTCGCCCGGCGGCGATCAGCGTACGGATCAACTCGAGCCTGGCCAGCGGATGGTCATCCATCATCGAGGTGGCCTGCTGGAGGTGCGGCACCGCCCGATCGAAGTCGAGCCGGCGTGCATGCAGCATGCCGACGAACCATCTGAGGCCACCGTCGCCCGGCGCATCGGAAAGCGCGGCTTCGCCCGCTTCGATCGCTTCCTCGATCTCTCCCCGTCGTGCGAGCTCCATGGCCGCGCGCGCCTTCGGGGGGATCGATGTCACGCCTTGCTCCGCTACTGTCCTATTCAGGTAACGCGGCGGCTAGGCAGTGCGCGGCCCAGATTCCATGTTTGGCGCGACCAATGTCACGACAGTGCGACGAACGGCATGAAAGCCAATTCTTTCCGTCGTTTAGCGCGACGAACGTCACACATGTCGTCATCGCCCACCTGATCGCTTCGACGTTGGCGTGGCACTGTCCAACGCAGATCGCGTGGCGAGGCGAGCCCTCCGGCCAGCGAAATTCGTTGTCGGCTCGATATGAAACAGAAACGCACCATGCTTCGCCCCGCGACCCTCGCGCTGTTCGCGTCCGTCGCTTGTTTCAACGCGCCAGTATTCGCGCAAAGCAGCGTTGCGGCACCGCCGCCCGTCGAGGTGGCGCCGCCGTCGCCGGTCACGAGCGCGCCGCCCGGGCCGCCGGTCGTCAATGTGACGCCGGCGCCGGTGCAGGCGAGTCCGGCCCCCAGGCCGGCCGTGACCCCTCGGCTCCAGGTCGCCCTGCCACCGGCAGAGGCGGAGTCGCCGCCCGCGCGCGTCGCAAGGACCGCCCCGCGAGTCCGCAGCGCGCCGGCGCGCGCGGCGGCTCCGGCCCGCGCCCCGGTTCGGGCCGCGCCGCCGCCGGTCGCGGACGCCGCGCCGGTTGAAGCCCCACCGCCAGCGGCAGAGGCGCCGGTCGCTGCGCCGCCGCCCGCCGCCGAGCCGGCCCCGCTCCCGGTCGAGGAACCGGCGGCCCCCGCGACGCAGACGTCCGCCCAGCGCATCAATCCGCTCTGGTACGGCCTGATCGCGCTCGCCGCGCTCGCCATCCTCGGGCTCTTCGTCTTCCGGCGCCGGCGCGTGGACGAGGCGGCGTACGACGAGCCTTATTACGAGGCGCCGGCCGCCGATGTCGCGGCTGATCCCGCGCCCTTTGTCGCCGATCCGGTGATCGCGGCCGAGCCGGTCCCGGTCGTTTCGCCCCGGCCGGTCGCTGCCGAGGCCGTTCCGGATCGGGCCAATGTATCGCTCGCCGCGCCGGACGCCGCCGATATCGAGGCGCTTGCCGCGACCTCGGCGCCGACCGAAGGCCGTCCGTGGATCGAGCTGCTGCTCCGCCCGATCCGCGCCGGTACGAGCCGCGAGGATGCGATCGTCCAGTTCGAGCTCACGGTCGGCAATACCGGCTCGGTCCCGGCCCGCGACGTGCGCATCTCGACCTGGATGATGGCCGGCGATGCGACGGACATGGAGCGCTCGCTGATCACTGCGCCGGCCGACGCCCGGGTTTCCGAGCTCGATATTCCCGCCGGCGACGGAACGAAGATCGAGGCCGAGATCGCGATCCCCAAGGCGGGGCTCGGGGACTCTGTGCTCCCGATCGTTGCCGCAGAGGCGCGTTACCGGCTGCCGGATGGGCGCGAAGGCCGGACCGCCGCGTCCTTTGCGATCGGCCGCGCCGACGAGGAAGGTTTGCATCCGTTCCCGGCCGATCGGGCGTCGGGCCTGCTCGAATCGGTGGGCGCGGAACTGCATGGCGAACCCGAGCGCGTGTAAGAACGCGCCGGTTGCGAGGAGAGGGCGGCGTCCGTCGGGGCGTCGCCCTTTTCGTTCAGATCGCGGCGAGGCCCCTGGCGAGATCAGCGATGAGGTCGTCCGCCGCCTCGATGCCGACCGAAAGCCGCAACAGGTCCGGCGCGATCCCCGCTTCCGCCTGAGCTTCGGGGGGCATGCCGCGATGAGTCATTGTCGCGGGCGTGCAGATGAGGCTCGAATGGCCGCCGAGCGAGGAGGCGAGGGTGATGAGCGCGAGCGCGTCAAGGAAGCGCGCGGCCGATCCCTTCACGCGGAAGCTCAGCATGAACCCCGGTCCGCCTTGCTGCCGCGCCGCAAGCGCGTGGTGGGGATGATCGGCAAGGCCGGGATAATGGACGATCTCGACCTCCGGCCGCGCCGCCAGCCATCGGGCGATGGCGGACGCGTTGGCCTCCTGCCGATCGATCCGGAGCGCAAGCGTGCGCGCCCCGCGAAGCGTCTCCCACGCATCGCGCGCCCCGGCATTGAGCCCGGCGGCGTTCGCCCACCAGTGCAGCTGCTCGACCAGTGCGGCGTCCTTGGCGAGCAACGCGCCCCCGAACAGGTCGCTATGACCGTTGATCGCCTTGGTGGTCGAGTGGAGGACAAGATCGCAGCCGAGCGCCAGCGGGGTCTGGCGCAGCGGCGTCGGCAGCGTGTTGTCGGCGATGACGAGCGCGCCGGCGGGCTTCGCAAGCGCCGCGACCGCGGCGATGTCGGTGATCCGCATCAGCGGGTTGCTCGGCGTTTCGATCCACACCAGGGCCGTCTCGCGCGCGAGCGCCGCCGCCACCGCGTCGAGATCGGTCATGTCCACGAACGTGGCTGAAAGTCGGCCCTGATCTTCCAGCCCGCGGATCAGCCGATAGGTCCCGCCATAACAATCGTGCGGCGCGACGACATGCGCGCTCGCCGGCACGAGCAGCAGCGCGAGCAGCGCCGCAGCCTGTCCGCTCGCCGTCAGCGCGCCGCCGGCCGCGCCCTCCAGTTCGGCGAGCACGTCCACCAGCATGTCGCGATTGGGATTGACCGTCCGGCCATAATCATAAGCGGGTTTGTCCTCCGCGCTCGGCCAGCGGAACGTGTCGGAGGCCCAGAGCGGCGGGGTCAGGCCGCCGAGCGCCGGATCGGCGTCGGGCCGGGCGCTGGAGAGGATCGTGGCCGGATCGCGCTTGTCGGTCATTCAGCCTCCAGAAACGGCCCGATGAGCGCGCCGAGCCGCGCTGCATCCTTGAGGAACATGTCATGGCCCCACAGGCAATCGAGAATGTGGAGCTCGGCATCGGGAAGAGCCGCCGCAAGCTCGCGGCTTTGTTCCGGCGGCACAAGCCGGTCGCTCGAAGCGCCGAGAACGAGCGTCCGCGCGGCGATGGCGGAGGGATCGACGCGATGCCGGTCGATCGACCCCGACAGGCTCAGGAAACGCTGTGGAGACATCACCTCGCCATAGGCGTCGCCGCGCGCGCGCAGATAGGCCCCCGGCGCGGAGATGCTGAGCGGATCGGCGGCGGGAATGCCGCCTGCGAAGCGTTCGGCGAATTCCTCATGGGTGCGGTAGGTGGTCATCGCGAGCCCGCGCGCGATCGACTGCGCCTCGGCGCCTCGGCCTGTTTCGAGGCCGAGCGCGACGATCCGCCGCTGGATCTCGCGAATGGCGGTCGCCGCCGGATGCGGCGCGGCTGGGGCGGAGATGATCACCAGCCTGTCGACCAGCTCGGGCCGTGCCTCGGCCAGCGCCAGCGCGATCATCCCGCCATAAGAGGCGCCGATGATGCTCGTCGGCGCGCCAACGCCCGCCGCCTCGATCGCTGCGGCGAGGATTTCGGCTTGGTCGTGGGTGGTCGGCGCGATCCGGCCGCTTTCATCCGCGGCGAAATCGAGGCCCAGCACAAGATGCCGTTCGGGATCGACTGCGAGCCCGGGCCCGACCAACCCTGGCCACCAGCCCATCGAGCGATAGCGGCCCGCGGCGACGAAGCGGTCCGCGGAAATGCCGCCGAGCGCGACGATCAGCGGCCCGGCGCGATTGCCTGCGATGCGGGCGCGCGTGCTCGTGCCGAGATGGGCGAGATGCGGCGGGATCGGGACATCGATGTCGATCGCCGCCTGTTCGGCGCGGGTCATCAGCATCGGGCCGCATCCCGCACTCGACACAGATCGCCGATGATCGCCTCCGCGGTCGGGGCGCCCCCGGCACCCCGTCCGGCGCACTGGAACACCTGACCGTCGCGCGTGGTCACGCGGGCGGCGTTCCACTCGCCGGGAAGGGCAGGGATGCCGGCGTTCGCGGCCGGGCGCAGCGCAACCTCCGCGCCATCGCGGCTGAGCCGCGACACCTGGATCCAGCGGGTCCCCTTGATCCTAGCGGCGAACTCCGGATCCAGCGCTTCCGTCCGGACCGCGACGGTTGCCGGATCGTCCCCGAAGGCCTCGGCGGCGACCAGCTTCAACTTCGCGGCCGCATCATGGCCCTCCAGATCGCTCGACGAATCCTCTTCGGCGAATCCGGCCGCGCGTGCCTCCGCGAGGGCGGTCTCGAAATCCGAGCCCTGAGCCAGGCGGTCGAGGACGAAATTGACGGTGCCGTTGAGCACCGCCGTCACTTCAACGATCCCGCCCGCGGCGCGCGCGGAGGCGACGGTTTCGAGCACCGGCGCGGCCCCGCCGACCGCGGCGGCGTAACGAAGAGTCCCACCCGATTCGGCGACGAGCGCGGCGAGCCGCGCGTGCGAACGCGCAACGACGCGCTTGCTCGCGCTGACGACGTGGCGCCCCGTGGCGAGCCATTCGATGCTCAAGCCTTCGCCCGTCGAATCGCAGGAGAGAACGTCGACAAGGATGTCCGCATCGGTGGCGAGGAAGGCCGCGCGATCGCTGGACACGGGGCAGGGGGGCGCCACCGAGCGCTCGCGGGCGGGATCGCGCACCAGGATCGCCGCGATCTCGAAACCTGGCTCGCGCTCGAGCCGGCGGGCGAGCGCCTGGCCGACGACGCCATAGCCGGCGAGCGCGATGCGCCATGTGCGGCCTGGTTTCGGGACAGGAAGATCGAGTGTCTGGGCGGCTGGCAACATGAACGCGTCCTTCGTCTCGTTTCGCGAGGGACGGTGCTGCCGAAGGACCCCGTATGATTGCCGGTCCGGCCGCATCGTCCCCCGCCTGGGGAACCGCCACCTTGCCCGGGAGGGCAGGTTGGCGTGGGCCCGAAAGCCCACTCTTGATGCACGAAAAGCGCCTTAGCGCGATCCGATGGAGGTTTCCTTAACGGCCGCGCGGCGCGGCGGTCAAGGCCCCAACGAGAAAGGGCGGCCCCGAAAGACCGCCCTTCCGCATTTCCGTCCCCGGCCAGGCCGGGGCCAGCTTCCGTGCGCCCCTTCGGGCGCAGCGGATTACTTGAGCTCGACGGTGCCGCCGGCTTCCTCGATCTTCTTCTTGATCTCTTCGGCCTCGGCCTTGGAGACGCCTTCCTTGATCGGCTTCGGCGCGCCTTCAACCAGGGCCTTGGCTTCGCCGAGGCCGAGGTTGGTGATCGCGCGCACTTCCTTGATCACGTTGATCTTCTTGCCGCCGTCGCCGGTGAGGATGACGTCGAACTCGGTCTTCTCCTCAGCAGCCGGAGCCGCGCCACCGGCGCCGCCGGCGGCCGGGCCGGCAACCGCGACAGCCGCGGCGGCCGAAACGCCCCACTTCTCCTCGAGCGCCTTCGCAAGGTCGGCGGCTTCGAGAACGGTCAGCTCGGAGAGCTGATCGACGAGTGCATTGATGTCTGCCATTTTAAGTCTCCATGTGCGGGGCGCGTCGGCCCCAAAGGGTTCAGTTCAAACGAGGATAGGTCAGGCGGCGTCCTTGGCGGCATAAGCGCCGAACACGCGGGCCAGCTTCGCGGCCGGAGCGTTGACGACCTGCGCGATCTTGGTGCCCGGGGCCTGGATAAGGCCGATGAGCTTTGCGCGCAGTTCATCGAGGCTCGGCAGCTCGGCGAGCGCCTTCACGCCGTTCACGTCGAGGAGGGTGTCGCCCATCGCGCCGCCGACGATCTCGAGCTTGTCGTTCGTCTTGGCGAAATCCACCACGGCCTTGGCCGCGGCGACGGGATCGGACGAGGTGGCAAGCGCGGTCGGGCCGTTCAGCATCTCGCCGAGCGGCTGGTAGCGCGTGCCCTCCAGGGCGATGAGGGCGAGCCGGTTCTTCGCGACCTTGTAGGCGGCCCCGGTCTCGCGCATCTTGATCCGAAGCTGGGTGGACTGGGCCACCGACAGCCCGAGGTTACGGGTGACGACCACCACGTTGGCCTCGGAGAACGTCTGCTTGAGCGCCGCGACCGCTTCCTGCTTTTGAGCGCGATCCATAGCTACTTCCTTCACACTCGCCCGCCGGACCATCCGGCGGACGCATTTTTGCGGCGCGCGGGAAATCCCGCGCGTCACGAGTCCGAAGGGGAGGGGTTGCAGCCGGAAAGCTCCGGCAAACCCGCCTCGGCATCGCACGCCGGCCAGCGGTACAAATCTCTTCCCCGTCTAGGCTGGAGATTAAGGGCAAGCCCACCAGCGGTCTCGGACGGAACGCAAAGCGGGCGGACCCGCCATGCGAAGCGGCGCATCTACAGATCGCCACGCGAAAGTCAATTCCCGTGCGACCGCGCCTGTGGGAACCGTGCGGACGTCGCGCCGTTGCTTGAGGACGTCCAACGCCGGAGCCCGATGATGCCGCGCTACCACCTGCACGTCTACAACCGCATCGGCCATGTCCTCGACGAGGAGGGAATGGAGCTCGCCGATCTCGCGGCCGCGCGCGAAAAGGCGCTGGAAGGCATCCGCGCCATCATTGCCGAAGAGGCCAAGACGGGGCGGATCGATCTGGCCGGCCATGTCGACATCACCGATGGCGCCGATGCGCTCGTCGCCACCGTCGCTTTCCGGGACGCGTTCGACCTCACTCTGGGCAACGAGGGGGCGGGGTCGTGATCGAAAAGCTCCTTCTCAAGCTCCGCGCGCGCGATTCACTGAGCCCCGTCGAGGAGACGGCCCTGCGCGAAGGCATCGCCGAGGTGCGCGATTACCCGGCGGACAAGACGTTCGTTCGCGAGGGCGAGCTGCTGAACTTCTCGACCCTGCTGATCGAGGGGCTGGTGTGTCGCTACAAGGATCTGTCGGGCGGCGAGCGGCAGATCGCCGCGATCCATGTCCCCGGTGATTTCGTCGACCTGCACAGCTTTTCACTGAAGCGCCTCGACCATTCGATCATGACCTTGAGCCCGTGCAAGGTCGGCATCGTCCCGCATGATCGCCTGACGAAGATCACGGAGACGTTGCCGCACCTGACCCGGCTCCTGTGGTTCTCCACCAATGTCGATGCGGCGCTCCACCGCGAATGGGAGCTGTCGCTCGGCCGCCGCGATGCGCTCAGCCGGACCGCGCACCTGTTTTGCGAGCTGCAGGCGCGGCTCGAAGTGGTCGGCATGGCTGAGCCGGACGGCTACGATCTGCCGTTGACCCAGACCGAGCTCGCCGAATGCCTCGGCCTCACCAACGTCCACGTCAATCGCACGCTCAAGGTCTTGCGCGAGCGCGGCCTGGTCGATTTCCGCGGTCATCGGGTGACGATCCAGGACCGGGAGGCACTGGAGCAGGTCGCCGAGTTCAACCGCGCTTTCCTCTACCTCGATCGCCGCGTCTTCTGACGCTTAACCATGTTAATGCGCCATGACCTCCAGCCGGTGCAAACCACCGCCATGCGCGGTTCGGAACAGGGTACGATCGAGAGGGCGTTCGAGCTGGCGCGCACCGGTCAGGCACGGTCCATGCCGGCGCTCCGCGCCTTGCTGATCCGCGAGGGGCATCTCGACGTGCAGCACCATCTTTCAGGCAGCCTGATCCGGCGGCAACTCCGCATCCTGATGGACCAGGCGCGCGACGTGCGCTCGCCCGCGGAGGCCTGAAGCGGCGCAGGATCGCACGTCTCCGATCCCAGGTCCGGCAAGCGGATACATCGTCTGATACAATTTGCGACCAAGTGTCGCGATGCCGGACGTAGTTTCGGGACACTCGCCATGCAATTGCAGCGGGACTGGTGAGGCGAGATCCGATGGTTGTGCGTATTTCATTGATGGCCGCGCTGCTCCTTGGCGCCGCGCCGGCCGCGCTCGCCGCGCAGAGCCAGCCGCCGCCTTCGCGCGAGCCGGGCGTCAACCCTCCCGCCGGCGAAGAAGGCGACGACGAGGCCGATCAGGAGATCGTCGTCACCGGCGCGGTGCGCCGTCTCCCCGGCGCGGTGATCGGTGATATTCCGCCCGAGCTCCAGCTCGGTCCCGCCGACATCCGATCCTACGGGGTCAGCACGGTCACGGATCTGCTCGCCGAGCTCGCGCCGGAGATCGGCAGCGGCCAGGGACGGGGCGGGGAGCAGCCGGTGGTGCTCTTGAACGGCCACCGGATTTCCGGCCTGCGCGAACTCCGCGACGTCCCGACCGAGGCGATCCTGCGCGTCGACATCCTGCCGGAGGAGGTCGCTCTTCGTTACGGCTATTCCGCGACCCAGAAGGTGGTGAACATCGTGCTTCGTCGCCGCTTCCGCGCGGTGACGCTAGAGGCCCGCGCGGGGACATCGACCGAGGGCGGCGGCGAAAGCGGCCAGGGGGAAGCGACCCTCGTGCACATTCGCGGGGACAACCGGCTCAATCTTTCCGTGCAATATCAGCGCAGCGCGCCGTTGCGTGAAAGCCAGCGGGACATCGAGCCGACGTCGCCTGACCTGCCGTACGACTTCCGTGGCAACGTCACCGGGATCGGGGGTCCGGACAGCGAGATCGATCCGGCACTGAGCCTGCTTGCCGGCGAGACGGTGACGATCGCGGGCGTGCCCGGCCCCGATCCTTCGCTCGCCGATTTCGTCGGCACCGCCAATCTCGCCAACACCAGCGATCTCTCACGCTTCCGCACGCTGCGCCCGCTCGGCGATCAGCTCCAGCTCAATGCGGTCTGGTCCCGGCCGCTGTCCCGGCACATCTCGGCGACGTTCAACGCGAGCTTCGAATCGACCGGCAACCAGTCGCTGAACGGCGTGCCCGAGGCGGCTCTGGTCCTCCCCGCCGGCAATCCCTTCTCTCCCTTCGCCACCGATGTGGCGCTCGACCGCTATGTCGAGGGCCTGCTGCTCACCCAGAATGTGGGAACCCAGACCGCCCATGCCGCCGCGACGTTCCAGGGGGATATCGCGCGCTGGCATTGGACGCTCACCGGCAATTACGATCACGTCGTCAGCCGGACCCGGACAGTGCGCGGCATCGATCTATCGGGATTCCAGGATGCGCTCGACGCCGGCGATCCGGGCGTCGATCCGTTCGGCCCCTTGCGCGCGGGCTTCCTCGGGCCGCTGCTGATCGATCGGGCCCGGTCCGTTTCCGACACCGGGAACGTCCAGCTCATCACCAACGGCAATCTGGCCGAGCTGCCGGCGGGCGCGCTTTCGACCACGGTCAAGCTTGGCGCGTCGACACTCGGCTTCGCTACCAGCTCGATCCGCGCGGGTGTCGTCCGTTCGGCCGATCTGTCGCGCAACGACGCAAGCGCCCAGGTCAGCGTCGACGTGCCGCTCACCAGCCGCCGCCGCCATTTTCTGGAGGCGATCGGCGATCTATCGGCCAACTTCAATTTCTCGGCGGACCGGATTTCCGATTTCGGCACGGTGACCGATCTCGGCTACGGCCTCACCTGGAAGCCTGTCAGCCGGGTGACTTTGCTCTGGTCGATGAGCCGGGAGGAGGGGGCGCCGTCCGTCCAGCAGCTCGGCAATCCGCAGGTGCTGACGCCGCAGGTGCCGGTCTTCGACTTCACGACCGGCCGGACGGTCTTCGTGACCCGGCTCGATGGCGGCAATCCGGGCCTTTCCGCCGATCGCCGGAATGTCTTCAAGCTCGGCCTCAACGCCAGCATCCTCGATCGCCCGCGGCTCAATTTCACCGCCAACTATGTCCGCACCCGCACCGACAATGCGATCGCGAACCTGCCGGCGGCGACCGCGGCGATCGAGGCGGCCTTCCCGGACCGCTTCATCCGCGGCGACGACGGCGAGCTCGCCGAGATCGACAACCGACCGGTCAACTTCGCGCGCGAGCGGCGCGACCAGCTGCGCTGGGGCTTCAACATTTCCGTACCGCTGCGCGCCTCGGCGGCCGAGCGGGCTCGGCTCATCCAGACCTTCCGCTCCGCCTTTGCCGGCCGGTCGCGAGGCCGGCCGGGTGGGCCGGAACGCCGGGCCGGCGGGGAGGCGGCGGCGGCGCCGGCCCCCGGCACCGGGCCGGCTGCGTCGTCAGGCGGCGACAGTGCGGCGCCGGGACAGGAAACGCAGCCCGGCGGCGCGCGCGGTGGTGGTTTTGCGGGGCGCGGCGGGGGTTTTGGAGGCCGGGGCGGTGGTTTCGGGGGGCGTGGCGGTGGTTTCGGCGGCCGCGAGGGGATCGGCGCGGGCCGGCTGCAGTTCGCGGTCTATCACAGCTGGATTTTCCGCAACGACATCCTGATCCGGCCCGGCTTGCCGATGCTCGACCTGCTGAACGGCGATGCACTGGGCAGCTCCGGCGGCCAGCCGCGGCACCAGATCCAGGCGCAGGCCGGTTATTCGAAGGGTGCCTACGGGGCGCGGCTCAGCCTGGATTGGCAGAGCGGAACGACCGTGAATGCCGGCCCCGGCAATCCCAATGGGGATCTGCGCTTCTCCGATCTCGCGACCGCGAACCTGCGGCTGTTCGTCGACATGAGCCAGATCGGCAGCCTCGGCACGCGCAGCTGGGCGCGGGGCCTCAGGTTGTCGCTGTCGGTCAACAATCTGTTCGACGGGCACCAGCGGGTGCGCGACGCCAACGGCAATACGCCGCTCAGCTTCCAGCCGGATTATCTCGACCCGGTCGGCCGCGAGATCCGCTTCACCGTGCGAAAATTGTTCTTCTGACCGTCGCGACCCGGCGGAGATGAAAAAAAGGCCGGAGCGTTGCCGCCCCGGCCTTTTTTCATGTCGATTGAGCGTCGCCTCAGGCGCTGGCGACCTCGGCCACGTCGACCTTGAGGCCCGGCCCCATGGTGGAGGAAAGCGCGACCTTCTGGACATATTTGCCCTTGGCGCCGGTCGGCTTCGCCTTGACGATCGCATCGACGAAGGCGTCGAAATTCTTGCGAAGATCGGCCTCGGAGAAGCTCGCCTTGCCGATGCCGGAATGGATGATCCCGGCCTTTTCGACGCGGAACTCGACCTGGCCGCCCTTCGCGGCCTTCACCGCCTCGGCGACGTTCGGGGTGACGGTGCCGAGCTTCGGGTTCGGCATCAGCCCCTTGGGGCCGAGCACCTTGCCGAGCCGGCCGACGACGCCCATCATGTCCGGCGTCGCGATGACGCGGTCGAAATCGATCGTGCCGCCCTGGATGGTCTCCATCAGGTCTTCGGCGCCGACGATGTCCGCACCGGCGGCCTTCGCCTCATCGGCCTTGTCGCCCTTCGCAAAGACAGCGACCCGCACCGTCTTGCCGGTGCCGGCCGGGAGCGTCACGACGCCGCGGACCATCTGGTCGGCATGGCGCGGATCGACGCCGAGGTTCAGCGCGATCTCGATCGTCTCGTCGAACTTGGCGGTCGCATTGGCCTTGGCGGTCGCGATCGCCTCGTCGACGCCATAGAGCTTCTGCGTGTCGAGCTCGGCGAGCTTCTTCGCCTTCTTGGTCAGCTTCGCCATCTCGTCAGCCCTCCACCACGTCGAGGCCCATCGCGCGGGCGCTGCCTTCAATGATCTTCGTCGCCGCCTCGATATCGTTGGCGTTGAGATCCTTCATCTTGGTCTCGGCGATCTGCTGGAGCTGCGAGCGCTTGATCCGCCCGGCGCTCGCCTTGCCCGGCTCCTTGGAGCCCGACTTGATGTTCGCCGCCTTCTTGATGAGGAAGCTGGCCGGCGGCGTCTTCGTCTCGAACGAGAAGCTGCGATCGGCATAGACGGTGATGATGGTGGGGATCGGCATCCCCTTTTCCATGTCGTTCGTCGCGGCGTTGAACGCCTTGCAGAACTCCATGATGTTGACGCCGCGCTGGCCCAGGGCAGGGCCGATCGGCGGCGACGGATTGGCGGCGCCCGCAGGCACCTGGAGCTTGATATAGCCCGTGATCTTCTTCGCCATGTGTCACTCTCTAGTTCGGCCGGGCGCGCCGCAGGGGCATGCCCGTCCAAGGTTCAAGTCGAGCGGTCCAGACGGCGGCCCCGCGAGGCGCGCCTCCCGCAATGCTTTCCAGGCATGTCGCGTGGAAGGCGCGGCCCATAGCGCAGAGCGGGCGTCGACGCAATTCCCCTTCGCCAGGGGAACGCGATCGTCCGGCGAAGTCATGCAAGCAGATCGCGGCTTCGCGCCAAGACGCCGCCGTCATTTCGTAGATGCAATAACAATCCCCGCAATATCCGCATGTTGAGCGATAATCTTTGAATGACCGAACCGATCTAGATTTCATTCGGGGCCGCGTCTTAATCTGGCACGAGGTCAGGCCGTGGCCCGAGGGGAATGGATCATGGCCGAGGCGGCACTGGACGAACCGACCTACAGCTTTTCAGACATGGTGCCCGCGCCTGAGCGCCGCCATGACGAGCGCTACACGACCACCATGCGCGTCGGGACGATGAAGACCGAGCGCGGGCGGGAGCTCTGCCTCGTGCGCAACATTTCGTGCGGCGGCCTTCGCGCGCGCGTCTATGGCGACGTGCCGGTCGGCACCCATGCCGAGATCGAGCTCAAGAGCGGCCAGAGCGTCGCCGGCGAGGTGATCTGGGCCGAGGATGACGAGATCGGCTTGAGGTTCGACCGTCCGGTCGATGTTGCCGATGTCCTGTCGACCGCGACCGCCGCCGCCGAGGGACAGCGTTCGCGCCTGCCCCGGATCGAGATCCGCCGTTTCGCAACGGTCCGCTGCGGCGTGCGCGTGCTTCGCGGGGAGACGGTCAATCTTTCGCAAGGCGGCGTCAAACTTTCCCTGCCGGCCATGCAGATGCCGCCCGAAGAGGGAGCCGCGGTGGTCGTCGCGATCGCCGGCCTCGACCCCGTCCCAGGCACGGTGCGCTGGTCGAGGGCGGGGGAGGCCGGCGTCGAGTTCAACAGCCTGATCCCCTTGAAGCGCCTCTTCGCCTGGATCGGCGGCGAAGGCTGACCGGCGCGCGGTTCAGGCCGCGATCGCCAGCTCCTCACCGACCTCGGCGGCCTCGGCGGCCGGCGAGGCGGCCGGCGCCTCCGCCGCGGTCACGGCCCGACGCGGAGCCGGCGCGATCAGCCGCGAGGCGAGCACGACGACGCCAAGGCCCAGATAGGCGGCGATGGCGCCGACCGGGCTGAAGAACAGGGCGACGGCGAAACCGACGCGCAGCCAGTTGCCGCTGAACCCGAAATCTTCGCCGATCGCCTGGCAGACGCCGAGCATGGTGTCTTCGCGGGTGAAGAGGTTGGACTGGCTGGCCGACATTGGTGGAACTCCCTGGCGTGGTGGGCGGACTTGCCCGATGCCAATCCCATCAGCAGAAGCCGTGCCAGATCCACAAAAGCGAATATTATCAATCAGTTATGGAAAAGACGGGGAGGCGGACCCCTTCGTCCGCCAGGAATTTTCGCTAAAAATTGGCAAATCCCGCCAGATCGCGGGCCGGACATTGGCCGGAATCGGACAATATCGTCCGTCGACGGCCGATGGTCAGAACAGCTGCGTCAGATAGTAGAAAAGCGCGCCGACGGCTCCGGAGGCGGGGATCGTGATGATCCAGGCGATGACGACATTGCCGGCGATCCCCCAGCGCACCGCCGAGGCACGGCGCGCCGTCCCGGCGCCGACCACCGCGCCGGTGATGGTGTGGGTCGTCGAGACCGGGATGCCGAGCCACGAGGCGCCGAACAGCACGACCGATCCGCCGAGCGACGCGCTGAATCCCTGATGCTGCGAGAGCTTGGTGATCCGCGATCCCATCGTCTCGATGATCCTCCAGCCGCCGCTCAGCGTTCCGAGCGCCATCGCCGCGTAGCAGCTGATCGCGACCCAGTGCGGCACTTCGAAATTCCCGTGGAGGTAGCCGGTGGAATAGAGGAGGACGGCGATGATCCCCATCGTCTTCTGCGCGTCGTTGAGCCCGTGGCTCAGCGAATAGGCGCCGGAGGAGACGAGATGGAGCGCACGAAACGCGCGTTCGGCCCCGCCATAGCTCGCCCGACGCATCAGCCAGCTGGTGATCAGCATGATCAGCATGGCGAGGATCATGCCGAGCATCGGCGACAGCACGATCGCGATCAAAGTCTTGTTGAGCCCGATCCACTGGATGGAGCCGAGGCCTGCATGGGCGACGCCGGCGCCGATCAATCCGCCGACGAGCGCATGGCTGCTGGAGGAGGGGATGCCCTTCAGCCAGGTGACGACATTCCACGTCATCGCGCCGGCGAGCGCGCCGAACACCACTGCGGGCGTCACCAGATCCTTCTGCACCAGTCCCTGGCCGATCGTGTCGGCGACCTTGTGGAGGCTCGGGAAGCTGACCGTGAGGAAATAGGCGGCGCCGTTGAACATGGCCGCGAACAGGACAGCGTGGACCGGCTTCAGCAGCCGCGTGGCGACCACCGTCGCGATCGAATTGGCGGCGTCATGGAGACCGTTCAGGAAATCGAAGGCGAGCGCGACCGCGATCAGGCCGATCAGCAGCGGAAGGGCGAGATCGTGCATCAGGCGTGATCGATGACGAGGCCGTCGATCTCGTTGGCGACATCCTCGAACGCATCGACGATCCGTTCGAGATGCTTGTAGACCTCGCGATGGACCGAAAAGCGCAGCGGATCGACCGGGCCGAGCTCCTTGTAGGCGCGCTTGAGGCCGGCGGTATGGATTTCGTCGGCGTGGCTTTCCATCCGCACAAGCCGTTCGGTGAGCTCGTGGAGCCGCGTGCCGTTGCGGCCGACGTCGCGCAGCAGCGGCATCGCCTCGGCGGTCAGGCGGGCGGCATCGACGATGATGGCGGCCATGTCCTTCATTTCCGGCTCGAACGCCTTCACCTCGTAAAGATCGATCGCCTGGACCGTCGCCTGCATCTCGTCGATCGCGTCGTCGAGCGCGCCGATCAGGCCGATGATCGCGCCCCGATCGAACGGGGTGAGGAAGGTGCGGCGGACGGTCTGGAGCACCTCGCGGATGATCTCGTCGGCGTCATGCTCGCGCTCGATCACCTCGCGGATATGTTCCGCGCTGCCGTCCTGGAGCAGCCGCGCGAGCGCGTCGGCCCCGGCGACGACAGTCACCGCATGCGCCTCGAACAGGTCGAAGAAATTGCCGGTCTTCGGCAGCAGCCTTTGAAACCAAGCGAACATATGCCCCACCTTCGATCCTTGCGCGACGGCCTGGAGGAGACCGGTGCGCTGCGTTGCCGCCCTGAATTCCGATTGTCCGAACGAGCGGATCAGATCGCGCAGGTCCGGCTCGTCGACCGCGTCGGCGGCGTCGGCGAGGCTGAACCAGCGCCGCTCGCGCTCGTGCTGCTCCTTCCACTGGTCGAGCTCGCCGCTTACCGCCAGCGGGAAGACGTCGACGTCGATCAGCAGGGATGCGCCGCTGCGCCGCCGCTTGCGATAGCGATAGGAGCCCAGCGGCACCGGGCAGACGAGACCGAGGACCCCGGCCTCCTCTTCCGCCTCGAGCGCGGCGGCATTGTGCGCATGGAGCCCCGGCGCGGGATTCCCCTTGGGGATCACCCAGCGCTTCGCCTCGCGCGAGGTGATCAGCAGGATCCGCACCGGCGAATCGATCGCGTGACCCTCGGTCTGGTACGGCAAGGCGGCAATCTGGCGGATGACGGCGCTCCGATCGTCTCGCTGGCGCGCTTGTTACAATGTCGTCGCGGCCGGTCCAACCGTTTCGCGAGCGCGCGCCAGGGATCCCGATCCGCTACTTGACCCGTTCGACCTGCTCGAACTCGAGCTCGACCGGCGTCGCGCGACCGAAGATCGAGACCGAGACCTTGACGCGTCCCTTCTCGAAATCGAGCTCCTCGACGAGGCCGTTGAAGCTCGCGAAGGGACCGTCGAGCACCTTCACGTTGTCGCCGATCTCGTAATCGACGCTGACCCGGGTCTTGGGCTCGGCCTTGGCGGCCTCGTCCTTGGTGTTGAGGATGCGCGCGGCCTCGGCGTCGCTGATCGGCTGCGGCTTGCCGGACGAGCCGAGAAATCCCGTCACCTTGGGCGTGTTCTTGACCAGGTGATAGACGTCGTCGTTCATGTTCAGCTTGGCGAGAACATAGCCGGGGAAGAACTTGCGGTCGCTCGTCACCTTCTTGCCGCGGCGAACCTCGGTCACTTTCTCGGTCGGCACCTCGACACTCTCGACCAGCGCGTCGAGGCCCATCCGCGTCGCCTCGGCCATGATCGAATCCCGGACCTTGTTCTCGAAGCCGGAATAAGCGTGGATGATGTACCAGCGGGACATGGTGTCGTGCTTCCTGTCTGTCGTCTGCCTCCGCTGCCTTCGGGCAGGGAAGCAAGGTGAGGGCCTGCGCTTTAGCTCAGCAGGCTCAAGAGCTGGTGGACGATCGCGCCGAAGGCGGTGTCGACCGCGAAGAAGAAGAGTGCGAGGATCGTCGTCATGATGACGACCATCAGCGCCGTCATCACCGTCTGCTTGCGCGTCGGCCAGACGATCTTCGCCGCCTCGATCTTGACCTCGTTGATGAACTTGCCTGGACTGAATGCCACCTGTCGTGCCTTCTCGCTTCGAACCCTCTCGGGCCCGCAGAAACCGCAAGCCGCCTACATAATCGCGCGCCCGGCGAATGCCAGAGCGCGCGCTCGCCAGCCGGCCGCACCGGGCAAGGGCCCGCTGCCCCGTCCCCAAGGACCGGTGCCGCTTCCACCCATGCCGGATTGAGCGGGGCTTTTAGCGACATGCGCAAAGCCCGGCAAGAGGGCGCCGGCGCCGCCGGACCATCGCCGCGCGCCGTCCGAAGAAGGCGGATGCGGAAGAATGGCAGGAGTGGAGGGACTCGAACCCACGACCCTCGGTTTTGGAGACCGATGCTCTACCAGCTGAGCTACACTCCTGTGCCCAAGCGCGCGCTCCTAGACGGCGGGCGGCGGGGGCGCAAGGGGTGGCGCGCCCGGTCGCGCGGCGCTCAGGCGGCGGCGAGATTGCCGGCCGCGCCGAGCATCGCCCTGGCGGTCGACCCGGAAACGGGGCGGGAGAAGATATAGCCCTGGATCCGGTCGCAGCCCAGGGCGCGGACCAGCTTCAGCTGCTCCTCGGTCGCGACGCCCTCGGCCACCGTCTTCATGCCGAGGCTGCCGGCCAGCGCGACGACGGCGCGGATGATCGCGGTGCTCTCCGAATCCTGCGTCGACACGGCCTGGACGAAGCTGCGGTCGATCTTGAGCGTGTCAAAATCGGCCTTCCGCAGATAGCCGAGCGAGGAATAGCCGGTGCCGAAATCGTCCATGCCAAGGCGGACGCCGAGGCTCTGGATCTGCTGGAGGATTTTCTGCGTCGTCCCGGTGAGCTCGAGAAAGACCGTCTCGGTGACTTCGAGCTCCAGCCGGTGCGGCTCGATCCCCGCCTGGGTGAGCGCCGAGACCAGGGTGACGATGAACGCCGGATCGCGAAGCTGGCGTGGCGAGACATTCACCGCGATCGAGATGTCGCGCGGCCAGCTCGCGGCCTCGCGGCACGCGGTCCGAAGCACCCACTCGCCGATCCGGCCGAGCATCCCGGTCTCCTCGGCGATCGGGATGAACTTTTCGGGAGAGATCTGGCCGAGCTCGGGATTGTTCCAGCGCAGCAACGCCTCGAAGCCGCGGATCTTGAGCGTGCCGGCATCGACGATCGGCTGGTAGGCGAGGCTGAACTCGCCGGCATCGGCGGCGGTATGGAGCGCGATCTCGATCTTGCGCCGCTCCTCGGCCTCGAGGTGGAAGCTCGGATCGAAGAAGCGGATATCGTTGCCGCTGCCGTCCTTGGCCTTGTAGAGCGCGAGATCGGCGCTGCGGATCATTTCCTCGACCGTCTCGCCGTCCCTCGGCCCGATCGAAACGCCGATGCTGGCGCCGATGAACAGCCGCTGCTCGCGATAGAGGAAGGGACCCTGGAGCGCGCCGACCAGCGCCAGGCACAATTGTTCGATCTCGTCGCGGCTTTCGACCTCGGGGACGACGATCGCGAACTCGTCGCCGCCAAGCCGGCCGGCGGTCATGTCGTCGGCGATCGAGGCCTCGAAGCAGCGCGCGACCTGCTTCAGCAGATGGTCTCCGGCAACGTGGCCGAGCGAATCGTTGATCGTCTTGAACCGATCCAGATCGACGAGCAGGACGGCGCATTCATGGCCGCGGGCTCGGGCCGCCGACAGCGCGCTTTCGAGATTGTCGAGCACCTGCAGGCGGTTGGGCAGGCCGGTGAGCGCGTCGTGGCGCGCCATGTGCGCGATCCGGTCGGCCGCCAGGCGGGCTTCGGTGACGTCCGATCCGACGCCGTGATAGCCGGTGAAGCGCCCTTGCTTGGTGAAGATCGGCCGCGCGGAGAGCTCGATCGTGCGGCCGTTCTTGCCGAAGGGGAAGGGCAGGGCGATGTCCGAGAAGGGCTCGCGCCGCGCGATCGCCGCCTCGATCGCGGCGAGCGAGCGGCGGGTCGACTGATCGGTGCGCGGGACGGTCTTCAGAAGCTCGGAGAAATCGAGGCCCTCGATCTCCTCAACGCTGCGGCCGATGGCACGGGCGAAGCGGGCCGAGACGTTCTGGAAGGCGAGCGCGTTGTTGGTATGCCAGAGCCAGTCGGCATCGGAGCTCTCGAATTCGCGCAGGAGCAGGCTGACCGTCTCCTCGCGCTCCTCGAGCGCGATGTCGAGGCATTTGCGCTGCAGGAAGGCGCGGCCGTTGACGAGCACCATGCCCATCATCGCAAGCGTGTAGATCGGGCCGATGGCGACGACGATCGGCGATCCCGAGGTCGTCAGCATCTTCGTCACCGCGACGCCCATGATGAGCACATAGGGGGCTGCGGCCGGGGCGACCGGCGCGAAGACGAAGGTGGCGCCGGCCATCATCGTCGCGGTGATGACGCAGATTCCGAGCTGCTGCCCGTGATTGGCATATTCGAACAGATACCGCGCCGGAAACGCCCAGACGGTCCCGAAGAAGACCGTGTGATAGGCGGCGCGATTGAGCGTCTTGCGGGGGAGCGAATGGATCTGGCGGCCGCGAAGTTTCCGCTTGTTCTGAACGATATAGACCATCAGCAGCGCGAGAGCGAGCATCCAGGTCGCGATCAGGGCCGGCGGCGCCTGGCCGGCGAGCAGATAGCAGATCAGGAGCGCGTTGAAGGTCTGGCCCCAGGCCGCGATTTCCATCGCGCGGCTCATGTGGCGAAGCTGCGCGGCGCGCACGCGACCCCAACCGCGAACGCCGTCCGGCGCCTTGCGGTTTGCGACGACCTGCCAGTCGAGTTTGGGCAAGCTCTGTTCGGTCATGGCGCTCCGACGAACGCCATATTCTCAAAAGCGTTAGGGAAGGGTTATCCTAACTGGTCGCACGATGCGGTTACGCGGCGATGTCGTAGGTCTCGATCTCGCCCGAGAGATAAAGGTTGCGGGCCTTGGCGCGCGACAGCTTGCCCGAGCTCGTCCGCGGCAACGATCGCGGCGGAACCAGCTCGATGACGCAGTTCATCCCGGTGATGGCGCGCACCCGCTCGCGAATGAGGTCCTTGAGCTTGCCGCGCTCCTCCGGATCGGACGTGCGGCACTGGACGAGCACCGCCGGCGTCTCCTCGCCGCCCGGCGTGGTGATCGCAAAGGCGGCGATGTCCCCGGCCTTGAACCCCGGCAGCTGCTCCACCGCCCATTCGATGTCCTGCGGCCAGTGGTTCTTGCCGTTGATGATGATCATGTCCTTGGCACGGCCGACGATGTAGAGATAGCCGTTCGACATGTAGCCCATGTCGCCCGTGTCGAGCCATCCGTCGCCGTCAAGGCAGGCCCTGGTCGCAGCCTCGTCGCGGAAATAGCCGACCATGACCGAGGCGCCGCGGCAATGGACCTTG
Organism: Sphingosinicella ginsenosidimutans; assembly: GCF_007995055.1. Taxonomy (NCBI): domain Bacteria; kingdom Pseudomonadati; phylum Pseudomonadota; class Alphaproteobacteria; order Sphingomonadales; family Sphingomicrobiaceae; genus Allosphingosinicella; species Allosphingosinicella ginsenosidimutans. Next base: position 2,921,011 of record NZ_VOQQ01000001.1, on the reverse strand, counting down.
CCGATTTCGCGCTCGCCGAGCGGGCGTCCGTCCTCGCCGCGTATCTCGACCGTCATGTCGCGCACCGGACGGCCGCAATTCACGACGGCGCGGTAGCGCTGCGGCCGATCGCGCTCGCCCGCGGTGCCGCCCGCGAGCAAAGTCTCCTCCACCGTCTCGACGACGATTCCCTCGCCCGGCGGCATGATCGAGACGGCGAGCGTCGCCTCGGCAAGGCCATAGCTCGGCAGGAAGCTCGACGCCCTGAACCCGGCCGGGGCGAAGGTGTCGACGAAGGCCTGCATGACATCGGGCCGGATCATGTCGGCGCCGTTGCCCGCAACCCGCCAGCGCGACAGATCGAAGCGCTCGGCGACGTCCAGCTGGCTCGACACGCGTCGCGCGCAGATGTCGTAGCCGAAGGTCGGCGAATAGCTCATCGTCGTGCCCTGGTTGCGGCTGATGAGATCCAGCCATGCCAGCGGACGGCGGGCGAAATCCTCGGTCTTCAGATAATCGACCGACATCTGGTTCGCGACGGTGGAGAGAAGGCAGCCGACCAGGCCCATGTCGTGATAGAAGGGCAGCCAGGAGACACCCCGATCGGTCGGCCCCATCTTCATCCCGTGGCTGTGCGCCGCGAGGTTGGAGAGCAAGGCGCGATGGGTGATCGCGACGCCATGCGGGAATCGCGTCGATCCGCTCGAATATTGGAGATAGGCGATGTCGTCCGGCTGCGCCTCGGGCAGCGGCCCGCGCACCGCTGGCTCGGCGCCGAAGGCGGTCCAGTCGAGCCCGGCCGCGCCGAGCGACTTGGCCGCTTCTCCCGCCATGCCGGCCAGTTCGGGCGGGTAGAGGAACAGCGTCGGATCGGCGCTGTCGAGCTGGACCGTCAGCTGATCCACATAGGCCTCGCGGCCCCCGAACGAGGTCGGCAGCGGAAGCGGCACCGGCCACGCCCCCGCGTAGAGCGCACCGAAGAAGAGGGCGACGAATTCAGGCGAGGTCTCGGCGACGAGCGCGATCCTCTGCCCGGGGGCGACGCCGCGGGCGATCAGCCGGGCGGCATTGTCCAGCGCATCTTCGCGCAACTCGCCATAAGGGTAGGCGCGCACGAGCTTGCCGCGCGCGTCGTGGAAATTGAGGCCGCGCACACCGCGGGCGGCATAATCCAGCGCCTCCGGCATCGTCGCGAAATCGGCGAAGCGGCGAGGCAGATCGTCATGGGTCGGCGTGGGCTGAAGCCCTGCTGGGGTGGCCATCGTCATCGGCTTCTCCCGGCCTTCAAGGTCAAGCACGTCCGGCTGAATCCTCATCAAGGGGGTCAAGCGCCCCGAAATTGCTGTCCAGCGAGTCCCTTAAAAGACGAGGCGCGTTCATAATCCGGCTCGACTATGGCACAAACATGGCGATGACGCACCGTCGCAACGCTCGGCAACGGCCGCCGCTGGACCCAGCGACGCTGGAGCGCGCGGCGTTGCGCTATGCCGAACGCTACGCGACGACGCGTGCGAAACTCGCGGCTTATCTTGAGAGAAAGCTGCGCGAACGCGGATGGGCGGAGGCCGAGCCGCCCCGGATCGACGCGCTGATCGCGAAAATGGCCGATCTCGGCTATGTCGATGACGCCGCATTCGCAGTCGCCCGCGCGGCCTCGCTGGGTCGGCGCGGATATGGCGCGCGCCGCGTCGCCCAAGCGCTGAAAGCCGCCGGCGTCGGCGAAGAAGACGGCGCCGAGGCCCGCGCCAGCGCAAGAGAGGGCGCCTGGGACGCCGCGCTCAGATTCGCGCGCCGCCGCCGAATCGGGCCTTTCGCGGAAGACGAATCGGATCGCGAGGGAAGGGAGAAGGCGCTCGCGGCCATGCTCCGCGCCGGCCATTCCATCGGCATCTGCCGACGGATCGTCAGCGCGCGCCCCGGGGAAATCCCGGAGGAAGACGCCGCGTGAATGGCGACGGTTCACAAATCCCAAATCCATGTTAGTTTTACGGTAGTTTCAACTGCAACACCCGGGTCGATTTGCGATGACGTCGCGCCAGGAGGCGGCTGGTTTTACGGCTGTTCCCGCTGAAAGCGGGTCCGCGGCGCATGAGGAGGACGACGACGGGCTGCTGCGGATGAGCGGCGCGATCAAATGGTTCGACGCCACGCGTGGCTTCGGCTTCGCGGTGTGCGAGGGCGCGAGGGGCGACGTCCTCGTCCATTTCAGCGTGCTCAAGGAGCATGACCGGCGCAGCCTGCCCGAGGGCGCACGGATCGAGATGCTCGTCGCGGATCAGGAGCGCGGGCTCCAGGCCCGCAAGGTGCTGTCGATCGACCTCAGCCAGGCGGTGGTCCCGGAGCTCAACCGCCAGTCGGTCGCACCCGGCGCCGACCGGATCGATCCGGCCGCGCTGCTCGACGAGGCGGGGCCGTTCGAACCGGTCAAGGTCAAATGGTTCAACCGCCTGCGCGGTTACGGATTCCTCGTCAGGCCGGACGACGAATCGCAGGACATTTTCGTGCATATGGAAACGGTGCGGCGCGGCGGGCTCGGCGATCTCGTTCCCGAACAGCCGCTGCGCGCCCGCGTCGCCGAGGGGCGCAAGGGGCCGCTCGCGGTCGAGGTCGAGGCCGCCTGATCCGCCGAGGCTTGCGCGCGAGGCGCCATCGGCGCTAGGCGCCGACATATGGGCTTCTTCAAGAATCTCTTCACCTGGTGGGAAGGCGCGTCCCTGGGCACGACGTTGTTCAGCTGGCGGCACGGCGTCACCGTGGGCGAGGACTCGAACGGCAACGTCTATCGCGAAGGCGCCGGGCGGCGCTGGGTGATCTACAATGGCTCCAACGACGTCAGCCGCGTGCCGCCCGACTGGTATGCCTGGCTGACCCGCCAGATCGACGACGTGCCGGAGCGCGCGCTTCCGCCAGCGCCCAAGTTCCTCAAGGATCCGATGCCGAACCTCACCGGCACGCCGTTGGCCTATCGCCCCTCAGGGGCGCTGGAGCGCGGCGGGCATCGCGCCCGCGCGAGCGGGGACTATCAGGCCTGGACGCCCGACTGAGACATGGCTTCGCGCCGGACTTTCGCGCTTTGCGTGGGCCTTGCCGCGCTCGCCGCCTGCGGGCCCACCGGCGCGCCGGTCCAGAATGCGGAAGGCAATGAGGAAATCGAGACCGTCGACATTCCGCAGACGGCGACCCGCGAGCCGGCGGGGACGACGCCGATGGCGCAGCGCGTCGCCGTGCTCGGCCTGCTCAACAAGCGCACCGGCGCGACCCGCGACCTCACGCTGCGGCCGGGCCAGTCAGTGCGGGTCGGCGACGTCATCGTGCGGCTGCGCGCCTGCGAGACGACCGCGCCGTGGGAGGTCCAGCAGCTGACCGGCGCCTTCGTCCAGGTCGACGTGCGCAACCCGCAAGGCCAGTTCCAGCGGATCTTCTCCGGCTGGCTCTACAAGGAATCGCCCGGCCTGAATGTCGTCGAGCACCCGATCTACGACGTCTGGGCCAAGAGCTGCGCGATGACGCATCCGGAAGGCGGCACGCCGGCGCCGGCCGCATCGGGCGCGCGGGCGGCGAGCAATTCGTCGAGCGCGTCGAACGAGGCGGCGCCTTCGCCCGCGGCCGCGACAGCATCGCCGGCGGCTCCAGCGGAGGGGGCGTCTCCGCCAACGGCTGCCGCCAACAGCGAGAGATAATCGTCCTGCGCGACCTCGATCGCGCCGAGGCTCCTCAGGTGGCCGGTCATGAACTGGCAGTCGAGCAGGATGAAACCGCCGATCCTGAGGCGCGCGACGAGCCAGGCGAGCGCGACCTTCGACGCGTCGGTGACATCCGAAAACATGCTCTCGCCGAAAAAGGCGCGGCCGAGGCGGACGCCGTAGAGGCCGCCGACCAGCCGGCCTTCGTCCCATGTCTCGATGGAATGAGCGAAACCGCGGCGGTGCAGAACGCCGTAGCTCTCCTCGATCTCCGCATTGATCCAGGTTTCGTCGCGCCCCGCGCATCGCAGCACGACTTCAGCGAACGCCCGGTCGCGAGTCACTTCGAAGCGATCGGATTTCAGTGTCTTGCGAAGCGATCTTGAAAGATGGAATCGATCGAGCGGAAGGATCGCGCGGCGGCGGGGTTCGACCCAGTAGACCTCATCGGCATCGCGGCTGTCGGCCATCGGGAAGACCCCCGCGGCATAGGCGCGCAGCAGCATTTCAGGGTCGATCGCCATCGCTGCCGCCGGACCTGCCCTCCCGCTAGAGTATCTCGTCCGCCTTCTCCAGCGGCCGGGCCAGCCGGACGCCCTTTTCGGTTTCGACGAGCGGTCGTTCGATCAGGATCGGATCGGCGGCCATGGCGTCGAGGATCGCAGCGTCGTCGGCGCCGCGCGCGACCAGCGCTTTCGCGCCGGCCTCCTTCATCCTCAGCCCTTCGCGCGGCGTCATGCCGGCACGGTCGAACAGCCGTTCCAACTCATCGCGCGTCGGCGGCGTCTTGAGATATTCGATGACGGAGACGTCGGCCCCGGCCTCGCGCAAATGCGCCAGCACCTTGCGCGAGGTCGAGCAGTTCGGGTTGTGCCAGATGGTCGCTTTCATGCCGCCCCTATGCACGAGCGGCCGGGGCAATCCAACCGGCTTCGGTGCCTACCAACAGCGCCAGACGCGGCGGTGATGACGACCCCAGCGCCAGCTGCAATTGCGGTAGAAGCGGTTGTTCCAGCGATACCAGCCATAATGCGGGCCGCGTACGCCGTGCCACACCGGACCGTACCAGCCGGGGCCGGCGACACGGCGTTCGCGCCATCGGTTCCAGCCGGGACCGCCACGATGGTGGCGGTCGTAATAGCCGCGCTGTGCGCTCGCCGGGCTCGCCGGAATGGCGATGAGCGATGCCGCGACACCCGCGGCGGCGATCATTGGGAGCAGTTTCATCTCGCTTACCTCCAAACGGAAATGCGCCCTGTCTGGAGTGGTTTACGTTTGGGAAAAGCGACGGTTCCGGCGATCGCGACGGCCGGTTTCATGCTTGCCGCGATCAGTGGGGGGCTGTCGCCCGCGCGCGGCCGTCGAGCCAGCCGCCGTCGGCGAGCCAGTCGGCAAGACGATCGGGCCAGTGGATCACCGAGAGTCGGTTCGATTCGTCGATGTTGAAGGCGTGGCCGGCCTCCGCATACATGTGAAGCTCCGCCGAGACGCCGGCGAGGCGAAGCTGCTCGTAGAGCTGGACGGTCGGGGCGGCGCAGCACGGATCGCGCGAGCCGGCGACCAGGAAGGCGGGCGGCGCATGGTCCACCGCCCGCGCAGGAACGCCGAGCGGGCCGGGAAAGACGAGGATCTGGAAATCGGGGCGGGCGTCCGCGCGGTCGATCGCATCGCGCGCCGGGTTGAGGCCTGGATCGGGATTGTCGGCGATCAGGCTCACCAGCTCGCCGCCGGCGGAAAAGCCCATCACCCCGATCCGATGGGGATCGACCCCATAATCGCCGGCATGGGCGCGAACGAAGCGCACGGCGCGGCGGGCATCCCCGGCGGCGTCGCGCTCGATCGTGTAGGTCGAGCCGGCCTCGCGCGCGAGGCGGTATTTGAGGACGAAGACGGTGATGCCCATCCGGTTGAGCGTGCGCGCGACGTTCAGCCCCTCGTTCGTCCAGACGAGCAATTCGTGCCCGCCGCCCGGAAAGACGATCACCGCCGCGCCATTGGCATGGCCCGGATCGGGCGCGAACATGGTCACGCTGGGATCATGGATGTTGCGGACCCAGTAATCCTGCGCGACTTCCGGCTCATGCGCGCGCGCTTCCGATCCGGGCGCGCCGCTGGGCCAGAGTGGCAGCGTCACGCCATGCTGCGGCACGAACTGCGCTGCGGCGGGGGCGGCGAGAATCAGCAAGGCGACAAGGACGACACGGCGCAGCATCGATCATTCTCCCCCGGCGCCGCCTCGCGAGGCGGCCTCAGCTCTCTTCGCGCTTCAGCCATTCCTCCAGCCACTTGATCGTATAATCGCCGGCCTGGAAATCGGGATCGTCAAGCAGCGCCTGGTGGAGCGGGATCGTGGTCTTGACGCCCTCGATCACGAACTCCTCGAGCGCGCGCCGCAGGCGGCGCAGCGCGCCGTTGCGCGTCGTTCCATAGACGATCAGCTTGGCGATCATCGAATCGTAATAAGGCGGTACGCGATAGCCGGCGTAGAGCCCGCTATCGACGCGCACATTCATGCCGCCCGGCGCGTGATATTGGGTGACCTGGCCGGGCGAGGGCGCGAAGGTGCGCGGATCCTCGGCATTGATCCGGCATTCGATCGCATGGCCGCGGAACACGACGTCCTGCTGACGAAGCGTCAGCGGGTGGCCCTCGGCGATGCGGATCTGCTCGCGCACAAGATCGAGCCCGGTGATCGCCTCCGTCACCGGATGCTCGACCTGGAGCCGGGTGTTCATCTCGATGAAGTAGAATTCGCCATTTTCGTAGAGGAACTCGATCGTGCCGGCGCCGCGATAGCCCATTTCGGCCATGGCGCGGGCGACGAGATGGCCCATTTCCTCGCGCTGCTCCGGCGAAATGGCTGGGGAGGGGGCCTCTTCGAGCACCTTCTGATGGCGCCGCTGCAACGAACAGTCGCGCTCGCCGAGGTGGATCGCATTGCCCTGGCCGTCGCCGAAGACCTGGAATTCGACATGGCGCGGATCGCCGAGATATTTCTCGATATAGACCGTTGCGTCGCCGAACGCGTTCTTCGCCTCGGTGCGCGCCTGCGAAATCTGGCTTTCGAGGCTGTCGGCCGAGGTCACGACCTTCATGCCGCGCCCTCCGCCGCCCGAGGCTGCCTTGACGATCAGCGGGTAGCCAGTCGCGGCGGCGACCTTGCGCGCCTCCTCGATGCTCGCCACCGGGCCGTCGGAGCCGGGGACGAGCGGAAGGCCGAGCCTGGCCGCCGTCAGCTTCGCCTCGATCTTGTCGCCCATCGTGCGAATATGCTCGGGCTTCGGGCCGATCCAGATGATGTCGTGGCTCTCGACGATCTCGGCGAAGCGGGCATTTTCGGACAGGAAGCCGTAGCCCGGATGGATCGCGTCGGCCTGGCTGATCTCGGCCGCCGAGATGATGGCCGGGATGTTGAGATAGGATTCGCTCGCCGGCGGCGGGCCGATGCAGACCGTCTCGTCGGCAAGGCGGACGTGCATCGCGTCGGCATCGGCGGTCGAATGGACCGCGACCGTCTTGATGCCCATTTCATGGCAGGCGCGATGGATGCGAAGCGCGATCTCGCCGCGATTCGCGATCAGGACCTTCTCGATTGCCATCAGTCGATGACGACCAGCGGTTGATCGAACTCGACCGGCTGCGCGTCCTGGACGAGGATCTCGCGCACCGTGCCGGCCTTTGGCGCGGTGATCGGGTTCATCACCTTCATCGCCTCGATGATGAGAAGGGTCTCGCCTTCCTTCACCGCCTTGCCCGGCGCGATGAACGCCGCGGCGCCCGGCTCGGGGGCCAGATAGCAGGTGCCGACCATCGGCGACTTGATCGCGCCGGCCGCGCTCGGGGCGGGCGCGGCGCCGGCTTCGGCCGCCGGGGCGGGAGCAGGCGCGGGAGGCGCCACCGGTGCAGGAGCCGCGGCCGTGACCGGCCCCGCCGCAACCGTCAGCTGACGGCGCACGGAGACCTTGCGGTCGCCGTCCTCCACCTCGATCTCGGTCAGATCCTTTTCGGCCAGCAGATCGGCGAGCTGCCGGATGAGGTCGGTATCGACCCGCATGGCGCTCTCAACAACCTTGTCGTTGCTCATTTGAATCCCTTGTCTTGCCACGTCCCCAGGGGGCAAGCGGCTCTCCCTGTCAGAGACGCGCCGCCGCGTCCAGAGCCAGCGAATAGCTGCGGGCGCCGAAGCCGCAAATGCTCCCGCGCGCGACGCTGCCGATCAGCGAGCGGCGGCGGAAGCTCTCGCGCGCCTGCGGGTTGGAAAGGTGCACCTCGATCACCGGCACCTGGATCGCCTTGACCGCATCGTGGAGCGCGACCGACGTGTGGGTGAACCCGCCCGCATTCAGGATCACCGCCTTGGCGCCCCTGGCGTTCGCCTCATGCAGCCAATCGATCAGATGGCCTTCATGGTTGGACTGACGCAGATCGATCTCAAGACCGGCCTCTCTCGCCTGGTCCTCAAGCTGGCCGGCGATGTCGTCGAGCGTCTCGACGCCGTAAATCTCCGGCTCGCGCGTTCCGAGCAGGTTGAGGTTCGGCCCGTTCAGGACAAAGATCAAAGGTGGCGCGGTCATGGCGCGCCCCTATATGACGGGCGGGGGGCAACCGGCAAGGAATTGGGCTTGGACCACGAAACGATCTCGATCAGGGTCAACGGACAGCACCGGCGCGTGCGGGACGGGATGAGCGTTGCGGACCTCGCTCTGGAGCTCGGCCTCGAGCCCACCAAGGTTGCGGTCGAACGCAACCTGGAGATCGTGCCGCGATCCACGCTCGCCGACGTCGCGGTGAAGGACGGCGACGATTTCGAGATCGTGACCTTCGTCGGCGGCGGCTGAGACCGGGTCAGGCGATGGACGAGAGCTGGGCCCTCGGAACGGGGAGGCGCGCGCCGTAGCGACCGGCGATCCGCGTCACCTCGTCGAAGGTTGATTCGATCGCTGCCTGCGCCTGGCGGACGTCCGCCGAATCCGTCGCGTCGTCGTCATCCGAATCGTCGCCATTGTCCGCATCGTCGCCACTGCCGCTCGCCGATGCGGATTCCTCTGCGGCTGCGAGCTGCTCCCACGCGTGGACATGGGCCTGATAGGCTTGCCAGAAATCATCCGGCGCGCGCCCGCGCGGGATATTTTCCATCACCTCGGCGACATCGCGCGCGCTGAGCGAGCCGGTGTCGAGATTGTCGGCATCGAGGATCCGCTCGATCTCCGCGCGCGCCTGCTGGCCGGTCACGACGATGCCCGGTTCCGGGCTGGCAGCGGCGGCGGGAAGCGGCAGCAGAGCGAGTGCGAATGGCAAAAGAAAACGCATGGTCTTTCCCGGCATGGCGGCAGGGCTTATGCGACGCCGGCCAGCACATATATCGAACTTGCTCTCACCAATGAACGGAAAATCGACGTGAACCAGGCCAACCGCACCGCCGCCGCCGCCGCCGACAACATGGACGATCGCTGGACGGTCGCCGGCCGGACGTTCCGGTCCCGGCTGATCGTCGGCACCGGCAAATATGCGAGCTTCGAGGAGAACGCCGCTGCGCTGGAGGCGTCGGGGGCCGAGATCGTGACGGTGGCGGTGCGGCGGGTGAACATCTCGGACCCCGGCCAGCCCTTGCTCACCGACTATATCGACCCGAAGCGGTTCACCTATCTGCCCAACACCGCGGGCTGCTTCACGGCCGAGGAGGCGGTGCGGACGCTCCGGCTGGCGCGCGAGGCGGGCGGCTGGGATCTGGTGAAGCTCGAGGTGCTCGGCGAGGCCAAGACGCTCTATCCGGACATGCGCGAGACGCTGAAGGCGACCGAGACGCTGGTCCGCGAGGGCTTCAAGCCGATGGTCTATTGCGTCGATGATCCGATCGCCGCGAAGCAGCTGGAGGAGGCGGGCGCGGTGGCGATCATGCCGCTTGGCGCGCCGATCGGCTCCGGCCTCGGCATCCAGAACCGGGTGACGATCCGCCTGATCGTCGAGGGCGCGGGCGTGCCGGTTCTGGTGGACGCCGGCGTCGGCACGGCGTCGGACGCGACGGTCGCGATGGAGCTTGGCTGCGACGGCGTGCTGATGAACACGGCGATCGCCGAGGCGAAGTCGCCGGTGCTGATGGCCAGGGCGATGAAGGCGGCGGTGGAAGCGGGCCGGCTCGCCTATCGCGCCGGGCGGATGGGACAGCGCCGCTATGCCGATCCGTCGAGCCCGCTGGCCGGGCTGATCTGACACACGGCCGCCCGCCGCACTTTTCCTTCCGCACGGCGCACCGTGATGATAGGTTCGCTACGCCCCCGGAACATCGCCGGGCATGGCGTGTTGTCATCAGGCGCAGCGGCGCTCCAGCCGCGGGCGTCCAGGAGTGGAGGTTCGGGTCATGGGTGAGTTCGACAAGAATCAGGGCGCCGAGGGCGGCAAGCCCGGCTTCGATCAGGGCGGCAAGGACCAGTATCAGCAGGACGGTGGCAAGCAGCAGGGCCAGCAGGACCAGGGCTATCCCGAGAAGCCCGGTTACCAGCAGGACCAGGGCGGCGGCTACGACAAGGGCCAGCAGCAGCAGGACGGCGGCAAGGGCGATTGGGGCGGAAAGCCCGGCGCCGACCAGGGCTATCCGGAGAAGCCCGGTTACCAGCAGGACCAGGGCGGCGGCTACGACAAGGGCCAGCAGCAGCAGGACGGCGGCAAGGGCGATTGGGGCGGAAAGCCCGGCGCCGACCAGGGCTATCCGGAAAAGCCCGGCTATCAGCAGGGCCAGGACGACTATCCCCAGAAGGGCTGAGTCCGGCGGGATTCGAAAGGGTCGCGGCCGCTTCGGCGCCGCGGCCCTTTTTTCATCCGGGCTCGGGGCCCGACCTGGCGGTTGGAACCGGCACTGCCTCCCTCACGTTCATCGGGCAGGTACCACCAAAGGGAGAAGCCCGATGGGCGAGCTTACGGACAAGATCAAAGGCAATATCAACGAAGCGGCCGGCAAGCTGAAGCAGCAGAGCGACAATCCCGACAAGCGCGACGAAGGCGCTGCCCAGGAAATGAAGGGCAAGGGCCAGCAGTTCGTCGGCAAGGTCAAGGGCGCGCTCGGCGACGATATCTAGCCGACAAAGCGATCCTGGAGAGGATGGCCGTCCCGCAATGCGGGGCGGCCATTTTCATTCAGCGCGCCCGCAATTTCGAGATGGTCGTCGCGGCGGTGATCTGCTCGACATCGGTCTTGAGGTGCAGGAGGCGCACGCCCGATTGGGCGAGAGCGCGGTCCAGGGCCGGCGCGAACTCCTCGGTCCGCGTCACCGTCTCGGCCCAGGCGCCATAGGCGCGCGCCAGCGCCGCGAAATCGGGGTTCACAAGCTCGGTGCCGGAGATGCGCTGCGGATAGTCGCGCTCCTGGTGCATCCGGATCGTCCCGTAGGCGCCATTGTCGACGACCAGGATCAGGAGCCTGACGCCGTGGCGAATCGCGGTCGCGAGCTCCTGCCCGTTCATCAGGAAATCGCCATCGCCGGCGACCGCGACCACCTGCCGCTCCGGAAAGCGAAGCGCGGCGGCGACGGCGGCGGGCGGGCCATAGCCCATCGATCCGTTGGTCGGCGCGAGCTGGCTGGGGCAGGGGCCGTAATGCCAGTAGCGATGCCACCAGCCCGAGAAATTGCCGGCGCCGTTGCAGACGATCGTGTCGGCCGGGAGCTTCGCGCGCATCGCCGCGACGCAGGGGCCGAGATCGAGCGCCACGCCCTCGCGCGGCTTCGGCGTCGCCCAGGCCTCCCATTCGGCATGGGCCTCGGCGCCCGCGTTGAAATGGATGACCTCGTCTTCCCAGTCGGCGCACAGTTCGGCGAATTCCATCACGTCGGCGCAGATCGGCAGATCGGTGCGGTAGACCCGGCCGAGCTCTTCGGGATCGGGATGGACGTGAACGAGAATCTGGCCCGGATGATCGGGCGTCAGCAGGGTGTAGCCGTCCGTCGTCGCCTCGCCGAGCCGGGCGCCGACCGCGATCACCAGATCCGCGTTCCGGACCCGTTCGAGCAGCTTCGGATTGGGCCCGTAGCCGAGATTGCCGGCATAGACCGGGCTGTCGTTGGGGATTGAATCCTGCCGGCGGAAGGCCGCCGCCACCGGCAGCCCGATCCGCTCCGCCCACTCGCGGAAATGGTGGGACGTGCCTTTGCACCAGCCGGCGCCTCCGACGATCGCGACCGGGGAGGCGGCGTCCTGAAGCAGCGCCATCAGCGCGCCGACCGCCAGCGGATCGGCGGCCTGGGCGAAGCGCGCGTTGCGCGGCCGATCCTCGGCCTCGACCTCGTCCTTCAGCATGTCCTCGGGCAGGACGAGGACGACCGGCCCGGGGCGGCCGGCCATCGCGGTCGCATAGGCGCGGGCGACATATTCGGGGATGCGGCGCGCGTCCTCGATCCGCTCGACCCGCTTGGCGAGCGGCGCGAACATGGTGGCGAAATCGACCTCCTGGAAACCCTCGCGATCGCGGTCGCCGCGGGCGACATCGCCGATCAGGAGCAGCATCGGAGTCGAATCCTGGAAGGCGGTGTGGACGCCGACTGCTGCATTCGTCGCGCCCGGCCCGCGGGTGACGAAGGCGACGCCGGGCCGCCCGGTCATCTTCCCGTCCGCCTCGGCCATATAGGCGACGCCGCCTTCCTGCCTGCAGACGACGAGATCGATCTGCGGCGTATCGTGGAGCGCGTCCAGGGCGGCGAGAAAGCTCTCGCCCGGGACGGTGAAGATGCGCTCGCAGCCCTGGATGACGAGATTGTCGATCAGGATGCGGCCGCCGGTGCGTTTCGCTGTCATGGCGCCTGCCTAATCACGTTCGCGGCACGGTGAAAAGAGAGGCTGGCGCTTTACGTTCGCGTAAAGTAGGTCTGGTCCGCCAGCCAGAAGGAGAGCGGACATGGACAAGAGCGAGATGGCGTCGAAGCTGAAGGGCGCGAACGCCTATGTTCCGGGCAAGAAGGTGAAGCTCGACTTCGGCGACAAGGGCGTGATCATGCTCGACGGCATCGGCAATGAAGTGAACGAGACCGACGGCGCGGCCGACACGACGATCAAGATCAACTGGGCCGATTGGGAGGCGCTGTCCGCCGGCCAGCTCGATCCGATGACCGCCTTCATGATGGGCAAGCTCTCGGTCGACGGCGACATGTCGAACGCGATGCAGCTTCAGGGCGTGCTCTCGAAGCTGAAGGGGTAAACCGCCCACAAACTTGAAAAGTGATTCAAGTTCGCTTGACCGGACTCGGCGCGGGCGATTATCGCTCTCGCGCGAGCAAGGGGAGCGTTTTGATGAAGAAAGTCTATCCCGATGCGGCCGCGGCGCTTGAGGGCGTGCTGTTCGACGGCATGCTGATCTGCGCCGGCGGCTTCGGGCTGTGCGGCATTCCCGAGCGGCTGATCGACGCGATCCAGGCGAGCGGCGTCAAGGACCTGACCGTTGCCTCCAACAATGCGGGGATCGACGGGGAGGGGCTCGGCAAGCTGCTGCGGTCGCGCCAGATCAGGAAGATGATCTCCTCCTATGTCGGCGAGAACAAGGAGTTCGAGCGGCAATATCTGGCCGGCGAGCTGGAGGTGGAGTTCTGCCCGCAGGGGACGCTCGCCGAGCGGTGCCGCGCCGGCGGGGCCGGGATTCCCGGCTTCTACACGAAAACCGGCGTCGGCACCCAGGTCGCCGAGGGCAAGGAGATCAAGAATTTCGACGGCCAGGATTATGTCCTGGAGCGCGGCATTTTCGCGGACCTTTCGATCGTCAAGGGCTGGAAGGCCGACGAGAGCGGCAACCTCATCTTCCGCAAGACCGCGCGCAACTTCAATGCCCCGATGGCGACCGCCGGCAAGATCTGCATCGCCGAGGTCGAGGAGATCGTGCCCGTTGGCAGCCTCGACCCCGACTCGATCCATCTGCCGAGCATCTATGTGAACCGGCTCGTGCTCGGCGCGCCCTACGACAAGAAGATCGAGTTCCGCACCACCCGCGAGCGGGAAGCGGCGTGAGGCGACTGGCGCTTTTCGGGCTGGCGGCGCTGGCGGGGTGCGCGACCGCACCCGCATCCGCGCCCCAGGCGATCGCGCCCGCGACAGCCGAAGCCCCGCCTGTTCCCCCCACCATGCAGTGGCTGTACGGCTCCGGGGAAAGCGCTGCGTCGAGCATTCAGGCCTATCATGCGCTTCGCGACTATGTGATCGCCGCCGCCCGCGCGCGCCCGCGCGACAGCGTGGTGCTGGCCGAGGGCTCCAGCCTCGATCACCCCGATTTCGTGCCCTGCGGCGATCGGCCGCTCGCCGTGGTGCTCGATGCCGACGAGACGGCGGTGCAGAATCTCGGCTTCGAATATGACGATGCGAGGCATCCGGGCCGCGCCTACGACCAGGAACGGTGGAATCGCTGGGAGCAGACCGGCGGCCGGGCGCTGACGCCGATGCCGGGCGCGGTGACGGCGCTGCGGGCGATCCGTGCCGCCGGGGTCGCGGTGATCTTCAATTCCAACCGGCTCGCTCGCTTCGCCGATGCGAACGCGGCCGCGCTGAACGGCATCGGCCTCGGCCCCGTCCGCCACGGCGAGACCTTGTGGCTCCAGGGCGACACCCCGGGCGGTTCCGCAAAGGACCCGCGCCGCGCCCTCATCTCGCAGCGTTACTGCGTGATCGCGATGGTCGGCGACCAGCTCGGCGATTTCTCGGACCTGTTCAACGCCCGCGGCCTGAGCGTCACCGCGCGGCGCGAGGCCGCCGCGAGCGGGCCCTTCGCCCGCCTGTGGGGCAATGGCTGGTTCATCCTGTCCAACCCCGTCTACGGGCCGAGCATCCGCGGCGGCCCGGACGATGTCTTCCCTTCGGACAAACGCTGGTCCGACCCGCAAGGAGATCATTGATGCCCTGGGACCGCAACCAGATGGCCGCGCGCGCGGCGAAGGAACTGCGCGACGGCTATTACGTCAATCTGGGGATCGGCATCCCGACGCTGGTCGCCAACAATATCCCCCAGGGGATGGAGGTGACGCTCCAGAGCGAGAACGGGATGCTCGGCATCGGGCCCTTCCCTTATGAGGACGAGGTCGATCCCGATCTCATCAACGCCGGCAAGCAGACGGTGAGCGAACTGCCGCAGACCAGCTATTTCGGATCGGACCAGAGCTTCGCGATGATCCGTGGCGGCCATATCGACCTTGCCGTGCTCGGCGCGATGGAGGTCGCGGAAAATGGCGACATCGCCAACTGGATGATCCCCGGCAAGATGATCAAGGGCATGGGCGGCGCGATGGACCTCGTCGCGGGCGTCAAGAAGATCATCGTTGTCATGGAGCATACGTCGAAGAACGGCGATCCCAAGTTCATCCCGCAATGCACCCTGCCGCTGACCGGCCAGAATGTCGTCGACATGATCGTCACCGACCTGTGCGTGTTCCAGCGGCCGGACCATCAGAGCCCGTTCCGGCTCATCGAGCTGGCGCCCGGCGTGACCGCCGAGGAGGTCGCGGCCAAGACGACGGCCCATTACGCACCGCTCGCGGTCGCAGCCGAAGCCTGATGGCCGCGGGGGACTTCAAGCCGAAGTTCCTCACCGTCATCGGCGAAGGCTATGGCGCGGATCGACTGCGCGCCGACCTGATTGCCGGCCTCACCGTCGCCGTCGTCGCGGTGCCGCTCGCGATGGCGCTCGGCATCGCCAGCGGCGCTTCCCCGCGCGAGGGCCTGGTCACCGCGATCGTCGCTGGGTTTCTGATCTCCGCGCTTGGCGGATCGCGGGTGCAGATCGGCGGGCCGACCGGGGCTTTCGTGGTCATCGTCGCCGGGGTGATCGCCGCCCACGGAATGTCGGGCCTGATCGCGGCGACCATGCTTGCCGGCCTGATCCTGATCGCGGCAGGCTATGGCGGCGTGGGGCGGCTGATGCGCTTCGTGCCGATGCCGGTCATCACCGGCTTCACCGCCGGTATCGCCGTCATCATCGCCTCCAGCCAGATCGGCGACTTTTTCGGGCTGAGAACGGGCGCCGTGCCGGCGGAGTTCGTCGACAAATGGGCAGCCTATCTCCGCGCCTTCGGAACGATCAACTGGGCGGCCCTTGGCGTCGGCGGCGGATCGCTGCTGCTCATCCTCGTGCTCCGTCGCGCGGCTCCGCGGGCGCCGGCCTATCTGATCGCGATCGTCGCCGCGGGCCTCGCGACCTGGGCGCTGCGCCTCCCGGTCGAGACCGTCGGCAGCCGCTTCGGCGCGATGCCGGCCGGCCTGCCGTGGCCGCACTGGCCCGATCTTTCGTTGCAGATGATCCGCGAGATCATTCCGAGCGCCTTCACCATCGCCTTCCTTGCCGGGATCGAGGCCTTGCTCTCGGCCGCCGTCGCCGACGGCATGACCGGCTATCGCCACCGGCCGGGCCAGGAACTGGTCGGCATGGGCGTGGCCAACATCGTATCAGGCCTGTTCGGCGGCCTGCCGGCGACCGGCGCGATCGCCCGAACCGCGACCAACATCCGCGCCGGCGGCCAGACCCCGGTGGCGGGAATGGCCCATTCGGTGTTCCTGTTCCTCTTCCTGCTGCTGGCGAGCGCGGCGATCGGATATGTGCCGATGGCGGCGCTTGCCGCGGTGCTGCTGATGGTCGCGTGGGGCATGAGCGAGGCGGATCGCTTCCTGGTCCTGCTGCGGGCCGACGCGGGCGAGCGGGCCATCCTGGTGCTGACCTTCCTGCTGACCATCCTGGTCGATCTCACGGTCGCGATCGGCGTTGGCGTGACGCTGGCCGCCCTCTTCTTCATGCGCCGGATGAGCGAGCATGCCGGGCTTGTGCCGATCGATCCGGACGAGGATCCGGAGCAGCGAGCCCGGCTGCCCGAAGGGGTCGAAGTGTTCCGTTTCACCGGCCCGATCTTCTTCGGCGTCGCGAGCGAGATGATCGAGGCGCTGCGCCGGATCGGGCGGCGTCCCCGCGCCGTGATCCTTCGCATGGAGGAGGTGCCCTATATCGACGCGACCGGTGCGGCGGCACTGGCGACCTTCGTGCGGCAGGCGCGCGGATCCGGCGCCGAGGTGTGGCTGTGCGGCCTGAGGCGCGGGCCGCTCGAATTCCTCGCCCGGATGGACCCGCCCTACGCCGGGGCACGGCGCACGCTCACCTACCAGGGCGCGCTGACGCGGCTGACGGAGCCGCCGCGAGGGTGATTGCGCCGGCGGCGCGCGCACGCCACAGTCGAACGAAGGATTTGGGAGAGGGCGATGGAAGCGAAGCGCAGGCGGAGATGGGTCGTTGCGTTTGCGGGAGCGGGGCGGTGAAGGCCCTGCTCTCTCGCGCGCCCGGGGGCCCCGAAACCCTCGCGCTCGCCGAGCTTCCCGATCCGGTCGCGGGGCCCGGCGAGCTGCTGGTCGCGGTGAAGGCTTGCGCGATCAACTATCCCGACGTGCTCATCATCGAGGACAAATATCAGTTCCGGCCCGAGCGGCCATTTGCGCCCGGCTGCGAGATTGCCGGCATTGTCGAGGCGGTGGGCGAGGGGGTGACCGGATGGTCGCCGGGCGACCGGATGATCTCGACGCTGCCGCATGGCGGGCTCGCCGAAAAGGCGGTGGTGCCCGCGGCCGGCGCGCAGCCTTTGCCGGAGGGGCGCAGCTTCGCCGAAGGCGCGGCGCTGATCCTCACCTATGCGACCACGATTCACGCACTCGTCGATCGCGGTGGCATCAAGGCTGGAGAGACATTGCTCGTGCTCGGCGCGGCCGGCGGCGTCGGCCTCGCCGCCGTGGAGCTCGGCAAGGCTTATGGCGCGCGCGTCGTCGCGGCCGTGTCGTCGGAAGCGAAGGCCGAAGCCGCGCGCGCGGCCGGCGCCGACGCGACGATGATCTATGCCGCCGGTCCGTTCGGGCGCGACGAGGCGAAGGCGCTGGCGGCGCAGTTCAAGGACGCCGTCGGCCCGGACGGCGCGGACCTGATCTACGATCCCGTCGGCGGCGACTATGCCGAACCGGCGCTTCGGTCGATCGCCTGGGAAGGGCGCTATCTCGTCATCGGCTTTCCGGCCGGCATCCCGAAGCTCCCGCTCAACCTGACCCTCCTCAAGAGCTGCGACGTGCGCGGCGTCTTCTGGGGCGCGTTCGCGGCGCGCGACCCGAAGGCGAACGCCGCCCATGTCCGGACCCTGTTCCGCCTGTGGGAAGAGGGCCGGATCGCGCCGCGGGTGAGCCGGACCTGGCCGCTCGCCCAGGGCGCGCAGGCGATCGCGCACATGGCGGCACGCCAGGCGATCGGGAAGCTCGTCGTCACGATGGACGACTGATCGCCGGCGCGCGCCGGCGATCAGTGGCCGGGCGCGGCGGCGGCGGGCGGTGCGGCTGGCGCGGGCGATCCCGCCGCCGGAGCGGCCGCCGCGCGCTGCTCGCGGATCGCGTCGGCGACCTGTCCTTCGACCTCGGCGAGCTGCGCATGGAGGTTGGCTTGCGCGGGCGTCCGCTGCTCCTCGGGGAGCTGGGCGATGAACGCTTCGGCAGCGCTCTCGAGCGCATGGAGCTCCGTCGCGCAGCCGCTGGCGACGCTCGCCGCGCCGGCTTCCGGAGTGGCGGTCGCCGGAACATTGGCGAGCCCAGCCTCGATGCAATGTCCGAAGGCCATGCCGGCCTGCTGAATGGTGCTGGTGTCAGGCGTCGCCGGCGCCGCGGTCGCGGGGGCCGGAGCTTCCTGGGCCGGAGCGGAGGCCTGCGCCTGGAGCGCGGCGGGCACCGCGAGAAGGAACGAGGCGGCAATCGGGAATCGGATCATGGAATCGGTCTCCTGTCTCTGGGCCTTCAGGTGACAGATTCCGGCGCTTCGGCAAGCGGCTTTTGCGTTCGCATGGCGTTGCGCGGTCAAGGCGCCGCGCCTATCTGACACAGTGAAGACGCAAGAAGGGGTAGGCATGACCACGTTCGACGACCGCGAGAAAGCCTTTGAGGCGCAATATGCCCGCGATCAGGAGATGCAGTTCAAGATTGTCGCGCGCCGCAACCGGCTGCTCGGCCACTGGGCCGCGAAGAAGATGGCGCTGACCGAGGCGGAGGCCGAAGCCTATGCCCGCGACGTCATCCGCGCCGATTTCGAGACGGCGGGCGATGACGACGTGATTCGCAAGCTGCTCGGCGATCTGACCTCGGCCGGGGTCGATATCGACGAAGCCGCGATCCGCGAGGCGCTGGCGCACAAGACCGTCGAGGCCCGTCGCCACTTCATCGAGGCGCAGTGATGGCCATGGCCGCCGACGAGATCGAGACCCTGATCCGTGCCGGAATTCCCGACGCGCGGGTCGAGATCGTCGATCTCGCAGGCGACGGCGACCATTATGAAGCGCGGGTGGTCGCCGAAAGCTTCCGGGGGATGCCGCGAGTGAGGCAGCACCAGCTTGTCTATGCAGCGCTGGGCGGTCGGATGGGCAACGAGCTCCATGCGCTGAAGCTCAGCACCGCCACCCCCGAATGAAGGAAAAAGAAATGAGCGACGTCAACGCCCGCATCGAAGACATTGTAAAGAAAAACGACATCGTCCTGTTCATGAAGGGCACCGCGCTGTTTCCACAGTGCGGCTTTTCGAGCCGCGCGGTCGCGATCCTCGACCATCTCGGCGCGCCGTTCGAGACAGTCGACGTGCTCCAGGACGCCGAGATCCGCCAGGGGATCAAGGACTATTCGGACTGGCCGACCATCCCGCAGCTCTATGTGAAGGGCGAGTTCGTCGGCGGCAGCGACATCATGATGGAGATGTTCGAGGCCGGCGAGCTCCAGCAGCTCCTTGCCGACAAGCAGATCGTCGGCGCCTGAGCCTCCGTCCCGATGAAAAAGGGGCGGGCGGCGCGACCGGAAAAGTGCGCTACGCCCGCCCCGAGTGGGATCGTGTGGATATCCGGATTGATACATGCCGCGTGCCAATTCGCCGCGGCCGCGCAAATCCGCCATTTTTCACGGTAAATCGCGGTTAACCCTCCCGACGATTGTAAAGCGGCCCGACATGGGTGGCGCTGCGCCAGTGCGCGATCATTCATCCGTCGTTCATTCGTTTGACTACACCCGTAGTCAAGGATTGGGAGGGGATGATGGCGGAGCGTATCTCGTCCGCGGAGCATGAGGTGATGGAGGTGCTATGGCGCGATTCGCCATTGAGCGCCGCCGAGGTCGCCGAGCGGATCGGCGAGCGCCGTCGCTGGAGCATCCGCACAGTCAAGACGATGCTGGCCCGGCTCCTCGCCAAGGGTGTCCTCGCGCATGAGGAGGACGGGCGCCGCTACCTCTATCGCCCCGCGATCGCGCGCGACGACTATGTCGCGGCCGAATCGCGCCGGCTGCTCGACCGCCTGTTCGATGGCCGGGTGACGCCGCTGGTCGCCCACCTCGCCGAGCGCGACCGTCTGAGCGAGGCCGACATCGCCGAGATCGAGGCACTTCTCCAGGCGCTCAAACAATGATCGCCTGGCTCGCGCTCAACATGGGCTGGGCGAGCGCGGCGATGCTGCTCGTGCTGGCGCTGCGCCAGCCGGCGGCCCGGCTGTTCGGAGCTGGCGTCGCTTATGCGCTGTGGTTGCTTCCGGCGCTCCGGCTGATCCAGCCGCCGCTGCCGGCCTGGCACGCGGCCATTCCCTCCGTCGCTGCTCCCGAGACGCTGGTCGTCTTCGTCGAGGGGACGGCCGCGCCGCTGCCGCCGGACGGCGGACCCGGGCAGTGGGTGCCCATCCTGCTCGCGATCTGGGCCGGCGGCGCGGCCGTATTCCTGGCATGGCAGTGCCTTTCCTATCGCGCCTTCCTTGCCCGGCTTGCCTCTGGCGCCCGTCGGATCGGCGCGCATCGGGGGCTTCCGATCGTGGCGAGCGAGGGCGCCGAAGGGCCGCTGGCCCTGGGGTTCCTCAACCGGCATATCGTCGTCCCCGCCGATTTCGAGGCGCGCTATACGCCCGCCGAGCGGGTCCTCGCGCTCGACCATGAGGCGGTCCACCATCGGCGCGGCGATCTTTGGTGGAACCTCGCGGCGCTGCTCGTCCTCGCCCTCAACTGGTTCAATCCGATCGCCTGGATCGCCTTTCGCGCCTTCCGCGCCGACCAGGAGCTGGCCTGCGACGCGGCGGTGATGGCCGGGGCCGACGCCGGCGCCCGCCATGCCTATGCCAGCGCTCTCGTCAAATCCGCGAGCCGACCCGGCCTGATTGCAGCCTGCCCGCTCAATCATGCCGATCAACTGAAACGGAGATTGAGAATGATGAAGCAACATCGCCGCGGCCGCGCGCGCCTTATCGGCGGCCTCGGGATTGCCGGGCTCGTTGCCGCCGTCGGCCTTGTGACCGGCGCTTCCGGCGCGGCGCAATCGCAGCCCGCGCCGCCACCGCCGCCGCCCACGCCGCCGCACGCGGATGGCGAGGGCCAGCACCGCGAGCGCGTGATCGTCCGGACAGTGACCCGGGACGGCCATGATGAGACGACGACCGAGCGGATCGCGGACGGCGCCGACGTGCCGGCCGACGCCCGGCGCCGCACGGAGCGGGTCATCGTGGTCTCGCCGGGGACGGACGGGAATCGCGAGCGCGCCAGCGGGGAGGGAGGCCGCACGCGCATCCACACGCGCGTGGTGACGAGCCATTGCGAGGATTCGCTTCAGGATCCGGCGCGCGGCGACGAGTCTCGTCGCCGGATCGTCGTCACCTGCCGTGCCGGCCAGCCGGGCGAGGCGGGAGCGAGCGCGATGGTGACGGGCTGCAGCGACGCCGATCGCTTCGAGGTGAACGAAGGCACCGATCGCGACCGCTATCGCTTCGTCCTGTGCAGCACCGGGGCGAACGAAAGCCCCGCGCGGCGGGCGCAGACGCTTCAGCAGGTGCGCGACCGGCTTGCCGGCGATGCGGGCGACCTGACCGGCGAGCGCCGGACTCGCGTGCTTGCCGCCATCGACCGGGAAATCGCCCGCCTGCGGGGCAATTGAGGCCCTCACAGAAGTAGCATCGGGAAAGGCATGCGGGCGGCTCGGCGGGCCGTCCGCATCGCCATGGGCCAGCGACACGGGCTTGATCCTGTCGCCAGGCGTGCCACATGGCGCGCATGGCCGAGCCGCCTTATGAACGAGCCGAGGAGGTGGCGCCGGGCGTCCGTCGCATCCTTGCCGGCAATCCGTCGCCCTTCACCTTCGAAGGGACCGAGACCTATCTTGTCGGCACGGCCGAGATCGCGGTGATCGATCCGGGGCCGGACGATCCGCGACATGTCGATGCGATTCTCGCCGCCGTGGGGGGCGGCCGCGTGAGCGCGATCCTGTGCACCCACACCCACCGCGATCACAGCCCGGCGAGCCGCGCGCTCGCAGAGGCGACCGGCGCGCCGATCATCGGCTGCGCGCCGCTCGCGATTTCCGATGACGGCCCGCGCGCGGACGCCGCCTTCGATTTCGATTATGCGCCGGACCGGGTGCTCAAGGATGGCGACACCCTCGAAGGCGAGGGCTGGAGGCTCGCCGCCGTCGCGACGCCGGGACATACGTCCAACCATCTGTGCTTCGCGTTCGGCGACATCCTCTTCACCGGCGACCATGTGATGGGATGGTCGACGACGGTGATCGCGCCGCCGGACGGCGACATGGCCGATTATATGGCGAGCCTCGACAGGCTGCTGGCACGCGACGATCGCCTCTATTTCCCGGCGCACGGCCCAGCGGTCGAAAAGCCGCGCGCCCATGTCCGCGCGCTGATCACCCATCGGCGAATGCGCGAGAAGCAGATCCTCGAACGGCTCGGACAGGGGATCGGGCGCATCCCGGCGATGGTCGAGACGATGTACCGCGCGGTCGATCCGCGGCTGCATCCGGCGGCCGGGCGCTCGGTGCTTGCCCATCTGATCGATCTCGAGCGGCGCGGGCTGATCGGCCGGGAGGGCGAGGAATGGACGCTTCGCGCCTGAAGCGCTGGGCGCCTTGGGTCGCGGCGCTGGCGGCCCTGGTGGCGGGGCTGCTGATCGGCCTTGCCCTGCGGGCCGATCGCGGCCCGGCACCCGAGCACGATCCGCGCGCGATCGCGAACCGGGTCCTGATTTCGGTTCGCGAGCAGGGCCGGATCGTAACCTACAGCGCGCGCTTCGCTGCGATCGTCAGCGCGCGCGAAAGCCGGCTCGGGATGACCGCGGAAAAGACGCTGATCCTGCCCGGCACCGCCCGCTATTCGGTCGATCTGTCGCGTCTTCGCCGCCAGAACCTGGCCTGGGACGCGCCCACCTCGACACTGACGGTGACGCTGCCGCCACTTGAAATCGACGGGCCGCAGATCGATTTCGGCGATGTCCGGGAATATTCGGACGGCGGCCTTCTCCTGGCCCTCACCGATTCGGGACGGACGCTCGATCAGGCCAATCGCCGGAGCGCCCAGGATGAACTGATGCGCCAGGCGCGGGCAGGGACTGCGACGCACCTGGCCCAGGACGCGGCGATGCGGATCGTGGCACGCGCTTTCGCGCTTCCGTTGCGTTCGGCGGGGATTGACGCCAGCGTCGCGGTGCGGTTCGTGGACCCGGCGGGGCGGGAGGACGCAAGCTTCCTCGATCGCCCCGTTCGCATCGAGGACGCGGTAAGGAACAACGCATCATGAATGCCCCCAACGCCACTCTCCAGGGCCTCGACGTCCGCGCCGAGATCGATCGCCTCCGCCGCGAGCGCAACGCCGTGATCCTCGCCCATTATTACCAGGCGCCGGAAATCCAGGACCTCGCCGATTTCGTCGGCGACAGCCTCGATCTGTCACGCAAGGCGCAGGCGACCGACGCCGACGTCATCGCCTTTTGCGGCGTCCGCTTCATGGCTGAGACGGCGAAGATCCTGTCGCCGCAGAAGATCGTCATCCTTCCCGACATGAACGCTGGATGCAGCCTGGAGGACAGCTGCCCGCCCGAGCAGTTCGCTGCGTTCCGCGCGCAGCATCCGGATCACATCGCGCTCACCTACATCAACTGCTCGGCGGCGGTGAAGGCGCTGAGCGATATCATCGTTACCTCCTCGTCCGCCGAGACGATCCTGGGCCAGATCCCGCCGGAGCAGAAGATCATCTTCGGCCCCGACAAGCATCTCGGTGGCTATCTCTCGCGCACCCTCGGCCGGGAGATGCTGCTGTGGCCGGGCACCTGCATCGTCCACGAAGCCTTCAGCGAGACCGAATTGCTGAAGCTCAAGGCGCAATATCCGGGCGCGCCGGTGCTCGCCCACCCGGAATGTCCGGGCCATATCCTCGACCATGCCGATTATGTCGGCGCGACCTCGGGCATCCTCAAATATGCGCTGGAGGCACCGGGCGACGTCTTCATCGTCGCGACCGAGCCGCACATCATCCACCAGATGGAGAAGGCGGCGCCGCACAAGACCTTCATCGGCGCGCCAGGCGCGGACGGCAACTGCAACTGCAACGCCTGCCCCTATATGGCGCTCAACACGCTGGAGAAGCTCTACGTGGCGCTGCGCGACCTCGAGCCGCGGATCGAGATCGAGGAGGAGTTGCGCCTGAAGGCGAAGCGGTCGCTCGACCGGATGCTGGAGATGGCCGGCAACACGGTCGGCAAGGGCGACGTCGGCAAGCCGCAGATCAGCGGCGACTGATGGACCTGAGGCTTTCGCGCCGCGCCTTCATCGGGTCCGCCGCCCTCGCGGCGGCCGCGCCGGCACTCGGCGTCGATGAGGCGGAGGTCGATTGGACCGCGCTCGGCGAGGACGTGAAGGCCGAGATGCGCTGGGCCTGGGCCAATTATCGCGACCATGCCTGGGGCAAGGACGATTTCCTGCCGGTCTCCGGCGGATCGCGGAGCTTTCCACTGCGCGATCATCATCTCGGCCTCAGCCTGATCGAGGCGATGGACACGCTCTGGCTGATGGGCCTCGATGCCGAGTTCGCCGACGCGCTCGGCTGGGTGAAGGCCGCGCTCGACTTCGACGTCGACGGCGAGGTTTCGGTCTTCGAAACCTCGATCCGGCTCGTCGGCGGGCTGCTCTCGGCGCACCTCGCCTGCAACGATCCGGCGCTCCTCGCCAAGGCGCGCGATCTTGCCGATCGGCTGCTTCCGGCCTTCGACACGCCGACCGGCATTCCCTATCGCTATGTGAACCTGAAGACGGGCGCGGTGCGCGACCCGGCGACCAACCCGGCCGAGACCGGCACCTATATCCCCGAATATGGCACGCTGAGCCGCCTCACCGGCGACACGCGCTATCGGGAGGCGGCCGATCATGCGCTCGGCGCGATGTACGATCGCCGGTCGCGGATCGGGCTGCTCGCCGACAAGATCGACGCCCGCACCGGGGAATGGCTCAGCCGCCGCGCGACGATCGGGCCGCCGTCCGACAGCTTCTACGAATATTGCTGGGATGGCTGGCAGCTGCTCGGCGATCCGGGCTGCAAGACGATGTACGACACGCTGACCGCGGCGATCCTGGCGCATCAGGCGGTGCGGCACAAAGGTGCGTTCTGGTTCGTGGACGTCGATTTCGAAACGGGCGCGCGGCTTTCGACCGAGCAGGACGAGCTCGCCTCATTCTATGGCGGCCTCCTCGCCCAGGGCGGCGCGGCGGCTGAGGGCGCCGCTTATACCCGCGCCTGGGCCGCGGTTCAGGATCGCTTCGGCATTCTTCCCGAGGGCTATGATTATGCGACCGGACAGCCGACGGCGCGCACCAATTCGCTTCGCCCCGAACTCGCCGACGCCGCGTTCAACCTGTGGCTGCTCGATCGGTCGGACGAATGGCGGCGCATCGGCCGGGCGCACTATCTCGCGATGAAGCGGTGGAACAAGGCGCGCTTCGGCTACACCGACATGGCCGATGTCGTGACCAGGCGGCAGGCCGATCACTGCCCCGGCTATTGGTGGTCGGAGCAGATGAAATATTATTATCTGATGTTCGCGGACTGTCCCCGCTTCGATTACCGGGACAATTATCTTTCGACCGAGGGCAATGTGCTGAAGGGGCTGCTCGGCCCGGATTGAGCGATCGCCGGCTCCGGCCAATCGTTTTCATTGGCCGGTCCGCCATAGACGCGGTCCAGATAATAAGCGGCAAGATGATAATGCGCCCGCGCGACGTTCGAATGGGTAGCCTGATTGGCGAGCGTCAGCTCCTCTTCGACCCGATCGAGGAAATAATTGCGGTCAGCGGCGTCCATGCCCACTCCTTTGGATTGCCGAGGCGCTCTGGTAACCGCCGGTGGGCAGCCGGGGTTCCACGTCCTTGTCGCTCATTTGCCTCGGCTCGACCGCGGCCTGGTGACCGCGAACCGTCGCCGGCGGCGCATGCGCGGCCGATCGGAGCATCGACCGCTATCGCCGACCCGGAACTTGTGCCAAGGCGCCGACAACGGACGGAGAGACTATGACGGCGCAGCACTGGCAGCTCGAGGGCTTCGATCTCGGCCGCTTCGTCGCCGAGACGCTTGCCGAGGATATGGGCGAGGGGGGCGATATCAGCTCCGCCGCCGTCATCCCCGCCGACGCGCGTTTCGTGGGGGTGATGGATAGCCGCGAGGCGATCGTCGTCGCCGGGCTTCCGATCGCGGAGGCGATTTTCCGGGCGCTCGACCCGGATGCCGGGATCGAGATCCTGATCGACGAAGGCGGCCGGGCGCCCGCGGGCGCGGACCTGATGCGGCTTTCCGGCGATGCCCGCGCGCTGCTGACCGCCGAGCGATCGGCGCTCAACGTGGTCCAGCATCTCTCCGGCATCGCGACGCTGACGCGGCGCTATGTCGACGCGATCGCCGGCACGGGGACGATCCTGCTCGACACGCGCAAGACGATCCCCGGCCTTCGCCTGCTTGAAAAATATGCGACGCGCATGGGCGGCGCGCAGAACCACCGGATGGGCCTGTGGGACGCGGCGATGATCAAGGACAATCACGTCGCCGTCGCCGGAAGCGTCGGGGAGGCGACCCGTCGGGCGGCCGCGGCCGGCATCGCCCGGATCATCGTGGAGGTCGACCGGCTGGACCAGATCGAGCCGGCGCTCCAGGCCGGCGCCACCCACATCCTGCTCGACAACATGGCGCCGCCGATGCTGCGCGAGGCGGTCGGGATCGTCGCCGGACGCGCCCCGACCGAAGCGAGCGGCGGCGTCAATCTCGATACGATCCGCGCCATCGCAGAGACCGGCGTCACCTATGTCTCGGTCGGTCGGATCACCCAGTCGGCGCCGGCCGTCGATATCGGCCTCGATTTTACAGCGGCATGAGAGAGGGCATGATGATCCGCCGCCTCGCAACGGTCCTTCTCGCCCTGCTCACGCCCGCCGCGCTGTCCGCGCAGGCACTGCAGTGCCGCGTCCCGCCGCGCATCGCCGCGCCCCACCCGGAAGGCCCGAGCCAGCAGGAGCCGCGTCGCCTCCTGCCGATCGGCAGCTACACGCTGGCGCTGATCTGGGCGCCGGAAGCGTGCCACAATCGCTCCGAAAATATCGATTCCGACTTCGCCTGCGGCCGCGGAAACCGGTTCGGCTTCACCCTCCACGGCCTGTGGCCGGACGGGGAGGGGCGGGAGTGGCCGCAATATTGCGCCTCGGCGCCGATCCTTCCGGAGGCGCTGATCCGCCGGCATCTGTGCGCGACGCCCTCGGCGCAGCTCCTCCAGCACGAATATGCCAAGCATGGCACCTGCATGGGAATCGCCCCCGCCGCCTATTTCGCGCGCTCCACAGGGCTTTACGGCCGGCTTCGCTTCCCGGACATGAACGCGCTTGCCGCGCGGCGGGACCTGACCGTGCGGCAGTTCGCGACCGCTTTCGCGCGGGTCAATCCTGGGCTCAGCGCCGACATGATCCGGCTCAACGTCAATCGCCGCGGCTGGCTCGAGGAAGTCTGGCTGTGCCTCGACACCCGCTTCGCCTACCGCACCTGCCCGGTCGCCCAAGGCGGCGCATCGGCGACGCGGCGAATCCGCATCCAGCCATTGCCGCGCGGTCGCTAGCGCCGCGCCAGCACCTGCCCCTCGATCGTCCCCGTCTCGGGATGATGGCGATCGAGCCATTTGCGCACGATCCTGAGGTTGCGCGTGTTCGACCGGAAGAAGAAGTCGGGAATGGCGCCGACCCAGGGGATCGCGCCAAGCAGCAGATCGATCCCGACATTGCCGCCCATTCGCGCCAGGTGCCATTTCGGCATGCCCAGGTTGCGCGCTTCCCACACGATCCACGCCCCCATCGCAGCCGCGACGACATCGCCCACGATCGGGATGAGATCGAGCGCGACATCGAGGCCGAAGCGGCGGTTCGTGCCCGGGATGACGAAGGCCCGTTCCAGCAACGCTTCCATCGCCTCGATGCGCCGGCGTACCGAGGCTGGATCGCGACCGGCGCCGAGGCGGGCCGCGAGCGCGTCCATGTCCACGCGATTCGGCATCTTCGTCAGGGTCCTTCGGCGGCGATCAACGTGTCGATCGGATGCCGGGCAAACGGATTGGGCCTGAATCCGTTCAATCGCGGCGCCACCAGCGACCAGCGCAGCGGGGCGCCGATGACGATATAAGCGGTGATTGCGGACAGGATCTGATCGGCCTTGGCGAGCGCGATCTGGCGCGCGGCGGCATCGGGCGCGGCCCGCGCGTCGGCGAGCGCGGCATCGGCGGTGGCTTCGCACACTGCGCTCGCGTCGCAGGAAAAGCGGCGCAGATACCAAGGCGCGGCGATGCTTGGCGCCACCGCGTCGATCAGCGCGAGATCGGCATCGGCGCCGGGCGCGACGACGGTCGCCTGGACGCCGATGGCCGCCCAGTCGCGGCGCAGATGGGCGAAAATCAGGCGATAACCCGGCCCACCGGGCATCGCGACCCGCAACCGCATGGGCGCGGGGAGCGCCGCGATCGCCGTGCGGGCGGCCTGACGCCGCTGGCCGATCGGCTGGCTCGCCCAGTCCGGCTGGGCCGGGGTCGGTACCTCGTCGATGCCGGGGCCGATCAGCGCGGCGCGGCCCGCAAAGCCGGCAAGCAGCGCTTCCGCGGCGATCGAATCGCGGTCGACGGCCATGGCGAGCGCGCGGCGTATGGCCGGATCGCCGAGCGGCCCTTCGGCCTTGAGGAAGGCGAGCGCGAGCAGCCCCTGGGCCGGATCGAGGACGAGACGGTTCGATGGAAGATCGGCGGTGCGCGCGAAAGGAAGGTCTCCGATCGTCCCGCCGGTCACCAGATCGGCGCGGCCCGCGCGGAAGCGCGCGATCGCCTGCGCCGCGCTCTCGCCGCGCAGCTGCACCGGCGCCCTGCGGGGGCCGGCTTCCGGCCCGTCCTCGTCGTCGCGGTCATCGTCGGCCGGGATGGCGAGGCGGACGCCCGCCGCATCGTCCCCAACGACGCGATAGGGTCCTGTTCCCCGATCGCCGAGCGCCACCGACATTTCGGGCTGGGCGAGGAGCTGGAGGAAGTTGGGGCGCGGTCCCTTGAGGCTGATCTCAAGCACCTCGTCGGTCATCGCGACGATGTCGTCGATCGCGCCAAGGACAGGCTTCAGCGGATTGCGACTGGCCCGGCTCAGCGATGCCTTAAGCCGGGCGACGACCTGCGCGGCCGTGACCCGTGCGCCGCCATCGACCCAGGTGGCCCGGCGCAGGCGGAAAGTATAACGAAGGCCGTCGTCGGAGACGATCCAGCTCTGCGCCAGCGCCGGCTCGATCTCGCCGGCGGCATCGAAGCGGACCAAGCCCTGCGCGCTCGCTTCGGCAAGCATCGCCGCGGGCGGATCGAGCGGCCGGAGGTTCGGGTTGAGGAGGTGCGGCGGGCTGCCGATCGCGCTGATGCGGATCGGGCCGCGGTCTGCCCCGCCACATCCGCCGGTCAGCGCGATCGCCGCAATCAACGCCGCACACAGGATTCGCCGTCCCAACATGGCGGCGATCCTAGCGGAGCGGCCTGGAAAGAACAGCGCGGCGGGCGCGGCTTTTACTCCTCCTTCACGTCTTGACGGCTAAGCCGGGGCATGGATCCGGATACCCCGCGACTGGCCGAGCAGGAGGACGAGGAGGAGGCGGGCTTCAAGCCACGCCGCGCCCGCCGACATATTGTCGACGAGGTCACGCAGCTTTCTCCCCACCATCTGTTCAGGGTCGAGGTCCAGGTCCGCAACCTTTCGCCCTTCGGCTTCATGGCCGAATGCGACGAACGCGTTCGCATCGGGAGCTATGTCGCGCTCGATGTGCCCGGAATCGGCTCCGTCCATGCCCAGGTGCGCTGGCAGATCGGCGCGCGCATGGGCGGCATGTTCCTCGATCCGATCAGCCTCGCGCGGTGCGAATGGGCGGCGGTAAAGGCCGGGACGCCGTTCAGCGCCGCCTGACCGGGTCCGCCTCGCGCCGCGCCTTATGGGCTGCTCGGGTGCCCGGTATCCCTGTCGTCATCCCCGAAGACGCCGGCGGCAAGCAGCACGCCGCCAGCGATGATGGCGAGCGCCAGGATCGCCGGCGCGAAACCGCCGGCCAAATCGGAGCCGTGGTGCGTCCGCGCCGACGCGCGCGCCGCCGGCGCATTGGCGAGCGACAGCGGCTGCGCGGAAGGCTGGGCGAGAGCCGGCGATACCGCGAGGGAAAGACCGGCGAACAGGAGCATCGCTCTGGCAACCATTTGATTTCCTTCCGTCTTTGGACAGTCTCATCCAATGCCGCCAACTCGCGGCGATGCGAAAGGATGCCCCATTGCGACGGAGCGGACGGGAAAGCTGCCAAGTGGTGGCGGGCCGGCAAATGCCGGAGAATGGTGCGGACGGCGGGACTCGAACCCGCACGCCCTTACGGGCAGAAGATTTTAAGTCTCCAGCGTCTACCGGTTCCGCCACGTCCGCACGCGACACGCCTGACGCGGCCAGGACGTGCCGTCAATGTCGGCGGCCGGCCGATCAGACGTTCAGCCGCTCGCGCATTTCCTTGCCGGGCTTGAAATAGGGGACTCGCTTCGCCGAGACGTCGACCGGCTCGC
Organism: Sphingosinicella ginsenosidimutans; assembly: GCF_007995055.1. Taxonomy (NCBI): domain Bacteria; kingdom Pseudomonadati; phylum Pseudomonadota; class Alphaproteobacteria; order Sphingomonadales; family Sphingomicrobiaceae; genus Allosphingosinicella; species Allosphingosinicella ginsenosidimutans. Next base: position 2,890,454 of record NZ_VOQQ01000001.1, on the reverse strand, counting down.
CGGTCCGTGGGTTGCGTCCCTTGCGGGCATCGCGGCCGCGCGTCGAGAAGGCGCCGAAGCCACGCAGTTCGACGCGGCCGCCATTCTGGAGCTGCGCGATGATGGCGTCGAAGACGGCGCCGACCACGCGCTCGATTTCCTTGAGCGTGAGGTCCGGATGGTCCTCGCACAACTTCTGGACGAGTTCTGAACGGATCACGACCTGCCCCCCAGTTCGAAACCGCACGGATCAGGCCCGTGCCCGGCGCCGGCGGCCCCTTCGCCGTCCGTGCGCCCGGACAGTCGCACTGAAAACCGCAAAATGCAACAATGCCGTTGCCGAATTTCCGTGCAATTCAAACGGACTAGGGCTGGCAGGAGGAAAAAAGCGGGCTTTCGTGAGACGAAAGCCCGCTTTTCCGTAACGTTAGCCCTGCTTCTGCTTCAGCGCTTCACCGAGGATGTCACCCAGGCTCGCACCCGAATCGGACGAACCGTACTGTGCGACAGCCTGCTTCTCCTCGGCGATCTGCAGCGCCTTCACGGAGAAATTGGGCTTCTTCGAACGATCGAAGCCGATCACCATGGCGTCCAGCTTCTGGCCGGTCTGGAAGCGCTCCGGACGCTGCTCGTCGCGGTCGCGACCAAGGTCGCCGCGCTTGATGAAGCCGGTGGCCCCATCCTCGCCGACCTGGACGTCGAGGCCGCCGTCGGTGACGGCGAGCACGGTGACGGTGACCACGTCGTTCTTCGACAGGCCGCCGGCGCCGGCGGACCCGCCCTTGGCGACGCCGCCGCGCTCAAGCTGCTTCATGCCGAGGCTGATGCGCTCCTTCTCGACATCGACGTCGAGGACGACCGCCTTCACCATCTCGCCCTTGCGGTGGAGATTGAGTGCTTCCTCGCCCGAAACGCCCCAGGCGATGTCGGACATGTGGACCATGCCGTCCACGTCGCCGGGCAGGCCGATGAACAGGCCGAACTCGGTCGCGTTCTTGACCTCGCCCTCGACTTCGGTGCCGACCGGATGCTGCTCGGCAAAGGCGCCCCACGGATTCGCCTGGGCCTGCTTGAGGCCGAGGCTGATCCGCCGCTTTTCCTCATCCACCTCAAGCACCGCGACGTCCACCTCCTGCGAGGTCGACACGATCTTGCCCGGATGGACGTTCTTCTTGGTCCAGCTCATCTCGGACACATGGACGAGGCCCTCGATGCCGGGCTCAAGCTCGACGAACGCGCCATATTCCGTGATGTTGGTCACGCGGCCCTTGAACACGCCGCCGACCGGATATTTGGCGGCCGCGCCTTCCCACGGATCGCTTTCGAGCTGCTTCATGCCGAGGCTGATGCGCTGCGTGTCGCGGTTGATGCGGATGATCTGCACCTTCACCGTGTCGCCGATGTTCAGCACCTCGCTCGGGTGGCCGACGCGCTTGTAGCTGATGTCGGTGACATGGAGCAGGCCGTCGATGCCGCCGAGATCCACGAACGCGCCGTAATCGGTGATGTTCTTGACCACGCCATCGACCACCTGGCCCTCGGCGAGGCTCTGGATGAGGCCGGAACGCTGCTCGGCGCGCGTCTCTTCGAGAATGGCGCGGCGCGAGACGACGATATTGCCACGGCGGCGGTCCATCTTGAGGATCTGGAACGGCTGCGGGAGGTCCATCAGCGGGGTGACGTCGCGGACCGGGCGGATGTCGACCTGGCTGCCGGGCAGGAAGGCGACGGCGCCGCCGAGGTCGACGGTGAAGCCGCCCTTGACGCGGCCAAAGATCACGCCTTCGACGCGGTTGCCGGCGCTATATTCGCCCTCGAGCTTGTCCCAGGCGGCCTCGCGACGGGCGCGGTCGCGGCTCAGCATCGCTTCGCCGTTCACATTCTCGATGCGGTCGACATAGACTTCGACGACATCGCCGACGGAGATTTCCGGCTTCTGGCCCGGCGCCGCGAACTCGCGCAGCGGCACGCGGCCTTCGCTCTTGAGGCCGACGTCGATGACGGCCATGTCGTTTTCAATACCGGTGACGGTGCCCTGGACGACGCGGCCTTCGAAGCTTTCGTTCTCGCCGCCGAGCGATTCGTTGAGGAGCGCCGCGAAATCGTCGCGGGTCGGGTTTGCCGTGGTGGCCATGAGGATGGATATTCCTTCGTTTTGACGTTTGCCGGCCTGGGGGTTGTCTCCCCCGGTCTTTTCAACCAGCATGCCCTTGCGGCCCCATGCCGCCCGGGCGTCCTTCGAACCGTAAAGCCGGGCCAGCCGGATAAGGCAAAAGAGCGCGCCGGGGCGCGGCCCATCGCCCCGCCCGAACGCGCTGCTTATCCTGGCTGCCGCGAGCGCTTTCCTGCCCGTCGGACGGCGGCGCATATAGTGGATGCGCGCGGGCGGGGCAAGCGGGCGAGGATCAGCGGCTCCGCATGGTAATGCTGATGCGATCGGCGCGGCGCATGACATCGAGCGTGACGACGTCCCCGGCGCCGTCGAGCGCGCGCGAAAGCTCGGTCGCATTCGCGACCGGCGTGCCGCCGGCGGTGAAGATCACGTCGCCCGCCAGCAGGCCGGCCCGCGCGGCGGCGGAGCCGGGGGCGATCAGCGCGATCATCGCGCCCTGCTGCCGATCGGTGCCGATCCGCGCGGCCAGGGCGGGCGAAAGATCCTGGGCGACGAAGCCGAAATCATTGGCGGCGGCTGAGTCGCTGCGCAGAAGAGCGCTGTAGACGCGGCTCAGCGTTCCGGCGGGAAGCAGCAATGCGGGATCCGCGCCGCTGCCGGCGCCGCCGAGGCCCACGATGCCGATGACCTGCCCGTTGCGATCCAGCGCCGGCGCGCCTGCGAAGGCGGGATCGGGGGTTGGGCGCAGCTGGACAAAGGCGCGCGGGCCGGGGCGGCCGCTGGCGAAATCTGCGCTCACCATCAGCGGATCGGCGATGCAGCCATGGGCCTCCGGAGCTACGAGCGCGACGGCCTGGGTGCCGACGGGCGCCAGGGCGGACTCGGCCAAGGCGAGCGCGGGAAAGCCCGACCCATCGACCTTGAGCAGTGCGACTCCGGAGAGAGGATCGTCGGCGACGCGTCGCGCGCCGAGGCTGCGCCCGTCATCGAGCAGCACGCGCAGCGGCGCCGTTCCGGCCACCGCCTGCCCGCTTGCAAGGATATAGCCTTCGGCCGAAACGATGAAGCCGGTCGCGCGCGGCGGGGGAGCGGCGGTGCCTCCGCCGGATGCCGCGCCGTCCTGGCCCCACGCCCCGCGGTCGATCGCGACGATGGCAGGGCAGGCGGCGGCGATCATGTCCGCCATGTCGCCCCCGGCGAGCGGCGCGCGCGGCGCGGTCACGGCGTTCACCGCCGGCGCGACCACCTTCTGTTCGACCCGGGCGACCCGCGGCGAGAGATTGCCGCCGACGAGCGCGGCGCCAAGCGCCACCGCGATCGCGACGAGGCCGATGCTGAATGCGCGCAGGGTCGTGCCGCCGGTCATTTCGATTCCCGCGCCTCGCCGAACAGCTCGCGCTGGCTCTTCTCGAGCTCCTCGGCATAGCGGCGGCGGACATATTTCTCGGAGACGAGGCCAAGCACCGCGCCCTCGGGATCGACGACGACCATCTCGTCCGCGCTCAAATCCTCGAACCGGCGCATGATCGCGGCCACGTCCTCGTCCGGCCGCAGCGTCTGATCCGCGAGGATGGCGAGCGTGCGGACAGGCGCGGAAGGATCGGCGGACGCGGCGAAGGCAAGGGGCGTCGGCACGATTCCGGCATAATGACCGGAGCCGTCGGTGAGGATGATGCGGCCGGCCGATCCGAGCGGGAAGCGGTGGCGGAAATCGGCGATCGTGATGTCGGCATCGACCATCGGCGTTTCCCGGCGCATCATCCGTCCGGCCGTCAGGCTGCGCATCCAGCCGATGTCGCGCGCGCTGCGGATCGTCTCGCCGCGCGTGTGGAGCCGCCAGGTCGAGAAGGAGAAGCCGAACGTCTCGCGCACCAAGGTGCTGGCGCACAGCGCGGCCGCGATGGCGACCGCGGTCAGCGCGAAATCATGGGTCGATTCGAGGACCAGCATCGACATCGTCATCGGACCGCCGACCACGGCCACCGCCATCGCCGCCATGCCGACGAGCGCGGCGTCTACCGGATCGATCGGCGGCGCGCCGGGCAGAGCGGCGAGGATCAGCGCGAACATTTGCCCCGCCAGCGACCCGAGGAAGAGGGAGGCGAAGAACATGCCGCCGCGAAAGCCGAAGCCGAGCGAGATGGCCGAGGCGGCGATCTTGAGGAAAAAGATGCCGGCAAGCGTGCCCAGCCCCAGCGGCACGGCAAGATCGAGATGGAGCGCGCCGTGGCCGGCCGAGAGCGTCTGCGGCGAAAGGAGCGCGAGGGGCATCAGCAGGATGCCGCCGGCCACCGGACGCCACCGATCGGGGATCGGCAGCCGTCGCACATTGGTTTCGAGCGCGGTGATCGCCTGCATGAGGATGATCGCCGCGAGCGCGCAGGCGAAGCCGAGCGCGGCGTAGAAAAGATAGTCGGTGGTCTCGATCGCATGGCCGCTCGGCAGAGCGATGAGATAGGGCGCGGCGCCGGCGGAGCGGATCATCACCGCGGCGGCGATGCAGGCGGCGGCGACTGGCGCGATCGCGGCCGGCGTATAGGCGCCGATGACGATCTCGAACGCGTAGAAGGCGCCGGTCAAGGGCGCGCTGAACGCAGCACCCACGGCGGCCCCGGCGCCGGCGCCGACGAGCGTTCGAAGGTCGTTGCGGCGCAGCTTCAGCCACTGGCCGGCGATCGACGCGACGCCGCCGCCCATCTGCGCATAGGCGGCCTCAAGGCCGACGGAGGCGCCGGCGCCGTTGGAAACCAGGGTCTGGGCGGAGACGACCAGACTGTCCCTGGCCGGGATGACGCCGCCATGCAGCGCGTTCGCCTCGACGACGTCGATCGGCGCTCGCTGGCGGCCGCGCGTCGCATAGGAGATCCCCGCAAGGACGAGGCCGCCAAGCGGCAAGGCCAGGAGACGCAGCGGATCGACGGCGGTCACGGCGCTCAGCCGATCGATCGCGGCGCCGTAGAGCAGCCGCTGCACCAGATGGGCGAGACCGCCCTGGATCAGGGTCAGCAGCCCCGCCGCAAGCCCGACCGCGACCGCAAGCGCGATCAGCGCGACCTCGCTGGAGCGCAGGCGACGCCGTTGATGGCGCAGGATCGACGCGAACTTGGTCGGGGTCATGAATATGCTCGAACTTTGCGGGCTTCCGTAGCGACCGGCCCGGCGGTCGTCCACCTGCGGGGTTCCGATGGAAAATGGCTGGAGGCGTTCGCCCGGCTTTCCTACAAGCGGGTGATGTCGCTGACCCAACAGGACGCGCAATCGCTGTTTCACCGCGCCATCGCCGATTTGGGCGCTGGGCGGCTGGACGAGGCACGGAGAGCCGCCGACACGCTGGCCGCGAGCAATTTCGCCAATGCCCATGTCTGGCTGCTACAGGCCACGACGTGCCGCGCGCAATCCGACGCCGCCGCTGAAGAAGCCGCGCTCGACCGGTTGCTCGCCGCCGAGCCGAGATCGGTGCGTGGGCTGGTGATGAAAGGCGATTGCCGTGCGGCGGCCGGGGATGAACGTGCCGCGGCCGGCTATTATCGCGCCGCGGTGATGATCGGTGGGGAGGGGCAGCCCCCGCCCGCGCTCCAGGACCTGCGCCGGGCTGAAGCGGCGCTCGCTCAGTTCAAGGCACGTTATACGGAGCGGCTGGAGGCTTCGCTTGCCGCGCAGGGACTGGGCCCGAACAACCGGAGCGCGCGGTTCCAGCAGTCGCTCGATATCGCCGCCGGGCGCAAGCAGGTCTATTTCCAGGAGCCGACGGGCTATTTCTTTCCTGAGCTGCCGCAGATCCAGTTCTACGAGCGGGAGGTCTTTGCCTGGGCGGGGGCGATCGAGGCGGCGACCGACGCCATCCGCCGGGAGATCCTCGCCTATCGTACGAAGGGCGACACAGGCTTCCGGCCCTATATCCAGGGCGGGGTGAACGAGCCGCGGATCGACGAGAACCCGCTGCTCGACAATGTCGACTGGAGCACCCTGTTCCTGTGCGAGAATGGCGCGATCGCCGAGGATGTCGTCGCGCGCTGCCCGCGCACCTGGGCGGCCGTCCAGGCGGCGCCGTTGCCGCGGGTGGACGGCGCCGGGCCGACCGTGATGTTCTCGCTCCTGCGCCCCGGCGCGCGGATCAATCCGCATACCGGCGTCTTCAATGCACGGCTGACCTGCCACCTGCCACTGATCGTGCCGCCGAACTGCCATTTCCGCGTCGGCAACGAGACCCGCCAGTGGGAAGTCGGCAAGCTGATGGTCTTCGACGACACGATCGAACATGAGGCCTGGAACGGCAGCGGCGAGGACCGGATCGTGCTGATCTTCGACATCTGGCGGCCGGAGCTCAGCGAGCGCGAGCGGCGCGAGATCGCCGCCGTCCTCAGCTTCCGCTAGCGAGCCGCGCCTCGACCGCCGCAATCGCCGCGGCGATGGCCTGCTCCACATCCATGTCGCTCGTGTCGAGCAGGATAGCGTCCTCGGCCTGGCGAAGCGGCGCCGCGCCCCGGCCGGTGTCGCGCGCGTCGCGGGCGCGGATGTCGGCGAGCACCTCGGCGAGATGCACGTTGCGGCCTGCGCGCCGAAGCTCGGCGAGGCGGCGCGAGGCGCGCACCTCGGGCCGGGCGGTGACGAACAGCTTGGCTTCGGCCTGCGGCGCGATCACGGTGCCGATGTCGCGCCCGTCCAGCACGGCGCCGCCGGGCTGCGCGGCGAAGCGCGTCTGTCGCTCCAGCAACGCCGCCCGGACCAGCGGATAGGCCGAGATTCGCGAGGCGACTCCGCCGACCGCCTCGCTCCTCAGCTCCGGATCGTCGGCGTCGATCTGTTCGATATGGGCCGCGCGCGCAGCGGCAAACTCGCTATCGGGATCGCCGCCCATTTCGAGCAGATTGAGCGCGGTGGCGCGGTAGAGGAGGCCGGTGTCGAGATGCGGCAGGCCGAAATGCCGGGCGAGCGCGCGGGCGATCGTGCCCTTGCCGCTGGCGGCGGGGCCATCGACGGCGATGATCATGCCGCCGCCTTTTCGAGCAGCGAGTCGAGCGTCGCCTCGAAGGCCGGAAAGCTGGTTTCGACCGGGCTCATATCGTCGATCGCGATCGCCTTGCGTGCATGGAGGCCGGCGATCGCGAAGCTCATCGCGATCCGATGATCGAGCCGAGCCGAAATCTCGCCGCCGCCGGAGAGGGGCTCGCCGCCGCTGCCATGGACGACGAGGCCGTCCTCGCCCTCCTCGACACGCACGCCGATCGCCGCCAGCCCCTCGGCCATCGCGGCGAGCCGGTCCGATTCCTTGACGCGAAGCTCCGCGAGGCCGGTGGTCCGCGTGGTCCCCTCGGCAAAGGCGGCGGCGACGAAGAGGATCGGGAATTCGTCGATCATGTCGGCGGCGGCCTCGGGCGGAAGATCGACGCCGCGCAGCGCCGCATGGCGCACGCGCAGGTCCGCGACCGGTTCGCCCGAAAGCTCGCGCGGATTTTCGAAAGCGATGTCGGCGCCCATGGCCTTCAGCGCGTCGTAAAGGCCCGTGCGGCGCGGGTTGATGCCCACATCGGCGATGGTGACGTCCGATCCGGGGACGATCGAGGCGGCGACCGCGAGAAAGGCGGCGGCGGAAGGATCGCCGGGCACGATCACATGCTGCGGCCTGAGTTCCGCCTCGCCGCGGATCCGGATCGCCGGACCGTCGCGCTCGATCTCCGCGCCGAACAGCGACAGCATCCGCTCGCTATGGTCGCGCGTCGGCGCCGGCTCGATCACCTCGGTGACGCCGGGGGTGTTGAGCCCGGCGAGCAGCAGCGCGGATTTGACCTGGGCGGAAGCGACCTCCATCCGGTGGCTTTGCGGCAGGGCAGGGACGATACCCTCGACGATGGCGGGCAGCCGTCCGCCCTCGCTCGTCTCGATCCGCGCGCCGATCCGCCTGAGCGGCACGGCCACGCGATTCATCGGCCGGCGGCTCAGCGAGGCATCGCCGACGAAGGTCGCGCGGATCGGATGACTGGCGACGAGGCCCATGAGCAGGCGCGTCGAGGTGCCCGAATTGCCCATGTCGAGCGCCGCTTCGGGCTGGAGGAGGGAGCCGACGCCAGCGCCGGAGACCGTCCATGCGCCGTCCGGCCCGCGCTCGATCCGAGCGCCCATTGCGCGCATTGCCGCCGCCGTCGAGGCGACGTCGCCGCCGTCCGACAGGCCCTCGATCCGGCTTTCGCCGACCGCGAGCGCTGAGAACATGATCGCGCGATGCGAGATGCTCTTGTCGCCGGGCACGCGCACTGTCCCGCGCAGTGAACCGCGCGGCGCGAAGGTCCGCCGAAGAGCCGCCGATGCCGTCATGCGCTTGGCTTTTGACAGCGCGCACCCCATGTGGCAAGGCGCGCGCCGATCGGGCCGATCGCCTTCGTGGCCGCGCCTGCCTTTTCACGTCGTTACGGAGATTTTTCACCCATGGTGAAGCCTGAGTGGGGCACCAAGCGGACCTGCCCCAAATGCGGAACCCGCTTCTACGATCTCGGCAAGGACGATCCGGTCCACTGCATCAACTGCAATGTGGCCTGGCAGCCCGAGCCGGTGCTGAAATCCAAGCAGCCGCTGCCGTTCGAGCAGCAGAAGCCGGAGCGCGAGGTGGAGAAGGAGGATAGCGATCTCGCGTCCGACGATCTCGATCTCGAGGTCGACGAGGAAGCCGAGGAGAATCCGGACGACGAGGTCGATCTCGGCGGCGACGACGATATCGGCGTGCCGGGCGCCGGCGACGACGAGGAAGAAAGCTAAGTCAGGCTTGCGTCGGGGCGGCGCCTTGCGTAAAGGCGCCCTCCACATTCCGCCGGTCGCCCAGGCCGCGCGAAGGGTTCGGGGCCGTAGCTCAGCTGGGAGAGCGTCGCAATGGCATTGCGAAGGTCAGGGGTTCGATCCCCCTCGGCTCCACCAACCTGTTTCTCCAGGACCGGCTGAAGCCGGAGACTGCCCGTAGAAGCAAGGCTTTGGCCGCCCGGCTCATCCGGCCGGCCGCGCCCAGTGGTGCATCGTCAGCCAGCGCATGAAGGCATCGAACCAGCCGGTGCTGGTCGTCTCCTTGTCGTACATTCCGAAGCCGTGGCCGCCTTGTTCGTAGAGGTGGAACTCGACCGGCCGGTGCGCGGCGCGCCAGTTGCGGACCAGATCGAAGCCGCTTTCGCCGAACAAAGGGTCGTCCGAGGCGAGCGCGACGAACATCGGCGGCGCATCATCGGGCACCGTCAGCGGCAGCAGCGGCCCGTAGATGTAGCCGATGAAGGCCGGGCGGGCATCATCGACGGTCAGCGTCGTCGCCATCGTCAGCATCGCGCCGGCGGAAAAGCCGATCATTCCGATCCGCCGAGGATCGACATGCCATTCGGCCGCCCGGGTGCGGACGAGCGCGAAGGCGGCGCGGGCGTCGGCGGTCTGGGGGCCGAGGTTCGCCATCGCGGATTCGGGGGTCATCCGCGGCGGCCCGGCGGCGCCGGAGAACATTTCGCGCATCGACCGCTCGAATCCCGGCATGTCGGGCGGCGTCTGGTTCAGGCGGTATTTGAGGACGAATGCGGCGATGCCGCGGGCGGCCAGCGCGCGCGCGACCTCCCACCCTTCATTCGACATCGACAGGGTGCGAAAGCCCCCGCCTGGCGCGACGATCACCGCGGTGCCTGTGGCATGGGCGGGATCGGGGAGGAATGGCGTCAGGGTGGCGACGGTCACGTTGCGTGTGAATTCGCTGCCATATTGCCGATACCAGCTTTCGGGGGTGCTGGCCCCTGGGAGCGGACCGGTGTCGAGCGTGATCGCGCCAGGCTGCGCCGGTGCGTCGATCGGGGTCATCGCATCGTTCTGCGCCCGCGCCGGCCCGCCAAGCGCGAGCAAGCCGAGCGTCGCCAGCGCCGCGAGGCGCAGTGCTGTTCGTTTCATCTTATGTCTCCTCGATGCGTGTCGGCGTCGCCCGTGGCATGCGGCCGGCCGGTGACGCCCGCATCGGTCTGGACGACCGGCCGCATCGTGCCGTCGGGGTTGAAGGCGAGATATTCGACGGTGACCGAGCGCCGGCCGAGCGCGCCATGCTGGCTGCCGATGGTGAGCGCGGCATTGTGCAGGAAGAGGTAGGTCCGCCCGCGAAAGTCGGCGATTCCGGGATGGATGGTGAAGCTGTCGCGGGCCGATCCGGTCAGTTCGCCGCGATAGGTCCAGGGGCCGGTAATGGCCGGCGCGGTCGCATAGGAGACATGCTCGTCGCGCTGCGTCGAACGGTCGAGCGAGGCGTAGACGAGATAGTAAAGACTGCCCCGGCGGTAGAGCCAGGGGCCTTCCTCGAAATGCCGCGGCGTGATCTCCATGATCGGCCCGTCGATTTCGGTCATGTTGGGCTTGAGCCGGGCGAGGTAGCAGTTGCGGTTGCCCCACGCGATCCACGTCGTGCCGTCCACGTCGGTGAGCACGGTGGGGTCGATATCCTCCCAGCTGTGGGTGCCCCTGGGAGTCATCTCGTTGGTGATCAGCGCCGATCCGCGCGCATCGACGAAGGGCCCGGTCGGGCTGTCGGAAACGGCGACGCCGATCGCCTTGCCGGGATGGGTCGCGTCATGCTCGACCGCGGCATAGAACCAGAAACGGCCGTTTCGCTCGATCACCTGGGAAGCCCAGGCATCGCGGATCGCCCAGCGGAAATCGGTGGCGCGCATGATCGCCCCGTGCGCCGTCCAGTGGCGCATGTCGGTGGTCGAATAAGCGAGCCATTCGCGCATATTGAACATTTCGCCATCGTCCGCCTCGTCGTGGCCGACATAGAGGTAGAGCCGGTCACCGATGACGAGCGGCGCGGGATCGGCAGTGAAACGATCACGGATGATCGGGTTTGAGCCCGGGGCGGGCCCGGCCGAGGGCTGGCCGGAGGAACCGGCGGCGACGGCAAAGGCCAAAGCCGGGATCGCCGCGCGACCAAAGCGCCGAAGCTGAGTCGTTCCGATCAGACGTTCATCCTCCCCGGCGCTGTTAGCGCTATCATTGCACTGGTGAGGCCGCTCGCCAAGAGGGGCGCGCGGCTTATGTCACAAGGCGGGCGGATCGAGCTCCAGCCAGCGTGCCATCCCGGCCAGCTCGGCCCCAAGGCGCGCGCGCGTGTCGACAGGCGCACCCGGCTCGAGATGCAGGCTGCGGACGAGCAGGCGCCCGGCCTGGCGGTCGGCCTTGAGGTCGACGCGGGCGACAAGCGCGCCGTCCATCAGGAAGGGGAGCACGTAATAGCCGTGGGTGCGCTTGTCGGCCGGGACGTAGATCTCGATCCGATAATGGAAACCGAAGAGTCGCTCCGTGCGCCCGCGCTCCCAGATCAGCGGATCGAAGGGGACGAGCAGGGCCTGGCCGTCGATCCGGCGCGGCGCGCGCGCTTCGGCATGGAGGAAGGCGGGCTGGCGCCACCCCTCGACCCGGGCGGGGAGCAGCTCGCCCGCCTCGACCAGCGCCTCGATCGCGCCTTTCGCCTCGTCGGGCTTCAACCGGAAATAATCGCGCAGGTCGGCCGCGGTGGCGATGCCGTGGGCGCGGGCGGCGCGGGCGATGAGCCGGCGCTGCGCCTCGGCCGGATCGGGCGTCGGCAGATCGAGAATCGCTGGCGGGATCACTCGCTCGGCAAGATCGTAGACGCGCTCGAAGCTGCCGCGCCGGGTGGCGGTGGTGATGCGCCCGGCCCAGAAGAGCCATTCCAGCGCCCGCTTGGTCTCGCCCCATTCCCACCAGCCGCTGCGGCTCTTGCCATGCTCGAAGTCGGAGGCGGCGAGCGGGCCTTCCGCGCGGATGCGATCGAGGATCGCCTCGGCGGCGCCGCGCTTCTCGCCGGCGAAGACGCGCAAATGCCCCCAGCCGATCTCCCCCCGCTCGGCGCGGGCCATCCGCCAGCGCAGCAGCGGGTGTAGATCCAGCGGGAGGAGCGAGGCCTCATGCGCCCAATATTCGAACAGGCGGCGCTGGCGCTTCGGCCCCCAGGCGGCGCGGTCGATCAGGCCGCGATCATAGCTGCCGAGCCGGGAGAAAGCGGGGAGATAATGCGCGCGGGCGAGAACGTTGACGCTGTCGATCTGATGCAGGGCGATCCGATCGAGCGTCCGGCCGAGCGGCGCCCAACTGGTGACCGCGCGCCGCGGCAACCCGAATCCCTGCGCGGCGAGTGCGATCCGCCGCGCGGCCTTGAGGCTCAGCGTCGCGGGTGTCACTCGGCGGCCACGCCGGCCTGCGCAGCGAGCCTGGCGAGCGCGGCCATATGGCCGGCAAAGGCCGTGCGACCGGCAGCGGTGAGCGCGAGCCAGGTGCGCTGGCGCTGGGCGGCCACGGCCTTGCGGACCTTCACATAGCCGGCCTCTTCGAGCTGCTTCACATGCTTTGAGAGGACCGATTCGCTGACCCCCGTCTCGTCGCGGACGAGCGCGAACTCGGCCTCGTCGGTCGCCGACAGGATCGCGCAGACGCGCAGCCGCAACGGCGCATGGATCAGCTCGTCGAAGCCGCCGAGGCTCATCGTTCCCCACCCGTCAGCTCGGCGCGCCAGGCGCGGTCCCAGAGGCTGCTGCCCAGCGCCGCGATCGGGACGGTGACGAGCCCGAACGCGATCGGCGCCCACCACCATCCGAGACCGGTCCTGAGCGCGAGGCCGCCGACCATGAACAGGACGAGCAGGAAGGCAAGGGAGATCGCGATCGTGCGCGTGCGGCCGGGGCGATAGCCGTTCAGCGAAATCCCGGCGCGATCCGACCAGGCTCGATAGAGCAGGCCCAAACCGAGTACCGAGCCACCGACGACGAGCATGCCCCATGGCTGCGGCGATCCGCCGCCGGCGACCAGCGCACCGCACAGCAGGCCGTAGATCGGCGCGTACCAGGCGGGGGAGGGGTTGCGCGCCGCGATCCGTTCCCTGGCGCGGTGGACGATCTCGATGGCTTCGCGCGGGTCGACTGTCTCGGTCATGGCTCCTCACTTTCCGAGTCGGAAAGTAGCTTCACTTTCCATCTTGTCAAGTGACGCGTCAGAAGCGCAGGCGCCCGGCCAGCACGAGCCGCGAGCGATAGGTGGCGTCGATCGCGCGATCGGTGTCGTACCAGCGAAGTTCGGCCGAGAGATTGCGGGCCACGGAGAGCGTGAGGCCGGCATTATAGGCAACATAATCCGGCCCGCCGCCACGGGTGCGCCGGGCGATCGCGCCATCGATCGAGAGCGGGCCGTGGAGATGAAGCGCCGCGCCCGCCTCGATCAACAGCGAGTTGCGGGTCGGCCCGAGATCGTCCGGGCTCCACAAGGCGGTGAAGCGGGCGCGGATCGGGCCGATCGCGCGCCCGACGGTCATCGCGGTCTCCAGCGCGCGCGAATCCCGGGCCGCGCTCGCCCCGGTGTTCACCCTGGCGGCCACAGTGGCGGAGAGATCGAAGCCCGCGAGGGTCTGCTGCATGCCGACCGAAAGCGCGGCCTCGCCATCGGCGTCGGCGAGGGTGACGTTCTTGAGATAGCCGGCGATCACGACGTCGCCGATCCGCAGGCTGGGCCGCACCACGATCTGGGGCCCCGACGTCTGCCGCAAACCCTTCGACATGCCTTGGCCCGCAAGGACGATCTCAAGAGCCGGATCGAAGGGTGGAAGGGCAGCCGGCATGGATGGCATTTCGATGACGTCGACGGCTGCGGTGTGACAGACCGGCCTTGCACCTGGCAATGGCGCATGTGGGACGGGAGGGAGTTTTCGTGTGGGGGCGTTGCCTCCCTCCCGGCCCTCCGCCTCGCCAAAGGCGGATATCGCTGAGATCAGAATTGCAGGCCGATCCCGGCATTGGCCCCGGCGCGGCCGCGGGTGTCGACGCTGGCGCCGGCCCGGACGACGGCGCGGCCGCTGCGGGTCCGGGCGGACAGGCCGAGCGCGAAGGCGGTCTGCCCGCCGAACGTGCCGATCCCCATGCCGACCATGCCGCGCCCGGCGTCGGCCGCCTGGGGCAGCGCCGCGGCGGCGAGCGCCCCGGCAATGCCGCCATAGGAGTCGCGGCGAAGCGTGACCAAGTCCTGCCCGAGCGCGTCGATCCTGAGATCGGTGTAGCTCTGGGCCTGATTGACCGCGGCCTGCAGGCCCGCATTGACCTGGCCGACATTGGTGGCGTCGGTGTCCGCCATACCGGCCGCGACATTGTGCAGCCCGACGGGGCCGTCGCCGGCGCCAACGAGGGTCACGTCGTCGCTGACCGTGCCGCCGTTCGATGTCGTGGGCGTCGCCGCATCAGAATATTGAACCGGCGAGACGGTGCTGCCGCTGATATTGTTCATGATATTGGTGATGGCGGTGCTGTTGTCGGTGACGCGTGCGTCGAGAGCGGCAATGTCGGCGACATTCTGAACCACGACCTGGTTGGTGGCGAAAAGCTGGTTGCCGTTGACCGCATCGGTGGAGCCGGCCGCAACGATGCCGTCGCGGACATTGTGCAAACCCACCGGTCCGCCACTGGCGCCGGCCAGCACCGCCTCGTCCGTCACCGTCCCGTCATTGGCGATGGTCGGCGTTCCGGCATCGGCATAGCGGACGGGGCCTGGCGCCACGCTCCCGCCGCCGCTCGACATGTTGCTGTTCACCAGCGTCGTGAGATTGGCGATCGCATTGGTGTTGCTTGCCACCTGCGTGCCGAGCGCGGCGACGGTCTGGTTGGTCGCGTCGAGCTGCGCGCCGTTCACCGCTTCGCGCGAATCCGCAGCGATCCGGCCGGCGGCGACATTATCGATGACGGTCCCGCCGGTGCCGGCGAGGGAGACCCGGTCGCGGGCGGGACCGTCATACTGGAGCGCACGCGCCCCAAGCTGCGAAACATTGTCGGCGACGCCCTGAAGCTGGGCGACGTTCACGGCGTCGGTCGGTGCCGAGCCCGCCGCGACATTGGTGATCTGCCGCTCCGCGCCGAGTGCGCCGACCGAGAATTCGCCGGCCGACAGCTGCGGATCGGGGAGGCCGACGGCGGCATAAGCGAGTTGCGGCCCGCGCGAGGCGACGGAACCCGTGCCGATGGCGACGCTGTTGGCCGCATCCACCTGGGCGCCCGTGCCGATCGCGACCGCGCCGGTGGCGGCACCGCCGGTGGTCGCGCCATTGCCGAAGGCGATGGAATTGATTTCGCCGGCGTTCGCCGAAGCGCCATTGGCGCCGAGGCCGGTGATCCGGTTGCCGCCGATCGCGATGCCCCCTTCATCGGTGAGACTGAGCGAATCGGCCTGACTGTTGCAGCCCATGGAAGGATCGACCGTGTTGCCGTCCGTATCGACGGCCTGGAGGCCGATCGGCGCACCCGACGCTGCACTCGAGAGCAGGCCTGCGACATTGGTGTCGAGCGGCGGCAACGCCTGGCCGACGATCGGGATGATCTGGACGATGCCGAGGATCGAGTTCACCCGGTCCTCGACCGGCGCGACGATGCCGTTCGCGACGGGGCCGAGAATATCGGTCACCGCCGAGCGCGGCAGGCGCAGCCCCGAACAGGCGTTGACGACAGGCGTCGAAGCCTGAGCCTGTGCAGAACCTGCGACGAAAATATTCGACATCGCAAGCAAAGCGCAACCGTACATCCACCTCCGACCGGAGAAGATCGTATTATGTTTTAGAATAGTCATCTGCCTCTCCAGAATTCGTCGACACGAGTTCGTGAAACCGATGGCTATTTTCTGGGGAAGCGGTTAATTATGATTTATGGATAAGAATGTATCGTGTTCAGTTTGAACGATATTTCATCCGTTTTGGATGAGGGCGAGGGGTGGGGGGAGCCGTCCCTGAGCGGGACGGGCCGGACGATGAGGCGACTTGCGCCTCATGGTGAATCAATCGTTAATCCATGCCATGAGTCGACTCGCTCCGATAATGGTGCGGCAAATTGCGCTGGCGTCCTCGCCCGCGTTCGGGTCGACCGCGCCGGCCGCGCCGCCCCGCTGGCAGGAAGACCTGCGGCTGTTCCTGACCGGCTGGGTCGGGGGCCTGATCTTCTTCTGGACGCTGCTGAGCTGAACCGCGGGCCGGCCGTCAGACGGTCGGCGGCAGACCTTCCTCGTCCGCGCACCGGCCATCGTCGCACGCCCGATGGAGCAGCCAGCCGAGCCAGGCCGAGATCACGCACATCGCGGCCGCGAGCAACAGCTGGTTCGCGGCGTCGACCCCCAGGAATGACAGGCCGCCGGCGAGGATCGATCCGCCCACCATCGCGCCCGAATTGACGATATTGTTGGCCGCGACGGTGCGCGCCGCCTGCGATTTCGGCACGGTCGTGGTGAGGAAGGCATAGAGCGGCACGACGAACATGCCGCCGGTGATCGAAATGCCGAGCAGGGCGCCGATCATCGGCAGGACGCCGCGGTGATTGAAGAAATCCCCGATCGTGTAGAGCGTGCCCTCCGGCGCGGGCTGCCAGTGCGCCGCGACAAAGTGGAAGGCAGCGACGAACAGCCCCATGCCGATCACCGACGGGGCCGAATAGCGGGCGGAGACCTCGCCCTTCAGAAGGCGGTTCACCAGCACCGATCCGATGGCGACGCCGACCGAGAAGATGGCGAGGAAGAGGCTGGCGATCTGCCGGTCGGCGGTCAGCACGTTCTTCACCAGCGGCGGGAACTGGATGAAGAGGACGGCGCCGATCGTCCAGAAGAAGCTGATCGCCACCACCGCGAGGAAGAGCCGGCGGATATGCATCGTCGCCGCGACAAGCCGGATCGACGAGCGAACGACGTTGAGATCGATCTTGTGCCCTTGTTCGATCGCGGGGGCGGGGGGCACCTGCCGCCCGGTCGCGTAGCCGATCGCCGCGACCCCGATGACGAGCGCCGCCGCGGCCTCGACCGGGATGATGCCGGCGAGCAGCGTCCCGAAAAGGATCGCCACATAGGTGCCGGCTTCGACCAGCCCGGTCCCGCCGAGCACCTCGTCCGAATGAAGATGCTGGGGAAGGATCGCATATTTGATCGGGCCGAAGAAGGTCGAATGGATGCCCATCGCGAACAGGGCAAGGAGCATCAGCGGGATCGCCAACGCACCCACCGCGATCCCCTGCCAGGCAAGGAGCAGACCGGCTGCGCCGACGATCATGATCAATATTTCGCAGAATTTGATGATCCGGATCATCCACGCCTTGTCGCGGGCGTCGGCGAGCTGGCCGGACAGAGCCGAAAGCAGGAAGAAGGGAACAATGAAGATCGCGGTGGTCAGCGCGCTGAACCAGAATTCCGATCGTTCGTCATTATAGACCTGATAGACGACGAACAGGACCATCGCGTTCTTGAACAGATTGTCGTTGAACGCGCCGAGAAGCTGGGTCGCGAAGAGGGGCAGGAAGCGCCTGGTTCGCAGGAGATGCAGCGAATCGGTCATCGCCGATCCTGGTTCACGCACGCGGGCAAAAGCCGGCCCCCGGGCAGCGATCGGTATCCAGACATCCTCAAACTTTCGCTCCCCGTCACCGGTCATAGGGGGTGGCACGCGCTGTGTGCAACCCCCGCCTCTCCCAATCCGCCGGCTTTGGCGCTAAGCGCTGTGACGAATGCTCACGCTTCCGAACCTGCTCACGCTTTCGCGGATCCTTGCGGTCCCGATCCTGGTCTTTCTGCTCTGGCAGCCGGGCTGGGCGGGCTATGCGGTCACCTTCGCGCTCTATTGCCTTGTCGGGATCACCGATTATTTCGACGGCTATGTGGCCCGCGCGCGCGGCACGGTCTCGCGCCTGGGCCAGTTCCTCGATCCGATCGCCGACAAGATCATGGTCGCCGCGGTGATCCTCATGCTCGTGTCGACCCGCGACAGCAGCCCGCCGGTGATCCACGGCGTGCATATCATTCCCGCGCTGGTGATCCTGCTGCGCGAGATCATGGTGTCGGGCCTGCGCGAATATCTCGCCGGGCTGCGCGTCTCGGTTCCGGTCAGCCAGCTCGCGAAGTGGAAGACGACGATCCAGATCGTCGCGCTCGGCGCGCTCATCCTCGCCGGCGCACTCACGCAATGGCCGTGGATCCACCAGATCGGCCTCGGTTGCCTGTGGCTGGCCGCGGGGCTGACGCTCATCACCGGCTGGGATTATCTGCGGGTCGGCCTCAAGCATATGGATTGAGGCGCGGCGCGGCGCGACCCCGGGAAGGCGGCAACTAGGCCGCGGCCTTCAGCGCATCGGCGAGCAGCCGGAACTCCTTCTCGCGCGGGCTGCCCTTGCGCCACACCAGCGCGATCTTGCGGACCGGGTGATCCGCGTCGAGCCGGCGCGCGACCACGCGCGTGCCGGCAAGGATGCCCGCCTCGACCGCCATTTCCGGGATGAGCGTGATGCCAAGGCCGTTGTCCACCATCTGGACGAGCGTGTGCAGCGAGGTGCCGAGGATCGAGGCTTCGGCGCGAAGCTCGGGCCGGTTGCAGGCGGAGAGGGCATGGTCCTTCAGGCAGTGGCCGTCCTCGAGCAGCAGCAGGCTGTCTTCGTCGATCGCCGTCGCCGGCACGCATTCGGGAAGCTCGGCCGCCGGTCCGGGCGGAAAGGCGACGAGCAGGGCATCGTCGAACAGGTCCGCAACCTCCACGTCACCGCAGGCATAGGGAAGCGCGAGCAGCACGCAATCGAGCTTGCCGCGGTGCAGCGCGTCGCAGGCCGCCTGGCTCGTCTCCTCGCGCAGATAGAGCCTGAGGTCGGGCCATTGCTCGCGCAGCCGCGGCAGCAGGGTAGGCAGAAGGAAGGGTGCGATCGTCGGGATCACGCCCATCCTGAGCTCGCCCGCGAGCGGCTTGCCGGCGGCGCGGACCATATCGGTCAGATCCTCCGTTTCGCGAAGGATACGCTGGGCCTTTTCGGCGACGCGGATGCCGAGCGGCGTGAACCGCACGACGCGTCGCGTCCGCTCCACCAGGGTCACGCCGATCAAGGTCTCCAGCTCCTTGATGCCGGCAGACAGCGTCGACTGGGTGACGAAACAGGCGTCGGCGGCGCGGCCGAAATGGCCCTCCGTGCGGAGGGCGACGAGATATTGGAGCTGCTTCAGCGTGGGAAGATAGGTCGCGGACATTGTTATCGGCTCGATCGATCAATGCGTATGATTTAATCCATTTGCACGATGAAAACCAGCTTCCTACGTGCAGCGCACCATTTTTGCCGCAACGCACAAAGAGGAGAATGCGACACCATGTTGACCGTCGGCGACAAGCTTCCGGAATTGACCCTTCCCGTCCAGCAGGGAACCTCGGCGCTCCCCGCGGGCGAGACGATCGACCTCGCTGACACCGGCGGCAAGTGGAAGATCCTGTTCTACTGGCCCAAGGATTTCACCTTCGTCTGCCCGACCGAGATCGTCGGCTATGGCGAGCTCAAGGGCGACTTCGCCGATCGTGATGCGGTGCTGATCGGCGCCTCGACCGATACGGCGCACGTCCATTTCGCCTGGCGCCGGTCGGACCCGCAGCTCGCCGAGGCGGACTTCCCGTGGATCGCAGACAACAAGAAGGAGCTCGCGAGCGCGCTCGGCATTCTCGATGCCGAAGAGGGCGTCGCTTTCCGCGCGACCTTCATCGTCGATCCCGACAACATCATCCAGCATGTGATGGTGAACGGCCTGAATGTCGGCCGCAACCCGGCGGAGACGCTGCGCGTGCTCGACGCGCTGCAGACCGACGAGCTGTGCCCGTGCAACTGGACCACTGGCCAGGAGGTCCTGCGCCCCGCGGCGTAAGCCCCCCCCCCCACGCCCCGAACAGGGCGCGGACCTCTTGCTGGGGCGCGGCACCACGGGCGCCGCGCCCCATTTCTTTGACCCATATTCCAGCGACTGGAATCCGCCGGGAGCCGCGCCTAGGCTCGCGGTGCGATCAGGAGAGCTTCCAATGTCCCTCAAGACCTTTGCCGACGCCTTGCCCGATTACGCCAAGGACCTCAGACTCAACATGTCCTCGCTGCTCGCCGACCAGACTCTCGGCGACGAGAATCGCAAATGGGGGCTCGTCCTCGCCTGCGCCCACGGCACCGGTTACAAGCCGATCGTCGAGGCGGCCGAGGCGGAAGTGGCCGGCAAGATCGACGAGGCCCATGCCAATGCGGCGCGGGCGGCGGCGGCGATCATGGCGATGAACAACGTCTATTACCGCTTCGTCCACCTCGCCACCAATCCGGTCTACGAGACGCTGCCGGCAAAGCTGCGGATGCAGTGCATCGGCAATCCCGGGATCGACAAGGCGGACTTCGAGCTGTTCAGCCTCGCGGTGAGCGCCCAGAACGGCTGCGGCATGTGCATCGACAGCCACGAGCGGGTGCTGACCCAGCACGGCATCAAGGCCGAGACGATCCAGGGCGCCGCTCGTGTCGCCGCGATCATGACCGCCGTCGCGACGGTCCACGCGACGCTCTAGCCGGCGGCGTAGGCGTCCAGCCGCGCGAGGTGGCGGGCGATCTCCGCCTCGTCGAGGAACGAGCCGAGGAAGGAATTGCGGGCCAGGGTGACGAGCTCCTCGCGGCCCAGCCCGCGTCCGCGGGCGGCGGCGCGATAATTGTCGTTCACATAGCCGCCGAAATAGGCGGGATCGTCCGAATTGATCGTTGCACGCAGGCCCGCCCGAAGCATCGAGTCGATCGGGTGATCGGCCATGTCGGGGACGACGCACAGCTTGAGGTTGGAGAGCGGGCAGACGGTGAGCGTCATTCCGCTGCTAGCGAGCCGCGCGACCAGCTCGGGATCCTCGAGCGAGCGGTTGCCGTGATCGAGCCGGTCGATCTTCAGGATGTCGAGCGCCTCGCGGACATATTCGGGCGGCCCTTCCTCGCCGGCATGGGCGACGCGCTTCAGCCCGAAGGCGGCGGCGGCATCGAAGACGCGCGCGAACTTGGATGGCGGGTGCCCAAGCTCCGAGGAGTCGAGGCCGACCGCTTCGATCCTGTCCAGCCAGGGTTCGGCCGCCTTCAGCGTCGCGAAGGCATCGGCCTCGTCGAGATGGCGAAGGAAGCAGAGGATCAGCGTGGCGCTGATGCCATGGCGCTCCTTCGCTTCCCCCATGCCGGCGAGCAGCCCCTCCATCACCGTCGCGAACGATATGCCGCGCGCGGTGTGGGTCTGCGGATCGAAGAAGATTTCGGCGTGGACGACATTGTCGGCCTCGGCGCGATCGAAATAGGCGATGGCGAGATCGCGGAAATCCTCCGCCTCGCGAAGCACGTTCGCGCCCTGATAGTAGATATCGAGAAAGTCCTGCAGGTTCGAGAAGCTGTAGGCGGCCCGCACCGCCTCGACGCTCTCGAACGGAATGTCGATCTTGTTGCGTCTCGCGAGCGCGAACATCAGCTCGGGCTCGAGGCTGCCCTCGATATGCATGTGAAGCTCGGCCTTGGGCAGGCCGGCGATGAAATCGTCGAGATCGGTCATGAATCAAGCCTAGGCGATTGACGCAGCCGTGCAAGGCACCATCTCCCGCACAACCTTCCCATCATCCACAGGAGCCTCCCATGCGCTACAAGCTGCTCGGCCGGTCCGGCCTTTATGTTTCGGAGCTTTGCCTCGGCACGATGACCTTCGGCGGCGGCGGCGGGATGTGGCAGAAGATCGGCCAGCTCCAGCAGGACGAGGCCGACGCGCTGGTCAAGGCGGCGCTCGACGCCGGGATCAACTTCATCGACACGGCCAACGTCTATGCCGACGGGCTTTCCGAGCAGATCCTCGGCCAGTCGCTTCGCAACCTCGGAGTCGCGCGCGGCGAGGTCGTGATCGCGACCAAGGTGCTGGGTCGGATGGGCAAGGGGCCGAATGCGGCCGGCGCCTCGCGCGGCCATATCATGGACCAGGTGAAGGCCAGCCTGAAGCGGCTCCAGCTCGATCATGTCGATCTCTATCAGATCCACGGCGTCGACCACGACACGCCGATCGAGGAGACCGTCGAGACCCTCGACATGCTCGTGCGCCAGGGTCTGATCCGCTATTATGGCCTGTCGAACTGGCCGGCCTGGCAGGTCGCCAAGGCGGTCGGGATCGCCGAGCGGCGCGGCCTCGTCCGGCCCGTCTCGCTGCAATCCTATTACACGATCGCCGGCCGCGATCTCGAGCGCGAGATCGTGCCGATGATGGCGTCCGAAGGGATCGGGCTGATGGTATGGAGCCCGCTCGCCGGCGGGCTGCTGTCCGGCAAATATCATCGCGGGCAGGAGAGCGAAGGGGAGGGGCGCCGCGCCAGCTTCGATTTCCCGCCGGTGGACCGCGACCGCGCCTATGACATCATCGACATGCTTCGCGAGATGGCCGAGGCGAAGAAGGCGAGCGTTGCCCAGCTCGCGCTCGGCTGGCTGCTCCATCAGAAGCCCGTGACCAGCGTCATCCTGGGGGCGAAGCGGATCGATCAGCTCAAGGACAATCTCGCCGCGGTCGACGTGGAGTTCACCAAGGACGAACTGATCCGCCTCGACAAGGTGAGCGCGCTCCCGCCGGAATATCCCGGCTGGATGATCGAGCGGCAGAGCGGCTATCGCACGGACGGCTAGCCGGCCGGCGCTTCGGCGCCTTAGGCCGACGGCGATTCGTAATGCTCGATCACCCAGGGCTCCTCCTGCGCCGCCTCAATCCATTCCTTCATCCAGGCATGATCGAGGATCGTTTCCATATAGGCGGCCGCGAATCGCGGCACCGGGATCGAATAGGTGACGAAGCGGGTGACGACCGGGGCGAACATGATGTCGACCGCGCCGAAATCGCCGAAGAGATAGGGGCCGCCGCTGCCGTGCCGGGCGCGAGCCTGGGCCCATAGCTCAAGGATGCGGACGATCTCCGTGCGGACCGGATCGGCGAGCTGAGGCTGCGGGAACTGCTTTCGCACGTTCATGCCGAGCTCGCGGCGAAGATTGGGATAGCTCGAGTGCATCTCGGCGGCCATCGACCGGGCCATGCCGCGCGCGATCTCGTCCTTGGGCCAGTAGCGATCCCGATCCGTCTTGTCGGCGAGCCAGTCGACGATGGCGAGGCTGTCCCAGATCACCGCCTGGTCGTCCCACAGGATCGGCACCTTGCCGCCCGACGGCGCGAACTCTTCGCCCTGGGTGCGTTTGTCCCACGCTTCGTCGAACATCGGCACGGTGATCTCCTCGAACGGGAGCCCCGATTGCTTCACCGCGAGCCAGCCGCGCAGCGACCAGGATGAATAGGCCTTGTTGCCGATGATGAGCTTGAGCAAGCGGACCCTCCCGGCCGGTCGTTCGAGGATGTCAGATCTGCGCGGCCTCTAGCACCGCCGCCCGCAGCCGGTCCATGCCGAGCCCGGTCTCGCTCGACGTCACGACGATTTCGGGATGGGCGGCGGGCCGGGTCCGCGCTTCGGCCATCGTTCGCTCGGTGACGTCTGCGAGGTCGCTCGCCTTGATCTTGTCCGCCTTGGTGAGGACGAGGCCGTAGGAGACCGCGGCGTCATCGAGCATCTTCATCAGCTCGCGGTCGATGTCCTTGATCCCGTGGCGCGAATCGATCAGCACGAGCGCGCGCATCAGGACCTGGCGGCCGCGCAGATAATCGTTGACCAGGAAACGCCACTTCTTCGCGAGCTCGCGCGGGGCCTTGGCGAAGCCGTAGCCGGGCATGTCGACGAGCCTGAGGCGCACCGGATCGCCGACGTCGAAGATGTTGAGCTCCTGCGTGCGCCCCGGCGTGTTCGAGGTGCGCGCGAGCCCGTTGCGGTTGGTCAGCCGGTTGAGCAGCGAGGACTTGCCGACGTTGGAGCGGCCGGCAAAGGCGATTTCCGGCACCTGCGGATCGGGCAGGAACTTGAGCTCCGGCGCCGACTTCAGAAACGAGACCGGCCCGGAGAAAAGCTTCCGGGCCCGCGTGTCGAGATCGTCGGCGGCCGCGCTCACTTCTTGATCGGCGTGGTCATCGCCGCCTTGAGCTCCGGATGGCGGGCATAAAGGATGCGCTGCTGGAGGATCGAGAGTGCGTTGTTGGTAAGCCAGTAGAGCTGCAGACCCGCCGCGAACGGCGCCATGATGAACATCAGCACCCAGGGCATCAGGCCCATCACCTGCTGCTGCACCGGATCGGCGGCGGTCGGCGCGAGCTTCTGCTGGAACCAGATCGAGACGCCGACGAGGATGGGCAGCACGCCGAGCGCAAGGATATGCGGCGGCGTGAACGGCAGATAGCCGAACAGGTTGACCGGCGTCATCGGATCGGGCGCGGACAGATCGCGGATCCACAGAACGAACGGCTTATGGCGCATCTCAACGGAGATCAGGAGCGTCTTGTAGAGCGCGTACATGATCGGGATCTGGAGCAGGATCGGAAGGCAGCCGGCGGCCGGATTCACCTTCTCCTCCTTGTAAAGCTTCATCATCTCTTCCTGAAGCTTCATCCGGTCGTCCTTGTGCCGCTCCTGCAGCGCCTTCATCTTCGGCTGCACCGATCGCATTTTCGCCATCGAGGCGAACTGGCGCTGCGCGATCGGGAAGAGCAGGGCGCGGACGATCACCACCAGGCAGATGATCGCGACGCCGAAATTGCCGAGATGGTCGAACAGCCAGACCAGCAGCGAGAAGATCGGCAGCATGAACCAGCGGAACCAGCCCCAGTCGATCGCGCGCTCCAGCGCCGTCCCGAGCGACGTGGAATAGGCCCTGAGCAGCTGCACCTCCTTCGCGCCGGCGAACAGGTGGGTCTCCGTTCTCAGGCCCTGGCCGGGCGGGACCACGGTCTGGGGCGCCGCGACGTCGGCCTGATAGGCGTCGCTGCGGCCATTGTGCCGGAACGTCGCGGTCACGTTCGTGGACTGATCGGGAACGAGCGCAGCGAGCCAATATTTGTCGGAAAAGCCGAGCCATCCGCCACGGCTTTGATAGGAGACCGATCCGGCTTCCCGGACATCCTTGAAATCATTGTCGTAATTGGCGACGCCGCTGAACACGCCGACCGGACCGACATGGTTGGTCCAGGCAGTGGGATCGTGCGATTCGCCGACGCGGTTGACGAGGCTGAACGGCTGTGCGGCGATCGGGCCGGTGCCGCCGTTGGACACGCGCTGCTCCACCGAGAACAGATAATTCTCGTCGACCGTGAAGACGATCTGAAAGAGCTGGCCACGGCCATTGTCCCAGCTCAGCGTCACCGGCGTGGAGGGGGTGAGGCGGGTGCCGCTCGCCCGCCAGACGGTGTCCGGCCCGGGAGCGGCAAAGCCGCTGCCGGTCCAGCCGAAGCTTGCGAAATAGGCGTCGGGTGTGCCGCCCGGCGAGAACAGCCGCACCGGCGGGGAATTGGGGTCGATCGTCTGGCGCTCGGTGGTCAGCACGAGATCGTCGATGCGTGCGCCCTTGAGGTTGATCGAGCCTCGAAGCCGCGGCGTTTCGATCGCGACGCGCGGCGTTTCCGAGATCACGATGCGGCGATCGCGGACCGCGGCGGGGCTCGTTGCGGCCGGGCCGGCGTGCGGCTGCGGCAGCGCCACCTGCCGGCCGTGGTCCACCTTCGTCGCGGGCGGATTGGCGGCGGGGAAGAAATATTGGGTGGCAAGGCCCCAGCCGATCAGCACCAGCGCCGACAGCACGACCGCGAGGATCATGTTCCGGTTCTCGTTCACTTCAATCCCTTCTTGTCCGCCGGATCATGGCACGGGGTCATAGCCGGAACCGCCCCAGGGGTGGCAGCGCAGGATGCGCCGAATTGCGAGCCAGCCCCCGCGCAGCGCGCCATAGCGGGAAAGCGCGCCGATTGCATAGGCCGAGCAGCTTGGCTGGTAGCGACAGCTTGGCGGCAGGATCCGGGAAGGGCCAAGCTGCCAGGCCCGCGCCACCTGGATCAGCAGCCGTGCGATCATCGGGCGAGCTTCGCAAGCGCGCGGCGGAGATCGTCGGCGAGCAGCGAAAACGGCCGATCGATGCCGCCGGCGCGCCCGATCAGCACGTGATCGGCGCCGGCCAGGCCTTCATCCGGAAGAATGAGCCGCGCCAGCTCGCGGAAGCGACGCTTCATCCGGTTGCGGACGACGGCGCCGCCGACCTTCTTCGAGACGGTGATGCCGATCCGCGGTCGTTGGTCGCCGTCGTTGCGGGGACGGACCAGCAGGATGAAGCCCGGCGTCGGCGTGCGCTTGCCGCCGTTCGCGGCCAGATAGTCCGCGCGGCGGGTGAGCTTGCCGATGACCCGTTCGGTCAGGCGGACAGCTTGGCGCGACCGCGGGCGCGGCGCGCGGCCAGGACCTTGCGGCCCCCGACGGTCGCCATCCGGGCGCGGAAGCCGTGCCGGCGCTTGCGCACGAGCTTGCTCGGCTGGAAGGTGCGCTTCATCGCTCATTCCTCGTAAAATCAACTGAAAGAAAAGGGCCGCCACAGGGGCGGCCTCGTTGCGGGGCGCGATAGGCAAAGCCTCCGGCAAAGTCAATCGCCTCCCGCTTCGATCCGCGTCGGCGCGTGGGGCGCTTCGCGACGCTTGCGGATCTCCTCGCGCCGGCGGGCGCTCGCGCGGCGCATCCCCCAGTCGGCCCAGCGTCCCTTCTGCGGATGCTTGCGCTTGAACCGCACATACATCCGCTTCGCCCAGCCACTATATTTGAGGGCGAGGCCGAGGCCCGCCGCGAAGACGAAGATGCCGCCCGGACCCGGGATCGCGCCGACGATCGGCGAGACCAGCATCAGCAGGCAGCCGAGCAGGAACAGCAACTGCCTGACCAGCGGAATAGCGGTCCACCGCGACCATGATCCACGCACGCTCATGGTCGCCATGTGGGGGAGGCGTCTCGAGGGCGCAATACGCATATCGGATCGCGAAGGCTGAATGGCGTTCGCCCGTCATCCTGTGGCCGATACAAGTGACGGCGTCGCGCATGGCTCGACTTTGCAAGTCCCCGCTGCCACAACGAAGTCGGGAGCGGGGGATTTTGAAATGGTTGCGCATGTCGCCACCGTGGCGTTTCTGGGTCTGGAGGCGCGCGCTGTCGAAGTTCAGGTCCAGATTGCGGGCGGACTGCCCAAATTCCTGATCGTCGGCCTGCCGGACAAGGCGGTCGGCGAGAGCCGCGAGCGCGTTCACGCGGCGCTGGCGGCGATCGGCCTGTCGCTGCCGCCGAAGCGGATCACGGTCAACCTGTCACCGGCCGACCTGCCCAAGGAAGGCTCGCATTATGACCTGCCGATCGCGCTCGGCCTGCTCGCGGCGATGGGGGCGATCGATGCGGAGACGCTTGCCGGTTATGTCGCGGTGGGGGAGCTTGCCCTGGACGGCCGGATTGCCCCGTCGCCGGGCGTCCTGCTGGCGGCGCTCCACGCCTCCTCGGTCGGGCTCGGGCTGGTCTGCCCGGAGAGCCAGGGGAGCGAAGCCGCCTGGGCCGGCGATGTCGAGGTGATCGCGGCACCGGATCTCATCACGCTCATCAATCATATGCGCGGCACCGCGGTACTCACGCCGCCGCGCCCCGGCACGGCCGATCCGCCCACCCGGACGCTCGATCTGGGGCAGGTCAAGGGCCAGGAAACCGCCAAGCGCGCACTCGAGATCGCGGCGGCCGGGGGGCACAATCTCCTGATGATCGGGCCGCCGGGCGCAGGAAAGTCGCTGCTCGCGGCTTGCCTCCCCGGGATCCTGCCCGAGCTGACGCCGTCGGAAGCGCTCGAAGTCTCGATGATCGCCTCGGTGGCGGGGGAGCTCAAGGACGGGCGGCTGATCCGCACCCGCCCTTTCCGGGCCCCCCATCACAGCGCGTCCATGCCCGCGCTGGTCGGTGGCGGGCTCAAGGTGCGGCCGGGCGAGGCGAGCCTGGCGCATCTCGGCGTCCTGTTCCTCGACGAACTGCCGGAGTTCCAGCGCGGCGCGCTCGATTCGCTTCGCCAGCCGCTCGAGACCGGCACCGTCCAGGTCGCCAGGGCCAATGCCCATGTGACCTTCCCGGCGCGGGTGCAGCTCGTCGCGGCGATGAATCCATGTGATCGCGTTGCCTTCTTGCTGCCGGGCGTGCGGGCATCCCTGCGCGCGCGAAAGCCCGATCGGTTGCGCGATGCCGGGGACGACTTGCCCGCGCAGCTTCGCCGCCGCCGCCGCGACCTCGGCCTTCTCCAAAAGGACGTGGCGAAGCGCCTTGGCGTGGGCGTCGACACGCTCATCAAGTGGGAGAAAGGCCGCTGCCTCCCGCCGCCCGCCTTCTATCCCGCCATCATCCGCTTCCTCGGGCGCGAGCCATGGGCAGCGCCCACGACTGCCGCCGAGGAGGTGCGCGCCGAGCGGCTGCGACGAGGGCTGTCCATCAAGCAGGCGGCCCGCGCTGCCCGCGTTGACGAAGCCACGTTCGCCAATTGGGAGCGGGCGCGGCGCGGGACGGCGCGCCAGAGCGGTATGAAAATGCGCACGTTTCTCGGCAGGGCGGCCGGGCAGGGAGCGTCATAGGGATACGCGGTGGACAATAGCCCAAGCCGGAACGTACCCCTCGTTTAATGCGAATATTTCGATATGAGGTACAGCACGATAAGCCCGACCACGATCCAGAAGCCCACTGTGCCCGAGCTTGTTGTGCGGGGTTGAACAAGCGGAGACCAGTCTTCGAGTCGAACGCCGTTTGCGTTGCCATCGACGAGCAATTCCAACTCGTGTTTGCCGATCTTGAGCGTCTGCGACATGCGACTGGTCAGTTTTGCCGCATCTGCTTTGATATGTTCGATCATAACGGGCAACTGGATGCGCGTTCCCTCACTAAGCAAGGAGCGCTCGCGGTCGCGCAGGTAGTTGAGAAGCTGTTGCTTCACCTCCACGTCGCCGGCAGCGAGCCAGTTAAATCGCTGCTCCAGTTGAGGGGGAATCTTGTGATGCAGTATGACGGTATCGAAATGAGCACGTACCGCTTCAACCGCTTCCCCCACATCTGCATCCACGCCTATCCGTAGCCGCTTCTTGGAGGTTGGCCCAAAATGCTCCCAAAGCCCCTCGGTGAGTTTGTATTTTTCGGTGAGCGGCATTCGCGGAGGAAGCAAGTTGAACAAGCGTTCGGCGACCAGTCCGCTCATCTGCACCTCGCCGGAGCGCCATTTACGAAGCGTGGCGGTCGCATAGTCGCGCGCTGAACTACCGTAGCGCCGCCCGTAGGCGTCCAGGAGTGATTCCATCTGTCGGGGCGGCAGCGCGAAGAAATATGCTTTAACGTCCTTGTCGGTGCCCCCTAATTCCGCGCTCAGCCGTCTTGCCGCTTCGATATGTTCGAGTGCCCGCTCCAGTCCAATCGACCGAGAGCTGTCATAATATGACCGACCATAGCTGCGAGAGGAGGTACGTCGCGCCATCAGCGGCCGCGCAGGAAACGCCAGAGCTGCGCAAAGAAGCGGGGCCGGCTACCGGCGCCGAACTTGAGCGTCACCGAATAGCTTTTACCCTCGAATTTGCGCGTAACGTCGAGCTGACTGCCCTGTGCCTTGAGCTTGCGGCCGTTTTCAACGAGCGAAACCAGCACCTCGGCAAAGTTAGCTGAGAGCACGTTAGCGACGGCGGGATCGAGGCCCGAACGCTCCGCACCCGCGCGTAGCGATTCAGTCTCATCCGCCACGTTCGCGCGTTCATCGAGATGGACCGTCGCGCGGAACATCGTTCACCTCGCGAAGGCAGCGGCAATCAGCACCAGCGCGACGATACCGACGAGAATATAGATCGGAGTCCAATCGCGCTCGCCTGTTTGGGAGCGCGACAGTTTGCCGCTTCGAGCATTGTCTGTATTGCCCATGATGACTTCGGTGCGACCAATTGCGCTGGTCTGCGTGTGGCTGACGGTGACGGCGTTGCCTGCGTCTGCGACCTGCTTGGTCGTCTCCGTGAGCGTCGCCAGCGTCGATTTGAGCGCACCAACATCGACGTGCAGTTCTTGGGCCTTCTGAGAAAGGTCGAGCATCCCGCGCGTATAGTCTGCAAGGAGCGCTGCACGTTGCGCCTCCGGCAGCCACGAAAGATCAAGATTCGTACTTGGGCTAAGTGGCACCGAAGTCGGCACCAGCGGTTTGGGCGTGGTATTTTCGTCGGACATGTTCACCCCTCCCGATGGCCCCGCGGTTGCCTGTGCTCAGCCCGCCACGTTTCCGGACGTTCAAACCCGCCTTGCCACATACCTCGGCGCGCTGAACGCGCCGCCGCCTCATCCGCCACATAGTCTTGCGAATAGCGGACGAACGCAACAGCCCAACCGCTTGCGACCATTTCTCGTCCTAAATCTTTACCATTAACTAAACAGACTGCCACCGTCCGCCCGTATCGGTCGGTCGATCTCGCGATGCAACTTGGCTGTGCGCTCCCGATTAAACGCGACAGTATTTGGCCCGCTTCATAGCCGCAGGCGATCGCTTGCCCGTTGAGGGTGCAAGGCTGGTCGCGCTCTGGTGCGTCAATTCCAAAGAGGCGAATATGTTCATCGCCAATCGCGATGGTATCGCCGTCAATGACACGGACGGCTGCCGGCGCAACCGAGGCATTAGGTATCGGCATGTTGTCTTGGCGCAGCAAGGCAGCGGCGCGCGACGGTTGCGTCGCTTCAATCTGGGGAGACTTGTCATGATGACGTAGGTGCTTGCCGACGATGAGGAGCACGACGGCAAGAATCAGCACTGTCAATACGGCGAAGCCCGACGAACGCACGATCCCCCCTTGATGGAGGGGATAGAAGCCGGATCGGCGTAGTGCAAACCTCTAGGAAGAATCGCTGGCCGGGGTTCATCGCCGAGTGCTATTCCTCAATCCCGTCCAGAACCTCCCTCGGCTCGACGTTGAGGACGCGGCACCAGCGGACGAACTCCCACACGTCGATTTTGCGCTGCCGTCGCTCGACCCGGCTCACGAAGGACTGATCCTCGCCGTACGCGGCGCCCAGGTCCACCTGGGTCATGCCGAGCGCTTTTCGCCGCGCAATCAGCCGGTCGATGATCTGGATGTACGGCTCGTCGAAAGCCGATTTGCGGGGGCGCGGCATACCACCCGCCCAATCGCAGGGAGATTTGGAATAGTGCAAAACTCCCTATTGACGATGTTTCGACAATAGGAGATTTCTCCCTTTTTACGGGGGAGGAACGATCATGATTATGAAGGCGGTTGCCGCTGTCGGCGGGGCGCTGATGCTGTCGGGGTGCGTTGCCGCGATGATGGCACCGAGCCTGCTGGCGGCGGGCGGAGGAATGGCGGCCAGCAATGCGTGGATGGGGCACCTGATTTCGAGAACGGACATGCGACTCCATTCGGCCCAGGCGATCGGCGGGGACCTGAACCAAGCCGCGATCCGCATCTCTCACGTCCAGAGGACGCAAACCACGCAGTCATGGATCGCTGATACGCCGGACGGCCGCTACTCGTGCAGCGAGGCGAGGGGGCATACCACAGCAACGTGCGTGAGAGCGTAGAGGGCGCGAGTATGAGCGTGTGGAAGCTCTTTGCCGTCGCGATCCTAACGGCACTTCCGGCCCTGCTCGGAGCGGCTCCCCGAGCCGCTCCGACCGGCCATGCGCATATCAGCATCGTGGGCCGGGACGGCTCCCGCATTGTTGTGAACGATTTTATGTCCGGCAGGCAGCCGCTCTCCGCGCCTGGCGACACCTATTACGATTTGGTCCACTCCGGCCCGGTATTCGGGAACGAGAACGATTCCTTCGGCGTCCAATACCAAGCAAGCAGTTCGTACTTCTTGGTGTCGCTCCTTGCGGAGCCGCTCGGACGATCGCGATCCCGCGCGGAAGCGTTCCTCCGCAATACCCTGGGCCTCACCAATGCGCAGCTCTGCCGGCTCAATCTACAGGTCCATGTCATATCGGGCATCAATCGCCGCTACAGCGCGCTAGGCGACCTAAAGCTCGGCGTCTGCCCTGGCGCGGCGCGATTGCCGAATTAACGCGCTGGCGAAGGTCAATCGAACAGAGGGGGTATCGAATGGTTCAAATGGTTCGCTTCCTTGCCCTTCCGCTGGTTCTTTTGGGGGCGCCCATTCTTGCGCAGCCGGCCGCCGATTGGACGAGCGCGGTCTCGTCGCCGTCCTTGGCGCTCGCCCGGCATCCGCGCGAGGCGCGGGCGTGGCAATCGGTCGTTCCTCCGTCATATCGGCGGACGCGGTGGATATATCGCCTTGAAGGAAACTCGTCGCAGCCGAGGATCGTGCAAAGCGGCGGGCGCTCGTATGTGCTCGGCACCGTCTGCAAGCCCCATGATTGCTACGCCAACGTCGGGGCGTTCCTGATCGCGCTCGACGGACGTCGCGCGGCCGGTGGCCTGCTTTTCAATCGCGCCGGAAGGTCGAGGGAGATATATTTCGGGAACCCGAGCCCGTATGAACGGGCGCTGCTGCGCTCCATTCTCATGCTCGGGCAATAATGGGGGGACACCGATGCGCGCAGCGTTGCTTTCAGTCGTCGCCGGCCTTTTGCTCGCCGCCGCCGCGCCGGCGCCGCAAACCGCCGAGCGATTCGTGCGGATGCTCTATGCCAACGAAGCCAACGACCAGCTCACTATGTCCGGCTGGACATGGCAGCGATATCTTTCGAGCCGCACGGCGGCGCTCCAGCGCCGGTACGAGGCCGCGCGATCGGGGGACGCGGACAGGTATCTCGATTATGACTGGCTTTGCCAATGCCAAGACTCCGGCGGCTTTCGGATCGCATCCATTGCTACCGCGCCAGGTGCGCGCGGAACGACGGTTGCTACCGTCCGGTTTGGGCGCAATCAGGGCGTGCGTCTTATCCTCGTCAACGAGCGCGGCTGGAAGATCGACGACATCATCGACGCGCACGGGATGCGATATTCCGCCGCGCTCCAGTACAACATCCGGCGTGCGGGGCGGTAATGGATCGGCTGCTACCCGCCGCGTGCTTGTTGTTGGCTGGTGCGCCTGCGGCTGCGACCCTGCATCAGGTCACGCCCCGCGAGTTTGCTAGGTGGTCCGCTAACGGCTCCTCATACGGGTATACCTGCGCTGTCGCGACGCCGGACGGCGCCGTATTCCGACGCGAAATGAACGGCGCTGTTGTCGGAAGGCTTCCCCGAGGGAACGAGTTTGTCCTCAGCGACGCCGCCTATGATCGAAATCGACGCATCTGGTATCGCGTGGACTTCATCTACCAGAGCCGATTGAGAGGCTGGGTGCGAGCGGCCGATGTCGCGTGCCATGCCGACTCGTTCCACTAGCCGATCGCTTTTCGAGCCGATCGACTGTCCAGTTCCCCGCTGAACGGCTGCGAGGGCGCGCCGTCGATCATGAGCTTGAGATAGAAGCGCCAATTCGGGAGATTGAGGAGGTCGTGAACGTCGAACGTCGGAAAGAACTCGCGGGCCAAGATCGGCGCGTCCTCGGCGCCCACCCGGAAGGATATGAGCGTGCCGACGTTCCCGAGCACGGCATGGAGAATGTCCGGCTCCAGCTGATGAAGGTACTGGTGCGCGAGCACCAACCCCAGGGCATGACTGCGCAATTCGGCGAGCATCGTGGCGAACGAGAGCGTCGTGAAGCTCTGGAACTCGTCCACATAGAGGAAGAAGGGGCGGCGCTCGTGCTCGGGCTGGTCGGCGCGGCTGAACGCGGCGAGGCCCACGGTAGAGACGAGGAGGTTGCCGAGGACGAGCGCGCTGTCCTCGCCGATCTGCCCGCGCGACAGGTTGACCAAGAGGATGCCGCCCGCGTCCATGAGCCGGCGCAAGTGCAGGTCGGTCTTAGGGGCAACGAGGATGCGATAGAGCATCGGGTCGGCCAGGAGCGCGCCGAGCTTGTTTTGGATGGGCGCGACCGCTTCCGCTTGCTGGCGGGGATGGTAGTGGGCGAACTCGTCGCGCCAGAAGGCCCGCACCACGGGATTCTTGATCCGGGTGGTGACGCTCCTGCGGAACGCATCGTTGCTGTAGAGGCGCAGGATGTCCGGCAGCGTTGAGCCGTCGCGTTCCAACAGCGCATAGAGGCTGTTGCGGAGGACGTGCTCCATGCGCACGCCCCAAGCGCTCGGCCAGAGCTTGCGGAACGTCTCCAAAAGCCCCGAGGCGGCCAGCGGTATCTTGGCGTCGGCCACGCGGCGCAGCGGATTGTACCCGTACGGTTGGTCGGGATCGGGGGTGTTCAGGTAAATCGTTCGCTCGCGGGTGAACGGCGAGAGCCCGGCATATATCCGCTCCGCGAGGTCGCCGTGCGGATCGAGGAAGGCGAAGCCCCGGCCGGCCTCGGCGTCCCCTCGCGCGAGCTGTTCAAGCAGGGTCGATTTCCCCACTCCTGTCCTACCGACCACATATATATGGGCGAGCCGGTCCGCTTGGCGGATGCCGAAGGTCTGCGACTGGTTGCGGAACGCGACGCGGCCGAAATACGAGATCGCGCCTTCGTGGGTGTGCATGAAGCCATTGTGCCGACCGCTTTCGGTTTGGCACGGGGGGTAGCCCCTCGAAGGTGGACCGGGTGATGCGCTGGATGAATCGAGGAAAACCGGCCTCGGTCTAGCGGGGGTGCAACTTTAGCTCATCAAGCAGGCTATAAGACGCAGGACCCTCGCGCATCACCGATTGTCTTCCTCGGCAGATGATTGCTAAATCGTCGGCACGACGGTCACTTCCGTACCAGTAGAGCAGCTAATGAATTTGGCTAGAATCTCTACAGTCTATAGAAAAGTGGTTATCATGTCGCGGATCAAAAAATAATTTCTTCTTCAAAGATTCCCATTTCTAATCAATTATCTGGCTCGACTCGCGGGTAACGAGCAGAGTTGAGTCGAGATTTCCATGAATGCGCAGCCCCCACACTCACTGTTTCGAGCGGAAGTCGTTGACGCGCGCCAAGCTCGTATCGCGGGCGAAATTGTCCTGTCCCAGCCGGTGCGCACTCACGCGCTCGTGCTCCTGATTTTTGGGTTGATCGTCGCGGTTTCTCTCTGGCTCGCCTTCGGCAGCTATGCGCGGACGGAGACGGCGCGCGGCATCCTCGTCACCGATCGCCCGTCGGCCAAGATTTTCGCGATCCGGCCAGGCCAGGTGACGGCGCTCGCCGTGCGCGAGGGCGATTACGTCCGACAGGGCCAGCGCATCGCCACGATCCGCACCGAACAGGAAGACGAGGCCGGCGACAGCGCCATTGCCGTGAGCATCGCGGCGATCGAGGGGCAGCGGGCGCTGGCCACGGAGCAGGAGCTGTCGGCGCGCCATCGGGCGGACAGCGAGCGAGCGCGGCTCGCGGCCACGGTGGCCGGGCTACGCCGTCAGCGCGCCGACCTCACCGCGCAAATCGCGCTCCAGGAACAGACCGCCGCCTCGGCGGGCGAATTGTTCGAACGCGTCCAGTCGCTGCGGGAAAGCGGCTTTATCAGCCGGATCGAGATCGAGCAGCGGCGACAAGCCTTCCTTTCCGCGCGGCAGGGGCTGGCGCAGCTTCACCAGCAGCTCAATTCGCTGATCTCGGAGGAGGCGCAGGCGACGGCGCAGATCGCGCGCGCGGCGGCGGATGCCGAAAGCGAAGTGGCAACCGCGCGCAGTTCGGGCGAGTCGCTCGTTCAGCAACGCGCCCAGCTCAGCGGCGAGCGGGCCTATGCAGTCATCGCGCCGATCTCGGGCCGGGTCGCGGCGGTTCAGACCGCGCTCGGCCGCACCGCCGAGACAAGCGTGCCGTTGATGGAGATCGTGCCCGACGGCTCGACGCTCCATGCCGACATCTACGCGCCGACGCGCGCGATCGGCTTCGTCAGGCCCGGCCAGGAGGTGCGGCTTCTCTACGACGCCTTCCCGTATCAGCGCTTCGGCAGCTTTGGAGGCCGGATCGCGCGGGTATCGCGCACCGTGATCGACCCGCGCCAGCTCGCCGCGCCGCTCGACATTCAGGAGGCGGTTTATCGGATCGAAGTGACGCCCGAGACGCAGGGTATCGACGCCTTCGGCCGGCGCGAGCCGCTCCAGCCCGGCATGACGCTGACCGCCAACATCATCCTCGACCGCCGCTCCTTCCTCGACTGGCTGCTCGAGCCGCTCAACGCAGTGATGCGGAGGAGCCGGTGAGCGCCCGATGGCCGCCGGCCAGGCGCGCGCCGCAGGCGAAGCGCGCGGTAAACGCGGACGCCCAGGGCGTTTTTCAAGCGCCGCGCGATCGGTCGGTCTCGTTGACGGAGTGGATCTCCTATCCTTCGACCGCACCGCTCTCACCCCTCATCGTGAGCGCCAAGGCGTTGGAATTGAGCGCGAGCGAGGCCCTTGCCAGCTCGGCAGCGTCATTGCAGCAACTCGCCGACCGCTTGTCGTCTGCGCTGTCCGACCCGCGCGACTATCCCGGCCTTGTCGACGAACTCGCGCCGTTCTTCGACGATCGCGATGCGCCCGAGCCCCGAACGCTGTTCCCAAAGACGAGAGAGGAGTTCGCGGCGTACGCGCGGATGGTCAATCGGTTGCCCCCGCTCGCCGGCACCAGTGAGACCGAGTTCGCCGAACTCTTGGCGCGAGTCCACGCGCGGCTCGGCGAGGGCGCCAACGGATTTCGCACCAGTCCGATCAGCATGATGATTCGGTCCGATGCGGGCGGCGACAAGATCGCGTTCCCGCATCACCGGCACTGCCGTCCGCTCGTGGCACGACTTCATCGCTTCCTTGCCGACCACATCGCCACCCATCCCGGGCTCTGCGCGACGGTGGCCTACGGGGCGATCATGCACGCCCATCCTTTCACGGACGGAAACGGGCGGACGGGGCGAACCATGTTCAACCTCGTCCTCGCGGCCGGGACGGGCACCCGGCATTTCGTCCCGATTCACCTCATCGCGGCCCTTCAGCGGGGCAGCTTCATCATCAAGCTCCGGCGCGCGCTCTACGGCGGTGATTGGGGCGGGCCTCAGGCTTTCTTTCGTGACGCCGCGCGGCTTTCGGCCACCCTCCAGCGGATCAGCTCGGCCGAACAGGTATTGGCACAGGACGCGGATGCTGGACTCGGCTGACCTTCTGAATCTGACGAGCATCCGCCGCACGCCGATGATCCATCAAAGCGAGGCGGCCGAGTGCGGGCTCGCTTGCCTCGCTATGGTCGCCGGGCGGCACGGGCTCGACACCGACCTGCCGGCGATGAGGCGCAGGTTCAGCCTTTCGCTCAAGGGCGCGACGCTCAAGGCCTTGATACAGACCGCCGAGGCGATCGGCTTCATCGCTCGGCCGCTTAGGGGCGAGATCGAGAATCTAGAGCAGGTGCCGCTCCCGGCCGTCCTGCACTGGGACCTCAACCATTTCGTCGTTCTCGTCGGCGTCTCGCGCACGCTGCGCGGACGCCGCTTCCTGATTCACGATCCGGCGCTCGGGGAGCGCCGGATCGACGAGGCCGAGCTATCGCGGCATTTCACGGGCGTGGTGTTGGAGCTGACGCCATCCGAACGCTTCCAGCCCGGAGTGGAGCGTTCGCGCCTGCGGATAAGCCAGCTCTGGACACGGATAACGGGGCTGTGGTCGTCGCTACGCAGCGTGCTGCTGCTCTCGGTCGTGCTCCAGCTGATCGCGTTGGCATCGCCGTTTTACCTTCAGCTCGCTGTCGATACGGTGTTCCCGGCCTCCGACCAGGACCTGCTGTTGATGCTCGCGCTCGGCTTCGGCGGGCTGGCGGTGATCAATATGCTGACGAGTTGGCTGCGGTCATTGATCCTCGTCAGTCTTGGCAATGCGCTCAGCTATCAGATCGTCGTCAATCTGTTCCGCCACTTGATGCGACTGCCGTTGCCGTGGTTCGAGAAACGCCATGTTGGCGACATCATCTCCCGCTTCAATTCGACGACGCCCATCTCCAATATCCTCAGCCAGGGCCTCGTATCGGCGCTGATCGACGGCGCGATGGCGTTCGTCACGCTCGGGCTGATGTTCGTCTATTCCCCCTTGCTCGGCGGCGTGGCGCTGGTCGCCTGGATGCTGTTCGCGGCGCTCAAGGTCGGCTTCATTCACGCGCTGCGCACCCGCAACGTCAGCACGATCACCACTGCGGCGCGCGAGAGCAGCGCCTTCATTGAGTCGATCCGGGGCATCGCCGCGATCAAGGCGTTCGGCCAAGAGGGCAACCGTCAACGGGCTTGGCAGCAACTCAAGGCCGACGCGGTGAATGCTCAGATCAGCCTCAGCCGCTTCTCGGCCGGTTTCGACGCGGGCGGGCAGCTCATCCTCGCCCTTGAGCGCGTCCTGTTCGTCTATCTCGCGATCCGGCTTGCCATGTCGGGCGATTTCACGGTGGGCATGATCTTTGCCTTCCAAGCCTACAAGCAGCAATTCCTCGACGCCGCGACCCGGCTGGTCGATCAGGCGATCCAATACAACCTCATCGGCGTCCACCTCTCGCGCATCGCGGATATCGCGCTCGCTCCGCCCGAGGAGGGAGAGACGCCGCGGTCGGAGACCGCAGCCCGGATACGCGGGGCGATCGAGCTGCGGGGGATCGGCTTCCGCTATGGCGCGGGCGAGCCTGACGTCCTGCGCAACGTCAATCTGAAGGTCGAGCCGGGCGAGATGGTGGCGCTCGTCGGTCCCTCCGGCGGCGGCAAGACCACGCTCCTCAAGATCATGATGGGCCTGTTCGTGCCGAGCGGCGGCACCCTGCTGGTGGACGGGACGCCGCTCGCCGGCCTCGGCCTTCGCAACTGGCGCCGGCAGATCGGCTCGGTGAGCCAGGACGACGCGCTGTTCGCCGGCAGCCTCGCCGAGAACATCGCCTTTTTCGATCCCGAGATCGGCATGGCGCGCGTCGTCGAGGCCGCGCGGCTTGCGGGCATCCATGACGAGATCGAGGCGATGCCCATGCGCTACGACACGCTGGTGGGCGACATGGGGAGCGCGCTTTCCGGCGGCCAGAAGCAACGCATCCTGCTCGCCCGCGCCCTCTATCCCGACCCCTCCGTCCTGTTCATCGACGAGGGCACCGCGCATCTCGATCCAGCCTCCGAGGCGGTGGTGATGATGGCGCTCAAGGCGCTTCCGATCACCCGAATTATCAGCGCGCATCGGCCAGGACCCATTTCGCAATGCGACCGCGTGTTCGCGGTAGCGGGCGGAGGTCTCGTTCCGGTCCAGCGGCCGGCCAGCCACGCAGCACAGATAGCGGAAGGTGCGTCGGCGCCTGCACCCGCCGCTCGTTCGTAGGGCGCTAAGGAGAAGCGGAAATGAACATGCAAAGCACCATGTCAGTATTGCGGGAGCTTGAACCGCATGAGGTCGCGCTCGTCGCGGGTGGCAATTTCACGTATTCTTATACAGATAGAGATGGCGCGAGCATCACGGAGACTTACGACGACAATGGTAATTTCATGAGTCTTCACGTGAATGCACCGTCTGACTTCAATATAGACAACGTCTTTGCGTGTCTGGGCTATTCCGACCTACTTGCAATCGGTGCCTGCTACGGCGCGGGTGATCTTTATGTCTATGCCGGAGTTGGCGGAGGGGCGACTCCTGTGGACATCACTCTCGGCTATTCCGACAACGTCGACGCCTATCTCTCCGGTTTGTCGGCGTCAGTTACCGGTCAGCCGGGCATGGGAGTAAGCCTTAACCCTGATGGATCGATTTCCAGTACAGCCTGGGTAGTCGGCACGCCCGGCGGGCAAGCCACCTACGGCATGAGTTTCAGTGATATCAGCGCCGGTTTCCAAAATGCCTTCGAATCAGTGTCGGATGGTCTTTATCGTATGGCGGGCAGCCCGTATGATCCCCCTGGCGGCGGCGGCCATGAGGTCGATGAGCCCCTGAATTAGATATGTAGGTGGCTGTGGTAGAACCTGCCGCAGCCACCTTCCTTGGAATTCGCGATAATGAAGATTTTGCTTGGCACCTTGGCGCTACCACTGGCATTTCTCTCGTGTATGCCCGGCTGCGCGCGTGAGACGGCGGCGCCCAACAGCTTCGAGCTGCGAATGGCGGGCGATGCCGTGATATATCGCGGACTCTTGCAGGGCGAGGGCGCGCGCGAATTGGCAGAGACGGTGCGTGATCCCCATCGCAACGTAAGCCGACTGGTAATCACAAGCCCTGGAGGTGAAGGCCCGGACGCCCTCACGGTCGGTGAAGCGATTCGAGACCGAGGACTCGATGTTGCGGTGGATCGAATGTGCGTCTCGGCGTGCGCCATTTATGTATTCGTCGCAGGCCGCCACAAGACAATCCTGCCGGGTTCGATTGTGGCCTATCATCTCAGCCCGTCGCTGATGGTGCACTTACTTCGTCAATCGGGCAGAAACGGTGCCGCCGATGCCTTTGCGAGGCAGTATGGTGCGGCCGCATCCTTCTACCGCAGCGTCGGCGCCGACATTGGAATCTTGGATGTGGCGGCGAAGCTGACGCAGCCAATTTGCGTGGCAGAGGACGAGCGGCGACCGCCTAATGACCCACGCAGATATATGATTGCTTGGCGATATACCGGCTTCATTCCAACCCGCGAGCAACTGGCGGCCTTTGGTATCCGCAATGTCGAGGGGTGGTGGCCGCAGGCAGAAGAGCTACCCACAACGCTCGGCCGGCTTGGCTTTCGCCCACAGTATCGGCCGGCCTATGATCCCAACGGTTCTGCTTTCAACGCGGCAAGGTCGAGGCCGCTTCCCGCTCTTGGAACGTGTCCGCCGTCCCTCGTCAATACAACAAGCGCAGCCGGCCGGTGACGACCTACCAACTCGGCTGGCGTTTCAGCTATGTCACCCTCACGATCGCGCTTGGGCTTGGCATCGCAGCCTTTTTCTTTCCTCATCAACGATACCGCCTCGTACTGGCCCTTGTCGTTCCGGCCATTGTCCATAGCGTCGCCAATCTGGCGGTGCGATGCACGCAATGCGACAAATCCGCCTTCATAACGGAGGTGTTCGGCCCGCGTAATACATTGGTCGGGTGGATTACACTCCGGCACCGCGTAGTGCCCGAACGAATCTGCTCACGGTGCGGCGCGGATTTGACCGTGCAGGAAGCCTAACCTCTCTAGAGCCGGGACAGCAGGCCCGAGGCCAGCGCGGCAAGTACCAGCGCTAGCACGATGATGAACTCTAGCCGAAGCAGGAGCGGGGTCTTTCGTCCGCGCACGTCAATCTCCGCGCGAGAGCGATCGCGCCAC
Organism: Sphingosinicella ginsenosidimutans; assembly: GCF_007995055.1. Taxonomy (NCBI): domain Bacteria; kingdom Pseudomonadati; phylum Pseudomonadota; class Alphaproteobacteria; order Sphingomonadales; family Sphingomicrobiaceae; genus Allosphingosinicella; species Allosphingosinicella ginsenosidimutans. Next base: position 2,849,394 of record NZ_VOQQ01000001.1, on the reverse strand, counting down.
GATCTTCGCCAGCCGGTCCCGGCGCTCCTTGGCGTCCTCGGGCGACACGGACGTGCGCGACACGCGCACCTTCCATCCCTTCACCACGGATTCGGAGGGCGCAGGAGCGGGCGAGAGCGCGGCGATATAGTCGGGAATGTCCTCGGGCGCGAGAATGGCGACGCGCGCCTGCTCCTCGGGCGTAAGGCCGGCGAGGAGGGCGGACTGAAAGCGGCCGTGGGTGGCCTTGGATTTGGCGAGGACGAACGCGACGCGTGGGAAGCCCGCCGCCAGGCATTTGCGGATATTGCCGCACTCGTACTCGGCGGGCGTGGTCACGGAGATTTCCACCGGCACGGCCGTCTCGCCCTGCTCCAAAAGCACGTCGATCTGCCCGCCGCCAGGCAGCGGCGCTTCGATGGTGGCGCGGAAGCCCTGCTGCTCGCCCAGCTCCTTGACCAGCGATTGGAGATAGCGGTGCTTGGGGCCGCCCTTGCCAAGCTTGCGGGAGGGCGAGGATGCGGGCGACGGGCGCGCGAGGGGAGGGGGCCGTTCGGCCTCCCTGTCGGCGGGGATCTCCGGCGCGGCGGGTGATGGCTCGCGCGATTCGATCGCGAGCATGGCGGCGGCCGGCGGCAACTCCTCCACCATGTCCTCCATGCGGCCGCAATACCGCTCGCGGTTGCGCTCGATCAGCTCGTCATACGCTTCCTCGGAGAGCGTCGGTTGGCGCTCGAGGAAGCCCAAAGGAACGGTGAGGTTGAGGGCCTCGGGCGTCCGATTCTTGAGCCAGACGGCGAACTCCGTCCGGTCGCTTCGCCGTCGCATCCCTTCGATGAACTCGGGCGTCGTGTGCAGCTCGCTTGAAAGCGCCCGCGCGTCTTTCGCGGAGACGCCGCCCGCGCATTTGAGGCTCGTATTGGAGAGGAAGGCGGCCTTGAGGCGCGGGGAGAGCTGGTCGAGCGACTGGTGGGCCAGCGTGATCCCGACGCCGTATTTCCTTCCCTGCGAAAGGATCGTCTCCACGGTGTCGTCGAAATACTCCTGCGCCTCGTCCACGTACACGAAGGTGGGCGTGCGCCTGCTCTCTGGGATGGTGGAGCGCTCAAGCGCGGCCTGCGCGAGCATGGAGACGAAGAAGCGGCCGAAGAGCGCGCTCCCCTCGGTCTTGAGGAGGTCCTTGGCGGTGTTGATGAGGATGATCTTGCCGTCGTTGGTGGCCGTGAAGAGGTCGAGCTTGTTGTGCCGCTGCGCGAACATGCGCTCGAAGGCCGGGGTCGAGAGGACGCCCCACAGGCGTTTCAGAATCTGCTTCTTGGTGGCGGCAAAGGAGGGGTGGAAGAACTCCGTCTCGAAGAAGCGGCGGGCCGATCCCGGCAAGCTTTCCATCTGCGACCGGTACGCCCGGCCGTCCTCCATGAGCTGCATGAGCGTGCCGATGGTGGCGCCGGGAATGGCGAGCATGAGGCGGGCCAGGTACCGGAAAATGACGCCCTGCTTCTGCGTCAGCTCCGCGCCCAACAGCGCCCCGAAAAAGCTCTCATACAGCTCCACGACGCCGTTCAGGACCCGCTCCCGGTCGGCCGGGCCGTATGCGGCCGTGCGCGACAGGGGCGCGTCAAAGAGGTTGAGCGACGCCGGATACTCAACGTCCGAGGGGTCAATGAGAACGAGGCGATCGGCGAGCGATCCCCGCTCGTCGGGAGCGAACAGGTCGAGCCGGACCAGCTTGTTGATGAGGTCGCCCTGGCTGTCGATCACGACGACGGAACGGCCGTCGTTCCGAGCCGCGACGAGATCGGCGTGGATCATGCGCTGCATGAGCTGGGTCTTGCCGTGGCCCGTGCCGCCTACGATGTGGCAATGCTCGAAGCGGGCGCTGGCCGGGATATGGAACGGAACGGGAAGGGCGAGCAAGTCCGCAAACGGCGTTCCGGCGAGATAGAGATCGGCAAGCTCCGTGGGCGTGGCGCTTTTCTTGCGGGTGGGCATCACCAGCCGGTCGGCGTGCTCGCGGGGGTTGGCGCTCGGCGGGAGGCCCGAGGCGACGAGCAAGTTCGTGGCGAGCCGCTCGCGGGCATAGTGGAAGAGTTCGTGTTGAAGGGCGCCGTTGTCGTACAGGAACACCATGAGCCGCTCGACGACCTCCGCCGGCCGGTCAAGAAGGCTCACGAGCGGCACGGTGAACGCTCCCTCGTCGTCCGTGTCGAAGCAACTCTCCGGCATCGCGCGGATGAGCATGAGGAAGGCATCCACGAGCTGCCGGCGCACGATGCCGAGCATCTGGTCATACTCGAAGGCCCACCGCCTGCGGCGGGCCATCATCTGGCGGGCAGCCACGGCGACCGACGCATCCCCCTCGATGGCCGGCCAGTCGAGCGCGAACGGCTCCACGTCCTCAAGGTCGAGGAAGGCGGCGGCCGTCATGGCGATTTCGACCATGATGCACCACGCCGGCTGCCGCTCGCAGCGTTCCCCGACTTCGCGCATGACGGCCTTGGCGACCTCGAAGGCGTAGCGCTCGTCATGGAAGGGCGAGGCGCGCCACGCGCCCTCGGTCTGGTCCCACGCGCGGCGCATATCGCGCATCTCCCGGCCGCGGGCGCTGCCGGAAAGCCAGTTGCTAAGGTTCGAGTTCCCCCAGAGCCCTATATCTCGACGACCTCCTCGCCGCCGAAATGGGCGGCGGCATGGAGCACCTGCGCGAACGTGCGGGCGGCTTCGGTCACGTGCTCCTCGATCGCCAGCATCTCGACGATATCCTTGCACTCGATGCGCTTGCCACCGGCCAGGTCGTTGACGCTCACGGTGAGCGTCACCGCCTTGTATGCCAGCCGGGAGGCCAAACCGAGGAGACCGCTCCCCCGATCGAGCATCTCGTGGCTCTCATACAGCATGGTGTCGCCGAGGCGATATCGGGTGATGTTCCTCTGCTCCTCGTCGGAAAGATCGGCGCGAACGTCGAGCTGGAAGGCGACCTTCCCGAGAAGGCCGGATCGTTGGTTGCGGCGAAGTAGGAGTTTCATTGGCACCCCCAATATCGCGTTATATCACCGAGATATTGGAGTCAAAAGCAATCAGGAGGACGTCTTCTTCTCCATGTTGGAGTATTATCAATTATTCCGGTGATTCTGGCCTGAGGTGACCACAAATAATGCAAAGCAGGCGGCGATTAGTCCTGCCGCCTGCCCACCTATCTCGGCGAATAGGCTCAAAATGCTAGTCTGAGGTCTGCTGAAGGGCGCTTGAGGTTTAAGACGCAAGATTAGGGTCTTCAAGGCCGGCTTCGATTGTTGGGCCAGGTGTTCTGCCCAGCCTGTGCCAGAGCGCAGCCAAGCCCTCGATCCCAACACCGAGGAATTTTCGAGGAGGGCCGAAAAACTGCGCGGTCGACAGGTTAGGTTCTGGGACGGTCGCACCGAGAAGCGTTACCCTAAAAATTACCAGCATCCTTGCTCTGAATCTGTAAAAGCGGATGAGTTTCCTGATATTCTCTCGTGCACGCTTAGTCAGTCCGCCGCCGAGTTCATTTTTGAGCTGAAACATCTTCGTCGCACCTGTCACGCCGATCGTGTGACATCCGCCAAAGAAGAAGACGCGTTGTCCCTTGGCAAAGGGATTCTCCACGACTTCGAGATAACCGTAATCTTCTTTGACGTCCGTGCCCTTCCAGATGCCGGTATCTTTCGTGCACAGCGCGATCGAAGGGTCGGTATCGTCGCACGGTATCTCGACATATTGGGCATAGGCATCCGCTTCCGCCATTACGCGCTCGCACACCTTGTTATAATCCGGACCGCCGATGAGGATCAGGTCGCACTCGAGATCGACCGACTTAGAAAGCGCTTCATTGGAGCTCAGGATTTCCAGGCGACAGCGCGGATAGATCTCCCGGATTAGCGAGACGAGGCCGAACAACGCGTCCAAGTCGCCATATTTGAGCATGTAGATGAATTCGTTCGGTTCCACCCATTGGCGTTGTTCCGCGTTGTCGAGCTCGGAGCAGACGATCAGAATACGCTGCCCATTGCGGAACCGGAAGAAGCGACGCGCCAGCCGATATCTGACATACCGCGGCGCAGCCCGGATGCCCTGAACGACCGAATTGAGGATGGCGCCCACACCCAAGATCACGCCGATTGCGGTGACGGCGGGGTCCATCGCTGTCAGCCATCCGTTGAGCGACAGATTCATCGCCGGCAGCCCCAGACTTGCGCGGGGCCGATGGTGTTGCCCGGTGGCACGTCCTGCGTCACCACCGCATTCGCGCCAACATAGGCGTTGACGCCAATCGTGATTTTTCCAACGAGGACCGCGCCGAACGCGACAAAGACGCCGGCTTCGAGCGTGGGCCCGTCCGCCATTTCGTTATCGTCGTCCCAGCCACCCCAGTGGCGCGGATGGCGATGGACCAGGGCGCCGAAGACTCGGCAGTTGTCGCCGATTGTGGATCGTTCGCCAATGAACCCGCCGATGACGCATCTCTCTCCGACAATCGATCCGGCACAAATTTGCGCCCGGTAACAGGCGAGGGAGCGCCGGCCGAACAGGACGTCGCTTTCTAGGATCACGTGGTGATCGAGGATGGCGCCGTCCCCGATCGCCGTTCCACCTCCGATCAGCACCTGATCACCCACCCAGACGTCGCTTCCAATCCGCGGCGGTACACCCGCGTCCTGGGCTCGACCGTCGAGGAGCGGTCGTAGCCTCATGGGTGGACGTCCATCGCCTGACATGCCGCCGCCCTGTGCTCCCAGCCTACAGGCCCTCGGCCAAATGCGAGGTCACGCTGCCGATGACCTTGTCGCGAAGCGCGACTGAGGCCGGCGAATCCCCATCAGCATCGTCCACATGGAAAGGGCCGTGATCCATTTGCCGCTCCTCCATCAGTTTGACGCCTTTATTCTTGGCGGCCTCTCGCGCTGGGCCCACCGGGACCATCGAGTCCGTAGAACCATGGATGATGAGCGTCTTGGCCCGAACCATCGAAAGCCGGTCCAGCGGATCGATCAGCTCCATTTCGTCGAAGAGGCGCGTCGGCAGATGATGCTTGCCGTCGATGACTAGTCCGCCCGTGTCAGAAGCCTTCGCCAAGGCCTCGGGTCCGAAATTTTCCCTACCCCAAGAGCAGATCGGGTCTATGAATGTCGCCTGATAGTCCAGGACAGGTGAGATGAGCGCGATCCGGTCGACAAGGTCGGCCCTTTTGTAGGCTGAGAATATTGCCGGGGGCGCGCCGAAGCTCGTTCCGACGAGCCGAACGCGTGCTGGCTGGAGTTCATAGGTTTCGGCAAGCCATGCGATGGCGGCGCACGTCTCGACATATTGCTGCACGATGGAAAATTCCCGCCATTCCTTTCGTCGGACGCCGTGTCCCGCGAAATCGAAGCGGACCGAAACAAGGCCGGCGCGCGCAAGAGCTTCGGCCAGATCGAGATAGAATCCATCGAACTCGTCGCGATCGACGCAAAGGCCGTGCAACAGGACAACCCCGCCGATCACCGTCTTCGGCTTGGTCACACTCGCCTTGATCGTCGCTTTGCGCACCGAAAAATGCACCTTTTGCGTCTTTATCTGCTTCACGTCCTCATTTCCCATCTTGGGTCCAACACTCCAGGTCCCGTCGAAATGCATCACACCATAATAGCAGATCATCCGGCGTGAAGCGGGATAGCGCTCGAAGCGCCTCGGCAACGATTCTTCCCCGCGTCAGCGAAATCTGCCGTTGAGCGAGGTTCTCAAGGAACCTGCTGCGAAGCTCGTAGATGCGGCGCCAGAATGCCTGATCGAGCGGAAGGGCGCCCGGATCGCAAAGACCCTTGACGAGCGTTTCGCCAAATTCCTGCTGCGCAACCCGTTCGAGCGGATCGATCGGCCGAGCACCGTGCCGAAGCGCGCCGAAGGGCAGCGTCGCCGGCTGCGCAGCGACGCTGCTGGTCACGAACAGCCAGTCGTCATTGTAGACCTTCGGGAAGAAGCCAAGCGCGGCCGTTCCGTCGAAAAACAGATAATTTCCATTCGGGAAGCAGTGCGGATCACGAAGCCCGCACCAAGCTTCGATGACGCTTAGATCGGCCGCGGAGGTTGGCGGCCTGCCGAGAATGCCGTTCTCAACCCGTGCGAATAGCTCGACGTCGGCACAAGATATCGGCCAGACATCGTCATCGACCAAGAGGGCGATCCGGAATCCGTGCGTTCTTGCATGCAGTAGAGCGATCGAACGCTTGCAGGGCAGATTCCACTGCGGATCGACCCCGGCACCTACGGCGAGACTGGTGGTCGCCAACCCTTGAAAGAGATCATGTCCGCGGTGAGCCTTCCATCCAAGCTCCGCAATATTTGGCCACCTTTCAAGGTCGATCCGTTGCGTTGTCAGCACGTAAACCTGATCAAATCGGTAGCTCAGTTGTCGCAATCGGTCACGCAGGTCACCGCACCCATCCGTGCAAAGATAAGCTATTGTCGGCCCACTCCGCCTCCTCGCGGGCAACTCGCGTACCGGTGATGCGATGGCGGCCAGTCCCTCGGAGAGCCGAAAATGATCTTGGACGAGCGCTCCGGTCATCCCTTACGGACGCTTTTGGGGATGCAATGCTAACACGCCTCTGGGCTTTGCTGCAAAGCGCAGCGCGGCGTCGCAGGAGGAAACTGTCCTGATCACGGGCGCGGCATCCGGCAAGTATTGCCATCGATCCAGGCGTCGAACATTTGGCGACATTGCGCGCCGTGCCACGCGCACGAGCACGACTGATAGGACAACAATTGAGTAGCTTCGCGGATCAGCATGGCTCCCTCAAGGGCGTTAGACTGCCACCTCTGTTGCCGATGATCCCCCATCCGCGTCTTATTGGCGGTAACACTGCGTAGTGCAAGGTCACTTGGTTATTCAAAGGAAAGGGCGGCTCCTTTCGAAGCCGCCCAGTTTGGGTTTTCGCGTGCGTCGATTCTGACCGTGCGCGCCGCTTGATACGAACCGTCCAGGCTGGTCTCTTTATACCTGCCGATACCGGAGAGGGTTAAGATCGCTGCGGCGGATGTCGGACCTTTGCTTACGCTTTCAGGTTAGTGCTTGGTGGGATTCAGCTAAGGAGCATTGCATATCCCAGGGGAAACCATCGGCGTCGATTTAAGGCAGGAAAGTGAAATCTCGAATTCCGGTTGCGTGTCCGCGCGGAGAGGCGTAGGGCGCGACACATATAGAAAACGCGCTGGCGAAGCCGGCGCGTCATTCGTTTAGAGCGAATTTTAGTGGCATCATTGCCGCTCGGGGCTGCTTACGCCCCTTTTCCTCTTCATTTGCTATTTCCGTTAAGCTACAATCGCGCAAGGCGTCGAATCAAGTGATTGGGTCGCCGCACCACTGGAGATGGGCGGCGACCCGGCACAGCCGGAGTAACGGCCATACGTGATGAACACGCCTTCTTGGTCCACCGAGTAGGAGGCGAAGGCTAGCGTGTCCACGGTCTCTAGTTTAGCACCCATAGCCACAGGGTCAACGCGCCGCGTCTGAACAGTGTCCAGACGCGAAGGGGTGCGCGCGAGCTGAATAAGGCTGGTCGCCACGTCCGGCATCGCTCCCGTTATCGAAAGGGAGTGATATGAAAGAGCATTCAGGATTTGATTTAGATCTTGCGCGTCCCGTTAATGTGCGCGGGGTCGGCGTCGTCGCGAATGAACGCGCGCTATGCGTTTGCTTATCGCTTACGAGTGCGACCCTTCTCGAGCTTCCGTTTCCTCGTGATCAGAGCCGCGCAGCTATCCGATTGTTAAAAGCGATGAACGTTAGCGCGATTGCGATCGTCGTGAACGGCCGCGCATCCGCATCTGTGGCTCTTGCCGCAATTGTGGAGAACATGGCCGCTGCGCTCGTTCTGCCGTGGCAGGTAGCGATCACAGGCATCCCCTCGGTCAGGAGCGCTGCACTCGCGATGGGTAGAGGGCTTTTGACGGCGAGAGCGATGGCTCCCCTTATGGAGAACGATGTCGAGCGTTTGCTATCGAATAACAATCCCGATGCCGTGATACGGGCGGCAGAATCAGCCTATGGAGTGGCATGCTGGCCGAAGTATGCACAAGAGATTGGCCCGCCGCCTTGCTCATCCGGCGCGTCGTTATAGGTGCGAGCTTGGTCAAGAGTGTCGAGCAAACGAGCAATCAAATTGCGAGATTCGTCACGGATCGGTTTTCGAGCTGCGCCCTGATGCGGGGCACCAGATATACGCCAGGCGCATAACCGGTGATTCAAAGCAAATAGGCCGCCATACAACACCGTCACGCCACGAAAGGTCCCGGGTGTCGATAGACCGCACCGAAAGTTCGAACTTCGCTCGACATTAAGCCATGATCTGGCCGTGTGTCTCGTGATGATACGGGGATCGGAACTCAGTTGCCGTCGGCGCCGTGGTGCGGTGTAATAAGCGCGTGATTTCAAGAATAGATCGCATCCAGAGTTTGGGGCTCGTGTTCGCCGACTTCACGTGGAAGGCGGGCGTTGCAGGATTCCGGAGGTTCAATCTCATCTACGGCTGGAATGGGTGCGGCAAGACGACCCTGACCCGGCTCTTTGACGAGTTGTCCGCGGCTACGCTTCCAGACCTGTCCTATGAAATCGAGGATTCTAACGGCGCGAAGTTCGGGCCGGGGGACGCTTTCCCGACGCCGATCCGGGTTTTCAATCAGGACTACATCCAAAAGAATGTTCGCGTGCTCGAATCCTCGGCGAATTCCATTTCGCTCTTGCTCGGCGAGGAGAACAAGGAGCTGGTCGCGCAGATTCAGCAGGACGAACAGGAACTCAATGGCGATCCGTCCAATCCCGAGGCGATCGGGAAGCTGAGGGAGTTGGAGGGCTATCGCCAGAAGAAGCGCCGCAAGGAGAAAGAGAACGACACGGCGTTTACCGACATAGCCCGCACCATCGGGGCCGCGCTCGCAAGTACCGGCGCCGCGTCGCGCACATACCGGAGCCCCCAGGCGAAAACCGATTTCGCAGCCTTGAAGGAGGCAACCATCCTCCCCGAGGAAGAGATGGCAGCTCACGTGCTTGCACTCAAGCAGGACCTGCTGCCGGAAATCCCTGAGGTCTTAGTTCCAGCGATGGGAGAGACCGAGCAGGTGGATGCTTTGCAGACGGCTCAGGGATGCGCCACGCTCGCGGAAACCCTCTGTGCGACCACCGTGGAGACCGAGGTTGTCAGCCAGCTCGCTGCAAATCCGGAGATTTCGGAGTGGGTGGAGACGGGCTTCCATCTGCACAACCGGCTCGGTTCAGGCGCTTGCGAGTTCTGTGGGAACGCCATACCTGTCGAACGTCTGGCTCAGCTCGCGAGACATTTCAACGATGCCGACCGCAAGCTCAAGGCCGATATTGAGGACGTTCTGGTACGGCTACGCAGCGCATTGATCGCTGTGCGAGCGTGCGCAGTACCCGACGCGGCGAGGCTCTATGGCGAGCTGCAAAATACCTATTCGGCAAAGGCGAGGGATTTCGAGACGGCAAAGGCCGCCCTTGAGACTCAGATCACCGTGTTAGGGCAGGCTCTCCAGGCCAAAAAATCGCAAACCACCGTGTCGACTCCCCTTCAGGTCCGGCTCGATACGGATACGCTTGCCAATGCGATCTCGGCGGCGAACGCGCTTATTTCCACTCACAACGTGAAATCTCGGGAGTTCGCGAAGCTTCAGGGCCAATCCATCTCTGCGATCAAGGCGCACTATCTGAGCACGATTTTTTCCGAGGTTCAGGAACGGAATCAAGCCATTGCCGCGCTAGAGGAGGACCTTAAGCGGCGCGAGGAGGAGATCACCGCACTGCGCAAGCGGATTGCTGCCGCCAGGCAAAAGGTGTCCTCTGCCCACGCCGCGTGCGGCCATATCAATGATGGGCTACGTACCTTCCTTGGTCGCGACGAATTGCGGTTCGAGCCGTTGGTTGAGGAAGTGGAGGGGGAGGATGGCACGCCCACCGAAGTGGTGGTCGGCTACAAGATCATGCGCGGAGGGATTCCCGCCCGGTACGTGAGCGAGGGCGAAAAGACGGCGCTCGCCTTCGTCTATTTCGTGGTCCACTTGAATGACGGGCAATTTCCTAAGCAGACGGGAATCGTCGTCATCGACGATCCGATCTCCAGCCTCGATTCGACTTCTCTCTATCAGGCGTTCAGCTTCCTCAAGAACGCCGTCTTGGACTGCGGGCAGGTCTTCGTCCTCACCCACAATTTCGACTTTCTCAAGCTGCTCCTGAATTGGCGGAAGAGCGCCGATCGTGGCGGCACTGGGTTCTACATGATTAAGAACCACGTCCGCGACGGGGCGCGCCATGCGACCATCGAAGTAATGGACAAGGAGCTGCTCGAATATGAGAGCGAGTATCACTATCTCTTCAAGCGTTTGAAGGAAATGCGGGCGGCCCAGGACGGGTCGATCATGCAGGCGTATCCGGTTCCAAATATCGCTAGGAAGGTCTGGGACACCTTCCTGATGTTCCAGGTGCCAAGCGGGGCGAAGCCGTACAAAAAGATGGAAGAGTTAAAGGCCGCCGGCCATGACGCACGGAAACTGGACGCTATCTACAAGTTCACTAACGACCAGTCGCACATCACCGGAGCGGGCTTCGACCCGGCGCTCGTCCCGGAGACGCAGAAGGTGCTGGGCGAACTATTCGAGATGATGGAGGCCATCGCTCCCGGTCACTATGCGATCCTCGATGGGGCGACTCCCCTCTAAATCGGGACTCCTGATCCGTTGGACTCGCGGTGTAGGTGGGGATTCTCCCTCCGCAAGAAGATGTCGTGCCGGGCAACCAGCTCGCCCCGCTCGATCAACCGATCGAGCTGCCGGGGCGTGAGGCGAAGGTCCACTTCAAGCTGCTGCCGTCGGAAATAGCTGCCGGGGTGCTTTGCTACGAAGGCGGGATAAAAGCCGGTCCGGAACGCCTCGAAACAGCGGGAACAAGTCATATCCCACTGGTTGAACCAGGTGGCGCCGGCTGGACAATACCGGCAGGTGAAATTGCCCTCGGGTGCAAAGCCCTCCGGCTCTCGAAGAAGGCGCTCTTCATACTCAGCCTGCCGCTTGGCGATGCGTATGAGGGTGCCGGCGAAATTGTGCAGGCGCTCGCGCGCTTTTTCTCGTTCGTCGGGGGTCAGGTCTGGGCAGTAGCGATCGACAATGCGCCCTGCCGGGTCGTTGGTGGGATTCATCCCCGCCAGTCTGAGTCACGCCCTCCAATCCCGCAAGGGTGGTGAGGAGCTTGCGCAATCGGGTGCGCTTCCTGTCACGGATCGGTTTTCGAGCTGCGGTCCAAGACGGTGCACTGCATATTCGTGAGGCGTATAAATCCAACGGACGCGTAAATAGGCCGTGCTACGGCGCTTTTGAAAACTGGGGTCGGGACACCGTACGAGAGATTCGAACCTGGTTTAGCAAATACGCCGTGATTTAGTGTATCGAACCGTGAAAAATCCGCCGCTCCCTGAGGCTGTTTTGGTAGACATTTACTTGTCAGGCTGGCTGACGTCGGTATGCTTGGCGCATGGCTCTCCAGCGCTTCAAAATAGAAAATCAGAAGTCCATTCGCCTGGCGGAATGTGCCCACGTTCCGCGCATTATGGTCATCGCCGGGCCGAATGGTGTAGGCAAATCGACTTTGCTCTACGCGATCAATCAGGGCCGAGGGGAGCGTATCAGCGATCCCGATACTCGGTTTCTGTATCAAGGACCGCACCGAGTAATGAGGAGCACACAGGTGCAGCGGCGCTGGCTTGGCGGTCCTGCTCGATGGCTTCGCGATATTCTCAGTTCGGGTGATGTTAGCGGTTTCGAGGGACTGAATTTTTTTAACCCGGCGCGTACTCCCAGCAATGTCGACGAAGCTGGGAGCACCATCAAACACATCCTCGGGAAAATCGAAAATCGCAGACAAGCTATCTTGGCGGGCACGCTAGATCGTCTTCGTGAATCTAACGGTGCAATCGATGCAGGGAGTATCCCAGACGTCTATACATCGCTGCGCACCCTTACCGAGTTCATCCTGCCTCACCTTAAGTTCGCCCGCATCGACTTTACGAATGAGGATGACATACGCTGCGTCTGGGAACGCAGGGATGCGGCGTCCTCGCATGAGGTAGATATCGACGATCTCAGCTCCGGCGAAAAGGCCGTGATCGTATTGTTCCTGCCCCTCCTCGAGGAACAGCTGGAAGCTGGTCTACGCAGCCTTGAAGCTTTTAAGGGAACTGCGGCGCCCGAGCCGGAAGCGAGTGCCGATCGGGTCATCCTAATAGACGAACCGGAACAACACCTGCATCCCGACCTCCAGGCAAAGATTCTGACGTATATGCGACGCGTGAGCGACGAGAGTCGTACACAGTTCATTATCACAACGCATTCGCCGACCATCCTAGATCAAGCATTCGACACCGAGCTTTTTGTTTTGGCCGAACCCGATCCGGGTAATCCGACCGCAAGCCAGCTCAAACTCATCGCAAACAATGCGGAGCGCCTCGAAGCATTGAAGCAGCTCGCTGGCAGCGCTTACTTCCTGACGACGGGCCGGGTGATTGTATGTATCGAAGGCGAGCGAGACGCCGACCCCGAAACGCCTACCGACGCCCGTCTACTTGAAATACTCTATCCTCGCGCGTCAGCAGTGACTCTTGTCCCTACGACAGGAAAAGGAAATGTGATTCTCACGGTCCAACGTCTTCGCGAGCATTTGCCGGAGAACACGTTTCGTATCCGAGTTCGGGGTCTCATTGATGCAGATCAATCCGATGAGATCGAAGGGGTTGAGCAACTCCCCGTTTGCATGATCGAGAATCTCCTACTTAGTCCCATCAGTTTGCATACCTACCTCGCCGAGCAGGGAGTCGAAACATTTGCCAACCCGGAAGCGGTTGAACGGGAGCTGCGTAGGATCGCCAGTACGCTCCGCGAGAAGGAGATAATCCTTCGGCTTAGGCGTAAGATCAAGCCGGTCATGATCCGTCTAAGCGGCGCGACCGTGAACGCCCTGAAAGCTAGCCGAGATGAGAAACGTGCGGTTGTTGAAGCAATGTTACCGGCTGACCCAGAACTCGGTGACCTTGTCGATGAAGTGACGGGCGTCGTTGATAGAATCATTGCCAGCGGCACGGAACTGGATCAGTTCAGGGGCAAGGATATCTTAAGGCTATTTTATCAACAGCACGCTGCTCCGGCCGGTATCGCATACAATCCGATGTGCATTGATGTCGCCCGACGCGTTGCTCGCGATGAGAACATCACGACACGTCTTGACCCGGTTTTTGAACGTTTGTTAGCAGCCTAGCGTTTGGGTATGTCCAGATAGTTTAGTCACGGTTAGCTGCGGATTCTCCTTCCGCAAGAAGATGTCATGCCGGGCAACCAGCTCGCCCCGCTCGATCAACCGATCGAGCTGCCGGGGCGTGAGGCGAAGGTCCGCTTCAAGCTCGCGTCGCCGGAAGTAGCTGCCGGGGTGCTTTGCCACGAAGGCGGGATAGAAGCCGGTCCGGAACGCCTCGAAACAGCGGGAACAGGTCATATCCCACCGACCGAACCAGGTGGCGCGTGCCGGACAGTACCGGCAGGTGAAATTGCCCTCGGGTGCAAAGCCCTCCGGTTCCCGAAGAAGGCGCCCTTCGTACTCAGCCTGTCGCTTGGCGATGCGTATGAGGGTGCCGGCGAAATTGTGCAGACGCTCGCGGGCCTTTTCTCGTTCTTCGGGGGTAAGGTCTGGGCAGTAGCGATCGACAATGCGCCCTGCCGGGTCGTTGGTGGGATTCATCCCCGCCAGTCTGAGTCACGCCCTCCAATCCCGCAAGGGTGGTGAGGAGCTTGCGCAATCGGGTGCGCTTCCTGTCACGGATCGGTTTTCGAGCTGCGGCCCGAGACGGTGCACCGTAAGCCGAAATTGACCATTCGCGTATCTCCGCGAACGGAGAAAACATAGGAAACACGGGCTTTTTTAGGTCCACTATCAAGTTCGAACCCACGGATTTGAGAACATCGCGTTTTTCGTCGTCCAAGCCGATTTCGTAGCCTTGTAGAGCCGTCAAACCGAGTTCGAACCTTTCTGCAATGGATCGCCAATATGTCGAGTTGCCGCCGCTTTGGCGCTCCATAAGGGTCAATCGCAGAGCGAGGAGTGCCGCTTTCCTCTCCTCGTATGTCTGCTTGTCGATCGTGCCGTCCAAGACCGCATCGGTGAGGCGGTCGAGACGCTGAGCTAAAAGGCCAAGATCACGGTCGATCTCGCCTGCCTTCGCAGCGAGTCCTGCATCCTCCTCCGCGATCTTCTCGGCAAGCAGGTCGCGCAAGTCCCCTACGTCCCCGTCGTCCACCCGCAGCGCTGCCAGCTCGCTTCGGACCAGCTCGTCGGCTTTCGCTTCCGAGAGCGATACGCCCCGGCATCCGTAATCGTGGCAGCGATAATAAACGTGGCCCTTCTGCTGCTCGCCCACGAGCGAGCGGCCGCATCGCGCGCATTTGATGAGGCGGCGAAAGAGGAAACGATGGATTTGCGTGCGCGGGTACAGGCGCCCGGAAAGCACGTCCTGGACCCGATCGAACACGCTTTTTGAGATGAGCGGTTGATGATTCCCCGCGAACATCTCGTTGGTCCGTTTGATGCGGATAAGGCCGACGTAGAACGGATTGTGAAGCAGGTGGGAGATGGCATCGAGGGAGAGCGGCTTCCCGGCTCGCGAGAGGAGCCCGCGCTTTGCCATTTCGAGCCGCAGGTCGTTGAGACCGTAATTTGCGGTGGCGTACAGCTCGAACGCCTGTCGGACGAGCGGCCCGTCGTGCGGGTCGATCTCCTTGGCCTTGGCTTTGCCCCGATCCAGATAGCCGCGCGGCGCGGGGAGGGGGTAATACCCCTGCTTCACGCGGCCGTAGAAACCCTTACGCACCTCGTCCCGAAGGTTGCGGATGTAGTCAGCAGCGACCACGGCTTGCAGGTCGGCCGCCAGCCGCCCGCCTCGCGTGGTCAGGTCCAGATTGTCCTGCACGAAATGGACCTCGACGCCCCGGTCCATGAGTTCGCCGAGGCTCGCCCAGTCTTTGAGGTTGCGCGCGCTGCGGTCGATCTTGTGGATGATGACGCCTGCGGCGCGCCCGCGCGCAAGGTCGGCCATCATGCGGTTGAACTGGCGGCGACCGCGCTTCGCGGCCGTCTCAGTTTCCTCGAACCATCCGGCGATGGAAAGGCCCGTTCGCCGGGCGAACGCTTCTATGGCGGCGCGTTGTTCCTGAAGCGACGAGCTATGCTCGCCCTGCTTCACGGTCGATACGCGGATGTACGCGAAGTAGGATTTCATGCTCCGGGAGGAGTCGGCGGAATCGTACCCCGTGCGTCGGAATGAGTCGAATCGCCGGGGTGGATAGAAACGTGCCGGCGCGCGATCCGTACGAGGACGCGCGCCAGATTATCGAGCCGCTCGCGCGCGCGTTCGCGTTCGGCGGGATCCAGGTCGGGACAGAAGCGATCGAGGATGCGGTCTGCGGCGCCAGGCTGCGTGCGTTCGGACATCTAGGCATGATGCCGCACGCTCGCGCAGCGTCGTAGGATCGGAAAAAGCCCTGTGGCGCATAATGCCGATCCTGTTCCGTTTCCCCGCGAGACGGCACGATAGAGGAATGTCCTCCGATCCAAACGCCTCCGGTCCTACGCCCCTCATTTCGCACGTTTGCCAGGACGGCACGCTCATTGAGACGATCCACGATCCGGCGAAGGCAGAAACGGCGCTTGCCGTGTGTCGGCCCGGCGGCACCACGGCCGTCGTCGCCGATTTCGACCTACCCACCGGCGAACGCCTTGTTCCGTATTCCGCCCGCAACAATCTCCTTGCTTCCGGCTGCGTGCTGCTGCCGGGGGACGTTGGGGAGTTCGGGGACAAGGGGGACGTGGTGCGGGCCGTCCAAGCCTTCATCCATCGGTATGTCGATCTGTCGCCGGCTTTCGAGGAGATCGCCGCCCATTATGTCCTGCTGACGTGGGTGTATGACGCCTTCAACGAGCTCCCGTATCTGCGCTTCCGGGGCGATTGGGGAACCGGCAAGACCCGCGCGCTCCTGACGATCGGCTCCGTCTGCTATAAGCCGTTCTTTGCCTCCGGCGCCTCGACCGTCTCGCCCATTTTCCATGTCCTCGACGCCTTCGGCGGAACGCTCGTCTTGGACGAAGCGGATTTCCGCTTTTCGGACGCGACCGCCGAGCTGACCAAGATTCTCAATAACGGCACGGTCGCGGGCCTGCCGGTGCTGCGAACCATGACTAACCGCCATCGGGAGCTGAACCCTCAAGCCTTCAAGGTCTTCGGCCCCAAGCTCATCGCCATGCGCGAGGATTTCGCCGACCGTGCGCTCGAAAGCCGATTCCTCACGGAGGAAACCGGGCAACGACCTTTACGCTCCGACATTTCGATCAGCCTCCCCGCCGCGATGCAGGAGGAGGCGCGCGAGCTGCGCAACCGCCTGCTGGCGTGGCGCTTCCATGCCCGCTGGAGGGTCGCCTCCGATCCGACGCGACTGGTGCCGGACATAGCGCCCCGGTTCAATCAGACGGCGCTGTCCCTGCTGTCGATCATCGACGACGCTGGAGTCCGCGCCCGCATCGCCGGGCAGCTCGCGGGAGAGGAGGCGCGCGCAGCAGCAGAGCGCGCCGTCTCTGTCGAAGCCGCGGTGCTGTCCGCAATCATGGACGTTGCTGCAAGCCTTCCGGCGTTGCCCATCTCCGTCCGCGCCGTCGCCGAGCAATTTGAACGAACGGCGCTCGGGCGAGCGCACGGCTCGCTTACGGCGAAAGCCGTTGGCATCGTGATCCGCACGAAGCTGCGCCTGCCGACGGTGAAGATGCACGGCACGTACGCGATTCCGAACGCGCAGCGTTCCACCATCGCTGCGCTTGCCGCGCGTTACGGCATAGCGGCGCAAGAGGCGGCATAGCGGAAGGCGGCGGGATCGGTTCGCGCGAAGCGCGAAAATTATGCGCCCAGCGCATAATTCCTATCCTGCACAACATCGGCGGAAGCGGCGATGATAAGAACGGCCCGCTTAGCGGCCGCTAATTTTTCTGTTCTTTATGCACAACATTTACTTACGTCGCCTTCGCACTCGCTGGTCGCTCTCCCAAGAGGAATTGGCCGAACTGCTGGGCGTCGCGCAGGGGCGCATTTCGCGGTACGAGCGAGGCGACGAGCATCCAACCCTCCCGGTGGTGTTCGCCTTGCAAGTCATCTTCGGCCGATCGCCGCGCAATCTCGTCTCGCGCCTTTACGCATCGGTCGAGGAAGCGGTCATGCGCCGCGCCGTGGTCCTCGAACGCAAGGTCGCCGGCAAGAAGGACTACGCTTCCGTCAAGAAGCAGCACCTTCTGCGGGCGATGATGGCGCGCGCAACTAAGCACTCGGACGCATGACGCCGCCCCAGCCGTCATCTCTCGTGCTGGGCTTCAAACCCACAAGCCACGGATTCGGATGGGCGGCGTTCTCAAGCCCCTTATGCCTGTACGATTGGGGCGTGTCTGATACCAAGGCGGACAAGAACGCGGGCTGCCTGCGTAAGCTTGAGAAGATCATCTCGCGTCTGGAGCCGCAGACCATCGTGCTCGAAGCCTTCGAGCCCTCGTCGGCGAAGCGCTCCACGCGGATCGTTCGCCTATGCCGCTCGGTTGTGGCGCTTGCCCAAAGCCGTGGCATGGAGGTCGTCGTCTATACCAAGGGCGAGATTCGGAGTTGCTTTGCGAGCGTTGGTGCGCGGACACGCCAGGAAGTCGCCGAGGCGATCGTCCGTTCATTCGAACCGCTGCGCGACCAGTTGCCCCGGCCACGCCGCGATTGGGAGGGGCCGCCTCGTCGCATGGCACTGTTTGACGCCGGCGCAGCGGTGATCGCGCACTATCATTTGGGCGCATCCCGCCTCTTCGAATCCCTCTCGACGGACGATCCGACGAAGTGAGTCCCCGGTGAGTCGGGCGACGGCAGGCGCGCTTGCCACCTGCGCTAGGAGGCGTAAGCTCGGGCGTGCGGAGGGGTTTCCCATGACCAGCGGACAAGAGCGTGAGACGGCCAAGGCCGTGGGCATCTGGATTCGGGTATCGACCGAGGACCAGGTGCGGGGCGAAAGCCCGGAGCACCATGAGAAGCGCGCCCGCGCGTATGCGGAGGCCAAGGGCTGGCACGTCGCAGAGGTGTATCGCCTCGAAGCGGTCAGCGGCAAAGCGGTCATGGGGCATCCCGAGGCGCAGCGGATGCTTGCCGACGTGCGCGCGGGCGTCATCACGGGTTTGGTGTTCTCGAAGCTCGCGCGGCTGGCGCGCAACACCAAGGAGCTTCTGGAGTTCGCAGAACTGTTCCGCGCCGCTGGCGCGGACCTCGTTTCCCTCCAAGAGGCCATCGATACTAGCTCGCCGGCCGGCCGCCTGTTCTTCACCATGATCGCCGCGATGGCCCAATGGGAGCGGGAGGAGATCGCCGAGCGCGTGTCGGCCTCCGTTCCCGTCCGCGCCAAGCTCGGCAAGCCCATCGGCGGCGCCGCGCCCTTCGGGTATCGCTGGCGCGACAAGAAGCTCGAACCCGATCCTGACGAAGCGCCCGTTCGGGCGCTTTTGTACGAGCTGTTCGACGAGCACCGCCGCAAGAAGACCGTGGCGCGGCTCCTCAACGAGCGCGGATACCGCACCCGAAACGGCTCGCCCTTCACGGACACCACCGTAAGCCGCCTGCTGCGCGATTCCACCGCCAAGGGCCTCCATCGCGCCAACTACACCCGCACGAACGACCGCACGAAAAGCTGGGAATTGAAGCCGGAAGCGGAGTGGGTGCTGACGCCGGTCGTGCCGGTCGTCCCCGAGGAATTGTGGGAGCGCTGCAACGCGGTGCTCGACCAACAGCGCGACGGCCGCAAGCCGATGGCGCGCAAGTCCAGCTACCTCTTTGCCGGGTACGCCTTCTGCCATTGCGGCGGGAAGATGTACGTCTGGACGAACTCGCCCAAGTACGTCTGCACGTCCTGCCGCAACAAAATCCCGATACCCGATCTCGAAGCCGTGTATCGCGAGCAGCTCCGCCATTTCCTGCTCTCCCCCGACGAGATCGAGGCACACCGGCAGGCAGCGGACGAGGAGATCGCCGAGTGCGAGCGGCTCATCCAGAGCGCGCAAACCGAGTTGCGCAAGATCGAAGCGGAGGACGAGCGCCTCTACCAGCTCTATCTCGCCGACAGCCTCTCCAAGGAGGACTTCGGCCGGCGCCATCGCCCGCTCTCCGAGCGACGGGCGCAGCTTGAGGACGAGCTTCCCCGGCTCCAGGCGAAGATCGACGTGCTGCGGATCGGGAGCGCCTCGCAGGCGGAGGCGGTCGCGGAGGCCCGCGACCTCTCCGGGCGCTGGGACGATCTGCCGCCGGAGGACCGGCGGCAGATCGTGGAAGCGATCACGGATCGCATCGTCGTCGGAACCGACGACGTTGAAATAAGGCTGCTCCATGTCCCTTTCGGAAATGGCGCTGACAAGGCAACGCAATCATGCCGGTGCGGCCATCTGGGCGATGCCGCGCTCGCCTGCTCGCGCGCACCGAAATGCGCGGCGGACTATCAGGCGAAGGTTTCCGGCCCGCTGCTCGACCGGATCGATCTTCATGTCGAGGTCGCCGCCGTCGCCGCTGCGGACCTGGTGCTGCCGCCCCCCGCCGAAGGCTCGGCCGAGGTCGCGGCGCGGGTCGCCGAGGCGCGCGCCGTCCAGACAGCGCGCTACGAGGGCAGGGGGCCGCGCACCAATGCCGAGGCCGACGGGGAATTGCTCGATTCGGTCGCCACACCCGACGAGCCCGGCCGGCGGCTCCTCGCTCAGGCGGCCGAGGCGATGCGGCTTTCGGCGCGCGGCTACCACCGGGTGCTGCGGGTCGCGCGGACGATCGCCGATCTGGCCGGCAGCGATGGCGTCGGCCGAATCCATGTCGCCGAGGCCCTGAGCTATCGGCGGCAGGCGCCGCGCAATTAGGATCCGCGGAAGATCCGGACGCCGTTCTGGATCACGACGCGCGGTGTCGAGCGGGCGGGCGTTGCGGCCGCAGGCTGGGCGCTTGCGGGCCGGGCAGCCGCACGGCGCGGCGTTGCGCCAAAGCCGCGCGTTGCGACCGCGCGATAGACGACGGGGCGCTCGACGACCGGAATCTCCATGACGGGCCGCTCGACGGTTGCACCGCCGGCACCCGGCCGGGAGCGATGGATTCGCGGCATCCCGTCATCCAGCGGGCGGAGGACATAATTGTCCATGAAGGCCGCGTTGGGATCGTCCGCCGCCGGCGCCTGGGTGAAGGCATCGGCCGACCCGCCATAGCCGGGCCGGCGATAGAAGATGTGGGCGCCAAGCACGATCTGCGGGACGAGGCTCGGCGCCCAATAGGGGTTGATTGCCGTGGTGTGATAATTGGTGGCGAGGCCGACGGGGCGATAGACACTCCCGTGCAGCGCGGCGTCGGCGATGCGCCGGGCGCGATCCCAGGCGACCGGATCGACGGCGCGATACATCGACCCGTCACAGGTGAAGGTGAACTGGCAGCCGGTCGACCGGCTCGATCCCTGATAGACGACGCCGCACACCGTATTCGGATAAGCCGGGTGCCGCACCCGGTTCAGCACCACCTGGGCGACGGCACGCTGCCCGTCGTCGGACTGGCTGCGCGCTTCGTAATAGATCGCCTGCGCGAGGCATTCCCGCGAGCGATCCGCCGCGGCGGCATCGCCCTGCACGTTGAACGGTTGCGCGACATCGGCCGCGAGCGCGGCGGAGGCGTGGGCGGCCGCAAGACCGGCAAGGATCGACAGAAAACGCATCAAGCAAGGCCCGCAATTCGGGCCTGCCTTTATCCGTCGATCCTTGGGAAGCGGTTAACAAGCGCTTCTCAGGCGCCCGCGCCTCCGGCCTTGCGTTACTTGCCGGACGGGGCCGGCGCCGGAGTCGAGGTCGAAACCTTGACGTCCGGCAGATGGAGGTTGGGCGCGGCGATGTTGACGTTCACGTCCGCCTTGTCCGCAGCCTTGCCGAGATAGCCGCCGAAATAGAGGAAGGCGGCCACAGCAAGCACGATGACCAGGATGACGAGCGCGACCACGCCGCCTCCGCCACCGCCGCCGCCATCCACGACGGTCGTTTCGTGCACAACCTGCGGCGCATCGCGCCGGCCATCATCACCCATGATCTCTCTCCCGATCGTTTCGTGACCGAACGACGGGAGAGAGCGCCGGTTCCCGACCTACTCCTCAGGCAGGAATTCGGGCACCGAGAGATAGCGCTCGCCGGTGTCGTAGTTGAAGCCCAGGATCCGCTTGCCGGTGAGCTCGGGGAGCTTCTGGCGGATCGCGTCGAGCGTCGCGCCCGAGCTGATCCCGACCAGCATGCCTTCCTCGCGCGCGGCGCGGCGGGCCATCTCCTTGGCATTGTCGCCCTCGACGGTGACGACGCCGTCGAGCAGCGACCGATCGAGGATCGCCGGAACGAAGCCGGTGCCAAGGCCCTGGAGCGGGTGCGGCCCCGGTTGGCCGCCGGAGAGGACGGCGGAAAGGGCCGGTTCCACCGCAATGACCTTGAGGTCCGGCCATTCCTTCTTCAGCACGCGGGCGCAGCCGGTGATATGGCCGCCGGTGCCAACGCCGGTAATCATGACGTCGATCGGGGAGTCGCGGAAATCGTTCAGGATTTCCAGCGCGGTCGTGCGTGCGTGCACCTCGACATTCGCCGGGTTCTCGAACTGCTGCGGGATCCAGGCGCCCTCGATGCCGGCGGCGAGCGCTTCGGCCTTGGCGATCGCACCCTTCACGCCCTCGGCGCGCGGCGTCAGCTCGAAGGTCGCGCCATAAGCCAGCATCAGGCGCCGCCGCTCGATGCTCATGCTGTCGGGCATGACGAGGATCAGCCGGTAGCCCTTCACGGCGGCGACCATCGCGAGGCCGATGCCGGTATTGCCGCTGGTCGGCTCGATGATCGTTCCGCCGGGCTTGAGCTTGCCGCTGCGCTCGGCGTCCTCGATCATCGCCAGCGCGATGCGATCCTTGATCGATCCGCCCGGATTCATGCGCTCCTGCTTGATCCAGACCTCGGCGTCGCCGAACAGGCGATTGACGCGGACGTGCGGCGTGTTGCCGATCGTTTCGAGTATCGTGTTCGCCTTCATGGGGTGATCACTCCGTGTTGAGGCTCGATGTCGAGCATTTCAGGCGGGTCGAACGTCTTTGCAAGACGCAGCTCGGGAAAAAGCCGCGCCCAGGCCAGGGTAACGAGGATCGCCGCCGATCCGCCGAACAGGACGGCGCCCACTGGTCCCAACAGGCTGGCGAGAAGGCCCGATTCCGCCTCGCCAAGTTCGTTGGACGCGGAAATGGTCAGCTGGCTCACCGCGCTGACCCGGCCGCGCATCGCGTCGGGCGTGTGCAGCTGGATCAGCGACTGGCGGACATAGACCGAGACCATGTCCGCCGCGCCAGCGACGACCAGCGCGGTGAAGCTGAGCCAGAAATGAGTCGACAATCCGAAGGTCAGGATGGCGAGCGCGAAGACGATCACCGAGGCCAGCATCTTCACCCCGACATTCGCCTTCATCGGCCGGACCGAGAAATAACAGGCGGTGGAGGCCGCGCCGACCCCCATGGCGGCCGCGAGGATGCCGAGCCCGCTAGCATCGACGTGGAGAATGTCGCGTGCATAGATGGGAAGCAACGCGGTGGCGCCGGCGAGGAGCACGACGAAAAGGTCGAGCGTGATCGCCGCGAGGACCAGCCGGTTCCGGCGGACATAAGCGAAACCGTCGATGATCCGGGCGAGGACGCGATGGTCCTTCTGGACGGGGGGCTGCGGCACGGGGCCGATGAGGAAGATGGCGAGAAGCGCGACGACGAGCAGCCCGGTGATCGCGGCATAGGCCGTGTCGGGGTGGATGGCGTAGAGCAGCCCGCCGAGGCTCGGCCCGGCGATCGTCCCGACCTGCCATGCGATCGAGCTGACCGCGATCGCGGTCGGCAGGCTTTCGCGCGGGACGAGATTTGGCGCGAGCGCGGAATAAGCGGGGCCGGAAAAGGCGCGCACGCAGCCGATGAGCACCGCGGCGGTGAACAATACCGGAAGGCTGAGCCGGTCGGCCCAGGTGAAGAGGCCGAGCATGGCGGCGGTGAGGACGAGCACCCCGGTGGTGATCCGCACGATCCAGCGCCGGTCCATCGAGTCCGCCGCGAGACCGACCAGCGGAGTCAGCAGGAACAGGGGAACGAACTGGGCCGCGCCGATCATGCCCAGCAGGAAGCTCGCCTCCTTGATCGTCATCGCAAGCCCGTTCGGATCGCGGGCGATCGAATAGACCTGCCAGCCAAGCACGATCGCGAGCGCGCTGACCGCGATCGTGCCGGTGAAGCGCGACAGCCAGTAGGCGCGGAAATTCGGGATCGTGAAGGGATGGGGAGCGCCGTGACCAGCCATTGCCGCGCTCTTACGGATTGACCCGGCGCGCGGCAACCTGCGCGCGGCGGCGGAACGATCAAAGAAGAACGCCTTGTCTCCGCCGGCCGCGGTGTGAAAGAATTTGCTCCGCTGCGTCTCTGCGCGGGCAAAATCCCTTCCGGCGCAATGGGCTGGCGCCCGCTTGCACCGCGTGCCAGAAGCGCGCCGGGGACGAAAAAGGAGAGGAAGGGAATGATGAGGAAAGCGCTTCTTGCGGGCGCCGGCTCGATCGCGCTGCTGCTCGGCGGCTGCCATGCGGCCGGTTCGGGCAATCAGGCGGCCCACGGCCCCGCGGACTGGGACGGTTTCGTCAGCCGGACGATCGACGGCTATCTGCGGATCAATCCGGATTTCGCCGTCTATCAGGGCAAGCACGAATATGACGGGCAGATCCCCGACTGGAGCCCGGAAGGCCTCCAGCGCCGCCAGGCATTCGTCCAGCAGGCGATCAACGATGCCCAGGCGTTCGATGCCGAGGCGATGACGCCCGAACAGCGCTACCAGCGCGATTATGTGACCGCGGTGATGCGTGGGCAGTTGTTCTGGCTCGCCACCGCCGATCAGCCGCACACCAACCCGGCTTATTATATCGGCTCGCTGGATCCGTCGGTGTACGTGACCCGCCCCTATGCGCCACCGGCGCAGCGGCTTCGCGCCTATATCACCTATCTGCGCAACGTGCCCCGCGCCGCGGAGCAGATCCGCGCGAACCTGCGCGCGCCGCTGCCGGTGAGCTTCATCGATTTCGGCAAGGCCGGGTTCGGCGGATTCGCGGAATATTATCGCGGCGACGGCAAGCGCGCCTTCGCCGACGTGCATGATGCCCAGCTCCAGGCCGATCTCAATTCCGCCTCGGAAGCGGCGGCGACGGCGATGCAGGGCCTGGCCGACTGGGTCGAATCGCAGCGGGCTCAGGCGGGGACCAATTTCGCGCTCGGCGCCGAGCGATTCTCTCAGATGCTTCGCGACACCGAGATGGTCGATCTCCCGCTCGACCAGCTTCAGCAGATCGGCGAGCGGGACCTGCAGCGCAACCAGGCGGCGCTGCGCGAGGCCTGCGCCCGCTATGCCCCGGGCCAGACGATCGAGGCCTGCACCTTGAGGATGCAGAACGACAAGCCGGCCGGCGGCCCGGTCGCCGCGGCGCGCGCCGAGCTGGACAGCCTGCGCCAGTTCGTCATCGATCACGATATCGTCAGCGTGCCCAGCATGGTCCAGGCGCAGGTGGAGGAATCGCCACCCTACAACCGGCAGAATTCGGCCTATATCTCGATCGCCGGCCCCTATGAGCACAACCTGCCGTCGGTCTATTACATCTCCCCGCCCGATCCTTCATGGACGCCCGAGGTGCAGCGCGCCTTCGTGCCGGGAAAGGCGGACCTGCTCTTCACCACGGTCCATGAGGTCTGGCCGGGCCACTATCTCAACTTCCTCCATGCCAACCGCTCGCATTTCCTCTTCGGGCAGCTCTTCGTGGGCTATGCCTATGCGGAAGGCTGGGCGCATTATGCCGAGGAGATGATGTGGGATGCCGGCCTCAATGACGGCGATCCGGAGACCCATGTCGGGCAGCTCAGCAACGCCCTGCTGCGCGACTGCCGGTTCCTCTCGGCAATCGGGCTGCACACGGGGCGGATGACGCAGGAGCAGAGCTACCAGATGTTCCGCACCCAATGCTATCAGGACGAGGGGAATGCGCGGCAGCAGGCGGCGCGCGGCACCTACGATCCGGCCTATCTCAACTACACGCTCGGCAAGCTGATGATCCGCAAGCTGCGCGAGGACTGGACTGCCAGTCACGGCGGGCGGCAGGGCTGGAAGGCCTTCCACGATCAGTTCCTGAGCTATGGCGGGCCGCCGATCCCTCTGGTCCGTCAGCAGATGATGCGGGAGCAGACGCCGCGCTCGGTCTTCTGATCCTCACTCCGCCGGTTCGCCGGCCACCGCATCCGGTGGCCGGCGGACGGCGGGGTTGAGGCGCGCCAGGCTGCAGATCCCGGCGACGAAGGCGAGGCCGCAGGCGACCAGCGCCGGAACCCGCCCGTCGCCGATGCCCAGCGCCAGCAGGGCGGCGACCATCGTTGCGCCGGTCGTCTGGCCGACGAGCCGCGTCGTCGAGACGAGCCCGCCCGCCGGCGCCGTCCGGTCGCGCGGCGCCGATCCGATCACCAGCCGCGCATTGGGCGAAAGGTAGAGGCCGAAGCCGAAGCCGCACAATGACATCCGCCAGGCGACATCCCAATAATCGGGATGCGCGGGCATGAAGCCGATGAGCAGCAACGCAACGACGCCGATCGCCATGCCGATGCCGCCGAGCAAGCCGGCCGGATAGCGATCGGACAGCGCGCCGGCCGCCGGCGCCACGATCATCATGGTGAGCGGCCACACGCCGATCACCGCGCCCGCCTCCGAGGGCGAGAAGCCGAAGCCATGCTGGAGCCGGAAGGACATCGAGAGCAGCAACGTCATCGAGGCGATGAAGGCGCAAAAGCCGCCGACCACCGACAGCGCGATCACCGGCCGGCGAAGCAGGTCGACCGGGAAGATCGGCGCCGGCTCCCGCGCGCCCCGGCGCACCACCAGCAGCCCGATGAACAGGCCCGACAGGACGATCGCGGCCGAGACGACCGGGCTGTCGCCATGCACGCCGCTTTCGAGGCCGCCGATGACGAGCCCGAACATGGCCGCGCACATGACGGCGCCGAGCAGGTCGAACGGCTCCGGCCTCAGCTTCGGATCGGGAAGGCTCCGGCCGAAGAGCAGCGAGGCGATCGCGAACGGGACCGCGCTCGCAAACACCCAGGGCCAGGGCGCGATCGCGAGGACGAGGCCGCCGAGCGTCGGCGCCACCGAGGCGCCGGCCGACACGACCAGCGAATTGAGCGCGAGCCCGCGGCCGAGCGCGGTCGACGGATAGATGGCCCGAACGAGCGCCGAGGAGACGCTGAGCGCCGCCGCGGCGCCGATCGCCTGCGCCACCCGCACGACGAGGAGAAAGGCGAGGCTGTGCGCGAAGAAGCACAGGATCGTGGCGATGGTGAAGATCAGCTGGCCGATCTGGTACATCCGCTTGAGCCCGATCCGGTCGCCGAGGCCGGAAAAGGGGAGCAGCGCCATCACCAGGATCAGCTGATAGGTGGTGACGATCGAGACGACGGACGCGGAATCGACATGAAGGTCGCGCGCGATACTCGGCAGTGCCACCGTCGGGATCGCGCCGTCGATGACCACCAGCGCCGAGCCGAAGGAAACGGCGAGGATCGCCGTGATCCGCCGCGGCATCGGCACGCCATCGCGGGCATCGTAAATGTCGGTTGGATCGGGAAGGCTTGGCGCCGGCTGGGCCGGGACTTCGAATCCGGGCGGCAATCGGTCGCCGCTGCCGGTGTCGAACACGCGCGGCCGGGTCCTTGGCTCTCGAACGGGCATCATCCCCCAGTGCGCGAATTGACGCCTGGTTCCAAGCCTTGATGTGGATCGGGCCCCCGGCGGCGGCCGGAGGCCCGATCGAGGTCACGCGAGGTCGAAGCGATCCGCGTTCATCACCTTCGTCCAGGCGGCGACGAAATCGGCGACGAACTTGTCCGCCGCGTCATCGGCCGCATAGACCTCGCTCAGCGCGCGAAGCTGCGAATTGGAGCCGAAGACCAGGTCGGTGCGGGTTCCGCGCCACTTCTGCTGGTCGGTCTTGCGGCAGGTGCCGACGAAGACCTCGTCCGCATGGCCGTCCACTTCCTTCCACGCCGTGCCCATGTCGAGCAGATTGACGAAGAAGTCGTTGGTGAGCTGACCTGGCCGATCGGTGAAGACACCGTGATCGGAGCCGCCATGATTGGCGCCGAGCACGCGAAGCCCGCCGACCAGCACCGTCATCTCCGGCGCCGAGAGGCCGAGCAGCTGCGCGCGATCGACCAGCAATTCCTCGGTCGGCACGCTGAAGCGAACCTGGAGATAGTTGCGGAACCCGTCGGCCTTCGGCTCGAGCGGCTCGAAGCTGTGCGCGTCGGTCTGCTCCTGGCTGGCGTCGCCGCGCCCGGAGGCGAAGGGGACGGTGATGTCGTGACCCGCCGCCTTCGCCGCCTGCTCGACGCCGACATTGCCGCCGAGCACGATGAGGTCGGCGAGGCTCACCCGCGAAGGCCCGCCGAAGTCGCGCTGGATGCCCTCGTAGACGGCGAGCACCTTCGCGAGCTCGGCGGGCTCGTTGACGTCCCAGTCCTTCTGCGGCGCGAGGCGGATGCGCGCGCCATTGGCGCCGCCGCGCTTGTCCGATCCGCGGAAGGTGGAGGCGGACGCCCAGGCGGTCTTGACGAGTTGCGCGATCGAGAGGCCCGAGGCCGCGATCTTGCCCTTGAGCGCCGCGACGTCGCCATCGCCGAGCTTCGGCCCGGGCGGCACCGGATCCTGCCAGATCAGGTCCTCGGCCGGCACTTCCGGGCCGAGATAGCGGCACTTGGGGCCCATGTCGCGATGGGTGAGCTTGAACCAGGCGCGGGCGAAGGCGTCGGCGAACTGATCCGGATTGCGATAGAAGCGCTCGGCGATTTCCCGATATTTCGGGTCCATCTTGAACGCCATGTCGGCGGTCGTCATCATCGTCGGAAGCCGGCGATCGGGGCTGTGCGCGCCCGGCGCCATATCCTCCGGCTTCTGGTTGATCGGCTGCCATTGCGGCGCGCCGGCCGGGCTCTTCACCAGCTCATAGTCATATTCGAGCAGCATCCGGAAATAATTGTTCGACCATTGGATCGGGGTCGGCGTCCACGCGCCTTCGAGCCCCGAGGTGATCGTATCGTCGCCGATGCCGCTCTCATGCCCGCTTTGCCAGCCGAGGCCCTGCTGCGCGATGTCGGCGCCCTCCGGCTCCGCGCCGACCTTCGAGGCATCGCCGGCGCCGTGGCACTTGCCGAACGTGTGGCCGCCGGCGGTGAGCGCGAGCGTCTCCTCGTCGTTCATCGCCATGCGGGCGAAGGTCTCGCGGATGTCACGGGCCGAGGCGATCGGATCGCTGTTGCCGCCGGGTCCGGTCGGGTTGACGTAGATGAGGCCCATCTGGACCGCGGCGAGCGGGTTTTCGAGAACCATCTCCCGCTCGGGCTGGATCCGGGTCTCGTTCTTCTCGTGGCCGACCCAGAATTCCTCCGTGCCCCAATAGACGTCCTTTTCTGGCTCGTAGATGTCCTCGCGGCCGCCGCCGAAGCCGAAGACCGGCCCACCCATCGATTCGATCGCGACGTTGCCGGCGAGGATGAGGAGGTCCGCCCAGGAAAGCTTGCGGCCATATTTCTTCTTGATCGGCCAGAGCAGCCGCCGCGCCTTGTCGAGATTGGCATTGTCCGGCCAGCTGTTGAGCGGAGCGAAGCGCTGGTTGCCCGAATTGGCGCCACCGCGTCCGTCCCCGGTGCGATAGGTGCCCGCGGCGTGCCAGGCCATGCGGATGAAGAAGGGTCCGTAATGACCGTAATCGGCCGGCCACCAGGGCTGGCTGTCGGTCATCAACGCGGTGAGATCGCGCTTCACCGCATAATAATCGAGCGATTCGAATTCCTTGCGGTAATCGAAATCGTCGCCCATCGGATTGCCGTGAAGGCCGTGCTGATGGAGGATTTCCAGGCTGAGCTGGTTCGGCCACCAGTCGCGGTTCGTCCGTCCGAGCAGGGATCGCAAGGCGGCACGCGCCTTCGAAGGATCGTTGAGGGGATCGCCGGTTTTCGCGTCCATGTCCGTCTCCTGGGGCTTGTGGTTTTCTATACCCTAGGCGCGCCGGACAATCGCGAAAAGCGATTAAACTTGGTCAGCTTGAATTGAAAAATCGATGAGCGTGGTCAGCCGCTCGCGCGGCCTTCCCCTTCGCGCAGGATCCATGCTCGCGCCGCGGCCGCGCCGTCCCGATCGAAGACCCGATAGTCGACGCCCGGAATCAGGTGGGATTCGATGCGGCCGACAGCGCGCACCCAGGCCGGATCGGCGACCAGCGCGATCCGATCGAGCGCGCCGATCATCCGCCTGAACATCGGCAGATGCCTCAGCTCCTCGAGGATCGCGCCGAATTCGATATGAATGCCTTCGCGGACGTCGGCGAGAATGTCGATCCTGGGCGCGGTCTCGATCAGCCGCTCCATTCGCCCGAACGCCTCGCGCGCATCGGCGCCGGTGACGTGTCCCTCGCAGACGATCTCAAGCGCGCGCGGGGTGAGGGAGGTGTAGGTGATCATGGTGACGGAACGCGCGCCGGCTCCCTTGGTGCCGCCTCGTTGCGATCATCCAACGCTGACAAAGCTGTCGAGCACCCGCTTGCGCCCGGTCTGCTCGAAGTCGATCTCCAGCTTGTTGCCCTCGATCTCGGCAACGGTGCCGTAGCCGAATTTTGAGTGGAAGACGCGCATTCCGACCGAGATGTCGCTGCGGCCGGGATTGCCGAAGCTGACTGCGCTCGCGCGGGCTTCGACGACGCGGCTCGGCGAGGAATCGAAGCGGCCGGAGGCGGCTGCGCGCTGCCAGCCGGGGCCGCGCGTGCTGGCGCGGGTGGATTGCGCGGCGGCGAGGTGGGCGAACGGATCGGCATTTGCCGACCAATTGGCGCGCCACAGGCTCTCGCCGCCGGTCATCGTCGTTTCCTCCTCGGTATGGGCGCCGGGGAGTTCGGCGACGAAGCGGCTCGGGATCGAGCTTGTCCATTGGCCGTAGATGCGGCGGTTTGCGGCATGGAAGATGAAGCACTTGCGCCGCGCCCTTGTGATCGCGACGTAAGCGAGCCGGCGCTCCTCCTCAAGGCTGGCATTGCCGCCCTCGTCGAGCGCGCGCTGCGACGGGAAGACGCCTTCCTCCCAGCCGGCGAGGAAGACGGTGTCGAATTCCAGGCCCTTGGCGGCATGGATGGTCATGATCGTGACCTTCTCCGCCTGCGCGTCCGCGTCATTGTCCATGACGAGGCTGACATGCTCCAGGAACGCGCCGAGCGTCTCATAGTCCTCCATCGCCCGCGTGAGTTCCGCGAGGTTTTCGAGGCGGCCGGCGCTTTCGGCGGAGCGATCCGCCTGGAGCATCGCGGTATAGCCGGATTCGTCGAGGATCAGGCGGGCAAGCTCGGGGTGGGGAAGGGAGGTTTGGGAAGAACCCCCTCCACCAGCCTGCGGCTGGTCCCCCTCCTCCGCAAAAGCGGGGGAGGAATTCAATAGGGCGCGCCATCGGGCGAAATCGCCGACGAGATTGCCGAGGCTGCGGCGCGCGGCGCCGGTCAGCTCGTCCGTGTCGAGAATTTGGGCCGCGGCGACGCTGAGGGGGATGCCCTCGGCGCGGGCGAGGCTGTGGAGCTTCGCCACCGCCTTGTCGCCCAGGCCGCGCTTGGGCGTGTTGACGATCCGCTCGAACGCGAGATCGTCCGCCGGCTGGGCGACGACGCGCAGGTAAGCGAGCGCGTCGCGGATCTCGGCGCGTTCGTAGAAGCGGAAGCCGCCGACGATCCGATAGGGAAGGCCGATCGCGATGAAGCGATCCTCGAACTCGCGGGTCTGGAACTGGGCGCGCACCAGGATCGCAGCGGTGTCGAGCCGCTCGCCGCGGCGCTGCATCGCCTCAAGCTCGTCGCCGACGCGGCGCGCCTCCTCCGGCCCGTCCCACACGCCGATGACCTGCACCTTCTCGCCGCCGTCCATGTCGGTCCACAAGGTCTTGCCGAGCCGTCCGCTATTCTGCGCGATGAGGCCGGAGGCGGCGCCGAGGATGTGCGGCGTCGAGCGGTAATTCTGCTCAAGCCGAATGACAGCGGCGCCCGGGAAGTCCTTCTCGAACCTCAGGATGTTGGAAACCTCCGCGCCGCGCCACGAATAGATCGACTGATCGTCGTCGCCGACGCAGCAGATGTTCTTGCGCTCCTGGGCGATCAGCCGGAGCCACAGATACTGGCTCTGGTTGGTGTCCTGATATTCGTCGACGAGGACATATTTGAAGCGCTGCTGGTAGAGTTCGAGAACGTCGCGGTGCGTCTTCAGGATCACCAGCATGTGGAGCAGCAGGTCCCCGAAATCGCAGGCGTTGAGATCGCGAAGCCGCGCCTGGTAGAGCGCGTAGAGCTGCGCGCCGCGGCCGTTCGCATAGGCTTCCGCCTCGCCGGCATCGACCTGGTCCGGCGTCCAGCCCTTGTTCTTCCAGCGATCGATCAGCCCCGCCAGCGCCCGGGCGGGCCAGCGTTTCTCGTCGATGTCGGCGGCCTGGATGATCTGCTTCAAAAGCCGCAGCTGATCGTCCGTGTCGAGGATGGTGAAATTGTTCTTGAGGCCGACCAGCTCGGCATGGCGGCGGAGCATCTTCGCGCCGATCGAATGGAAGGTGCCGAGCCAGGGCATCCCCTCCACCGCCTCGCCGATCAACCGGCCGACGCGCTCCCTCATCTCCCGCGCCGCCTTGTTGGTGAAGGTGACGGCGAGGATTTCCGAGGGCCAGGCGCGGCGGGTGGCGACGAGGTGGGCGAGCCTTGCGGTCAGCGCCGCCGTCTTGCCCGTGCCGGCGCCGGCAAGGACCAGGACCGGCCCTTCAGTCGTCAGCACCGCCTCGCGCTGCGGGGCGTTAAGCCCCTTGAGATAGGGCGGCTCGGGCATGTTGGCTGGGAGATCGGTCACACCTGAACAGGTAGGGAACGCGGCGCATCGGAGCAAGCGCTTGACTTGCCGGGCCCGCGACCGCAGCCTCGATCCTGACGGGCGCGCAACGACGCCCGCGCCAAGGAGGGGACTGCCATGTCGGACGTGAACGGGGCGGCCGCCCCGCCTGTCGCCAATCCCGCCGCGCTCGGCCTGGTCGGGTTCGGTCTCACCACCGTGCTGCTGAGCCTGATCAACGCCGGCGTCCTGCCCGCGGGCGGCGAAGGCGTCGTGATCCCGCTTGCGCTTGCTTACGGGGGTCTCATCCAGATCGTCGCCGGCCTGCTCGAGTTCAGGCTCGGCAACACGTTCGGGATGACGGCGTTTCTGAGCTACGGCGCCTTCTGGTGGTGGTTCGCGCTGCTGCTCCTCTTCGCGCATTCGGGGCTGATCGACATTTCCGGTGCCGGGCCGACGGTTGGCGTCGCGCTGCTGCTGTGGGGGCTGCTGACCTTCTACCTGTGGATCGGTACCTTCCGCCTCAGCCGCATCCTGTTCGCGATCTTCCTCACCTTGTGGGTGACCTTCCTGCTGCTCGGCCTGGGCGCGGCGCAGGGATCGGCGAGCCTCTCCCACGCCGGCGGATGGCTCGGGCTCCTGTGCGGGACGCTTGCGATCTACGGCAGCTTCGGGATCGTCACCAACGCGACCTTCGGACGCACGGTGATCCCGCTCGGCGAGACCCCGATCCTGAAGTGAGGCCGGGCCGGCTTGCGCCGAGGGGCACGAGCCGGCAAGGCTCCCGCCGACAAGCGAGGCGGGGAGTGGGATGATCCATCCGTTCAGGGCGAATGCGCGCGTGCTGCTGGCGAGCCTGGTCGGCACGTCGGTCGAATTCTACGATTTCTATATCTATGCGACCGCCGCGGCGATCGTGTTCGGGCCGCTTTTCTTCCCGTCCGACTCGAGCTCGACGGAACTGCTCGCTTCTTATGGGAGCCTCGCGGTCGCGTTCGTCGCGCGGCCGGTCGGCGCCTGGGCGTTCGGCCATTTCGGCGACCGGATCGGGCGCAAGTCGACGCTCGTCGCCTCGCTGATGCTGATGGGCGGATCCACGATGCTGATCGGCGCGCTGCCGACCTATGCCAGCGCCGGCATCTGGGCGCCGGTGCTTCTGTGCATCCTGCGTTTTGGCCAGGGCTTCGGGCTTGGCGGCGAATGGGGCGGCGCGGCCCTGCTCGCGGTCGAAAACGCGCCCGAAGGCTGGCGCGCGCGCTTCGGCATGGTGCCGCAGCTCGGCGCGCCGGTCGGCTATGTCGCCGCCAATTCGCTGTTCCTCCTCCTCGGCGCGACGATGAGCCGGGCCGACTTCCTCGCCTGGGGCTGGCGCATCCCTTTCCTGCTGTCGATCGTGCTCGTCGGCCTCGGCCTTTGGGTGCGCCTGAAGCTCACCGAGACGCCGGCCTTTCGTGCCGCGCTCCAGGAAGCGCCGCCGCCGTCGGTCCCGCTCATCGAACTGCTGCGCGAACATCCGCTTGAGGTCCTTGGCGGCACATTCGGCGCGGTCGCCTGCTTCGCGGTCTATTATCTCGCGACGGCCTTCGCGCTCGGCTACGGGACGACCACCCTGCATATCGAGCAGCAGACGTTCCTCTTGATGCAGCTCGGCGCGATCGTCTTCATGGCGATCTCCATTCCGGTGTCGGGCTGGCTGGCCGACCGTTGGGGCGCGGGCCGGGTGCTGAGCTGGGGCTGCGTCGCGGCGGCAGCGGCCGGGCTGCTGCTCGCGCCGACGCTGCAATCGGGGTCGCTGCCGGTGATCTTCGCCGGGCTCAGCTTCGCGCTGATCGTGATGGGCCTGGTCTACGGCCCGCTCGGCACCTGGCTGCCAAGCCTGTTCCCGGCGCGGGTGCGCTATACGGGCGTCAGCCTCGCCTTCAACGTCGCGGGCATCCTTGGCGGCGCTCTGACGCCGATCGCGGCGGTGTGGCTGGCGCGGGAGGGCGGACTGATCTGGGTGGGGCTCTATCTCGCCGGCGCGTCGCTGATGAGCCTGATCGCGCTGCTGGCGCTCGGCCGGAAAAAGCGGGCAGGGTAAACGGCCCGCCCGCTCTCCCGGGGAAGCCTTCTATTCCTCTTCGGTCGGCGCGCCGGGGCCGTTCTTCTTGATCGATTCGATCGCGTTCACCGCACCGGCCTTCGAGCTGTAGCCCTCGGTCCAGAAGATCGTCTCGGCGTTATATTTGAAATAGGCGACATACTCGCCAGCCTTGTTCTGCTTGATCGTGAACTTGTGCGCCACGCGCGCCTCCCCTGAAAAAGCCTGGGTGAGACGTTTCTAACATGGATCAACCGACTCCCCAACGGGAAACGCGCTTCGTCAGGCGGTGGTGAGGAGCAGGATATGCGCCTTGCCGAACCGGCGCTCGGCCGTCGGGCGGACATTGGCCGGCAGGGCCAGACTCTCGCCCGCCGTCTCGATCGAGAGCCAGCCGCCCGGCGCCAGCCAGCCGCCAGCGCCGATCCGATCCAGCGCCGCCTGGGCGAGCCCGGAGCCATAAGGCGGGTCCATGAAGATGAGGTCGCACGGGCGGGGCGGGGGCAGGGCGTGTTCCACCGGCTGGGCGCGCAGCTCCGCCTGCGTTGCAGCGCCGAGCTTGCCGAGGTTGCGGCTCAGGATATCGATCGCCGCGCGGTCCTTTTCATAGAAGGTGCAGTGCGCCGCGCCGCGCGACAGCGCTTCGATCCCGAGCGCGCCGGTTCCTGCGAAGAGATCGGCGACGGCGAGGCCTTCGAAGCTCCCGAGCCGGCTCGCGAGCATCGAGAACAGCCCTTCGCGGGCGCGGTCGCTGGTCGGGCGGGTCGCCTGGCCGGTGGGGGCGAGCAGCGGCCGGCCGCGCCACTGGCCGGCAATGATCCTCACCGTTTGACCCCGGCGCGTTCGCGGCGCGGCTCGAGCGTCTTGCGGAATGCAACGAGATCGTGCTGGCGGATTTCGTCCACCGCGCCCGCCGGCAGATCGCCGAGCGCGAACGGCCCGTAAGCGGTCCGAATGAGCCGGCTCACCTTGAGCCCCAGATGTTCGAGAACGCGGCGCACCTCGCGATTCTTGCCCTCGGTGAGCTTCATCTCGATCCACTGGTTGCGGCCCGTCCGGCGCTCCAGATTGGCGTCGATCGGACCGTAGCGGATGCCGTCGATCTCGATCCCGTCGAACAGGCCCTCGAGCGTCGCCTGGCTGACTTCGCCGAACGCACGGGCGCGATAGGTGCGCTCGACCCCGGTCGCGGGAAGCTCGAGCTGGCGCTTGAGGCCGCCGTCGGTGGTGAGCAGCAGCAAGCCCTCGGTGTTCATGTCGAGCCGGCCGACCGGCACGACGCGCGGCAGGCCCTTGGGGAGCCGATCGTAGATGGTCGGGCGGCCCCTGGGATCACGTTCGGTGGTCAGCAGCCCCGCCGGCTTGTGGAAGCGGAAGAGACGGGCCGGGGCAGGGGCCTTCACCGGCTGCCCGTCGACGGTGACGCCGTGGAGGGAGGTGAGCAGCGTGGCCGGCGTCTCGACCGTGGTGCCGGCGATGGCGATGCGGCCCTCCGCGATCATCCTCTCGATCTCGCGGCGCGAGGCGATGCCGGCGCGGGCGAGGAGTTTTGCGATGCGCTGAGGTTCACGGGGGGCGGGCAGGTTTCGTCTCCTTGCGGCCGTCGCGCCGGACGGCCCGACATTTATTTGCGTCCGGCCGAGGTTCGGGCGCGGCACCCCTCTCACCGGCGGCTCGTTGCGGTCCTATATCGAGCGTTCGAGGGAGGAACCGCCACTAACATGCTCTTCGCCAAGCGCCAAAGGATGATCCGGCGGATCATGATCGTCGAGGACGAGCCGCTCGTCGCGTTCGACAACGAGCATCTGCTGGAGGAGGCGGGCTACGAAGTGGTCGCAACGGTCGGCGATGCCGCCGGCGCCTTCGCGGTGATCGCCGCCGAGCCGCTCGATCTGGTGCTGACCGATATCGCGCTTGCCGGAGAGGGCAACGGGATCGATGTCGCCCGCGCCGCGCGCGCGAAGGGGGTTCCCGTGCTGTTCGTCACCGGCAATTGCAGCGAGGAAGCGCGTGCGCTGGCGATCGGCTGTCTCGCCAAGCCCTATTCGGAAAGGACGCTGAAGGCGGCGCTGGGCGCGATCGAGCGCCAGCTGCAGGGCCGGCCGATGAAGCGCCCGCCGGCACAGCTCACCCTTTACGAAGCAGCGGCTTAGCGCTCCAAATTCTCCCCACCCGCTTCGCCCGCGCGGAGGGGCTATTGCGTGAGCGCGTTTTCCACTTCGTCGTGGAAGAGGCGGATGCCGGTCTCGAGCGTCCCGAGGGTCAGCGTCTCGATCGCACCGGAGGCCAGACCGTTCTGCCCCAGGGCGGCGGCGCGAAAATCCTCGCCGCCGAACGTGCCTTCGTCGAGCAGAGCCCAGCTCTTCGCCCAATGATCCTCCTCCTCGGGCGAGCCGGGCGGGGCTGGAATCAGCATGAAATCCTCGACGAGCGTGCGATCGACAGCGCGCGGCATCATCGTCATCACGTTCACATAATCCGGGCTGACGACCAGCAGGGTCGCCGGGAAAAGCTGGTAGGCGAAGGTGATCGCGCCGCGCAGCGCCGGCCAGTCGTGCGGGTCGATCTTCGAAAGATATTCG
Organism: Sphingosinicella ginsenosidimutans; assembly: GCF_007995055.1. Classification (NCBI taxonomy): domain Bacteria; kingdom Pseudomonadati; phylum Pseudomonadota; class Alphaproteobacteria; order Sphingomonadales; family Sphingomicrobiaceae; genus Allosphingosinicella; species Allosphingosinicella ginsenosidimutans. The sequence continues at coordinate 2,812,668 of NZ_VOQQ01000001.1, read as the reverse complement.
GCGCGTCCGACGGCGCTGCGCTGGTGCTTGCCGATCCGGTCGGCGGCGGTGATGCCGTCGGCGAAGAACCGGCCGATCGTCGGCGCGTGGAGCCGCTGGACGTGATAGCTTTCAAGGAAGGCGTCCATGATGAGCTTCCAGTTGGCGGCAACATCGTGGATGCGGCGGCGGTAGAGATGGTGACCGGCCAGACCGAATGCGTCGAAATCCGGCGCGAGCGCGGCCGCGTCCTCGAAATTGCTTGCCTGTCGCGAGAACCAGATCAGGCCGCCGGCTTCGGTCGACGGCAGTTCGACGAGGTTATGCGTGCTTTTGTCGAGGCCGGGGAAGGTTTCCGGGCGCGGCACGCCGGTGAGGCGGCCATCGGTGCGGTAACTCCAGGCATGATAGGGGCACACGAGCAGCGACGCGCAGACCGGGGCCTCGCCCTCGACCAGCCGGGTGCCGCGATGACGGCAGACGTTCCAGAACACGTGCGCCTGCCCCTGCTTGTCGCGGGTCAGGAGCAAGGGGAGGCCGAAGCCGTCATGCGGCACCGCCATGTTCGGCCGATCGAGCAAGGCGGACGGCGCGATCACCTGCGGGAGCCGCCCGAACAGCCGCGCCCGTTCGGCCTCGAACCGCGCCGGATCGGTGTAGGCCGAGGCGGGAACACTCGCCACCGCGTCGCCCGCCATGTCCACCCCCTCGGCGATGGCGCGGGCGAGTTCGAGCTGGCCCTGGGTCGGCCGCAGCGAAGCCGGCATGTCCATGCGGCGGATGGTGCGCCTGACGCGCACGTAAGGCAAGCAAAGAGGCTTCCCGGCCGGGGCCGAGCCGCTACAACACCCCGATGAGCCGAAGCCAGCTAGCCGCCGTCATCATCGTCGCCCTGATCGGCTTCGGTTACCTGTTCGCCCGCTATTTCGGCCGCTGGATGCCGACGCCGCTGCGGCCCTATTTCGAGCGCGCGCCGATGGCGTCCTTCTTCCTCGGCATCTCGTCCGGCTTTCCCTATGCGATGATCGGCGCGACGCTCACCACGCGCCTGGCGCAGGACCATATCGACGCCGCCGACGTCACCGCCTTCACGCTCGCCATCCTCGTCTACAATTTCAAACCCCTCTGGTCGTGGATCGTCGACGGCGTGCATATCCCGGTGCTCGGGCGGCTCGGCCAGCGCGTGTCCTGGCTGATTGTCGCCGGGCTGCTGGTGATCGCCGCCGTCGCCAACCTCGCCATTCAGGATCCAGCGGCCAACCTCCCGCGCATGGCACTGGCGGCGATCCTGGTCGCCTTCGCCGGCGCCACGTTCGACATCGTCATCGACGGCTACCGGATCGAGCTCTTGAAGCCGAGCCAGCTCGGCGTCGGATCGGGCATGTCGCAATATGGCTGGCGGATCGGATCGGTGGCCGCCGGCGCGCTCGCGCTCGTCGTGGCGCAGCGCGCGGGATGGGAATGGGGCTATCTCGCCTGCGCGCTCTTCGCGCTGCCGGCGATGCTGACCGGCCTCATCGTCGGCGAGCCGCCCCGCCATCGCGAGCCGAGCGCGCGCAAGGGGATCGGCGAGGTCTGGGCGTCGATCTACGGACCCTTCGCCGAATTCTTCCGGCGGACCGGGGCCTGGATCGTCATCCTCTTCATCCTGCTTCACAAGATCGGCGACACGCTCGGCCAGCTCGTGCTCAGGCTGCTGCTCGACAATCTCGGCTTCACCAATGACGAGATCGCGCTTTACGATGTGGGCGTCGGTTTCTGGGCCTATCTGATCGGAATCTTCGTCGGCGGCTGGCTCTACGCGCGAATGGGGCTCAAGCGCTCCGTTCTGCTGAGCCTCGTCCTGATGGGCGTTTCCAATGCGAGCTTCGCGATTCTCGCCGGCGCGGGGCACAGCAATGCGGGCCTTGCGGGCGCGATCGGATTCGAGAATTTCGCGAGCGGGATCGGCGGTGTCGTCGTCGTCGCTTATTTCTCTGCCCTGACCGACCTGCGCTACACGGCCTCGCAATATGCATTGATTTCCGCGGCGGCGAGCGTGGTCGGGCGCCTGCTTACCGGCACCACGGCCGGCGCGATGGTGAACGCGATCGGCTTCGTCGATTTCTACTGGTTCACCACCATTGTCGCGCTGCCCGGCATCCTGCTCTTCTGGTGGATGAGCCGCAGCGGCCTGGTGGATTCGTCCGTCGGCTCGGCCGGCAAGGCGGAGAGCGATCAGGCCGGCGCCTGACCATTGTCCCGCAGCACCTCGCCCGCAAGGTAGAGCGAGCCCATGACGAGCACGATCGGCGGTCGCGCCGGATCGGCGTGGCGGCCGATCCACGAGAGCGCGTCGCGGACTGAGGCCGCCGGCACGGCGTTCAGCCCGGCTTCGCGCGCGGCGGCGGCGAGCGCTTCGGGGGCGTGCGAGGCATGGCCGGGGACAGAAACCGTGTGCATCGCCATCGAGCGCCCGCGAAAGGCGCGAAGCACGCCCGGCGCGTCCTTGTTGGCGAGCAGCCCGGCGACGATGTGGAACGGCCGGTCGGCGGGGATGTGCGAGCGGAAGAAATCCGCGACGGCGCGCGCGGCATTGGGGTTGTGGGCGCCGTCGAGCCACAGCTCGGCCTCAGCGGGGAGAAGATCGCGCAGCGGCCCGGGCGCGATCCGCTGGAGCCGTGCCGGCCAGTCGGCCCAGCCCATCGCGGCCTTGAGCGCGCAATCGGGGATGGCCAGCGTGCGCTGGTGCCGCAGCATCGCCACGGCGAGCGCGGCGTTGGCCGCCTGATGCACGCCGGCGAGCCGCGGCGTCGGCAGGTCCAGCTGGCCGGCGGCGTCGCGATAGCGAACCTGTCCGGCGGCCATCTCGAAGTCCCAGCCCTCGCCGCGCGGAAACCAGCGCGCGCCCGAACGGTCGACGGCTTGCGCGATCGCCTCGGTCGCGGGCGGCGGATAGGCGAGGGTGACGAGCGGCGCGCCGGGCTTGGCGATCCCCGCCTTCTCCGCGGCGATCTGTTCGAGCCGGTCGCCGAGGAAGGCCTGGTGGTCGATGCCGAGCTGGGCGATGCCGCACGCGATCGGCGCGTCGACGACGTTGGTGGCGTCGAGCCGGCCGCCGAGGCCCACCTCCACGATGCAGGCGTCCGCCGGTATGCGTGCAAATGCGAGGAATGCCGCGGCGGTCGTCGCTTCGAAGAAGCTGATTTCCATGCCGGCCGCGGCATCGAGCGTTTCGGCGAGGATTTCCGCCAGTGCCCTGTCGTCGATCAAGCGACCGGCGAGCCGGATGCGCTCGTTGAAGTTGACGAGGTGCGGGCTGGTATAGGCGTGGGCACTCAGCCCCGCCGCCTCGATCGCCGCGCGCAGGAAGGCGCAGGTCGATCCCTTGCCGTTCGTGCCCGCGACATGGAGGACGGGGGGAAGGCGATGCTGCGGATCGCCGACCCGCGCGAGCAGCGCGCGGATGCGCTCGAGCCCCAGGATGTCGCGGCCGGGCGAAAGGCGCGCGAGGCGATCGAGCTGCGCCTGGACGGCCGGATTGTCGGAGACGGCGTGGTCCGCCACCTGAGGCTAGGCCGCCTCCCGCTGCGGCGTGAGATAATCGAGCAGCAGGGCAAGGCGCGCGCGCAAATCCCTGCGGTGGACAACCATGTCCACCATGCCGTGATCGAGCAGGAATTCGGCGCGCTGGAAACCCTCGGGAAGCTTCTCGCGGATCGTGTTCTCGATCACCCGCTGGCCGGCAAAGCCGATGAGCGCGCCGGGCTCGGCGATCTGGACATCGCCGAGCATCGCGTAGGAGGCGGTGACGCCGCCGGTGGTCGGATCGGTCAGCAGGACGATGTAGGGCAGCCCCGCCTCGCGCAGCATCTGCACGGCCACCGTGGTCTTCGGCATCTGCATCAGCGACAGGATCGCCTCCTGCATCCGCGCGCCGCCCGAGGCGGTGACGATGAGATAGGGCGCGCGTGCCTCGATCGCGGCGCGGACTCCGGCAACAAAGGCGGCGCCGACCGCCGTACCCATCGAGCCGGTGATGAAGGCGAAATCCTGCACGCCCATAACGACCGGATGGCCCTCGATCGCGCCCTGCGCGTTCAGGAGCGCGTCGGTCTCGCCGGTCGCGGCGCGCGCGGCCTTGAGCCGGTCGGTGTAGCGCTTGGCGTCACGGAATTTCAGAGGATCGTCCCTGACGCTCGGCGAGGGCAGGACGCTATAGCCGGGATCGAGCAGCATTCCGAAGCGCGCGGCCGGGCCGATGCGGCCATGATGATCGCAGCGCGGGCAGACATAGAGATTCTCCTCATATTCCTTGAGGAACACCATCGCGCCGCACTCGGGGCATTTGTGCCACAGATTGTCCGGCGTCTCCCTTTTGGGGAGGAACGGGATCTTGTTGCGGACGCGGTTCAGCCAGCTCATCGGGACACTCCTTGCGGCGGCGAATTAGGCGCGGCGCGGCGCGAAGTCCAACCCCTAGAGCGTCGCGGCGATGGCGCGCGCGGCCTGATCCGGATCCTCGGCCTTCGTGATCGGCCGACCGACGACAAGGATCGAGGCGCCGTCGTCGAGCGCCTGGCGCGGGGTCACGACGCGCTTCTGGTCGCCAAGCTCGCCGCCCGCGGGACGAACGCCCGGGACGACGAAATAGCCCTGCGGCCAGAGCTTGTGCGCCGCCTTCACCTCCGCCCCGGAGCAGACGACGCCGTCGAGCCCGGCTTCGCGCGCGAGCTCCGTCAGGCGCGCGACCTGCGCGTGCGAATCGGCGGCGACCCCGATGGAGGCGAGATCACCGTCGTCGAGACTGGTGAGGACGGTTACCGCGACGACCTTCGTATTGGCCGGCGCCGCGGCCTTTGCCTCCTCCATCATCATCCGCCCGCCCGCGGCGTGGACGGTGAGGATCGCCGGCCCGAGCGGGCGCAGCGCCTGCACCGCCTTGGCGACCGTGTTGGGGATGTCGTGGAGCTTGAGATCGAGGAAGATCGGCAGCCCGAGCTCCGCCATCGCGTGGACTCCCGCCGGCCCGTTGGCGCTGAAGAATTCGAGGCCGAGCTTCAGGCCGCCGACATGGGTCCTGACCCGCGCCGCGATGGCGCGCGCCGTCTCGAGATCGGGCGTGTCGAGGGCGACATAGACGGGGCTGGTCATTGGTTGGCGCGCGGTTCGCCTTCCGGCACGGGCGGCGTGCGAACGATCGGGGCATTGGCCACGACCGCATTCGTTCCCGTCTCGTAACGCCGGCGCAGCGACCAGATGCGCGCGCGCTGGACGATATAGGTCGGCAGGAAGCCGAGGAGGAGCGAGCCGAGCACCAGGAACGGCAGGTTGACGTCCGCCTGGAGCCCGCCCCACAGGTCGATCGTGACGACCCTCCAGTTCGCCCAGGAGAAGAGGAAGAGGGTGACGATGACGAGCACCCAGATGAGGATCTTGAGAAACTGCACGGCCGCCTTTCTCTCCGAAACAGGTCCCTGCGTCTAGGGGCGCGTCAGCCGATTTCGCGTTCGAGCTCGTCGAACAGCGTCCCGATCGTCGAAAGCCGGGGCTTTTCCTCGGCGAGGATGGCGCGGAAGGCATCGCGCTTTATCGCCGCCACTTCCTCGTCGGTGAAGCGCTTGTCGGCGGGGAGGGTCGACAGCACGATGTCGATCAGGCGATCCGCGCCGTGCAGGCGCCCCCAAAGATAGTCGTTCTCGCGATAGGCCCGGCTGAAGAAGGCGCCGAAGCTGTTGAACTGAATCCCCTTGAGCGTGGCGGTGGTGCCGCCGGCGCGGATCGCGACCGCATCGTCGGGCGAGATCCGGTCAACCTTGATCGGATCGAACTCGTCCATCCCCTGGCCCTGGAGCAGGGGAAGGGTCGCGACATCATAGAAGGGATAGCCGAGGTAAAGGAGCACGAGCGCGCGCCGGTCCGGCTTCGGCAGATCGGACAGGGCCTCGGTCAGCCTGGCGTCGGTTTCCTCATCGAGCGGGCGAAGGTTCCACAGCTTGGCGAGCGCGGCCATCGCCGCGGCGGGCTCGCTCTCGACCGCCGCGAAGGCGCGGCGCGCGGCGGCATCGAGATGATCGCCTTCGCGCCGGTGATAGCGCTCGAGCATGTCGTTCAGCGTCAGGCGGATCGGCTCGCAATCGCCGGCGATGGCGCCGCTTTCGATCATCCGGGTCAGCCGCTTGGCGACGAAGCGCAGGCGTCGGGTGCGAAAGCCGATGTCGAAATCGCGAAGGAACAGGATCAGCGCCTCGCTCGCCCCCTTCGCGGTCACCGAATCGGGATTGGTGAAGCCCTGCGCGCGGACATGGGTCCACAAGGCCTGGCGGACCCGCTCGCGCCGCGCGCGATCATTGCTGCCGCCGAGACGCGTGATCACGGCGGCCATGTCCTCCATCACGGTCGCGATCTTGAGATGGGCGTAAGCGGCGTAGGCGTAGCCGGCCGCGCGCGCCGCCGCCTCGTTGGCCCGCGCGCGCCAGGTCGCGAGGCGCGAGGGCGTGGGGCGCATCAGGAAGAAGGTCGAGCCGATCGCCCGCTCGATCGCTGCTTCCACCTCGGGCTGCATGGTGCGCACGATCCGGCGCATCCGGCGGATGCTCGCCGACATCTGCTCGATCGTCTCGAGATTGTCGCGGATCGGCTGCTCGCGCGGAATGTCGGACAGCGCGCCGAGGATCGTCGCGAAGAAGCCGGGCGCCTCCGAATCACCGCTTGCGAGGCTGACGCTGCGCTGGCCCGGCTTGGGATCGATATAGACGAAGCGCCGGTCGACCTCGCGCCAGGCGGGCCGCTTGGCGAGCGCCTCGATGCACGGACGAAAGGGCGCGTTGGCGAGGACCGAGCCGTCGATCAGCACGGTCGATTCCGCTTCTTCGACCGAATCGCGGCCGGGCAAGGCGCGGACGAGGAAATCGGCCCGGCCGGGCCAGAGGCGGCGGCGCTTCGCGAGCTCGGCGTCGAGCTCCCTGACCGTGAATGGTGGGAAGGCGCCGGGAAAGCTCGCGGTCGCCCGCGCGGCGAAGACCAGCTCGGCGGGATCGGCGAGATGGCGGCGCGGACCGCCGGAATCGAGGAAGGAAAGGGTGATGCGATGCTCGCGCTCGATCACCTCGGGCGGAGAATTGAGCTTGAGCGCCTCGGGGTAGCCGCGAAAGTCGGTGACGGTGACATAGAGGTCGAGCGGCTGCGCCTCGGGGAGGAGGGGCGCGCCGCCCGGCTGCCGATCCATCGCATCGAAGGCGTCGAGGATGAGGTTCGTGAAATTGGGGCCGCCGAAGGGTGGCGCGAACCATTTGGACCGGACGAAATTGGCGAGCTTCGTGCGGACCTCGGCCCGGTGATCCGATTCGACGGTCTCGTCGATCGTCCCGGCGCGCTTGGAAAAGGCCCAGGCGATCGGCACCGCGGCGGATTTGGCGAAGCGCGAGACACGGCCGACCTGAGGATCGAGCAACTTGTCGACATCGGCCGAGGTCAGCCACAGATCGGTCAGCGGCTCGACCGAGCGCCCCTGGGCGATGGCGTGCGCGAGGAAGACGGCATTGATCCCGCCGGCGCTCGCCCCGGCCAGGATGTCGACATAGACGCGCAGGTCCAGGTCGCAGCGTTCGCGGATCGCGCGCAGGAGATCGCGATAAGTCCCGCCTTCGGGCGCCTCGTCATCTGCATGGAGCAGCTGGCTCGCCTTGGCGAGGCGCCAGATCTCCTTGGTGATGCCGTGCATATAGACGGCGAGGCTGATGCCGCCGTAGCAGACGAGCGCGATCCGAAGCTCTTTCTCACGCATCGCGGCGGAGCGTGGCAGGATGACGCCGGATTGTCGAGCGCGCGTCATGCGCTCCACGACGGCCCGCTTTCCTTATCAATGCGGCGGCGTTAAGCGCGGCAGGCCGGCGCGGACCTTCGACCTGACGGCGACAAGACTGACATGCCGGATACGGATCGTTGAAGCGCCTCTCCCTTTACCTGATCGCCGCTCTCGCCATCGTCCTCGTCATGTGGACCGCCGCCGCGCGCTGGCGCGCGCACCGGGCGGCGGAGGTGGCGGCGCATCATCAGGGTCCCGTGACGGTCGCGCTGACCCAGCCGCCCGAGACGCCGAGCGTGATCGATTATCGCCGGCTCGACGAGCGGCTCCAGCGGCTGAGCCATGACAGCTCGATGGTCGGGCTCGCAGTGGCGGTGGTGGAGAACGGACGCATCCGATTCATCAAGGGCTATGGCACCACCGCGTCCGACAATCAGGAGCCGGTGACGAGCAACACCGTCTTCCGCTGGGCTTCGCTGTCCAAGGGCGTCGCCGCAGACATGGTGACGCTGCTCGCCCATGACGGCCGCCTTTCGCTGGACGAGCCGGTCGCGCGGCATGCGCCCTCTCTGAAGCTGCCCGGCGGCAACGAGCAGGTGGCGACGGTCGCGAACCTGCTGTCGCACACGCTCGGCCTCTTCGCCCATGCCGAGGATCCCAAGCTCGAGGATGGAGAGGATCCGCATCTGCTGCGGAGCGAATATGCGACGCTGAACAACATCTGCGCGCCCGGCCAGTGCCATGCCTATCAGAATGTCGGCTATGACGCCGCGTCGGAGATCGTCGAGCATGTCACCGGCCAGCCTTATGCCCAGGTCGTCACGCAGCGTCTGTTCCGCCCATTGAACATGCGCGCGACCTACGGCCGCGACGCGCTGATGGCCGCGCCGAGCTGGGCGCGCGGCCATGCCGGCGGGCACAATTCGCGGCCGATCGAGATCAGCGACGCTTATTATCGCGTGCCGGCCGCCGGCGGCGTCAACGGATCGATCCAGGACCTCGCCATCTGGATGATGGCGCAGATGGGCCTCGCCCCCTCGGTGGTCCCGCCCGACGTGCTCGCCCAGGTCCAGAGCCCGCGCATCCGCACGCCCGGCGAGAATGCCCGCCGGCGCCGCTTCGCCGAGCGCACCCACGACACGTCCTACGGCCTTGGCTGGCGGGTGATGGATTATGCCGGCCACCGCGTGATCGGCCATCATGGCGGGGTGAAGGGCTATCGTTCGATGATGATGTTCGATCCGGTCACCAAGACCGGCATCGTCGCGCTCTGGAACTCCTCGGCGGTCAAGCCCGAGGGGATCGAATATGAGGTGATGGACATGGCCTATCGCCTCCCGTTCCGCGACTGGATGCAGATCGACGAAGCGGGGCATGAGCGTCAATCGGCGACGCCGGAAAACGAGGGCGGCGGGGGCTGAGTCGGGCCGCGCGGCCGCGGATCAGCGATAGACGCAGGCGTCGAGCGCACCCGCGCGCACCGTGCCGATGCGCCGGAGGATCAGGTTGCCGTAGCGCCTCGTGAACCCGGCCGGATCGACCGCGTCGCGCCGCTTGGGGAGCGGCAGCACCGCCGCGATGCGCGCCGCCTCGGTCGAGGTCAGGCGCGAGGCGTCGTGGTGGAAATAGCGAAGCGCGCCGGCATTGGCGCCATAGGTGCCGATCCCGGTCTCTGCGACATTCAGATAGACCTCCATGATCCGGCGCTTGCCCCACAGATGCTCGATCAGGAAGGTGAACCAGGCCTCGACGCCCTTGCGGGCATAGCCGCCGCCCTGCCACAGGAAGACGTTCTTCGCGGTCTGCTGGCTGATCGTCGATCCGCCGCGAAGCACGTGGCCGCCCGACGCGTTGCGGCGCATCGCCGCCTCGATCGCCTGGGTGTCGAAGCCGCTGTGCTGGCAGAACTTGCCGTCCTCGCCGGCGATGGCGGCGCGGACCATGTTTCGGTCGATCCGATCGATCGGCATCCAGATCGCGCGCGCGCCGTGGCCCTCGATGAGGTCGCCCGCCTGGGTCAGCGTCAGCGGCGGATTCACGAAGCGGTAGAGCAGGACCCACAAGATGCTGAGGGCGACGAAGGCGATCAGCAGGCGGATGATCCAGCCTGCGATCCGTCCTGCCCAGCCGCGCCGCCTCGTCCTTGCCATGCGGATTGCTTAGCGTCCCTGCGCCGGTCCGGCGAGAGGGGTCGCCACGATCACGTAGCCGGTGGCCCCGACGACGAGCCGGAGCCTGGCCGGCGCGTCGAAACGGATGTCCCCGCGACGCAGGATCGTGCCCGGCCGGCCGGGCGCGTCATGCTCGATCCAGACCAGCGTCGGGCAAGGCGAGGCGAGGGGGAGAGTGACCGGTTCGTCGGGCAGCATGGTGACCTGAAACCCGCCTGCTCGCGCCAGCCTGTCATAGCCGAGCGCGAAGACCGGATGCTCGCGCGCGGCGGTGCTGCTCGTGCGCGCGGGGCCGAGCCGCCAGGGGCTCGCCGCATAGACAGCGGTTCCGGGACAGGTGCGGGTGAGCGCCGCGATCCGGTCGCGCGTGGATTCCCACCCGCCGGCCCGTGCCTGGAGCGCCGCCGAAAGCGCGATCATCAACGCCGTCCAGGCGAGAAACAAGCCGAGCGCCCGCGGCCGCCGCTCGAGCTCGGGCGTGGCGAGCGCGACGATCGCACCGAGGACGAGGAGCTGCCAGGCGAGCAGGTAGCGGTCCATCAGCACTGGCCGAAGGGCGTTGAGGGCGAGCAAGCCAACCAGCGAGATCGCCGCCGCGCCGAGCAGGATGGCGACGAACCGGCCGGCCTCGCCCCGACGCCTGACCGCGATCCAGGCGGCGACCGGCGCGGCGAGAATCGCGAGGCCGAACGCACGCACGAACATTTCCACCGCCGCAGCGTTGCTCGTCGTCGCCCAATTGACGTCGAGCGCGGCGCGGACCTGCGGGAGCTGGACCGCGACCGTCGCCATCATCGCGGCCCAGCACAGCACGCAGACCGCCGTCGGCACGACGAGGCGGCGCCGATCGCCGCGCCGCCATCCATCCACGATCAGCCCGAGCAGCGCGAGGCCGACGATCGCCCCGCTGATGAAATGGAGAAAGGTCGCGGTCGCGATCGCGGCGCTCCCAACGGCCAGCTCCGGCCCGCCGAGCATCCCCCGGTCCTCGCGGGTTGCGAAGTAGATGAACTGCAGCACGACCGCGTCGGCGCAGATCTGCCACGCATAGCTGCGGAATTCCGAGGCCCCGGCGGCGAAGCCGGGCAGCGCGACCGCGGTGAGCGCGACGAGCAGGTAGAAGAGGCTGCCGCTCGGGCTGCGGCGATGAAAGAGGGCGGTCGCCCCGACGAGGCCCAGAAAGGGCGGAATGTTGAGCAGGAGGCGATCGCGGACGAGGCCTTCGCCGGCGATCCAGATCACCACCCGATAGAGCGCATTGGCGAGCGGCGGGTGGCTGTCGGTCAGCCAGCGCCGCCAGGTTTCGGCGGAGGGCAGGGTCGGATCGCCGAGATAGAGCGACCAATATTCGTCGAACCAGCTGCCACGCACCAGCGCCGCCCAGGCCGCCCCGACGCCGCCGAGCAGCAACAGCGCCCAGGCGGCGCGGCCGAGGAGATAGGGGGCAGGGCGACGGGACGCGGCCATGCGCCGACTATCGGCGGCGCATGGCGCGCGGGCAAGCGATCCGTGCGGGCCGGCTAGGCGGCGGTCAGCAGCCGCCGCTCGCCGGCGAGGTTCATCAGCGCCTTCTGGAGCTTTTCGAACGCGCGGACCTCGATCTGGCGGATACGCTCGCGGCTGACGTCATAGACCTGGCTCAGCTCCTCGAGCGTCTTCGGATCGTCGGTGAGCCGACGCTCGGTCAGGATGTGCCGCTCGCGCTCGTTCAGCGCCTGGAGCGCCTCGGTCAGCAGTTCGTGCCGGATCTGGGTCTCCTGCGCCTCGGCGACGCGCTCGTCCTGCAAAGGCTCGCTGTCGACCAGGAAGTCCTGCCACGAACCCTCGCTGTCGTCGCGCAGGGGCACGTTGAGCGAGGTGTCGCCGCCCATCGCCATGCGACGGTTCATCGAGATGACGTCCTCTTCGCTGACGCCGAGATCGGTGGCGATCTTGGTCACGTCCTCGGGCTTGAGATCGCCTTCCTCGAACGCCTCGATCCGGTTCTTCATCCGGCGAAGGTTGAAGAACAGCTTCTTCTGCGCCGCCGTGGTGCCCATCTTCACGAGGCTCCACGAGCGGAGGATATATTCCTGGATCGACGCGCGGATCCACCACATCGCATAGGTGGCGAGACGGAAGCCGCGATCGGGCTCGAACTTCTTCACACCCTGCATCAGGCCGATATTGCCCTCGGAGATCAGCTCCGCAGTCGGCAGGCCATAGCCGCGATACCCCATCGCGATCTTGGCGACGAGGCGCAGGTGCGAGTTGACCAGCCGGGCCGCCGCATCGGTGTCCTGATGCTCGGTCCAGCGCTTGGCCAGCATATATTCCTCCTCCGGCGTGAGGATCGGAAACTTCTTGATCTCCGCCAGATAGCGGTTGAGGCCAGCCTCACCGCCGGTCGCGGGGATCGTCGCCGGGACATTCCTGCCTGCCATGATCTGTGAACTCCCTGGTGCCGTAGCTTTATAATACACCGTGACGGCACTTGATTGCTATACGGTAAGCGCCCCGAACAGTTCCTGAATATCAGACGGAACGACGCTTTGGAAGGTTAGGTTTTCTTTAGAAACTGGATGGACGAAGCCGAGCACCGCCGCATGCAGCGCCTGGCGCCTGAAATCGAGCCTTTTCAACACCTCCCGATGGCGAGCTCGCGGCCGGCCGTAGACCGGATCGCCGAGCAACGGGTGGCCGATCGAGGCCAAATGGACCCGAACCTGGTGCGTCCGGCCGGTCTCGAGCCGGCATTCGACGAGCGCGGCATCGGCGAGCGGAGCGACGATTCGGTAATGGGTCACCGCGCGCTTGCCCTTGCCGGCGGGCTGCACCGCGATCTTCTTCCGGTCGGCGCTCGAGCGGGCGAGCGGGGCGTCGATCGCGCCGGCCACCGGCATCGGCCGCCCTGCCACGATCGCGAGATAGCGCCTCTCGATACTGTGCTTCGCGAACTGCGCCGCCAGCCCTTCATGGGCCACATCGGTCTTGGCGACGACCAGAAGGCCCGACGTGTCCTTGTCGATCCGGTGGACGATCCCGGGCCGCGCCACCCCGCCGATGCCGGAAAGCCGTCCGGCGCAATGGTGAAGCAGCGCGTTGACGAGCGTCCCGTCGGGATTGCCCGCCGCCGGGTGGACAACCATGCCCGCCGGCTTGTCGACGACGAGCAGATGATCGTCCTCGAAGACGATGTCGAGCGCGATGTCCTGCGCTTCATTGTGCGCCGGCTTCGGATCGGGAACGGCGAGCCGGTAGGCGCCGCCCGGCGCCGCCTTCGTCGCCGGATCGCGCACCAGCGCGCCGCCCGGATCGGTCACCGCGCCGGCCGCGATCAGCGCCTTCAGCCGTTCGCGCGAGAGGGTCGGCACGGCCGCCGCGAGCGCGCGATCGAGCCTCCAGCCCTGGGCGTCCCCGGCGACGGTGGCGGTGATGATGGAATGTCCCCCAGACACTGACGGGAGATGGGAATTCGCGGCGGAATTTCAAGGGGGCGCCCGCCCTTGCATCGCGGACTCGCAGGGGCCAATAGAGGGTCACTTCGGATTTAGGGACGGAACGGGACGCGACCGCATGAAATCGCACGAATTCGCTTCGCTGCTTTGCTCGCGCCTTTGCCATGACCTGCTTTCACCTGTCGGCGCGCTCAACAACGGGATCGAGCTGCTCGCCGACGAACATGATCCGGAAATGCGCGCGCGGTGCCTCGATCTGCTCGCCGAGAGCGCGCGGGCGAGCGCCAACAAGCTCAAATTCTTCCGCCTCGCCTTCGGCGCCGCCGGCGGCTTCGGCGACAGCGTCGACACGCGCGAGGCGCGGGCCGCGATCGAGGGGCTGTTCGGCGGCGAGGGGCGGATCAAGCTGGGCTGGATGGTCGACGAGCCGCAGATGAGCAAGGCGGCCTTGAAGGTGATGCTCAACATCGCACTGATCGCCGGCGATGCGCTGGTGCGCGGCGGCAGCCTCGACGTCGGCGCCGAGCGTCACGACCAGGGGCTCGACATCGTCGTTCGCGCGGAAGGCAGCCGCATCGTTCTCGACCCGGAGCTCAAGAAGGTGCTGGTCGGCGAGACCGGCGAGGATGAGGTCGCCCCGCGCGCCGCCGCCGCCTGGCTCGTCCACAGCCTCGTCCAGGAAGGCAATGGCCGCGTCCAGGTCGCCGACGAGGCCGGCAACATGCTGCTGATCGGGGCGAGCCTTCCGGCCTGACGGACAGGGCTAACGCCTTCTTTACCACTGGCTTTCCATAAGGCCCCTGCGCGCCGCATGCGGACGAAGGGGCCATGGACGAGCTGATCAACGATTTTCTCGCGGAAACACGCGACATGTTGCAGGCCTTGTCCGGCGCGATCGTCGCCTGGGAGGCCGAGCCCGGCGACCGTGAACGGCTCGACGAGATTTTCCGCTTCGTCCACACGGTAAAGGGCAATTGCGGCTTCTTCGATCTGCCGCGCCTCCAGCAGCTCAGCCATTCCGCCGAGGACGCGCTCGCCGAGGTCCGTGCCGGACGCCGCGTGCCGGATTCGCGGCTGGTCAGTGCCGTGCTGGCGGTCATCGACCGGATCGGCGAGCTCGTCCAGGCGCTCGAGACCGGCGAGGCGCTGGCGAGCGAGGACGACGAGCAGTTGATCGCGGATCTCGCCGCGGCGCCGGCGGAACCGGCCGCCGTGCCGGAACCCGAAGCCGCGCCGCAGGCGGCGTCCGATGCGGGCCGCAAGAGCATGCGCTCGATCCGCCTTTCGGTCGACCTGCTCGACCGGATGATGAGCGGTGTCTCCGACGCCGTGCTGGCCCGCAACGAGCTCGGCCGGCGGCTTCGCGACACCGATCGCGATGTCGCGATCGAGGCGGCGTTCGAGCGCGTCTCGGCCTGCATCGCGGAAATCCGCGACGCCATCACCCGCACCCGGATGCAGCGCATCGACAGTCTGTTCGCGCCCTTGCCGCGCATGGTCCGCGATCTGTGCGCCGAGCTCGGCAAACAGGTGCGGCTGGAGATGGATGGGGGCGATGTCGAGCTCGATCGCGAGATGATCGAGATGATCCGCGATCCGCTGAGCCACATCGTCCGCAACGCGATCGATCACGGCATCGAGGCGCCGCAGAAGCGCGGCGACAAGGGCCCCGTCGGGCTGCTTCGCGTCGCTGCCCGGCAGGCGGGCAACCAGATCCGGATCGAGGTCACGGACGACGGCCGGGGCATCGACGCTGAAACGCTCGTCCACAAGGCGCTCGCCGCGGGGATCGTCACCCCGGAGCGGGCCGAGCGCATGTCGCTCCAGCAGAAGATGGCGCTCATCTTTTCGCCCGGTCTCTCGACGGCGAGCGAGGTCACCGCCATTTCCGGCCGCGGCGTCGGCATGGATGTGGTGCGCGCCAATATCGAGCGGATCGGCGGCCTGATCGACATCGATTCGCGTCCCGGCGAGGGTGTCCGGCTCGTCATCCGCGTGCCGTTGACGCTCACCATCATCCCGGCTCTGACAGTCAGCGCCGGCGGGCAGATTTTCGCGATCCCGCGCGCGGCGATCGAGGAGATTCTGCGCGTCGCGGGCAGCGCGGTGAAGATCGACACGATCGGCGAGGCGCGCGTGGCGACCGTGCGCGGCCGCCGCGTGCCGCTCATCTGTCTTGCCGAGCTGCTCGGCGTCGAGGCGTTGCCCGACGCGTTCGGCGCGAAGGTCATCCTGCTGAAGCCGGCGGGCGGCGATCTCTATGCGCTTGCGGTCGATATGGTCCACGATCACGAGGAACTGGTGGTGAAACCGGCGGCGCCCGCGGTGATGGCGGCGGGAATCTACGCCGGAACGACGCTCGCCGATGATGGCCGCCCGATCCTGCTGCTCGATCCGTCCGGGATCGCCAGCGAGGCGGGCGTCCGGCTTGAGGGCGGGGAGGGCGACCGCCACGCGGCCCCGGCGATCGCCGACTCGGTCGGCCGCGAGACCAGCCTGCTGCTGTTCCGCGGGCTCGACGGTGGCCTGAGGGCGATCCCTGTCCCGGTCGTCGAGCGGATCGAGGATGTCCCCGTCGAGGCGATCCGGTTCAGCGCCGGCAAGCTGCGCGTCTCCACGGGCGGCCACATCGTCGCGCTCGCCGGCTGCGCTGCCGCGCCGGAGGAAGGGTTGCTCCGGATCCTGCGCCTCACCGACGGCCGCAACGAGCTCGCCTATGGCTTCGCGGAGGTCGTCGACATCCGTTCGGCGGTTCTGGATCTCAAGCCGGCGACCGCCCCTGGCGAGATTGCGGGTGTCGCCCTGATCGACGGCGTCCAGGTCGAGATCGTCGACCCCTATTGGCTCTTCGCCGCGCATGGCGAGGCGACGGTAAAAGCGGAGGCGCGGCCTGTCTGCGCGCTCCCCGAAGGCGATCCGTGGATGGACAATATGCTCCGCCCGCTGATCGAGAGCCTCGGCTACCGCGTGGTCGGGGCCGGCGAGGGCGTCGCGGCCGACATCCGGATTGCGAGCGCCGAAGCAGCCGATCCGGTGCCCGGCGGCGAGGGCGAGCTGCTGCGGCTGCGCGCGACGCCGGAGCCGTCCGCGGGCGACGACAGCATCTATCGCTACGACCGCGCGGCCCTGCTCAACGCCCTGAGCCGGCACGCGGAAAAGGGACGCGCCCATGGCTGAGCTCCTCCTCATTGCCCGCATGGGCGGGCGTCGCATCGCCTTTCCCGCCTCGGAGATCGAAGGCGTCGTCGAACTCGAAGGGCTCACGCCCGCCCCGCGCTCGGCGGCCCATGTCGCCGGCCTCTCGGCGCTTCGCAGCCGCGTGCTGACCGTCATCGACGGGCTTGCATCGCTCGGCATCGGCCAGGCCGAGCCGGGCCGCCTCGGCGATGCGATTGTCGTGCCCTCCGGCGGGCATCCTTATGCGTTGCTGGTCGAAGAGGTCGAGGATGTCGTCGAGGCCGCCGCGCCGCCGGCGCCGGCGCGCGCCTCGATCGGCGCCGGCTGGGATCGGGTCGCGATCGGCATGGTCGAGGCCGAGGGCGAGCTTTTCCTGATGGTCGATCCCCATCTGGTCGTCGCCGGTCCGGCCGCGGCGCAGGCGGCATAGGGGCCGTCCCGATCTTAAAGTTGTGCTTACCTCTCTGCGCTACTCCGTCGATGGGGCAATGGAGCAATTGGACATGAAGAGCTGCCTGGTCGTCGACGACAGCAAGGTGATCCGCAAGGTCGCCCGGCACATTCTCGAGACGCTGAATTTCGCCGTCGCGGAGGCCGAGGACGGTCGCCAGGCGCTGACCCACTGCGAATCGAGCATGCCCGATGTGATCCTGCTCGACTGGAACATGCCGGTGATGAGCGGGATGGAGTTCCTGCGCGCGCTTCGCGGATCGGCGGCGGAGAGCCAGCCGAAGGTCGTCTTCTGCACGACCGAGAACGACATCGGCCATATCCGCGCCGCGATCGCCGCCGGCGCCGACGAATATGTGATGAAGCCGTTCGATCGCGACACGCTCCACAGCAAGCTGCAGATCGTCGGCCTCGCGTGACCGCGCAGGGCGCCATCGTCAGGCGGCCGACCCCTTCCGGCGAGCCGCCCATCCGCCTGATGATCGTCGATGATTCGTCGGTCGCCCGCGCGGTGATCTCGCGCATGGTCGGCGCCGATCCCGAGTTCGAGGTCGTGGCGATGGCGGGCAGCGCGATCGAGGCGCTCGACGCTCTCAAGACGGTGAGCGTGGACATCGTCCTGCTCGATGTCGAGATGCCCGGCGGCAGCGGGCTCGAAGCCTTGCCGCACATCATCCGCGCCGGTGCCGGCGCGCGCGTGCTCGTCGTCTCCTCCATGGCCGAGGACGGCGCCGAGGTCGCGGTTCGGGCACTCGCCCAGGGCGCCGCCGACACGCTGCCCAAGCCCGGCGCCAACGCCTTTTCGGGCCGCTTCTCCGAAGTGCTCGCCGACAAGATCCGCCGCATCGGCCGGGCCAATCGCGAGCCGGCCGCGGCTGAGGCGGTCGAGACCAGGCCGCTGAAGCTTCGCGACATGCCGGCGGCACCGCTCCGCTGCGTCGCGCTCGGCGCCTCGACCGGCGGGCTCCATGCGCTGCTCGAATTCCTGCGCGCGCTGCCCGAGCCGATCGGCGCGCCGATCCTCGTCACCCAGCACCTGCCGGCGACCTTCATGCCCTATTTCGCGCGCCAGCTCGAAGCCGCGTCGGGCCGGATCGCGCGCGTCGCCGAGGATGGCGAGACGCCGCAGGCCGATTTCATCCTGGTCGCCCCCGGCGATTCCCATCTGTGCGTCCAGCGCGCCGGTGCGCTCGTCCAGGTGAAGCTTGAAAAGGGCAAGGCGCCGTCGGGCTGCCTTCCCTCCGTCGATCCGATGCTTGCCTCCGTCGCCGACGCCTATGGCGAGTCCGGCCTCGGGATCATGATGAGCGGCATGGGTCGCGACGGGCTGATCGGCAGCCGCCGGATGGTCGAGCGCGGTGGCGCCATGCTCGCCCAGGACCAGCAGACGGCTTCGATCTGGGGAATGCCCCGCGCCGTCGCGGAAGCCGGCCTCGCTTCGGCGGTGCTTCCGCCGCAGCAACTCGCGCGCCGCGTCGCGATGCGCGCGGAGGCCGCCTCGTGGAGATAAGCAGCTCGGCCGAGCGCATCCTCGCCAGCCTCCTCGAAACCCGTACCGGCCAGCAACTCACCCTCGCCCGGCGCTGGCGCATCGACAGCGCGCTCACCTCGATCCTTCGCGAGCATGGGTTCGCCCACCTCGACCAGCTCGTCGCCAACCTGGTGACGGGCCGCAATCCGCGGCTGACCGAAACGGTGATTGAGGCGCTGCTCAACAACGAAACCTATTTCTACCGCGACAAACTGCCGTTCGATCTCCTGCTCGGCGGACCGCTGGCGCGGCTCGAACGGGTCCGTACCGACAGGCGGATCGCGATCTGGTGCGCCGGCTGCTCGACCGGCCAGGAAGTCTATTCGCTGGCGATGAGCATCGCCGCCGACGCCGCGCGCTGGCAGGGCTGGCGGATCGAGATCGTCGGCACGGACCTTTCGCGCGCCGCGATCGAGCGGGCGAGGGCAGGAACCTACTCGCAATTCGAGGTGCAGCGCGGGCTGCCAGTCACCCAGATGGTGCGCTTCTTCGAGGAACTCGGCGGGGGCGCCTGGCGGATTTCCGACGAAATCCGCAAGATGGTCCGCTTCGAGGCGCGCAACATTATCGAGGCGCCACCCCCGCCGGGCCGGTTCGACATCATCCTGTGCCGCAACGTCCTCCTCTATTTCTCGACGGACGTGCGCCGGCTCGCCTTCGCCCGGCTGGCGCAGGGCATCGCCCCGGACGGGAGCCTCATGCTCGGCGCCGGCGAAACCGCCCTCGGCCAGACCGACCGCTTCGTCTCCGATCCCGACCACCGCGGCCTCTACATACCGGCGCCGGCAACGCCCCAGGCGGCCACGCCGCGCGCCCGTGTCGCCTGAAGGCGCTTGACGCGGCGGCGCTTTGGGGCGTCTCTCTTCCGCATGGACGGCATCATCGACTGCCCATCGCCCAATTTCGACGAGCGCGACCGGCCGGTCTCGCTGATCGTCCTTCATTATACCGGCATGACCGACGCCGCCGCCGCCATCGATCGCCTGCGCGATCCCGAGGCGAAGGTCTCCTGCCATTATCTGATCGCCGAGGACGGGCAGGTGCTTCGGATGGTGCCGGAGGACAAGCGGGCCTGGCATGCGGGCCGCTCCTATTGGCGCGGCATGACCGCGCTCAACGGAAGCTCGATCGGGATCGAGATCGTCAATCCCGGGCACGAATTCGGATACCGCCCTTTTCCCGACCAGCAGATCGACGCGCTGATCCCGCTCGTCGCCGACATCAAGGAGCGTCATTCGATCACGCGCGGCAACATCGTCGGCCATTCGGACATCGCCCCTGCGCGCAAGCAGGATCCCGGCGAGCTCTTTCCCTGGGGCCGGCTCGCGCGCCTCCGGCTCGCCTTGCCGCGGCCGACGCGCAACCTGCTCGATCCCAACTGGACCGACAGCGGCTTCCTGCTCGCCCTGGAGCGGTTCGGCTATGATGTTTCGGACCCGCTCGCCGCGGTCGTGGCCTTCCAGCGGCGCTTCCGCCCCGAGCTGATCGACGGCACGATCGATGGAGAATGCAGGGCGATCCTGCTGGCGCTGCTGCTGCCGCGGCCGCAAGGGGATTGAAGGGAAAGGGTTCCGCAAACGCATCGAACAAAGGTCGGCTATTCGAGGGAGGAGCAGCGATGGACCGGACCGAAAGCGCGCCGACGCCGGGGCACATGGAGAGCGAAACCGAGGTCAGGCGCGTGTCGGAGGTGGAAGTGAGCGTCTCGCGCCTGTTCGACGCGCCGCGGGCGGCCCTTTTCGAAGCCTGGACCCGGCCCGACCGGTTCATGCGGTGGTGGGCGCCCAAATCGATGGGCGTGCCGATCCGCTCGTGCGAGATGGATGTCCGCGCCGGCGGCGGCTATCGGCTCGAATTCGGATCGGACGCGGGCGGGACCTTCGCCTTCTATGGCAGGTATCTCGATGTCGTGCCCGGGGCCCGGCTCGTCTGGACGAACGAGGAAGAGCCGGACGGCGCCGTGACGACCGTGACATTCGAGGAAGCGGGCGGCGGAACGCATGTGACTTATCGCGAGACTTACCCCTCCAGGGAATCCTGTGACGAAGGCTATGCGGCGATGGCCGGCTGCGCGGCGGAGCAGTTCGGCCAGCTGGCCGACCTTCTCGCCGAGCCGGCCTGACGCGACGACCGGAGGAACGCGCCGAGCCCCCGCCGCGGGGCTTACGAAGTCAGGCCGTCCTTGCTATATCGGGCCGGCCAGAAGGCCGGGCGGCCGCGGCTCCCGTGAGGGAGTCGAGGAAAGTCCGGGCTCCACGGAACGGCGGTGCCGGGTAACGCCCGGCGATCCCGGTCACGGCCGGGATCAGGGACAGTGCCACAGAAAGCAGACCACCGGATTTCGATCCGGCCAGGGCGAAAGGGTGGGGCAAGAGCCCACCGCGGACCCGGCAACGGGGACGGCATGGCAAACCCCACCGGGAGCAAGACCGAATAGGGGCGGCACACGGGCCACGTTCCGGCTCGTCGCCCGGGTTGGTTGCTAGAGCGGCGGAGCGATCCGTCGCCCAGAGGAATGGTCGCCCAGTCCCGCAAGGGACGGACAGAACCCGGCTTACAGGCCTTCTGGCAGATTTCTTCGATGGGGCGGTGGCGAAGCGCCGTCTCCTTTCTATCTTCGGGAGCGACATGGCGCGGCAGAGACGATCGGACGACTGGGGCTTTCCCCGCTGGCGCAGCTACGGCTCGTCGCGCCAGGCTCAGCCAGTGCGCCTGTGCGACCGCGAAGGCTGTGGCGAGCCCGGCGACCGGCCCGCGCCGAAATCGCCGAACAGCCCCGATCGCTGGTATTTCTGCGAAGCCCACGCCGCGGAATATAATCGCAACTGGAATTACTTCGAAGGCCTCACCGCCGAGGAGGCCGCCGCGCGCGAGGCCGAAGAGGCGCGCGGCGCCGCCGGTTTCCGCAAGACCGGCCATTATGCCTGGGGCGGCCCCGGCGACGGGAGCCGAAGCCGCGACGAGATGCGCGCGCTCGAAGTGCTCGAGCTCGAATCCGACGCCGGCTTCGAGGAGGTGCGCGCCGCCTATCGCCGGCTCGCCAAGGCCTGGCACCCCGATGTCGCGCAAGGCGAGGAGGCTGCGGCGCGGTTCCAGGCGATCCAGGCCGCCTACGATGTCCTCCGCCGCGCCGAGGAACGGGGAAGCAAGGTCCGGTAGGGCGCGAACCCCGGCGAGGGGCGAACGGGCCGGCGCTCATGTCGATAATGGTCGGGGAGACAGGATTCGAACCTGCGACCCTCTGCTCCCAAAGCAGATGCGCTACCAGGCTGCGCTACTCCCCGACGCCGGGGCCGTTACACGCCCGCCGCGCCCGCCACAACCGTCTTGCCTCCGGCTATTCGCCGCCGCCGACGGGCGGGACGCCGCCAATCTCCTCCGGCGCGTTGGCCAGGACCGCGAGCCACGCGGTCCAGGCGGCGACATTCTGCCGCAGCTGCGCCGGATCGATCTTGTCGAGCGTGTCGTCGGGCGAGTGGTGATAATCGAAATAGCGGGTGCCGTCCTGGTCGAGGTCGATTGCCGCGACCCCGGCCCGCGCCCATGGCCCCAGATCCTCGCCGGCACTGGCGCGGCCGGCGCCGGGGACGATGCCGAGCGGCATCAGCAGCGCGCGGATCCGCGCGCCGAGCGCTTCGTTCTGCGGTGCGAGATTGTGCTGCACCCGCCAGACATGATCGGCCCCGAAATCGGATTCGCCGACGGCGACGACATGGTCGCGGCCGTGATGCGCTTCGAAGAGCGCACGACCGCCGAGCCCGCCCTGCTCCTCGGCGCCGAACCAGACGATGCGGATCGTGCGGCGCGGCTGGCCCGCCTGCATGATCCGGTGCGCGGCCGCGGTGACGATCGCGACCCCGGAGGCATCGTCGATCGCGCCGGTGCCGAGATCCCAGCTGTCCAGATGGCCGCCGACGATGATCATTCCGGCCGATGGATCGCTGCCGGGAAGATCGGCGACGACATTGCCCGACGGGTGCGTGCCGGTGAAGCGCGGTGTCAGGGTGAGGCGCATGCGCACCTCCCGGCCGCGATCGAGGATGCGCTGGAGCTGCTCGGCATCGGGCACGCTAAGCGCGCCGGCCGGGATCGGCCGGGCGCCGTCGCCGAAGGTCTGGACGCCGGTGTGCGGGTTGCGGTGATGATCGGTGCCGACCGAGCGGACCACGATCGCGACGGCGCCCTTGCGGCTGGCGACGGTGGGCCCCTGGCGGCGCGGCGCGCCGAAGACGCCGTAGCCGGAACCGTCCTGGGTCGGCGCCATCGCATGGTTGATGAAGACGATCCGGCCGCGCACGATCTCGTCCGGCGCCGCCTCGAGCTCCTCGACGCTGTTGAAGCCGACGACGCGCGCCTCGATCCCCTCGGCCGGAGTCGCGCCGCTATTGCCGAGTGCGGTGACGACCAAGGATTGGGGGAAGGGCGCAATGATCTCGGCATGCTCCGCGCCGCGCACCCAGACGGGCATGTCGAACGGCTCGATATGGACGTTGGAGAAACCAAGCTCGGTCAGCCGCCGCACCGCCCAGTCGCGCGCCCGCGCCTCAGCCTCGGTGCCGGCGAGCCGCTGGCCGACCTCGGTGGTCAGCCCCTCGGTGATGTCCCAGGCGAGATCGTCGCCATGCAGCGCCGCATCGCGCAGCGCGGCGGCCGGATCGGGCGGCGTCGGCGGCACGGTCGCGAAGGCAGGGGATAGAGCAAGCAGGGGCAAGGCGGCGAACGACATGATTTTTTTCATGATGTTTGCCTACAGTCCGGCCGGCATCGCGCAAGCCCCGGCGGAGCTTCGCTTCATTGACGGGCGAGACGGGTAAACCCCGCGCGCCCGCCGGAATCATCGAGCGCCTCGCGCGCCTTTCGATCGAGCCAGATCGAGATGAAGGGCCCGAGCGGGCTGAAGATATAAAGAGCCCAGAGGGGTATCGGGGTGAATTCGATGCCAAGCTCGTCCACCAGCTGCGTCGCCACGACGGTGAGGTAAACATAGGACGCGAGCAGCGCGAGACCGATCGCAAGATGCCAACCGCCTTCGCGCCCGACGAACAGGCTGGCGACATAGAGGGCGATCATCAGAATCAGCAGAGTACGATGCAGGATCATGGCGGCCTCCCGCTTTTCTCTGCCCGTTTTCCTATGAAGCGCTCTCATTCGCAAGCGCGCTTTGGCTTCGCGCGCGTTTGCCATTCGGGGAGGCGCTCGCTAGTGAGCCTCGCGAACAAGTTTCCACGCATTTCCCGGAGAGCAGCGACCCATGGCCGCCCAGTACAGCTTCGTCATGAAGGGCATGACCAAGACCTTCCCCGGCGCTCCCAAGCCGGTGCTGAACAATATCAACCTGCAATTCTATCCCGACGCCAAGATCGGCATCGTCGGCCCGAACGGTTCGGGCAAATCGACGCTGATGAAGATCATGGCGGGCCGCGACACCGAATTTTCCGGCGAGGCCTGGCCCGGCGACGGCATCCGCGTCGGCTATCTGGAGCAGGAGCCGCAGCTCGATCCGACCAAGACGGTGATGGAGAATGTCCGCGAGGGCGTTCGCCCCGTCGCCGACCTCGTCGATCGCTACAACCAGATCGTCGCCGAGATGGCGGAGGATGGCGCCGATTTCGACGCGCTCGGCGCCGAGATGGGCGATCTTCAGGAAAAGATCGACGCGGTCGACGGCTGGACGCTCGACAACCAGCTCGAGATCGCGATGGACGCGCTGCGCTGCCCGCCCGGCGATGCGAGCGTCGAGAATCTGTCCGGCGGCGAGAAGCGCCGCGTCGCGCTCACCCGGCTGCTGCTTGAGAAGCCCGACATCCTGCTGCTCGACGAGCCGACCAACCATCTCGATGCCGAGAGCGTCCAGTGGCTCGAAAAGCACCTCGTCGATTATCCGGGCAACGTCATCCTCGTCACCCACGATCGCTACTTCCTCGACAATGTCGTGAACTGGGTGCTCGAGCTCGATCGCGGCCGTTACTACGTCTACGAATCCAATTATTCCGGATATTTGGAGAAGAAGGCCAAGAGGCTGGAGCAGGAGGAGCGCGAGGAAGCGGGCCGCCAGAAGGCGATCAATGACGAGCTCGAATGGATCCGCCGCAGCCCCAAGGCGCGGCAGGCCAAGTCCAAGGCCCGTATCCGCGCCTTCGACGAGCTGGTCGAGGCGCAGGAGAATCGCGCGCCGGGCAAGGCGCAGATCCTGATCCAGGTGCCCGAACGGCTTGGCGGCAACGTCATCGACGTGAAGGGCGTCTCCAAGGCCTATGGCGACAAATTGCTGTTCGAGGATCTCACGTTCTCCCTCCCGCCCGGCGGAATCGTCGGCGTGATCGGCCCGAACGGCGCCGGCAAGTCGACCCTGTTCAAGCTCATCACCGGCCAGGAGCAGCCGGATGCGGGCGAGATCAAGATCGGGCCGACCGTCCATCTCGGCTATGTCGATCAGTCGCGCGACCATCTCGATCCGAACAAGAATGTCTGGGAGGAAGTCTCGGACGGGCTCGACGTATTCCGCTTTGGAAAACATGAGCTTGGAACTCGTGCTTATGTCGGCGCCTTCAATTTCAAGGGGCAGGACCAGCAGAAGAAGGTCGGCCAGCTTTCGGGCGGCGAGCGCAACCGCGTCCACCTCGCGAAGATGCTGAAGGAGGGCGGCAACGTCCTGCTGCTCGACGAGCCGACCAACGATCTGGACGTCGAGACGCTGCGCGCGCTCGAAGAGGCGCTGGAAAGCTTCGCCGGCTGCGCGGTCATCATCAGCCACGACCGCTTCTTCCTCGATCGCCTGGCGACCCACATCCTCGCGTTCGAGGGCGACAGCCATGTCGAATGGTTCGAGGGCAATTTCCAGGATTATGAGGAAGACAAGCTGAGGCGCCTCGGCCCCGAGGCGGAGCGCCCGCACCGCATGACCTACCGCAAGCTGACGCGCTAGGCGCTCAGTTTATGACCCTGTCCGCGGTGCAATCCCTTGTCCGGACCGTGCGCCAGATATGTATTCCACCCGTGATGTAGCCGAAGCTGACCCTGTGACCGTTGCGGCATCGCACCACCGCCTCGCCCTCTAGCTGGGCGGTGGTTGCATAGACCCCGCCAGGGAAACGTCGCGCCGCGACGGTCCGAACGGAGTCGGTCAGGAGAACGCCCCCGACCGCGCCGTCCGCATCGCGAATGACGAAGCTGCCCGCCATAAAAAGAATGAATGCGCCGATCGGAACTGTCAGGACAGGGAGCAGCAGCACGAAGCCGGAAAGATAAGAGCCTTTATGATAGGGCACTTCAAAGCTCCGTTGCTTCTACCGCCAACCTCTCGATAGCGGCTGACGCGATTGCTCGGTCATGGCGCGATCATATCATTTCGGCATGTAGGAGGCGAGGGGAGGCGGTTCATCGGCCGAAGCTCAGCCCGTCTGCAGGGGCGTCGAAGCGCCGGCGTGCTAAAGCGGAAAATCGTAGCGCAGGAAACCCTTGAAGCGGGCGACCTTGTCGTAAAGGCGCCGGGCCCGCTCGTTGTCCTGCTTGGTGAGCCAGTAATATTTCGCGCAGCCGCGGGTGCGGGCGGCATCGGCCACGGCATGGATCAGCGCGCCGGCGACGCCGCGGCCGCGCGCCTCCGGAGCCGTGAACAGGTCCTGAAGGTAGCAGACATCGGCCATCCACGCATTGGCGTGGAACATGTAATGCGACATGCCGACCAGCCGGCCGTCGAGCCGCGCGCCGAGCCCATATATGGCATCGCCCCCATCAGCCGCGACCACAGGCGGTCATAGACCTCGTCCGGCTGCGGATCTTCGTAGAAGGCCTTGTAGCCGCGGGCGAGCACGTCCCACTCCGCGCGGTCGCCCGCGGCCAGCGGCGCGATCTCCACCATGTCAGCGAACCCGCTTGACGAAGAGCTGGCCGCCCTCGCGCCGCTCGGTCTGGAAATTGGGGATCGCCTCGATCATGTCGGCAAGCCGCGCATAGCCATAGCTCCGCGCATCGAAGGAAGAGCGATTGCCGGCGAGCTTGCCGACGTCCGAGAGGCTGGCGAAGCCGCGCTCGTCGCGCTTGGCGTTGCGCCACGCCTCGCCGAGGATCTTCACGACATTGGGGTCGATGCGCGATTCCGCCTGTTCGGCGCCCTCCGGCTCCTCCGGACGCGGAAGGGCGCCGACATCGATGAACCGTGTGCAGGCCTGGCGGAAGCTTTCGGGCGTCTTGGCGGTGCCGAAGCCGTAGACCGGCACGCCGTCCTGCCGAATCCGCATCGCGAGCGGCATGAAATCGCTGTCGCTCGACATGATTCCGAAGCCGTCGATATGGCCGCGATAGAGCAGGTCCATCGCGTCGATCACCATGCGCATGTCGGTCGAGCTCTTGCCCTTGGTGACGTCGAACTGCTGCTGGGGTTCGATGGCATGGCGATGCGTCATCGCGGCCCAGCCCTTGAGCGCGGGCTTCTGCCAGTTGCCATAGGCGCGGCGGATGTTGACCGTGCCCAGTTCGGCAAGGACGGTCAGCACCGGATCGAGCGTGTCGGGGGATGCGTTGTCGGCGTCGATCAGCAGCGCGACGTTGCGGCTGCGGCCATTGGGTTCATCGGACATTGGGCGGTCTTAGCGCGCAGCGCGGGCGCGACCAAGCTTCAGCCTTCGCGCGCCTCGATCATCCGCGCGCGGGCCTCGTAATCGGCGGCCATGGCGGTGAGCGTCTCCAGCGTGCGCGGATCGCCGATCGAATCGGCTAGCCGCCGACATCGCAGCGCCTGGGCGCGCAAGGCAACCCGGTCTCCCGCCGAAAAATCGCAGGCGCGGTTCTGCGTGGCTGCGGCCACCGGTTGGTGCGTCTCGGGATCGTAAGGCATTGGAATTGCCCCCAAAGCAATGACCACCCAACGATCGCGCGCACGAAAGGTTGCGTGGCGTCCGCCGCGACCGAAGCTCCGCCGGTCGCAGGCGGACAGGCCCGGCTTTGGCATCGGAAGGCTTGCCGCGGCGCATCGGGCGGACCAAGATGACTGCCAGGGTATAAAGGCAGGGGAGGGCTCATGGCACGCTGGAACGCGCGCAAGACGATCGTGGCGGCAGAGGACATGGCGCCCGAGCATCGGCTGACGCCGAGTCTGTCCTGGCCGCATCTCGTGGCGCTTGGCGTGGGAGCGATCGTCGGCACCGGAATCCTGACCCTGATCGGCGTCGGCGCGGCGAAGGCGGGGCCGGCGGTGATCCTCTCCTTTTCGATCGCCGGCGTGATCTGCGCCGCCGCCGCGCTCGCTTATGCCGAAATGGCGACGATGATGCCGGCGTCGGGCAGCGCCTATACCTACACCTATGCGGTCATCGGCGAGCTTGTCGCCTGGATCGTGGGGTGGAGCCTCATCCTCGAATATAGCCTGGTTGTCAGCGCGGTCGCGGTGGGCTGGTCCGGCTACGCCACGCCATTGCTCGAGGCCGTGGGATTCCCGCATCTGCTCACCCAAAGCCCGGAGCTCGGCGGGGTCGTCAACGTGCCGGCGATCTTTATCATCGTCGTGGTGGCCGGCCTGCTCATCTACGGGCTCAAGGAGAGCGCGACGCTCAACGCCGCGCTGGTGCTCGTGAAGATCGCGGCCCTCGTCGTCTTCGTCGCGGTGACGCTGCCCTATTTCGACGCGGCGCATTTCGATCCGTTCATGCCTTTCGGCTTTCCCAAGCACAGCGTGATCGGCGCGGACGGGCAACCTGCGGAGGTTGGCGTCATGGCGGCGGCGGCGATCATCTTCTTCGCCTTTTACGGCTTCGATGCGATTGCGACCGCGGCGGAGGAGACGAAGAATCCGGGCCGCGATCTCGCCATCGGCATCGTCGGATCGATGATCGTGTGCGTCGTCATCTACATGGCGGTGGCGGCGGCCGCGATCGGCGCGCTCGCCTTCGCCCGCTTCGCCAACAGCCCCGAGCCGCTCGCGCTGATCCTGCGCGAGATCGGCCAGCCGCTCGCCGCCAAATATCTCGCGGTCTCGGCGGTGGTGGCGTTGCCCACGGTGATCCTCGCCTTCTTCTACGGGCAGAGCCGCATCTTCTTCGTGATGGCGCGCGACGGGCTGCTGCCGCAGGGCCTGGCGCGGGTCTCCGGGCGCGGTTCCCCGATCCGGATCACCGTCTTCACCGCGATCGTGGTCGCCGCGCTGGCCGGCTTCGTGCCGCTCGCCGAGCTTGCCGCGCTCGCCAATGCCGGGACGCTCACCGCCTTCATCGCGGTCACGGTCTGCATGTTGATCCTGCGCCGCCGCGCCCCCGATGCGCCGCGACGGTTCCGCACGCCGGCCGCCTGGCCGGTCGGGATCGTCGCGATCCTGGGCTGCTGCTACCTGCTCTACAGCCTGCCGCAGCGCACCCAGATCTGGTTCGTGTGCGCCCATATCGTCGGGCTCGTCATCTATTTCGCTTATGGCGCCCGGCGCAGCGTGGCGGGCCGGGAGGCGGAGGGTTGAGGCCCGTTGCGTTTGAGCTTCTCTTCCCTCTCCCTCGAGGGATGACCGGGTGGACAGCGCCCCGTGCTGTCCAGGCCATGCCGGGGGCATGGCCGGCCCGGTCATGGTAGGGTGAGGGTGTCAAGCATCTGGGATTATTCTCGACCGTCGAACCCCCTCACCCCAACCCTCTCCCCGCCGGGGAGAGGGAGTTAAGAGGACAAGGAGAGGGCTTCGACAAGCTCAGCCCGAACGGCTATTTTCGAGGTCCGCTCAAGTCAGGAAAGTCGGATGCTTCGCTCTCTCATTTCAGCTTTCCTCCTTTTGATCGCCACCCCGGCGCTGGCCCAGGAAGCGCCGCCGGCCACGGCGCCGCGCACGGTGAACGTCCTTCTCCACACCAGCATGGGCGATATCACCATCGCGCTGGAGGTGGAGCGGGCGCCGGTCACCGCCGGCAATTTCCTACGCTATGTCGATGCCCACCGGCTCGACGGCACCGAATTCTACCGGGCGATGCACACGGCGACCGACGCCGGCCTGATCCAGGGCGGGGTGCGCGATCCGCGCAAGCTCTTCCCGCCGATCGCGCACGAGCCGACCAGCCAGACAGGCCTTTCCCACACCGACGGCGCGCTCTCCGCCCCGCGCCTCGCGGTCGGGACGGCGCAGGGTGATTTCACGATCATGGTGGGCGACCAGCACTATCTCGACGCCGGTCCCGGCTCGGCCGGCGACGGTTTGGGCTATGCCGTGTTCGGCCATGTCGTTTCCGGCATGGACGTCGTCCACCGTATCCTCGCCGCGCCGACCTCGCCCACCGAAGGCGAAGGCGTGATGCGCGGCCAGATGCTGAGCCCGCGCGTGACGATCATCACGGCGAGAAGGGTGGGGTAGGGCCTGACCGTAAGCCGCTCAGGCGGGCGAGAAACCGTCGCTCGCCTCGTCCAGCACATGCAGAATGCCGTCCGACACCGCGAAGACCGTGCCGTGAAGCCTCAGCGTCCCTGCCGCCTCGCGCTCGGCGATCCAGGGGAAGCTGCGCAGGTTGCGGAGCGAGAGGCGCACGCCTTCCTGCTCCATCGCCTGGAAGGCGGGGCGATCGAGCGCCGGGTGCTCGGCGCGGATTCGGTCGCGGGCGCCGCGCAGCATGTCGATCCAATGCGCGATGAAATGGCCGGCGCCCGGCGCGGCATGGTCGAACCGGCCGGTCAAGGCCGCCGCGCAGCCGCCGCAGAAACCGTGGCCCATCACCACCAGCTCGTCGACCTCGAGCTGGGTGACGCCGAATTCGAGCGCCGCCGAGACGCCGTGATAATGATTGTCGGGCTCGAACGGAGGCACGAGATTGGCGATGTTGCGGACGACGAAGAGCTCGCCCGGCCGCGCATCGAAAATCTGCGCCGGATCGACCCGGCTGTCGGAGCAGGCGATGACCATGATGCGCGGGCTCTGCCCCTCCGCCAATTCCTCCCATCGCTCGCGCTGGGCGGGCCAGCTCTGGCTGCGGAAACGGCGATAGCCGGCGAGGAGCGCGTCGAAATCCTTCATGGGCGCGTGCGTTAGGCGGGCAGGGGAGGGGTGGCAAGTCGGCGCGTCACTCGCTATCTCGCCGCCATGAGCGAAGCCGACCCCGTCCTCACCCCGCACAAGCGCAAGCCCGACTGGATCCGCGTCAAGGCGCCGATCAGCCAAGGTTACATGCAGACCAAGGCGCTGATGCGGCGCCTGAACCTCGCGACCGTGTGCGAGGAAGCGGCCTGCCCGAATATCGGCGAGTGCTGGACGAAGAAGCACGCCACGGTGATGATCCTGGGCGACACCTGCACCCGGGCCTGCGCCTTCTGCAACGTCAAGACGGGGATGCCCCGCCCGGTCGATCCGCTGGAGCCGGAGCATGTCGCGACCGCGGCGGCGGAGCTGGGGCTTGAGCATATCGTCGTCACCTCGGTCGATCGCGACGATCTGCCGGACGGCGGCGCCAGCCAGTTCGTCAAGGTGATCGAGGCGCTCCGCCGCGAGACTCCGTCGACCACGATCGAGATCCTGACTCCGGATTTCCGCAACAAGTCCGAAGCCGCGGTCGAGGCAATCGTCGCGGCGCGGCCGGATGTCTACAACCACAATCTGGAGACGGTGCCGCGGCTCTATCCGACGATCCGGCCGGGCGCGCGTTATTATGCCTCGCTCCGCCTGCTCGAGAGCGTGAAGCGGCACGATCCCTCGATCTTCACCAAATCGGGCGTGATGGTCGGCCTTGGCGAGCAAAGGCTCGAGGTCCACCAGGTGATGGACGACATGCGCTCGGCCGATGTCGATTTCCTCACCATGGGCCAGTATCTCCAGCCGACCCCGCGCCACGCGAAGGTCGAGGAATTCGTGACCCCTCAGGCCTTCAGCGCCTATGCCGCGATTGCGCGGGCGAAAGGCTTCCTCCTCGTCGCGGCGAGCCCGCTCACCCGCTCAAGCTATCATGCCGGCGACGATTTCGAGAAGATGCGCGCTGCGCGCGAAGCAAAACTGGCAAGCACACGGAATCCGAGCGAGGTTTTGAGGGGGTAAAGGCGGATGCCGCGTCACAGTGAGTCCCGCCAGCTTCCCTGGAGCCCCGAGCAACTCTTCGATCTGGTCGCCGATGTCGGGCGCTACCAGGAATTCCTCCCCTGGGTCGCGGCGACACGGGTGCGGTCGAACAGCGAGACCGAGATGCTCGCCGACCTCATCGTCGGCTTCAAGGCGCTGAAGGAAACCTTCACCTCGCGCGTCCGCAAGGATCGGCCGAACGAGATCAGCATCGACTATGTCGAAGGCCCGCTCAAATATCTCCACAATGAATGGCGCTTCCGGCCTGATGGCAAGGGCGGGACGATCGTCGATTTCAGCGTCGATTTCGCCTTCCGCAACCGCCTGTTCGAGGCGCTGGCGGGGCAGATGTTCGATACCGCCCTGCGCCGGATGATCGGCGCCTTCGAAGCGCGGGCCGCCACCCTCTATGGGGACGGCGACGAGGACGGCAGCAGCAGCTCGAGCGCGCACAGCGCCGCCTGAAGGCGCACCCCGGCGCGGCCGAGATCGCCGAAATTCTTCATGTCGGCCATCGCCTCGTCGAACTCCTGCCCGCGTACCGCGCGCGAGAAGACGACGGTGCCCACCGGCTTCTGCTCCGATCCGCCGCCGGGCCCGGCGATCCCGGTGATCGAGACCGCGACATCCGCATTGGTCTTCTCGATCGCGCCGTTCGCCATCGCCCAGGCGCAGGCGACCGAAACGCTGCCGAACGTCTCGATCACCTCCTCGCCGACGCCGAGCACCTGGTGCTTGGCCTCGTTGGAATAGGTGACGAAGCCGGCTTCGAACACGTCCGAACTCCCGGGGATCTCGGTGAGCGCGGCGGAGACAAGCCCGCCGGTGCAGCTTTCCGCGACCGCGATCCTGAGGCCGGCGGCGCGATTTTCGTCGAGCACGCGGCGGGCAAGCGTCAGCAGTTCGTCGGGAAGTGTGTAGGAAGCTTGGGTCATAGGATCTCCGGTAAGCGGACGGTCGCCACCGCCTGGGCGGCGATGCCCTCGCCGCGGCCGGTGAAGCCGAGCCGCTCGGTGGTCGTCGCCTTGACGCTTACGGCGGCAGGCGGGAGCCGCAACAGTGATGCGATCTTTTCGCGCATCGCCTGGCGGTACGCCCCGATTCGGGGCGATTCGCAGATGATGGTGACATCGACATGGGCGATGCGCCCGCATGCGTCGGCGACGAGGTTGCGGGCATGTTCGAGGAACAGGGCCGAGGGCGCGCCACGCCAGCGTGGGTCGCTCGGCGGGAAATGATCGCCGATGTCGCCGGCCGCGAGCGCGCCGAGGATCGCGTCGGTCAGCGCATGAAGCGCGACATCGGCATCGCTGTGGCCGACGAGGCCGCGATCGTGCGGGATCTCGACGCCGCCGAGCCAGACGCTCGAGCCGGGGCCGAAGGCGTGAACGTCGAATCCCATGCCGGTGCGCGGCGTGAGGCACGCGGCGAGCCGATCTTCGGCGCGCGCGAAATCGGCATCATAGGTGATCTTGTCGAGCGTCGGATCGCCCTCGACGGTGGCGACCGTCAGCCCGGCTGCTCGCGCCACCTGCGCGTCGTCGGTCGCTTCGGGGCCATCCCATGCGTCGTGCGCGGCGCGGATCGCCTCGAAGCGGAAGGCCTGCGGCGTCTGCACCCGGACCAGCCCGTCGCGCGCGACCGTGTCGCCAAGGATGCCGTCACCCCGGGCAAGCGTGTCGACGACGTCGAGCACCGGCACCGCCCCGTCATTCGCATCGAGCGCGCCG
The DNA here is from genome assembly GCF_007995055.1 of Sphingosinicella ginsenosidimutans. Lineage (NCBI taxonomy): Bacteria > Pseudomonadati > Pseudomonadota > Alphaproteobacteria > Sphingomonadales > Sphingomicrobiaceae > Allosphingosinicella > Allosphingosinicella ginsenosidimutans. The sequence continues at coordinate 2,779,401 of NZ_VOQQ01000001.1, read as the reverse complement.
AGCAGCCGGTCGACCACCGCGGGCGGAAGAAAAGGGCGTGCGGCGTCGTGGATCAGGACGCGCGCGACATTCTGTCCGGCAAGGGCGGCAAGGCCGTTGCGGACCGATTGCTGCCGCGTCGCGCCGCCGATGACCGGGTCGGGGAGGGGACGTTCGCCGACTGCCGCCGCATAGGCCTCCTCCTGCCCCTCGGCGATCACGACCTGGACGGCATCGATCGCGGGATGATCGAGATGGTCGAGCGCGTGGCCGAGCAGGGGACGGCCGAGCAGGGGGCGATATTGCTTCGGCATATCGCCCCCGGCACGGCTTCCGTTGCCGGCCGCGACGACCAATGCGACAGTGCTGCCCCGAGTCATTGCCGGGCCTCTAGACCAGCGCAAACTTGCCCGCCAGCGGCTTTGGCCCTATCTCGCGCCTCCCATGTCCCGCCTGAAGCCCATCCAGATCGGTCCCGTCCGGATCGAGACGCCGGTGATCCTGGCGCCGATGACGGGCGTCACCGACAAGCCGTTCCGGCGGATCGTGAAGCGCTATGGCGCCGGCCTCACCGTGACCGAGATGATCGCCAGCCAGGCGGCGATCCGGGAGACGCGCCAGTCGCTCCAGAAGATGGAATGGGACCCGAGCGAGGAGCCGGTGTCGATGCAGCTCGCGGGCTGCAGCCCGAACGAGATGGCCGAGGCGGCGAAGCTCAACGAGGATCGCGGCGCTGCGATCATCGACATCAACATGGGCTGCCCGGTCAAGAAAGTGGTCAACGGCTGGGCCGGCTCCGCGCTGATGCGCGATCTCAAGGCCGCCGCGGCGATCATCGAGGCGACGGTGAAGGCGGTCAGCGTCCCGGTGACGCTGAAGACCCGCATGGGCTGGGACCATAACAGCCTCAACGCGCCCGAGCTCGCCCGCATCGCCCAGGATCTCGGCGTCAGGATGATCACCATTCACGGCCGCACCCGCTGCCAGCTCTACAAGGGCAATGCGGACTGGGCGTTCGTCCGGCGCGTCAAGGAGGCGGTGACGGTGCCCGTCATCGTCAACGGCGACATCAACACGATCGAGGATGTGGAGACGGCGCTCGACCAGTCCGGGGCGGATGGGGTGATGATCGGCCGTGGCGCCTATGGGAAGCCGTGGCTGCTGCGCCAGGCGATGCATTGGCTCGAAACCGGCCGGCGCCTGCCCGATCCCGGCCTCGACGAGCAGTTGGCGGTGATCCTCGAACAATATGACGCGATGCTCGATCTCTACGGGACGACGGTCGGCGTCAATTGCGCGCGCAAGCATATCGGCTGGTACACCAAGGGCCTCCACGGCTCGGCGGAGTTCCGCAACGCCTTCAACAAGGAAGCCGATCCGGCGCGGGCGAGGGCAATGTTGCGTAATTTCTACGCCCCCTACCTCTCCCGCGCCGCCGCCTGAACGGAGGGGCATTGCTCATTTGCGACAGGCCGAGTGCAAAGACTGTGTTCTTTGCGCCACAGCGTTGTGCTAGAGCCGCATGGTGAACGCCGAAACAGCGATCCCTGTCGAGTCTCCGTCGCGGCCCCGCTGGCGAAGACGGATTTCGGTCATCCGACGTCGATGGCAGCGGCGCCTGGTTCCCTTTGCCGAGATCGGCGCCGTGGTCGCCTTCGCCGCGGTCGCGATCGCGAGCTTCTTCATCATCAGGGGACAGACGACACCGGACCGCTGGCTCTCGCCGCCGAGCGTCGCCGCGCTGCTCGTCGCGAACCTGGTCCCGGCCGTCGGCCTCATCATCCTGGTCGCGCGGCGGACGGCGCGGCGGCGCGCGGCGCAATCGCCGCTGACCGGACGGCGCCGGCTGCACGTGCGGCTGGTGGTGCTGTTTTCGGTGATCGCCAGCGTTCCGGCGGTGCTGGTCGTGATCTTCGCCTCGCTCCTGTTCGAAAGCGGGATCAACTTCTGGTTTTCGGGCCCGACCCGGACCGTCATCACCAGCGCCCGCGACGTGGCCGCCGAATATCGACTCGAGCAGCTCAACCAGGTTCAGCTTCAGGTGCTCACGATGGGCGGCGACGTCGTCGAGAGGATCAACCGGCTCGGCTTCAACGATCCCCATTTCGGCGATTTCATGCTTCAGCAGACGGCGAACCGCTATCTGGTGGATACCGCGCTGCTGACCGTCGATCGCCAGAACCGGCTGCAGATCCACGGCGCGGTCAATCTCTACAACCGGCCGATCGAGCATCGCTTTTCCCGCGAGGCGCTGCTCGCCATGCGGCCCGGCGATATCAAGACCGCCGAGCAGGGCGACCGGATCGAGGCGATCCTTCGCCTCGACGCCGACATTCCGGTCTATTTCTACGGCGCTCGGCCGGTGAACGTCCATCTGCTGAACCTGGCGCGCGAAACGCAGCAGGCGAGCAATGAATATCAGTCCGTGCTCGATCGATCCCGCAACTTCCAGATCAAGTTCAACGTCGTCCTGATCATCGTGTCGCTGTTCCTGGTGGCGCTTGCGATCTGGATCGCGCTCAATCTCGCCGATCGACTGCTGCGCCCGGTCGGGCAGCTCGTCGATGCCGCCCGGCGGGTGACTGCCGGCGATCTCAGCGCACGGGTCGAGGATTCACGGACCCGCGACGAGATCGCGACGCTCGGCAACGCATTCAACCGGATGACGGGCCGGCTCGAGGAGCAGACCGGCGCGCTGGTTTCGGCCAATTCCCAGCTCGAAAGCCGCCGCGCCTTCATCGAGGCGGTGCTTTCGGGGGTGACCGCCGGGGTGATCTCCGTCGACGACGCCCATGTCGTGCGCCTGATCAACCGTTCGGCAGAGGAACTGCTGCGCACGGCGGGGGAAAGCCCGGTCGGCCGCAAGCTCGCGGCGCTGGCGCCCGAACTCGACGCGCATCTCGATGCCGATCCCGGCGAGGACATCATCCAGCTCGCCTCGCGCGGCGAGCCGCGCACGCTCGCGATCAAGATCGCGCGGGTCGAGGGCGGCCATGTCCTCACGTTCGACGACATCACCGAACAGCTGCTGGACCAGCGCCGCGCGGCCTGGTCCGACGTCGCCCGACGCATCGCTCATGAGATCAAGAATCCGCTTACCCCGATCCAGCTCGCCGCCGAGCGGCTCCAGCGCCGCTACGCCGGCGAGGTCGTTTCAGACCGCGCGACGTTCGAGCGGCTGACCGGGACGATCGTTCGACAGGTCGGCGACCTGCGACGGATGGTCGACGAATTTTCGTCCTTCGCGCGGATGCCCAAGCCGGTGTTCCGCGAGGAGCCGCTGAACGAGATCGCGCGGCAGGCGCTGTTTCTGCACGAGATCGCCCATCCGGACATCGCCTTCACGCTCGATGCTCCGGATCCATCGCCGACGCTCGTCTGCGACCGGCGGCTGCTCGGCCAGGCGCTGATCAACGTCGTCAAGAACGGCGTCGAGGCGATCCAGCAGAAGCGCGAGGATCAGCCCGAAAGCCACACGGGTGGGGAGAAGACCGACCGGATCGCGATGACGGTGCGTGTGGAGGGCGATCGGATCGAGATCGAGGTCGCCGATACCGGCATCGGCCTCCCGGCCGATCGCGGGCGATTGACCGAACCCTATATGACGACGCGCGCGAAGGGGACCGGGCTCGGCCTCGCGATCGTCAAGAAGATCGTCGAAGAGCATTTCGGACAGGTGAGCTTCGCCGATGCGCCCTCGGGCGGATCGCTCGTCCACTTCCAGTTCGATGCGGCGCTGCTCGCCCGCCTCGGCAATGCGGGCGCGCCGCAGCGTCAACCTGAAGAACAACCAGTCAAGTAGCTGAGATCACATGGCATTGGACATTCTCATCGTCGACGACGAACAGGACATCAGGGACCTGGTGGCGGGTGTGCTGGAGGACGAGGGCTATACCACCCGGGCCGCCGCCAATTCGGACGAGGCGCTGCTGGCGCTGGCCGATCGGCGGCCATCGCTGGCCCTGCTCGACGTATGGCTCCAGGGGTCGAAGCTCGACGGGCTCCAGCTGCTCGATGAGATAAAGCGGCGCGACCCGACGCTGCCGGTGCTCGTGATTTCCGGCCATGGCAATCTCGACACAGCGGTCGCGGCGATCCGCCAGGGCGCGGTCGATTTCATCGAAAAGCCGTTCGAGGCCGGGCATCTCGTCCACCTCGTCGCGCGCGCGACCGAGACCGAGCGGCTGCGACGGGAGAATGAGGCGCTGCGCCGCCAGATCGGCAACGACATGGAGCTCACCGGCGCGAGCGCGGCGATCAACAATGTCCGCGCGACGTTGAAGCGGGTCGCCGCAACGGGGAGCCGCGTCCTGATCTCCGGGCCGGCCGGCGTCGGCAAGGAGGTCGCGGCGCGGCTGCTCCACAGCTGGAGCCCCCGCGCATCGGGTCCGTTCGTCGTGGTGACCGCGGCGCGGATGACGCCGGAGCGGGTCGAGGAAGTGCTGTTCGGAACGGAAGAGGGGGGCGAGCTCGCCCGGCCCGGCCTCCTCGAACAGGCGCATGGCGGCACCTTGTTCATCGACGAGGTCGCCGACATGCCGCTTTCGACGCAGGGAAAGATCCTGCGGGTCCTGACCGACCAGAGCTTCACCCGCGTCGGCGGCCAGCGCACCGTGCGGATCGACATGCGGGTCGTGTCGTCGAGCTCGCGCAACCTGCCCGACGAGATTGCCGCGGGCCGTTTCCGCGAGGATCTCTATTACCGGCTGAACGTGGTGCCGGTTCACCTGCCGGCGCTGGCGGAACGGCGCGAGGACATCCCCGAGCTGGTCGGTCATTTCGCCGCGCGTTATGCGGTCGAGCAACGGGTGGGCACGCCCGACGTCTCGCCTGACGCCATGGCGGCGCTCCAGGCCTATGACTGGCCCGGCAATGTCCGCCAGCTCAGGAACGTGATCGAACGCACGATCATCCTCGCGCCCGGGGAACGGATCGCGCGGATCGATATCGACATGCTGCCGCCCGAGCTGCTCAACGATCAGGCGCAGCTGACCCCGAACGAAGCCGTCCGCGCCATCATGGGGACCCCGCTCCGGGAGGCGCGCGAAACCTTCGAGCGCGAATATCTGAAGGTGCAGATCAGACGCTTTTCCGGCAACATCTCGCGCACCGCCAATTTCATCGGTATGGAGCGCTCGGCGCTGCACCGGAAGCTGAAGGCGCTCGGTCTCGGCGAAAACCGGGGAGAGGGCGACTAGGCAGCCGGCCAGCGTCCAGCGAAACGATAGAACAAGGGTCCGGGGGGCGGATCCAGGAGACACGAGAAATGGCCGACAAGGTCAACAACCTCCAGGACATGTTCCTGAACAGCCTGCGCCGGACCAAGACCCCGGTGACCATGTTCCTCGTCAAGGGCGTGAAGCTCCAGGGCATCATCACCTGGTTCGACAATTTCTCGGTGCTGCTTCGCCGGGACGGCCAGGCGCAGCTCATCTACAAGCATGCCATCTCGACGATCATGCCCGCACAGCCGATTGATCTCAATGACTTGCGGGAGTCGTTTGCCAAGCAGCTCGAAAGGAAGAAGCCGGTTCTGCTTCAGGATGTCTTCCTGACCGCGGTCCAGCGATCGGATGCTCCGGTGACGATGTTCCTGGTCAACGGCGTGATGCTCCAGGGCGAAATCGCGGCGTTCGACCTGTTCTGCATGTTGCTTGAGCGGGACGGGCTCAGCCAGCTCGTCTACAAGCATGCGATCTCCACGGTTCAGCCCGAGCATCCGGTCAACCTGGCCGAAGTGCAGCAGGACGAGGAGCCGGGCGCCTGACCAGCAAGTTCGGCGATTCGGACAGCGAGTTCCGGCGCGGCGCGCGGGCCGTCATCGCCTTGCCCGACCTGGGAAGGGACGCGCGCCGCGATACCGATGCCCGGCTTGCGGAAGCGGCCGGCCTGGCCGAGGCGATCGGGATCGACGTCGAGGACCGGCTCGCCTTTCGCGTGCGACGGGCCCAGCCCGCCACGTTGTTCGGGTCGGGCCAGGTCGAGCGGATCGCCGATGCCGTGCGGCAGAGCGAGGCCGAACTGCTCATCGTCGACGGCGCCGTCACCCCGATCCAGCAGAAGACGCTGGAGGAGCGCACCAAGGCGAAGGTGATCGACCGCACCGGGCTCATCCTGGAAATCTTTGGCGAACGCGCGGCGACCGCGGAAGGCCGGCTTCAGGTCGAGCTCGCCCATCTCGATTATCAGGCCGGGCGGCTCGTGCGCTCCTGGACCCACCTCGAACGCCAGCGCGGTGGCTTCGGCTTCCTCGGCGGGCCGGGTGAAACCCAGATCGAGGCCGATCGCCGGATGATCCGCGACCGGATGGCGAAGCTGCGCCGCGAGCTCGACCAGGTCGCGCGGACCCGCACGCTCCATCGCGCGCGGCGGCAGAAGGCGCCCTGGCCGGTGATCGCGCTCGTCGGCTATACCAATGCCGGCAAGTCAACGCTGTTCAACCGCCTGACCCGCGCGGAGGTCCGCGCCGAGGATCTGCTCTTCGCGACGCTCGGTCCGACGATGCGCGAGATCGCGCTGCCGGGAATCGAGAAGGCGATCCTGTCCGACACGGTCGGCTTCGTTTCCGACCTGCCGACCCAGCTCGTCGCCGCCTTTCGCGCGACACTGGAGGAGGTGGTCTCGGCCGATCTCATCATCCACGTCCGCGACATCTCGCATCCCGACAGCGACGCACAGCGCATCGATGTCGAGCAGGTGCTCGACGAGATCGGCGCCGGCGGGGAGGGAAGGGCGCCGCGGATCGAGGCCTGGAACAAGATCGATCTGCTCGGCGAGGAGGAGGGGATACGGGCGCGCGCCGAGGCGCAGCGGCGCAACGATGTCGTCGTCATCTCCGCCTTGTCGGGAGAGGGCGTTGACGGGCTGCTCGCCGCGGCCTCCGAAGTCCTGAGGCGGGAGAGCAAGGTGCGGATTGTCACGCTACCGGCCGAAAATGGCGAGCTGATCGCCTGGCTCCACGCCAATGGCGAGGTGCTGAGTTACGACCATGAGGGACTGGAAACGCGCTTCGTGGTGCGCCTGTCCGACAAGGATTGGGCGCGCTTCCAATCCTGGCGGCAGAGCCGCAGCTAGCGGGCTCAATCGCGCTTCTTGGCCTGCTGCCAGAGTGATTCCAGGTCATAAAGACCTAAATCTTTCAATGGCCTGGATGACATTTCTTCCATCGCGCGAAAGCGTCTCTCGAACTTTGCCGTGGCGGCACGCAGCGCGGCTTCCGGGTCGATGTCGTGATGGCGGGCATAATTGACGACCGCGAAGAGCAGGTCACCCAGCTCACCGGCGCGGTCCTCGTCGCTCGCCCGATCGACCTCGTCGAGCTCCTCGAGGATCTTGGCGCGCGCACCCGTTGCATCGGGCCAATCGAAGCCGACACGTGCGGCGCGCTTCTGGATTTTCTCCGCGCGCTGAAGGGCGGGGAGGGCGAGAGCGACTCCGTCGATCGCGCTGGTTGCGCCCCGGGCCTGGCGCTCGGCTTCCTTCGTCTGCTCCCACAGATGATGGCCGCCATGCGCGACATCGCCGAAGATGTGCGGGTGGCGACGCTCCATCTTGTCGGCGATCGCAGTGGCGACGTCGGCGATGTCGAACAGGCCGGCTTCCTCGGCCATGCGGCTATGGAACACGACCTGCAGCAGCAGATCGCCAAGTTCGTCCTTGAGTTCGGCCATGTCGCCGCGGCGGATCGCATCGGCGACCTCATAGGCTTCCTCGATCGTGTACGGCGCGATCGTCTCGAAGGTCTGAGCAGTGTCCCATTCACAGCCGCGCTGCGGATCGCGGAGCCTGGCCATGATGGCCACGAGCCGGTCGAGAGGGGCTTGATCAGGGGGCGCTGGCTCACTCATCCTAAAGTCCGATAATATACATTATGTAAAATACAGAAATGCGAAACGGGCTTCGCGGGGCCCTTCCTCACGGCCGCAGCACCAGGGCGCCGTCTTCGACGCCCCAGCCGCGCAAGGTTTCGAGAAAATTCATCCCGACGACGTTGATGCCGTCGCGATCGGAAATATGGACGGCCAGATCGCGTCGTTCGATCGAACCGATGCGGAGCGACCGCGCCGTGCCGCGTCGCGCCGTGACAGTGCCGTTGGCGGTGTCGACGAGGACCGGAAACGAACCGGACGGCGCGATCCCGGCATCGCGCGCGGTTTCCGCGCTGATCGTCGTCACGGTTGCGCCTGAATCGATCAGGAAGCGCGTCGATCGGCCGTCGATCTCGGCGGTCACCCAGTAATGGCCGTCCGATGCGCGTGGAATTCGCACCGATCCGGCCTCGACCTCGCCGGGCGTCCCGCGCGCATCGCCGAGAATCCGGGCGCCGAGCGCGCGGAAATCGTCGCGCAGCGCGAAAATCGCGAAGCCGACGGCGAAGATCAGGACCCAGGCGATCGCCATCTTGAGGCTCTCACGGATCGGGATCCGGCGAACCGCGAAGGCACTCGCGACGAGGATCAGCACCCCGACGAGATAGACGAGCTGCATCGACCGGTCGCCACTCTCGCCCATGATCCCCCGCCTTCCCCGTCGACTCGCCGGTCAGAACTCGATCTCGAGACCATCATAGCCTGGCTCGACGCCCTGCGGCAGTTCGTGGAGCAGGGTCCTGTAGTCCATCGAATTGTCCATGTGCGTGAGCACGGCGCGGCGCACGCCGAGCGAGCGTATCGCATCGAGGGTTTCGTCGAGATTCGAGTGCGTTGGATGCGGCTTGCGCCTCAATGCATCCACGATCCACACGTCGATGCCTTCGAACAGGTTCGCCATATCACGCGTTATAGCGTTGAAATCAGTAGAATATCCGATCGATGCGCCACCGGCGTCGAAGCGCAGGCCGGCGCTTGTGATCGGCCCGTGCGGCTGATCGACGCAGCGCATCGAAATGCCCCCCAGATTGATGTGATCCGGAAGATCGCTGAGGTCGACGATGGCGGGATAGCCCCCCTTCCCTTCGAACGCATAAGCGAATCGCCGCCGCAGTGAAGCGCCTGCCTGCGGTCGGGCATAGCCGGCCACGGGGCGACCGCGCGCATGATAGAGCTGCCGCAGGTCATCGATCCCGTGCGTGTGATCGGCATGGTCGTGGGTCCAGATCACCCCCTCGATGTCGGAAACCCGCGCGTCGAGCAGCTGTTCGCGAAGGTCCGGGCTGGTGTCGACGAGGATCCGGGCGCCCTGATGCTCCACCAGGATCGAGACGCGGCGCCGGCGATTCTTGGGCTCGTCGCGGTCGCACAGGCCCCAATCGTCCCCCACCCTGGGGACCCCCGACGAGGTCCCGCAGCCGAGAATGCGGACCTTCACGCCGATGCTTTCCTGAAGAGCCTCTTGAAGTTCGCCGTCGTCGTCGCCGCCAGCGTCTCCAGCGTCTCGCCGCGCAGGTCGGCGAGGAATTTCGCGGTGTCTGCGACGAAGGCCGGCTCGCACGGCCGGCCGCGATGCGGTACCGGGGCGAGAAACGGCGAATCGGTTTCGATCAGCAGCCGATCGGCCGGGATGGCCTTCGCCGTTTCCTGCAGCTCTTTCGCATTCTTGAACGTGACGATCCCGGAAATCGAAACGTAAAGACCGAGCGCGAGCACCTTGTCGGCGAATTCCCGGCTCGCGGTGAAGCAGTGGATCAGGGCGGGAAAGGCCCCCTTCTCCATCTCCTCGGCGAGGATCGCACAGGTGCCGTCCTCCGCGTCGCGGGTGTGGACGATGAGCGGCAGCCCGGTCTCGCGCGCGGCGGCGATGTGCGATCGAAAGCTCTGGCGCTGCCGATCGCGGTCGGAGCGGTCGTAATAATAATCGAGCCCGGTCTCGCCGATCCCGATGACGCGTGGGTGGGCGGCGCGCTCGACCAGGGTCGAGGTCTCGACGTCGGGGTGGATGTCCGCTTCGTGCGGGTGGATGCCGACCGACGCCATGACGTCAGCTTCGCGCTCGGCAAGACCGATCACTTCGTCCCATTCGCTGGCGCGGGTGGAGATGTTGAGCATCATCGAGACGCCCGCGGCACGGGCGCGATCGAGCGCGCCCTGCTGGTCCTCGACCAGGCCCTTATAGTTGAGATGGCAATGGCTATCGATCAGCATGGCCGGGGCCTTAGCCCTTTCGGCCGGGCCGCGAAACCCGCTCACGCTTCCGCGGGCAGCTCCAGTTTCGGGAAGATCGGAGTCGGCGCGGCGAGACGGAAATCGGAACTCGCGACCTTGCGATACCATTCGCCGCTGCGGATGGCCTCATAGGTCCGCTCGTCCCGCGGGACTCCCATCAGGTCGAGCAGCCTGTCCGCGCTGCCCGGAATGATCGGCTGGATTGCGATGGCGAGGTTGCCGATCGCCTCGTAGAGCACGGCGAGCACAGCCGACATGCGTTCGGGATCGGTCTTGCGCAGAGTCCATGGAGCCTGCGCGTCGATATACTGATTGCAGGCGAAGACGGCCCGCAGCCAGGTCTCGATCGCGGCCGAAAGTTCCAGCGCCTCCATGTGCCGCGCGAACTGGACGCTGCAGGCGTCGCGGACCTCGCCGAGCAGCCGTCGGTCCCCGTCGGTCGCTTCGTAGCCGTCGATCAACTTCCCGTCGCAATTCTTTGCGATGAAAGACAAAGTCCGCTGCGCGAGGTTGCCGAAGCTGTTGGCGAGATCGGCATTCACCTTGGCGACGATCGCCTCGGCCGAATAGCTTCCATCCTGCCCGAACGTGACCTCTCGGAGCAGGAAATAGCGCAGCTGATCGACCCCGAAGGCGGCGACCAGGTCATTCGGATCGACGACGTTGCCGAGCGATTTCGACATCTTCTCGCCGCGGTGGAGCAGGAATCCGTGACCGAACACCTGCTTGGGAAGCGCGAGACCCGCCGACATCAGGAAGGCCGGCCAGTAGACGGCGTGGAAGCGGATGATGTCCTTGCCGATGATGTGGACGTCCGCCGGCCAGAAGCGCCCGAAGCGGCCGCCATCGTCCGGATAGCCGATGCCGGTCAGATAGTTGGTCAGCGCATCGACCCAGACATACATGACATGGTCCGGGCTGCCCGGCACCTTCACGCCCCAATCGAAGCTGGTGCGCGAGATGGAGAGATCGGCAAGGCCGCCCTCGACGAAGCGGAGCACCTCGTTGCGGCGGCTCTCGGGACGGATGAAATCGGGATTGGCCGCATAATAAGCGAGCAGCCGATCCTGATAGGCCGAGAGCCGGAAGAACCAGCTTTCCTCGACCGTCCACTGGACCTCGGTTCCCTGCGGCGACAATTTCTCGCCGGTCTCGGCCGTGACGAGCTCGTCCTCGGCATAATAGGCTTCGTCGCGGACGGAATACCAGCCTTCGTAGCGGCCGAGATAGATGTCGCCGCTGTCGACCATCGCCTGCCAGATCGCCTGGCTCGCCTTGTGGTGCGCCGGCTCGGTCGTGCGAATGAAACGATCGAAGGAGATATTCAGTTTTTCATCCATCTCACGGAAATAGGACGACATTTCGTCCGCAAGCGCGGCCGGCTCGATGCCTCGTTCGCGGGCCGTCTGCGCCATTTTCAGGCCATGTTCGTCCGTGCCCGTGAGGAAGAAGACGTCGCGCCCCTGCATCCGGCGGAACCGCGCGATCGCGTCGGCCGCGATCGCCTCATAGGCGTGGCCGATATGCGGCCGCCCGTTGGGATAGCTGATCGCGGTGGTGATGTAGAATGGCTCGCTCATGCCCGGATGCGCGTAGCGGGGATGGCGTCGCGGATAAAGCCCCTCGCCGGTCAGGCGGCGCGGCGGCCCGGGTCGGCGAGCGCGGCAAGCAGCCCGCCAAGTTCGAAAGCCACGCCTTGCGGGTCAAGCGAGTTGCGTTTCGCGAAGGATGCGAGATCGGTCGCCCGCTCCCACAGCATGAGGGCCTGGGCGAGGGCGGGGCCTCGGCGCGTTCGCGCCGCCGCGGCAATCTTCGCCGGGGCCCGGACCAGGAAGGCCTCGTAGCGCGGCTGGGCGGACTTCAGCGCCAAAGCGTGCGCGAGCGCCGATCGGCGGCCGCCTGTCGGATCGCCCTCGTCGGCCAGGGCGGCCATCTCGCGATCGAGCCCGGCAAGGTCGAGCCCGCGCCAGGCGATGGCCCGACCGGGCGCGCCATCGCCGGCCGCAACCAGGGCCGCGATCTCGTCCTCGTCCGAATCCGGCAATGCCGCGCGCAGGGCCGACGCCATGGCGTCATCCCCGAGCGGGCCCAGCCGCAGGATCCGACAGCGCGAGCGGATCGTCGGGAGCAGCCGGTCAGGCTGATGGCTGACGAGCAGGAACACGGTGTGGGGCGGCGGTTCCTCGAGCATCTTGAGCAGCGCGTTCGGCGCGCCGGGGCTTTCGAGATCGTCCGCGGAGTCGATCACGACCGCGCGCCAGGGAGAAAGCGACGCCGTGGTGGAAAAGAGGCGGTTGAGCGATCGGACCTGATCGACGACGATCGACCGCGCGATCTCGGTCCCCTCGCCTTTGGCTACTCGTTCGAGGCGCATGAGATCGGGATGGCTGCCGGCATCGGCGAGGCTGACGACCGGATGATCATCGGGGACGTCGAGCCCGGACGCGTCGACCGGGCCCATGCCCTGGGCAAGCACACGCAGCGCCGCCTTGTCGGCGAAGGTCGCCTTCCCAACCCCCTCGGGCCCGGCGATCAGCCAGGCATGGTGGAGCCGCCCCGAATCCAGCGCGGCCCGGAAGGCCGCCACCGCCGCGTCGTGGCCGAAGAGCGGAGTCACAGCAGGTCCTCGAGCGCCGCCAGCAGGCGCGCCGTCACCGCCTCGGGCGCACCGGCGGCGTCGATCGGGCGAACCCTCTCCGGTTCCTCATTGGCGATAACGCCGAAGGCGAAGCCGATGCGGTCGTGAAACGCCTGCTCGCGCCCGCCGATCCGGTCGCTTCCCTCGGTGTCGCGGGCGCGCGCGCGTTCGGCCGCCGCGCGGTTTTCAAGACGCAGCAGGAAGGTCCGGTCGGGCAGGAAGCCGTGGCTGCCGATGGCGTGGAGCTGGCGCACCGCATCGGCGCCGACATGGCCGACGATCCCCTGATAGGCGACAGAACTGTCGATGAAGCGATCGGAGATCACCCACTGGCCGGCGGCAAGCGCGGGCTTGATCGTGCGCGCGACATGATCGGCGCGGGCGGCGGCGAAGAGCAGCGCCTCGGATTCGGCGGTCCACCGATCCTCGCTCCCCTGGAGCAGGAGCTGGCGGATCGCCTCGGCGCCCGGACTGCCGCCCGGCTCGCGGGTTTCGACGACGTCGAGCCCGCGGGCGCGAAGCGCCGCCGCCAGCGCAACGAGCTGGGTGGACTTGCCGACCCCTTCCCCGCCTTCGAGCGTGATGAAGCGCGCGCGCGTCACGCGAGCCCGAACAGCGCCTTCAGGCCCGCCCACATGCGGCCGAAGAAGCCGGCCTCCCCCACGGCCTGCTCGGCGACCAGCGGCATCGTCTGTGGCGGCATGTCGGCGGTGGTGACGACGAGATCGGCGATATGCTGGCCCTGCGCGATCGGCGCCCGGATCGGTCCCTGATAGACGATCCGCGCGCTGAGGCCCTGGCCGAGCCCGGCGGGATAGGTCACGGCGATCGCGCGCGGCGCGACCAGCCCGACCTCGCTCGCGCTGCCGCCCTGGACCGTCGCGTTGCCGATATGCTGGCCCTGGCGAAGCAGCGGCCGCGACTGCCAGGCGCGGAAGCCCCAGTCCATGAAGCGAACCGATTCGGAAATGCGCTGGTTGAAGCTCGAAAGGCCGGCGAGCACCATCACGATGCGCCGCCCATTCTGCTCGGCGGAGCCGGTGAAGCCATAGCCGGCCTCCTCGGTATGGCCGGTCTTCAGCCCGTCCGCTCCCGCGACGCGGCCGAGCAGCGGGTTGCGATTCTCCTGGGTGATCGCCTGGTTGGACCCCATCGTGCGGCCCCAGGTGAAGTTCGGCACCGCATAATATTCGCGGTAGAGCTGCGGATAGTCGCGGATCGTCGCGGCGGCCAGCGTGGCGAGATCGCGCGCCGTCACATGGGTGGCGCCGTTGTCGGGCCAGCCGATCGGATTGCCCCAGTGCGATCCGCGAAGGCCCATCTGCGCTGCCTGCCGGTTCATCAGGGCGACGAACGCCGCCTCGGTGCCCGAAATGCATTCGGACAGGACGACGGTGGCGTCATTGCCGGACAGCGTGACGATGCCGTGGAGCAGATTGCGGACGCTCACCTGCTCGCCGGGTGACAGGAACATGGTCGATCCCGCCTGCGGCCCATGCCACTGCTGCCAGGTTTCGGGCCGGACGGTGCACATCTTGTCCGGGCTGAGCTCGCCGCGCTTGATGAGATCGAAGGCGACGTGGACCGCCATCATCTTCGCCATCGAGGCCGGCGGCATCTGCACGTCGGCATTCTTCGCATAGAGCACCGCGCCCGACGACAGATCGACCATATAGGCGACGGTGGCGGGCGTATCGAACGGCGGCGCGGCCGCGACGGCGGGATAAGCGAAGGTCGAAAGGAGGGCGACGGAGGTAACGGCTTTGCGGATCATCTTCGCTTCTTCTGCTTGCGTGAAAGGTTCAGCGCGCGACCGAATCGGCGAGCAGCCCAACGGTGAGCGCGTAGAAGTTCGAGCAATTATAGTCGAGGATCACGCGATAATTGTTGGTGAGAAGATAGGCCGTCTGCCCCGGCCCGTCCGGCTCGAGCAGCGAGGCCAGCGTGCGGTCCGGAAGGCTGTTGGCGATGCCGCGGCGGCGCCATTCGGCCGCGGTGAGCCAGCGGCTGTGGCGGGCGAAGACGGCGGGGCAGCGCGGCGCGCGAAGGCGGGTCGCCACCGCCGCGCGATCGAAACCCGCCGGCACCCTCACCGCCGTCCCCCACGTCTCGCCCGGCCGCCAGCCGGCATCGCGAAGGTAATTGGCGATTGAGGCGAGCGCGTCGAGCGAGCTGCGCCAGATGTCGGGCCGCCCGTCGCCGTCGCCATCGACCGCGACGCGCAGGTAAACGCTGGGAAGGAATTGCGACTGCCCCGCGGCGCCGGCCCAGCTCCCCTTCAACTCGTCGCGCGGGAAACCGCGCTCGACGAGGCGCAGGGTCGCGATGAACTCGGTCGTGAAAAGCTCGCGGCGGCGGCCTTCGTAAGCGAGGCTTGCCAGGCTGTTGAGCAGATCGAAATCGCCCATGATCGTACCGTAACCCGTCTCCTTGCCCCAGATGGCGACAAGGATCGACGGCGGAACGCCATAGCGTCGGCCGATATCGTTGAGCGCCGCGGCATTGGCCGCGTAGCGCGAGCGGCCGCGATCGATGAGCGCCTGCGTGAGCTGGCGCGCGCGATAGGGCGCGAAGGGAGGATTGGCGTTGCTGCCCGGCGTCCCGCCCGGTTGCGCGCGATCGAGCTGGACCGTGCGCGCCGAAAATTCGAGCGTCGGGAAGATCCGGTCGAGCGTCGATTGGCGGATGCCGGCGGCGGCGGCGCGGGCGCGAAGCTGCGGCAGATAGGCCTGGAATCCGGCGGCGCTGAGGCCGCTTTCCTGCGCGATCGCCGGCGCTGCACCGGGAAGGATCGGCACGATCGGCGTTCCTGCCAGCACCAACCCCGCCGCCACGATGCTCCAACGCCGCATACCCGCCTTCATCCTTTCTGTTCTAGGCGGCGCCAGCTTGTCCGAAGCTGAACGCAGGGGCAAGGCCGAAGCTTGCGCGCTGCGGCGAGCGGAGGCTAACGCGGGAATGCACCGGGACAGGTGGCCGAGTGGTTTAAGGCAGCGGTCTTGAAAACCGCCGTGGGTTCACGCCCACCGTGGGTTCGAATCCCACCCTGTCCGCCAGATGAAAGAGTTGAGATGGCCGATCCCAAACCCCTCCCCTTCGACTGGGCCGATCCGTTCGCGCTCGATGCACAGCTGTCCGACGAGGAGCGGATGGTGCGCGATACCGCCGAGGCCTATGCCCAGGACAAGCTGCTGCCCCGGGTGAAGAGCGCCTATCTGGAGGAGCGGTTCGACCGCGAGATCATGAGCGAGATGGGATCGCTCGGCCTGATCGGCGCGACCATCGCCCCCGAATATGGCGGCGCGGGGCTCAATTATGTGAGCTACGGCCTGATCGCGCGCGCCGTCGAGCGGGTGGACAGCGGCTATCGCTCTGCCATGTCGGTGCAGTCGAGCCTCGTCATGCACCCGATCAACGCCTACGGGACCGAGGAACAGCGGAAGAAGTATCTGCCGAAGCTCGCGACCGGCGAGTGGGTCGGCTGCTTCGGGCTCACCGAGCCCGACGCCGGCTCCGATCCCGGATCGATGCGCACCCGCGCGACCAGGGTCGACGGTGGCTATCGGCTGTCGGGCACGAAGATGTGGATCACCAATGCGCCGATTGCCGACGTCTTCGTCATCTGGGCGAAAAGCGACGCCCATGACGGCAAGATCAAGGGGTTCATCCTCGAAAAGGGCATGAAGGGCCTGTCGGCTCCCAAGATCAACGAGAAGCTCAGCCTGCGCGCCTCGATCACCGGCGAAGTGGTGATGGACGGCGTCGAGGTGCCGGAGGAGAACCTGCTGCCGAACGTCAGCGGCCTGGCCGGCCCGTTCGGCTGCCTCAATCGCGCGCGCTACGGCATTTCCTGGGGATCGATGGGCGCGGCGGAGGCCTGCTTCCATGCGGCGCGGACCTACACGCTCGATCGCAAGCAGTTCGGCCGCCCGCTCGCCGCCACCCAGCTCGTCCAGCTGAAGCTCGCCAACATGATCACCGAGATCACGCTCGGCCTCCAGGCGGCGCTTCGCGTCGGCCGGCGGCTCGACGCTGGCGAGCTGATCCCCGAGACGATCAGCCTCATCAAGCGCAACAATTGCGGCAAGGCGCTCGATATCGCGCGGCAGGCGCGCGACATGCACGGCGGCAACGGCATTTCCGCCGAATTCCACGTCATCCGCCACGCCGCGAACCTCGAGACGGTCAATACCTATGAGGGCACGCACGACGTCCACGCGCTGATCCTCGGGCGCGCGATCACCGGGCTGGCCGCGTTCTGATGGACAGGCCGCTCGCGGGCCTAAAGGTCGTCGAGCTCGCCCGCATCCTCGCGGGTCCCTGGGCGGGCCAGCTGCTCGCCGATCTTGGCGCCGAGGTGATCAAGGTCGAGCGGCCCGGCGCCGGGGACGACACGCGCGGCTGGGGTCCCCCCTTCGCCGCCGATGGCAGCGCCGCCTATTTCCACGGCTGCAACCGCGGCAAGACATCCGTCGCGATCGACCTCGAAAGCGCCGAGGGCCAGGCGGCGATCCGCGATCTCGTCCGCGACGCCGACGTGCTCATCGAGAATTTCAAGGTCGGCGGCCTTCGCAAATACGGTCTCGACTACGACTCGCTCAAGGCGGTGAACCCGCGGCTCATCTACTGCTCGATCACGGGCTTCGGGCAGGATGGCCCCTATGCGGCGCGCGCCGGCTATGACTTCATGATCCAGGGCATGGGCGGGATCATGGATCTGACCGGCGAGCCGGATGGTGAGCCGCAGAAGATCGGCGTCGCCTTCGCCGACATCTTCACCGGCGTCTATTCATCGACCGCGATCCTTGCCGCCCTGCGCGGGCGGGACGCGACCGGCGAAGGCTGCCACATCGACATGGCCCTGCTCGACGTCCAGGTCGCCGTGCTCGCCA
Source organism: Sphingosinicella ginsenosidimutans (assembly GCF_007995055.1). Lineage (NCBI taxonomy): Bacteria > Pseudomonadati > Pseudomonadota > Alphaproteobacteria > Sphingomonadales > Sphingomicrobiaceae > Allosphingosinicella > Allosphingosinicella ginsenosidimutans. Next base: position 2,761,792 of record NZ_VOQQ01000001.1, on the reverse strand, counting down.
ACCAGGCGATGAACTACCTGGTCGGCGGCCAGGTGCCGCATCGGATGGGCAACGCCCACCCAAATATCGCGCCTTACCAGACCTTCGCGGTGGCCGACGGTCATGTCATCGTCGCGGTCGGCAATGACGGGCAGTATCGCAAGCTGTGCGCCCTGCTCGGCGCGCCGGAGCTTGGCGAGGATGCGCGCTTTGCGACCAATTCGGATCGCGTGCGCAACCGCGCCGAGCTCGAGGCCGCGCTGGCGCCCAGGATCGCGCTTCGCCGGCGCGACGAGTTTCTCGCCGCGCTTGCCGCCAGCGGGATCCCCGGCGGGCCGATCAATGATGTCGCCCAGGTCTTCGCCGATCCGCAGGTGATCGCACGGGGGATGCGCATCGATCCGGGCGGTGTGCCGGCGGTCGCCTCCCCCATCGTGATCGACGGCAAGCGGCAGGTGTCCGACCGGCCGAGTCCCGCTGCTTCGTCGTCCTAGACGCTGCGCTCAGCCGGCCTGTTCGCAAACGAGCGCGGCCAGATCCGCGCTGTCGACGGGCGGAGCGCGCAGGAACCCCTGGTAGAGGGTGCAGCCCTCGGCCGCGAGCAAGGCGAGCTGCGCCTCCGTTTCGACCCCCTCCGCGACCACGTCGAGGCCGAGCGAGCGCGCCATGTCGATGACGCCGCGCACGACGATCCGGTCGCGCATCGATCCCGTGATGTCCTGCGCGAGGCGCTTGTCGATCTTGAGATAATCGAGCGGAAGCGCCTTCAGGTAGGCGAGGCTCGAATAGCCGGTGCCGAAATCGTCGATCGCGACCCGAAGCCCGCCGCCGCGCAACTCCGCCAGCAGCGCCGCGGCGCCCGCCAGGTCCTCGATCAAGCCGCTTTCAGTCACCTCGACGGTGAGCCGCCCCGGATCGAAGCCGCTGTCCCGCACCATGGCGAGGAATTGCGTGGCAAATCCGGGGCGCGCGATGTCCGCCGCTGTGATGTTGACGGCCAGCCGAAGTCCGGCGAGTGCTTCGGGCCAGGCGGCGGCGGCGGCGATCGCCTTGCGCTGCACATGATCGGAGAGCTGCGCCAGATAATCGGAGCGCTCGGCGACCCGAAGCAAGGTCGTCGCGCCGAGCTCCCCGAGCTGCGGATGGCGCCAGCGGACGAGCGCCTCGGCCCCCACGATGCGGTCGCTCGCGATCGAGACCTGAGGCTGGAAGCGGATCTCGATCTCGCCCTTGTCGAGCGCGCGGCGAAGATCGACTTCGAGCCGACCCTCGCGCGCCGTCTCGCTTTCGGCGCCCTCCTCGAGGACTCGGACGGGCGGGCCGTCGCCGGCCTTGGCCTCGGCGAGCGCGGCGCTGGCGCGGCGCAGCAGGGCCGCGGCATCGTCCCCAGTCTGCGAAATCGCGACCCCGGCCCGGCAGGCCAGAGTGACGACATGACCACCGGCCGCGAATGGACGCGAGACAGTTTCGACGAGTTCCTGTGCGAGGACCCGGCCGTCACCGATGGTCGCCGGCGCGTCGAGCAGCACCGCGAATTCGGCGCCGGCCAGGCGCGCGGCGAGCCGGCCGTGCCCGTCCGCCTCCGCCTGCCGTTCGATCCGTCGCGCCATCGACTGCAGCACGGCATCGCCGCTTGCGCGGCCGAATGCGGCGTTGATCGCATCGAACCGGCTGACCCCGAGCAGCAAAGCGACCACCGGGCCGCGATGCGCGTCGTCGAGCCGCTCCGCCAGCCAGGACCGCGCGGCCCGCGCGTCGCTGACGCCCGTCAGCGGATCGCGGCTCGCGCCGGCATCGGCGTCATCGGAGAGGATCGTCTCGGCGCGGCCGACAATCTCGCCCTCCGCGCGGATCCGGACATGATGGGCGATCCGCGCGCCCGGCGAATCCGCGTCGCCGTGCGCGAAGGCCGTCGCCTCGCCGGTGGTCATCACCCGGCGGATCGCACCGCGCGCCGCGCGGCGTCCTTCGGAGTCGAGCTTGCGGAGAAGCTCCATCAGCCCGATCCGACGGACGCCATCGACGCCGAGCCCGGCCTTGCGCGCGAGCGCAGGGCTCAACTCCACGGTCCGCGAGCCGGGGCGCCAGCGCCAGGAATCGCTCTCCTCCCCGCCGCGCCGCGCCGGACGTGGGCCCAAGACCCGCTCGGCGTGGCGCCGCGCGAAGCGTACGGCATGGCCAAGCTGAGGGTCGGAAAAGGGGCTGACGAGAAAATGGGTCGCGCCGAGCGCATACATCTCGCCAAGCGCGTCGCCGTCGCCGCGCGAGAGGAGGACCAGCAGCGCCGCGCCGTTCGCCTCGACCGCGTCGGCGATGGCGCGGACAGCGTCGCGCCCCTCTCCCAGCGCGCCGCGGGCATCGACGACCGCCACCGCCGCGCCCGAGGCGACGAACCGCGCCTCCGCATTGTCCGCCCGGCGTGCCGCGATCGGCTGCCATCCGGCGCTTTCGGTCACGCGGGTCAATTCGTCGCGGTGACGAAAGGACAGAATGAACAGCGGGGCCCCCATGGGCAGCGGTCTAGCCCGCCCGAGAGCGGCCGCCAATCCATCGACCGGCGATCCATCCCGGCTTGGCACAGGGCGCGCCGCCCACTAGCAAGGCGGGCCATGGACGCGCTCGACAAGCCGACGGCGCTGGTCGCCTCGAACGCCGAAGCGGCGATCGCCGCAGAGGCGTTGCTTCGCGGCCGCTACGATTTCGTCTCGCTCAAGGAGGCGGAGCAGATCGTCGCCCTGGGCGGTGACGGCTTCCTGTTGCAGACGCTGCATGAAATGCTGCTGCGCGGGAAAGTCTGTCCCGTCTTCGGGATGAACCGGGGAACGGTCGGCTTCCTGATGAACGAATGGCGGATCGACGCGCTCGTCGAGCGGCTCCGCAACGCCCGCGCCTTCGCGGTCGCGCCGCTCGAAATGACGGCGACGCGGGTGAATGGCGAGGTCGTCCGGCACCATGCGATCAACGAAGTGTCGATGCTGCGCGAAACAAGGCAGACGGCGTGGATCGAGGTTTCGGTCAATCGCCGCGTCGTCTTGCCGGAGCTCATCTGCGACGGGGTGCTGGTGGCGACGCCGGCGGGCTCCACCGCCTACAACCTTTCGGCGCAGGGGCCGATCCTGCCGCTCAACTCCAAGCTGATGGCGCTGACCCCGATCAGCCCCTTCCGCCCACGCCGCTGGCACGGCGCGCTGATCCCGGACGATTTGCGCGTCTCGCTTCGGGTGCTCGATCCGGTCAAGCGGCCGGTCTCGGCCGTCGCCGACCAGCATGAGGTGCGCGATATTTCGACGGTCGAGGTGTGCATGGATCGCGAACAGGCGCTGACCCTGCTCTTCGATCCCGAACATGCGCTCGACGAGCGGATTTCGATGGAGCAGTTCGCGGCCTGAAAAGCGCCGCTGACAGGGTTGCATGGCCCGACAGGACTGCTATAGGCGCGCCTCGCCTTCGGGCTGCTCCCCGGTAGCTCAGCGGTAGAGCAACCGGCTGTTAACCGGTTGGTCGATGGTTCGAATCCGTCCCGGGGAGCCACTCCTTCAGATCCTCAAGAGACCATTGCCTGCGCCTTATGGCGCGCGCGCTTCGTCATGTCGGAAACGGGATCGATCGCAGCAGCTTAGCGGAACATTGGCCGGCACCGGTCGGTTGTCCCGCAAAAGTTGCAAGGGAGACATGCGATGGCGACGCAGACACGCACCAGAAGCCGGCAATCGAAGAATGGCGACACCAACCGCAAAGGCGGTTCGACGTCGGGAACTACGGCCCAGGGCTCCGCCTTTCGATGGTCGGGACGCCAGGCCGGCATGATCGCCGCCGCCGCGGTGGCCGGCGCGGCGGTTGGCGCCGCGGCGAATCTTGGGCGCAAGCTGATGGTCCAGGGACTGACGTCCAACGGCAATTGGGACGAGGCGCTGGCCGCGGAGCACCGGCTCGTGCTGGGCATCTTCGACAAGATCGAGGCGACCGCCGACGACCAGACTTTCATCCGCGCGCACCTTCTCGTCCAGCTCAAGCATGCGCTCGTCAAGCATGCCGCCGAGGAGGAGAATGTGATCTATCCGGCGCTTCGCGAGGCCGACGACGCGCATGACGCCGACGCGCTCAACGGCGAGCACGGCTATGTGAAGACCTTCCTCTACGAGCTCGAGAAGATGAGCAAGGACAGCCCCGCCTGGATCGCGAAGATCCGCGAGTTTCGTGCGCTACTCGAGGAGCATATCCAGATGGAGGAAAAAGAGGTCTTTCCCCGCCTGAAGCAGTCGATGAGCGAGGAGCAGAACGCCACGCTCACCGCCGCGATGAACAAGGAAGGCTTCGCGATGGCCTGACCGGCCCGGCCGCCGTCAGGCGACCGCGCCGTGGCAGTGCTTGTACTTGCGGCCCGACCCGCATGGGCATGGCGCGTTTCGGCTCGCCGGAGCTTCGACCGTCCCCGTCGGGGCGGCGGGCTGCGCGCTCCCCTCGGGCGGCATCGACAGAAGGGGCGGCAGGCGTGACAGAATCGCGCCCGTCCCCGCGTCGATATCGGCCCCGTCATCCTCCAGGGTGAACGGGTCGATATGGTGGGTGATGAATTCGGGCATTTCCGGCAGCGGGGTCATCTCCTGCGGCGCGATCCGGGCGTAAGCGAGGGTGCTCGTCACGCTCTCGCGAATTTCGGTCAGCATCCGATCGAACATCAGGAAGGCTTCCTGCTTATATTCGTCGATCGGCTTCTTCTGCGCGTAGGCGCGCAGGTGCACGACCTGGCGAAGCGCATCGAGCATCGACAGATGGTCCTTCCAGTGCTGGTCGAGGCTCTGGAGCAGGATCGCCTTTTCAAACTGGATCCAGCTTTCCTCGCCGACGCCCGCGATCTTGTCGGCGACCTGCTGGTCGACGAGCGCCTGGAGACGATCGACGAACATCTCCGGATCGACCGCCTCTTCCTTCACCCATTCCTCGAACGGCGGGCGGAGATCGAACACCTTTTCCACGCGCTCCTTGAGATGCGGGATATCCCACTGCTCCGGATAGGAATTCGGCGGAATGGATTCGCCGATGATGCCGTTCACCGTTTCGGCTCGCATGTCATGGACGACATCGCCGACGGTGGCCGCGTCCATGATGTCCGCGCGCTGCTCGTAGATCACCTTGCGCTGATCGTTCATCACGTCGTCATATTCAACGACCTGTTTGCGGATGTCGTAATTGCGCGCCTCGACCTTCTTCTGCGCGGTCTCGATCGCTTTCGAGATCCAGGGCGAGACGATCGCCTCGCCGTCCGCGAGATTCTTGTTCATCAGGCGGGCGAACATGGTCTGCGGGCCGAAGATGCGCAGCAGATCGTCGTCGAGTGACAGATAGAAGCGGCTGAGGCCCGGATCGCCCTGGCGGCCTGAACGACCGCGCAGCTGGTTATCGATACGACGGCTTTCGTGCCGCTCCGTGCCGAGCACGAACAGGCCGCCGGCGGCGATCACCCTCTCCTTCTCCTCCGCGACCTCGCGGCGGATCCGCTCCTCCGCCTTGTCGCGCTCGGGCCCCGGCTCCATGCCGGCGAGCTCGTCCTCGATCCGGAACTCGGCATTGCCGCCAAGCTGGATGTCGGTGCCGCGACCGGCCATGTTGGTGGCGATCGTCACCGCACCGAGCCGCCCCGCCTGGGCGACGATATGCGCCTCCTGCTCATGATAGCGGGCGTTAAGGACCTCGTGCTTCACCTTGGCTTTCTTGAGATATTCGGAAAGAAGCTCCGATTTCTCAATCGATACGGTGCCGACCAGGATCGGCTGGCCCTGCTTCTGCTTTTCGCGGATCGCCTCGACGATCGCGGCGAACTTGTCTTCCTGGTTCTTGTAGAATTCGTCGTCGTCGTCGCGGCGGGCGATCGGCCGGTGGGTCGGGATCGTCACGACGTTCATCTTGTAGATTTCGTAGAATTCGGCGGCTTCGGTCGCCGCCGTGCCGGTCATGCCCGAAAGCTTCGGATACATTCGGAAATAGTTCTGGAAGGTGATCGATGCGAGCGTCTGGTTCTCGGGCTCGATCTCGACCGCCTCCTTGGCCTCGACCGCCTGGTGGAGGCCCTCCGACCAGCGCCGCCCGTCCATCATTCGTCCGGTGAACGGATCGATGATGACGACCTTCCCGTCCTTCACGATATAGTCGATGTCGCGCTTGTAGGCGACGTTCGCGCGCAACGCCTGGTTGAGATGGTGAACGACCTGCGTGTTCTCGTAATCGTAGAGGTTCGATCCGATCAGCAGCCCCCGCTCCTCGAGCAGCCGCTCCATCCGCTCGGTGCCTTCTTCGGTGAGCAGCACGCGCTTGTCCTTCTCGTCATATTCGTAATCGTCGTCGGGCAGATCCTTCACGATGGCGTCGAGGGCGATGTAGAGCTCCGACTTGTCCTCGGTCGGGCCGGAGATGATGAGCGGGGTGCGCGCCTCGTCGATCAGGATCGAATCGACCTCGTCGACGATGGCGTGATTGAACGGGCGCTGCACCATCTGGCCGCGCTCATACTTCATGTTGTCGCGCAGGTAATCGAAGCCGAATTCGTTGTTCGTGCCGTAGGTGATGTCGGCATTGTACGCGGCGCGGCGCTGGTCGTCGCTGAGATTGGGAACGATGACGCCGACGGTGAGCCCGAGCCAGCGATAGACCTGGCCCATCCAGTCGGCATCGCGCCGGGCGAGATAGTCGTTCACCGTGACGACGTGGACGCCCTTGCCGGCAAGCGCGTTGAGATAGACCGCGAGCGTCGCGACCAGCGTCTTGCCCTCGCCGGTCCGCATCTCGGCGATCTCGCCGCGGTGGAGGACGATGCCGCCGATCAGCTGGACGTCATAATGGCGCTGGCCGAGCACGCGCCACGCCGCCTCGCGGACCACGGCGAAGGCGTCGGTCAAGATGTCGTCGAGCGTCTCGCCGGCTTCGAGCCGGCCCTTGAGCACGGCGGTCTGGTTCTGGAGCGTCGCATCGTCCATCGCCTGGTAGGTCGGCTCGAGCGCGTTGATCTTGTCCACGATCTTGCGCAGCGAGCGCACGTAACGATCGTTGGACGATCCGAAAATGGCTTTGGCAAATCCGCCGAACATGATGGAATTCCCTGACTTTATGGCTCGGCGCCGGCCTGAAGCCGGAGCCCTTGTGACGAAAGGATTGGGGTGAATGCGGCCGCGGCGCGGCCGATCGAAAGGAGATTTCGGGCGCTATTCGATCAGGCGATCGACATAGAGCGGGATCGCGGCGGCGAGAACCTGCGGGCCACGCGGCGCCAGTCGCGCCGGGGCGGCATAGGTTCGCGCGGGCACGCCGACGAGCGCGGTTTGCGCCGCCTGGGCGACGCGCGGGCCTGCCTCGGCCACGCTCTCGGCCCGGATCGACTGATGCACCTCCGCCTGCGGGGCGCGCGCGCCAGTCAGCGCGCCGGTCGCGGCGCTGAGCAAGGCAAAGAGGGTCAGCAGAAACTGCATCGGAAAGCGGACATAGTGAGCGGGCGCGCGAAGGTCCATGCCCTCGCGCGCCCGCATCGGCACTTTCGGGACGATCCGCCTCGCCTCAGGCGGCGGCGCTGGAGCCCAGGGCGCCTTCGAGCCAGCCCTGGATCCGGCTCTTCGGCTCGGCGCCGACCTTGGTCGCCGCCGGCGCGCCGTCCTTGAACAGGATCATGGTCGGGATGCCGCGAACGCCATATTTGGCCGGCGCTTCGGGGTTTTCGTCGATGTTCAGCTTGGCGATGGTGACCTTCTCGCCCAGCTCGTTGCTCAGTTCCTCGAGCGAAGGCGCGATCATCCGGCACGGACCGCACCATTCCGCCCAGAAATCGACCAGAACGGGACCGGGCGCGCCGAGCACGTCGGCCTGGAAGGAGGAATCGGTGACGGTCTTGATGGCCATGAAAACATCTCCTGAAAGGATGTGCGGCATATGTAGGACGCGCCCTGCCCCGGCTCAAGCGCCGGCTGGAGCATGGGCGTCGAGCAAGCTGTCCGGCAGGGCATGGAGGATCGGCGCGGCGCTGTAGAGCAGGGCCGCCTCCACTGCCCGATCGGGAAAGATCACCCGAAGCGCCGCGCGATAGGCCGCCATCTGGCGAAGATGGGCGGATGGAATCTCGTCCAGCGACAACGGCGCCCGCCGTCCCGTCTTGAAATCGGCGACGAGGATCCGGTCCGATGCAACCAGCAGGCGGTCGACGGTGCCCGCAACCACGTCGCCGCCGCCGATCACCGCCGCGATCGGAGCCTCGGCGAGCGATTGCGGGCCGAACAGGTCGACGAATCGCGGATCGTCCACCACGCGGCAGGCATCGGCAATCAGCTCGTCGCGAAAATCGGCATCGGTCACGCCCGCCGCATGTTCCAGCCAGCGCGCGGCGCGGGCGCGTCGCTCCGCCGGCGGGACGCCCGGCAACCGCTCGAACAGGCTGTGGAGGAGCTTGCCACGCTCGGCCGCGCGCTTGAGCGCCGGGCCCGGCGGCGGATAGGGCGCATCATCCTCGCCGATCGCCGAGGGCGCCAGCGGTCGCGGCGGCCGCGCCTCGAGCGGCGCGGGCCGGGTGATCCAGTCGGGCATCGGAGTCGCGCGGGTGGACGGCACTGGGAGGTCGGGACGCGACGGTGTCTCCGGATCCCCGTGATGGAGCGTGCGGCCCCAGCGCTCCTCTTCGGTCCAGGCGGCGCCAAGGCCGACCAGCGCGTCTTCGACCGCCTTGTACCAGCTGGCCTCGGGCGGCCCGTTGCGATCGCGCGAGGTGAGCGCCCCGCCGACATAGAGGCGCTCCTCCGCCCTGGTGAGCGCCACATAGAGCAGACGCCAATGTTCCTGGCGATCCCGGGCCTCCTGTTCCGCGATACGCGAGACCAGCGGCTCCGCCTTCTCCTCCTTGCGCGGAGCGAACACCGGAACGGAAGACCCGTCCATCTCCACCGAGGCGAGCCGCGCATTGGGGCCGAGCCGGCCTGGGTCGGCGCAGGCGTCGGCGAGGATCACCACCGGCGACTGGAGCCCCTTGGCGCCGTGCGCGGTCATCACCCGCACCGCGCCGAGCGGCCGCGACGGATCGCGCACGATCTCCACATCGTCGCGGGCGAACCAGTCGAGAAACGCCTGAAGCGACGAGGTGCCGGAGCTTTCGAACTCCAGCGCCGCGGAGAGCAGTTCCTCGATCGGGTCGCGCGCTTCGGCTCCGAGCCTGGTCATCAGCTTGCGCCGACCGTCGATCGGCCCGGACAGGATCGTCTCGAAGAAGCCATGCGGGGTCGCGTAATCGGCCATGGCGAGGATGGCCGACAATCCGTCGGGCACCGTGCCGCCTGAACGAAGGGCCTGCCAGAGCGGCGCCCGCCCGCGCCCTGCGGCGACCGCATGAAGCTCTTCCTGCGACCAGCCGAACAGCGGCGAGACCAGCAGGTTCGCGAGGTTGAGGTCGTCAAACGGCTGCACGGCAAAGCGCGCCGCCGCGAGCAGGTCCTGGACGGCGAGCGGGGCCGACAGCAGCAGCCGATCGACGCCGGCGACCGGCACCCCCTCGGCATGGAGCCGCGCCACGAGCAACGCAGCGAGGGTCGATCGGCGGCGAACGAGGATCAATATGTCCTCGGGCCGCAGCGCCCTTTTTTCCGATTCGATGCGGAACGGGCGGTCGATCCACGCCTTCACCTGCCGTGCGACGGCCTTGGCGTAGCGCCGCACCGTATCGCTCACCCATCCTTCCTCGCCTGGATCCTCGTCCTCGCCGCGTTCGTCCGTGAACGGCGCCCAGAGCGTCACCGAGCCGGGGCGACCGGCGAAGAAGCTGGCATGAGGATTGGGCGGGCGCAGCAGCCCCAAGGCTTCGTGGCCGAGATTTCCGATCACCCGATCGACGACTTCGAGCACCGCCGGCGAGGAACGGAAGCTGAGGTCCACCGACAGGTCGAGGAAGGGGCGCCCGATCGCACCCGCCTCGCGCGCGAACCAGGCGCGGGCGGTCTCGAAGCTTCTCGGATCCGTCCCCTGGAAGCCGAAGATCGCCTGCTTGTAATCGCCGACGGTGAAGATCGTGCGGTGGCGGCCGCGGGCACCTTCGCCGGCGAAGAATTCCAGGCTGAGCGCGCGCACGATGTTCCACTGCCGCTCGTTCGTGTCCTGCGCTTCGTCGACGAGGATGTGATCGGTCTGCCGATCGAGCTTGTAGCGCACCCAATCGCCCATATCGGGCTTGAGCAGCAACTTCTCGGCCTGGCGGATGAGATCATCGAAATCGACCGCGCCGGCGGCCCGCTTGGCTCGATCGTAGGCGAGCGCGAAAGCTTGCCCTGCGCGCAGGCCCGCCGCGAGGGCGGATACGAATGAAGCGACAGCGCGCATCGTCAGCAGCCGCGAACAGGCATTGCCAAGCCGCTCCGCCAGGCCGGGATAATCCGGCGCCACCTTGAGGAGCCCGGCGGACCATGTTCGCATTTCGCCGGAGCGCCTACGAACGACGAGGGCGAGCGTTTCCAGCTCCGCGCTGCGCCCGGCCGGGTCCTTCGCCAGCCAGGCGGCGATCGCGTCGCACGCCGCTAGGCCGCTCGTCGCGCCCCAGGCGCGGTTGGCGTCGGCGATCGCTCGAACCGAGTCCAGATCGAACGCGTCGTCCGCGCAAGCCGCCGCGATCGCCTCCTCGATATCCCCGATCGGAAGGCCGAACGCATGTCGCAGGCGCGCCTCGATGCCTTCGCGCGGACCGAGCGCGGCCATCGCCTCGGGCGCGCGGGCACAGGTCCGCATGAAGCCTTCCGCCCCGCCCTCGCCGAGCCTCAGGCTCAGCGCCTGGACATCGCGGACAAGGCCGTGGTCGCCCTCCCCTTCCGCCCGGACGAGCAATTCGGCCAGCGCGGACCGGGCAAGCTGCTTTTCCTCGCGCCCTTCGAGCGGGCGAAAGCCCGGCGCCAGCCCCGCCTCGGCCGGGAAGGCCCCGAGCAGGCTCTGCGCGAAGGCGTGGATCGTCTGGATGCGGAGCCCGCCCCCGGTCGATTCGAGCACCCGCGCGAACAGGGTGCGGGCGCGCGCGACCGCATCGTCGTCATTGGGCTCGCCGAGCGCGAACAGCTCCTTGCGTAGCCTGGAATCGTCGAGCCGGACCCAATAGGCCAGCCGCTGGTGGATGCGTTCGGCCATCTCCGCGGCCCCGGCCTTGGTGAAGGTGAGGCACAGGATCGCGGACGGATCGACCTCGGGCCGTCGCTGCAGCAGCAGGCGGAGCACCCGCGCCGTCAGCACATGGGTCTTGCCCGTTCCCGCGGATGCCGAAAGCGCCGCATGATCGCGCGGGGCGGAAGCGCGAAGCTGATCGCCATCGAGGCGCGCGAGCGGTTTCGGACGATGGGCCATCGAACAAGGCTAGCGCGGCCGTCGCGACCCGTCACCCGCAAACGCGTCATGCGAGGAATGGGACGATTCGTGCTATTTCTTGCGTCCGCGACTCGTGATGGAGGCGGCGATGGCCACGATGGCGGCTCCGGACCCCGGAAAGCTCGAACAATTCATGGGAAAGATGCTCGGCGACATGGGCGCGGCGATGAGCGGCGCATTGGTCATCACCGGGGTCAAGCTCGGCCTCTACAAGGCGCTCGCCAAGGGGCCGGCCACCAGCGCCGAGCTTGCCGAACGGACCGGGCTCGCCGAGCGCTATGTGCGCGAATGGCTTGCCGCGCAGGCGGCTTCGGGATTCATCGATTGCGAGCCGGACAGCGGAATCTTCTCGCTCTCGCCCGAGCAGCACATGGTCTTCGCCAACGAGGATGCGCCGACCTATGTCGCGCCGGCGTTCGAGGTGATCGCGTCGGCCTATATCGACGAGCCCAAGATCACCGAAGCGTTCCGGACCGGCGGCGGCGTCGGCTGGCATGAGCATCACGAATGCCTTTTCCGCGGGACCGAGAACTTTTTCCGCCCGGGCTATCGAGCCAATCTCGTCTCGGCCTGGCTCCCCGCGCTCGACGGCGCCGTGGCGCGGCTCGAGGAGGGCGCGAAGGTCGCCGACATCGGCTGCGGCCACGGTGCCTCGACGATCATCATGGCGGATGCCTTTCCGCACAGTCGGTTCATCGGGTTCGACTATCACGATGCCTCGATCCGGCGCGCCCGCGCTGCCGCCGCCGAGGCTGGCAGCCCGGCCAATCTCGACTTCGAGGTCGCCTCGGCGAAGGACGCGCCGGGGAGCGACTATGATCTGGTTTGCTGCTTCGATTGCCTGCACGACATGGGCGACCCGGTCGGCGCCGCGCGCCACATCCGCGCGATGCTGAAGGAAGATGGCTGGTTCATGCTTGTCGAGCCGTTCGCCGGCGACAGCCTGGCCGACAATCTCAATCCGGTCGGACGGATGTTCTATTCGGCCTCGACCTTTATCTGCACGCCGGCGTCGCTGTCGCAGGAAGTCGGGCTCGCGCTCGGCGCCCAGGCCGGCGAGGCGCGGCTCGCCAAGGTGCTGCGCGAAGCCGGATTCACGCGAATCCGCCGCGCCGCCGAAACGCCGTTCAACCTCGTCATCGAAGCGCGGCCCTGATCGTTTCGCGATTATCGACTCCGACCCCGCCCCGCCCTATGAAGCAGCGGGGTTGAGGGAGGGAATTCATGATCGTCGGGCTCGTCATTCTCGGGATTGTCGTCGTCGCCTTGCTGTGGGGCGTGGCGATCTACAACGGCCTGGTGCGCGTTCGCGCGCTCGCCAAGGAAGGGTTCAGCGGCATCACCGTGCAGTTGCGCCGCCGCGCCGATCTCATTCCGAACCTGGTCAGCACGGTCGAAGGCTATGCGACCCACGAGCGTGAGGTCCTGACCCAGGTGACCGCACACCGCGCCGATGCGGTCCAGGGCGGATCGGTCGCCGCCACTGCCCAAGCGGACGCGGCGATGACGGGGATGCTCGGCCGGCTCATGGCCGTCGCGGAGGCCTATCCCGATCTCAAGGCCAACCAGAATTTCCAGCAGCTCCAGACCGAGCTCGCCGAGATCGAGGACAGCCTTCAGAGCGCGCGGCGTTATTACAACGCGACGGTTCGCGACCTGAACACCAGGATCCAGTCCTTCCCCGCCGTGCTGGTCGCGCGGCCGATGGGCTTCAGCGAAGAGGAATTCTACACCGATGCCGATCAGTCGATCCAGTCGGCGCCGGTGGTGAAGTTCGGCCAGCCGGCGGCCTGACTCCGATGCGCGCGCTTCGGTCGCTGATCGCGCTGATTGTCGCGGCGCTGGCGGTTGCCGCTTTTGGCCCGGCGCTGGCCAAGAAGCCGGTCGACGCGCCCGATGCGATCGCCGCGGACGATTCCGCGTTGCGGGCCTTCGGCGACGACGAGCGGATCACCAGCTTCGACAGCGACATCGTCATCGATGCCGATGCGACGCTTCACGTGACCGAGACGATCAGGGTCCGGTCCGCCGGCATGAACATCTCGCACGGCATCACCCGCGATTTCCCGACCCGTTACCGCAACAGCGACGGCCGCACGGTCCGCGTCGGCTTCAATGTCGAGGGGGTGACTCGCGACGGCGCGGAGGAGCATTGGACGACCGAACGCATCGACAATGGCGTCCGGGTTCGCATCGGCCGTGCCGACACCTTCCTCCAGAATGGCGAACATCGCTACGTCATCCGCTACACGACGACGCGGCAGCTCGGCTATTTCCCAGACCATGACGAACTCTACTGGAACGTGACCGGGACCGGCTGGGCGTTCCCGATCGATCAGGCTTCGGTCCATATCCGCCTGCCCCGTCCCGTCCAGCTCAGCCAGCCCACCGTCTATACCGGCGCCCAGGGGGCCCAGGGGCAGGACGCCGAGGTGACAGGCCAGGCGCCGGGGGAGATCAGCTTCCGGACCACGCGGCCGCTCGCCGACCACGAGGGCCTCACCGTCGCCGTCGCCTGGCCCAAGGGCGTCGTCGCGCAGCCCCCGCCTCCGTCGGCTCTCCGCCGGTTCTTCAGCGACGACGGCCCCATCGGCGCAGCCATTATCGCCCTGCTCGGCCTTGCCGGATTTTATTATGTCGCCTGGAAGAAGGCGGGGCGCGGGCCCCTGCCCGGCACGATCGTGCCGCTGTTCCAGCCGCCGCCCGACATGAGCGCGGCCGCGATCCGCTATGTGAAGGATATGGGCTATGACAATCGCTGCTTCACGGCCGCGATCGTCGAAAGCGGCGTCAAGGGCAAGCTGAGGCTCGTCGAGACCGATCCCGGCGGCTTCTTCTCCAAGAAGAAGACCCGCATCGACAAGACCGCCGACGGCGACGATCTCGGCCCGCCGGAGCGTGACATGCTGCGCGGGCTCTTCTCGCGCGGCGACAGCGTCGAGGCGGAGCAGGCGCAGCACGAATCCTTTCAGGCCGCGCAGTCGGGTCTCCAGGATGCGCTCGCCGAGGCCTACAAAGGCAAGCTTTTCCTCTCGAATCTCGGCTGGGCCTTCATCGGATTGATGGTGCTCGCCATGGCGATGATCCTCGTCGGGGCGATCATCATTCTGGCCGATCCCGATTCAACCGCCGGGGCCCGCGCCGTGCCGCTCGTCGGCCTTGCTGTCCTTGCGGGCGGTCTTGCTCTTTCGCCACGCTCGTCGCTTTTGGAGAAGGGCGGCAGCGGGGCCCTGGCCGCACTTTGCGTCGCCGCCTTCCTTGGGGGCGTCGTCCTGATCGTCCTCACGATCGTTCGCGCGGCGGATTCGGGCAATATCGCCTTCATCTTCGCGCCCCTGCTGGCGCTGCCGCTGGTCATCTCGGCCTTCTGGTGGATGTCGGCGCCGACCCGCGCGGGGCGCGACATCATGGACAAGATCGCCGGATTCGAAATGTATCTGTCGGCGACCGAGGAGGATCGGCTCAACGTGCTCCATCCTCCCGAGAAGACGCCGGAGCTGTTCGAACGCCTGCTACCCTATGCAATCGCGCTCGGCGTCGAGAACCAGTGGGCGAGCCGCTTCGCCGCCGTCCTCGCCGCGGCCTCGCAGACCCCGGGCCAGCAGAGCGGCATGGCCTGGTATGTCGGCAGCCAGAGCCCATGGACGAACATCAACGGCTTCACCACCGCCGTCGGCGGGACGCTGGCGAGCAGCGTCGCCGCCGCGTCGGTCGCGCCCGGATCGAGCAGCGGGACCGGCGGCGGCGGCTTTTCCGGCGGCGGCGGCGGCGGAGGTGGCGGCGGCGGCTGGTAACCGCGCCGAAAATCAAGGTAAAAATCTGCGAAAGGATTTCGGTTTTTGCGGGACTATGTTTCCGTGGAAGAAAAAACCGGGGTCCGGCCGTGTCATCTGAAAGCCAGGTGCAAGCACTTCTGCAGTTGATCAGCGAAGGCTTCGTGCTGGTCGATGGCGACTTTCGGGTGATCGACATGAATGCCGAGGGCGAACGGATCGAGGGGCGCCCCAGGGCCCAACTCGTCGGCACGAGCCTGTGGGACTCATGGCCCGATCTCAAGGGCAGCCCGCTGGGGGATCTGTGGATACGTGCGATGCGCGATCAGGTCCCCGTCGCGCTCGAACATCATTACAGCTGGCCCGACGGCCGTTCCGCCTGGCTCGAGATGCGCGCCTATCCGAACGATGGCGGCCTCGCGATCTTCTATCGCGACATTACCGACCGCAAGACCTCGGAGGAGGAGCTGCGCAGGACGCAGTCCGAGCTGATCCATGCCTCGCGGGTCAGCGCGATGGGAACGATGGCGGCGACGCTTGCCCACGAACTCGCCCAACCGCTGATGTCGGCCGGGGCCTATCTGGACGGCGCGACGCGGATGCTTCGGAACATGCCCGCTGCCGAAGTCCGCGAGGCGCGGCAGACGATCGGTCTCGCTGCCGCCTCGATCCGGCGCGCGAGCGATATTTTGAGCCGTCTGCGGGCCTTCGTGTCGCGCGGCCGGGCTCAGCTTGAGACCCACGATCTGCAGGCGATCATAGCGGACGCCGGGGTGCTCGTTTTGCCGCAGGCCCAGCGGGAGGGCGTCGAGCTCCGTTTCGAACTCGATCGGCATGCGCGCTGGGTCAAGGCGGACGCGGTGCAGATTCAGCAGGTGCTGATCAACCTCATCCGCAATGCGATCGAGGCGATGCAGTCGACGCGCGACAAGACGATCACGATTTCCACCCACCTGATGCCCTCGGGATCGGTCGAAGTCTCGGTCGCCGACAGCGGGCCGGGGCTGGATGCATCGAGCGTCCAGGATGCCTTCGAGCCGTTCAGGTCGACCAAGGACGAGGGGCTCGGCGTCGGCCTTTCCATCAGCCGGACCATTGTCGAGGCGCACGGCGGCACGATCACTGCCGAGCATCCCGACAAGGGCGGCGCGCGTTTCCGCTTCACCCTCCAGCGCAGCCGCGCGGCGGCCTAGCCTTCGCGCGGCGCGAAGAGCGGCAGAGCTTCGGGAGCGAGCGCGCCCTCGATCTCGAGCAGCTTCAACTTGGTCGCGGCGCCGCCGGGCGCTGAAAATCCACCGGTGCGGCCGTCGGCGGCGGTCACGCGATGGCACGGGATGACGATCGGCCACGGGTTGCGGCCGAGGGCCTGGCCGACCGCGCGCGACAGCATCGGGTCTCCGAGGGCGGACGCAACGGCTCCATAAGTCCTCGTCTCGCCCGGCGGGATCGCGCGCGCCTGCGCGTAAACCCTCATCTCGAAGGCGCCGACGCCGCGCGTGTCCAGCCCGATATCGCCATAATCCACCGGCGTCCCTCGCAAGTGCGCCCCGATTCTCTCGATGGCGGCGGAGATGGTCGGCGGTGGCGGCGCCGCCCGAGCATCGGGAAAGCGGCGCTGGAGCGCGGCCCGCGCGCGGCCGGCGTCCACCTCCGGGAAGTGAACGCCGACCACGCCCGCAACGCTCCAGACGATGCCGCAGATCCCGATCCGGGTCTCGAAGGTCGTGCAGCCGATGGTCATCCGGGCAGCCTACAGGCTTTGGCGCCCAGCGTCTCTCCTTGACAGCGCACCTGCCTCAATTACGGTGCCCGCCGTCCGCCTGGCGCCGACTCTATTCTGGCTGCTTGGAGTGGTGCTTCGCGGCGGACCTTGGGGAGAGTCAAAATGAAACCGACGCGTAAGATCAGTCGGCGTTCGTTCCTCGGCCGCGTGGCCGGCGGGGCGGTCGCCGGCGGTGCAGCCCTGACCATCCTGGGCGAATCCGCTCATGCCCTGCAGGTTAGCGATTCCGACAGCGGGTCCAATGCCGATCCGGCGGGCCGCGGCTATACCGGAGCAACGGACAGCGACAGCGGTCCAAACGCCGACCGGGCCGGTCACGGCCGCGGGGGCGGCCGCCGGAGCGGGATCACCGACAGCGATACCGGCCCGAACGCCGATCAGGCCGGCAATGGTCGCGGCCGGCGCGCGACCGGCCTCACCGACGGAGACAGCGGCAGCAACGCCGATCCCGGCGGCAACGGACGTGGCCGCCGCGGGAATCGCTGCTCGGGTCTGACCGACAGCGACAGCGGCAGCTGGGCCGATCCGGCACGGTGCGGTCGCGGCCGCCACCACTAGAACGGGTTGAATTCTGCGGGACGGGCGGTCCAGGCGGGCCGCCCGTTTTGCATGCGCGGCGGCCCGGCTTTCGCGCGCCCGGCGAAGGCGCTAGGGTGCCGGTTCAACGATGATGCGAGGAATGATGTCGCGCGAACCAACGCCATCCGCCGCCGACAAGGACAAGACGTCCGAGCCGGCCGAGTCCCGTGACGAGACCCGCGCTCCGGGAGGAAAGCGGACCCGCCAGATCGTTGCCGGCGCCGCAATCGGCATTGGATCGGCCGCGCTCGTCGCGGCGCTGCTTTACGCCAATCGTGGGCGGAAGACGGGCGAGAAGAGCTGAGCCGCGGCCTCAGTCGGTCAGCGGCACGTAGGGAATGAGCTCGATGACATCGAGTTTCGCGCCGCTCCTGGTCCAGGGCAGCACAAGGCGGTAGCGCATCGGCGCGACGCGTTCGACAATGCCGACAAGGTCACGCGAATCGTCCTCCCCATAGGCTGGCGGTGACGCCTCATCCCCGATCGCGGTCGCGCCCAGGAAGATCATCCGGCGATCGCCGTCCGACCACAGATAGCCACCCGGCCGCTCAGCTCCGGTCTGCTTGGTCAGCGCCAGTTCGTCGCCGTCCACGGATACATGGCAGAAGTAACTCGGATAGGCGGTGAAGGCGCGCCCGCGCGGGCCCGCGCCAAGGCGGATCAGCCGGCACCGATAGGGTCCGGGGGCGGGCGCGGCGCGAGGCTGCGCCGCGGCCGGATCGAGGAGCACCCCCTCCCCCGCGACGCGACGCGCGAAACCTGCGGCCCGCGCCATTCCCAGTCCCTCGCGCCATGCAGCGTCGAGCCGCGCCAGACGATCGAGATCGGAATCGCGGATCGCGTCGCGCCAGACAGGCTGTCCCGGTGACGGCAATGTTTCGGCCGGGGCCGCGGGGCCGGGGGCGGGATGCGTCTGGCAGGACGCAAGCCCGCAGACGCTCAGCAGGAAAGCGAGGCGCCGTCGCCCGCGCACCTTCTCACCCCTCGCTGTTCGCGAGCGCAAGCACCCTTTCGAGCACCGCGGGATGGAGCGGCTGCGTGAATTCGCATGTGAAGCGATACCCGTCGATCTCGACGATCCGCGCCGGCCATCCCTCAAGACCGGGCAGCACGATCCACAGCAAGGTGCCGAGGCGCAACGCTGCGAAACATTCGAATTCGACATTGCGCGTGGTCAGCGTCGAAACGTCGATCGACCAGCGACGCGTCCCCTCGCGCACCCGCGCGGGCAGGTTGAGATGGAGGCCGGGATCGACCGGATCCTCGCCTGTCCGTGCAGCGGATCCGCTTTCGCCCCCGGATGCCTCGGAAAGGAACGGCGCGGGCCCGGCGTCGCGACGCGCGCGCAGCCAGGGGATGAGCTCCTGCCAGGGAAGCTCGGCCTGGAAAGAGACGCCGGCGATCCGCCCCTCCACCCAGCGCACGACGCCTTCGATCGGGCGAAGGCCCTCGGGGGTCAGCACGACGCGCTCGTCCACGGCGAGCGGATGGGGCGTTTCGACCTTGGACCCGCCCTGGGCAATGTCGCGGACGGTTACGAGCTCGGTCCCTGCGCCTGTTTCGATGAGCGCCGGCGCGGCGATCTCGACGCGGGGCATGCGACGGCGCTCGCCCGGCTGGCTGGCGAGATTGCGGGCAAGAATGGGGAGGATGTCGATTCGCTCTTCGAAGCGCAGGCCGAATTCCAGGCCGCGCTTCCACGCGATGACTCCGTCGAGCTGTTCGCCGGTTTCGAGTTCGAGCTCAAGCCGCTGCCCCTCTTCCATCGGGAGATCGGCATGGAGGACGGCGCCGCCGGCGCTGATCTTGCGGACGAGGCAAAGCTGTCGGATGCTGCCGACGATGAGCGCGCCCGGCTGCAGCGACGAGTCCTCGGCGACGAACAGCGCCGGATCGAGCGGCGGCACGTCACCGGACAGCGAATAGACGGTATCCAACAGCGTCCTGGACCTTCCAAAAGCGGGTCGTCGCGCCCAGCCTCACACAGACGTGCTACTTTCGGCCGGAAAGGGTTTACGAATTACTAATTTTGGACTGGGTGCGGTACCTGTCGCCGTCCAGCCGGCCATGATTTCCACCGCCTCGGCGCAAGGCGGCTGGGCGACAGGGGCAACCTGCGGTTTCTACGAGCAAGGAGAGCTTTCTTGCCCGATCTCAGCGTCCTTGATCCCTCGCAGATCCTGCCCTTCGTCCTTGTCGGGTTCGCGGCTCAGCTTGTCGATGGCGCGCTCGGCATGGCGTTCGGCGTCATTTCGAACACGCTGCTGATCAGCCTTGGCGTGGCCCCGCGCGTCGCCTCCGCGACCGTCCACACGGCCGAGAGCTTCACGACCGCCGTCTCCGCGATCAGCCACGTTCTCCACCGCAATGTCGATTGGTGGCTCTTCGTTCGCATCGTCCTGCCCGGCCTGATCGGCGGGATCACCGGCGCCTATGTCCTGACCTCGATCCCGGGCGAGGTCGCGCGTCCCCTCGTCCTTGCCTATCTCACCATCATCGGCCTCTATCTGCTGTGGCGGGGCCTGATGCACCGCCATGTCGAGAAGCGGCCGAAGGTGATCGTCCCCCTCGGGCTGGTCGGCGGCTTTCTCGATGCGGCCGGCGGCGGCGGATGGGGACCGATCGTGACGAGCAACCTGCTCATCCAGGGCGCCAATCCGCGCAATGTCGTCGGCACCGTCAACACCGCCGAATTCTTCCTGACCGTCACGATCTCGGCGACCTTCATCGCGACGCTCGGGCTGGAGGCGTTCACCGCGGTGACGATCGGCTTGCTGATCGGCGGAATTCTCGCCGCGCCGCTCGGCGGTTTCCTCGCAAAGCGTCTCCACCCGGATCGGATGCTGACCCTGGTCGGCGTCGTGTTGACCGTCACCAGCCTTTACGGCGTGTGGAACAGCCTCGCCTGATCCGACGCAGCGTTAACCATGTTCGTCAACCGTGCTAGATGTCGCGAGTCCCGCAGGGAGGAACGCCATCGTGAACAAGCCAATCCTTCTCGCCGCCTTGTCCGCCTTCATCCTGATCGGGGCGGCCTATCCGGCCCCGCCGCGTCTATCCTACACGATCGACCTCGACGGAGGCGCCACGGCCGCGACGACCCCGGCGACCAACTGGCGGCCATGCCGTCGCGACCGCAATGACGATCGCTGCATCCAGCTCTACGAGCGAGGGGTGCGCGCCGCTTATGACGAATGGCGGAGCGCGCATGGCGAGACGCGGCTTGCCGCGGACCGGCCGCACCGCCGCAACAGGCGGGTCGCGCTCGCCGCGCGCTGCCCGGAGCCGGCAAGCGCAGCGCGCCCCGCGACCCCGGCGAGGCCCGGCGAAGGCGCCAGCATCAGCGGCATGTAGGCCTCATCTCCGGTCATACCATTCGTCGAGCCGCATCAGCTGGTCGTAATCCCCGTAAGGCGCATATTCAGGGTGAAGCTTGGCGGTGAACGGCTCGGTCCCGGTGAGCCAGCGCTCCGCCGCCTCCGTGAAATGTCGGGCGGCGATGCGCGTGAAATCGACGGGATCGACCCCGTTGCGGCCGCCCGCCGCGCTCGCGACATAACCGAGCTTCCCGCCCTTGCGCGCCAGCGACCAATATTCGAAGCATGATGCCAGGCCGTCGATGCCGGCAAAGCCGCCATGCTCGGCGATCAGCCCGACGAGACCGAGCTGGAGCGCATAGCCCGCAGCGACGGCCTTCGGCTTGGGCGGGTGGCCGGTCTTGTAGTCGACGATCGCGAGGCTGCCGTCGGCGAGGCGATCGACCCGATCGGCCACGCCGCGCAGATGGACGCCCGCAATCTCGATCTCGCCCGAGACTTCCGCGACGATGGGCCGGCGGCCCTCGGCGCGGTCGTCGGCGACCCGATCGGCGATGAAGTCGATCGCCTCCATCAGCCGCGGCTCCCACAAGGCGCGCATGAAAGGGTGGACGCGGGCATCGGAGAGCAGAGCCCGGGCCCGCCGGTGGAGCTTGGCGGGATCGCAATCATCCTCCTTCATCCAGGCTTCGAGCACCTTGTGGACCTCGCTGCCGCGCCAGGCGGCCGTCGGGTCGGCGTCCACCGCGTCGAGCGCGGAAAGGCCGAGCACGCGGCGGGCGTAGAAAGCGAACGGATCAGCCTTCAGGCGATCGACCTCGGTGACGGAGATGCGTTTCGGACGCTCGGCGGGCGCCGGTTTGGGCTGGCCCGCTGGCTGGTAGACGGCGGGACGGTCGATCTCGGCGGCCCATTTGGCGAGCAGCGGCGCGCGCGTCATGCCGCCGGTCATCGCCTCAAGCCTCAACCAGAAACGTGACGCGATGGCGGGCGACCGCGCATCGCGCCGGGCACGCGTGACAAGCACCTGGGGGGCGCCGAGGGCGGCGGCGAAATCATGCGCCGCGAGCCCGATGCGCCGCTCCAGCGACGGCAAGCCCAGCTCCGAGCGAAGCCGTGGCGCGAGCCATGGATCGGGCGCTGGCAAGGCCGGCCACACCCCCTCGTTGAGGCCGCCCAGGATCACCAGATCGGTCCGCTGGAGCCGCGCTTCGATGAGCCCCCAGATGAACAAGCGCGGATGCTGGCCGTAGGGCGGGCGCACCGCGACGGCGGCCATCAGGCGGTCGAGCAGGTCCGGGAGCTCCACCGGCTCGATACGTTCCGGGCCGTGCGGCGCCGCGTCCTCCAACTCGGCCCAGAGATCCGCCGCGGCGCGGCCCGCGGGCCCGGACCACAGCTCGTCGCCGCACAATTCGCTCGCCACCTCGCGCAGCGCTGCGAGCAGCGCCGCGAAGTCCGTCCCTTCAAACGCGGCCTCGAGCGGCGCCAGCAAGGGGGCGACCTCATGCCACCATTTGGCGGCGGAGCCGTCGAGATGATCTGCCAGGCCGTCGAGCCCGGCGGCAGGGCGCGGGCCGCGAAGCGCCAGATCGATCTGGCGGGCCCCGTCGAGCCAGGCGGTCCGCCCCTCCCCTGCGCGAACCAGCGGATGCTTGAGGAGGGCCAGCAGCGGGACCGGTGCGAACCGCTCGGCCGCCGCGGACGCCAAGGCGAGCAGCAACGTGCCCGGGGGGGTCTGCGAGAGCGGGCGGCCGGCGCTGTCGTCGGCTTCGATCCCCCAGCGCCTGAGGTGCGCCGAAACCCGCCGGGCCAGGGCCCGATCCGGTGTCACCAACGCCGCCGTGCGCCCAGGCTCCTCCAGCGCGGCGCGCAGCGCAAGCGCGATCGCCTGCGCCTCGGCCGCCGGATCGGCCAACTCGAGCGCCCGAACGCCGGTGAGGCGCCGTTCGCGCGGCTTCAGCCGCTGCCAGGTCTCGGTGAAGGCGGGCGGGGCCATTGCGTGAGCGACCGCCCTGCCCCGCGCCGGCGGTCCGCTGGGGCCGCCCGCGCGTCGCCAACGCACAACCTCGGCGCGCGCGACGCCCATGCGATCGAGCAGGAGTTTCAGGTGGAATTGCGGATGGGTTTCGATCGACCGCAGGGCGGGACCGCCCTCCTTCGCCTCCTGATCGTGCGGGCCGAGCGCCGCCCATTGGTCCGCCGGCATGTCCAGGTCGAGCGCCGGCAGCACCACCATCCCTTCGGGCATCCGCGCTATGACGCGCAGCAGCCGCGCGACCGCCGGCGCACCGGTGGTGATGCCGGCGGCGCAGACGAAGCCGGGCGGCGGCGTGTCGCGCCAACGCCGGGCCAGCGCGTCGAGCAACCGTCCGCGCCGTTCGGCAAGATCGATCCGGCCCCGCGCGCGCAGGATTTCCGGCCATTCGACAAGGATCAGGCGTAACTGATCGAGCGACGCCTGCCAGTGCGCGGACAGTTCTGGCGTCAAGGCATCGCCGAAGCGCGCGACGCGATCGAGCGAAACTTCCTCGACGATCAGTTGATCGAGCGTGCGCGCCAGATCCTCGGCCAGCCGCAACGCCTCCCCCGCCCCGCCCTTATGATGCCGGGCGACCAGTCGGCCGAGCAGCATCAGCCGCTCCATGGGCGCGATCGCGGGGGGAATCGCCGTCGCCGCATCGTCGAGTGGATCGAGCGCGCCGCCGATCCGCTCGTCGAGTTCCGGATCGCCGATCGGCACCAGCCGGGGAAGCAGCAGCCCGCGCTGCGCCTGCCGGACGAAGGCATCCTGGATCGCCCGCTGTGCACGATTGTTCGGGACCAGAACGACGCCCTGGGCAAGGCCGGTGTCGGTCCGACCATATCGGTCCATCAGGCCGGCGGCGAGCGCGTCGGCGAAGGCCCGGTGCGGGGGAATGGTGAAGACGGTGGGTGTCACGCCGCGAGCCTAGCCGCCCGGACGGCGCGGCGAAACAGGTCTCGTGCGCCGTTCGACCCCGATGTCGCCCGGGCAAGCTGGAACCTCGGCCCGCGCGCTCCTATGTCCGGGCGATGATCCCCTTCTCCATCCTCGATCTCGCGCCGATCGTCGAAGGCGGCGATGCCCGCCAGGCGCTGCTCAATTCGCGCGACCTCGCCCGCCATGCCGAGCGCTGGGGTTACAAGCGCTTCTGGATGGCCGAGCATCATTCGATGCCGGGGATCGCCAGCGCCGCAACCGCGGTGGCGCTTGCCTTCGTCGGTGAGGGCACGTCGACGATCCGGATCGGGGCAGGCGGAATCATGCTGCCCAACCACGCGCCGCTGATCATCGCCGAGCAGTTCGGGACGCTCGAATCGCTCTTCCCCGGCCGGATCGACCTCGGCCTCGGCCGCGCGCCGGGCACGGACCAGGCCGCGGCCTATGCGATGCGCCGCAACCTCGCCTCCGACGAGCACCAGTTCCCGCGCGACGTCGTCGAGCTGATGGACTATTTCAAAGGCGGCGAGGACAAGCGGGTGCGCGCCTTTCCCGGCGAGGGGCTCGACATTCCGGTGTGGATCCTCGGATCGAGCCTGTTCGGCGCGCAGCTCGCCGCGATGCTCGGCCTTCCTTATGCCTTCGCCTCGCATTTCGCGCCGGCCGCGATGATGGATGCGATCCGGGTCTATCGCGAGCGGTTCCAGCCTTCGGCGCAGCTCGACCGGCCCTATGTGATGCTCGGCTTCAACGCCTTTGCCGCCGACACGGACGAGGAGGCACAGCTGCTCGCGACCTCCGTCCAGCAGGCGGTGGTGAGCCTGCGCACAGGCCGGCCGACCAGATTGCCGCCGCCGATGAAGGATTATGCCGAGACACTGCCGCCCGGTGCGCGGGCGATCGTCGACAATTTCCTCACCTGCTCGGCGATCGGATCACCGGCGACGGTGAAGGCCGCGATCGAGGAATTCGTCGCCCGCACCGGCGCGGACGAGCTGATGATCACCGCGCAGATTTTCGATCATTCGGCGCGGCTCAGATCCTACGAGACGGTCGCCGGGCTGTTCGCCGGCTAGGCACGGGTCAGGCGGTACATCGGAAATTGCCCGTAATTCTTGGCGAGCGCGATGCGGCCGACATAGCGGCAGGCGAAGCGGTCGGCCGCCTCGAGCGCGAGGATCGCGGCGAACGGTTCGGTGACGAACACCGCGCCGGGCGGAGTCACCGGCTCGATCCGCGCGGCCTTCGAGACTTCGGTGCCGTAGAAGGTGGTGCGGCCGGTGACGTGATCGGTGGTGCGATAGGCGGGGCCGTAATGGACGCCGACGCGCATTCCGCCCTTCCCGTCGAGCCCCAGCGTCGCGAAGTCGAACCCCGCGAGCGCGTCCTGAAGCTCGAGCGCGATGGTCGCCGCGGCGGACGCGCTCGGCATCACCGCGTAAAGCGCGTCGCCCCAGCTGTTGCGACATTCGACCTCGCCCTCATGCGCCGCCAGCACCTCGGCGACACGGCGCATCACGCCGTCCCAGAAGGCCGGTAGCGCGGTTTCCCTGAGCGTCGAGAAGCCGGCGAAGTCGGTGAACAGGATCGCCGCAAGCATCCGCTCATAGTCGCTCCGCACGCGCGGCGGCGGACGTTCGAGCGCGCGATCCACAGGGCCGGGATCGATGACGATCGTGCGGCCGCCCCGCGCCTGCCAGGTGGCGACATCGGCGCCGGTTCCCGCAGGGCCGGACGCCGCGACGCCATCCCAGATCGCGACCTGCACCGGCTCGGCATCAAGGTGGCGCGCGCGGAGCCGCGCAAGCCCCATCGCCATCCCGCTACCATAGGCGAATTGCTCCGGCCCGCCGAAATAATCCATCGGGCTGGCGGTGACGCTGCCCGCGGCGCCCGCAAGGCAAGCATGATAGCGCGCCAACCAGTCTCCCCCACCTGGAAGAACCGACTGGGCAAGGAAATCCGCCTCGTCGAAGGGGAGGACGACGTGAAGCTCCACCCCTCGCGCCAGCGCCGCCTCGGCGAACAGGATATCGGCGCCGCAGGCGAGCGCGCCATAGGCAAAGCCGATCCCTGCGGCGTCGAGCACGCGATCGATTTCGCCGCGAATCCGCGCTTCGGCCGCATCGTCGCCGGCGAACATGTGGCCGCAGAAATGCGCGACGCGCGGAGGTGTAAGCCCGGCAAGGAGGCCCTCCGCCGTCACGCCCATATGTGCGGCGATCCGGGCGAGCTGTCGCGCCGTCCCCGCCCGCGCGCCATGATCGGCCGAAGCGTGAACGGCGGGTGTCGCGAGCACGGCCGCGACCTCGTCCATCCGGCCGAGAAGGAGCAGCGCCTCGGCCCGCGTCGCTGCCATGTAATAGTCGCCGGCGCCCGCGACCGCCGGATCCTCCAGCAATGCGCGCGCGAGGGCGTTGGCGCGCTCCGCGTCTCCGGCAAGCAGCGCGAGCGTCGCCGCGTTGATCCCGGGAAAGGGATCGCCGCTGTCGAGATAAATGGCGTGATAGGCGGCGAAGGCCTGCTCCAGCGCCGCTTTGCGCGCCTCCCCCTCGGCAAGGCCGAGCGCGCGATCCTTCATCAATCGCGCGCCGATCGCCCGCTCGTGCGGATCGTCGGAGCGATCGAGGCGATAGGCGGAGAAGAGCTCCATCGCACGATCCGTGTCCCCCATCCGCGCGAGTGCGAGGATCTGCTGGTGGCGGATCTCGTTGGATTGGTCGCCGTCCGCGATCGCGAGGACGGTGATGTCGTAGGCGGCGATCAGGTCCCCGCGCGACAATGCGCGCTTCGCAAGATCGGCGGCCCCGCTCATCGCCTTCGGTTATGCCGCCGACGACAGGGTGTGACAATCGACGACATTATGAGACATTGTGAGGCTGGCGCCGCCGCACATTGTCGCCTTACATGCCCGGATGGCTGACGAACCTCATATCCTTCTCGTCGACGACGAGCGGGACATCCGCGAGCCGCTCGCCGCCTATCTCGGGCGCAGCGGCCTGCGCGTCTCCAAGGCGGAGAATGCCGCGACCGCGCGCCAGATCGTCTCCGCTTATGCGATCGATCTCGTCCTGCTCGACATCATGATGCCGGGCGAGGACGGGCTCGCCTTCACCTCGTGGCTGCGCGCGACCCAGCCGGTGCCGATCATCCTCCTCACCGCCAGGAGCGAGGAGACCGACCGGATCGTCGGTCTCGAAATGGGCGCCGACGATTACGTGACCAAGCCCTTCTCCCCGCGCGAGCTGCTCGCGCGGATCAAGGCCGTGCTCCGACGGGCCGGCGAAGGCGGCGGCCGGGTCCGCGGGCCCGATACCGACAGCTATGCCTTCGGGCCGTGGATCCTCAAATCGGGCGAGCGGGAACTGGTCGACCAGGCCGGGGTGGCGATCCCGCTCTCAACGGGGGAATATAACCTGCTGCACGCATTGGTGACCCGTCCCCGCAGGGTGCTCAGTCGCGACCAGCTGCTCGATCTGAGCCAGGGCCGGGAGCTCGCCGCGTTCGAGCGAAGCATCGACAATCACATCAGCCGCCTCAGGAAGAAGATCGAGGAGAACCCGTCCGATCCCAAGCTCATCAAGACGGTATGGGGCGGCGGATATATGCTGGCAGCGGAGGTGCGGAAGCTTTGAAGGCGATCGTCCAGCGCGTCGTGCCGAAAAGCCTGATCGGCCAGATCGCGCTCGTCATGGCGATCGCGCTGCTGCTCGCCCAGGCGATCAACTTCAGCCTCATCTTCACCGAGCGGCAGCGGGTGAGCCGCGCCCAGATCGAGGGCCCGGCGGTCGCGCGGTTCGTGCTCTCCGCGCAGCGCATCGCGAACGGGCTGCCGGCGCGTGCTCGCGATGGTCCCTTTTCCGGATCACCGATTGAGCGGCGCCGGCGCGTGACGATCGACGACGCGAGCTCGGTGCCGGCGGCGCGCAACGACCCCTGGCTCGTCGAGCGACTGCGCGCCGACGCATCCTCCAACGGCCTTGCGTTGCGCGATGCGCGCGCCTTCGCCGAGGAGATCGCCTTCCGGCGCCCGTCGATGGACCACGATGCGCCGTCCGGGCGCGGGAGTGCGCTGCGGGGCCGGAGCGAAATCCGGCTCCAGCGGCTCATTCTCTCCGTCCAGCTTGCCGACGGCCGCTGGGTGAACGGCCGTGCGTTGACCCCGCGCGCCAATCCATGGCTGGCGCTGCGACCGGCGCTCGCGACTTTGCTCACCTATCTGATCGTGCTGGCCGCGATGCTGTTCGTCGCGATCCGGATCGCGCGGCCGCTGCGCGATCTCACGCTCGCCGCGCAGGGATTCAAGGGCAATGGCGAGGCACCGCGGGTCGCGCCGCGCGGCCCTGCGGACGTGAGCCGGGCGATCGAGGCCTTCAACGCGATGGGGATGCGGGTAAGTACGATGCTCGACGAGAAGGACCGGATGCTCGGCGCGATCGGCCATGACCTTCGGACTCCCCTCGCCTCGCTGCGAATCCGCGCCGAGAGCGTCGAGCCGGCCGACGAGCGCGCGCACATGATCGCGACGATCGAGGAGATGACGGCGATGCTCGACGATACGCTCGCGCTCGCCCGCTCCGGCCGCGCGGTCGAGCCGCTGCGCTCGGTCGACGTGACCGCGCTCGCCGATGCGGTGGTCGAGGAGTTCCGGGCGCTCGGCGCCGAGGTCGAGATGGAGGCCGGAACGCGGCAGACTGGCCTCATCCGACCGCGCCTGCTGCGCCGCGCGGTCCGCAACCTCGTCGAAAATGCCGTCAAATATGCCGGCGCCGCGCGCGTCGCGGTGCGCGATCTCGGCCCGGACGAACTCGCGATCGAGATCGTCGACGACGGCCCCGGTATTCCGGAGAGCGAGATCGAAAAGGTCCAGGAGGCCTTCTACCGGATCGAGCCCTCGCGCAGCCGGGAGACCGGCGGATCCGGGCTGGGCCTCACGCTCGCCCGTGCCGCCGCGCAGGCCCATTGCGGGCAGCTGGAGCTGGAGAACCGCCCCGAAGGCGGCCTGCGGGTGCGGCTGGCGATCCCGAGGGCCGCCGGCGCCGCCTGACCCGTTGCAGGGAAAGGAGGGGGCCGGGCGGCTGGAGGCCCGGCCCCGCTTTTGCGCTTATTGCGGCTGGGCGTCGGCGTCGCCGCCGGGATCGGCCTGGCCCTGGCGGCGCTGCTGCATCCGCTCGCGGAACTGAGCCCGCCTTTGCTGCATCTGTTCGCGCATCTGCGCGCGCGCCTGCTGGCGCTCGGCGGCGGTCACGGTGCCGTCATGGTTGAGGTCCATCCGGTCGAAGCGCTGGAGCGCCCGGTCCCGCATCTGTTCAAGGGTCAATTCGCCCTGCGGGCCAAAACGGCCCATGCCGCGCGGGCCGCGCATGCCCATGCCGTGTCCGCCCATCGGGCCCCGGCGCATCCCGGAACCGCCACGGTCGGCGCGACGCTGCTGCATCCGCTCGCGCATCTGCGCATGCGCCTGCGCCATCTCATCGCGCGTGATGCTCCCGTCATGGTTGAGATCCATCCGGTCGAACATCCGGTCCTGCATATGCTGGCGCATCTGCGCGCGGGCCTGCCGGGCTTCGTCCGGGGTGACGCGGCCGTCACGGTTGGCGTCGAGCCGTTCGAAACGCTGCTGGACGCGCTCGATGACCTGTTGACGCGTCTCGGGGGCGTTATGGTCGCGATGCATCGTCGGCACCGACGTGCCGGTTTGCGCGACCGCGACGCCGCCGAACACTGCAAGCGCGGAGCCGGCCAGGATGATGAGCTTGTTCTTCATTTGCGGGTCCTTTGCCCTTTGGAACATGGAATGACGCCCTTTTCCCCTCCCGCTGTCGCGCAACTATGTCCAAGGGCGGCAAAATTTGTCCCGGTTTGTCGTCGCGTACCCCTGTCACCATGCGACGCCTGGACATGCCGACAAGCGCGTAAAGATGAATTTCGTGTCATGGAGCAATCAGGCACTTGATATAATATATCGTGCTGTTATTCGCACCGCCTCCACTCCAGGGAGGCCTGCTTGTTTCATCCTTTTCTGCTTGCCGGCGCCGCGATCGCTGTGCCGACTCCGTCCCTCACTCAAGCCCAGCCTGCGGACGACGCAGCGGTCGCCGCGGTCGATTCGACCGGCGTGCCGACCGACGCGGGCGGCGGCGCGGAAAATCAATCGTCTCCTGGCGCCCATGACGGACAGGGCGATCGCGGCGGCTTTCATGAACCGGAGCAGCAGGAAATCGTCGTCACCGGCTTCACCCGCAACCGCAACGACATCCTCGCCGGCACCTCGGTGTTGAGCGGCGAGACCCTGGCCCAGAGCCTCCGTCCCTCGATCGGCGACACGCTTGCGCACGAGCCCGGCGTCTCCGCCACATCCTTCGGGCCGAGCGCCTCGCGTCCGGTGCTCCGCGGTTTCGAAGGCGAGCGCATCAGCATCCTCACCGACGGCCTCGGGAGCCTCGATGTCTCCAATACCAGCGTCGATCATGCGGTCGCGATCAACCCTCTGACCGCCGACAGGATCGAGGTGCTTCGCGGTCCGGCAGCGCTGCTCTTCGGTTCCTCCGCGATCGGCGGGGTCGTCAACGTCATCGACAGCCGCATCCCGCGCCGCATCCCGGACGAGCCGATCCATGCCGAAGGCATCCTGACCTACGGCTCGGCGGCCGACGAGCGGTCGGCGAATGGTGAGGTGGACGCGCCCATCGGCGGCCATTTCGTCGTCCATCTCGACGGCAATTTTACCAAGACCGGCGATCTCCATATCGGCGGCTATGTCCTTGCGCCGGACCAGCGGGCGCAGGCGCTGGCGAGCGACGATCCGGCCATCCGGGCGCTTGCCGATCTGCACGGCACCTTGCCCAACACGGCCTCCAAGACGACCGAACTGGCCGGCGGCGTCGCCTGGATCGACGGTGAAAACAATATCGGCTTTTCGGTGAGCCGCTACGACAGTCGTTACGGCGTACCGATCCGCTATTCACTCGATCCCGATGTCGAGGCGGAGGCGCCGACGCTCGATCTCCGGCAGACGCGCGAGGATTTCCGCGCCGAATTGGACACGGGATCGGGCCTCATCGACAGCGTGCGCTTCCGGGCCGGCCACGCTCAGTATCGCCATTTCGAGCTCGAAGAGGACGGATCGATCGGCACCACCTTCCGCAACCAGGGCTGGGAAGGCCGGCTCGAGGCGGTCCAATCGAATCGAGGCGGCTGGGGCGGCGGCTTCGGCGTCCAATATTCCAGCCGCAATTTCGATGTGGAAGGCGACGAGAAATTCCTGCCGCCGAGCCAGGGAAGCCAGGTCGGCTTCTTCACGCTCCAGACGCTCGATCGCGGCCGGTTCAAGGCCGAGGCCGGGGCACGATACGAGCGTAGCGTGCAGGAGGCGGACGCCGACGCCCAGATCGGCAACCCCGCCATCCATCGCGATTTCGACGCGTTCACCGGATCGATCGGCGCGAGCTATGCGGTGATCGGCAATCTCCGCATCGGCCTCAGCGGCTCCTATACCGAGCGCGCGCCTTCGGCCGAGGAGCTGTTCGCCAACGGGCCGCATGGCGGCACCCAGGCGTTCGAGATCGGCAACCCCGATTTCAGCAAGGAGCGCAGCTGGGGCTTCGAGGCGACTTTGCGCGGCTCCGGCCGCGGCTACAGCTTCGGCGCCTCGATCTTCCAGAGCTGGTTCTCCAATTATATCTACGAGCAGCCGACGGGGGCGATCCGGGACGACCTGCCGGTCTTCCAGTTCCAGCAGGACGACGCGCGCTATTTCGGCGTCGAGTTCGAAGGCTCGGCGGACCTTCTTCGCATCGGCGGGGTCAAGGTAAAGGCGGACGCGGTCGCCGATTATGTCCGCGCGACCATCGTCAGCGTCAGCCCGGTGCCGCGTATCCCGCCGCTGCGCATCCTCGGCGGGATCGAGGCGCAATCACATTATGTGGACGGCCGCGTCGAGGTGGAGTGGGTGAACGATCAGAAGCGGGTGGCGCCGTTCGAGACGCCGACCGATGGCTTCACCCAGGTCAATGCGTCGGTCACGCTCCACCCCTGGGGCGTGGACAACGGCACCAGCCTGGTCCTTTCGGCGAATAACATCTTCGATGTCGATGCCCGGCGCGCGGCGAGCTTCCTCAAGGATTTCGCGCCGCTCGCGGGGCGGGACCTTCGGGCGACGCTTCGCTTCAACTTCTGATTCACCACGTGTTTTCAGGCTGTTCCGGATTCGATCCGGCGCGCGCCTGCCACGCTTTGTCCCTGCATCGGCGATGCCAAGCTGACAGGCCCCCCAGATTCCGTATGGTGGAAATACGGGTAAAAGGAGCTTTGGGGACATCATGGCGGGGACCTTTATCGGGCGCGCGCGGCTGGCCGGACTTGGGGTGCTGCTTGCGGCGGGAATCCTGCCCCAGGCGCAGTCCGCGTGGAGCGCGCAGCCGGACCCGATCCGGCTCGCGCCCAATGTCGAGGCGCAAAGCGCGCTCGAGCAGCGCATCACCGAGCTCGGGCGCGGCTTCAACGGCATTGTCGGCATCGCGGTGCGCGACGTCGAGAGCGGCTGGACGACGAGCTGGAACGGCCGGCGCTATTTCCCGCAGCAGAGCGTCAGCAAGTTCTGGGTGGCGATCACCGCGCTTCAGGCGGCGGACCAGGGACGGCTCGACCTGAGCCAGAACGCGACTTTGACGCGCGCCGATCTCACGCTGTTCCACCAGCCGGTCGCCGCCGATATCGGCCCCAACGGCTATACGACCAGCCTCGACAATTTCATGTTCCGGGCGCTGACCACCAGCGACAATACCTGCAACGACATGGTGCTCCGCCACGCCGGCGGCCCGGCCGCGGTGCGCGCGATGCTCGAGCGCAACCATATCGAGGGGATCCGCTTCGGCCCTGGCGAGCGGATCATGCAGAGCCAGATCGCCGGTATGCAGTGGCAGCCCGCCTTTTCGCATGGCAACGCCTTCTATACCGCGCGCGCCAACGTGCCGGCCGATCGGCGGCGCGCGGCCTTCAACCATTATGTCGAGGATCCGGTGGACGGCGCGATGCCGGAGGGGATCGTCGACGGGCTGGCCCGGCTGCAGCGCGGCGAATTGCTGTCGCAGCGCTCGACCGCGCGGCTGCTTTCGATCCTCGCCGCGGTCCGCACCGGTCCGCAGCGGTTGCGCGGCGGCCTCGCGCCGGGCTGGCAGATCGCGCACAAGACCGGCACCGGCCAGGTGCTGGGCGCCGAGCAGGCCGGCTATAACGATATCGGCATCCTCACCGCGCCCGATGGCCATCATTATGCGGTTGCGGTGATGATCGGCCGCACCGCGACGCCGCTGCCGACGCGCATGGCGCTGATGCAGAACGTCACCCGCGCCGTCATCGCCTATCACGACGCGACCGGCTTCGGCGGCGCGGCGCGCCTGCGCTGATCCGCGGCCTTGGCAGCAGGCGCGCCGCAGCCCTAGGGTGAGGGCATGGCGCGGCCCCAATCGCCCGATTACGACAAGCGGCGCGAGGCGATCCTCGATGCCGCGGCGCGCCTGTTTGCCGCGCGGGGCTTTTCAGGCGCCTCGATGGCCGATCTCGCCAAGGCCTGCGGCACGTCCAAGTCGCTCGTCTATCACTATTTTCCGTCAAAGGATGACGTGCTTTACGCCGTCATGACGTCACATCTCGACGATCTGGTCGCGGCCGCGGAGGGAGCGACGCAAAGCGGGGATGCGAAGGCGCGGCTCCGCGCGCTGACACGCGCTTTCATGCGGCTCTATGTCGGCGCGGAGGATCGCCACAAGGTGCTGCTGAACGAGCTCGACAATCTCCCGCCGGCGCGGCGGGCGGAGGTGGTGGCGCGCCAGCGGCGGATCATCGCGGCGGTCGTCGGCCCGATCGAGGCGTTGCGTCCCGACGCGCCGGCGATGCCCATCGCGATGCTCTTCTTCGGCATGATCAACTGGACGCACAGCTGGTTTCGTCCGGACGGCGCGCTCACCGCCGACGCGCTCGCCGATCTCGCCGTGGAGATCATGCTCGGCGGAATTCAGGCGTCGTAATCGATGACGACGTCCCCGCTTTTGGGCACCGACTGGCAGGTCAGCACATAGCCTGCCGCCACCTCTTCGTCCGTCAGCCCATAGCGCGCCGCCATTTCGACCTCGCCCGAGACGACCTTCGCCCGGCAGGTCGCGCAGACGCCCGCCTTGCAGGCGAAGGGCGCGGGCAGGCCGGCGGCGCGCGCGGAATCGAGGATGTTCCCCGCCGCGGCATCGAAGGCGACGCGACGCGTGCGTCCGTCGAGGGTCACCGTCATCGCGGCCCCGGATGCCTCGCGGCTCAGCGCCTGCATCTGCGCCTGGGCCATCGCCGAGGTGCGGCCGGCGGTGAACCGCTCGATATGGATGCGGTCGCGATCGACGCCGCGCGCGAGCAGCGCTTCCTCCGCCGCGTCCATCATCGGCCCTGGCCCGCAGATGAAGAAGGCCGCGGCCTCGGCGGGGTCGACCAGCATTTCCAGGATCTCGTCGCACTTCGCGCGATCGAGCATCCCGTTGAACAAGGCGATATCCTCGGCCTCTTCCGCAAGGAAATGATGGACTTCCAGCCGATCCATGAAACGATTCTTGAGCTGCGCGAGCGCGTCGAGGAAGATGATCGAGCTGCTGTCGCGATTGCCGTAGAAGAGCGTGAACCGGCTCTTCGGCTCGTCGAGCATGGCCGATTTTAGCAGCGACATGACCGGCGTGATGCCCGAGCCGCCGGCAAAGGCGACATAATGATTGGCGGCGGCCGCGTCGAAATCGCGCGTGAAGCTGCCGTGCGGCGGCATCACCTCGATCGCGTCGCCGGGCTTCAGCCTGTCGTTCGCCCAATTGGAGAAGAGCCCGCCGGCAATCCTTTTGACGGTGACGGTGAGCATCCCGTCCTGCGGCGCGACGCAGAGCGAATAATTGCGGCGGACATCTTCATTTTCGATCTCAGCCTTGAGCGTCAAATGCTGGCCTGGCTTGAATTTGAAGGTCTCCCGCAGATCATCCGGCACGGCGAAGCGGATCGAGCGGGCCTCGGCGGTCTCGTCGATCACTTCGGCGATGGTGAGGGTGTGGAAACCGGCGCTCATCTCAGTGGCACTTGAACAGGTCGAACGGCTCGAGGCAGTCGCGGCAGCGCCATTGCGCCTTGCACGGGGTCGAACCGAAGCGGCTCACCTCCTCGGTCGCCGTCGATCCGCATTGCGGGCATTCGACGGCGCGTGTGCCGGCCGGGACTGGCGGGGCGATTCCATAGGCCTTGAGCTTCGCGCGGCCCTCCGCGCTGATCCAGTCGGTCGTCCAGGGCGGCGACAAGGTGGTTTCGATCCCGACGTCCCCGAAGCCCGACTGATCGAGCGCGATGCGCACCATCGCCTCGATCGCGAGGGTCGCGGGACAGCCGGTATAGGTCGGCGTCAGCAGCACGCGTGCCGGCGTCACGTCACGAACGATGCCGAGATCGACGATCGAAAGCGCCGGTATCTCGGGATCGGGGACCTGCTCCAGAACCGCCCGGATGCGACCCACGACCTCGTTCTTCCCGAGCGACCGCAAGCCAGCGTGATCGGCGGCTACCATGTCGCGTCCGGATAGGTGCGCTGGAGGAACTGCATCGGCGCGAGGATGTGGCCGAGATGCTCGCTATGGTGGCCGCGCCGGCCGCCGACGATCGGCCGCTGGTCCTTGGGCGCCTCCAGCGTCGCCTCGGCGAGCACCGCGGCGATGCGCGCGTCATAATCGGCGCGAAACAGCGTCACGTCGGTGCCGATGCCGCGCTCGGCGGCCTCGGTCGCGATCTCGTCCATCTCGAACAATTCGGGGATGAAGCGCCACATCCAGTCGAGCCCGGCCGCCATCCGCCGCCGGCTCTCCTCGGTGCCGTCGCCGAGCCGGACCACCCATTCCGCCGCAAGCTCGGCATGATAGGTGACTTCCTTCACCGCCTTGGCGGCAATGGCGGCGATGGTCGCGTCGGTCGAGGCCGTGAGCCGATCGAACAGCATCTGCTGCCAGGTCGAGAAAAGGAACTGGCGCGCCATCGTCTGCGCGAAATCGCCATTGGGCTGCTCGACCAGCCAGCAATTGCGGAAATCGAGCACGTCGCGCCGGAAGGCGAGCGCATCGCCGTCGCGCCCCCTACCCTCGGCAGCACCGGCGGCGCCCAGGAAATGCGTCGCCTGGCCGATCAGGTCGAGCCCCATGTTCGCGAGGCTGAGATCGACCTCCACCGACGGCGCATGTCCGCACCATTCAGAGAGACGCTGGCCGAGGATCAGCGAGTCGTCCCCGAGGCGGAGGAGCGTATCGAACAGCACCAAATTCTCCCCGGCACGGGGAGGATTTTGGGTGCGGGTCTCGTCCTTCATATATGCTTCACGTCGTCGGGGATGTTGTAGAAGGTCGGGTGGCGATAGATCTTGTCCTCCGCCGGATCGAACATGGCGGCATCATCCGACGGATCGGAGGCGGTGATTTCGGCCGAGGGGACGACCCACAGGCTGACCCCCTCCTGGCGCCGCGTATAGGTGTCGCGCGCGTGCCGAAGCGCGATCTCCGCATCGGGCGCGTGGACCGATCCGACATGGCGGTGCGACATCCCGCCTTTGGCGCGGACGAACACTTCCCAGAGCGGCCAATCCTTGCTCATGCCGCCTGCTCCCTGAAGCCGTCATTGCGAGGAGCGAAGCGACGCGGCAATCCGAACAGGCACCAGCCGCCGCGTTGGATTGCTTCGCTACGCTCGCAATGACGAAGAACGGCTGTCACGCCGCCCGCCTTGCCGCATGCTTCTCCGCATAAGCGGCGGCGGCCTCGCGAACCCAGGCGCCCTCTTCCCATGCCTCGCGGCGGGCCTTCATCCGCTCCTTCGCGACCGGCCCCTCGCCGCGCACGACCGCGTAGAATTCCTCCCAGTCGACCGGCCCGAAATCATAGCCGCCCTTGTCCTCGTTCCACCTGAGCTCGGGGTCCGGCACGGAAAGGCCGATCGCGTCCGCCTGCGGCACGGTGATGTCGACGAATTTCTGGCGAAGTTCGTCATTGGTGTCGCGCTTGATCCGCCAGCGCATCGACTGGGCCGTGTTCGGGCTGTTGTCGTCGGTCGGCCCGAACATCATCAAGGAGGGCCACCACCAGCGATCGAGCGCATCCTGCGCCATCCGCTTCTGTGCCGGGGTTCCGGCGGCGAGGTGCATCATGATCTCATAGCCCTGGCGCTGGTGGAAGCTCTCCTCCTTGCAGACGCGGACCATCGCGCGGGCATAGGGACCGTAGGAGGTGCGCTGCAGCGGCACCTGGTTCATGATCGCCGCGCCATCGACCAGCCAGCCGATCGCGCCGATATCCGCCCAGGTGAGCGTCGGATAGTTGAAGATGGTGCTGTACTTGGCCTTGCCCGAATGGAGCGCCTCGATCATCTCCTCGCGGCTCGTGCCCAATGTCTCGGCGGCCGAATAGAGATAGAGGCCGTGCCCCGCCTCGTCCTGCACCTTGGCGAGCAGGATCGCCTTGCGCCGCAGCGAGGGGGCGCGCGTGATCCAGTTCCCCTCCGGCAGCATCCCGACGATCTCGCTATGCGCGTGCTGGCTGATCTGCCGGGTGAGCGTCCGGCGATAGGCCTCGGGCATCCAGTCCTTCGGCTCGATAAACTCGTCCGCCGCGACCCGCGCCTCGAAGGCTGCAAGCTTGTCGGGTTCCTCGGTGGAGGCGATTTGCGCCGTCTTCTGCATCTCGGTGGTGTACATGCGCCAGCTCCTTGGACGCCTGCATAGCATTAATCGACCGATCGGTCAAAGAATAGGCGCTCCGGGACGCCTCCTACCGCCTCAGGGCGAGCGCGCATAACGGCCGATAGAGTTCCGGTCCCTGATAGGCCAGGAAGCTATCCGGCGCGACCGTCTCCGGATGGCTGAGATAGTCCTGAAGCCGCGTGATCATCTGCGGATCGATGCCGCTCCGCCAGAGGCTCATCGTGACAGCGGCCGCGCAACCGCAAAAGTCGCTGTCGGCGGATGTTCCCTCATTCTTTGCCGCACAATCGCTCCTAACGGCCTGGTCTATTCTCGACAGGGCAGGATAACGTTCGATGATACGGGCCTCATCGGCTCGAACCGACGCGACGCGGGCCCGAGCTTCCTGTGTCGATATACGCTGAGCGAGACCCGACGACGGCACGAGCGTAACGGCTAAACTCGTACCCAAGATGAGCAAGATGGATCTAATTCCGATAAAATTCATGTCTCTTCCCCCCTCATCGCGCAAATTATATCACACCCGCTCGATCACCATCGCGATACCCTGCCCCACGCCGATGCACATCGTGCAGAGGGCGTAGCGGCCGCCCTTGCGGTGCAGTTCCTCGGTCGCGGTCAAAGCGAGGCGGGCGCCGGACATGCCGAGGGGGTGGCCGAGGGCGATGGCGCCGCCGTTCGGGTTGACGTGCGGCGCGTCGTCGCGAAGGCCGAGGCGGCGCATCACGGCGAGGCCCTGGGCGGCGAAGGCTTCGTTGAGCTCGATGACGTCGATCTGGTCAACGCCGAGGCCGAGGCGGGCGAGCAGCTTTTCGCTCGCCGGTGCGGGGCCGATGCCCATGATGCGGGGCGGCACGCCGGCGACGGCGGCGCCGAGGATGCGGGCGCGGGGCGTCAGGCCGTTGGCCTTCGCGGCTTCCTCCGAGGCGATGAGCAAGGCCGCGGCGCCGTCATTGACTCCCGAGGCGTTGCCGGCGGTGACGGTGCCGCCTTCCTTCACGATCGGCTTCAGCTTCGCCAGCGCCTCGGCGCTGGTCTCGCGCGGATGCTCGTCGCGGTCGACGATGATGGGGTCGCCCTTGCGCTGGGGGATCGAAACCGGCGCGATCTCCGCGGCGAGGCGGCCATTGCCTTGCGCGGCGGCGGCGCGGCGCTGGCTCTCGGCCGCGAAAGCGTCCTGATCCTCGCGGCTTATACCGAATTCCTCGGCCACATTCTCGGCCGTCTCGGGCATCGAATCGACGCCGAACTGCGCCTTCATCAGCTTGTTGACGAAGCGCCAGCCGATCGTCGTGTCGTACATCTCCGCCTTGCGATCGAAGGCGCTGGTCGCCTTGGCGACGACGAAGGGGGCGCGGCTCATGCTCTCGACGCCGCCGGCGACGATCAGGCCGCCCTCCCCGCTGCGGATCGTCCGCGCCGCCATCGCGACCGCATCGAGGCCGGAGCCGCAGAGCCGGTTCAGCGTCACGCCGCCCGCCGTCTCCGGCAGCCCGGCGAGCAGCCCCGCCATGCGCGCGACGTTGCGATTGTCCTCGCCCGCCTGGTTGGCGCAGCCGTAGATCACATCCTCGAGCGCACCCCAGTCGACGCCTGGATTGCGTTCGATCAGCGCCCTGATCGGGTGCGCGGCGAGATCGTCGGCACGGACCGACGAGAGGCTGCCGCCATAGCGTCCGATCGGGGTCCGGATCGCATCGCAGATATAGGCTTGGGTCATCAGCAGTCTCCAACCCATCCGCTCGGGACGAAGAGGTTTGTAATGGGACGATGGCGGGTTAGGAGGAAGCCATGACCTATGAGACCATCGACTTCAAGGTGGAGGCCGGCGTCGCGCGCCTGACGCTGAACCGGCCGGATCGGCTCAACAGCTTCACCGTGCGGATGCACGAGGAGGTCGCCGCGGCGCTGGAGAGCCTCGATGAGGCGCGCTGCCTGATCCTCACGGGCGCGGGGCGCGGCTTCTGCGCGGGGCAGGATCTGGGCGACCGCGCCGTCGCCCCCGGCGAGGCGGTCGATCTCGGCCATTCGGTGGAGACCTATTACAATCCGCTGATCCGCCGGCTCGTGTCGCTGCCGATGCCGGTGATCGCGCGCGTGAACGGGGTCGCGGCCGGTGCCGGGGCGAACATCGCGCTGGCCTGCGACATCGTGATCGCGGCGAAGAGCGCGAAGTTCATCCAGAGCTTCGCGGCGATCGGCCTCATTCCGGACAGCGGCGGCACCTGGGTCCTCCCGCGCCTTGTCGGCCAGGCGCGGGCGCTCGGCCTGGCGCTGACCGGCGAGCCGATCGAGGCCGATCGCGCCGCGGCCTGGGGCCTGATCTGGAAGGCGGTGGCGGACGAGGCGCTCGATGCCGAGGTGGATTCGCTCGCCGCGCGCTTCGCCGCCGGCCCGACGCGCGGGCTCGCGAAGATCAAGGCGATGATCCGGGCGAGCTGGGGCCAGAGCCTCGATGCCGAGCTCGATCGCCAGCGCGATGCGATGCGCGAGCTGGGGTTCAGCGACGATTATCGCGAGGGCGTGGCCGCGTTCATGGAAAAAAGAACGCCGAATTTCACGGGTAAATAGCCCGTGCACAGCTCAACCCCCCGGCCTTTTTGTTAGGGTGACAAGATGAAGACGCTGAAGCTGCTCAATTATGCCGCCGACCAATGGGTCTCCGGCACGGGCGACCTTGAAGAGGTGCGCAGCGCGGTGACCGGTGCGGTGGTCGCCGAGACGGGCGCAAGCGGGCTCGATTATGCGGCGATGCTCGATCACGCCCGCAAGGTCGGCGGCCCGGCGCTTCGCAAGCTCACCTTCCATGAGCGCGCGCTGATGCTGAAGGCGCTCGGCAATGCGATCATGGCGCGCAAGGAGGAGCTGTACGAGCTCAGCTACGAAAGCGGCGCGACGCGCAGCGACAGCTGGATCGACATCGAGGGCGGCGCCGGAACCCTTTTCTCCTTCTCCTCCAAGGGCCGGCGCGAGCTGCCCAACGGCCGGGTGCTGATCGACGGGGCGATGGAGCCATTGTCGAAGGGCGGCACCTTCGTTGGCCAGCACGTCTTCACCCCGCTCCAGGGCGTCGCGATCCATATCAACGCGTTCAATTTCCCGGTCTGGGGAATGCTCGAAAAGCTCGCCCCGACCCTGCTCGCGGGCATGCCGGCGATCGTGAAGCCAGCGAGCCAGACCGCCTATCTGACCGAAGCGGCATTCCGGATCATGATCGATGCGGGGGTGCTCCCGCCCGGCACGGTGCAGCTGCTCGTCGGCATTCCGGGCGATCTGCTCGATCCGCTGACCTGCCAGGACGTGGTGAGCTTCACCGGATCGGCGGCGACGGCGATGAAGCTGCAATCGCACCCGGTCATCGGCCGCGAGAGCGTTCGCTTCGTCGCCGAGCGCGACAGCCTGAACGCCTCGATCCTCGGGCCGGACGCCGGGCCCGGCACGCCGGAATTCGACCTCTTCGTCAAGGAAGTGGCGCGCGAGATGACCGCCAAGGCGGGGCAGAAATGCACCGCCATCCGCCGCGCGATGGCGCCGGCCGAGCATCTCGATGCGCTCGAGGCGGCGCTGGCCGAACGGCTGGCGAAGGTCCGCATCGGCAATCCTCGCGACGAAGGCGTGCAGATGGGCGCGCTCGCCAGCCTCGCCCAGCGCGACGCGGTGCGTGCGGCGGTAGCGGAGCTCGCGAAATCGGCGCGGATCGTCGCCGGCGATCCCGGCGCCGCGCCCGTGCCCGGCGGCGGCGCCTTCATTTCGCCGATCCTGCTCCGCGCCGACGATCCGTGGGGATCGGCGGCGGTGCACGATGTCGAGGCGTTCGGGCCGGTCTCCACGATCATGCCCTATCGCGATCTCGACGACGCGATCGCGCTCGCCAATCGTGGCATGGGAAGCCTCGCGCTCTCGCTCTTCACCTTCGA
Source organism: Sphingosinicella ginsenosidimutans (assembly GCF_007995055.1). NCBI lineage: Bacteria > Pseudomonadati > Pseudomonadota > Alphaproteobacteria > Sphingomonadales > Sphingomicrobiaceae > Allosphingosinicella > Allosphingosinicella ginsenosidimutans. The sequence goes on along the minus strand of NZ_VOQQ01000001.1, from coordinate 2,720,365 downwards.
TCGCGCGGTGGCGCGCGAGTTCGTCCTCGGCGCCGGCGCCTATCACGGCCGGATGGTGATCCTCGATCGAACGAGCGCGAAGGAATCGACCGGCCACGGCTCCCCCCTTCCCGTCCTCGTCCACGGCGGGCCCGGCCGGGCCGGCGGCGGCGAGGAGATGGGCGGGGTGCGCGGCGTGAAGCATTATATGCAGCGCACCGCGCTCCAGGGATCGCCGGACATGCTCTCGGCGGTGATCGGGCAATGGCTGCCGGGGGCGGAGAAGAAGACCGGCGACGTCCACCCCTTCCGGCTGCGCATCTCGGAGCTGGAGATCGGCTATACGCTCAAGACCGCGAGCCGGACGGTCAGCCTCGAGGAGATCGAGCATTTCGCCCATTTCACCGGCGACACTTTCTACGCCCATATGGACGAGGCGGCGGCGAAGGCGAACCCGATCTTCGACGGCCGGGTCGCCCACGGCTATCTGATCCTCTCCTTCGCCGCCGGCCTGTTCGTCGATCCGGCGCCGGGCCCGGTGCTCGCCAATTACGGGCTCGAGAATCTGCGCTTCCTGACCCCCCTCTATCCCGGCGATTCGATGCGGGTGGAGCTGACCGTGAAGTCCAAGAGCGTTCGCAACGAGGAGATGGGCGAGGTTCGCTGGGCCGTGCAGGTGTTCAACCAGAAGGACGAGCTCGCCGCGACCTACGACCTTTTGACCATGAACATGCCCTAGGCATCGCTCGGGCGCGGCTAAAGCGCGGCGCCGGAACCGAGCATGGCCTCGTCGAGATCGCGCAGATCCCGCCCGCGTGTTTCCTGGCCGAAACGAAGGATGAGGATGAGTGCCAGCAGGGTCGGCGCGGCGATCAGCGCGGCGCTGACGCCGAGCGCTGGGACGAGGCCGAGAATGGCGAGGAACTGCGCCAGGACGCCACCCGCCTTGGTGCAGGCCGCGACCCAGCCCGTCGCACGGCCGCGAACCCGCAGCGGAAAGCTTTCGGCGGCATAGGGAAGGAGCATCGCGACAAGGCCGTTGGTGCCGACGATCAGCAAGGCGATCGGAAGCACCGGATTGCCATGCCCCCGGACGTCCAGCGCAATCACCCAGGCCAGTCCGACGATGGTGACAGCGACCGATCCGAGCACCGCGCGCTTCGTGCTCCACTGGCTGTAGAGCCAGGCCGCGAGGAAGACGGTCGGAAAGGCGATGAGCGAGGATTCGGCGAGCAGGCGGCTCGACACCTCCATGGAATAACCCTTCGCAACGAGATCGGCGGGGAGCCAGAGCAGCAGGCCGAAGTTGACCAGGCCCCAGCACAGAGCCGCGAGGCTGAGGGCGGCGAGCTTGGCAAGCAGGCCGAAGCCGGTCAGGGGCGCCTTCCTCGCGGTCTGGCTCTCGGTCCTTGCCGGCCCGGCCGCGCGCATCCGTGCGCCGAAGCGCGCCATCACCGCGCGCGCCTCGCCATCCCGGCCGTGCGCGATCAGGAATTTTGCCGATTCCGGGATGAACCGGCCGAGCAGGACCAGCGAGAGCCCGGTCGGGAGATTGAGCAGCCACAGGATCCGCCAGCCGAAAAAGGGCTGGAGCAGCGCCGAAAGGCCGCTCGCCGCGAAATAGCCGCCGACCGCGCCGAGTCCGCCGACGAGAACGAGGCTCCAGCCGCGGTGACGGTTCGGCATCATTTCAGCGAGAAGGGCATAGGTGACAGGGAGCATCCCGCCGGCAGCGGCCCCCATCATGAAGCACATGCCGATATTCCAGGCGAGGCTCGGCATCGCGCCGCAGATCGAGGTGCCGACGAACATCACCGCCGAAAGAAGGATCGACGCCTTGCGCCCGTAAATGTCGGCGATCACGCCCCAGATCACCGAGCCACAGACGGTGCCGACCAGCGCGAAGAAGGGCACGAGCGCCGCCCGCTCTCGCGGCACGCCATATTCGTGGACCATGCCCGGAATGGTGAAGCCGAGGGAGGCCGGCTTCATCACGTCGATGATCAGCGCGACGACCAGTACCGCCATCAGGCCCCAATGGGCGGAGGAAAGCGGCGCATCCTCCGGCGCCGTGATCTCGATGGCGCGCGCCGTCTCCACCGATCTCGAAATATCGCGGGGGAGCAGGCCGTAGGCGGCGACGAAGCAACCGCCGATGATCAGTCCCATGCCGGCCAGCATGTCGCCGCCCATCGGCATCCCGGCCAGCATGAAGTGGTTCATCCGCCCCATCCAGAACATGGGCAGGTGGAGCAGGACGCCGACGGTCACCGCGGCGACGCCAAGGGCGAACGCCCAGACGCCGCGACGATCCGCGAAGGTGGCGGCGGATCTCAAGCTTGCACCCAATCTGTCATCGTGCCGCCCCGGTGGATTTGCGCGATGTTAGCGCAAACAATGGCGCGATCCAGCGGATAAAGAAGGCCGCGTTCAATCGACGCGGCGGATCGTTTCCTCCATCGTCGCGACGACGATGCCAAAGCGGCGGAAGATCATGCGGTTGTGCGCGATCCGCCCGCCCGGCTGGATCGTCACCTGCTGCTCGACCGTGGGCCCCTCGATGCTCCGATAGCGGATGTCGAGCCGGTTTCCGCGGATCTCGCCCTGGATGGGGCCGCGGGCGTCGCTGATCGTTCCGCCGATTCGGCCGGGGCCGTCACGGACGATTCGCCAGGTCCGATGGCGTGGCGCCTTGCCCTCCTCGTCGACGGTCTGATCGAGCCGCAACGCGCCGTCCGCCTCAAGCCGCCCGCGGCTGCGCACCCGCACGCCATGGTGACCGGAGAGGATGATCCGCACCGTCCCCTCGCCCTCGGTCCGGCCGATGAAGAAAGACTCCGGTCCGCTCGCCGGCGACATCGCTTGCAGCAGCAGCAGGGCGACGAGCGACATGAACACAGGCGGCGACTCGCCCCGGAGGATGGTGGCGCAACGATGGAGACCCGGCGCGGGTTCAGACGAGCCGCGACTGTTTTACCGCCGCTTCGATGAAGCTCGCAAAGAGCGGGTGCGGCGCGAACGGCTTGGACTTCAGCTCAGGGTGGAACTGGACACCGATGAACCAGGGATGGTCCGCACGCTCGACGATCTCCGGCAGCTCGCCATCGGGGCTCATCCCCGAGAAGATCAGGCCGCCTTTCTCGAGCGCGTCACGATAGTGGATATTGACCTCATAACGGTGCCGGTGACGCTCGAAGATCCGGTCGCTGCCGTAGATGGACCGCACCGCGCTGTTCCCGGCCAGCGTCGCCTCATAGGCGCCGAGACGCATCGTCCCGCCGAGATCGCCGCCCTCGGCCCGCTTCTGAAGCCCCTCGTCGCTCATCCATTCGGTGATCAGGCCGATCACGGGTTCCGCCTGGGCGCCGAATTCGGAGGAGCCGGCGCCGGCGATCCCGGCCGTGTTCCGCGCCCCTTCGATACAGGCCATCTGCATGCCCAGGCAGATGCCGAAGAATGGCACCTTGCGTTCCCGCGCAAAGCGGACGGAGGCGATCTTGCCTTCTGATCCGCGCTCGCCGAAGCCGCCCGGGACGAGGATTCCGTGCATCGGTTCAAGCGCGCCCGCGATCTCCGATCCCGGATGTTCGAACAGTTCCGCATCGAGCCACTGGATGTTGACCTTCACCCGATTGGCGAGGCCGCCGTGGATCAGCGCTTCGGTCAGGCTCTTATAGGCATCCGGCAGGCCGACATATTTGCCGACCACCCCGATCGTGACCTCGCCTTCCGGGTTGAACAGGCGATCGAGCACGTCGTCCCACCGGCGCATGTCGGGCGCTGGGGCGGCGAGGCCGAGCGCATGGAGCACTTCGGTGTCCAGCCCCGCCTCGTGATATTGCTGCGGGACCGCGTAGATGCTCTTCGCATCGAGCGCGGGAATGACGGCTTCCGTGCGGACATTGCAGAACAGCGCGATCTTCGCGCGGTCGCTGTCGGGCAGCGGATGTTCGGTCCGGCACACGATGATCTCGGGCTGTATGCCGAGGCTGGTCAGCTCGCGCACGCTGTGCTGCGTCGGCTTGGTCTTGAGCTCGCCGGCCGCGGCGATGAAGGGCACCAGCGTCGTGTGGATCGAGAGCGTTCGATCCCTGCCCTCCTCGTTGCGGAACTGACGGATCGCCTCGATGAAGGGGAGCGATTCGATGTCGCCCACGGTGCCGCCGACCTCGCAGATCAGGAAATCGAGATCGGGGTCCAGATCGGCCCGGATGAAATCCTTGATCGCATTGGTGACGTGCGGAATCACCTGGACGGTCGCGCCGAGATAGTCGCCGCGCCGCTCGCGGCTGATGATGCCCTGATAGATGCGGCCCGACGTGGCGTTGTCGCTCTGTCGCGCCGGAACGCCGGTGAACCGCTCGTAATGACCGAGATCGAGATCGGCCTCGGCGCCGTCGTCGGTTACATAGACCTCGCCGTGCTGATAGGGCGACATCGTGCCCGGATCGACGTTGAGATAGGGATCGAGCTTGCGAAGGCGCACCTTGTAGCCGCGCGCCTGGAGCAAGGCGGCGAGCGATGCCGCCATCAGGCCCTTGCCAAGCGATGAGACCACGCCGCCGGTGATGAAGATGAACCGCGTCATGGGAGTCGAGCCTTAAGAGGACGCGACGGATTCGGGCAAGCGCCGATGCGGGATTTATTTTCCCCGCATCGCCGCCGCGATCACCGATCCGCTTATTGCGCCAGCGGGACCCCGCCGGACTGGTTGCCGGTCGTGACGGGCGCCGGCGTCGGCGCGGTGGCGGGCGCCGTCGCCCCCGGAGCCGGCGCGCCCGGCGTCGGGCCGAGATTGATCGACCGCGAGGGCGACGACGGATTGGGCTGGGCGAGCGAGGCGTCGATCCGGCTGCCGCGATTGGTATTGGCGGCCAGCGCCGCGAGAAGGATCGATAGGATGACGAAGATCGTCGCGCTGATCGATGTCGTGCGGGTCAGGAAGTCGGCGGCGCCGCGCGCCGTCATCAGGCCCGAGGGGCTTCCGCCGGTGAGGCCGCCACCTTCGCTGCGCTGCATCAGGATGACGGTGATCATCACGAGGGCGACCAGCGCCTGGATGACGAGAATGAAGGTGAACAGGCCGGACATCGAGCTCTTTCGGAAAAACGGGTCGCCGGCGATCTAGTCGATCGCCTTCAGGGATTCAACTCGCCGCGGCGGCCTCGATGATCGGCACGAACTGCGCCGCCGTGAGGCTTGCTCCGCCGACCAGCGCGCCATCAACGTTGGCGACCCCGAAGATCGCCGCCGCATTGTCGGCCTTCACCGATCCCCCATAGAGGATGCGGATGCGGTCCCCGAGATCGCCGAAACGCTGGACCAGGGCGGCGCGGATCGCCCCGTGCATCTCGCCGATGTCGGCGGGCGTGGCGACCTTGCCGGTGCCGATCGCCCAGATCGGTTCATAGGCGACGACAAGCTCACCCTCCTCCCACGAATCGGGAAGGGAGCCGGCGAGCTGGCGTTCGACGACAGCGACATGGCCGCGCGCTGCGCGATCGCCCTCGCTCTCGCCCACGCAGACGATGGCCGTGAGGCCGTGGCGAAGCGCCGTTTCCGCCTTGGCGCGGACATCCGCGTCGGATTCATGCTGGTCCGCGCGCCGCTCGGAATGGCCGACGATGACGAGGCGGGCGCCCGCTTCCTTCGCCATCGACGCGGAGACGCAGCCGGTATGGGCGCCGCTTTCGGCGGCATGGCAATCCTGCGCTCCGATGACGAGACCACCCGATCGCGTCACCGCCGGCGCGATCAGGGTGAATGGCGGACAGATCGCGACATCGACCCCGGCGATCTCGCGCGCCGCATCGGCTGTCGCGGCGATCTCCGCCAGGGCGGCGAGATTGCCGTTCATCTTCCAGTTGCCGGCGATGAGCTTGCGGCGCAGATGCATGGTGGATCAGCTCCTTTGCGGCCGCGCCGCCTAGCAGGCGCGCTCTCCCCTGCCAAGCTTGCGGGAGAGTGGCGGCCCCTTTATGACCCCGCGAAACTCGGTCTCGTCAGGACGACATTTCCTTATGGTTTCCTCCGCCAAGCGCCGCACCCGCGCGATCCTCACCGGCATCATCCTGTTCATCTCGCTGCTGGCCATCGTCATCACTGGCTTCGGCACGGGCGGGTTCGGGAGCATCGATTCGCTGATCGCCGGCGGCGGACAGGCGACGGGCACCACGATCGCGACCGTCGACGGGCGCAAGCTGGCGGAACAGAAGCTCACCGACACGATCAACCGGCAATATAACATGGCCCGCCAGCAGCAGCCGGGCCTGACTCTCGCCGCCTTCCTCGGCAACGGCACCTATGAGCAGCTCATCAACCAGCTGATTGTCGGCATGGCGGTGCAGTCGTTCGGGACGGCGCAGGGGCTGACGGTGTCGCAGCGCATGGTCGACCGCGAGATCGTCAATATTCCCGCCTTCCGCGGCGTGACCGGGCAGTTCGACGAAAATGCGATGCGCGCCGCGCTTGCGAGCCAGAACGTGACCGAGGCCGAGCTGCGCGAGGATATCGCCCAGCAGCTGATGCAGCGGCAGCTGCTCGGCCCGATCGCGCTCACCGCGCGGGTGCCCGAGGGCGTCGCTCGCGAATATGCCAATCTCCTGCTCGAACGGCGGGTCGGCTCGATCGGCGTGGTCCCGGCGCAGCTGCTCGTCGCCGGAATCCATCCGACCGAAGCCCAGATCCAGGCCTTTTACCGGGGCCATCGCGACCGCTTCGTCATTCCCGAACGGCGGGTGATCCAATATGCCGTGATCGGTCGTGACCAGATCGCCGCGCAGACCCAGGCCACCGACGCCGAAATCCAGGCCTATTATCGCAGCCATGCCGCCACTTATGCGGCGCACGAGACGCGCAACCTCCAGTCGGTCGTGCTCCCGACCCAGGCGGCGGCCCAGGCCTTCGCGCAGCGCGTCCGCGGCGGCACCAGCTTCGCCGAGGCGGCCCGCGGCGCGGGCTTCGCCGCCAGCGACATCACCTTCAACGGCCAGACCGCGCAGCAGTTCGCGACCGCGACGTCCGCTCAGGTCTCCCAGGCCGCGTTCGCCGCGGCTCAGGGCGGCGTCGTCGGGCCGATCCGCAGCCCGTTCGGATTCCATGTCGTTCGCGTCGATTCGATCCAGCGCTCCGCCGCGCGGCCCATCGAGAGCGTCCGCGCCGAGATCGCATCCGCCATCGCCCAGCAGAAGGCGAACGACGCCTTCACCGCGATCATCAACCGGATCCAGGACCGGATTTCGGACGGAGCCAATCTGAACGAGATCGCGCAGGCCGAGCATCTGCAACTCGTGACGACCCCGCCGCTGACCCAGGCGGGCCAGTCGCCGGACCAGCCGTTCACCGCGCCGGCCGAGCTCCAGCCGCTGCTCCAGCCCGCCTTCGAGATCGACGCCGAGCATCCGGAGCCGGTGATCCAGCCGATCACCGAGAATGAACGTTATGCGCTGCTCGGCATCGAGCGTGCGATCCCCGCCGCGCCACCGCCGCTCGCCCAGATCCACGATCGCGTTCGGGACGCCGCGGCCCAGGACATGGCGCTCCAGCGCTCGCGTCAGATCGCCCAGCAGATTGCCGACGCGATCAACCGCGGCACCGCCCCGGCCCAGGCCTTCGCCCAGGCGCAGCCGGCGATGCCGGCGCCCCGGCCGATCGACATGCGCCGCGCCGATCTGTCACGCGGCGGCCAGCAGATCGCGCCGCCGCTCCTTGCTTTGTTCAGTCTCCCCGAGCGCCGCGCCCAGCTGGTCCCGGCGCCGAACAATGCCGGCTGGTACGTCGTCTATCACCAGCAGCGCACGCCTGGCGACGCAAGCGGCCATCCCGAGATGATCACCGCGACGCGCGCCGAATTCTCGCGGAGCGCGTCCGAGGAGCTCGCCGACCAGTTCGCCCGGGCCATCCAGATGCAGAGCCGGATCAACCGCAACGACCAGGAGATCGCGGCGGTGAAGGCGCGGCTGATCGGCAGCGCGACGGAGTGACCCGATCGATCCTCGTCATCGACAATTACGACAGCTTTACCTGGAACATCGTCCATTATCTGAAGGAGATCGGGGCCGAAGTGCGCGTCGTGCGCAATGACTCCCTGACCCCTGCGGAGACGCTCGCGGCCGGCGACGACGGCATCCTGATCTCCCCCGGGCCCGGCGCGCCGGATGCGGCCGGCATTTCCATCGAACTCGTCCATGCCTGCGCCACGGCACGGCGGCCCTTGCTCGGCATCTGCCTTGGTCTTCAGGCGATTGCCGCGGCGTTCGGCGGACGGATCGAACATGCGCCGGTGCCGATGCACGGCAAGTCATCCGCCATCCATCACGATGGACAGGGCCTGTTCGCCGGCCTCCCCACGCCATTCATGGCGGCGCGCTATCACTCGCTCGTCGTCGGGCGGGCAAGCCTTCCGGCCGCCCTGACGATCAATGCGAAGGCCTCGGACGGGACCATCCAGGGCCTTCGGCACCGCGACCTGCCGCTCCACGGCGTCCAGTTCCACCCCGAAAGCATCGCGAGCGCGCACGGCCACGCGCTGCTGCGGAATTTCCTGGAAAGGCCCTGCTAGGGAGGGCGTCGGGCAAGGACGGCCCGGAGCGCGCACATGCTTGACAGCGCCCGTAACGTTCCATACACGTTCCGCAGATGTTCCATCGGGAGGGACCGGATGCTGACGCGAAAGCAACAGGAACTGCTGCTCTACATCGACGAACGCCTCCATCAGAGCGGCGTGTCCCCCTCGTTCGAGGAGATGAAGGAGGCGCTGGACCTCAAGTCGAAGAGTGGCGTCCACCGGCTGATCTCGGCACTTGAGGAGCGCGGCTTCATCCGGCGCCTGCCCAATCGGGCGCGCGCGCTCGAGGTGCTGAAGGTGCCCGAGGTGCGCGGCGCGGCCAGCGTCTCGGCTGCTCCTCCCACGCCGCCGCGCGCCGCCAATGACGTGCTCGACATCCCACTCCACGGCCGGATCGCGGCCGGCACGCCGATCGAGGCGCTGCAAGGCACGGACACCCTGCCCGTTCCGGCCGCCCTGCTCGGCCCGGGCGAACATTATGCGCTCGAGGTCGCCGGCGATTCGATGGTCGAGCTCGGCATCCTCGACGGGGATTATGCGCTGATCCGCCGCCAGGAGACGGCGCGCGACGGCGAGATCGTGGTCGCGCTGATCGACGATGCCGAGGCGACGCTCAAGACACTGCGCCACGAAGGGCGGATGATCCGCCTCGACCCGGCCAATCGCCAATATGATCCTCAGCGCTATCGGCCGGAGCAGGTCCAGATCCAGGGCCGGCTCGCGGGACTGCTGCGGCGCTATTGACTATGGCCCGTCTGAATTATGTCGAGCTGCCCGTCCGCGCGATCGGCGCGGGCAAGGTCTTCTACGAGACGGCGTTCGGCTGGACCCTGGCCGAGTTCGGGCCGACCTACGCGGCGACGGTGACCGGCGACACCGACATCGGCTTGCAGGGCGATGCCGAGGAGATGACCAAGGCGCCGTTGCCGGTCATCGATGTCGAGAATCTCGATGCTGCCCTGGAAGCCGTGACGAAGGCGGGCGGCGTGATCGTCAGGCCGATCTTCGCCTTTCCCGGTGGCCGGCGCTTCCAGTTCCTCGACCCCAATGGCAATGAGCTCGCCTGCGTCGAGGCGGATCACGGCTGATCACCCTGCGTCGCTCAGCGCGACCCGACCCATGGATGGGCGCCTTCGGCCGCTGCGACGGTCGCGACGCGCGGCGTGGCGCCAAGGGTGATCGCGAGCCCGCCCGTCTGTCGAAGCAGGGTTGCATCCGCCTTGAGCCAGCGAGGTGTGCAGCCGCGCGGCAGGCGACGATCGGCAACGACGATGTCGGCACCGGCGCAGGCCCGGACCATCTCCGCCCAGGGCAAGCGATAGCCGGACCGGGTCGCGACGATCCGCCAGCGGCGATGGCCGCGTGTCAGATCGGCCATGCATAGATCGCTGCTGCACGCAGCATTCGGTAATGTGCCGAGATCGTAATAATCGGGTTCCGCTCCGGACAACTCGGCCAGCAGGTCGCGGACATAATCGCCGGCGCGCGGCCTCAGCAGCGCGAGGCGCCCGGCATCGTCGCGAAGCACGAGGTGGCGCCCGTCGCCGGTGACGATGAGGTCGGGCGCCGGCGTCGCGACCGCCCAGATGGTGCCGGCGGCGACAACGACGAGGCCGAAGGCGCGCCAGCTTGTGCGCCACAGGCAGATCCACAGGCCGCCGGCGACGATCAGCGCGAATGCGGGGCGCGGAATCGTCGGGAGCATCGCGACCGCTCCCGGCAAACTCGCCGTCATGTGCGCCAGCCAGAGGAGCGCCGACAGCGCCTTGCCCGCGAGCCACCAGAATGGCGCGCCCATCCCGACGGCATCGAACAGCAGCGCCAGTGCCTCCAGCGGCATGATGATGAAGGTGGTGAGCGGGATCGCGATCACGTTCGCGCCGGCTCCGTACAGGCCGGTGCGATGAAAGTGAAAGAGCGCGATCGGCGCCAGCGCGGTCTCGACGACCAGGCCGGTAAGCACCAGGCCGAACAGGAAGCGGCCGAGCCGGAGGAGCCGCCCCTCGTCGCGGCGCGCGAGCAGCGCCTGGATGCGCGGATTTTCATGGAGCGCCACGATCGAGGCAATCGCGGCAAAGCTCAGCTGGAAGCTCGCGCCGACCAGCGATTCGGGCCAGAGCAGAAGCACGATCAAGGCCCCGACCGCGAGCAGCCGCAAGGTCAGCGCTTCACGTCCCAGCGCGATCCCCGCGAGGATGAGCAGCGCGGCGACGCAGGAACGGATCGTCGGCACCTCGGCGCCGGTCAGCAGCGTATAGGCGACGCCGGCGATCCCGCCGACGCCCGCCGAGATCGCGACAAGACGGAACCGGAGCGCCAAGGTCGGGCTCAGCGCCAGCAGTTTCAGCGTCAGCAACATGACCGCCCCGACCACGGCGGTGAGATGAAGGCCGCTGACCGACAGGAGGTGCGTAAGCCCGGCCCGCCGCATGGCATCGGCGTCATCGTCGGGGATCGCGCCCTGGTCGCCGGTCGCGAGCGCGGCGGCGATGGCCCCCTCTCCGCCGCCCAATCGGCCGCGGATATGCGCGGAGAGGCGCTGGCGAAGGGCCGAGAGGCCGGCATTCCAGCCGCGCCCGGCCGGCGGCGCCACGACCTCGAGATCGAGCGCGCGCCCCGATCCACCGATCTTCTGGAACCAGGCGGCGCGAGCGAAATCATAGGCGCCAGGCGCGGCCATCGGCGCGGGCGGCATCATCCAGGCGCGCGCGCGGATCGTCGCCCCGGGGACGAGGCCGGAAACCGTGCGTTCCGACGGCACGTTGAGCCGAAGACGGGCCGGGAGGCCTGGGCCGACGGGCGCGACGAGCAATCGCTCAGCGCCATCGCCCGGCAGCGCCTGGACCGATTCGACCTGTCCGGTGAAGGTCATCAGCTGTGGTCGGTCCAGCCGCGGGGCCGCGACCCGTTCCGCGCGGACCCAAACGAGCGCGCAACCGATGCCGGCGGCCAGCGCGAAGATGCCGAGCGCCCGGCTCCATCGACTGGACTCGGAAAGCGCGAAGCCGCCCGCCGCAACGGCTCCGGCGCCGAGCAGGAAGGCAATCCATCCGTCCCGACCGGGAAGCGTGAACCAGGCCGCGATGCCGACCATCAGTCCGACCGGGAGCCAAAGCGGGAACTGGTCGCGCTCGGCCTCGGCGATTTCGATCAGACGGTCCCGCACCGCGCCGATCCAGAGGGCGCGCCGGGGGGACGCAAAATCGGCGAGCGCGTCGCTCACCGGTCCCGGCTTTCGCCCGGATGACTCGCTGTGCTAGGGGCGCTTGCCTTCCGGGTCGCCATGACCCTCATCCTTGGAGAAGCCGCGCGTGAGCGCAAGTCCGCAAGCCATCGTCACCCGTTTCGCGCCCTCGCCCACCGGATTCCTCCACATCGGCGGCGCGCGAACCGCCCTGTTCAACTGGCTATATGCACGGCGCTTCGGCGGCCGCTTCGTGCTTCGCATCGAGGACACCGACAAGGCGCGCTCCACCCAGGCGGCGATCGACGCGATCCTCGACGGGATGACGTGGCTCGGGCTCGACTGGGACGGCGACGCCTGGTTCCAGTCGCACTTCGCGGCGCGCCACGCCGAGGTCGCGCGCGCGCTGCTGGAAAGCGGCCATGCCTATCGCTGCTGGATGACGCAGGAAGAGCTGGCCGCGCAGCGCGAGGCCGCGCAGAAGGAGCGGCGGCCGTTCCGAATCCGCAGTCCCTGGCGCGACCGCGACGACGGCCCGGCCGATCAGCCCTTCGTCGTCCGCCTCAGGGCCCCGCAGGAAGGCGAAACGAGCATCGACGATGCGGTGCAGGGGCGGGTGACCGTCCGCAACGAGGAGATCGACGATTTCGTCCTCCTCCGCTCGGACGGGACGCCGACCTATATGCTTGCCGTGGTCGTCGACGATCACGACATGGGCGTCACGCACGTGATCCGCGGCGATGATCACCTGAACAACGCCTTCCGCCAGATCGCGATCATCCGCGCGATGGGCTGGCCGGTTCCCACCTATGGCCACGTTCCGCTGATCCACGGCGCCGATGGCGCGAAGCTTTCGAAGCGGCACGGCGCGCTCGGCGTCGAAACCTATCGCGACGAGCTCGGCATGCTGCCGGAGGCGTTGTTCAACTATCTGCTCCGGCTCGGCTGGGGTCATGGCGACGCCGAGATCATCAGCCGCGAGGAGGCGATCCAGTGGTTCGATCTCCCGCAGGTCGGCCGCGCCCCTGCCCGCTTCGACATGAAGAAGCTCGAGAACCTCAACGGCCACTATCTGCGCGCCGCCGACCCTCGGCGGATCGCGTCGCTGATCGATCACCGGATCGAGGGCGCGCTGGGCCGCGGCCTCGATGCGGGCGACATCGATCTGCTCACGCGCGCGATGCCGGTCCTGACCCCTCGGGCCAAGGATTTGAACGAGTTGGCAGAGGCAGCTCAATTTCTGTTCAAGCTTCGGCCGCTGGACGTGGACGAGAAGGCCGCGGCCCTGCTAGAAGGCGCGGCGCGAGACCTGCTCGCCCTCGTCCACGAGTCTCTTCAAAAGCTCGACACGTGGACCGTCGAGGCGACGGAGCAGGCCGTGCGGGAGGTGTCTGAAGCCGAAGGCGTCAAGCTCGGCCAGGTCGCGCAGCCATTGCGGGCCGCGCTTACCGGGCGGGCGACGTCGCCGGGCATATTCGATGTGCTGGCTTTGCTCGGGCGGGACGAAAGCCTCGCCCGGATCGGGGACCAGATGACCGGGAAGGGAAAATGACCATGGCGGACAAGGCCAGCCTGACGATCGGCGACCAGAATTTCGACTATCCGGTAATGCGCGGATCGGTCGGCCCCGACGTGATCGACATTCGCAAGCTATACGGCCAGGCCGATGTCTTCACCTACGATCCGGGCTTCACCTCGACCGCCTCCTGCCAGAGCGCGATCACCTATATCGACGGCGAGGCGGGCATCCTCCTCCACCGTGGCTATCCGATCGATCAGCTCGCCGAAAATTCGACCTTCATGGAGGTCTCCTACCTCCTCCTGAACGGTGAGTTGCCGAACAGGGCGGAGCTTGAGAAGTTCACCCACACGATCACCCGCCACACGATGCTGCACGAGCAGCTCGCGACCTTCTATCGCGGCTTCCGGCGCGACGCGCATCCGATGGCGATCATGTGTGGCGTCGTCGGTGCGCTTTCGGCCTTCTATCACGACAGCACGGACATCACCGATCCCGAGCAGCGGATGATCGCCTCGCACCGGCTCATCGCCAAGATGCCGACGATCGCCGCGATGGCGTACAAATATTCGATCGGCCAGCCGTTCCTCTATCCCCAGAACAACCTCAGCTACACCGGCAATTTCCTGCGGATGACCTTCGGCGTCCCGGCCGAGCCCTATGAGGTCAATCCAATCATCGAACGGGCGATGCGCCGGATATTCATCCTTCATGCCGATCATGAGCAGAATGCGTCCACTTCCACGGTGCGACTGGCCGGCTCGTCGGGCGCGAACCCCTTTGCCTGTATCGCGGCCGGGATCGCCTGCCTTTGGGGTCCGGCCCATGGCGGCGCCAACGAAGCCGCGCTCAACATGCTGCGCGAGATCGGCCGGCCCGAACATATCCCCGAATATATCGCCCGCGCCAAGGACAAGGACGATCCCTTCCGGCTGATGGGCTTCGGCCACCGCGTCTACAAGAATTTCGATCCGCGGGCGAAGGTGATGAAGGCGACCGCCGACGAGGTGCTGAAGGAGCTCAACATCGTCGATCCGGTGCTCGACGTCGCCAAGGAGCTCGAGCAGATCGCCCTCCACGACGATTATTTCATCGAGAAGAAGCTCTACCCGAACGTCGATTTCTATTCGGGCGTGATCCTCTCTGCGATCGGTTTCCCGACCTCGATGTTCACCGCGCTCTTCGCCCTCGCCCGCACCGTCGGGTGGGTCGCCCAGTGGAACGAGATGATCGCCGATCCGGACCAGAAGATCGGCCGGCCGCGCCAGCTCTATACCGGCGCGACGCAGCGGGACTACGTGCCGGTGGACCAGCGCTAGGCGCCGCCTGCGCCACCGGCCATGGCCAGGAACGGACCAGCCTCGCCCCAGGGGAGCACCGGCCCCGTCGGGTCCCTTGCAGCGAACTCGACCCCGCACCGGGTCCACATCCCCTTCTCGCGCTGGTGGGGCCATAATGTCGTGGCGAGCGTCGATCACGCCGCAGTGGTGACGGCGGTGCGCGACGATGCGGGCTGGTCCCCGCATTTCGCGTTCATGTCCCTCATGTCCGCCGGCATCGCCGTGCTCGGCCTGCTGCTCTCCTCGCCGGCCGTCGTGATCGGCGCGATGCTGATTTCGCCGCTGATGGGGCCGATTATCGGCCTCGGCTTCGCGGTCGCGACCTTCGACCTTTCGGAAATGCGCCGGACGCTGAGGGCGCTCGCCGCGGGCGTGGTGATCGCGACCATATTCTGCGCGCTGATCGTGCTCGTCTCACCGCTCCAGACGGTGACCGACGAAATCGCGGCACGCACCCGCCCCAACCTGTTCGACCTGCTCGTCGCGCTCTTCTCGGGCCTCGCCGGCACCTATGCGATGATCCGGGGCAAGCATGGCACGATCGTCGGCGTCGCGATCGCGACGGCGTTGATGCCGCCGATCGCCGTCGTCGGCTTCGGCCTCGCGACCGCGAACCTCACCGTCCTCGGCGGCGCGTTCCTTCTCTTTTTCACGAACCTGATGACGATCGCGGCCTCCGCCGCCTTCCTCGCCCGCCTTTACGGCTTTGCGCCGAACCTGTCGCCGCAGCAGACACGGCTCCAGGCGACACTCGCCCTCGCCGTCATGGTGGCGCTGGCGGTGCCGCTGGGCCTGTCGCTGCGGCAGATCGGGTGGGAAACGGTGGCCTCGCGCGAGATCCGCCAGGTCGTCGGCCGCTATTTCGGGGATCAGGCGCGCGTGAACGGGCTCGACGTCGACTATCGATCCGACCCAATCGAAATCGTCGCGACGCTCCTTACGCCGCAATACAGGCCGGATGCGGAGCGGGCGATCACCAATCAGCTTGGCGCGATGCTCGGCAGGCGCGTCCACGTCTCGCTCGATCAGATCCATACCGACAATGACGCGACCGAGGCGCAACAGCTCGCCGCCGCGCGCGGGCTTGATGCGCAGCGCGACGCCGATCGGGTCGCACGCCAGCTCGCGCTCGTCGCCGGGGTTCCGGCGGATCAGGTCCTGATCGACCGCGATGCCCGGCGCGCCGAGGTCCGCGCCGCCGAGCTGCCGGGCGCGCCGATGATCGTCTATCGCCAGCTCGAGCGGCGCGTCGCCGCCGGAGAGCCGGACTGGTCGATCGCGCTCATCCCGCCGGTCACGCCGCTCGGCCGCGTGACGTTCGGCGATGACGCCCCGGACGCCGGCGGCGCCGCAACCATCGCGACCGCGGCATGGGCGGCGCAGCGGCTTGGCCTGCCGATCGCGGTCTCGGGCGGCAATCCGGCGGAGCGCGAGGCCGTGGTCGCCGCGCTGACGCAGGCGGGCGCAAGAGCCAGCGCCGATGGCGGGCCGGATGGAGGCGACGTGCGGCTCGGCTGGCGGATGCCGGGCGTGGCTAACGCGCCGGCAGGGTGAAGGTGAAGCGTGCGCCCTGTCCCGGCGCGCTGTCGACGGCGATGTCTCCACCCATTGCGCGCGCCAGCCGGCGGGCGATGTAGAGGCCAAGGCCGGTGCCGCCGGGCTCCGAAGGGTCGACCCGCTCGAACTTGCCGAAAATCCGCTCCTGGTCCTCCGGCGCGATCCCCTTGCCCTGATCGGCGACGATCACGGCGGCGAGATCGCCCTCGCGCTCGGTGCGCACCCAGACCTGGCCGCCGGCAGGCGTGTAGCGCACCGCATTGGCGACGAGGTTCATGAGGATCTGGAGCGCGCGGGTGAAGTCGCCGGTCGCCGGGAGCCCCTCGTCGGCGGCGGGGGCATCGATGCGAACCTCGCGATCGGCGGCGCGAACCGCTAGCAGCCCGGCGACGCGGCGGGCGATGTCGGCAAGGTCGATCGCCTCGGCCTCAGGCGTGAAATCGGGCCGTTCGATCGCCTGGAGATCGACGAGGTCGTCGACCAGCGCGAGGAGGTGACGGCCGGCGGTCGCAATGTCGCCCGCATAGCCGGCATAATCGCGGCGCAGCGGTCCCTCGGGCTGGCTGCGGATGCGCTCGGCATTTTCGACGATCTCGGCCAGCGGACCGCGCAAGGCCGCGTCGAGTCGGGCTCCGAAAGCGGCGCCATCGGGCGCGGGCGGCTCCGGCTCGGGTTCGACGGCCGGCTCGCTGTCCGGGCGATGGCCGACCGCCGCGCCGGAGAATCCGGCAAACCGGCCCATGCCGTCGATGAGAGGCACCGCGGAGAGATGATAGCGGCCCTTGCGCCCGGCGCGCAGGTCCGCGACCTGATCCTCGAACGCGACATGGCCGGCGAGCGCGGCGAGGATCGGAAGCGAGCCGTCGGGTCCTTCCCGGAAGCGGAAGATGCGGGTCAACGGCATCCCGACCAGCTCGGCCTGCGGTCGGCCGATCGCGGCAGCGGCGGCGATCGACACCTGGGTCAGTTTCAGCGTGTCGTCGCTCTCCCAGGTCCAGTCGGCGGCCGCGCGCTCGAAATCGGCCTCACGGCCGGCGCGGGCCGCGGCAGGCTGAGGGGCATGGCGCGTCCAGCCGGTGATCGAGAGCGCCACCTCGTCGCCTTCGGGCTGGGCACGCACCCAAAGATCGATATCCTGATCCCCGTCCGCGGCGATCGCCGCGCGCGAGACGGTGATGCCGAGCCGTCGGGCGAGTCGGGCAAGCGCGGCGATCTGCGGCACCGAAAGCGGGCCGCCTTGCGCACCGCCGGCGCGCGCGTTGAGATCGGCGAGCGGCGGATCGGCGGCGATGAGGCGACCGTCCGCATCGACCCGGCCTGTCACCGGGCGGGCTTCGAGGTCGAGCGCGCTCACGCCGCCTCCGCCGCGGCGCGGGACCGCGTGGAGATGCGCGCGACGCTGGCGCGATAGGCCGGATTGGCCTGCCACAACCGCAGCACATCACGCGCCGCCGCCTCGTCGAGCGTATCGTAAAGTTCGACCTGCGCGGCCGTTCGTTCTTCCTCGGCGCCGGACAGCAGCGGTCCCCGACTGGCGAGCGCGAGCAGGATCGCGGCCGCGTCCGGCCGATCGATTGCGCCCGCGCGAAGCAGCAGTGCCGGGCCGCGCCCGCGTGGGTCGGAGAGCACTTCCCACGCCGCACCGGCATCGAGCCCGCAGCGGACGGCGAGTCCGGCGAGGAAGAAGGGCAGCATCCCCTCCCCCAGCGAGCGGGCGAGCAGCGCGCCATCGAGCCGGCCGGCGCGATCGAGCCGGCGGGCGAGGCGCAGGGCTCTCGCCTCCAGCGTTTCCCCCTCGTCATAGCCGGCGATGAGCGCGCTCGCGGTCTCCTCCACCGCCGCATCGACACCGCCGGCGCGGTGGTGCTGGACGATATAATGGCGCAGCGCCGCCGCGATCCGCCAGACGAGGCGGTGCTGAAGCTCGGCCGGAAGCTCGACCTCGCCAAGCAAGGGCTCCTGGAATCGATCGAAGCGCCGGGCACGGCCGATCACCAGCTCCATCGCCTCGGCGGCGATGTCGTCATCGGCATCGCGAACGAGATCGTGGAGGAAATCTCCGTCGCCATGCGCGGCATGGGCGGTCCAGAACCGATGTTCCTCCGCGCGGCGCACCAGCAGCGCGGTCAGCTCCGGATCGCGCAGGGCCTGCGCGCGCTCGAGGATCGGCAACGCGATCGGCACATGGGCGGAGGACAAGGCGGCGTGGAGCGCGGCATGATCCTCGAACCGTGCGGCAAGGCGTGCGCGCAGATCATCCTCGATCGCGCCGACAAGGCGGGTGAGCAACGCCCCTGCGGTGACGCGCTGCCACTCCGTCAGGCGGCCCTGGTCGGGGAGCAGCAGGTCCGTCGCGGCGGCGGCGAAACGGTCGCGCGCGGCGGCGAGCAGGAGGCGCGCGGCATCGCCCTGCTTTCCATCCCGGCTGGATCGCGCTTCGGCCATGGTTTTGCCTTAGCGCGTCGTCGGTTAAGCTGTCGTTAGCCGGTTTCGGCTGTCCCGTTACGGGTCAGCCCGGAATGCGCCTGCCGCTGGCTCCAGAAGAAGGAGGCGACGGCATAGGCCATCAGGACCGCGATCCCGCCTGCCCACTGCCCGGCGGCCGCGAAGGGCAGCAGCAGCCAGGTCATTCCTTTGGGCTCGGCAAGGAGCAGGCGGCCGGCGGGCGCGACGCCGCGCAGCTCGATTCCCTGCGCGATCAGAAATGCGATCGTCATCGCCGCGACAAGAATGATCCCCCAGCCGATCGTCGGCGCGAGGCTCGCAGCGAGGCCGAGCAGGCCGAGCGCCGAGGCGTAGGGCAGCAAGTGCCGCCACCAGCTCTCTGACGGATCGCCCTGCATCCTGACGCGCGCCAGCCGCGCCGCCGCCCCATCCAGCGGGGTCGCGATCAAGGTCAGCAGAAATCCGGTCCACAGCCAGTTCATCGCGAAGGCGGCCGCCCCGGCGAAGGTTGCGAGCAGAGCGACGTAGCCCGGTATCGCCGGGGCGAGCGGGCTGGCGATGAGCAGGGTGGCAAGCAGGCGTTCGAGCGGCGCAAGCAGGCGCTCCGCCCAGCCGGCGCCGCTCGCATTGGCGGCGGCGAGGATCCGCCGCTCGAGCGTGTCGAGATCGTCGACCGCATCGAGGATCGCGACCGGGCCCGTCGCGGGCACCTGTCGCGCCGCCGCCTGGAGGATGCGGCGCAGCAGAGTCGATTGCAGATCCCAGTCGCGGAGCATGGCGACGGTGGAGCGCAGCAATGCGCCGTCGAGCACCGCCGCACCCGCCCAGCGGGCATGGGCATCGATCCGCTCGTAAATGTCGCCGTGACCGCCATCGCCGACGGTCAGCACCGCCGGCCCCTCCGCCGCGGCGAGGCTCGCCAGGGTGGCGGCATCGGCGATCGCGCCGTCGGCGATCATGAGAAGCTGGTCGGTCGGCTCGACCGCCTCGGCAGCCTCCTCGGCGCTGCGGACGAGGCGGACCGGAAGATGCTCACGCCGCATCCGCTCGATCGCCGCGGCGAGATCGGCAGGCATTCGCTCGGCAAGGATGAGGACGGGCGATGCCCCGGCCGCCGCCGCGAGCCGCGCCTGCCGCTCGATCACCGTCCGGCCGGCGAGCGGAAGCGCCGCGCGCAGCCGGCCCGGCTCAGCCGATTCGTGATAGGCGGCAATAAGTGCGGCCAGCCCCAATGATCCCTCCGCGCGAATTGCGGAGGGATAGGCGCGCAGCCGCGCAGTTGCAAAGCGGCTTGTCCTAGATCGCGGCGAAGTCGTCGACGGCGACGGCGATCCGACGCAGAACGACCGGATCGCCCGGTGCCCCTTCAAGCGCCTCGTCAGCCAATCCGGTGAGCCCGGTCGCCCCGAAACTCGCGGCAAGACTCTTCAGGCGCGCGGCCGCGGCGATCCAGTTGGCGTCGCAGCGGGCCCGTCGCATCAGATCGAGCTGCCGCGCCGCGCTTTCGATGAACGCGTCGCGCAGCTCGCCAAGCAGCGCCGGATCGGCACCGACGGCGGCAGCGAGCGAGGCGTTCAGGGCTCCGGGATCGTAGGCCATAAGGTGCCCCGGTTACGCCGATCTGCGTTAACGGGGCGTTTCATATCCGCCCCGAAGTGATACAACAGGCCATGACCATGGGGGCAGAGCGCGCGATGGCGCACCAGCCGGACAGTGTGACCTGGGACGATATCGCCGATCAGGGCGAACCGGTCGCGCCGTTCCGTTTCGATCGGATCGTCGAGGAGGAGGAGGCCGCGGCGCCCATCGGCATCCGGTTGCTCGCCGTCGCGCTGATCGCCGCCGCCCTGGGCTGGGCGGGCTTTGCGGGCTACGCGCTGTACGCCGAGGGCCTGCCCGCCAGCCTGTCCGCCTGGGCCGGATGGGTCGCGACCGCGAGCGCGCCGCTGATCCTCCTCACCCTCGTCTGGATCGCCTTCGGCCGCACCCCGCGGCGTGAGAGCGAGCGATTCATTGCCGCGGTCGGCGCGATGCGGCGCGAAAGCCAGGCGCTCGAATCCGTGCTCGGGATCGTCGGGTCGCGCATCGCCGAAAATGGCGAGGCGCTGAGCGCCGAGGCGACCCGACTGATGGCGCTTGGCGACGAAGCCGCTGACCGGCTCGGCCGGGTCACGCAGCATCTCGCGCGGGAGAGCGCCGATCTGGAGCGGCGGGCGAACGCGCTCGACAGCGCGGCTGGCAATGCCCGCGTCGATATCGGCGCGCTGCTCAGCGATCTGCCGCGCGCCGAGCAGCAGGCCCGCGCCGCCGCCGAATCGCTTCGCAGCGCCGGCCTTGCCGCGCACGAACAGGCCGCTGCGTTGGAAGGGCATCTCGCGGCGCTCACCGCGCGCGGGCGCGATGTCGACGAGGCGGTTGGCGGCGCCGCCCAGCGGCTTGGCGCGCAGATCGCGCGGATCGAGACCGGCGCCGGCGCCGCGCAGGAGCGGATGGACCAGGTCGCCGCCCAGATGAACGCGGCAATCGACCAGGCCATGACCCGCGCGGCCGATTCGGTCGAACAGACCCGAGCGAGCATGGAAGCCCAGGGCCAGGCGATGCTGGCGATGGTCGAGCAGGCACGCGCGGCGATCGATCAGTCCGGCGCCGAGGCCGGGACGGCGCTCGCCGACCGGATCGAGGCGATCGGCGGCGGCATCGCAAGAATCGCCGATGGCCTCGCCGCCCAGGAAAGCACGAGCCAGGCCTTGCTCGGCAATCTTACCTCCCAGATCGACGCGCTCGACGCGCGCCTCGCCGAGATTGGAGAGGCGGGCCAGGCCCACGGCGCCCGGGTTTCCCAATCGATCGCGGCGCTGCACGACGCCGCCGCGAAGTTGCACCGCGAGATCGAGGCGGGGAGCAATGCGTCCGGCGCGCTCATCGATCGGACGCACGAGGTTGCTGGCGCGCTCACGACCGTGTCGGATCAGCTCCGCGGCCTGTTGATCGCCGCGCTCGGCGAAGTCGAAGGCCAGGCGGCGCGCACCAAGGATGCGGTCAAATCGGTGGTTCCGGCGATGGACGAGGTTCGCGGTGTCGCGGCGGAAGCCGCCCGCTCGCTCGCGGACAATGAGAGCACCGTGGCCCGCCAGCGCGAGGCGATCGAGGCAGTGGCGGCCGCGGCGCGCGAGGCGATCGATGGGCTCGGGGCAGCGGATAGCGCCGCCGGACGTCTCGCCCAGGAGACGGGGCCACAGCTGATCGAGCAGCTCGTCAGGGTCCGCGAGGCCGCGAACCAGGCCGCGACCCATGCGCGCGAGGCGATCGCGAGCGCGATCCCCGACAGTGTCGCCGCACTCTCCCAGGCGAGTCGGGATGCGATCGCGGAGGCAGTCGGGCGCCCGGTGGAGGAGCAACTGGTCGAGATCGCCGCCTCGTCGGAGCGCGCGACCGAGGCCGCGCGTGCCGCGAGCGAGCGGCTGACCCGCCAGCTCCTCGCCATCACCGAGACCGCAAAGGCGGTGGAGGATCGGATCGCGGAGGATCAGGCCCGACGCGAGGAGCAGGAGGCTGGCGCGCTGACCCGGCGCGTGTCGCTGCTCATCGAAGCGCTCAATTCGACCGCGATCGACGTGAACAAGCTTCTGTCCAACGAGGTCGCCGATACGGCCTGGGCGTCCTATCTCAAGGGCGATCGCGGCGTCTTCACCCGCCGCGCGGTGCGCCTGCTAGAGGCCGGCGAGGTGCGTACGATCCAGCGCCATTACGACGAGGAGCCGGACTTCCGCGACCAGGTGAACCGCTACGTCCACGATTTCGAGGCAATGCTCCGCCGGATCCTCGCGGAGCGCGATGGGGCGACGCTCGGCGTCACCCTCCTCTCGTCGGACATGGGCAAGCTCTACGTGGCGCTTGCCCAGGCGATCGAGAGGCTGCGGCGGTAGGACGCCAGTTGCGCCGAAACACCAGTCGGCAGCGGCCCCTCATCCGTCCGCGTCCGCCGTCCCTGGTCCGCTAGGTCGTCCAGCCCATCATGTTGGCGTCGATCCATCCGTAGACATAATTTGCGTAGAAGACGCCAAAGGCGGCCGCGGCAAGGATGGTCGTGCGCAGAGCCACCCGGCCGAAGCTGAAATTGACGGGTGCGCTGTCGGCGTGGCCGATCTCGGGTCGGGTCCCCTCCTCGTCATGCGTGCGGACGCCGAACGGGAGGACGACGAAGAGACTGATCGTCCAGAACAGGACGTAGATCGCCAGCATCGAGGTCCATTTCATGGCCGGGTCCTCACGATCATCACGCTGACGACGGGCTTCTTGCCGGTCCAGTCGGTCGCGCAGCGGCGCACTGCGAGACGCACCTCCTCGCGCAGTTTCTCCTCGCTGGTGGCGGGCTTGCCGGCGGCCGCGGTGGCGGCATCCGTCGCCTCTTCGAGGAAAGCCGCGCGATCCTCCTCGACCGGAATGCCCTGGGGATCGATGACGATTTCGCCGGAAAGGCGACCGGCCGGATCGAGCGGCACAGCGACCGAAATCAGGCCGGCATAGGAAAGCCGACGCCGCTGGTTGATGGTGTCGCCATCGGCCGGGAGGATGACGTCACCGTCGAGTATCAGCCGGCCGACGCGCTCCTCCGACAGTTTTTCCGGGCCGTTCGGCGCGAGCCGGACGAGATCGCCATTCTTCTGGACGATTCCGTGCGGGATGCCGCGCGCCCTTGCGAAGCGCGCCTGCTCGGTCATGTGCCGCATTTCGCCATGGACCGGGACGATGATCTGCGGGCGGATCCATTCGTACATCGCGGCAAGCTCCGGCCGGCCGGGATGGCCGGAGACGTGGACCGGCGCCTGGCGGTCGGTGATCATCTCGATTCCACGCGCCGCGAGCTCGTTCTGGATCCGTCCGATCGCGATTTCGTTGCCCGGAATCTGCTTGGACGAGAAGACGACGAGGTCGCCCGGATCGAGCTTCAGCGGGTGCTGGTCGAAGGCGATCCGCGCGAGCGCCGCGCGCGCCTCCCCCTGCCCGCCGGTCGCGATGATCATCACCTCGCGCCGGGGCAGCTTCATCGCCTCGTCGAAATCGATGGTCTCCGGAAAATCAGTGAGATAGCCGACGCTCTTCGCGACCCGAAGGATACGATCGAGGCTGCGGCCCGCGACGCAGACCTTTCGCCCCGTATCCCGCGCGACATGGCCCAGCGTCTTGAGGCGCGCGGCATTGGAGGCGAAGGTGGTGACGAGGACGCGGCAATCGGCGCCCTGGATCACCTCATCGAGTCCCTCACGAACGCCAAGCTCGGAGCCCGAGGGCGATTCGTTGAACACGTTGGTCGAATCGCAGACGAGGGCGAGCACGCCCTTGTCCCCGATCGCGGATAGTTCCGCCGCGGTGGACGGGTCGCCCAGCTGCGGGCTGTCGTCGAGCTTCCAGTCGCCGGTGTGGAAGACACGGCCATAGGGCGTTTCGATCAGCAGCGCATTGCCTTCGGGAATCGAATGGGCGAGCGGCACATAGGTGAAATCGAACGGACCGAGGCTGAAGCCGCCCTCCATCTCGATCGTGTTGAGCTCGATCTCGTCCGTAAGCCCCTCTTCCTCCAGCTTTCCTGCGATCAGGCCGGCGGTGAATGGGGTCGCATAGAGCGGCACGCCGAGATCGCCGGCGAGATAGGGGATCGCCCCGATATGGTCCTCGTGGCCATGGGTGAGGACGATCCCGAGCAGATCCTCGCGCCGCTCCTCGATGAACGACAGATCGGGCAGGATCAGCTCGACGCCCGGATAAGCGGGATCGGCAAAGGTCATGCCGAGATCGACCATTACCCATTTGCCGTCGCAGCCATAGAGATTGACGTTCATGCCGATCTCGCCCGAGCCGCCGAGCGCGAGGAAAAGGAGTTCTTTGCCGGGTGTCATGTCTGTCCTTCTAGATCTCCCTGCCGCCCCAGGCGATGGGGAGAAGGGACCATGCGAAGCATGATGGAGGGGCATTCCGGCGCCGTAAGCCCAACCACCCTCGTTCGGACGGCTCCCTCCCCATGCGCCACGCGCACCGGGAGGACAATGGGATGCGTCGTCAGTGAGCGGCGCCGACGCTCCGCCGATAAAGCATCGACAGGCCCTGGATGGTCAGGTCGCTCTCGATCGCATCGAAAATGCCGGTGTGATGATCGAACAAGGTGGCGAGGCCCCCTGTGGCAATGACAGTGACCGGCCGCCCGATCTCGGCCTTCATCCGCGCGACCAGGCCCTCCATCATCGCGACATAGCCCCAGTAGATGCCGATGTGCATCTGCGTCTCGGTCGTGCGGCCGATCACCGACGCGGTCTCCGGCGCCTCGATCGCCACCTTGGGGAGCTTGGCGGCGGCGCTGACCAGCGCATCGAGCGACAGGTTGATGCCCGGCGCGATGATCCCGCCCTTGTAGGCGCCGCTATAGTCCACGACGTCGAACGTCGTCGCGGTGCCGAAATCGATGACGACAAGATCCCCTTCATGCAGGGCGTGACCGGCGATGGCGTTGAGCACCCGATCGGCGCCGACCGTTGCCGGTTCGGCGACGTCCAGGTCCACACCCCACGCGGCCGCTCCCTGTCCCGCGACCAGCGGCTCCACCCCGAAATATTTGGACGCGAGCACCTCCAGATTGTGGAGGGCGCGAGGGACGACGGTGCCGATGATGACGCCGGTCACATCCGCTTTCGAAAAGCCTTCGAGCGCGAGCAGCTGGACCAGCCAGACCGCATATTCGTCGGCCGTCCGCCGCGGATCGGTCGTGATCCGCCAGCGCGTGCGAATCGCGCCGTCGTCACCGACCAGCGCGAAGACGATGTTGGTGTTGCCGGCGTCGATGGCGAGAAGCATCCGGCGCTTCTAGCCGCGCCGCCGCGCCTTGGCGAGGGTCAGATCAGGAACACGTCGCCGGCATGGATGATCTTGGTCCCGCCCCCCGCCAGCCGCAGCCGGAGCGCTCCGCTTTCCTCGAGCCCGTCGAAAACACCCCGAAGGTCTCCCGCCGCGATCGGCGTGCCCACCGGATGTGCCGCCGCGCACCAGGCGGCGCGCACCGGAGCAAGGCCCTCCGCGCGCCAGCGGTCGAGCCAGGCCTGGAAGATCGGGGCGAGCCGGGTGAGGAAAAAGTGGGGGCTTGGCGCGCGGCCCGCGAGGGCTTTGAGGCTGGTTGCGGGGCGGTCGGCGAGGACGGGGTGGAATGCGAGGTTGACGCCGAAGCCGATCACGACGGCGTCCCCCTGGCGCTCGAGCAGGATGCCGGCAAGCTTGGCGCCTTCGACGAGCAGGTCGTTGGGCCACTTGATCGTCGCGGCCGGGGCTTCCGGCTGCACCGCTTCGTGAAGCGCCATAGCCGCGACCAGAGCGAGCGTCGCGGCGGACGGATCGCCCGGCTGAAGTCGGACCAGAGTGCTCGCATAAAGATTGCCGGGCGGCGATTGCCAGGCCCTGCCCTGCCGTCCCTTGCCGCCGGTCTGGCGATCGGCGCGCAGCCAGAGGCCTTCGGGCGCGCCCGCCGTCGCGAGCGCGGCGAGATCGTCATTGGTCGATCCGGTTTCGGCGACGCTGCGGATATTTGCCACACTTCCCCCTATCCGCTCGTCCTGAGCGGAGGTGGCCACGTGACGCTGACGCTCAGGTTCCGGACGGGAACAGCGCGGCTGCCGCCGTCGTGGTCGCCTGATCGAGCGGGCCGATGGCAAGGTATCCCAGCGGCGATACGAACAACGCCGCGGCGATCAGCAGCCCGGCCGTCACCGGCTCCCGCGTAGGTCCGTAAGCCGGCGCCGGCTCGTCGAAGTAGATCGTCTTGACGATCATGATGTAATAGAAGGCGCTGATCACCGAAGTCGCGATCGCGACCGCCGCGAGCCAGGAAAGGTTCGCCGCCACCGCCGCGTTGAAGACCACGAATTTGGGCCAGAAGCCGAACAGCGGCGGGATGCCGGCAAGGCTGAACATGAAGATCATCATGCCGAACGCAAGCCACGGCCGCGTCCGCGAGAGGCCGGAGAGCGACGCGATCGTCTCGACCGGTTGGCCATCCTCGTCGCGCATCCGAAGGACGATCAGGAAGGCGCCAAGCGTCATCGCGATATAGACGGTCATGTAGAAGAGCGTCGCCGCGACCCCTTCCTTCGTGCCGGCGGCGATGCCGACGAGCGCGAAGCCGACATTGTTGATCGAACTGTAGGCAAGCAGGCGCTTGATGTTCTTCTGATTGATCGCGGCGACACCGCCGAGGATGGTCGAGGCGAGGACCAGGAAGATCACGATCTGCCGCCAGCTCTCGGTCGCCGGCCCCATCGCCTCCACGGTCACGCGCGCGAACAGCGCCATGGCGGCGAGCTTCGGCGCCGAGGCGAAGAAGGCCGTGACCGGCGTCGGCGCGCCTTCGTACACGTCCGGGGTCCACATGTGGAACGGCACCGCGCTGATCTTGAAGGCGAGGCCCGCAAGGGTGAAGACGATGCCGAACAGCTCGCCCTTCGACAGGCCGTCGCCCATCGCCTGGGCGATGCCGGTGAAGCCGGTCGTCCCGGTAAACCCGTAGAGCAGCGAGATACCGTAGAGCAGGATGCCGCTCGCCAACGCGCCGAGAACGAAATATTTGAGGCCGGCCTCCGCCGAGCGGGTGTCGGTCCGCTGGAAACTGGCGAGGACATAGGCCGCGAGGCTCTGCATCTCGAGCCCGACATAGAGCGTCAGCAGGTCGGTCGCCGAGGCCATCATGCCCATGCCGACCGTCGCGAACAGGATCAGCACCGGATATTCGGCGCGGAAATCGCCCTCTCGCCCGAACCAGCTCGACGCCGCGAGCAGTGACACGGCGGCCGCGATGTAGATCACGACCTTGGAAAAGGCTGCGAAGCTGTCGGCTGCGAACATGCCCGAGAAGGCGGAGGCGCCCTGATCGACGATGCCGGGCATCACCAGAATTGCGGCGACGAGCGCGACGACCCCGAGCCAGGTCAGGAGCTTCGCGGAACGATCGCCGGCCCAGGCCGCGACGAGCATCAGGATCAGCCCGGCCGCGCTCAGCAGCTCTTCTGGCAGGACGAGCAAGAGATCGTGCGTCGGCATCAATGGGTCCCTTCGGCCTCGTGCGCCGCGGCGGCTGGCGCCGGCGCATGGCCCGGCGTCAGCTGTGCGTCGCCGCGCGGCGCTGCGCGCTCGATCCGGTGGACCAGGGCCGTGACATCGGCGCGCATCGGCGCAAGGAAGCTTTCCGGATAAACCCCCATCCACAGCACGACCGCCGCGATCGGCACGAAGATCGCCCATTCGCGCGGGCTGAGATCGGGCATCGCCGCCGCACCCTCCGTACGCGCGGTCCCGAAGGCGATCCGCCAGTAGAGAAGGAGCATGTAGGCGGCGCCAAGGATGATTCCGGTCGTCACCACGAAGGCGGCCCAGCTCGACGCCTGATAGGAGCCGACCATCGCGAGAAACTCGCCGACGAAGCCGCTCGTCCCCGGCAGGCCGACCGAGGCCATGGTGAACAGCATGAAGAACAGGGCATAAGCGGGCATGTTGTTGGAAACGCCGCCATAGGCCGCGATCTCGCGGGTGTGGAGCCGATCATAGACCACGCCCACGCACAGGAAGAGCGCACCCGAGACCAGGCCGTGGCTCAGCATGACCACGAGGCCGCCGTCGATCCCCTGGCGGTTGAACGAGAAGAGGCCGATCGTGACGAACGCCATGTGCGCGACCGACGAATAGGCGATCAGCTTCTTCATGTCGTCCTGCACCAGCGCGACGAGGCTGGTATAGACGACCGCGATCATCGAGAGGCCGAACATCAGCCACATGAGCTGGTTCGCCGCTTCCGGAAACATCGGCAGCGAGAAGCGCACGAAGCCGTAGCCGCCGAGCTTCAGCAGCACGCCGGCGAGGATGACCGAACCGGCGGTCGGCGCCTGGACGTGCGCGTCGGGAAGCCAGGTGTGGACCGGCCACATCGGCAGCTTGACCGCGAAGCTCGCGAGGAAGGCGAGGAACAGCCAGGTCTGCGCCTCCGGCGGGAAATCGGTGACCAGCAGCTCGGGGATCGATGTCGTGTGGGCGAAATTCACCATCCACAGCATCGCGATCAGCATCAGCACCGATCCCAGCAACGTGTAGAGGAAGAACTTGTAGGCCGCGTAGATCCGGTTCGCGCCGCCCCAGATGCCGATGATGAGATACATCGGCACCAGGGTGGATTCGAACAGGACGTAGAAGAGGAAGATGTCCTGCGCCATGAAGACGCCGAGCATCAGCGTCTCCATCACCAGGAAGCAGGCCATATATTCGCTGACCCGGTTCTGGATCGACTCCCACGAGGCCGCGATGCAGATCGGCATCAGGAATGCCGTCAGCACGATCAGCATGAGCGCGATGCCATCGATGCCGAGCGCCCAGTTGAAATAGCGCCCGAACAACGGGACATTCTCGGCGAACTGCCATTGCGGCCCGCCGACCTGGAAATTGAGCCACAGGCCGACGCAGAGCGCGAGCGTCACCAGGGTGGTGATCAGCGCCACCCAGCGCGCGCCCTGCGCGTTGGTCATGAGGCAGGCGATCGCGCCGAGGATCGGCAGCGCCAGGATGACGGAAAGGATCGGGAAACCGGCCATCACTGCGCCATCGCCCAGGTCGTCGCGGCGGCGACGCCAAGAAGCATCACCAGCGCATAGGTATAGACATAGCCCGACTGGATGCGCGCCGTGAGACGCGTGCCGGCGACGATGGCAGCGGCCGCGCCGTCCGGACCGAAGCGGTTGATCGTCGCCTCGTCACCCTTCTTCCAGAAGATCCGGCCGAGGGCGACCGCCGGGCGGACGAAGATCGCGGCGTAGAGCTCGTCGAAATACCACTTGTTCAGGAGGAAGCGGTAGAGGACGCCGAACTGCGCCACGAACGCCGCCGGGAAGGCCGTGTTGCGGATATAGGCGTAGAAGGCGATCGCGAACCCGATCAGCATCGCGAAGGTCGCGGACAGCTTTGCCCATTCGGGAATGGCGTGGACCGAATGCGCGAGCGCCTCGTTGATCGCGACGCTGCCCTGCCAGAAATGCGCCGCGCCCTCCTCGATGAACCAGGGCGCGAAGACGAAGCCGGCGAGCAGCGCGCCGAGAGACAGAACCGCCAGAGGCACCAGCATCGTCCACGGGCTTTCGTGCGGGTGATAGCCGCCCGTCCCCGCAGGGATCTCGGCCGCGCCCGGCTCGCCGACATGGGTGTCGTGGCCCGCATCCTCGGCATCGGGATGATCGTCCTGCGCATGATGGCCGTGCGCGTCGTGGATGGCGTGCTGGATATGCTCCGAGGCCGCCCAGCGCGCCTTGCCGAAAAAGGTCAGGAAGACGAGGCGCCAGGAATAGAAGCTGGTGAGCAGCGCCGCGAACACGCCGACGAAGAAGGCGAAGCCGCTGCCGCCGCTGCCGGCCGCGAACGCATTTTCGATGATCGCATCCTTCGAATAGAAGCCGGCAAAGCCGAACACCCCGGCGATGCCGACGCCGGTGATCGCGAGCGTGCCGATGGTCATCGCCCAGAAGGTGAGCGGGATCCGCTTACGCAGCGCCCCATAATAGCGCATGTCCTGCTCATGATGCATGGCGTGGATGACGCTGCCCGCGCCGAGGAACAGCAGCGCCTTGAAGAAGGCGTGGGTGAACAGGTGGAACATCGCCGCGCCATAGGCGCCGACGCCGGCGGCCATGAACATGTAGCCGAGCTGCGAACAGGTGGAATAGGCGATCACCCGCTTGATGTCGTTCTGGACGGTGCCGACGGTCGCCGCGAACAGGGCCGTCGCGGCGCCGACGAAGGTGACGATTGTGGTCGCGGTATGGCTCGTCTCGAACATCGGCGACAGGCGGCAGACCATGAACACGCCCGCCGTCACCATCGTCGCGGCATGGATGAGCGCGGAGACCGGCGTCGGGCCCTCCATCGCGTCGGGCAGCCAGGTGTGCAGGCCAAGCTGCGCGGATTTGCCGCAGGCGCCGATGAACAGGAGGATGCAGATCAGCGTCATCGTATCGACGCGCCCGCCGAGGAATCCGATCGTCGAACCGGTCATCGATGGCGCGGCGTGCAGGATTTCCGGAATCGAGATCGTGCCGAAGACGAGGAAGGTCGCGAAGATGCCCAGGCTGAAGCCGAAATCACCGACCCGGTTGACGACGAACGCCTTCATCGCGGCCGCGTTGGCCGACGGCTTGTAGTACCAGAAGCCGATCAGCAGGTAGGAGGCGAGACCGACGCCTTCCCACCCGAAGAACATCTGGACGAGATTGTCCGCCGTCACCAGCATCAGCATCGCGAAGGTGAAGAGCGACAGATAGGCGAAGAAGCGCGGCTGGCTGTCGTCCTCCGCCATATAGCCCCAGGAGTAGAGGTGGACGAGCGCGGAGACGGTCGTCACGACCACCAGCATCACCGCGGTCAGCGCATCGACGCGCAGCGCCCACTGAACCTGGAGATCGCCCGAATGAATCCAGTTCAGCACCGGATGGACGGCGCTGTGTTCGGTGCCGGCGAGAAAGCCGATGAAGATCGGCCAGCTCATCGCGCAGGACGCGAACAGCGCGCCGGTCGTGACCAGCTTGGCCGGCACGTTGCCGATCATGCGGTTGCCGAGCCCCGCGATGATCGCCGCAACGAGGGGCAGGAAGACGATCGCCTGGATCACGCTCAGCCCTTCATCTGGTGGATATCGTCGACCGCGATCGTGCCGCGGCCGCGGAAATAGATGACCAGGATCGCAAGCCCGATCGCGGCCTCGGCGGCGGCGACGGTCAGCACGAACATCGCGAACACCTGCCCCACCATGTCGCCGAGGAAGGAGGAGAAGGCGACGAGATTGATGTTCACGGCGAGCAGGATCAGCTCGATCGCCATCAGGATGATGATGACGTTCTTGCGATTGAGGAAAATGCCGAGCACGCCGAGCACGAACAGGATCGCGCCGACGGCGAGATAGTGGCCAAGGCCGATCACAGCTCCACCCCCTGCCCGACGGCGGGCTGCCGCTTGATCACCGCCTCGTCCGGCCGCCGGCGATTCTGCGCCGAGACCGTCTGTGGGCGCACGTCCTTGCGCTTGCGGTGGGTCAGCACGATGGCGCCGATCAGCGCGACGAGCAGGACAAGGCCCGCCGCCTCGAAGACGAAGAGGTAGCGCGTGTAGAGGAGGTGGCCGAGCTCCTCGATGTTCGATCCCTGACCGATCGGCGCCGCGCGGGACGCCGGCCCGATCGCGCCGGCATTCCACGCGACCACGGTGAAGACGATCTCGGCCAGCAACACGCCGGCCAAGCCAAAGCCAAGCGGCCAGTAGCGTGCGATTCCGGCGCGGAGCTCGGCGAAATCGACGTCGAGCATCATCACGACGAACATGAACAGCACCGCGACCGCGCCGACATAGACGATGATCAGCAGGAAGGCGAGGAACTCCGCCCCCATCAGAAGGAACAGCCCCGCCGCGTTGAAGAAGGCGAGGATGAGGAACAGCACGGAATGGACCGGATTGCGCGAGGCGATCACCATCACGCCCGAGGCGATGACGAGCGCCGCGAAGACCCAGAAGACGATGGCCGCGATCACCGTTCGCGCCCCGCCGCCACCATGCTGCCCATGGTCCCCCTCCCCGTTCCGGGGAGGAACTTCATGTCCGAATCCCGCATGGCGGCCACCTACCGATACGCCGCGTCGGCCGCAATGTTCGCGGCCAGAGCGCGCTCCCAGCGGTCGCCATTGGCGAGCAGCTTCGCCTTGTCGTAGATCAGCTCCTCGCGGGTTTCGGTCGAGAAATCCATGTTCGGCCCCTCGACGATCGCATCGACCGGGCAGGCCTCCTGGCACAGGCCGCAATAGATGCACTTGGTCATATCGATGTCGTAGCGGGTCGTGCGCCGGCTGCCGTCGGCGCGCGGCTCGGCCTCGATCGTGATCGCCAGCGCCGGACAGATGGCCTCGCACAGCTTGCACGCGATGCAGCGCTCCTCGCCGTTCGGATAACGGCGCAGCGCATGCTCGCCCCGGAAGCGCGGGGAGATCGGGTTCTTCTCGTAGGGATAGTTGATCGTCGCCTTGGGCTTGAAGAAATACTTCAAGGTCAGCCAGTGCGCCTTCACGAACTCCCAGAGCGTGAACGATTTGATGAAATGAGCTACCACGGCAGCATCCCCTGCTTGGCGAGCATCAGATAGCCCGAGACGAGGAACACCCAGATCAGCGAGACGGGGAGGAAGATTTTCCAGCCGAGCCGCATGAGCTGGTCGTAGCGGTAGCGCGGCACGGTCGCCTTCACCCAGCTGAAGATGAAGAAGAAGGCGAAGATCTTGGCGAAGAACCAGATGATGCCCGGAACGTAATAGAGCGGCGCCCAATCGACCGGCGGGAGCCAGCCGCCCCAGAACAGGATCGCGTTCATGCCGCACATCAGCAGCACGTTGGCATATTCGCCGAGCCAGAAGAGCGCGAAGCTCATCGAGCTGTACTCGGTCTGGTAGCCGGCGACGAGCTCGCTCTCCGCCTCGGTGAGGTCGAAGGGCGTGCGCGCGGTCTCGGCCATCGAGGAGACCAGGAAGATCACCGCCAGCGGGAAGAGCAAGGGATTCAAGCCGAAGGCGTTGATGAATCCGAAAATATGATCCTGCTGGCCGGTCACGATCGCGGAGAGGTTGAAGCTCCCGCTCCACAGAATGACCGGGATCAGCACGAAGCCGATCGAGACTTCGTAGGACACCATCTGAGCCGCGGCCCGCAAGGCGCTGTAGAACGGGTATTTCGAGTTGGACGACCATCCCGAGATGATCACCCCGTAGACGCCGAGCGACGAGACCCCGAGGAGGTAGAGCAGCCCGACATTGATGTCGGCGAGCACCCAGCCGTCGGCGAACGGGATCACCGCCCAGGCGATCAGCGCAACGGTGAAGGTGACGATCGGGGCGATCAGGAACAGGCCGCGATTGGCGCTCGCCGGGATGATCGTTTCCTGGAGAAAGACCTTGAGCCCGTCGGCGAAGCTCTGGAGCAGGCCGAAGGGGCCGACCACGTTCGGCCCGCGCCGGAGCGCCATCGCCGCCCAGATCTTGCGGTCGGCATAGATGATCATCGCCACCGCGAGCATCAGCGGAAGCGCGATCAGCAGGATCAGGATGAGGTTGGCGACGAACCAGCCCCAGCCGGTGCCGAGATAGAATTGGAAGAAAGCGGTCATAAGCCCTCTCCCTCGAGGGAGAGGGTTGGGTGAGGGTGTCGAGCGTAAGAGATTGCTCGCAAATGCCGAGCCCCCTCACCCCAGCCCTCTCCCCGCCGGGGAGAGGGAGAATGTGTCGTTCGGGGCAAATACCTACTCACTCCGCCGCCTCCGCATAATCCTGGCCGTGGAGAAGCTCGGCCGAGCAGCGCTGCAGCGTCGGAGACGAGCGGGCGATCGGGTTGGTGAGGTAGAAATCCTTGATCGGATAGGCGATCTCGGTGCCCGCAGCGATCTTCGGCGCGTCGAGCTTCGGCGGCGCCCAATCGAAAGCCACCAGGCCGGTCTGCGCGAAGGCCGGGTAATCCGCGAACAGCCGCGCCCGAAGCTCCTGGAAGCTGTCGAACGGCAGTCTGTGGCCGAGCGCGTCGGAAAGCGCGCGCAGGATCGACCAGTCTTCGCGCGCGTCGCCCGGCGGATCGACCGCCTTCTCGCTATGCTGGACGCGGCCTTCCAGGTTCACGTGGATGCCGTGCTTCTCGCTATAGGCGGCGGCGGGCAGGATCACGTCCGCGCCATGCGCGCCCTTGTCGCCATGATGGCCGATATAGACCTTGAGGCTCTTCGCGAAGGGCGCGAGGTCCGCCTCGTCCGCGCCGAGCAGGAACAGCAGCTTGGGCTTCGCTTCGGCAATCGCCGCCATGCCGCCCGGCTGGGCATAGCCAAGCATCAGGCCGCCGGTTCGCGCCGCCACCGTGTGAAGCACGTTATAGCCGTTCCAGCCGTCGCGGATCAGGTTCAGCGACTTGACGAGCGCGAGGGTCGCCGCCTGTGCGCCGGGCACCTTGAGCGCGGCGCCGCCGACGATCACCGCCGGGCGCTCGGCCGCGGCAAAGGCCTCCGTCGCCGCCCTGGGCAGCTTGTGGAGCAGCGAGAGATCGTTGCCGAGCCATTCGACCCGATAGGCGAGATCCGCCTCCGGCCCGATCGCGAACACCTTCGCC
Organism: Sphingosinicella ginsenosidimutans; assembly: GCF_007995055.1. Lineage (NCBI taxonomy): Bacteria > Pseudomonadati > Pseudomonadota > Alphaproteobacteria > Sphingomonadales > Sphingomicrobiaceae > Allosphingosinicella > Allosphingosinicella ginsenosidimutans. The sequence goes on along the minus strand of NZ_VOQQ01000001.1, from coordinate 2,685,585 downwards.
CCGCCGCGCGCGGCCTTGCGGATGCGTGTGTTGACGAGGCTCGCCTCCCAGCGCGGATTGGTCCCCACGAGGAGGATGACGTCCGCGGTCTCGATCCCGCCGATGGTGGTGTTGAAATTGACCGATGCGATGTTGCTCACGTCGTAGGCGAGGCCGGTCTGGCGCCCCTCGATCAGATCGGAGCCGAGCGCATTCACCAGCAGCTTCGCCGCATACATCGTCTCGACATCGACCAGATCACCAGCGACCGCGGCGACACTGCCCTTCGCCTTGCCGGCCACCGCGGCGATGGCGGCAAAGGCCTCCGCCCAGGTCGCGGCGCGCAGCCTGCCATCCTCGCGGAGCCACGGCCGATCGAGCCGGTTGCGGGTGAGCCCGTCGACGGCATGGCGGGTCTTGTCGCTCGCCCACTCCTCGTTGACGTCCTCGTTGAGCCGCGGGAGGGCGCGCAGCACCTCGCGGCCGCGCGAATCGAGGCGGATATTGGTGCCGACGCCGTCCATCACGTCGATCGCCGGGGTCTTGGTCAGCTCCCAGGGCCGCGCGTCGAACGCATAGGGCTTGGACGTCAGCGCGCCGACCGGGCAGAGATCGACGACATTGCCGCTGAGCTCGGAGCCGAGGGCGGTCTCCAGATAGGACGTGATTTCCATATCCTCGCCGCGACCGACGGCGCCCAGATCCTCGACGCCGGCCACCTGCTCCATGAAGCGGATGCAGCGCGTGCAGTGGATGCAGCGGGTCATCACCGTCTTGACGACGGGACCCATATATTTCTCGCTCACCGCCCGCTTGTTCTCGCGGAAGCGGTCATGCCCGCGACCATAAGCGAGGCTCTGGTCCTGCAGGTCGCACTCGCCGCCCTGGTCGCAGATCGGGCAGTCGAGCGGGTGATTGATGAGCAGGAACTCCATCACGCCTTCGCGCGCCTTCTTCACCATCGGCGTCGAGGTGAAGATTTCCTGATTGTCGGCGGCGGGCAGCGCGCATGACGCTTGCGGCTTGGGCGGGCCCGGCTTCACCTCCACCAGGCACATGCGGCAATTGCCGGCGATCGCGAGCCGCTCATGGTAGCAGAAGCGCGGGATTTCCTTGCCGGCGAGCTCGCACGCCTGGAGCACCGTCGCGCCCTGCGGCACTTCGATCTCGACGCCATCGACCTTGAGCTTGGGCATTGGAACTCCAGCGGAACGCCGCTCCCCGCGGCGCGCCTTGCCGTTAGACGCTAAAGCGCCGTTTCGACAAGGGAGAAGGTGGCCTCAAGGCGCGGAAAAACGAGTCGTGGGCCTTGTCGGCCTAGTGGGTGACCGCGGACGCATCCCCTGCCGCTTCGGCATGACCTCGATCGGCGAGGCGAAAGGCCGCCGACGCAAGCATCGCCCGAAGCGACGAACGGTCAAGCTCGGCGCGCGCGCCTCTTCTCAGACAGCCCGGCAGCATCGGCGCGATCGCCTGGAGCGCGGCGGTCTCGCTGCGGCTGGACGGCTCGGTCTGGAACAGTGCCTCCACCTGTTCGGGCCTGGCCCGGACGACACAGATGCTCATGATTTCCGATTCGTCGGACGTGCGGATCGGCGGCAGCGCCGGGTCGTCGCCGACATGCGCGGCGAGTGGCTCGCCACCGAGGTCGCGAAACAGGGCGAATTCGGCGAGCGCCCCCTTGAAGATGCGGTTGTTCGTCGAGAGCGTCCCGGCGGCGAGGCACGCGTTGCGCTCGACGAGGTGCTGGAAGGTGCTGGCATAGCGCGAATCCGCCTGCCGCATCGTCAGCAGCGTCCGCACGCGATTCGGCTCGGCGAGGAAGACGCAGCGCGCAAGCTCATGGACGGCGAGCGCCGCACGCGGAGTCACCCGCTCGCCCGCGCCAGCCGCAGCCGGAGTCACCGCGAGCGCCACCGCCGCGACGATGCCCACAATTGCTTTCATCATGCCCCCACCGACAACCCTATCTTAAGCACGCGGCGCCGCCGAAGCGCGCGACAGTTTGTACAAGGCCTCGGCGACCACGCCGCGAAGGATCGGGGCGCTGAAGGTGACAGTGAGCCCGTCCTGCATGCAGGGCGAAAGGTGCGGCGTCAGCGCCTCGATCGATGCCCGCTCCCCCGGGCTCTGGAACGCGGCGGAGAGCAAGGCCCGGCTATCCCCCGGATCCGCCCGGACGACGCACTCGCCAAATCGGAGCAAGGCCCCTTCGAGCGGAGGGTTCGCGCCGCCATTCGGCGGGGCGAGCGGCGGGACATCCGCAAAGCTCGTCGGGCCGCCATTGGCAAAGTCGCGCGCATAAAGCTCTTCATAAATCGCGCCACGCACCAGCCGCGGATCGAGTGGCGGCGCGCCGGCGTCCGGCAGGCACCTCGTCTCGAGGAGCCGCTGATAATCGGGGCTCCGGGCGTCGGGCGTGCCGCCCGCGACATAGGCCTCGGCGATACGCCCGCGGGTGCGAACGAGACACGTGGCGAGATTTTGGGTGATCCGCACCGTGTCGGCGGCGGGCTGTGCGACAGCGGGCGAACCGGAAAGCGCGAGAGCAATGCACAGAAGCAGCGGATGGCGACTCATTGAGCCTCTCCTTTGTCAGCGCGGACGACCGCCCTGAGAAGTTATCGCTTTGCATGGAGCGCCGCAACGCCTTGTGAAAGCGCCTTTCGCGTTGCGGATCAAAGCGGACGCGATCATCCGCCCGCGGCGCCGGCAGCCGCTACTCGGCCGCTTCGAGGATTGGCGCCGAACCGGCCGCACGTTCGGCGATCCGCCGCTCGAGCTCGGGCCGATAGTGACGGATCAGGCCCTGGATCGGCCAGGCCGCGGCATCGCCGAGCGCGCAGATCGTATGCCCCTCGACCTGCTTGGTCACGTCCCACAGCTGGTCGATCTCCTCGACGCTCGCCTCGCCGGTGACCAGGCGTTCCATGACCCGCCACATCCAGCCGGTGCCCTCGCGGCACGGCGTGCACTGGCCGCAGCTCTCATGCTTGTAGAAATAGGAGATGCGGGCGATCGCCTTCACCACGTCGGTGGACTTGTCCATGACGATGACGGCGGCGGTGCCGAGGCCGGACTGGAGGTCCTTCAATCCGTCGAAATCCATCGGCGCATCCATGATCTGCGCCGCCGGAACGAGCGGAACCGACGAGCCGCCCGGGATCACCGCGAGGAGATTGTCCCAGCCGCCGCGGATGCCGCCGGCATGTTTGTCGATCAGCTCGCGGAACGGGATGCTCATCGCCTCCTCGACCACGCACGGGCAGTTCACGTGTCCGGAAATCTGGAAGAGCTTGGTGCCGGCATTGTTCTCGCGCCCGAAGCTCTTGAACCAGGCCGCGCCGCGCCGGAGGATGGTCGGCGCGACCGCGATCGATTCGACATTGTTGACGGTGGTCGGGCAGCCGTAGAGGCCGGCGCCCGCCGGGAATGGCGGCTTCAGGCGCGGCTGGCCCTTCTTGCCCTCCAGGCTTTCCAGCATCGCTGTCTCTTCGCCGCAGATATAGGCGCCGGCGCCGCGATGGACGAAGATGTCGAAATCGAAGCCCGACCCGCAGGCATTCTTGCCGATCAGGCCCGCGTCATAGGCCTCCTGCACCGCCGCCTCGAGCACCTTCGCCTCGAAGATGAATTCGCCGCGGATGTAGATATAAGCAGCGCGGCAACGCATCGCGAAGCCGGCGATCAGCGCGCCCTCGACCAGCTTGTGCGGATCGTGGCGGATGATCTCGCGGTCCTTGCACGACCCCGGCTCGGATTCGTCGGCGTTGACGACCAGGAAATTGGGGCGCTTGGGATCGGGGTTTTTGGGCATGAAGCTCCACTTCATGCCGGTCGGGAAGCCCGCCCCGCCGCGGCCGCGCAGGCCGGACGCCTTGATCTCCTCGATGATCGCATCCTGCCCGCGCGCCATCAGCGCCTTGGTGTCGTCCCAGTCGCCCCGCTTGCGCGCCGCGTCGAGGTTCCACGGCTGGAAGCCGTAGACATTGGTGAAGATGCGATCCTTGTCTTCGAGCATCACTTGTTCCCGATCATCTTCTGCGCGGCCAGGACGACGACCGCGGCGCCGACGATGATGATGGCGACGAATGCCAATTTGATGGCGATCTTGAGGATTGCCAAGAGGAGGAGGACGCCGATGACGACGGCGACGAACGCGCCGATGCTGGCCTTACCCACGCGGCGCCCCTCCCCCGTTCTGGCAGAATTCGGACGATGCCTGGTCCATCGCGCCGGGCCGCATCTGGGGCTCGACGAAGGCGTCGCGTGAATCGACGACGATATAGCGTTGCGGCGCCCCACCGCCCTGGGTGAAGGTGCCGCAGACGATCCGCACCCCCTGGCTCGCGCTGCGGCGTGGCGCGGAGAACACGAGGTTCGCCGGGTTTCCGAGCTTCGCGCGAACGAGGCGCTGGGCGGCGGAGACATCGCCCTCGAGCATCGTGCGCGGGACGGAGGCGGCCGCCGCATTGTTCGCCGGCGCCTCGCCGCGATGGCAGGCCGCGAGCATCAGCAGGATGAGGACCGCGGCACGATTCACCACTCGCCCCGGTAATCGTGATTCTCGCTTTGCATCTCCTTGAGGACGGTCGGGCCGCCCTCGGGACAGGAGGTGATGCGATCGACCTGGGGGCCGATCTTCGGTTGCTTGCCGGCGGCGAGCGCATCGAGCACCGCCGTCATGCTGTCGAAGGTAAGGTCCTCGTAATTGTCGTCGTTGATCTGCACCATCGGCGCGTTGGCGCAGGCGCCGAGGCATTCCACCTCGGTCAGCGTGAACAGGCCGTCCTCGGTCGTGTGGCCCTTCTTCATGCCCTTGGCATAGCAGGCGGCGAGCACGTGGTCGGATCCGCGCAGCATGCACGGCGTCGTCCCGCAGACCTGCACATGGAAGCGGCCGACCGGCACCAGATTGAACATCGTGTAGAAGGTCGCGACCTCGTAAGCCCGGATGTAGGGCATATCGAGATAGCGGGCGACATATTCGATCACCGGGATCGGCAGCCACCCCTGCGTCTTCGTCTCCGCTCCGACCTGCCGCTGGGCGAGATCGAGCAAGGGGATGATCGCGCTCTGCTGCCGCCCCGGCGGATAGCGATCGACGATCTTCTTCGCCAGCGCGGCGTTCTCTGCCGTGAAAGCGAAGGCGCCCCAGCGCTCGCGGATTTCGGGGGTGTCGGGAAGACGTTTGGCAGCCATTAGCGGTCACACTCCCCGAACACGATGTCCATCGCCCCAAGGATCGCGGTCACGTCGGCGAGCATGTGGCCCTTGGACATGAAGTCCATCGCCTGGAGGTGGCTGAACGCGGTCGGCCTGATCTTCACGCGGTAGGGTTTGTTGGTGCCGTCGCTGACCAGGTAGATGCCGAACTCGCCCTTGGGGCTTTCGGTCGCGACATAGACCTCGCCGGCGGGGACGTGCAGCCCTTCGGTGTAGAGCTTGAAGTGATGGATGAGCGCCTCCATCGAGGTCTTCATCTCAGCGCGGCGCGGCGGCGCGACCTTGCGGTCGTCGGTGAGCACGAGGCCGTCGGGCATCTCATTGAGGCACTGCTTCATGATCCGCGCGGACTGCCAGACCTCCTCGACCCGAACCATGAAGCGATCGTAGCAATCGCCCCTGGTGCCGACGGGCACGTCGAAATCCATCCGGTCATAGACTTCGTAAGGCTGGGAGCGCCGGATATCCCACGGGATGCCGGCGGCGCGGATCATCGGGCCGGAAAAGCCCCAGGCCAGCGCATCTGCCCTGGAAACCGTCGCGATATCGACATTGCGCTGCTTGAAGATGCGGTTGTCGGCGACCAGGCTGACCGCGTCCGCGAACAGGCCCGGCAGGCGGTTGTCGAGCCAGTCGGCGATGTCGGTAAGCAGCTTCAGCGGCACGTCCTGGCGCACGCCGCCCGGGCGGAACCAGTTGGCGTGCATCCGCGCGCCCGACGCCCGCTCGTAGAAGTTCATCAGGTCTTCGCGAAGCTCGAACATCCACAGGTTCGGCGTCATCGCGCCGACGTCCATGACATGGCTACCCAGATTGAGCAGATGGTTCGAGATGCGGGTCAGCTCGGCAAAGAGGACCCGCAGATATTTGGCGCGCGGCGGGATATCGAGATCGAGCAGTTTCTCGATCGCGAGCACGAAGCTGTGCTCCATCGACAGCGGCGACACGTAGTCGAGGCGATCCATATAGGGGAGCGCCTGGAGATAGGTCTTGTATTCGCAGAGCTTCTCGGTGCCGCGGTGGAGCAGGCCGACATGCGGATCGACCCGCTCGATGATCTCCCCGTCAAGCTCGAGCACCAGACGGAGCACGCCGTGCGCGGCGGGATGCTGCGGGCCGAAATTGATCGTGTAGTTGGCGATCGACGCCTCGTGCTCGCGCACCTCGTCGAGCCGCTCGACCGCCCGCGCGTCGACGTCCGGATTGTGGAGATCGGTCACGACTTGTCACCCTTCGGCTTGCGCGGCGCGCGCGGCTTGCGGGCCGCCGGCGCCTCGCTGGCCACGGCGGCGTCAGGCCTCGGCGGCGCGGCCTTGCGGGCGCGCGGCTTCTGCGCGGTCGTCTTGGCGCCTTCGGTATTGGCCGGCTCGCCCGCGCCCGTCTGCTCCTTGCGCTCGGTCGTCTTCGGCGTCGACGCCGTCGCGGGAGCCGGCGACTGGGCGGCGTCGGCCTTCCTGATCTCGTCGGCCTTCAGCGGAGTCGGCGCGCCCTTTTCCTCGGGAAGCTTCGCCTTCTCATCGCCCGGAAGGACATATGCGGCCCCTTCCCACGGACTGAGGAAGTCGAAATTGCGGAAATCCTGCGCGAGCCGCACCGGCTCGTAGACGACGCGCTTCTGCTCCTCGGAATAACGAAGCTCGACATAGCCCGTGAGCGGGAAATCCTTGCGCTGCGGATGGCCCCGAAAGCCATAGTCGGTGAGGATCCGGCGCAGGTCCGGATGGCCCTCGAAGACCACGCCGTACATGTCGAACACTTCGCGCTCGAGCCAGCCGGCGACCGGATAGACGCCGGTCACGGTCGGCACCGGCTTCACCTCGTCGGTCGAGACGCGGACGCGCAGGCGATGGTTCTTCGTGACCGAAAGCAGGTGGTAGACCACCTCGAAGCGCTCGGCGCGCTCGGGATAGTCGACGCCCGCAATCTCCATGAGCTGCTGGTACTCGAACCGGTCGCGAAGGGTGGTGAGGACGGTGGCGATCGACTCGCGCGCGACGTCGATCGAAACCTCGCCGACCTCGTCCTTGGCGACAAGGAAGGCTGGGCCGATCGCCGCCTTCACCTCGTCGATAATGCCCGTGCGGGCCGGGATCAGTGGAGCCGCGCTTGCCATGGCCTATCGCTCGATCGTGCCTTCGCGGCGGATCTTCCGCTGGAGCTGCATGATGCCGTAGAGCAAAGCCTCGGCGGTCGGCGGGCAGCCGGGGACGTAGATGTCCACCGGCACGATCCGGTCGCAGCCGCGCACCACGCTGTAACTGTAGTGATAATAGCCGCCGCCATTGGCGCACGAGCCCATCGAGATCACATATTTGGGCTCGCTCATCTGGTCGTAGACCCGGCGGAGCGCTGGGGCCATCTTGTTGCAGAGCGTGCCGGCGACGATCATCACGTCGCTCTGGCGCGGGCTCGCGCGCGGCGCGGCGCCAAATCTTTCAAGGTCGTAGCGCGGCATGTTCACATGGATCATCTCGACCGCGCAGCACGCCAGGCCGAAGGTCATCCACCAGAGCGAACCGGTCCGCGCCCATTGGAACAGATCCTCGGTGGTCGTGACGAGGAAGCCCTTGTCGCTCACCTCCGACTGGATCTGGTTGAAGATGTACGGATCGGGAAGCTGGCTTTCGAGCGGATGCCCGGCCTCGCGCCCCGAGAGCGTCACTCCCATTCCAGCGCTCCCTTCTTCCACGCATAGGCAAGTCCGAGCGCAAGCTCGACGATGAACAGCATCATCGCGCCCCAGGCGACCCAGCCGATCGAAAAGACGCTGACGGCCCAGGGGAAGAGGAACGCCGCCTCGATGTCGAAGACGATGAAGAGGATCGCCACCAGATAGAAGCGCACGTCGAATTGCGCGCGACTATCCTCGAACGCGGGGAACCCGCATTCATATTCGGCGAGCTTGTCCGGATTGGGCTTGTCCGCGCCTGTGAACCGGGCGGCGATCATCGGCAGCACCACGAAGGCGCCGGAAATGCCGAGCGCGACGACCAGGAACAGGAGGATCGGCAGATAGTTCGCGGCGACCGACGCCATGTGACTCAACTCTCCCAGAGGTTGCGGCGGCTTTAGGATGGGCGCGACAGCGACGCAAGGCTCGGCGGCGGAGAAGTTCAGCCCTTGAGCGCGCCGGCGACCAGCTTGTGCAGACGCGAGTGGAGATCGCCATTGCCGGCGAGGATCTGCCCTTTCGCAAGCCCTGCATCGCCGCCACGGAAATCGGTCACGAACCCGCCGGCCTCGCGCACCAGGATGATCCCCGCGGCGATATCCCAGAACTGAAGGTCTTCCTCCCAGAAGCCGTCGAATCGACCGGCGGCGACCCAGGCGAGATCGAGCGCGGCGGAACCGAACCGACGAATGCCGGCGACTTCAGGGCTCACCGCGCCGGCGATCTTCTGCCAGCGCGGGGTATCGCCATGGCCATGGAACGGGATTCCGGTCGCGATCAACGCTTCCGACATGTCGCGCCGCGAAGAGACCCGCAGCCGCCGGTCGTGCAGCCAGGCGCCCCTGCCCTTTTCGGCCCAGAAGCTCTCGTCGGTCAGCGGTTGATAGACGAGACCGTGGGAGAGATCGCCCCAGCCCTGCCCGCCCGGCTTCGGCTCCTGGACCGCGATCGAGATCGCGAAATGCGGGATGGAGTGCAGGAAGTTGGAGGTGCCGTCGATCGGGTCGATCACCCAGCGCGGCTTGTTCGGATCGCCTTCGATGCTGCCGCCTTCTTCGAGCAGCATCCCCCACTCGGGGCGCGCGCGGCGAAGCTCCTCGACCAGCGCCTGCTCGGTGCGCTCGTCGGCGAGGCTGACGAAGTCGGCAGGCCCCTTGCGGCTCACCTGGAGATGCTCGACCTCGCCGAAGTCGCGGCGCAGGCGCCCCGCCGCCTTGCGCGCGGCACGCTCCATGACGGTGATGAGGCCGGAATGGCTGGGCAACTCAATTCTCCCCCCTCCCGCGTGCGGGAGGGGTAAGGGGGTGGGCTTGAGAGGTCGGCCGGGCCCACCCCTCGATCCCCTCCCGCAAGCGGGAGGGGAAGAACATCAGTCCGCGCGACGGACGTACGTCTGTTCGTAAACGTCGACCACGATCTTCGTTCCGGCACTGATATGCGGCGGGACCATGACGCGAACGCCATTGTCGAGGATCGCCGGCTTGTAGCTGGACGAGGCGGTCTGCCCTTTCACCACGGCGTCGGCCTCGACGATGGTGGCCTCGATCGTATCGGGCAATTGCACGCTGATCGGCTTCTCGTCGTACAGCTCCATGACGACGTCCATGCCATCCTGGAGGAAGGCGGCGGCATCGCCGAGAAGGTCGCGCGGCAGGCTGATCTGCTCGTAGCTTTCCTTGTCCATGAAGGTCAGCATGTCGCCGTCGGCGAACAGGAACTGGAAATCCTTCGTGTCGAGCCGGACGCGCTCCACCGTCTCCGCGGACCGGAACCGGACGTTGTTCTTGCGGCCGTCGACGAGGTTCTTCATCTCGACCTGCATATAGGCGCCGCCCTTGCCGGGCTGGGTGTGCTGGATCTTCACAGCGCGCCAGATGCCGCCTTCATATTCGATGATGTTGCCGGGACGGATGTCCACGCCGCTGATCTTCATGGTCTGCTCGTTTGAGAAAGAAAGGTTGCGGGCCTTTAGCGTGGCGACCGGTTTCCGACAAGCAGCGGATAGGGATTGATCGGCGTGCCGCGCCACCACTGGTCTCCCGGGGCCATGCGGCTGATCGCGAAGTGGAGATGCGGCGCCTCGGCGCTGGCATTGCCGGTGCTGCCGACGAAGCCGATCGGATCGCCGCGGCCGATCGCCTGCCCCTCGTGGAGCCCGGGCGCATAGGCCTGGAGATGCGCGTAATAGAACATCCACCGCCGGTCGGGCGATCGGACATAGACGGTGATCCCGCCACCGCCGCGGCTGAAATAGAGCTTCTCGACCGTGCCGGCCGCCGCCGCGATCACGGGCGTTCCGGCGGGCGCCATGATGTCGATCGCATCGTGGACCCGCCCGCCGGCGCGTGCGTCGCTATAGGTATCGGTAAGGACGCCGGGCTCGATCCCGGCCACCGGGAGGGCAAGCCCCGACGGCAGGATGAAGGGGCCCGCGGCCACCTGCGGGGCGGACGCCGGAGGCGGGGCCGGCGCCCTGCCCGACAGCCACACCATGCTCATCAGCACGACGATCACGAGGCCGGTGACACCGACGGCGAGAAGGAGCGTCACGTTGCGCATGCGAAAACAAGCGCGCCCAACGCGGCATCGTTCCCGCCGCGCCTTCCGGACGGTTGAGCATCTCCCTTCCGTCCGGCATAGAGGAAGCAGGGGGGCAAGCGGATGAATCTCGGACGGCAGATCAAGGATCGGATCGGAACCGGAGGGATCGTCATCGCCCTGATCGTGGCCGCGGCCATCGTCTTCATCGGCGCGAGCGCGATCTTCAGCCTTGCGCCGACCACGGTGGATATCTCCACCGGCGCCCGGTTCCCCTGCACGGTCATCAGCATCTACGACGGCGACGGCCCGATCAACTGCGCCGAGGTCGATGAAAACGGCAAGCAGGTGTCGATCCGGCTGCGCGGGATCGAGGCGCGCGAGCCCGACAATACGTGCCAGCTCCCGGTCTGCCCGCCCATGTCCGGCGCCCAGGCCAAGGCGGAGCTGACCCGCCTTGCGGTGGGCCGCATGCAGTGCGTCTCCTTCGGCCCCTCCTACAACCGTGTCGACGCAAGCTGTTTCAGCGCCACCGGAGTCGATATCAGCTGCGAGCTGATCCGCCGGGGCGCCGCCGAACGCTGGCCGGAATATGACCGGGAGCAGCGGCTCGTTCACTGCGTTCCCCGGCGCGGCTAGGCAGGGCGTGCGGGTCCTGAAGCAGCTGCGGCACCGGCTCGGCCGAACCGCCCTTGGCCCCATCGTTGTCCTGTGGGGCTTCGGCTACGCGCTCGTCGATATCGTCGCCTTTCTGCTCGGGCGGAGCGCGCCGGGATCGAACCTCGTTTCGTCCATGCCGATGTTCGCCCTCGGAGTCGGCCAGACGCTGATGCTCGATTGGCTGCGGCAGACCGTGCTTCCCCGGCGCGGCTTGCTTCGCTGGGCCCTGCTGGGGATCGCCGTCGCGACCGCCACGACGATCCAGGGCCTGTTCGATCTTTACTGGCTGCGCTTCCTGTCGATCGCACTCTTTCCGCAGTGGCAGGAATGGGCGCTGGTGATCGACATCCAGCGGCTGTTCACCGTGCTGCTGCTCTACCTTTGGACCTTCTGCCTGGCGCTGACGCTGCTCTGGGCCGCGCGGGCCAACGCCCGGTTCGAGGCGAGCGCGGCACGCGCCGCCAGTGCGGAGGCGGCGGCAGCCAAGGCGGAATCGGCGGCGCTGAGGCTCCAGCTCAACCCGCATTTCCTGTTCAACACGCTCAATTCGATCTCAAGCCTCGTCTATCTCGATCGCAAAAGCGAGGCGGAGGAGATGATCGATCGCCTGTGCGAGTTCCTGCGCGCCTCGCTCTCCGCCGATCCGATGGCGGACGTTCCGCTGGCGCAGGAGATCGACAGCATCGATGCCTATCTCGGCATCGAATCGGCGCGGTTCGGCGACCGGCTCGACATCGCCATCGACGTGGCAGCGGGCGCCGCCGACGTTCAGGTGCCCAATTTCATCCTCCAGCCGCTGGTCGAAAACGCGATCAAGCATGGCGTGGCGCGCGCCAAGGGCCCGGCGACGCTGGAGGTGGCGGCCGCGCGCGAGGGCGATTCGATCCGCCTTTGCGTGTTCAACGGGCCGGCCGTCGATCCTTCGGCTGCGGATTTGGAGGACGGCCATGCGCGACGCAGCACCGGCATCGGCCTCGCCAATATCCGCCAGCGCCTCGCCAATCGCTACGGCGATGCCGCCTCGCTGGAGACCGAGGCCGGCCCGGACGGCTACCGCGCCGTGATTCGCCTGCCCTTTCAGGCCGCGCGCGAGGCCAGTACGTCCTGAAAGGCGGCCACGGCCGCCGCGGGATCGGTGGCGGACCAGACGGCGCCGCTTACCGCCAGGAAATCGGCCCCCGCCTTCACCAGCACGCCGCCATTTTCCGGCGTGATCCCGCCGATCGCGACGCAGGGCAGCTCGAACAGGGTCGTCCACCAGGACAGGATCGACGGATCGGGCCGGTGGCGCGTCTCCTTGGTCGCGCTCGGAAAGAAGGCGCCGAAGGCGACATAGTCCGCCCCCGCCTCGCCCGCCTCCATCGCGAGGTGGCGGCTGTCATGGGCGGTGACGCCGATCTGCGCGCCGGGCCCGAGCAATGCGCGCGCCTCGCGCGGATCGCCGTCGCCCTGGCCGAGATGCACCCCATCCGCGGCGATCCGCTTGGCGAGCGCCATGTCGTCATTGACGATGAAGGCGACCTCGCGATCCGCGCAGATGCGCTGGAGCGGCTCAGCCAGGCGCGCCGCCTCATGCTGGTCGATGCCCTTGACCCGAAACTGGAAGGCAGCGACCGGGCCGCCGTCGAGCGCCTCGGCCAGCCGGTCCGGAAAGCCGCCGCCGACCTCGAGCGGGGAGATCAGGTAGAGCTGGCAGGCCGGACGCCGCGGATCGCGCTCGAAGCGCTCGGCGAAATGGGGATCGAGCGCCAGGTCGTCATCGTCATCCATCGCCGCGCTCTAGCGTGCGGATCGCGGCGGCGAAAGCGGCGGGATCGTCCAGCTTGTGGGCGATGGCGCCGATCGCCCGGCGCCGCACCCGGACGGGCGGGTCGACCTCGACCATGACATTGGGCCAGGCGAGGCGCGCAAGGTTGAGCACCTCGCGGCGCTTCAGCTCCTCGGCGGTCCACGCCATGAACATCCAAAAGGTCGGCGCGAGGCTCCGGTGATTGGCGAAGGCCGTTCCGTTCAGCGGACCAGCGCCATCATCAGGCCGTCCCATCCCTTGGCCCCTACCGTCTGGATCGCCGTTGCATCGAGCCGCGCCTCGGCGGTGAGCATGTCGAACAGGCGGCGCGTTCCCTGGATCATTGCGTCGTCGGAATCACCGTCGATCACCCGCCCGTCGCGCACGACATTGTCGACGATGATGACGCTCCCCGAACGGGCAAGGTCGATCGCCGCGCGGACATAAACGCCGTTGTTCCGCTTGTCGGCATCGATGAAGACGAGATCGAACGGCGCCCCGCCTTCAGCGGCCAGCGCGGCGAGCGAGTCCTGCGCCGCTCCCACCCTGATCTCGACCTTCCCGCCGATCCCGGCGCGATCGACATTGGCGCGCGCGACCTGCGCGTGGTGCGGATCGAGCTCAAGGGTGACGACCCGCCCGTCCTCCGGCAGCGCCCGCGCCAGCCAGATCGTTGAATAGCCGCCGAGCGTCCCGATTTCGAGGATGCGGCGCGCGCTCATCGCGCGGGCGATCAGGTGGAGCAGCTTGCCCTGCAGCGGCGAGACGTCGATCGCGGGCAGGCCCGCCGCCCGATTGGCCGCCAGGGCCGCATCGAGCGCCGGATCGTCGGCGAGCAGCTTTTCCGCCAGATAGGCGTCGACCGTGTTCCACTCCGCGCTCATCCGGCCCTCCTAGGCCTTGGCGACCGAGGCCTCGTAAATCTCGTCGATCGCCTCGCCGAGCGTGCGGTCGAACTCGGCGTCGCTCATCTGCGCGCGAAGATCTTCGAGCAAGGCCCGGCTGAAGCTCGCGATGATCCCGTGATTCCTGGCGAGCTCGGCGCAGGCCTCGCTGCGCGAATAGCCGCCCGAGAGCGCGACGACCCGAAGCACATGCGGATGGGCGACGAGCGGATCGAACAGGCCGCATTCGGCCGGCAGGCTGAGCTTCAGCATGACCCTGGCATCGCCCGGCAAGGCATCGAGCCCCTTCTTGAGCTCGTCGAGAAGGATCGCATCGGCCTCGGCGCGCTCGGGGCTCTTGATGTTGACCTCCGGCTCGATGATCGGGACCAGCCCATGCGCCCGGACCTGCCTGGCCACCTCGAACTGCTGGGCGACGACCGCCGCGATCCCCTCACGATTGGCGAGGTTGATGACCGAGCGCTCCTTGGTTCCGAACACGCCGAGCCCCTTGGCGCGCGCGAGCAGCGCGTCGAGCTCGGGCATCGGCTTCATCAGCTGGACGCCATCGGCTTCGGCCTCCAGCCCCTTGTCGATCTTCACGAACGGGACGACGCCGCGGTCCTTCAGCGCCTGCGGCGTGGGCTTGCCGCCAACCTCGCCGTCCATCGTCCGCTCGAACAGGATCGCGCCGATCACCTTGTCGCCGGTGAAGGCGGGCGAGGTGATGATCCGCTCGCGCATCTTGTGGATGAGGCCGAACATCTCCTCGTCGGAAGACCAGGCGCCCTCCTCGATCCCATAGCCCTTCAGCGCCTTGGGCGTGGAACCACCGCTCTGGTCGAGCGCGGCGATGAAGCCCTTCCCGCTCGCCATCTGCGTCATCATGTCCGAATCCTGCATCATTCTCCCTCTCGCGAGTCCAGCGCCTTGACCCCCGGCAGCTCCTTGCCTTCCATCCATTCGAGGAAGGCGCCGCCGGCCGTCGACACGAAGGTGAAATCGTCGGCCACGCCCGCCTGGTTGAGCGCGGCGACCGTATCGCCGCCGCCCGCCACCGAGACGAGGCTTCCCTCCTGGGTCAGCGCCGCCGCCGTGCGGGCGAGCGAAACCGTCGCGGCCTCGAAGGGTGGCGTCTCGAACGCGCCGAGCGGGCCGTTCCACACCAGGGTCCGGCACGTCTTGAGCACGTCCGCCAGCGCCTCGACGGCGGCCGGGCCGACGTCGAGGATCATCTCGTCCTCCGCGACCTCATGGACGTTGCAGGTGCGGATGCTCGGCGGATTCGCCGCAAACTCCTTCGCGACGACCACATCGTAGGGCAGATGCACGGTGCAGTTCGCCCGGTCCGCCGCGTCGAGAATCTCGTTGGCGGTGTCGGCGAGGTCGCGTTCGGCAAGGCTTTTGCCGATCGCGACGCCGCGCGCGGCGAGGAAGGTGTTCGCCATGCCGCCGCCGATGATGAGGTGATCGACCTTGCCGACCAGGTGGCGCAGCACTTCGAGCTTGGTCGAAACCTTCGCGCCCCCGACCACCGCCGCGACCGGCCGCTCCGGATGGCCGAGCGCGCGTTCCAGCGCGTTCAGCTCCTTTTCCATCGCGCGCCCGGCATAAGCGGGCAGCAGGTGGGCGATCCGCTCGGTCGAGGCGTGGGCGCGATGCGCGGCGGAAAAGGCATCGTCGACATAGAAGTCGCCGAGCGCGGCCATCGCTTGCGCGAGCGCCGCATCGTTCTTCTCCTCGCCGGCATGGAATCGGGTGTTCTCGAGAATCGCGACATCACCGGGCTGCAGCGTCGCGACGGCCTCGGCCGCCTCCGGCCCCGCGCAATCGTCGATGAAGCGGACGGGCCGGCCGAGCACATGCTCATAGGGCCGCGTCACCAGCGCCAGCGACATGTCCGGCCGCCGCTCGCCCTTCGGCCTGCCGAAATGGGCGAGCAGGAGGACGATCGCGCCCTTGTCGGCCAGTTCGGTGACGGTCGGGAGCGTCGCGCGCAACCGGGTGTCGTCGGTGACGGCCCCGTCCTTCATCGGCACGTTGAGGTCCACGCGGACCAGCGCGCGCTTGCCCGAAACGTCGCCGAGGTCGTCGAGGGTCCTGAACGACGTCATGGCGTCAGATCAGCTTTCCCATCGCCGCGGCGGTATCGACCATGCGGTTCGAAAAGCCCCATTCATTGTCGTACCAGGAAACGACGCGGGCGAGCTTGCCCTCCATCACCGTCGTCTCGAGCCCGTCCACCGTCGAGCTCTGGGGCGTATGGACGATGTCGGCCGACACGATCGGGTCCTCGGTATAGACGAGGATATTCTTGAGCGGGCCGCTCTCGGCCGCGGCCTTGAGCAGCGCGTTGATCTCGTCGCGGCTCGTGTCGCGCTTCGGGGTGAAAACGAGATCGATCAGGCTGCCGTCCGGCACCGGCACGCGGACCGCCGAGCCGTCGAGCTTGCCCTTGAGCTCCGGCAGCACCTCGCCGACCGCGCGGGCGGCGCCGGTCGTGGTCGGGATCATCGACATGGCGGCCGCGCGGGCGCGCCGCAGGTCCTTGTGGATCTGATCGAGGATCTTCTGGTCGTTGGTATAGGCATGGACCGTGGTCATGAAGCCGCGCTCGATCCCGATCGTGTCGTTGAGCACCTTGGCGACCGGGGCGAGGCAGTTGGTCGTGCAGGACGCATTCGACACGATCGTGTGCTCTGCGGTCAGCTTGTCATGGTTCACGCCGTAGACGACGGTGAGATCGGCACCCTTGGCCGGGGCGGAGACGAGAACTTTCTTCGCACCTGCAGTCAGATGCGCGCCGGCCTTGTCACGATCGGTGAAGAAACCGGTGCATTCGAGGACGAGGTCGATCCCGTTCGCTCCGTGCGGCAGCTTCGCCGGATCCTTCTCCGCCGTGACATGGATCCGCTTGCCGTCGATCACGAGGTCATTGCCCTCGGCGCTGACCGTCCCCGGATATTTGCCGTGGACGCTGTCGCGGCCGAAGAGCCAGGCATTGGATTCGGCGTCGGCAAGATCATTGACCGAGACGAGTTCAAGCCCGCTGTCCGGACGCTCGAGCAGGGCACGCGCCACGAGGCGGCCGATCCGCCCGAAGCCGTTGATCGCAACTCTGGTCGCCATGTCATTGATCTCCTTGATTTTCGAGCGCCACGACGATGCGCGGCACGATCGCTTCGGCGGTAAAGCCGAAATGTTTGAACAGGTCCTCCGCCGGCGCCGATTCGCCGAAGCGGTCGAGCCCGATATTGAGGCCGCTGCGCCCGGTGTAACGCTCCCAGCCAAGCGTCGCGCCGGCCTCGATCGAGACGATCAGCGCGTCGGCGGGCAGCAGGTCGGCACGATAGGCCGCGTCCTGCGCGTCGAAACGTTCCCAACAGGGCATGGAGACCACATCGGTGCCGATCCCCTGCCCTTCAAGGCTTTCGCGAACGGCGATCGCGACCTCGACTTCCGAACCGGTGGCGAGCAGCACCACGCGCCGCGCCGCGCCCGCGGCCTTCAGGCGATAGGCGCCCCTGAGCCCGTCCCGCCCCGCATAGTCGCGCAGCTGCGGCAGGTTCTGGCGGCTGAGCGCGAGAAGCGTCGGGCCATCCCGTCGCTGCAACGCAGCCTCCCAGGCCTCGGCCGTCTCGACGCGGTCGCAGGGCCGCCACACTTCGAGATTCGGGATGAGGCGAAGGCTCGTCAGATGCTCGATCGGCTGGTGTGTCGGCCCGTCCTCGCCGAGCCCGATCGAATCGTGCGTCATCACATAAACGACGCGGCAGCGCTGGAGGGCCGAGAGGCGGATCGCCGGCCGCGCATAATCGGAGAAGACGAGGAACGTGCCGCCATAGGGGATGATTCCGCCGTGCAGCGCCATCCCGTTCATCGCCGCCGCCATGCCGAATTCGCGGATGCCGTAGAAGATGTAACGCCCGCCATAATCGTCGCGGGTCAGCGGCGTCTGGTCCTTCGTGCGCGTGTTGTTCGATCCGGTGAGGTCCGCCGATCCGCCGACCAGCTCGGGAAGGAGTGGGGTCAGCACGCCGAGCGCGTCCTCCGAAGCCTTGCGGGTCGCGACCTTTTTGGGCTCGGCGAGCATCTCCGCCATCCGGTCGCGAATCTCGTCGCCCTCCGCGAGGTCGCCCGCCATGCGGCGCTCGAACGCCGCCTTGTGCGGGCTCGCCGCGAGCCGGCCCCGCCACTCCGAATGGGCCGATGCGCCACGCCCGCCGAGCTCGCGCCAGGCCGCCGCGATGTCCCCCGGAATCTCGAAGGGCGGCCAGTCCCAGCCGAGCGCGCGCCGCGCCGCCGCCACCTCATCCGTGCCGAGCGCCGCGCCGTGGGTCGCAGCGGTCCCCTGCTTGTTGGGCGCGCCGAAGCCGATGATCGTGCGGCACGCGATCAGGGACGGGCGCGGATCGGCCGCCGCTTCGGCGAGCGCGCGGCGCACGTCGTCGGCGTCGAGCCCGTCGCAGCGCACCGTATGCCAGCCATAGGCCCGATAGCGCGCCTCCACATCTTCGCTGGTCGAAAGATCGGTGGCGCCGTCGATGGTGATTCGGTTGTCGTCCCACAGCACGTTGAGCCGCCCGAGGCCGAGATGCCCGGCGAGCCCCGCCGCCTCGTGGTTGATCCCCTCCATCAGGCAGCCATCGCCGGCGATGACCCAGGTCCGGTGATCGACCAGCTCGTCCCCGAAGGCTGCGTTGAGGTGCCGCTCGGCGATCGCCATGCCGACCGCCATCGCGATCCCCTGCCCCAGCGGCCCGGTCGTCGCCTCGACCCCGGGCAGCAGGAAATTCTCGGGATGACCGGCGCAGGGCGATCCCAGCTGTCGGAAGCGACGTATATCGTCGATCGTCGGCCGCTCGTAGCCGGTGAGATGGAGGAGCGAATAGATCAGCATCGAGCCGTGACCCGCCGACAGCACGAAGCGGTCGCGATCGGGCCAGGCCGGATCGGCCGGGTCGTGCTTCAGGAATTCCGTCCACAGCACGGTCGCGGCGTCGGCCATGCCCATCGGCATTCCGGGGTGCCCGCTATTGGCGGCCTGGACGGCGTCCATCGAAAGGGCGCGGATGGCGTTGGCGAGCGTTCTGATCTCGGGCATCTCGTCTCCAGGAGGTCCGCTGGCGCGCGCCGGCTTGGCGTTCCTTTATCGGCGAAGATGCGCGCGTCAACCGGGCCGACACGGCATCTTGCCGCGCCGCGCAGTCATGCTATGCCGTTGTCCATGGCGGACCAACGCGCTCTGGCAGCGATCGACCGCATCGAACGTGCGCTTGCGCGGATCGAGCAGGGGGCTGAGCGCCTCAAGTCCGGCGGCGCCGATTCCGAGCGACTCCGGCATGCCCACGATGCCCTGAAGCGCAAGGTCGCAGGCGCGATCGGCGAACTCGATCTCATCATCGATCAGGCGGAGCGCGGCTGATGGCCAGTATCGATATCGACGTCGCCGGCCGCAGCTATAATGTCTCTTGTCGTGACGGCGAGGAGGATCATCTGCGCTCGCTCGCCGCGATCGTGAACAAGCGGGCCGAAGACGCGGCCGAGGCGCTCGGCGGGCTGACGGAGGCGCGCCAGCTGCTTTTTGCCGCGCTGCTGATCGCCGATGATCTCAAGGATGCCCGCGCCGGCGCCGGCCTGCCCGATCCGACGCCGCCCGCGCCCGATCCGGCGGTGGCCGAAGCGCTGGAACGGATCGCGGGCCGGCTCGAAAGCCTTGTCGCAACGCTTGAGCCGGCGGCGGTGAGCGCCTAGATAGGGCGGGACGGGTACTGCCCGGTACGAGCTTTAGCGAACATCCCTGAGGCGATAAGACATCCTAGGGAGCTGTCCCTGCCCGGGCCCTGGTCCGACGCATATGGTTCCCACCTGACGTTCTGGCGTCAGAGGATATTCCGGCAAACGGCCATGGCGGTCCCGTCACCCATGTTTCCTGACAAGATGAGCGCGCGCATTGAGGGGCTGAGGCTCCGGCGCGATTGCGCGGCCGCGCTCGACGCCGATGCCCGCGCGGTCGAGGCGGCCGCGCTGGCGGATCACGTGGTGCCGCGTCTCGGAAACGGGGCCACCATCGCCGCTTATCATCCGCTGAAGAGCGAGATCGATCCCGGCGCCATCCTCGATCGCCTGACGCCCGGTCAGCGCGCCGCCTTCCCCTGGTTCGCGGATCGCGAGGCGGAGATGATCTGGCGCAGCGGACCGCCGACCGAGCCCGGCCCCTGGGGCATGGGCCAGCCCGGCGCCGATGCGCCGGCGGTCGATCCGGATATCGTCCTCGTCCCGATCGTGCTCGCCGATCGAGCCGGCACACGGATCGGCCACGGCAAGGGCCATTATGATCGGGCGCTGGCGCGGCTGCGAGCGCGGCGGGCCGTGGCCACGATCGGCATCGGCTGGGCCTGCCAGCTCGTCCCCGGCCCCCTTCCCGCCGACTCCTGGGACGTGCGGCTCGACGCGGTCGCGACGCCGGAAGGATGGTTTCCATGCGCATAGAGCCGAGCTGGCGGACCGGCGTCGGGATGGCGCTCATCCTGCTGCTGATCGTCGGCTGGAGCGTGCTTGCCGTGACGGGCGCGGCCTGGGTCTCGGGTCTGCCGGCCCTCGTCCAGGCGCTTTATTATCTTCTTGCCGGGATCGCCTGGATCCTGCCGCTGCGACCGCTGATTCGCTGGATGAGCCGGCGGGATTGAGGCGACGTTTCCGCTTTGGGGAAATGGCGCGAGTGACGGGGCTCGAACCCGCGACCTCCGGCGTGACAGGCCGGCGCTCTAACCAACTGAGCTACACCCGCGTAAGTGCAGGCCGCGCCGGTTAGTGGAGGCGATTGGGGCTGTCAAGCGATGCGGGCCGATCATTTGGTTGGGGGCCGTGCCTCGTCATGATGTTCGTGGATCAGCGTGCCTTCCTCGAACAGGAAACCGGCGATGTCGGGCTTGCCGGCCGCGTCGAGGACCGTCCGGCCGATGATGAGCAGCGGCACCGCGAGCAGCGCCCCCGTCGTCCCCCAGACCCAGGCCCAGAAGCTCAGCGACAGCAGGATCAACAATGGATTGATGGTCAGCCGACGCCCGACCACCGCCGGCGTCACCAGGTTCGATTCGACCAGGTGGACGCCGATGAAGCAGATCGCCGGGAGCAGCGCATAACCCAAATCGCGGAAGGTCATCAGCCCGCCGAGCGCGAGCAGCAGCGCCGAGGCGATCGGGCCGAGATAGGGGATATAATTGAGCACCGCCGCGATGCCGCCCCACATGAGCGGCGTCGGCATCCCGATCAGCCAGAGCACCAGCGCGACGACGAGTCCCATCCCGATGTTCACCATCGTGATCGTGCCGAGATAGGCCGAGGTCGCGTCGACCATGCGCTGGATCACCCGCGCCGTCGTCATCGCCCCGTCGAAGCTCGCCCGGGTCGTGATCGCGCGCTTGCGCATCCGCGTCCATCCGGCGAGGAAGAAGAAGATCACCAGCAGCGCGAAGAACATCTGGATCGCGGCGACCGGCGCCGAGGTCGCGACGATCTGGAGCAGCGAGTTCGGTGTCTCAACCCTCACCGCCTGCGGCGCGCCCGGGCTGCTATGGGCGAAGCGGTGGACGACATTGTCGATGAAGCGTTCGAGATTGGTGTAGACGTCGAGCACCGGCGCGAAGGTCGCGCGCAGCCGATCGACTCGCTCCGGCAGCAGCTCGAACCATTGCATCGCGGGGAAGACGATCGCCGCGACGGCGATGTTGGCGATGCCGATGAACAGGACCACGCACAGGAAGGCGGCGAGCGTCGAGGGAATGCGTCGCCGCTCCAGCCATTCGAGCAGCGGCACCAGCGCGATGGCGATCACAAGTGCGGCGGTGACCGGGAGGAAGAATTCGGCCCCCGCCTGAAGCGCAAAAGGGAGCGCGACCGCGAGCCCGAGGCCGCTGATCAGCGTGAGCGAGGCGAGCAGCCGATCGCGCCGGAACGCGCTGGTCTCGTCCTCCAGCACGAGCCCGATGCCCGGGCCGCGCGGTGCATCGTCTTCGTCGGGCCGCTGCTGATCCATCTACGCGCACAACCTTTCAACGCGACCATGCCCGAGCCGGCGCGCGCTGGAAAGAGGAAGCGGATGGTGCCCCTGGCCCGAGTCGAACGGGCACTCCTTGCGGAACTCGATTTTGAGGTTGCCCAGACGTGCTACGCCCGTCTTTGCCGGACTAGGCCGGAGCTGGATATATCGATGTTTTTCATTGGTTTGTCCAGCTTTATTGTTCGCCCGGCTGAGATGCAGCACGCCCCGATTTTCCGCCGCTTGGCTCCTATGTGGCTCCTGGAAATCGGGTTTGAGGGACGAAGATGGCGACGCTCAAGCTCACCAAGCGCAGTGTCGAAGCCGCCGTAGCGGGCGCGTGCGACTATGAGCTGCGCGACACCGAGGCGCCGGGCTTCCTGTGCAAGGTGACGCCCGGCGGCCGTAAGGTGTTCATGCTCCAGTACCGCACGATCGGCGGCGAGCGGCGCAAGCCGGCGATCGGCCTGTGGGGCGAGCTCACCGTCGAGCAGGCCCGCACGATCGCCCAGAAGTGGCTCGCCGTCGTGCGCGAAGGCGGCGATCCTTCGCTCGAAAAGGCGAAGGCGCGCGGCAATCCGACCGTGCGGACGCTGTGCGACGAGTTCATCACCCGCCATTCGATCCCGAACAACAAGCCGAGCACGGTCAGGTCCAACCGCAGCTACATCAGGGTCCACATCAAGCCGCGCCTGGGCAAGCTCAAGGTCGAAGCGATCACTCGCACCGACATCGCAGACATGATGCGCGACATGGTCCACATCCCCGGCGCGGCCAACAAGGTGCTCGCCTGCCTCAAGAAGATGTTCAACTGCGCCGAGCTGTGGGGCCATCGCAGGGACGGCACCAATCCGTGCCGGCTCGTCCCCAAATATCCGGAAGGGCGGCGCACTCGGCTCATCAGGAATGTCGAGCTGGCCAAGCTCTTCGACTATCTCGACCGCGCCGAGGCCGAGGCGTGGAGCATCCGTCCTACATTCTCGCCATCCGGCTCCAGTTCGCGTTCGCGGCGCGCATGTCCGAGATCACCAGCCTCGAATGGGACTGGATCGACTTCGACGAGCGGCGCGTGGTCTGGCCCGACAGTAAGACCGGCGGCATCTCCAAGCCGCTCAGCGAGGAAGCCTACGACCTGCTCCGGAACGCGCCGCGCTTTCATGACTCGCCCTATGTCGTGCCCGCAGTCACCAATCCGCAGCGGCGGATGAGCAAGCACAGCTATTGGGCGGCGTGGAAGCGTATCCTGACCGCCAGCGGCCTCGTCCATGTCGGCACCCACGGCATCCGCCACCGCGCCGCGACCGACATCGCCAATTCCGGCATCCCGCTGAAGGTCGGCATGACGCTGACCGCGCACAAGACGGTCACGATGTTCATGCGCTACGTCCATGTCGAGGACGATCAGGTCCGCGCCGCCGCGGAGATCGTCGCCGACCGGCGCGCGACGATCATCCGGTCAAAGGGCAAGGCCCCCTCCCCTTGGCTCAACCGCCCGCCCGACACGCTGCCCGCCGGCGGCAAGGTCGTTCGGCCGCCGATGCCCTACAGCGGCAGCGGCGTTCCGTTGCGGAGGGCGGCCAATGACCGCTGAGCCCGATCGCATGACGCTGCCGCCGGGCGCGCGCCTGATTTTTGTCGAGGCGCTGGATTCGTTGCCGCTCGCCGATCCGACAGAGGCGGCGCGGTTCCTCAAGGTGAGGCGCCACACGCTTGCCTGCTACCGCAATCTCGGCAGCGGCCCGCCTTACTACAAATTCGGGCGTTGGATCCGCTATGCTTGGGTGGATTTGCTGCAATGGGCCGGTCTGGATAGCGCCGATGGCGCGTGGCCACAGCTCGACTTGCCGGAAGCCGCTCCGCCAGGTGCCGTGTTCCTGGCCGATACGCCAACCGCCGCCCGGTTCCTGACCGTCACCAGCTTTTGCCTGGCAAATTATCGCAGCGAGGGCGGCGGCCCACGCTTTTGCCGTTTCGGGAGGCGTATTCACTACCCGGTAGACGAACTGCTTGGCTGGGCGCGGCGGCAGCGCTCCTGTCAGGAACTGCCGCGCGAACTCATCCCTGAGGTTCAGCCAGTCGAGACAGCGTAATGAGGGCGTCGCGACGATGCGCCATGTGCTCAGCGAGTCGCGTCATGATCTGCGCGGCATAGGAGGTGCTCATATCGATCACTTCAGCCTCCGTGCGGCAATCTGAAGCGGTTCGACCGATTTCCGCGAACAGTCGCGGATCGGAATTGGGAAACTGCTGAAGCGCGTCGAGCTGCCGACGGACACCATCGATGTCATCGAGCAAATCTCGTCGTTTGGATTGCCCCTCACCACCCCCGAAGCTGACCAACTGCACATAACTCCTGGCGATCGCCTCGACTTCACCCGCCAATCGAATGGCCTCCGCAATGACCTGGGCGCGCCGCTCGTGCGCCTCATTCGAGGCGATCTCTCGCGCCTTGGTGGCGGACCGCCGTTCGCTTCCGGCAATATGGAGGGCAGTGACCACCGCAGCGAATGCACCAGCTCCCGATACCCAGTCGGCAACGTTTCCCCAATCGATCGCGTTCGGACAAAACATGGATTCACCCCCACTTCCTGAAATCGGATTCTATTAACGTGAACATCTCGATCCGCGCAGGCGTGAGCCGCTATCCGGTTCACGAGCTTCGGCCTGGGCGCAAGGCCGACGGGCTCGAAAGTGGTAGAAGCCGACGATCCGAGACATACAATGGGTCGATGTTTCGCCCGCTTGCCCGTCTCCGCACCCTCCCCGAGAGGATACGATTCAGGCTGTTTCCCCGAATTGCGGCGGCGCGCCTCAATGTTGCGACCCGTAAGGCTCGCAGAGATATGGCCGGCAGGGAGCCGTTGCGCGTTTTGCTCGACAACACAGTGTTTGATCTAGCCGTGACCCATGAAACTCGTTGGATCACGACCGGCATCTCCAATTGGGGCAACCAACCGATGGCCACCGGATACGCTGCCCGTGTCCCAGTCTATGGCCGGAAGAATAAGTCCGAACGCTACAGGCAAGTGACTTATCTAACTGGCCTGACTCATCTCGCGCGCCTCGGTCTGATCGAATTCTGCAAATCCGCTGAACTGAGTGACGAACAGTTTCGTCAGCCTATGGGGCGCTTCCGGGGTTACGGATACTTTGATTACTCGCTGCTCTCGGGCATCAAGATTGAGAGCGTAGACGGCTGGGTGTTTCCGACGCTCGGACCGAAGTGGATGAATCTTCCATCGGCCGCCGAGCAGCAACGGACTCGATTGCGTAAATCAGACGACAGGCTTTTCCATGATCTCTACGCGCTGCTGAAGCAGCAATTGGGCGAGAAATGCACCCAGGACGCATGGCATATACGGACCGCCGAACGGCACAACTCGTTCTGCTTTCTCACCACTGACGGGCCGCTTTTGAAGGCATGTAAGAGCCTCGCGAAAAAGGAGCCGCTGCGTTCCATAAGAGTGCGAGTGATGACTCCAGAAGACTTGGCGCAGCATTTGGGGGTTGCGCCGGTGCCCTCGCATTTGTTGAGCTACAATGACGCGAGTTGGTTCGTCCGAATGGATCACACCATGCCGGAAGAGAGGCGCCGTCGCGTTGGCGAATATCGCCAGAGCAAATAGGTGCTTTGGCACGTCCACCCTCTTGCAAGATGGCGGGCTGTGAGAGGCTATTTGGTGCGGGTGGTCGGACTCGAACCGACATTCTGCTCACACAGAGGCGGATTTTGAGTCCGCTGCGTCTACCAATTCCGCCACACCCGCATGCCGACCGGCACATGGGGCCAAGGATCGACTTGCCACCCCTATAGGTGGCTGAAGGACGGATTTCCAGACGCGATTGGCTCGCGGTCAAGCCGATGATGGCGGCCGCTTCCAAGCAGGATCTGAGGTCGAATCACATCTGCGCAGCCCCGCCCACTCTTCGAGATCAGCAAGGGCGTAGAAGACCCTGCGACCAAATTTGCGGAATCGCGGCCCGCCGCCGATGACCCGATATTTTTCCAGTGTTCGGGGTGAAAGACGCAGAAAATTTGCGGCTTCGTCGTTCGAATAATAGGGGGACGCGGAGCCGGACATGCGGTGAAGGTGACCCGCGGTGCAGCAGATTCCAAGCAAATCTGAGTTCGTCTCCCCTCTGCCCCAGCTTGCTCGCGGCGATGCGATTCGCTCCGCGATGATCCCCGGCGGCAATGGCGAAGTGCGGCGTAGCGGAGATACTTGCACCCGGCGGGTGGCTGGTGTGACCAGGGGCGTCGTCAGGCCGGCAGCAGGGCGGACAACCTCTCGACAGCGCGCACTGCGACTTCAAATGACGGTATGTCCTCGGCGGATTCAAACGCCATGTCTTCGACGAACAGGCGATAGTCCTCCGCGTAGAGGTCATCCGCCCGCAGTCGCGCCAGCATCGCGGCAAGCCGTTCTTTGGGAGCAAGGTCGGCGACGGCGCCGCCGCCGCGCTGCGTGTCGGCGATCAGCGTTTCCGCCAGCAAGATGCCGAAATGACTATTGGTGGCGATAGTCGGCTCAAGCACCGCGAGATCGTGGACGTGGCGTATGATCGTGGGATCGTCCTTGTCCCCGCCGCGTTCGCGAACGAGCGCGCGCCAGGTGAAGGCGCTGAGTTTGTCGGCACCCGTCTCAACAGGATCGACGCACGGAATCGAGGCCACTTCGGGCGGTTCCCCGCGGAACTGCGCCACGAAAGACGTCAATGGACGGTCATGTGGCGGGAGCCGCGGCGGTTTGGCCGAAAGCTCCGCCTGGATATGCGGTCGCAATGCGGCGTGACCGTCCAGGACGGTCGGATAATTCATTTCGATCTTGATGAAGGTGTTGCCACTCCCGGCCTCGATCTTCAGATCGGTGAAACCCGCCTCCTCCCATGCCGCCGCGACATCCTTCTTGAAGCCGCTAAGAGCGGATTTCCGCTGGCCCGGCGACTTGGCGAGAAACGTATCCGATAGCGCGAGCTTGAAATCGATGTCCTCGGAGAAGCGCTTTATGAGGCCGTGCGCCTTCAGCAGCGCGGTGCCGCCGGAAAAAACCGGTTTGATGTCGGGCGTCTCGAGGGCGACCAGTAGCCGGATTGCCTGAACAACAAACCAGTCTTTCTCAATGAAGGCCTCATCGACCGCGAGCGCACCAGCGACGCGGCTGAGCGCGTCGCCGTCAGGCGCGTTCGAAAACGACATAATTGCCGTCATAGCCGATGCGGCGGCGAACACGGTCACTGACCGCCACTTTCCGGCCGGTCGGCACCTGGGTCGACCGGCCGCTGCTGTAGGCGCGATCAGAGGTCGAGCGGGCGACAGGCTTGCCCAACCGGGCAAGCGCTTCGGTCGCCAGCCGACCGATGCCGACGATCGGCGCCGGCTTTCCCGTGAACGGTGACCGCTCAGCCTTGGCGTAGAGTCCATGACCGATCTGCACCAATCGCCCTTGCTCGGTCAGTTGGCGCAACGCCCGGCCAACCGCGTCATAGCTGCGACCAAGCTTGGAGAAATCACCGCGCAGAAACACGTTTCGCTTCGAACGATCAATCTGACGCCGGATGCTGTCGGCGATCGTCGCCGCCGAGACTGCGCCCTTCCGGAGAGCCTTCTTGTACCGGCCGCGCCCCATCCGGATCAGCTTGCCATCGTCTACCAATTGCCGCAGCGCGCGACCGACCGAGTCGTAATTGGCATCGATCGCGAGCTGGGCGCGATCCAGGGTTTCGCCAGTGGCGAAGCGATCGAGGATCTGATCGGTCAAACTGCTCATCGGTGCAACCAAAATACGACGTTTCCGACATTGAGATACGCTTATCGCGCGCGCTTTTCAAGGCACGGATATAATGCAGGGCGACCGCGACTCAGTCGCGCACGATCATTCAATGACGACGCTGAACGGTGGGCTCTTTGCCACCAGTACGTCATCCGATCGTCTGATGATGAAAGCCTCGGTAATGTGAACGCCGCGATAGGCTAAGCTCTCCCAACGCCGGTTTCCCGACGTGGGTGGGTAGAAACCGCCACGCCCATTGTTCAGCGCTAGAGCCATCATGCCGGTGTTGGTGACGCGCCATTGGACGCGATAGCCAGCGGGCAGTGCAGCGCCGCCGTTGATGCCGACGTCGAACCACAGCCCGCCTCTGCGCGGTAGCACGTCATCGCGGCCGACGCTTCGGGACGCGCTATCGTGTTGCCCGGGGTGCCAGGTCGCGAAGACCTGGACATTGGATGAGACATTGGCGATCGCCGGCCAGCGCGGCGGCTGCATATGAGGTGGCTCATAGAACCAGGCGGGCAGAATCGAGACGCCCAGTCTTTTGACGGCATCGACGATGCCGTCGGCATGGGCCGCTGTCGTCACCAGCAGAGACGACATGAGACTGCCGCTCTTTTCGACGCTCGTGGCCGCGCGGATTTCCTCCCCTTTCGCGAACTCAACCCCGAAAATGCGCCGCCACGCCTTAATGCTCTCGCTGCGGTCTTCCTCCTCATAGGCTTCGTCGATCCAGCCCCGATATTTGTGAATGAAGGCCCGGAAGTTGGAATATTGCGTGTCGGTCCAGCCGCTGGCGAAATCTTCTGAGGTCAGTTTGGGGTTTTCGACGCGGGGGCGGGTCGGCCGACCCTGTAGCCAGTCGTCGAGGCGACCCATGACCGTGCGTAATGTCGTGGGAACGTCAGCAAAATCGTCCGAGTCCTTGTCATACCATTCCACTTGCCGCCCGAGCAGAGTGGTCAGGAGCACCGACGGGCAGGTGAAGGTCGTCTTGATATCCCGCAGATATTTGAGCAGCCGCGTCACTTTGCGGAAGGAGTTTGAACCCGACAGCGCGTTCCGCTCGCGCAACCATTTGGTATATTCGATCGGCTCGCTTCGTTCGAAGCGATCGGCGGCGCGGTTGCAGACCTCAAGACTCCCTTCCCAGAGGCGATTCTTCACACACGGCGCGAGGTCGACCTTGCGTTCGCCGGCATAGGTGATGGTGACGCAGTAATCCCAAGCCTTGGCCTTGTCGCCATAGGTGGCGCTGTCGGCAAAGGCCTCGCCCAGCGTGCGGACATAGTCCGCAGCCGTCCAGCCTTCGACCGGATCGACCATCACCAGCAGATCGGCATCGAACTCGCCGCCGTCCACCGGCTTGATGATGGTGTCGTGCGCCCACGACCCCTGCTCCTCGAACCCCCGGATCCTCGGCTCCCAATCGCACTGGCGGACGAAATTCTTGAGAGCCTCGATGCTGTTTTCGAGGTTGGTGATCCGGGTCTGATTGAGATTGACCGTGTCCCGCAAAAAATCCGCGAACTGGCTCGTCAACTTGACCATGAAGGCACTTTCGTTCACAGTTTGTTTCGCAACAGATATGAATCTGCGGGTCTGATGCAAGGGCCACCATTCGAAAGATGTGTATAACTTCTCGGATAGTCGCTGTCCGAAAAGCCTCGATAACTTTTCGCGATGGACGACAGACGAGCTGCCGGCTGCCCGGCATCCCGAACCTATCGGTTCAAATCCTACGACCAACGAGCTGAAGATGGCACGGACAATCGACGAAGCGTTCCGTATCCTGCGTGGAAATCTCGAAATCACGGGACTTCAGGAATCGACCGTATCGACGCGCCAACAGCGCATTCGCTCTGTGATTGAAAATGATTTCACAGTCCTCGATAGCTTCCTGGCTGGCTCCTATCGACGCAACACGATGATCGCACCGCTTGCCGACGCGGACATCGATATCTTCGTCATCCTCGATCCGCGTTACTATGCCGGGAGCGGACAGCAGGCCTTGCTCGAGGCGGTGCGCAAGTCATTGCGCAAGACTTACACTCGAACGCCTCGCATCAGGCCCGACGGGCATGCCGTCACGATCACTTTCACCGATTTCAAGGTCGATGTCGTACCTGGCTTCTACCGCACCGGCGGAGGCTATTTCATTCCCGACGCCACCAATCGCCGCTGGATCGCCACCGACCCCAAGCGCCATATCGAAATATGGTCCGCCGCCAATAAGCGGCATGACGGCGCGCTCGTCCCTCTCCTCAAGATGATGAAGGGATGGAACAAGAGCCGAAAGCTGCTCAAAACCTTCCATCTGGAGACCATCACGCTGCACGTTCTCAATGGGGTTACGATTTCCAACTATCCGAGCGGAGTCCGCTTCGTGCTCGACAAGGCCCGCCAATGGTTGAGCGCCCCCCTCCCCGACCCAGCCGGATATTCAAAAGATATCGGCGCGCATTTGTGCCAGCCCACCGAAATCCAGGAAGTGACCAGACGTCTCACCTGGGCGACCGCGCGAGCGCAAGAGGCCGAGCGCCTCGCTGCGAGGGGCAACGTCAGCGCCGCCTTCGAAAAATGGTCGCTCCTTCTGCCGGACTATTTTCCGGCTTATGGATAGCCGCATGACCACGAACGCGATCCCGGCACGGCAAAACGAGAACGCCCAACTCAAGTTCATGCGCGCCCGCCAATGGACCTACCTGGTCGCGATGCGCCTCATGGTCGTTCAGATCGTATTGACGGTCGTCGTTCCTATCATCGGCGCGGTGACAACGCTGTTCGTGCCGACCCTGCGTCCGCATTTCGCCGCCATCGCCCTTCTCGTTCTGCTTACCGACACGATTCTGCTCGATCGCCAGTACAAAGCGCTCATCAAAAGAGGCGCGAAGATCGGCGAGAAGTTCGACTGCGCTGTTCTGGAATTGCCATGGAACAGCTTCGTGGTCGGCGATGCGCCAGAATCGGAAGATATCCGCTCCGCCGCGCGATCCTGGTCGAAACGTCGGGACGACGCCAAATTGCGGGACTGGTATCCAATCGACGCGGGCGACATGCCGCTCGCGCTCGGCCGCATCATCTGCCAGCGGACCAATCTAAGATATGACAGCCAGCTTCGTCGCAGCTTCGGAGCGGTCATTCTGATCGTGATCGCTGTCGTCGTCGTCGGACTTTTAATTGCTGGTATAGCCCAGAATCTCAATCTCACGGCCTGGATCCTGACATTGGCGCCAGCGATGCCGCTTATGTCCTGGGCCGGGCGCGAATATTATCGGCAGCGGGACACCGCCGACCAGCTCGAGGAATTGATGAAGAAGGCCAAGACCTTCTGGAACCAGGCGCTCGCCGGCGCCTGTGACGATGACGCCTGCCTGCACCAGTCTCGCGACTTCCAGAATGCCATCTACCTTCGCCGAGCAACCAGCCCCCTCGTGTTGCCCTATTTATACAAGATCAAGCGGCCGATGCTCGAAGACGAGATGAACGAAGCCGCGAGCGATTTCCTGGCGGAATACAAGGCCCGAGAGGCGAAGATCCAATCGGTGCCTTAAGCATCGTTTGGCGGCACGCGGGGAGCAGATGAGCGCACACTGACGGCATTCTGACGAAGCCGTCAGAGATCGCGCACCTTTTACCCGCGTCGGCACACTTGCTCTGCCCGGAGGGCGCGGCGGCGGCTGCACGCTACGGCTTTGGCATTCTTGCGCCGTGGGAGGCGAGACTTGTCGAACTGGCCGCGCAGAGCCTGAACAACAGCGAGATCGCCGCGCGCAACGGCTACGCGCCCTCGACCGTCAAAAGCGCGATCAGCCGCATCTACCGCAAGCTCGGCGTCGCAAACCGCGCCGAGCTGATAACTCTGGCGCGGCAGGGTCCGCGCCGGCTGATCGCGGCCAGGCATCCGGCCCGGGAGTCATTCCAATGGTTTGACGCCGTGATCTGAGCCGGGCGCAGCGATTGATCATCACAGCCTATATCTGCATCGGCGCCGTCTATCGGCAGGTCCATATCGTCGGCGCGTCGCCATATGGCATGAAGGTTCAGCTCGAAGGCCCCGTCAGCGTCGGCGATCCGGTTTCCATCACCCACAAGCCGCTTGTCCCTATCGAGGGGCGCGTCGCCTGGGCGAGAGGCGATTTCGCGCGGATCGAGTTTGCCGAGCCACTGAGCACGGAGGATGTGCGGAAGTGGTTTGACGGGGTGCTATGATCCGAGGGGCCCAGACAGCGCGCGATCGTCATCATCAATGGTCAGAACCGACTGCGACCGGCTACGCGACGAGCTGGCCCATATCGTCGATGGCGCCTCATTGGGATTTGCAAGGTCGGTGAGCACCACGCCGCCGTACAAGCGATAGCGCCAAATCGTCAGAAACGGATCATTCACCGCTTGCGCGCCCTCATATTCGATGAGCCCGCCTCCAAGCGATTCCAACACCCGCGCATTCGCATTGAGCGCGATCAGCCCTTCCAGCACCGACTCGGCCCTGCGCACCAACAAGCCGGCGCCGACGAAATAGCTTTGGGGTATCATCACGCCAAAATGATGATGGGCGAGACCTCGGGTGATCAGCACGAAGAGGTCGGCCAGCTTCTCTCCTTCGAACGGGAGCGCCATGCTTGGCCGAATCAGGCCATTCTCGCTGACCCACCCGTCTCGCTTCCCGTGTGCCAGCTCGCGATGAAGGCGTGCGTTTCGGTCGAGTCTGCGGGGCACGTCCGCGGCAAGAATCGCCGGCGACTGCGGATGCCGACCGCCAAAGGGCAAGATGGCGGACAGATAGTGCTCAAGCGCGGACTTGGCGCCATTGCAGGGTGCGCACGCCGGCACCTTCGGAAGATTCGCCCGATACGCGACCGGCAAAAACTCGCGCGCGAAGACGTGATCGCCCGTTTGCGCCGCCCCTTCGGTCCCGCAATAGACGCAGGTCTTGCCCTTGAACTTCTTGCCCATTCGTCTGCCTCGCGCCGCCGTCCGAACATAGGCGGCATGAGGCGCCGGGCAATTGCCGGGGTTGCCGGACGGACGTGGTCGTGCGGGCCGGCAATCGACCTTTTCGATCCCGCTGGCTCCTATGTGGCTCCTAGCCCGAAATCGAGCTCGGAGGGCCCGATTTCCGATCCCGGCAACACACTGAAACCGAACGATTTTCGCTTCGGCCTGTAGAACGAACGCTTGGTCGCGGAACGGCTTTTTGAGTCGAGCGCGTCTACCAATTCCGCCACAGGGGCACGGCCGACGCTCTAGGCGAGCCGGCCGCGCCCCGCAAGGCGGGCGGGAATCAGGAGAAGACGGCGGCCTGCACCCTGTTTTTGGGATCAGGGCCGTACCGGTTCGGCCCCGGCGTCCCGTCCAGGAACATGAAGACCAGCAGCATCAGCCCGAGCCCGAGGGCGCCGATCGCTGCGATGAAACCGATCATTACCGGCACCGCGGCGCCGTTCGTGCCACCCGACAGGGCCGATGCGCCCGCCATGCCGAACGCAAGGAAGGCGACACATTCGCAGGCGAGCGGTGCGAGCAGCCACCATCCCGATCGGTTGGTGTCGTGAAGCCGCCGCACCGCGACCGCGAGCGACGGAATGATCAGGAAGAGGCCGAGCAGCCCGTACAGGGCGAAAAGCAGCACGATGCCGATCCCCATGCCGGCGCCGGCCGCCACGGCGGTGCCCGGATCCTTGCCACCCACTCCCGTTCCGAGCGCAATTGCCGCACTGCCGGCAATGATGATGGTCAGGATCCAGAAGCTGACGGCAATCAGGAACTGGAAAACCACCCACATCCAATATTCCATCCGCCGCGACCGGCCCGAAAAATCGGCGTAGCGCTTCAGCGGCATCAGCATCCATTCCATGACAACCCCCTCGCTTGCCCTGTGGAGGGGGGCAGCCTCGTCCATCGCGCCTGGACAATCAAGATGGAGCGTCAACGCGAAAGCTGCGTTTGCCGCTCGCCGACGTGAGAGAAATTGCCGCAGTGACCAGGGGGATCGGTTGAAATGAGCGCGATGAGTGCCGGAATCATGCTTTGGCGACGGCGGGAAGCTGGCGTCGAGTTGCTTCTCGCGCATTTCGGCGGCCCGCTCTGGGCCCATCGGGACGAGGGCGCCTGGGCCATCCCCAAGGGAGCGGTCGAGCCCGGCGAGACCCCGGCGGCGGCTGCGCTCCGCGAATTCGCCGAGGAACTGGGCACGGTGCCGGCCGGCACACCGGTGCCGCTGGGCCGGATCCGGCAGGCCGGCGGCAAATGGGTCGAAGCCTTCGCGCTGGAGGGCGATCTCGACACCGCAACCGTCGTCAGCAACCGATTCGACCTTGAATGGCCGCCGCGCAGCGGGCGGATCCAGTCCTTTCCGGAGATCGATCGCGCCGCGTGGCTCGACCTCGCAACCGCGCGAGCGAAGATCCTCCCCAGCCAGCGCAGGCTTGTCGACCTGCTCGATGCCCATGTTGCCGGCTCGACCACCGGATCGGACGATTTTCGCTCCACGACGAGATAAGCGCTCCGCTTTGCGGCGCGCCGTGCTAGAGCAAGCGAAGAACCGGCTGGGGGGTTGGTTGAGTATGGCTTGGGGTGATCGCTTCGCGCGGTGGGCGCAACGTTTTGCTTCGACGGATGTCGCGCAGGCGGATTCGAGCCAGGAAATCGGCCCCGCGCCGCGCCGCGCGGTCGATCGGCATCGCGCGCTTTATACGCAGATCGGCGATTTCCTGTTCGCCCATGATCTCGATATCACCGCGCTGAACTTCGCCTTCGCGCAGGATCATGTCTCCGCAGACCCGGCCACGGTGCGTGCGGTCAATGCCGCGCTCGCCCAATATGGCTGCCTCACCAACGCCGTCGTCGAGGAAATCATCGCCGAACGCGATGCCGACAAGATCACGCCGGAAACGCTCGAGACCATGCTCGCGAAGGTTGAATCGCATCTCGCCGAGGTCATGGAAGTCACCGAAGGGTCGCGCGCCTCCGCCGACGATTACGGCACGCGCCTGAAGGAGCAGGTCGACGACATGGCGGAGAGTCCGGGCGGGTCGACGCCGGCGATCGAGAAGGTCATCGCGCTTACCCGCACGATGATCGAGACGATGCGCGCCGCCGAGGCGCGGCTGAAGGCGAGCCAGAAGGACGCGCGCGCGCTCCAGCGCAACCTGGAGGCGGCGCGCCGGGCGGCCGAGCAGGACTATCTGACCGGCCTTCCCAATCGCCGCGCCTTCGAGGCCGTCCTGAAGACCCGCGAAAGCCTCGCACGCGAGGGCGGCCGGCCGCTCGCCATCGCCTTTTGCGACCTCGATCATTTCAAGGCGATCAACGACAGCTACGGCCACGACACCGGTGACCGCGTCCTCCAGTTCGTCGCCTCCTTGCTGGCCCAGGTCTCCCACGATGGCTGCCACGTCGCGCGCCACGGCGGCGAGGAGTTCGCGATGCTGCTGGACGCCACGACAGAGGAGGCGGCACGGATCGTCGACGAGGCCCGCGACGACCTGTCGGCCCGCAAGCTCGTCAACCGCGACGATGGCGCCCGCCTGCCGCCCGTCAGCTTCTCCGCCGGCATCGCCGACGTGCTGGCCTATAGCGACGGCCGCGCCGCGCTGAAGGCGGCGGACGAGGCGCTCTATCTGGCGAAGCAGCAGGGCCGCAACCGCGTCTACATCGCCGCGCGGCCGGTGCAGGGAGGATAAGGCGACCGAGCCGCCCGGTTGCCCCCTAGAACGCCTCCACCGGCAACGCCATCAGGCTCTCCGATCCCGCCTCGATCTTGCGCCTGAGCGCATTGGTCTCCGGCATTACCTTTTCCGCGTAGAAGCGGGCGGTGGCGAGCTTGGTTTCGTGGAAGGCCCTGTCGTCGGTCCCGTTCGCCAGCGCCTCGGCGCTCGCCTTGGCCATGCGAAGCCACATCAGGCCGAGCGACAGATTTCCCATCAACTGCATGTAAGGATAGGAAGCGGCCCCCGCATTGTCGGGGTTCGTCATCGCATTCTGCATCAGCCAGAGCGAGGCGGTCTGCAGGTCGCCGAGCGCGCGCTCGACCGCGCCGGCGATGGTGGCGAGCTGTTCATCGCCTTTCGCCGCCGCCGCCTCTTCGCCGACAAGCTTGAAGAAGGCCTGGATCGCGCGGCCGCCGTCCTTGGGGAGCTTGCGGCCGATAAGGTCGAGCGCCTGGATGCCGTTCGTGCCTTCGTAGATCTGGGCGATGCGGGCATCGCGGACGAACTGCTCCATCCCCCATTCGCGGATATAGCCGTGGCCGCCATAGATCTGCTGCATCGCGACCGCGGTCTCGAAGCCGCGATCGGTGAGATAGCCCTTGATGACGGGGGTGAGCAGGCCGATCAGGTCGTCCGCCGCCTGGCGCTCCTCCTCGCTCTGCGCCTTGTGGGCGAGATCGACCTGGAGCGCGCCCCACAGGACGAGCGCGCGGGCGGCTTCGTTGAACGCCTTGGCCTCCAGCAGCATCCGGCGCACGTCCGGGTGGCGGATGATGAGATCGGCACGCACGTCGGCTTCACGCTCGGCGGGGTTCAGCGCGCGGCCCTGGCGACGGTCCTTCGCATAGGCAAGGCCGTTCTGATAGGCGACCTCGCCCTGCGCCAGGCCCTGCGCGCCGACGCCCAGCCGGGCGGCGTTCATCATGATGAACATCGCCTCCAGACCCTTTTCGGCGGTGCCGACCAGCCAGCCGGTCGCGCCGTCATAATTGAGCAGGCAGGTCGAATTGCCGTGGATGCCCATCTTCTCCTCGATCGATCCGCAGGAGACGGCGTTGCGCGCACCCAATGATCCGTCCTCGTTCACCAGGAACTTCGGCACGATGAAGAGCGAGATGCCCTTCACATTGTCGGGCGCGCCCGTGATCTTGGCGAGGACGAGGTGGATGATGTTTTCGGCAAGGTCGTGCTCGCCGGCCGAAATGAAGATTTTGGTTCCGGTGATCTTGTAGCTGCCGTCCGCCTGCGGCTCGGCGCGGGTCTTCAGCAGGCCGAGATCGGTGCCGGCCTGCGGCTCGGTAAGGTTCATCGTCCCGGTCCATTTGCCCGAGACCATGTTCGGCACATATTTGCGCTTCTGCTCGTCGGATCCCTTGACCAGCAGCGCCGCGATCGCGCCCTGCGTCAGGCCGGTATACATTTCGAACGCCTGGTTGGCGGAGAGGAAATATTCATTGACCGCGGTGGCGACGACGCTCGGCAGGTTCTGCCCGCCATATTCCTCCGGCGCGTGGAGCGTCGTCCAGCCGCCGGCGACGAACTGGTCCCAGGCCTCCTTGAAACCCGGCGGCGTGGTGACGCTGCCATCCTCGTGCCGGGTGCA
Source organism: Sphingosinicella ginsenosidimutans (assembly GCF_007995055.1). Lineage (NCBI taxonomy): Bacteria > Pseudomonadati > Pseudomonadota > Alphaproteobacteria > Sphingomonadales > Sphingomicrobiaceae > Allosphingosinicella > Allosphingosinicella ginsenosidimutans. The sequence goes on along the minus strand of NZ_VOQQ01000001.1, from coordinate 2,648,711 downwards.
CCCCTCCTCGTCACCGACCCGGTTCAGCGGCGCCAGCACCTCCGCGGCGAAGCGGCCGCCTTCGTTCAGGATCGCCTCGATAAGGTCGGCCGTCGCATTTTCGAAGCCGGGCAGGTTCGAATAGCGATCGATCCCGAGCACCTGTTCCAGGATATAGCGCGTGTCGCGCACCGGCGCGGTATAGCTGGGCATCCGTTTCTCCCGTCTGGCCTTGTCCTGCGGCCCCTGGTCAATCGGCGGGGACGGTTTCGGCCGCCGCCACGATCGCGATGAATCGCTCGAGCTCGTCGATCGTCGCGTCGATATCGAGCTTCTGCTTCCTCAACTGCTCGGCCCGCGCGCGGCATTTTTCAAGCGTCACGCGCCGCTGCTCGTGCCGGCCGTCGCCGAGATCGTAGAGGTCGATCATCTCGCGGATGTCGGCAAGGCTGAAGCCGACCCTTTTGCCGCGCAGGATCCAGGCGAGCCGCGCGCGATCGCGCCACGAATAGATGCGCGCGAGCCCGACCCGTTGGGGACCGATCAGCCCCTCATCCTCATAGAAGCGCAGCGCGCGCGCAGTGACTCCGAACTCCTCGCACAGCTGCGTGATGGTATAGGTCCGCGTCGAGCGGTCCGACTGGCGGTAATCCGAATGGAGCGCGGTTTCCGTCATTCGGGGAGCCTATGTTACGTTGACGTTAGCGTCAACCTGGCGCCGCGCAGGCTGAGCCCGCTGCACTTTCTTGACAGGCAAGGGGCGACAGATCGCCCGCCCCTCCCTATATGCGCGCTCGACACCAGCGGACTCGCGGGAAGCAATGCTGACCACCCACCCATTCGACGACGACAAGCTGCGCGAGGAATGCGGCGTTTTCGGCATCTGGGGCGCGGACACCGCCGCCGCGGTGACCGCGCTGGGCCTCCACGCGCTCCAGCATCGCGGCCAGGAGGCGGCCGGCATCACCTCCTGGGACGGCCATGCCTTCCACAGCCATCGCGCAATGGGCCATGTGGCCGGCAATTTCGACAAGGATTCGGTGATTCGCGCCCTCGCCGGCCGCGCCTCGATCGGCCATGTCCGCTATTCGACGACCGGCGAAACGGCGCTGCGCAACGTTCAGCCGCTCTTCGCCGAGCTTGCGAGCGGCGGCTTCGCGATCGCCCATAACGGCAATATCTCGAATGCGATGCGGCTGCGGCGCGAGCTCAACCGGCGCGGCTCGATCTTCCAGTCGACCAGCGACACCGAGGTCATCATCCATCTGGTCGCGACATCGACCCAGCCGAGCCTGCTCGACCGGTTCATCGACGCGCTGAAGCAGGTCGAGGGGGCGTACAGCCTCGCCTGCCTCACCGAAGAGGGGCTGATCGCCTGCCGCGATCCGCTCGGCATCCGCCCGCTGGTGATGGGCCGGCTCGGCGAGGCCTATATCGTCGCCTCGGAGACGGTGGCGCTCGACGTGGTCGGCGCGACCTATCTGCGCTCGATCGAACCGGGCGAGTTGATCGTCGTTTCGGAACAGGGCGTCCGCTCGCTCCGTCCGTTCGCGCCGGAGCGGCCGCGGCCCTGCATTTTCGAGCATGTCTATTTCTCGCGGCCGGACAGCATCGTCGACGGCGCGTCGGTCTATTCGGTCCGCAAGGCGATCGGGGCCGAGCTGGCGCGCGAGAATGAGGTCGAGGCCGATTATGTCGTGCCCGTCCCCGATTCCGGCGTTCCGGCGGCGATCGGCTACGCACAGGAAAGCGGCATCCCGTTCGAGCTCGGCATCATCCGGTCCCACTATGTCGGGCGCACCTTCATCCAGCCGGGCGACCAGGTCCGGCACCTGGGAGTGAAGCTCAAGCACAACGCCAATTCGGCCCTGATCGCGGGCAAGCGGCTGGTGCTCATCGACGATTCGATCGTGCGCGGCACGACCAGCCTCAAGATCGTCCAGATGCTGCGCGAAGCGGGGGCGCGCGAAGTGCATATGCGGATCGCCAGCCCTCCCACGCGCCATTCCTGCTTCTACGGGGTCGACACGCCCGAGCGGAAGAAGCTGCTCGCCGCGCAGATGAGCGTTGCCGAAATGAACGCCTATATCAAGGCGGACAGCCTCGCCTTCCTGTCGATGGACGGCCTCTATCGCGCGCTCGGCGAAGATGGGCGCGAGGCGGCAGACCCGCGCTATTGCGACGCCTGCTTCTCCGGCGATTATCCGACTCGCCTCACCGATCAGGAAGATCTTCAGCAGCATGGCGAGCTGCTGCCGGCGGCGAATTACGGTTGATCTTGGCCGGCAGCCCGGCGAAGGGCGGCGCATGACAAAATTTCTGGATGGAAAGCTCGCCCTCGTCACCGGCGCGAGCCGGGGAATCGGCGCCGCGAGCGCAGAGGCGTTTGCCAGGGCCGGCGCCCATGTGATCCTCACCGCGCGCTCGGCGGACGATCTCGAAGCGGTGGAAGAGCGGATCCACGCCGCCGGCGGGAGCGCGACGATCGCCCCGCTCGACCTGACGGCGGCGGACGGCATCGCTAGGCTCGCCGCGGCGGTGCGCGAGCGGTGGGAGACGCTGGACGTCCTGATGCTCAACGCCGCGATGCTCGGCTCGCTCACCCCGGTGCAGCAGATCGACGGCAAGGAGCTCAACCGCGTATTCACGCTGAACCTGCTCGCTCAGCAGGCGATGATCGCGGCTTTCGATCCGATGCTCCGAAAGAGCGCCGCCGGCCGCCTGATCGCGGTGACGTCGAGCGTCGCCCGCACGCCGCGGGCTTATTGGGGTGCCTATGGCGCGTCCAAGGCGGCGCTCGAGACGCTCGTGCTCAGCTACGCGCAGGAAGTCGGCAACCTCACGCCGATCAAGGCGGCAATCGTCGATCCCGGCGCGACCGCGACCCGGATGCGGGCGCTGGCCTATCCCGGCGAAGACCCCGCGACGCTCAAGCCGCCGGAAGCGGTGGCGGAGGCGCTGATCGCCCTGCTCCGTGACGATTTCGAGACCGGATACCGGCTCAGCGTCGGCTGAGCCCTTCGACCAGCCAGGCGAGCGTGAGCCCGGGCCCGCGCGCATAATCTTCCGGATCGCCCGGCGCGCGCATCAGCGCGGCGATACGCAGCGCGTGGAGCGTTCGCGCGATATTATGGGCATGGGCGCCGCCCACCGGCCAGGCCGAGGCGACGAGCGTGGTGAGCACGAGCTCGCGCCGCTCATCCGCCTTGGCGACCAGCGCTGCGATCTCGGGATCGTCCGCGGCGAGCATCCGGATTCCCGTCTCCATGCCGGCATCGCCGGGTGCCGGGCGCCAGGCCTCGTCGAGCCGCTCGCGAGCCCCTGCCCCGCTCGCCGCGTTACGCGCCTGAACCTCGGCTTCCGCCTCGATCCAGAAGCGGACGACGGCCAGCCTGAGCTCAGCGATCGTCCGGAAATGGTGGTAGAACGAGCCCTTGGTCCGCCGCGCCCGCTTGCACAGCGTGTCGATGGTCAGCGCCTTCGGCCCGTCCCGCCGGAGCGCATCGACGCCGAGCGCAATCCAGTCGTCATACTTAAGGGTATGGGGGCTGATTTTTCCGGTCATCACACCATGCTAATCGGTATGGTATTGTGCCGCAAGGCCATACCCCGCGGTCTGCCCGACCTCGATATACAATGAGGGATGCCATTTAAGTTATTGTTTTAGCGTTTCACAAGCGTGACCTGGGAGACGTCGATCCCGCCCCCGCGAAAGCCTCCCTCACAATACATGAGGTAGTAGCGCCACAGATCGTGGAACGGCTCGTCGAAGCCGGCGGGCAACCGCCCCTCGCGGACCGCATCGTCATAGCGCGCCCGCCAGCGCTTCAGCGTTTCGGCATAGTGACGGCCATAACCCTTCCGATCGCGCCATTCGAGCCCCGCCGCCGCGGCAATTCTCGCGAACCGCTCCTCCTCGATCAGCAGTCCTCCGGGGAAGATATAGGTCTGGATGAAATCGGCATTGGCGGCATAGCCGTCGAACAGGTCGGCGCGCATCGAGATGAGCTGAAGGCTGGCCCTGCCCCCGGGCTTCAGCGCGCGTGCGATCGCCTCCAGGTAAGCGGGCCAATATTCCTGACCCACCGCCTCGACCATTTCCACGCTCGCCACCGCATCGAAGGTGCCCTCGACGTCGCGATAGTCGACGAGCTGGATGTCGGCCTTGTCCGCCAGCCCCGCGGCGGCGAGGCGCCTTTCGGCATAGGCCTTCTGCTCCTCCGAAAGGGTGATGCCGGTGACGTGGACGCCATGATCACGCGCCGCGATCTCCGCCAGCGCGCCCCAGCCACAGCCGATTTCGAGCAGTCGCTGCCCGGGTTTCAGATCGAGGCGGTCGAGCAGCAGGCGGATCTTGCGCGCCTGGGCAGCCTCGAGCGGCTCATCGCCAGTGATCGGCTCGGCGAAGATCGCGCTCGAATAGGTCATGCTGGGGTCGAGCCATGCGGCGTAGAAATCGTTCCCGAGATCGTAATGGTGGGCGATATTCGCGCGGGCGTGACGACGATCATTGGCGCGAAGCGCGTGGGCGATGCGGTTGACCAGCTTCCACGGCCCGTGCGCGCGCCCCGTTTCGCCGAGCGTCGCGGCGTTGCGGGAGAAGAGTTCGAACAAGGCGACCGGATCGCGGCTCGACCATTCGCCGCGCGTCCAGGCCTTGTACCAGCCGACCGAGCCGGACGTCACGATGCGCACGATCGCACGCCAGCTTTCCAGCGCGACGGCCGCCACGGGCCCCTCGCCCCGGCCGCCCAGCGTTCGCATCGACCCGTCCGGAAGCGTCGCGTCAAGGCGCCCTTCGGCCAGGCCGGCGTCGATCCGGTCGAGCACGCGCCTGAATCCGCCCGCAAAGAGGCGCGCGGCAAGATCGCCGCCGGTGGCGAAGCCCCGGTCCGCCGCGACCAGATGTTTCCCCCGTTGCAGCGTCACGAGGGGCTTAATGATGCGCGGCGGCGGCGGAGGCAAGAGCCGATGGACGCCGCTGCCGGTGACGTCATGGCGTCGAGGCGGGGGCCGCAAGGCGGTTCAGACCGAAAAGCAGGCCCGGTCGCCATAGACTCGGCTTCGCGCTGGTGCGGCCACATGCGCGTTGCGGAGCGTCGCAAGGTCGACGCAGATCGGCGTGCGCCCGCCGACCGCGCTCGGCGCGATCGTCACCCAGCGGGCCTGCCAGGGCGAACCGGCCGCGCCGGGCCAGACCAGCAGGACCGGGCGATAGCCGGCGGCCGGCGGCGCTTCGAGATGGAGGCGCGCGGTGAAGCCGGAGCGCACCCGCGGTCCGCTGATCGTCCGGACGCGGCGAAGCACCGCGTCGACATCGACATCCATGCAGACCTGGCCGCTCGTGCAGGGCGCGCCGACGACTCGATAGCCGCGCCATTCTCCCACGACGACCAGCGACGCAGGCGACTGCGGCGGCGGCGTTGGCGTTGGCGTTGGCGTTGGCGTGGCCGGAGTCGACGCGGCCAGCGCGGCAGCAAGCGCAAGCAACGGGGTGCTCACGCCTTGCGCGGCTCCTTCTCGACCTCCCAGGTCTGGCCCTTGGACACCAGCGCCTGCAGATCGGCATTCTTGCCGGCGGCCGCCTCTTCATTCTGGGCGAGCACCGCGCTTTCGAAGGTGGGGCGCGGATCGTCGTAGATGACGCCCAAGGCCATCGGGAAGCTGCCGATCGGCATGTCGATCAGCATATGGGCGACGGCCTTGTTCGCCGGATCGTGGACGATCACGCCGGCCGACTGCCAATCGCCGTCCGCGACCTCGACCACCTTGAGGTTGAGCGCCTCGCGATCGAGGGTCAGGCCCTTGCTGCCATTGTCGAACAGCATCGGTTCGCCGGCCTTCAGCCAGAGCTGCCGGCCGCTATTCTCCTTCGCGGTGAACGGCGCGAAGACGTCGTCATTATAGACGATGCAGTTCTGGAAAATCTCGACGAAGGCCGCGCCCTTGTGGGCGTGGGCCGCCTTGAGCACGTCGGGCAGATATTTGCTGACGTCGATCGCGCGGGCAACGAAGCGGGCACCCGATCCAAGCGCATAGGCGCAGGGCCGAACCGGCCGATCGACCGATCCGAAGGGCGTCGAGGGCGATCGCGTGCCGACCCGGCTCGTGGGAGAATATTGGCCTTTTGTAAGGCCATAAATCTCATTGTTGAAAAGCAATATCTGGCAATCGAGGTTGCGTCGGAGGAGGTGCATCGTGTGGTTGCCGCCGATCGACAGCGCATCGCCGTCGCCGGTGATGATCCACACGTCGAGGTCCGGATTGGCGAGCTTCACCCCTGTCGCGATCGCCGGCGCACGCCCGTGGATCGTGTGGAAGCCGTAGGTTTCCATATAATAGGGAAAGCGGCTCGAGCAGCCGATGCCGGAGATGAACACCGTGCGCGACGGATCGGCGCCGAGGTCGGGCATGGTGCGCTGCACCGCCTTCAGGATCGCATAATCGCCGCAACCCGGGCACCAGCGCACCTCCTGGTCGGTCGCGAAATCCTTGGCGGTAAGCTTGGTCATGTCGTTCATTTCGAAGCAGCTTTCAGCGCAGATAATAGATCACGGCGAGCACCAGGACGAGGAGCACCACGAGCGGGATAAGGCGCGGGGGGCTCATCCCAGCGCGGCTTCGATCGCCGCCTCGATCTCGGCGATCTTGAAGGGTTGGCCGGAGACCTTGTTCACCGGCCGCGCATCGACGAGATACTGGTCGCGAAGCAGCGTCTTGAGCTGGCCATTGTTCATTTCTGGAACGATGATCCGGCCATAAGACCTTAAAAGATCACCCAGATTCTTCGGAAGAGGCCAGATGTGGCGGAGATGGACATGGGCGACGTCCGTCCCCCGCCCGCGCGCGCGGCGCACCGCCTGGTGGATGGGGCCGTAAGTGGATCCCCAGCCGACCACCGCCAGCCTTGCCCCCGCCTCGCCGAGGCAGGGCGCGATCTCCGGGATCGAATCCGCGACGCCGAGCACCTTGGCCGCGCGGATGTCGGTCATCGCCTGGTGGTTGGGCGGCGCATAATCGATATGGCCGGTGTCGACATTCTTCTCGATGCCGCCGATCCGGTGCATGAGGCCCGGCGTGCCCGGTTTGATCCAGACCCGGGCGAGCTTCTCGTCGCGGGCATAGGGGTTGACCGCCTCGCCCTCCGCAGGCACGCTTGTGTGGAATGCAACCGGGAAGGCCGCGTAGCCCGCCATGTCCGGCACTCGCCAGGGTTCGGCCGCGTTGGCGATATAGCCATCGGTCAGGAGCATGACCGGGGTCATGTATTGGACGGCGATGCGGACCGCCTCGATCGCGCAATCGAACGCGTCGGCCGGCGATCGCGCGGCGACGACCGGCATCGGCGCGTCGCCGTTGCGCCCGTAGACGGCCTGGTAGAGATCGGATTGCTCGGTCTTGGTCGGGAGGCCCGTCGAAGGCCCGCCGCGCTGCGAATTGACGATGACGAGCGGCAGCTCGGTCATGATCGCGAGGCCCATCGCCTCGCCCTTGAGCGCGATTCCGGGCCCCGAAGAGGAGGTGACGCCGAGCGACCCGGCGAAGCTCGCGCCGATCGACGCGGCGATCGCAGCGATCTCGTCTTCCGCCTGGAAGGTCGTGACGCCATATTCCTTGAGGCGCGAGAGATGGTGCAGGATCGCGCTCGCCGGCGTGATCGGATAGCCGCCGAAGAACATCGGCAGCCCGGCCAGCCGCGCACCGGCGACCAGCCCCAGCGAGATCGCCTCGGCGCCGGTCACGGTCCGGTACAGGCCGGGCGCGACGGGGGCGGCGGCGATATGATGCTGGGCGAACTGGCCGGAAAGCTCGGCGGTCTCGCCATAGGCATGACCCGCGTTCAGGGCCGCGATGTTCGCCTCGGCAAGCTCGGGCGCCTTGGCGAACTTGGTCCGCAGCCAATCGACGATCGGCTGGCGATCGCGATCGAACATCCACAGCGCGAGGCCGAGCGTCCACATGTTCTTGCAGCGCAGGGCTTCCTTGTTGCCGAGCCCGAACGGCTTCACCGCATCGAGGGTGAGCTGCGAGATGTTGAGCCGCATCACCTGCCAGCGGGCGAGCGTGTCGTCGTCGAGCGGATTGGCCTCGTAACCCGCCTTGGCGAGGTTGCGGGTGGAAAATTCTCCTTCGTCCGCGATCACGAGTCCGCCCGGCTTCAGCTGATCGACATTCACCTTCAATGCCGCCGGGTTCATCGCGACCAGCACGTCCGGTGCATCGCCGGCGGTGTCGATCGCGGCCGATCCGAAATTGATCTGGAAGGCCGAGACGCCGAAGGTCGTCCCCTGCGGCGCGCGGATCTCGGCCGGGAAATCGGGGAAGGTCGACAGGTCGTTGCCGGCCAGCGCGGTCGACAAGGTGAACTGCCCGCCGGTAAGCTGCATGCCATCGCCGCTGTCACCGGCGAAGCGGACGACGACGGCTTCTGGCGATTCGGTGGAGCGGGATTCTTCGGGTGTGACGAAATGTCTGGCCGTGGCCAATGTCGCTGTCCTTCGAGACTCGGTGTGCGAAAAGCCTAGACCCGCGCACGGGCCGCCACAACGCCTAGACCCGCTCGCGGGCCGCTACAACAGTGGCGAAGACGGTATGGATGCCTAGATAGGGTTTCTCGAATCGCTTGTGAACAAGGAGCCTGCGTTGGACAAGGCCGCCCTGCCCTATCGCCCCGCCGCGGGGGTGATGCTGCTCAACGCCGCCGGCCAAGTGTTCGTCGCCCAGCGCCTCGATTCGACGCTCGAGGCCTGGCAGATGCCACAGGGCGGGCTCGATCCCGGCGAGGATCCGTTGACCGGCGCCCTGCGCGAGCTCGAGGAGGAAACCGGGATCGCCCCCGACAAGGTCGAGATCATCGCCCGCGCCGAGGAGGAGCTCACCTACGATCTGCCGGACGATCTTCTCGGCAAGATGTGGCAGGGCCGGTGGCGCGGCCAGCGCCAGACCTGGTTTCTCGCGCGATTTACCGGCACCGACGATGACGTGAATCTCGACACCGCCGAGCCCGAATTCCGCGCCTGGAAGTGGACCGATCCGAAAAATCTTCCTTTGATTATCGTCCCTTTCAAGAAAAAGCTGTACGAGGATCTCCTCCAGATTTTCGCCGAATGGCTCTGATTCGATGAGGCCGATGATGATCGTCCCCGCGCTTGCCCTGTCGCTCGCCCTTGTCGGCACGCCAGCCGCCGCTGCCGAAGACGACCAGCCGCCGACCGCCGCCTCGGTCGCCACGCCGCCGCAGGCCGCGGACCAGGAACTGCCGCCGGCGGTGCAGGCGATGGTCAACGATGCGCTGACCAGCGGATCGGATGCCGAGCTCGCCGCGGTGGTGAAGTTCGCCCGGCGCGCCTATCCCGCCCAGGCGAGCGCGCTCGATTCGCAGGTCGCCGCCCGTGCCGCCCGCCGCGCCGCCGAGGCCCGTGCGCGGATCGCCGCGGCGGGCCCGTTGGAGAACTGGCACGGCCGCGCCGAGGTGGGCGCGACGCGGAGCACCGGCAATGTCGACAATTTCGGGCTCTACGGCTCGCTCGGCGTGACTCGCGAGGGACTGCGCTGGACTCACCAGGTCCGCGCGAGCGCGAATGTGCAGGAAACCGACGGGGTGCGCACGCAGGAGCAGCTGCTCGCCGCCTATGAACCGCGCTACAAGGTTAACGACCGGCTCTCGACCTACGGCCTTCTCCAGGCCGAACGGAACCCCTTCCTCGGCTTCGACGCGCGCTACTCTGCCTCGCTCGGACTCGGCTATGCGGTGCTCAAGGGACAGCACGTCACCGTCAACCTCCAGGGCGGACCGGCCTTCCGGATCGAGGAGGAGGTGACCGGCGAGAACGAGCACGGCTTTTCGGGTCGCGCCGCGCTCGATGCGCGGCTCCAGCTCCGACCGGGAGTCGCGCTCACCCAGAACGCGACCGCCTTCCTTGACGTCGAAGGCAATACCTTCACCTCGGCGACCGGGCTGGAGGCGCAGCTCGTGGGCCGGCTTTCCGCGCGCCTTTCCTATAACGTGCAATATGAAAGCAAGCCGACCGACGGCCTGACCGGGACCGATACGCAGAGCCGGATCAGCCTCGTCTACGGCTTCTAGCCCCGGGGGTTCCGGCCGCGTCGGATCGCGGCTAGGAAGCGTGGATGCTGGAGAGGGTCGAACAGGAAATCGTCGCGCGCGCGGCCGATGCGCCGATGCTCGATCAGGTGACGGCCTGGGCGGCGATCAATAGCGGTTCGCGCAACCTTGCGGGCCTGGCCGCGGTCGCGCGGCGCCTTGCCGACGCCTTCTCCGCCCTTCCCGGCGAGATGAGCCTGCGCGATGCCGCGCCGGTCGAGGCGATGGCGACGGACGGCACGCTCTCTCCCGTCGCCTACGGCCAGAATCTCCACGTCAAGGTGCGGCCCGAGGCTCCGATCCAGCTTCTCTTCACCGGCCACATGGACACGGTCTTCGCTGTCGATCACCCGTTCCAGACGGTTTTCTGGCGCGACGAGGGCGTGCTCGGCGGCCCCGGTGTCGCGGACATGAAGAGCGGCCTTGCGGTCATGCTCGCGGCGCTCACGGCAATCGAGGCGATCGGCGTCCCGCAGCTCGGCTACGAAATCGTCGTCAACAGCGACGAGGAGATCGGCTCGGCCGGCTCCGCGCCGCTGATCGCCGAGGCGGCGCGCGGCAAGAAGGCGGCGCTGACCTATGAGCCCTCGGCGCTTCCCGACGGCACCCTCGCCGGAGCGCGGCCGGGCAGCGGCAATTTCTCGATCCGTATCGAAGGCCGCGCCGCCCATGCCGGCCGCAACCCGGAGGAGGGGCGCAATGCCCTCCTTGCCGCCGCGGATCTGGCGCTCCGGCTTGCCGCCGGGAAGAATCCGGGGCTCAAGGTCAATCCGGCGAAGATCGACGGCGGCGGCCCCAACAATGTGGTGCCGGACCGAGCCGTGCTGCGCGTGAACCTCCGGCCGACGTCTCCGGCCGACGAGGCGCGCGCCCGCGCCCTGATCGACGAGGCTGTCGCGGCGGTCGCCGCGGCGCATGAGGTCGAGGTTCACGTCCACGGCGGATTCGGCCGCCCGCCCAAGCCGATGGACGCGAAGGCCCGAAGCCTGTTCGAGCTCGTCCGCCGCTGCGGCGCCGATCTCGGCCAGGATATCAGCTGGCGCGACACCGGCGGGGTGTGCGACGGCAACAATATTGCGGCATGCGGCGTACCGGTGGTCGACACGATGGGCGCGCGCGGCGGTTCGATCCATTCGGACCAGGAATATCTGATCACGGCGAGCCTTGCGGAACGGGCGCAGCTTTCGGCATTGACCGTGCTCAGGCTCGCTCATGGGGGGAATTTGTGAGTTTCAGGGTGCGGCCCGCGCGGGTCGATGATCTCGACGCGCTTTACGATCTTGCCACGTTGACCGGCGGCGGCTTCACAAATCTTCCGGCGGATCGCAGCACGCTCGGCGCGAAGCTCGAGAAATCCCGCGCCGCCTTCGCCCGCGGCGAAACGCCGCCCGCCGGCGATCTCTTCGTCTTCGTCCTCGAGGATGCGAAGACCGGGGCGATCCTCGGCACCTGCCAGGTGTTCAGCCGGATCGGGGTCGAACAGCCCTTCTATTCCTACCGGATCAGCAAGCTGACCCAGGTCTCGCCGGAGCTCGGCAAGACATTCAACACCGAAATGCTGACCTTGTGCACCGACTTCAACGAATGTTCGGAAGTCGGCGGCCTGTTCCTCCATCCGGAGGCGCGATCGGGCGGGCTTGGTGTGCTGCTCGCGCGCAGTCGTTACCTGTTCATCCGCCGCAACCGCCCGCGCTTCGCCGACAAGGTCGTGGCCGAATTGCGAGGGGTGATCGACGAAGCGGGCGGCTCGCCCTTCTGGGATGCGATCGCGGGCAAGTTTTTCGGCATGGATTTCAAGGAGGCCGATGCCTTCAATGGCGCCCACGGCACCCAGTTCATCGCCGATCTGATGCCCAAGACGCCGATCTACACCGCGATGCTGCCGCCCGAGGCGGTCGCGGTGATGCGTCAGCCCCACCCGACCGGCCGTGCCGCGATGCGGATGCTGGAGCAGGAGGGATTCAGCGGCGAAGGCTATATCGACATTTTCGACGGCGGCCCGACCATGTCGGTCGCGACCGATTCCATCCGCACGCTCAGGCACGCGAAGGAGCTGACCGTCGCCGGGATCGTCGATTCCCATGGCGCGCCGGTCATGCTCGCGGCCGCTGGCGGCCTGGACGATTTCGCGAGCGGCTGGGCGCATGTCGCGATCGACGGCGACACCGCCACGATCGATGCGGACAGCGCCGCCGCCCTCGGCGTTGCCGTGGGCGATCGGCTGCTCGCGGCGGAGCGCTAGGCGGTGGCGCTGGTCGAGATCAGTTTCGACGGCATCGTCGGCCCCAGCCACAATTATTCGGGCCTTTCCTTCGGCAATCTCGCGGCCACCGCCAACAAGGGGCAGACCGCCTATCCGCGCGCGGCGGCGCTCCAGGGCGTCGAGAAGATGCGACGCAATCTCGCGCTGGGGCTGAAGCAGGGCATCTTCCTGCCGCACCGTCGGCCGGATCATCGCTGGCTCGCCGCGCTTGGCGCCACGATCGCCGAGGCCGATCCTGTCCTGCGCGCGGCCGCCTGCTCTGCCTCGTCCATGTGGGCAGCCAATGCAGCGACGGTCTCGCCGGCGCCCGATACGGCGGATGGGCGCTGCCACCTCACCGTCGCCAATCTGTCGACGATGGCGCATCGCAGCCACGAATGGCCCGAAACGCTCGCCCAGCTCCGCCTCGCCTTCGCCGACGCCGCCCATTTCGCGGTCCACGATCCGGTCCCACCCACCTTCGGCGACGAGGGCGCGGCCAATCATATGCGGCTCGCCGAGCGGCATGACGCGCCGGGCGTCGAAATCTTCGTCTATGGCGTTCGTGGCGGCGCCTTTCCCGCGCGCCAGCATGTCGAGGCGAGCCGGGCGCTGGCGCGGCTGAACCGGCTCGATCCCGCACGCACGCTCTTCGTGCAGCAGTCCGAGGCGGCGATCGCGGCCGGCGCGTTCCACAACGATGTCGTCGCCGTCGCCAACGAGACGGTCCTCTTCGCCCATGAACAGGCATTCGAGGACAAGGCGACCTTCTATGCGGACCTTCGGCGGCTGCTTCCCGCAGTCGAGATCGTCGAGGTCCCGGCAAGCCTGGTCAGCCTCGAGGACGCGGTCCGCTCCTATCTCTTCAATGCCCAGCTCGTGAGCCTGCCCGAAGGCGGCATGGCGCTCATCCTTCCGGGCGAAGCACGCGAGACGCCGCGGGTCTGGTCATGGCTGGAGGCGCTGGTCGCCGGCAACGGCCCGATCCGCCGCCTCGAAGTGGTCGATGTGCGCCAGTCCATGGCGAATGGCGGCGGCCCGGCCTGCCTGCGTCTTCGCGTGGTTTGCGATCCGGCGACGGTCGATCCGCGCTTTCTGGTCGACGACGCGAGGCTCGACGCCATCGCCGGATGTATCGAGACTTGTTGGCCCGAGGCGATCGGCCCCGACGATCTCGCCGATCCGGGCCTGTGGCCCCGGATCGAGGCCGCGCGCGCCGAATTGCTCGGCCTGCTAAAGCTGGGCGAAATCGATCGCTAGCACGATCGGCGCGCCCTCAATTCCTGTCGGCGGGATCGGGCACCGGGAAGGGCAAGGGCGAGATCGGGACCCCTTCCTCGGCAAGCCGCGCCGCCTCCTCCCTGGTCGCGCGGCCGTGAATCGCGCGCGCCTCGCTCTCGCCGAGATGGATCGCCCGCGCCTCATCTGGAAAGCGATCGCCGACATGCTCGCTCTTCTCGAGCATCCGGCCCTGCAGCTGCGCGAGCTCGGCCATCATCTTCTTCACCGTCGCCGGATCGGGCGCGGCATTGCCCTTGGCCGGCACCGCTGGCGCCATCGGCGCCTTGGTCACCTCGCCGGATCCGCAGACCGGGCAGGATACGAGGCCCCTTCCCTGCTGGTCTTCATAGTCGGCGCTCGATCCGAACCAGCCTTCGAACACATGGCCCCCGGCGCATTTCAGGTCGAAGACGATCATCGGATATGCTCCGGCGCCGGGATCGGCCGACGGTGCCAGATGGCGGGCAAGCGCCGGCGCACCTCTTCGATCGCGGCTGGATCGAGTTCGGCGAAGCCGAGGCCGACATCCTCGCCGCCCATGTCGAGCAGCACCTTGCCCCAGGGATCGACGACCAGGCTGTGGCCATAGGTCGTGCGTCCGTCCTCGTGCCGCCCGACCTGCGCCGCGGCGACGACATAGGCCCCTGCCTCGATCGCCCGCGCGCGCATCAGCACATGCCAGTGCGCCTCGCCGGTCGGCACGGTGAAGGCGGCCGGGATCGACAGGATGGTCGCGCCCTCGTTGCTGAGCGCGTGGTAGAGCGCTGGAAAGCGCAGATCGTAGCAGATCGAAAGGCCGAGCGTGCCAGCCGGCGTATCGACGACGACCGCCCGTCCGCCGCGTTCATAGGCCGCGGATTCGCGCCAGCTCTCGCCCGACGGGAGATCGACGTCGAACAGGTGGATCTTGTCGTAACGCGCGCGGATCGCGCCGGTGTCGTCGATCAGGAAGCCGCGGTTGACGAGCTTCTCGCCCGATCCGGACAGCAAGGCGAGCGAGCCCAGATGGACCCACAGCCCCGCCTTCGCGGCGGCCTCGCGCACCGCGCCGAGGACGGGATCCTCATGCTCGAAATGGAGGCTCCGGATCGCGCGTGTGCGGTCGCGGTCGAGCAATCCGCTCATTTCCGGGGTGAACAGCAGGCCCGCACCATTCGCCGCTGCTTCCTCGATGCGCGCGACCAGCGCGGCCGCATTGGCGGCCGGATCGATCCCGCTGCGCATCTGGAAGAGCGCGATCCTCATGCGGTCTTGAGCAGCGGATCCAGCCGGCCTTCGCGATCGAGCGCATGCAGATCGTCCGAGCCGCCGACATGGCGCCCGTCGATGAAAATCTGCGGCACCGTCGATCGGCCCTCCGACCGGCGCAGCATCTCGGTGCGCCTGGGTCCGCCGAGGGTGATGTCATATTCCTCGAACTCGACGTCCTTGTCGCGCAGCAGCTTCTTCGCGCGCACGCAATAGCTGCAGAATGCCTTGGTGTAGATTTCGACCTTTGCCATGCCGCCAGAGGTGTGACGCCGCCCGCGCCTTGTCAATGATCCGCGTCGCGTACCACCCGGGCCCAGCACAGCAGGCCGACCTCGGTGGCGCCGGCACGCTTGAGCGCGCGGGCGACCGCATTGGCGGTGGCGCCGCTCGTATAGACATCGTCGACGAGGAGGATGGAGCGCGCGCGCACGATCGGCCTCAGCTCGGGGGGCACACGGAAGGCCCCGCGAAGCGTATCGCGCCGCTGCTTGGGGCCCATCGCCTTCAATGGCGGCGTCGCCTTCACTCGCCGGACCAGATCGAGCCGCGGCTCGATCTGCGCGCGCCTGGCGAGCGCGGTCGCGATGAGCGCCGCCTGATTGTAGCCGCGCTTCCAGATCCGCCAGCGGTGGAGCGGGACCGGGACGACCAGCGCGCCCTGTGGCACGCGATCGAGATGTCGCGCCATGAATCGCGCCATCGTCTCGGCGACGCCCGGCCGCCCGCCATATTTGAGCTTGAGCGCGACCTGCCGCGCAATATCCCCGTAGGCGACCGCGGCGCGCGCCCAATCGAAGCGTGGCGGCGTCGCGAGGCAGGCGCCGCACAGCCGTCCCGGCCCCCCATGATCGAATGGCGCCGCGCAGCGGTCGCAGCATGGCTCGCCGAGAAACCGGAGCGACGACCAGCAGGAGAGGCAGAAGCGATGGGGCGCCTCGACGATCGCGCCGCAGCCGGCGCAGCGCGGCGGCAGGGCGAAATCGAGCACCCGCCGCGCGGCCGGGCCGAAAAGGAGAGCGGGCGCCGCCATTGCCTCCAGCTTGCGCGGCCCGAAGCGACGGCGCAAGCGCGGTTGACAGCGCGCGCAAAGCCAATCATGTCCCCGCCCTCAACCGCGCCGGGGCCCGATGGCGGAGTGGTTACGCAGAGGACTGCAAATCCTTGCACGCCGGTTCGATTCCGGCTCGGGCCTCCAGCTCGGAAGTCGTGCCGCTTTTCAAAGAGGCGCCTCGGCCCGTTCAGCCGGCCGCCAGTGCCTGTCAGCCGTGCCTGGGATCCGACAGTCGACGGCCGATTTCCCCGGCCGCCCCAGCCTGCCCGTGGTCGAGAAAGGCGAGCAAAGTCTTCGCCATGTCGCGTAGCGAGCCTTCGAAATAGTCCTGGGCGAGGCGCTCGAACGCCGCTTCGAGCATGCCGTTAGAAGGCGTCGCCGGGCTATAGACGAACTTTCGGCCAATCCTGCGCCGGCGAACCACGCCCTTGATGGCGAGGCGCCCGAGGATTGTGCGGACGGCGGAATTGCTGATCGGCGTTGCGGTCGCAGCGCGAATCTCCTCCGCCGAACATTCGATCCGGTGGTGGACGATCGCCGCGATCTCCCGCTCGCGCGGGGCGAGCCGTTCGACCAGCGGCGGCAGCCGACCTGCCTGAACCCCGACCCGAAGATATCGCATCGACGCATCGCTCGCGGGGTACGTTCCGTACCCTCCGTTCTCTGCAAGCATGGATTCGTCCCCACCCCAAATAAGTACTATTCGTACTATTATGGTGAAGGACGGTCAACGCGAAACACCCTGGCTCGGCGATCCTCGCGAAGGGCATGTGGCTGCAGGGCAGGACGCGGCCTAGCCGCCTCCATTCATGACGCTCAGCAGCATTCGGTCGAGCCAGTCCATGCGCGCGCGCGTGGACTGCACGGCGTTGTCGTGAAGGAAATCCTTATATGGAACATCAACTTCCTTGCGATAGGAGTCGAGCTCCGCGAGCTTGTCCAGAAGTCGCTGCTTGGCTTCCATGATCCAGGCTACCTGCTGATCTTTTGTGAGAAGGTCGAACGACTGCACCTTGGTCCGCAACGGATCATCAAGGAGGACGTGGCTGTCGCGAATCTGGCTGACCCAGGCGGTCACCGCCGCCTTCCCCTCTTCGGTGCAGAACAGCTCTTCCGTGCCGCGGCGATCGCCGGGGACCATCCGCTTCCGGAGCAACCCGCGCTCCTCAAGCCGGCGGATCAGCGGATAGATCTTGCCTTTGCTGGTGTTGAAGTTGCTGACCGGCGAGTCTTCGTAAACCTTGGTGACCTGATAGGCCGTCGTCGGCTCGATCCGCAGGACCAGCGAGAGGAAGGTTCCTTCGTGATCGGTCAGGCTGTGCTTTGATGAAGACAATGGAAGGCTCGCCGGCAAAGGGACAGACCGGCGGCGTCTAGCCGCACCTCCCTCCCCCGGCAAGACAGGCGCCGCCGGCTCAGGCCGGCGACGAAGCTCAGCTTCTCAATACAGCCCGGGCCTCACGCGCTTGACCACGGGCGCGGCGGGCGGCGTGGTCTGGTTCCTCGTCGACTTTTTCCCGTTCATCTTCGCCCCCTTTGACACCTTCGAAGGCGCCCAATAGGTTGTCCGCCGAGGGCGCAAAAAGGGCCAAGTCATGAACGACATAGTGGCCGCAACAAACGTCAGCCGCACGGCCGAACGACCCTTGCAGGACGCCGAACGACCGGTTGTTCCAGCCGTCCTGAATGTGGGCGGCACCGATCGCCGCCCCAGTTCCCGATTCTTCCGGAGCATGTCGGTCGCGGTGATCTTCATGCTCTGGGCGCTTCAGTTCACGACGCTGACCGTTTCGCATCTGATCCGCAATGACGTGCCGGCGTGGGTCATCATGCCCCGGATGTTCGTGAGCTGCATCGGCATCGGACTCTCATTCCTGATCCTGGCGGTGAACCGCTGGGCGGCGAAGATGTCGCTGGTGAGGCGTATCGTCATCGCGGCCGGTCTCGCCGTCCCCGCCGCGGGGATCCATTCGCTGACCAGCTACTTCGTCCTGTCGCACCTCTTCGGCCTGGCACCTCTTGAAGCCGAGGATTATGCGCTGTCGATCCTCGACTGGTTCTGGTTCTACGCGTCGCAATCGCTGATGCTGCTCGCGCTGATCTACGGCGCGGAGCTCGGCGAGAGCGAGGAGCGGGTGACGCGGCTGCGCGCGGAGGCCGACGCGATCCACATCAAGCTGCTGCGTTACCAGCTGAACCCGCATTTCCTGTTCAATACGCTGAACTCGATCGCCAGCCTGATCGGCAAGCGCAGGGCGCCCGAGGCAGAGGCGATGGTGCTGAGCCTGTCCGACTTCCTGCGCACCTCACTCAGCATGGATCCGGCACGGCAGATCACGCTCGGCGAGGAGATCGCGCTCCAGGCGCTCTATCTCGACATCGAACGGGCCCGTTTTCCGCACCGGCTCCAGGTATCGATTGACGTGCCTGATCGGCTCAAGGACGCTCTCGTTCCCAACCTCATCACCCAACCGCTCATCGAAAATGCGATCAAATATGGCGTCGCTCGAAGCCTTGTGCCGGTCCGGCTCGACGTCATCGCGCGCGACGAGCACGGACTGCTGTCGATCGAAGTGCGCGATGATGGCGAGAGCGCGCCAGGCCCGATCCCGCCGGGAACCAGTATCGGCCTCATCAACATCAGCGAGCGACTTCGCCTGCACTTTGGCGACGCGGGGCGGCTGGCCGCCGGCCGCCGGTCGACGGGTGGCTTTTCCGCACGGATCGAGATGCCGCTGACGAGGCGGGGATGACGCCGCTTCGGGTCTTCATGTGCGATGACGAACCGCTCGCGCTCGATCGGCTGCGCGGGATGCTCGAGGGCGCGCCCGGTGTCGAGCTGGTTGGCGAGGCGCTGAACGGGCGCGAGCTGCTTGATCGGGTTCTGCCGGCGCGCCCTGATCTCGTCTTTCTCGACATCGAAATGCCGCAGCTCGACGGCTTCGATCTGATCCATGCGCTCGCCCGGCTGGACTGGCCGGGGGAACCGCCGCTGATCGTCTTTGTCACGGCGCATCGGGAGCATGCCGCGGAGGCGTTCGATTCCGGGGCGCTCGATTTCATCAACAAGCCGGTGCGGATGGGCCGCCTCGAACTCACATTGAGCCGGGCGCGGACTGCGCTCGAACGCACCGAAGCGCAGCGGCGGATGACGGAGCTGCTGCTGCAGATCGAGGAACTCAAGAACCTTGGGACCCGGTCGGGCGATGACAGCCAGATTTGGGTCCGCACCGCAACCGGGACCGCGAAGATCGACATGCGCGCCGTCGAGTGGATCGAGGCGGAAGGCGAATATGTCCGACTCCACGTGGGCGCCGTCTCCCACCTCCGGCGCGGCTCCCTGAGCGACGCCGCGACCGAATTCGGCCCGCTTGGGTTCCTGCGCGTCCATCGTTCCGCGGCCGTCAATACCGCCCTGGTCGCGGCGCTCGAAAAGGGCAGCTGGGGCAATCTCCTTCTGCGGATGGAATCGGGAGCGGCCGTCGCCGTCGGGAAGAAGTATCGCGGGGCGGTCCAGGCGATGATCGCCGGCCCGGCCTCCTAACGATCGGCGAGCGCGGCTTCGAACAGGCGCAGCAGCCGCGCGCGCATCGTATCCGGGCAACCATCGCACATCGGCTCGACCGACATGACGGTGCGAAGGATGGTGGTGCCCATAAGCACGGCAAGGATCAGGCTGGCGCGCACCTCGGGATCCTCGCCACCGATGAGGGCCGACAGCGGCTCCAGCACATCGCCCTCGATTGCCTCCCGCACCAGCCGCGATGCGACCGGCGACGAGGCGGAGCGCAGGCTGATCAGCATCTTCTCGACATGCTCGACATCGGCGCTCGCGTCGGTCTGCGTGAGCATCGAGACAAGATAGGCGGGGAGATCCGCGACAGGCAGGCCGGCGTCGAATTTCTCCTTGCCGCCCCTCAGGACTTCGCGAAACAATTGCTCCTTGCTGCCGAAATAACGGCTGACGAGAGCGACATCGACGCCGACGTCGCGGGCGATGTCGCGCAGCCCCACATTCTCGTAGCTCTCGTCGAGGAAGCGCCGCCGGGCTGCCCGCAGCAGCTCGCCACGCGTGTCCGCGGCGGATTTGCGCTTGCGCTCGACGATTTCACCCAAGGTCACGGAAGGTGGTCCTATCAGTTGCGGTTGCAGAATCAACACTTGTTGACCTCATTAGGTCAACGGGTGTTGACACCGGATGAACAGACGCTAGATGGCCGTGCTCCATCGCGGCCCCGTTGCCGCAGCCCCGGCCCCTGCGCCGGCCGTCAGGATGCCGATCGAAAGAAGCTGAGCTTATGCGGATCAACCGACTGGCCCTCCCGCTCCTTCTGGCCGCGACGCTGCTCGCCGCCTGCTCGAAGGCGCCGCCCGCGGCGCCGCCACCGCCGCCGGTGACCGTCGCGACGCCCTACCAGGGCGACGTTCGCGACTGGGACGATTATGTCGGACGCTTCGAGGCGATCAACGAGGTCGACGTGAAGCCGCGCGTCACCGGATATCTGCAGGGCGTGCATTTCCGCGACGGCGATTATGTCCGCCAGGGCCAGCTTCTCTTCACCATCGATGCGCGGCCGGCCCAGGCCCAGCTCGATCAGGCGCGCGCGCAGCTCGCCCGGGCCGAGGCGACGCTCGCCAATGCGCGCACCGAGCTCGCCCGTTCGCGCACGCTTGCCGCGTCGCAGGCGGCCAGCACCGAGGAGGTCGAGCAGCGCCTCGCCGCCGTCCGTTCGGGCGAAGCCGACGTCAACGCCGCGCGCGCGAATGTCCGCGCCCAGTCCCTCACCCTCGGCTTCACCCGGGT
This sequence comes from Sphingosinicella ginsenosidimutans, assembly GCF_007995055.1. Taxonomy (NCBI): domain Bacteria; kingdom Pseudomonadati; phylum Pseudomonadota; class Alphaproteobacteria; order Sphingomonadales; family Sphingomicrobiaceae; genus Allosphingosinicella; species Allosphingosinicella ginsenosidimutans. The sequence goes on along the minus strand of NZ_VOQQ01000001.1, from coordinate 2,627,998 downwards.
CATCGCCCCGATTTCCGGCCGCATCTCGCAGCGCCGCGTCGATCCCGGCAATGCGGTGACCGCCGACCAGACCGTGCTGACCACGATCGTGTCGACCGATCCGCTCCACTTCGCCTTCGACGGATCGGAAGCGCTGCTGCTGCGCTACCAGCGCGAACATGCGGCCGGCATCGGCAGCGAGGTCCGCATCCGGCTCCAGGACGAGGGCCAATATGTCCATCGCGGCCGGCTGGATTTCGTCGACAATGCGATCGATCCGGGCGCCGGCACGATCCGTGCGCGCGCGATCGTTCCCAATCCCGACGGCTTCCTGCGCCCCGGCATGTTCGGCCATCTCCAGCTCGCCGGGTCGCCGCCCTACCGTGCGCTGATGGTGCCCGATACCGCCATCGTCACGGACAGCGCTCGGCGGCTCGTCTATGTCGTCGACGCGCAGGGCAATGTCGCCGCCAAGCCGGTCGTGCTCGGCCCGCTCGTCGGCAGCCTGCGCGTGATCCGCTCCGGCATCGCCCCCAACGACCGCGTCGTCATCGATGGCATCCAGCGCGCCCAGCCGGGCCAGAAGGTGACGCCGCAGAACGGCCGCATCCAGCCGCCCGCGGCCAATGCCCCGGCCGAACCGACTCCGCCGGAAACGCCGGCATCGGTCGCCACTCCGGTCACGGCAGGCTGAGGAGTCGGCGATGAACATTTCGAGCTTCTTCATCGAGCGGCCGATCTTCGCCGCCGTGATCTCGGTGTTCATCACCCTGATCGGCGCCTTTTCCTATCCGCAGCTCTCGCTGTCGCAATATCCGGACATCGCGCCGCCGACGATCACCGTCCAGGCGACCTTCCCCGGGGCGTCGGCCGAGACGCTCGCGGAAACCGTCGCGACCCCGCTCGAGCAGGAGATCAACGGCGTCGAGGACATGCTCTACATGAGCTCCTCGTCGACCTCGTCCGGCACCGTCCAGATCACCGTCTCGTTCAAGCCGGGCACCGATCTGGATGCCGCCCAGGTGCTCGTCCAGAATCGCGTCGCACTCGCCGAGCCGCGTCTTCCCGATCAGGTCCGCCAGATCGGCGTCGTCGTCGCCAAGCAGTCGCAGGGCTTCCTGATGATCGTCGCGCTCACCGCGACCGATCCGGCGCTCGATATCGACTATATCGGCAATTACGCCAATTCGGGCCTTCGCGACCGGCTGCTCCGGCTCGAGGGCGTCGGCGGCGTCACCGTGTTCGGCGGCGGCAATTATTCGATGCGCGTGTGGATCGATCCCGATCGCGCGGCCGCCCGCAACCTCACCTCCGACGAGATCGTCAACGCGCTTCGGACGCAGAACGTGCAGGTCGCCGGCGGCGCCGTCGGCCAGCCGCCGTTCGACCGCGGCGGCCCGGCCTTCGAGCTTCCGGTCCAGGTCCAGGGCCGGCTCACCGATCCGGCCCAGTTCGCCGATGTCGTCATCAAGACCGATCCGGTGACCGGCGCGATCACCCGCGTCCGCGACATCGGCCGGGTCGAGCTCGGCAGCCAGGATTACGGCATTCGCGGCTATTTCGGCGGACGCCGCGGCGTCGCGCTCGCAATCGTCCAGCAACCCGGCTCGAACGCGCTCGACGCCGCCGAGCGGGTGCTCGCCGAGGTCCAGGCCGCCTCGCGCGATTTCCCGCCGGGCCTCCATTATTCGATCCCCTACAACCCGACCGAATATGTCCAGGCCTCGGTCGAGGCGGTGCAGCACACATTGATCGAGGCGATCATCCTCGTCGTGATCGTGGTCGTCGTCTTCCTGCAGACCTGGCGGGCGGCGATCATCCCGATCATCGCCATCCCGGTCAGCCTGGTCGGCACCTTCGCGGTGCAGCTGGCACTCGGCTTCTCGATCAACTCGCTGTCGCTCTTCGCGCTGGTGCTCGCCGTCGGCATCGTCGTCGATGACGCCATCGTCATCGTCGAGGCGGTGGAGCGCCATGTCCGCGACGGCCTGTCGCCGCGCGACGCCGCGCACCGCACGATGCGTGAGGTGACCGGCGCGCTGATCGCCATCGGCCTCGTCCTCGTGTCGGTGTTCGTGCCGACCGCCTTCGTCGCCGGCATCCCTGGAATCTTCTATCGCCAGTTCGCCGTGACGATCGCGTCCGCCGCGGTGATCTCGCTCATCGTCTCGCTCACGCTCTCCCCTGCCCTCGCCGCCTTGCTGCTGAAGCCGCACAAGGCCGGGGAGGAGCATCGCGAGGGCAGTCGCTTCATGCGCCCGCTGCGCGTCGCCGCGGATCGCTTCAATCGCGGCTTCGACTGGCTCTCGAACCGCTATGGCGCCTTCACCGGCCGGGTCATCCGCCGATCGACGATCATGCTCATCGTCTATGCCGGCCTGCTCGGGCTCACCGCCTGGCGCCTCGTCGCGACACCGACCGGCTTCATCCCCGATCAGGACCAGGGTTTCCTGATCGGCGTCGTCCAGCTCCCCCCCGGCTCATCGCTCGAACGCACCGACCGGACGATGCTGCACGCGCTCGATATCGCCACCCATAATCCGGCGGTGGTCGATTCCGGCTCCTTCGCCGGGCTCGACGGCACCAGCTTCAGCCAGGCCTCGAACAGCGCCGTGCTGTTCCTCAAGCTCAAGGATTTCTCCGAACGGCGCAGCGCCGATCTCACCGCGACCGCGCTTGCCGGGCAGATCACCGGCGCGATCGCCCAGGCCGAACAGGGTGCCCAGGTCTTCTTCCTGTCGCCGCCCCCGGTCCAGGGCCTCGGTAACGGCAGCGGCTTCACGATGGAGATCCAGGATCGATCGAACGCCGGCCTCCCGGCGCTTCAGGGCGCGACCTTCGCGATGATGGGCGCCGCCGCCCAGTCGCAGAAGGTCACCCAGGTCTTCTCGCTGTTCAACACCGGCAGCCCGCGGATCGAGGCGGACATCGACCGCGATCGCGCCCAGCTGCTCGGGGTCCAGCCGAGCCAGATCTACAGCGCGCTCGGCACCTATCTCGGCTCGACCTACATCAACGATTTCAATCTGTTCGGCCGTACCTTCCGGGTCGTGGCCCAGGCGCAGCCTTCGTCGCGCAACACGCTGTCGGATATCGGCCAGCTCCAAGTCCGCTCGGCGAGCGGGCAGATGGTGCCCTTGTCGTCCGTCGCGACGTTCCGCCAGGGCAGCGGCGCCGTGCGAGTCGCTCGCTACAACCTCTTCCCCGCCGCCGAGCTTCAGGGGCTGGCCGCGCCCGGCGTTTCGTCCGGCGATGCGATCCGCGAGATGGAGCGGCTCGCCGCGCAGCACCTGCCGCCCGGCTTCGGCTTCGAATGGACCGGCCTTGCCTATCAGCAGCAGGCCGCCGGCAACACGGCGGTACTGATCTTCAGCCTTGCCGTGGTCTTCGTCTTCCTCGTCCTCGCCGCGCAGTATGAATCGCTGACACTGCCGCTCGCGGTCATCCTGATCGTGCCGATGTGCATTCTGGCCGCGATGGTCGGCGTCAACATCCGGGGGCTCGACAACAATATCCTGACGCAGGTCGGGCTGGTCGTGCTGATCGCGCTCGCGGCGAAGAACGCCATCCTCATCGTCGAGTTCGCGCGCCAGGGCGAGGAGGAGCTCGGCATGAACAAATATGAGGCGGCGGTCTATGCCGCCGGCACCCGCCTTCGTCCGATCCTGATGACCAGCTTCGCCTTCATCTTCGGCGTGATTCCGCTCGCCATCGCGGTCGGCCCGGGGGCGGAGATGCGCCAGGCGATCGGCACCGCCGTCGCCTTCGGGATGCTCGGCGTGACCTTCTTCGGCCTCGTCTTCACGCCCGTCTTCTACATCGTGACGCGCAGCCTCGGCCGGTTCCTGCCGTCCAAGCCGGAGCGCGAGACCCACTATCCCACCTCCTATGACGGCCTGCCCGACGAGCCCGCGCCGGCCGGGGGAGAGGCATGATGCGACGGATTTTCCTCGCCGGCGTCGGCGCGCTCGCGCTGTCCGGCTGCGTCGTCGGTCCGAATTACGAATCGCCGGCGCCGCGTGCGCCCGCGCAGACGCCCTTCGCCGGCGCGACCTCGCCCGCCTTCACCGGGGACGAGCCGCAGGGTCAATGGTGGCAGCTTTTCCGCGATCCGACGCTCGACGCACTGATCCGCGAGGCCCTCACCGCCAATACCGATCTGCGCGTGGCCGAAGCGAACCTGCGCCGCGCCCGCGCGGTGCTGAGCGAGAGTCGCGCCGGGCGGCTCCCCTCGACGACGGTCTCGGGAAGCGCGACCTATGCGCGCCAGTCGGGCGAGGCGCTCGGCCTTCCGGGCACCAGCCCGACGGGCGATGCCTATGATGTCGGGCTCGACGTCTCCTACCAGCTCGACCTGTTCGGGCGGATTCACCGCACGATCGAGGCGAGCCGTGCCGATGCGGAGGCGGTCCAGGCCGCTTTCGATCTGACCCGGATCACCGTCGCCGCCGAAACCACCCGCGCTTATGCCGACGCGTGCAGCGCCGGACGCCAGCTCGCCGTCGCGCAGGAAAGCGTGCGGGTGCAGCAGGAAACCTATGATCTGACCAGGCGACTGCTCCAGGGCGGGCGGGCGACGATGCTCGAATCGAGCCAGGCCGGCGCGCAGCTCGATCAGACCCGCGCGACCATTCCGACCCTTGAGGCGCAGCGCCAGACCGCGCTCTACCGTCTCGCCGTGCTCACCGGCCGGCCCCCGACCGAATTTCCGCCCGCGGCCGCGGCCTGCGCCACGCCGCCGGCTCTGGCCCAGGCGATCCCGGTCGGCGATGGCGCGAGCCTGCTCGCGCGCCGGCCCGACATCCGCCAGGCCGATCGCCAGCTTCATGCCGCGACGGCACGGATCGGGGTCGCCACCGCCGATCTTTATCCGAGCATCAGTCTCGGCGGCTCCATTGGGTCCAGCGCGACCTCGCCGGGCAATCTCGGCCATAGCGACGCCTTCCGGTTCAGCGTCGGCCCGCTCATTTCGTGGAGCTTCCCGAACATCGCCGTCGCCCGCGCGCGCATCCGCGAGGCCCGCGCGGACGCCGATGCGGCGCTCGCCAGCTATGACGGCACCTGGCTCAACGCGCTCCAGGAGACGGAGAGCGCGCTGACCCGCTATGCGCGCGAGCTCGATCGGCTGAACACCCTGCGCCGCGCCCATGGCCAGGCCGCCGAGGCGCTGCGCATCGCCCGCCTGCGCTATCAGGCGGGGCGCGAGAATTTCCAGGTCGTCCTCGACGCGCAGGGCGCGCTTGCCGCGGTCGATTCACAGGTCGCCCAGTCGGAAGCCGCGCTGTCGGACAACCTCGTCACGCTTTTCCTCGCCCTTGGAGGCGGCTGGCAGGACGCGTCCTGACGGGCTAAGAAGCCCGGCCATGAGCTCCACCGACATGCCGGGCTTCGCCAATCATTTCGCGACCGAGGCCGTCGCCGGCGCGCTGCCGCAGGGCCGCAATTCGCCGCAGCGCCCCGCCTTCGGCCTTTATGCCGAGCAGCTTTCAGGCACGGCCTTCACTGCGCCACGGCACGAAAACCGGCGCAGCTGGCTCTACCGGCTGCGCCCCAGCGCCGCCCATCCGCCCTATCGCCGCTATGAGGGCGCGCCGCTCTTCGCGCCGGGCACCGACGATGCCCCCCTGCCCCCCAATCGGCTGCGCTGGGATCCGCTCGCAATGCCGGACGCGCCGACGGACTTCGTCGACGGCCTCGTCACGATGATGGCCAATCGCGATCCCGCGAGCCTGGAGGGCTGCGCCGTCCACATCTACCGCGCCAATGCCGACATGGCTGATCGCTACTTCTTCGACGCCGATGGTGAGCTGCTGCTGATCCCGGAAATGGGCCGGCTCGACATCCGCACCGAGATGGGCCGGATCGAGATCGGGCCGGGCGAGGTCGCCCTGATCCCGCGCGGCGTTCGCTTCCGGGTGCTCCTGCCGGACACGCGGGCCCGCGGATATGTCGCCGAAAATCACGGCGCGCTCTTCCGCCTCCCGGAACTCGGCCCGATCGGCTCGAACGGCCTCGCAAATCCACGCGATTTCCTCACGCCCTCGGCGGCCTATGAGGATCGCGACGCGCCCGTCCAGCTCATCCAGAAGAATCTCGGATCGCTCTGGATCACCGATCTCGATCACTCGCCGCTCGATGTCGTCGCCTGGCACGGCAATCTCGCGCCGTGCAAATATGATCTGAGGCTTTTCAACGTGATGGGGACGGTCAGCTACGATCATCCCGATCCATCGATCTTCACCGTCCTGACGTCGCCGAGCCACGCGCCGGGCCGCGCCAATGCCGATTTCGTGATCTTCCCGCCGCGCTGGATGGTCGCCGAGGACACGTTCCGCCCGCCCTGGTTCCACCGCAACGTGATGAGCGAGGCGATGGGGCTGATCCACGGCGCCTATGATGCGAAGGCGAACGGGTTCGCCCCGGGCGGGCTCAGCCTTCACAACCTCATGGCCGGCCACGGCCCCGACGTCGCGAGCTGGGAGAAAGCGACCAACGCCGAACTCGCGCCGCACAAGATCGACGGCACGATGGCGTTCATGGTCGAAACCTGTTGGCCCTACCGGCCGACCCGCTTCGCGCTCGATCATGCCCAACCCGACTATGATTCGGCGTGGGGCGGCTTTCCGAAGGCGAAACTGCCCTGAGATCTCCCGATGCGCGCAGCGGCGAGCGTCGGATCGGGCCTAATTGGCCTGCATCTGGTGGCGCCGCATCGCGTGGCGCAGCTGATCGTAGGTCACGCTCAGCGCCGCCGCCGCAGCGCGCTGGTTCCATCGGCATTTCTCAAGCGCTGCGGCAAGGATCGCCTTCTCATATTCAGCGACCGCGAGCCTGAGATCGGCACAGGCGGCGGGATCGTGTGCGCCCGACGTCGTTGGCGGAGCCACCGCCGGCGCAGCGGCCTTTTGCTCTTCCGCCGCCGCCGGCCTTGGCGTCGCTGCAGGCGCCCAGGGCGATTCGAAGGGGTCGAAGCTCACCTCGTCGATTGGCGCGGCCGGATTTTGCCAGCGATAGACGGCGCGCTCCACTGCGTTGCGAAGCTCGCGGACGTTGCCCGGCCAGGCATAGGCCAGCATCTTCTCCATCGCCCCGGTGCTGAAGCCGGGCCAGCTCTCCCAGTCGAGCTCCAGCGCCATCCGGCGCCCGAAATGATCGGCCAGGATGGGAATGTCGCTATGCCGGTGGCGCAGCGGCGGCAGCGTCACGACTTCGAACGAGAGCCGATCGAGAAGGTCGGCGCGGAACCGGCCCTCATCGACCAGTCGCGGCAGATGCTCGTTGGTCGCCGCGACGATGCGGACATCGACCTGCACCGGCCGGCTCGCGCCGATCCGCGTCACCTCGCCATATTCGATCGCGCGCAGCAGGCGATCCTGCGCCGGGCTCGACAGGGTCGCGAGCTCGTCGAGGAACAGGGTGCCGCCATTGGCCTCCTCGAACCGGCCCTGCCGTGCCTTGGAGGCCCCGGTGAAGGCGCCCGCCTCATGGCCGAACAGTTCGGCCTCGATCAGCGTTTCGGGCAGCGCGGCGCAGTTCATGACGATGAGCGGCCCGTCCCAGCGCGACGACAGGTGGTGGAGACGCTCGGCGATCAGCTCCTTGCCGGTGCCGCGCTCGCCGATCACGAGCACGGGCCGATCGAGCGGCGCCGCGCGGCTGGCGCGCTCCACCGCATCGAGGAAGCTGCTCGATTGCCCGACAAGATGGGTTGTCCGCTCAATGGCCATGAGTTGGCGCATTACGCCATCTCTTGGTGAAAATCCAGCCCGGTGTTTGAGTAAAATAAGGCGCATTTTTGGCGGTTTTGCGCCACTTTCGCTACCTGGCACGGCCCCTGCTTATGTGAGGTCGTTCCGTCACGGTGACGGGGCGCAACGCAAGACCAGATGCAGGGAGACCGAACATGTCGCATTTCGATTCTTTCGCCCGGGTCGCCGCCGCAACGGTCGGCGCGATCGTCCTCGCCACCACTTTTGTCGGCAGCGCCGTCGGCCCCGCCGTCGCCCACTCGACCGCACCGGCCCAGATGGCCTATGCCTCGGTCGAGCCTGGACTTCAGGCGCGTGGCTGACGCCCGGCGGGTCAAGGTTTCGGTCGGACGCTCGGAGCTCATCCGGATGGGCTCCGGCGAACCGACCGGCGCGGACCGACCCGCACGGGCTTACATTTCGAAGGAGTTCTTCCCCATGGGCATCTTTTCGCGGACGCGCGATATCATTGCCGCCAATGTGACCGACCTTCTCGACAAGGCCGAAGACCCCTCGAAGATGATCCGGATGATCATCCTCGAGATGGAGGAAACGCTTGTCGAGGTGCGCGCCTCGGCGGCGCGCACCATCGCCGACCAGAAGGAGATGCGCCGGCAGATCGCCAAGATGGACCGGCTCCAGGAAAGCTGGGTCGAGAAGGCGGAGCTCGCGCTTTCCAAGGGTCGCGAGGATCTCGCCAAGGCCGCGCTCTACGAAAAGCAGAAGGCCGGCGAAATGGCCGATCAGCTGAAGGTGGAGATCGAGGTGCTCGACGATGCCCTGAAAGCGTCGGAAGCCGACATCGCCAAGCTCCAGAACAAGCTGCGCGAGGCGCGTGCCCGCCAGAACGCGATCATGACCCGCATGGAAAGCGCGCATAACCGCGCGCGCCTCCGGGAAATGTATTCCGGCCCCAAGGTCGACGACGCCTTCTCGCGCTTCGATGTGCTCGAGCGGCATGCGGACCTTGCCGAGGGCCAGGCCGACGCGCTGAGCCTGGGTGGGCCGCCCAAGTCGCTCGACGACGAGATCGCCGAGCTCAGGAGCGCCGACAAGGTCGATGCCGAGCTCGAGGCGCTGAAGGCGAGCCTCGCCCGTCGCACCAACGGCGGCGAGGCCGCCAAGGATAAGGATGACCAGTGATGGAAGACGTGATGCTCCCGGTCCTCATCGTCGGCATCCTGTTCATCGGTTTGCCGTGGATCATCTTCCACTATGTCAGCAAGTGGAAGACGGCGGCGACGCTCACCACCGAGGACGAGAATCTGCTCGACGAGCTGCATGAACTCGCCCGCCGGCTCGACGAACGGATGGTGACGATCGAGCGCATCGTCCAGGCCGAAAACCCGAACTGGCGTTCGATCGGCCAGGATCCGGTCGAAACGCTTCTCGAAGACCGCACCGATCGCATCGCCGAGTTCGGAAGCCGCTCCAATCGTCCGTCCAGGAGGACCTGATGACCTCGCCCCGCACCCGCTTCTATCTCGACAAGCAGAACGGCAAATGGTCGGGAGTCTGCGCCGGGATCGCCGATTATACCGGGCTCGACGTCACGCTGGTTCGCATCGCCTGGGTGCTGTCGCTCTTCATCCTCGGGCCGATGACCTTCGCGGCCTACTGGATCATCGCGTGGATGGCGCCGAGGAAGCCCATCGAGCTTTATGCCCGCAATCCTGAGGAGCAGAAATTCTGGCAGGGCGTGCGCGCCAATCCGCGCCGCAGCGCCCGCGACGTTCGCGCCCGCTTCCGCGCGCTCGATCGCCGGCTCGCGGACATGGAGGCCTATGTGACGAGCTCGAACAGCCGCCTGGCGCGCGAGATCGAAGAGCTGCGCTGAACGGAGGGAGGAACCCGAAATGGACAAGATCGCCGAATTGTTGCCCCTCGCGCCGATCATCATCGTCGCGATCGCGGTGCCGGTCGCCGGCTGGGTGTTCACGACCTGGCTCCGGATCAAGCATGGCTATCCGCTCGACGGCGCCTGGGGGCAGGCCATCTATCCGAAGAAAAATGACGAGGCGATGGAGCGGATCAAGCTCTTGAGCCAGGAAAATGCCCAGCTGCGGGCCGAGCTCGGATCGATGAAGGACCGGCTCGTCAATGTCGAGCGGATCGTCACCGACGACAGCCACCGCCTGACGCAGGAAATCGAGGCCCTCCGCGGCACCGCCAATTAGGGAGGCTGAGCATGTTTCCGGGCTTTCTCTGGTTCTTCTTCATCGTCGTCGCGATCCCGGTGATCGTCGGCGTCGGCGGTGATATCGCCAAGCGCTGGATCAAGCTCAAGGAGCGCCAGCTCGAGCTGGTCGGCACCCAGGCGGCGGAAAAGGCGGCCCAATATGCCGCCCATGCCGAACGGCTGGAGCAGCGGGTGCGGGTGCTCGAGCGCATCGCAACCGACAGGGGCGCCGATCTCGCCGGCGAGATCGAATCGCTTCGCAACGAACCGCTCAACTAAGGGGGAATTTTTCAGATGGGGCATCCGGCTTCGTGGATCTGGGTCCTGATCCCGCTCGCGGCGATCATCTCGGGCATCTTCAGGCACTGGTTCCGGCTCAAGGAAAAGCAGATCGAGGCGCTGAAGCATCAGGCCGCCGACAGCGCCGCTGTCCATGCCGCGCAGACCGAGCGGCTTGAGCAGCGCGTGCGCGTGCTCGAGCGGATCGCCACCGATCGCGGCATCGATGTCGCCGAGGAGATCGAACGGCTGCGCGACCGGCCAACGGCGTGAACGCGGCAGGTAGAGGGAGAATGGGATGAATCCGTTCGAGATGGTGGTGGCGATCGTGGTCGTTGTGATGATCGCGAGCGTCATCAAGGCGCGCTACAAATTGCACGGTGGAGACGGCGATCCCGCGACCGCCCGGGAGAATGCGCGCCTGCGGCAGGAGGTCGACCAGCTCAAGGACCGGCTCGCCGTGCTCGAGCGGATCACGGTCGAGAAGGAAAACAGCCTCGCCCGCGAGATCGACGATCTCAGGAACCGCTAGGATCGCAGGCCATGTCCGATCCCGCCTCTGTCCTCATCATCGGCTCGACCAGCCTGGTCGGGATTGCCGCCGCTGCGACCGCGATGCTGCGCGGATGGCAGGCCTGGCTCGATCTCAAGCGCATCGAGATCGACCGGCGCGGCCCCGGCGCGCGGCGATCCGACCTTGCCCACCTGCGCGAGCGTGTTCGTCGGCTGGAGATCATCGCCAGCGGCGGGGAGCTCTGATCGACAGGTGACGGCCGGGCGTCGTTTCATTAGATCGGCGCCATGTCCTTCCACTCCCTCGACGATGTCCTCGCCGATTACGAGCTGCTCGACGCGGACGATCGCTACCGGCTGCTGATCGATCTCGGCCGCTCGCTCGAGCCGATGCCCGACGCGCTGAAGACCGATGCCACCCTGGTCCGCGGCTGCTCGGCCTCCGTGTGGCTCTATCCGGTCGCGAAGGACGACGGGCGGCTCCATTTCCTCGCCGATTCCAACGCCGCGATCACCAAGGGCATCGTCGCCCTCGTCCTGCTCGCGGTCCAGGACCGAAATCCCACGCAAATCCTCGCCACCGATATCGAGGCCGCGCTCGCCCCCTTCGATCTCAAGGCGCAGTTGAGCTCCAACCGGACCCAGGGCATCCCCAACATGATCGCGCTCGTGCGCGAAACCGCGGCGCGGCGGGCGTGACAGAGGCGCCAGCCCCCGTCTTCGATCCGAAGCTGTTCATGGATCGGGTCAGAACCTACGGCCATGGCGGCGCGCTCGGCATCTCCTATGTCGACCATGGGCCGGACTGGTGCATGCTCAGCCTCCCCTATGACGACCGTCTCGTTGCCGGCCGCGACGGGGTCCTTGCCTCCGGCCCGATTGTCAGCCTGATGGACATGGCGACCAGCCTGTCGCTGTGGGTGAAGCTCGGCCGGTTCCGGCCGCAGGCGACGCTTGATCTCAGGATCGATTATCTGCGGCCGGCGCGGCCCGGCGCGGCGATCGTCGGGCGCGGAGAATGCTATGGAATCACCCGCAGCGTCGGCTTCACCCGCGGCATCGCCCATGACGGCGATCCGGGCGATCCCGTCGCCCATGTCAGCGCCACCTTCATGTTCACCGACGCCGGTTGAACGGCCAAGGCGCGGGAAGCTGGTGGGCCCGGCAGGATTCGAACCTGCAACCTAGCCGTTATGAGCGGCCGGCTCTACCATTGAGCTACAGGCCCCTTCCCGAAGCCGCTCAGCGTCTAGCCGAGTCGGGGCGGCAAGACCAGCGCGGGCATCAGTGCGCCTGGGCGATGTCGCTTGCCCGCTCCGCCGGCAGATCCAGCCGGATACGCTCACTCCCGATCGACAGCCCGCCGCCGGCCGCTTCGGCGAGGTTGCGGACCAGGCGCAGCGCGAAGCCGAGGCCGAGTGCGGGGGCGTCCGGCCAGTCTCCCTGCGGCGTATAACCCGGATCGAGCAGCGCCCTTTCGCCGAGGCCGGCGATCGCCTGCGGCCGATCGATCGCGAGCGAAATCGTCTTGCCCCCGCCGGCGAGCGCCAAGGTCGCGCGCAACGTCTCCCCGGCCCCCACGAGCCCGACCGTGGCGGCGAAGAGCCGCCCGAACATCCGTTCCGCCGCCGCCGCGTCGACGGCGGCCGGCGAGAGCGTCGGCGCGACCTCGAGCGTCAGCTCGGCCTGTCGCTGCGCGGCGAGGCGGGCATAGGAGCCATGGAGATGCCCCACGAGCGCCGCCACGTCGACCGCGTCGGCCTCGAGCTCCAGCCGGTTGGTCTCGATCCGCGCGGCGGTGTCGAGATCGTCGATCGCCGACAGAAGATTGTGCGCCTCGCCGATGATCCGGCCGGCGCGCGCGCGATAGGGGGTCGCCGCCGGGCCCATATATTGCCCCTCGATGAGCTCGGCAAAGCCGGTGATCGCGTTGAGCGGGGTGCGCAGCTCATGGATCAGTTGACGGACCGCATCGGCCGGGAACGATTCGCCGAAGAGGCCCTCTTGCGCCCTCGCGGGCCGAGCGACCTGATCGATCCGTGGCCGCCGCGCCGTGCCGCGATAGCCGGTGAAGGCGCCGCTTGCCTGATCGAATGCCGGGACGCCGGAAATCCGCCAATCGCCCGCCGCGGGGCCCTCGCCCGGGATGACCAGCCGTGCATCGCGAAAGGGCGCGCGCTTCTCGAATGCGCCGGCCGCCTGGCCGTCGACGCCGTGCAAACCGGGGCCAGCGATCCGCGCGATGCTCTGTCCGAGAATCGCCTCGCGGGGCGCGCCGTCGAGCCACCTGATCACCCCCTCGGTTCCGGTTTCCCAGCGGAAGCTCTCGGCCATGCGCGCCGACCCACCGTCAAGATCGGAAACCGCGGCCAACATGCCCTCGCCCTTCTGGCGACGATAGGCTTCGATCCGCTCGACAAGTTCGCGGATCTGGGACTCGCCATCGGCGGCGACCCGGCCTTCAAGCACGAAATCGGTCGCCCCGAAGGCACCGAGGGCGCGACGGACGGCGGGATCGAGATCGCGGCGGTGGCGCAGCAAGCCACGCGCCGCCGGCCCGATCCGCGGCAGGATCGCGGTCCAATCTGCCGCCGAAAGCCACGCCGCGCCGATCAGGGGCGCCGCGATCGCCGGGTGATCCTCGGCAAAAAAGACGATCATTTCGGGATCGACCGCGAGGCCCGCGAGGGTCTGGGCGATCCGGCGGCGCACGGCCGGGTCGATCGAGGGGCGATCGGCACGGAGGACTTCGAAGGCGCGCGCGGCCGTCGCTTCCTCGCCATCCCCCCTGGGCTGGGCGAGCAGGTCGACGAGCTGACGCCAGCGCGCGGCACGCGCCGCCGGCGCCTCCGCCGGCTGCGCGAGCACCGTCGCAATCCTGTCGTCGAACCGCATGACGCCTCGTCTCCTCGGCATGAGCGGTAGACGTGGCCGTGGCGCGGCGGAAGGGCCGGATTCGGCGCGTCCCGAATTGCGACGCGCCGGATCCGCCCGCTTATTGCGCGGGCGCTGCTGCCGGCGCCGGGGCCGGGGCCGCCTGGCCCTGCGGCGGATGGGCGAGGAAGAGCAGCCAGAAGGCGGCAATCGGTTGATGCGGCCCGGTCACGGCGCGGAACGCCGTCTCCGCCTCGGCGCGCTGGCCGGCGCGCGCAAGCGCTTCGCCGAGCCGCAGATTGACGAGATTCGCATCCTGGCCGCCCTTCTGGAGCGCCGTACGGTAGGCCTGTGCAGCCTCGGCATATTGGCCGTAACCGAAATAGGCGTCACCGATGCGCAGCGCCGCGGTGCCCGTGGCCGGGTTGCGCGCCTCGGTGGCGAGCGAGCCGCGGTCCGCCTGCATCCGGTTCACCGCGCTCGACTGAAGGGCGCGGACCGATGTGGCATTCGAGGCCTGGATCATGTTGCGCGCGAAGGCTTCATCGAGCACCGACTTGACCTCACCGAGAGCGACCGCGCGATTGGCAGTTTCCGCATAGGTCACATATTCCGCTTCGCTGGCGAGCGCGCCGGCGTCGTGCATCAGACGGAAGAGATCGAGCTCGGCCTGCCTGTCCGTGGCGAGACTGCGATAGACGCGCAGCGAATCCCGCCAGTTTTCGCCCGTCGGATAAGCGGCGATCAGCTGGGTCGCGACCTCCAAGGACGGCTGGGCGAGGTGCGCGCCATAAGCGATGGCGAGCGCGCGGCGATAATAATCCTGCGGCGCCGCCTGCCCGGCCGCCGTGCTCGCGGCGATCGCGCGCTGGAACAGCGCGATCGCCTCCTCATGCTTGTTCAGCCGTTCCTTGACCTCGGCGAGCTGGATCATGGTGCCGATATTGTTGGCATCCGCAGCAAGCAGCTGCGCCAGCTGCGTTTCGGCCGCGGCCGGGTCGCTCTGCGCGACATTCGCCGCGGTGAGCGAGGTCTTCGCGCGTTGCAGCGCTTCGATCTGGTCTGCCGGCGCTGCGCCGCTGTCGATCATCTGGTTGACTGCCTGGAGCATCAATTCCGAATTGTTCGTGCCCCGTGCGATCTGAAGCTCGAGCTGGCCGAGGACGTAGCGCGCCGTCGGGCTCTGTGCGGCCGCCTGGGCCGCCGGCAGCGCAGCGGTGGCCGCCGCCCAGTCCTGGCTCTGCACCGCCTGATAGGCGGGAAGCATCGCGTCGCTCTCCTGCCGGCTGAGCCCGGTGATCTGCAGATGCGTCTGGCGCTGTTGCTGGCCCTCCCCGTCTGATTGATGCCCCCGCCGGTTGCCCTGCTGGGCGTCGCGCATCGTCTGCGCCGAGCTCTGCGAGAGAGCGGGCACGGCCGGCAGGGCCACAAGGGCGATAGCGGCCGAAGCCAGAATCGAGCGGTTCATTTTCATCTCCATTTGCACAGGCCGCCTGTCGCGGGCGGGAGGATCAGCTGGTCGGGCTCTGCGGTTGACGCGTGAGCCAGACCAGCCAGAAAGCCGCGAGATCGGCGCGCGGCCCGGTTACGGCGTGAAGCGCCGTTTCGGCCTCGGCCCGCCGCCCGGCCAGCGCCAGGGCAGCGCCGAGGCGCAGGTTGACGAGATTGGCATCGCTGCCGCTCTTCTGCAGGGTTGCCTGGTAGAGCGTCGCGGCTTCGGCATATTGGCCGTAGCCATAAAAGGCGTCGGCCGCCGCCAGCGCCTGCGCGGCGGTGCCCGAGGCCGCACGGGTCCGCAATCCGGCGAGGCCGGCCCGGCCGCGTGTCGCAGCGGCGGTCACGCGGGTCTGTATCTGGCGAACGGCGGCCTCGCCTGCATCGAGCATGCCGCGCGACAGGCCTTCATCGACCACCGCCTTGGCCTCGCCCATCTGGTTGGCGGTCGCGAGCTGGTCGGCGAATTCGAGATAGTCGCGCTCGCCCTCAAGCGCGCCAGCCGCGCGCATCGCCCGCTTGATGTCGAGATCGAGCTGGGCATCGGCGGGTCGCGGCGTGACGTTGGGCCGCTCGCCCGAACCGGTGCGCGGCGGCGGCGGCGGCGATTGCGAGGCGCGATAGACGAGCAGCGCGTCGCGCCAGTTGGTGGGCGTCGGATAGGCGCTGACGAGCGCCCGCGCGAACGCGACACCCTGCGGCATCATCTGCCCGTCATAGGCGAGCGCCGCCGCGCGCAGATACCAGCTTTCCGGAACCGCCTGCCCAGCGGCGGTCTGCAGTTCGATGGCGCGGCCGATCCAGGTCACCGCCTCGGCCCGCTGCCCGCGCCGCGCCTTGAGCTGGGCATAATCGGCGGCGATCGTCGCATCATTGGGCTGGAGCTGCGCCATCTGCGCGAGGAGCGCGTCGGCGCGCTCGAACTGCCCGGCGCTATAAGCACGGGACGCCTGGTTGGCGAGCAGCGGCGGAAGTTCGGAGGGCGGCACCAGGCCGCTCGCCACCATCGCGTCGACGGCCGCCGCCTGCCCCTGCGCGTCGCCGCGGGACTGGGCGATCTGGAATTCGAGACGGGCGAGCACATAGCGTGCATCCGGGCCCTGCGCCGCGGTCCGCGCCGCCGCCAGCGCGGCATCCTGCGCGGCGCGGTCGCTGCCGGCGGCAGCGGTCTGCAGCGCGACCAGCGCGTTGCGTTCGCTGGCGCTGATCGAGAGCGCCCGCTGGGACTGAGGAGCTTGCGCCGATACGGGTGTCGTCAGCCCGGCAAGGGCGATCAGCCCGGCCAGCGCCACCTTCGATGCCGCCATCAAGCAAAAACTCCTTCCGTCCGCCAGGCTCTCGCCCGCCGGTTCCAACCCCCCTCCGCCGCGGCTTCTACCGATTCCGCCGGGCCCTTGCTAGTAGGCCGTCGCCGAACGCCGCGGAAAAGACGCCGGGCTGGAAAATCCGCGCAAAGCAACTATCTGGAGATGCGGCCTCGCGCGCGTACGCGCGTGCGCGCGGGGTGGCGCCGGCCGCTGCCATCCGCTAGGGTCGCATCTCCCTTGGCGCAAGACGCGCCGTCACCCGCAATGCAGGAATAGATTTTGGCCAGCGAACCGCCCGTTATCGATTCATCCGACATTTCACCCGTCTCCATCGTCGAGGAGATGAAGACCTCTTATCTCGACTATGCGATGAGCGTGATCGTCGCGCGCGCGCTGCCCGACGTGCGCGACGGGCTGAAGCCGGTTCACCGCCGCATCCTCTATTCCAGTCTTGAGGGCGGCATGGTCGCCGGCCGGCCCTATCGCAAGTCCGCCAAGATCGTCGGCGACGTGATGGGCAACTACCACCCGCATGGCGACGCCGCGATCTACGACGCGCTCGCGCGGATGACGCAGGACTGGTCGATGCGCGTGCCGCTGATCGACGGCCAGGGCAATTTCGGATCGATGGATCCCGATCCGCCGGCCTCGATGCGTTACACCGAGGCGCGGCTGGCGAAGGTCGCGATGACGCTGCTCGACGATCTCGACAAGGACACCGTCGATTTCACGCCCAATTACGATGCCTCGCGTGAGGAACCGCAGGTCCTTCCGGCGCGCTTCCCGAACCTGCTCGTCAACGGCGCGGGCGGCATCGCGGTCGGCATGGCGACCAACATCCCGCCGCACAATCTGGGCGAGGTGATCGCCGCCTGCAAGGCCTATATGGACGATCCCTCGATCACCGTCGAAGGGCTGATGGATTATGTCCCCGCGCCGGATTTCCCGACCAAGCCGCTGATCCTCGGCCAGGCCGGCGCCCGCGCCGCCTATCAGACCGGGCGTGGTTCGATCATCATGCGCGCCCGCCACGAGATCGAGGAAGGCCGCGGCGATCGGCGCTCCATCGTGCTCACCTCCATTCCCTATCAGGTCGGCAAGTCGGGCCTGGTCGAGCGCATCGCCGACGCGGCGAAGGACAAGCGAATCGAGGGCGTGTCCGACATCCGCGACGAATCGAACCGTCACGGCGTCCGGATCGTCATCGACCTCAAGCGCGACGCGACGCCCGAGGTGGTGCTGAACCAGCTGTGGCGGCACACGCCGGCGCAATCGTCCTTCCCGGCCAATATGCTCGCGATCCGCGGCGGCCGGCCGGAGACGCTCAATCTTCGCGACATCATCGAATCGTTCGTGAAGTTCCGCGAGGAGGTCATCACCCGCCGCTCGAAGTTCGAGCTCGCCAAGGCGCGCGACCGGGCCCACATCCTGCTCGGCCTCGTCATCGCGGTCACCAATCTCGACGAGGTGGTGCGGATCATCCGCGGTTCCGCCTCGCCTGCCGAGGCGCGCGCCGCCCTGATCGCGCGCGAATGGCCGATCGCCGAGATCGCCCCCTATATCCGCCTGGTCGAGGCCATCGAGACCGAGGTCACGGGCGACAGCTATCGCCTGTCCGAGACGCAGGTCCGCGCGATCCTCGAACTTCGGCTGCACCGCCTCACCGCGCTCGGCCGCGACGAGATCGCCGGCGAGCTCAGGACGCTCGCCACGTCGATCGGCGAGCTGCTCGAAATCCTCGGCGATCGGGTGAAGCTCTATGCCGTGATGCGCGACGAGTTCGACGAGATCGCCGCCGCCTATGCCACCCCGCGCGTCACCGAGATCGCGCCGGCCGCCGACGGCATCGACGACGAGGATCTGATCGAGCGCGAGGACATGGTCGTGACCGTGACGCTCGGCGGCTATATCAAGCGCACCCCGCTGGAGGCCTTCCGCACCCAGGCCCGCGGCGGCAAGGGGCGCGCCGGCATGGCGACGAAGGAGGAGGATGCGGTCACCGCCTTGTTCGTGACCTCCACCCACAATCCGGTCCTGTTCTTCTCGACCCACGGCAAAGTCTATCGCCTCAAGGTCTGGCGCCTTCCCGAGGGCGCGCCTCAGGCTCGCGGGCGACCGATGGTGAACCTGCTTCCGCTCGCGGAGGGCGAGACGATCTCGACCGTGCTGCCGCTCCCCGAGGACGAGGCGGAGTGGGGCAAGCTCCACGTCATCTTCGCGACCGCGCATGGCGGCGTCCGCCGCAACAGCATGGATGCCTTCGCCAACGTGCCGTCGAACGGCAAGTTTGCGATGCGCTTCGACGAGGATGCGACCGACCGGCTGATCGGCGTCGCGCTGCTGACCGAGGAGGACGACGTCCTGCTCGCCACCCGCCAGGGGAAGGCGATCCGCTTCGAGGCGACCGCGGTTCGCGAGTTCCAGAGCCGCACCTCGACTGGCGTTCGCGGCATCACGCTCAAGGACGGCGACGAGGTGATCTCGCTCTCCATCCTCAAGGGCTTCGACGCCACGACCGAGGAACGCGACGCCTATCTGCGCGCCGCGCCGTGGAAAGACGGGGAGCGCGAGGCGAGCCTCAGCCCCGAGCGAATGGCCGAGTTCGAGGCGGCGGAGGAGTTCATCCTCACCGTCTGCGCCAACGGCTATGGCAAGCGCAGCTCCGCCTTCGAATATCGCCGCACCAATCGCGGCGGCCAGGGGATCACCAATATCGACAATCTCGGCCGCAACGGACCGGTGGTCGCGAGCTTCCCGGCCCATGCCGGCGAGCAGCTGATGCTGGTCACCGATCAGGCGAAGATGATCCGGATGAGCGTCGGCGACACCCGGGTCATCGGCCGCAACAGCGCCGGCGTCCGTCTCTTCAACGTCGCCGAGAACGAGCATGTCGTCTCCGCCGCCCGGATCGAGGAGAGCGAGGAGGAAGCGGAAGCGGTGATCGAGCCGAACCCGCCCGAAATCGCGCCGGAGCCAGGGGCCGACACCGGCGATGACCTTGCCGCCGGCCCCGAGGGCGGCGAGTGAGCCGACCGGCCTTCGCCTACAAGGTGCTGACGTCGGACGAAGCGGCGGAGCTGCAACAAGGCACCTTCGCCGGTTCGGCGGTGGATCGCACCGACGGCTATATCCACCTGTCCGCCGCGGACCAGCTCACCGGGACCGTCGACCGGCATTTCGCCGGTCAGCAGGACCTATGGCTCGCCTGCGTCGATCTCACGGCCCTTGGCGAGGCCGTGCGCTGGGAGGAATCGCGCGGCGGCGCGCTCTTCCCGCATCTCTATGCATCGCTGCCCTTGGGCGCCGTCGTCGCCCTCGCGCCGCTGGAGCGCGCCGCTGATGGCCGCGTGAAGGCGCCGTTCCCGGACGAATAGCGCCCGATCAGCTCCGCCGGAATGCGAATACGGCGCCCGTCTGCACCGCTCCAGCGGTTTCCTGGACCGGCGCTTCGTTGAGCAGCTCCAGTCGGTCCACCGGCAGCGGCGCCCGTCGCGGGTCGCCGACCAGCACCTCGATCCCGCGCGCCAGGCACAGATCCAGCCAGTCCGTCACCCGCGCCGCGAGTGCCGCGTCGTAAAACAGGTCGCCGACGAGGACCAGATCCACCTCCGGCGGCGGGACGTCGAGCGGGTCGCCTTCCGGCGCCTCGATCGCGACGCCATTCAGCGCTGCGTTGAGCCTGAGCGCGGCGCGGCCGGCCGGATCGATCTCCGCCGCCCGCACCTCGGAGGCGCCGGCCAGCGCCGCCGCGATCCCGACCAGCCCGCCGCCCGCGCCGAGATCGAGCACGCGGCGTCCCCTCACCCATTCGGGCCGGTCGAGCACGAACCGCGCCAGCGCCAGCCCGCCGGCCCAGTGATAGGCCCAGTAGGGCGCCGGCCCGGCGCCGAAGCGCCGCCCAAGCCCGCTCTCCGGCGCCGCCTTGTGGAGCCGGATCTCCGGCACGCCCGGCACCGCGACAACCGGCAGGTTGGCGACGATGAAGGCGGCAAGCTCCTCCGCCTCAGGCGTAGAGATCGACAGCCTCCCAGTCCGGCATCACGGTCTCGCGCAGCGCCGTGCGATGGCAATGGGCCGGTTCGCGTTCGAAGCAGAGCAGGGCGGAGGGCTTCTCGGCGGCGAGATCGAGGAGTTGCGCCGACGCGATGGCGGCCTCGGGCGTTTCGAGCTGCTCGGCATAGACCCGCCGCATCTCCTCGAACCGGTGCTTGCGCGCCGCCTCCCGGCCCGCCGGCGGCGTGCCGAGCGCCTTCAGCAGCACATAATCGATCCCGGCCTCCTTCAACCCCGCCGCCAGCACGTTCTTCGAAAAGCCAGGTCGCCGCGACAGCGGCACGGCGCGCACGTCGATCACGCGTTCGACCCCGCCGCCCTTGAGCGCGGCGATCACCTCGTCCTGGGTGCTCCCCTCGTAACCGATGGTGAAGATGCGCATGGCGACTGGATAGCAGGGCGCGGCGCCGCTATCGACCCCGCCAATGACATATCAGGTCCACATCATCGGCGGCGGCCTCGCCGGATCGGAGGCCGCGTGGCAGCTCGCCGAGGCCGGCCTCAAGGTCCGCCTTTCCGAAATGCGCGGCGCCGGCGAGATGACCCCGGCGCACCAGACCGACGGTCTCGCCGAGCTCGTCTGTTCGAACAGCTTTCGATCGGACGATGCCGAGAGCAATGCGGTCGGCCTGCTCCATGCCGAGATGCGCGCGCTCGGATCGCTCATCATGTCGGCTGGAGATCGCCATCGCGTGCCCGCGGGATCGGCGCTGGCGGTGGACCGCGACGGCTTCTCGGCCGAGGTGACCGCCCGCCTCGCCGCCCATCCGAACATCGAGATCGTCCGCGAACGGGTGGATGCGCTTCCCGCCTCCGGCGCGACCATCGTCGCCACCGGCCCGCTGACCGCCGCGACCCTCGCCGGATCGATCGCCGCCGCGACCGGCGCGGACGCCCTCGCCTTCTTCGATGCGATCGCGCCCATCGTCCATGGCGACACGATCGACATGGATATCTGCTGGAAGGCCTCGCGCTGGGACAAGGGCGAGGCGGATTACATCAACTGCCCGATGACGAAGGAGCAGTATCTCGCCTTCCACCAGGGCCTCCTCGACGGCGAGAAGACCGAGTTCCGGGACTGGGAGAAGGACACGCCCTATTTCGAGGGCTGCATGCCGATCGAGGTGATGGCCGAGCGGGGCGTCGACACCCTGCGCTTCGGCCCGATGAAGCCGGTGGGCCTCGACGATCCGAAGACCGGCCGGTGGCCCTATGCGGTGGTCCAGCTGCGCCAGGACAACGCGCTCGGCACCTTGTGGAACATGGTCGGATTCCAGACCAAGCTCAAACATGCCGAGCAGGTCCGCCTGTTCCGGACAATCCCGGGGCTCGAGAAAGCGGAGTTCGCGCGGCTGGGCGGGCTCCACCGCAACACGTTCATCCAGTCGCCGCGGCTGCTGGACGAGACACTGCGCCTTCGATCCGCTCCGCATATCCGCTTCGCCGGTCAGATCACCGGGTGCGAAGGCTATGTGGAATCAGCCGCGATCGGCCTGCTGGCGGGGCGCTTCGCGGCCGCTGAATTGCGGGGAGCACCGCTCGCGCCCCCGCCGCTCACCACCGCGCTGGGCGCGCTCCTCGGCCACATCACCGGCGGCGCGGAGGCCGCGACCTACCAGCCGATGAACGTCAACTTCGGCCTGTTCCCGCCGCTCGACATCGGCCGCACGAAAAAGGCCGATCGCAAGAAGCTCTACACCGAACGCGCCCGGGCCGATCTCGGCGCGTGGCGCGCGTCTCAGTCCTCGTCGGTCGAGGTCGAGGCCGGGAGCTGAGTGGCGCAGTCGCAGCGCGCGCTTCGCACCGGTGCGCGGCGAGGCCGCGGCGCGGTGGTCGCGAACTCCGTCCGGTCGAGCGCACGATCGTGATTGGCGTCCGCGCTCGCGAATTTCTGGAGTGTCCGCGCCGCCCACTCGTCGAAGGAGAGCTGCCCATTATGGTCGGTGTCGAGCCGCGCGAAGGCCCGACGCCGAAGATAGGTCATCTCCTCAAGCGTGATCCGCCCGTTTTTGTCGCGGTCGACGCGGTCGAACCGCCGCTGCTCGCGCGTGCGCGCGTCGGCGGCGGGAGGCGTGCGCCCCGCCCCGTCCGGATCGGCCGCGGCCTGGCCCGCCGGCGCCGGCGCGATCGGATCGCTTTCCGGCCGGGCGATGCTCTTCCAGGCAAAGAACCCGGCAAGCACAAGCAATAAAGTCGAACCGACGCCAGCGAAGAACCGAAGCATATCCCCCTCCCCTTTCGGATCAGGCTAGTCGTTCTTCGACGATTCTCCAACTATGCGTCGAACAGCCGCCGGAGCGGATCAATAACCGGTCAGTCGATGGCGCATCATTCGGAGCATTCGACCCGGCGAACCTGGGCGTTCGGCGCGTTCCGGCCCGCGCGACCGGTCACGCCGCGCCAAGGCCGAGATCATGCCGAGCGGCCGGAGCCGCGCCGGCCACCTTCCCCGCGTCTCCACCGCCCCGGCGGCCAGGAACGCGGCGCCGCGCTCATCCTGCGCCGCGCTGTGCCGGGCAAGATCGACCAGTGCCCAATGCCGCCCCGCCTGGGCGACCGGATGCGACTCATCGCCAAGGAGGCGGGCTGAAAGTTCAAACAGGCGTGCGCCCCGCGCCGCGCCATGGCGCGCGAGATTGTCAGGCGTCAGCCTCTCGCCCGGAGCGATTGCCGCCCAGCCCGCCTCCATCGCCGCGAGTTCGGCGCCCGCGACACCGCAAGGAAGAACGTGTCCCGCCAGCGCCCGCAGCAGCGGTTCGGCCGGCGGCGGGGCCGTGTCGAGCTTCTCCAGCGCCTCGCGCCACCAGGCGAGGCGGATGCGGCTGATCATCGGCTCGGTGCCGGTCGCGAGCACGGCGCCGAAGGCGGCATCGAGGCGCCACAGGGTCTCGACGGCCGCGCGCTTCGATGCAGGCACATAGACCAGCGCGAGCTGCCGGTCCGGATCGAGATCAGCGATAGCAGACCTTCTTCGCCGCGCTCACCACATCCTCGACCTTGATCAGCGCCAGCTTCTCCAGGTTCGCGGCATAAGGCAGCGGCACGTCCTTGTCGGTGACCCGAAGGACCGGGGCGTCGAGATCGTCGAACCCTTCCTCCATCGCCACCGCCATGAGCTCGGCGGAGATCGAGCAGGTCGGCCAGCCTTCCTCGACGCAGACCATCCGGTTGGTCTTCTTGAGGCTCGCAAGCACGGTCGCGCGATCGAGCGGGCGAAGCGTGCGAAGGTCGATCACCTCCGCGTCGATCCCCTCGCCGGCCAGCTGTTCGGCCGCTTCGAGGCTGACGCCGACGCCGATCGAATAGGACACGATCGTCACATCCTTGCCCGGCCGGACGACCTTCGCCTTGCCGATCGGCAGGACGTAATCGTCGATCTTCGGGACGTCGAAGCTCTGTCCGTAGAGCAGCTCGTTCTCAAGGAAGACGACCGGATCCTCGGAACGGATCGCCGCCTTGAGCAGGCCCTTGCAATCGGCCGCGCTGTAGGGCGCGATGACGACGAGGCCGGGGACGGCGGCATACCAGGGTCCGTAATTCTGGCTGTGCTGCGCGGCGACCCGGGCCGCGGCGCCGTTGGGCCCGCGGAACACCATCGGGCAACGCATCTGGCCGCCGGACATGTAGTTGGTCTTCGCGGCCGAATTGATGACGTGATCGATCGCCTGCATCGCGAAGTTGAAGGTCATGAATTCGACGATCGGCCGCAGGCCGCCCATCGCCGCGCCGGTGCCGAGCCCGGCAAAGCCATATTCGGTGATCGGCGTGTCGATGACGCGCCGGTCGCCGAATTCCTCGAGCAGCCCCTGGGTGACCTTGTAGGCGCCCTGATATTCGGCGACCTCCTCGCCCATCACGAAGACGCGATCGTCCGCGCGCATTTCCTCCGCCATCGCGTCGCGAAGCGCCTCGCGCACCGTCATCCGCACCATCTCGGTGCCGGCGGGCACGTCGGGCTCGTCCTGGGTCTCGGCGACGGCCTTCACCAGATCGCGGGCGGCGGTCTCCATCTGGTGCGGCGTGACGTCGCCATGCACCTCGGCCTTCTGGTCGCTCGGCTGCTCGACCTTCTTGTCCTCGGCCGGCGCGGGGGTCGGCGTCGGGGCGGCGGCGCCGGCGGACGATACATCCTCCCCATCCTGCGCGAGGATCGCGATCGGCGCGCCGACCTTCACCTCGTCGGTGCCCTCGGGAACCAGGATCTTCGCGATCACTCCCTCGTCGACCGCCTCGAATTCCATCGTCGCCTTGTCGGTCTCGATCTCCGCGAGAACATCGCCGGAGGAGACCTTGTCGCCCTCCTTCACCAGCCATTTGGCGAGCGTCCCCTCCTCCATGGTCGGGGAAAGGGCGGGCATCTTCAATTCAATCGGCATCAGTAGCTCCCGACCAATATGTCGGTGTAGAGTTCGCTCGCCTCCGGCTCGGGCGATTGCTCGGCGAAATCGGCCGCCTCGACGACGATGTCGCGGATCTCCTTGTCGATCGCCTTGAGCTCGGCCTCGGCGATCCCCATCGCCTCGAGCTCACGCATCGCATGGTCGATCGGGTCGGATTTCTCGCGCACCGCCTGGACCTCCTCACGCGACCGATATTTGGCCGGATCGGACATCGAATGGCCGCGATAGCGGTAGGTCTTGAGCTCCAGCAGGATCGGTCCCTTGCCGGCGCGCACCCATTCGAACGCGGTCTCGGCCGCGCCCCGCACCGCGAGCACGTCCATGCCGTCCACCTGGATGCCGGGGATTCGGAAGCTTTCGCCGCGTCGGTAGAGCTGGTCCTCCGCCGAGGAGCGGTTGACGCTGGTTCCCATGGCGTACTGGTTGTTCTCGATCACGTAGACGATCGGGAGCTTCCACAGCTCCGCCATGTTGAAGCTTTCGTAGACCTGGCCCTGATTGGCCGCGCCGTCGCCGAAATAGGCGAGCGTGATGCCGCCATCGCCCGAATATTTGTGCTTGAAGGCAAGGCCGGTGCCGAGGCTGACCTGCGCGCCGACGATCCCGTGGCCGCCATAGAATTGGTGCTCGACGCTGAACATGTGCATCGAGCCGCCCTTGCCCTTGGAGATGCCGGCGGCGCGGCCGGTCAATTCGGCCATGATGACCTTGGGATCGATGCCATAGGCGAGCATGTGGCCATGATCGCGATAGCCGGTGATGACGCTGTCCTTGCCCGGGGTCAGCGCCGACTGAAGCCCGACCGCGACCGCCTCCTGTCCGATATAAAGATGGCAGAAGCCGCCGATCAGGCCGAGCCCGTAAAGCTGTCCGGCGCGCTCCTCGAAGCGGCGGATGAGCAGCATCTGCTTGTAGAAGCCGAGCAGCTCCTCCTTGCTCGCCTCATAGCGCTGGGGCTCGCCCGGGCGCTCCCGGTTCGGCGTTGCGGGAGGCGCGCCTTTCGCGGCGGCCTTTGACGAAGATTTGCGCGGCGATGCGGCCGTTGCCACCTGGCTCTTCCTCTCTCTCGCGGGACTGCCGGCCATATGGCGGCAAATGCGGCGTGGCGCAACGGGGCGGCCGCGGCTCCGCGGCGCGCGGCGGTTGACCAGGTCTAGTGTCGGGCCTGCGCGGCCGGTTGCGGCGCGGCGCCGTCGTCGGGCATCGCGAGGATCACCTCGTCCGGACGGACGAAACCCAGTTCCCGCCGGACCAGCTCATCGCCGAGATCGGGATCGGTGCGCCGGGGATCGAGCAGGGCGGCACGATGGGCCAGGCGCTGCTCCTCGGCCTGGAGCCGGGCGAGCTCGACCGCCTTCTCGGCCTTGGCATGGCGATAGCCGCCCCAGGCGAGGACGCCATTTTCGCCGAGCACGGCATAGCCGACGAAATTGCCGATCACGAGCAGGCCAAGCGCCGGCCAGAAGGCCCGCCGCATCAACGCCAAAGAACTATGCTTGCTCGACATCGCCATCCACAGAATCAGCAAAGCGTCGCCGAATCAAGCTCTTTGACGGTTAATCCCCAAATAAGCGGCGATCCGAATCGGAAGCGCGACGAATCGGGAGGTTCAGGCGAAGATCGAGCGCCCCGCATAGACCGCGACGTCGCCCAGTTCCTCCTCGATCCGGAGCAGCTGGTTATATTTTGCGAGTCGGTCGGAACGGGCGAGGCTGCCGGTCTTGATCTGCCCGCAATTGGTCGCGACGGCGAGGTCGGCGATGGTCGAATCCTCGGTCTCGCCGGAGCGATGGGACATCACCGCCGTATAGGCCGCGCGATGCGCCATATCGACCGCGGCGAGCGTTTCGGTAAGCGTGCCGATCTGGTTGACCTTGACCAGGATCGAATTGGCGAGGCCCTGCTCGATCCCCATTTCGAGCCGCTTCGGATTGGTGACGAACAGGTCGTCGCCGACGAGCTGCATCCGGTCGCCAAGCGCATCCGTCAGCGCCTTCCATCCGACCAGATCGTCTTCCGCCATGCCGTCCTCAACCGACGCGATCGGATAGGCGCCGGCGAGCTCGGCCAGATAGGCCGCCATCTCCTGCGGCGAGAGCGTGCGCCCTTCCCCATCCATGTGATAGGCGCCGTCCTTGAAGAACTCCGTGGCCGCGCAGTCGAGAGCGAGCAGCACGTCTTCGCCCGGCGCATAGCCCGCGTCCTCGACCGCGCGCATGATGAAATCGAGCGCCTCGCGCGCCGAGCCAATGTTCGGCGCGAAGCCGCCCTCGTCGCCAACCGAAACCGACAGGCCCGCGTCGTGCAGCTTCCCCTTCAGCTTGTGGAAAATCTCCGCCCCGCAACGCAGCGCCTCGGCGAAGGTCGGCGCACCGACCGGCATCACCATGAATTCCTGGAAATCGATCGGATTGTCGGCATGGGCGCCGCCGTTGAGGATGTTCATCATCGGCACCGGCAGGACATGCGCCGAAACGCCGCCGACATAGCGGTAGAGCGGCAGTCCGCGCGCATCGGCCGCCGCCTTGGCGACCGCGAGGCTGACGCCCAGAATGGCGTTGGCGCCGAGCCGGCCCTTGTTCTCGGTTCCGTCGAGTTCGATCATCGCGGCGTCGATCTCGCCCTGGTCCTCGGCCTCCATGCCGAGCAGCGCCTGAGCGATCTCGCCATTCACCGCGCCGACCGCGCCCTCGACGCCCTTGCCGCCCCAGCGAGATTTGTCGCCATCGCGCTTCTCGACCGCTTCGTGCGCGCCGGTCGAGGCGCCCGAAGGCACGGCTGCACGGCCAAAGCTGCCATCCTCGAGAAGCGCCTCCACCTCCACCGTCGGATTGCCACGGCTGTCCAGAATCTGGCGCGCATGAAGCTCGATGATCGCGGTCATGTCGTTTCGGCCTCTTATCGAACGGGGGAGAGCGGCATATATGTCGGCAAGGGCCGTTATCGGCCCGGCAAGGCGGTTGCAACTTTCATGACGCATCGCGGGAACGCCAGCCCGCGGCGGCGGTTCTGAAAGGGATCGACCCAAGTTCGAACGAGTGGAGACTTCTATGCCCCGCCCCGACACCGATCTTCCGCAGAACGGCGACGTGACGATCGCCGAGCCGACGTCCTCCCAGTCCTCCGCCGGCACCGCACGCGAGGCCGCCGACCGGCTTGCCGGCCAGGTCCGGGAGCAGATGCTGAGCCTGAAGGGCCAGGCGGGCGAGAAGCTGATGAGCTACGCCGGCGACGGCAAGGACCGCGCGACCAATCTCCTCGACGACATCAGCGCCGTCATCGAGGACGCTGCGCGCTCGATCGAGCAGCGGCTCGGCGCCGAATATGGCGGCTATGCCCATCGCGCGGCCGAAGCGGTCGCCGGCTTTTCGGGCAAGGTCCGCGACAAGAGCGTCGACGACCTGCTCGATGACGGTCGCGAGATCGTCCGCAAGAGCCCCGGCGTCGCGATCGCGGCGGCGGCGGTGGTCGGGTTCGCGCTGGTCCGCGTGCTGCGCAGCGCGTCGGGCGACTCCCGGCCGGCCAACGACGAGGCCTGATCCTTGGCCGACGGGGGACCCGGGCGCCACGGCGAGTCGATCGGCGACCTGGTCCGCCGGTTGATCGAGGACGCGCGCGCTTATGCGGAGGCGGAGTTCGCCCTGCTCAAGGCGATCGCCGAGCATCGGGCGGCGCGGGCCCGCAAGGCGGCGGTGACACTGGCGATCGGCTGGTTCTGCTTGTTCGCGGCGATGACGGCGCTGGTGATCACGGCCCTGGTCAGCCTCTCCTTCGCGGTCGGGCCGTTGCTCGCCGGGATCATCGTCGGCGTTCCGCTTGCCGGCATCGGCTATTATCTGGCTCGCCGAGGCTGGGCGGAGGTCAAGAAGCTCACGGCCGATCCCGAGGAGCGCGCCGCGCTTCGCGAGGCCGAGAAGCTCCCATGAGCGCGAGCGACATCCAGACCGCGCGCCGCGCAGCGATCCTTGCCCGCGCAAGGCTCGACGCGACGCTCGCCGAAACGCAACAGCGGCTTCGCCCCGGCAATCTCGCCGGCGAAGCCTGGGACGGTGCCAAGGGGAAGGCAGCCGACAAGGCCGTCGAAGCGTTCGAGGCAGCGAAGGCACGCCCGGCGGCGACCGCGACCGCTGCCGGCGCAATCGCCCTTTTCCTGGCGCGGGGACCGTTGATCCGCGCCGCCGGCCGCCTCCTTGGCGGCAAGAAGACACGAAGGAGCCAATGATGACTGCCCCGAAGAACAAGGCGAGCCGCCCCGCGATCGAGCAGGCTCGCGAGCGCACCCTCTCCGCTTATGAATCCGCGCGCAGCCGAGCGGCCGACGTCACCCGCGACGTGACGGACCAGATGGCCGTCTATCCGGTCGCGGCGGTGATCGGCGGCATGGCTGTCGGGGCGCTGCTTGGTTTTCTCCTGCCGCGAACGCAGCGGGAGCGCGAATGGCTCGGCGACGCGGGCAGGAAGCTGACCGGCGCCGCGCGCGATGTGGCGCAGAAGGGGCTCGATGCGGGCCGCGAGCGCGCCGACCAGTTTACCGGTCATATCGTCAACACGCTGGGCGCCTCGATCGTCGAGGCTGTCGGCGGCAAGGACGACGCGGCGGATTGAACGACTTGCGCGCCGCGCTCCGCTTGCCTAGGCGGCTTCGCCCATGAGCAAGCTTCACTTCGTCTTCGGCGGCCGGGTCAAGGATCCCCGGGGGCTGGATTTCGATCTTTCGACGATCGACATGGTCGGCATCTATCCGGATTTCGCCAGCGCCCGCGAGGCCTGGCAGAGCAAGGCGCAAAGCACGGTCGACGATGCCGAGATGAAATATGTCGTCGTCCACCTCCACCGCCTGCTGGAGCCCGAGGCGGACGCGAAATAGACCCTGTCCTTTCCCCGACAGGGTGAGGGCAAGCCGCCTAGGCGTTTCTGTAGCGGATCTCGAACAGCGGCTTGGCGAGCAGCAGGCCGAGCGCGAAACCGCCGATATGCGCGGCCCGGGCGATCGCGATGCCGGCGTTGAGGAGCGTCAGGCTTACGATCAGATTGAGCACGATCCAGGCCACGAGCAGCCACAGCGCGTTGAGCAGCATCGCAAGCGTCCGGTTCGCCACCTTCACCTTGTTGCGGCCGAACAGGAACGCATAGGCGCCGAGCACCGCGGAAATGGCGCCGCTCGCACCAATCATCGGCAGGCTGGAAGACGGATCGAGCGCATATTGCGCGCCGGCCGCGGCATAGGCGCCGGCGACATAGAGAACAGCGAGGCTGACGGGGCCGAGCAGATTTTCGGTCGGCCGGCCGCAAAAGGCGAGGATCACGAGATTGAACAGAAGGTGGAAGAATCCGCCGTGGATCAAGGTCGCGGTCAGCGGCGTCAGCCAGACCGGAACCAGGCTGCCGCTGACCGTCTCGGCAACCCGCGCCGGAATGAAGCCGCCCCACATCTCGACCCATTGATCGCGGCCAAGCGCGGTCGCCACCGCCCAGGCGAGGGCGGTGACGGCGATGACGACAAGGGTGAAGCGGGCCCTGGGCCAGCTGTCGGGCGGCCGCATTCCGGTCCCTAGACGAATTCGATCCGGGCGATCTCGAAATATTTGTCGCCGGAGGGAGCCGAGAATTCGACCTCTTCGCCGACCGCGCGTCCGATCAGCGCCCGGCCGAGCGGCGAGGCATAGCTGATCCGGCCCGCCTTGGCGTCCGCCTCGGCCTCGCCGACGATCTGATATTTGATCGGCTTGTCATTCTCGTCGAGCAGGTGGACGGTCGCGCCGAACACCACCTTGTCGCCCGACAGGGTCGCCGGGTCGATCACCATCGCGCGACTCAGCCGATCGTCGATATCGGCGATCATCGCCTCGATCTGGCCCTGCCGCTCCTTGGCGGCATGATATTCGGCATTTTCCGAAAGATCGCCATGGCCGCGCGCTTCCTCGATCGCGTCGATCACCGCAGGGCGCTCGACCGTTTTCAGGTGGCGGACCTCATTCTGCAGCTTCTCATAGCCTTCGGCCAGCATCGGCAGCTTGTCGACCGTCGCCATTCCCATTGCCTTTCGTAAAAACTTCTTCGGGGCGACCCTCCTTTCGGAGACCACCCGGACTGCGCCGAAATGTGCAGGAGTTCTGTCAGGAACGTGAATAATAGTCCTGCAGCGCGCGCACTTCAAGGTTGCGGTCCCGGCGCGCCGCGACCGCGCGTGCCACCGCCGCGCTTGAGGCGGCGGTCGTGAAATAGGGAATCTTCTGCGCGACCGAGGTGGCGCGGATCGACGCGGAATCGCGGTGGCTCTGCCAGCCTTCGGTGGTGTTGAAGACCAGGTCGATGGCGCCGTCCTTGATCCTGTCGACGATGTGCGGCCGGCCCTGCGCGACCTTGTTCACCCGCTCGACCGCGATCCCCTGCTGTTCGAGATAATCGGCGGTGCCGCCGGTCGCGACCGCCTTGAATCCGAGCGCGATCAGTTCGCGCACCGGGGCAAGGATCGCCGGCTTGTCGCTGTCCTTCACCGACACGAACAGGGTGCCGCTGTCAGGCAGGTCGACCCCACCCCCCTGCTGCGACTTGAGGAAGGCGGTCGCGAAATCGCGATCGATCCCCATAACTTCGCCTGTGGACTTCATCTCCGGTGACAGCACCGGATCGGTGCCGGGGAAGCGCGCGAATGGGAACACCGCCTCCTTGACCGCGATATGGCCGGTCTCGCGCACGATCTTCGGCAGGTCCTTCAATTTCTCGCCCGCCATCACCCGCGCGGCGATCTTGGCGACCGGCTGGCCGATCGCCTTGGCGACGAAGGGGACGGTGCGGCTGGCGCGCGGATTGACCTCGATCAGATAGACCTCGCCATCCTTCACCGCGAACTGGACGTTCATCAGCCCGACGACGCCGAGCGCCTCCGCCAGCGCCCTGGCCTGCCGCTCGATCTCGGCGACGATGTCCGCCGGAAGGCTGTAGGGCGGCAGCGAGCAGGCGCTGTCGCCCGAATGGACGCCCGCCTCCTCGATATGCTGCATCACGCCGGCGATCACCACCTCGTCGCCGTCCGCGATCGCATCGACATCGACCTCGATCGCGTCGCGCAGATATTGGTCGATCAGCACCGGGCTGTCGCCCGACACCTGCACCGCGGTCTCGATATAATCTTCGAGCTGGCCCGGCGAATCGACGATCTCCATCGCCCGGCCGCCGAGCACGTAGGAGGGCCGCGTCAGCACCGGATAGCCGATCCGCTCGGCCACTTTCAGCGCCTCGTCGCGCGATCGGGCGATGCCGTTGCGCGGCTGCCTGAGGCCGAGTTTCTCGACCAAGGCGGCGAAGCGCTCGCGGTCCTCGGCGAGATCGATCGCGTCGGGCGAGGTGCCCAGGATCGGGATGCCGGCCTTTTCGAGCGCCGCGGCGAGCTTCAGCGGCGTCTGCCCGCCAAGCTGGACGACGACGCCGACCAGCTCGCCCTTCGACTGTTCGACATGGAGGATCTCGAGCACGTCCTCCACCGTCAGCGGCTCGAAATAGAGCCGGTCGGACGTGTCGTAATCGGTGCTCACCGTCTCCGGGTTGCAATTGACCATCACGGTCTCGAACCCGGCGTCCTTCAGCGCATAAGCGGCGTGGACGCAGCAATAGTCGAACTCGATCCCCTGCCCGATCCGGTTCGGCCCGCCGCCGAGGATGACGACCTTGCGCCGATCCGACGGCTGGCTCTCGTCCTCGGGCGTGCCGAAGCTCGGCGCCTCGTAGGTCGAATACATATAAGGCGTCTTCGCCTCGAACTCGGCCGCGCAGGTGTCGATCCGCTTGAACACCGGCCGAACGCCGAGCCGATGCCTCAGGCGCCGCACCTCGTCTTCGGTGGTCGCGCCGATCATCGCCTTCACCGCATCGTGGAGCAGGCCGGAAGAGCGGATCCGCGTCTTCTGCCCGCCGCCGGCGACGTTGGCGGACTTGAGGTTGAGCTCGGCCAGCCGCCGGTCGGAAAAACCCATCGCCTTCAGCCGCCGCATCCCCGCCGCATCGCCCGGCAGGCCGTCGCGGCACACCGCTTCCTCCGCCTCGACGATCTCGCGGATGCGCTCAAGGAACCACGGATCGTATTTCGTCACCGCGTGGACCTCTGCCACGGTCAGCCCCTCGCGAAGCGCCTGCGCCGCCGCCAGCAGCCGATCGGGCGAAGGCACCGCGAGCGCCGCCTGGATCTCCTCCTTGGGCGCGCCGTACAGCGCCTTGACGCCGTCGAAGCCGTTGAGGCCCGTCTCCAGGCCGCGAAGCGCCTTCTGCAGGCTTTCGTGGATGCTCCGCCCGATCGCCATCACCTCGCCGACCGATTTCATCGCGGTCGAGAGCAGGGCCTCGCTGTCCTTGAACTTCTCGAAGGCGAAGCGCGGGATCTTGGTCACCACATAATCGATCGTCGGCTCGAAGCTCGCTGGGGTGACGCCGGTGATGTCGTTGCCGATCTCGTCAAGCGTGTAGCCGACCGCCAGCTTCGCCGCGACCTTGGCGATCGGAAAACCGGTCGCCTTGGAAGCGAGCGCCGAGGAGCGCGACACGCGCGGGTTCATCTCGATCACGACGAGCCGCCCGTCCTTCGGATTGACCGCGAACTGGACGTTGGAACCGCCTGTTTCGACGCCGATTTCACGCAGCACCGCGATGCTCGCGTTGCGCATGATCTGATATTCCTTGTCGGTCAGCGTCAGCGCCGGCGCGACAGTGATGGAATCGCCGGTATGGATGCCCATCGGATCGACATTCTCGATCGAGCAGATGATGATGGCATTGTCGTTCCGGTCCCGGACGACCTCCATCTCATATTCCTTCCAGCCGAGCAGCGATTCCTCGATCAGCACCTCGGTGGTCGGCGAGGCTTCGAGCCCGCCGGCGACGATGGCGAGGAACTCCTCGCGATTATAGGCGACGCCGCCGCCGGTGCCGCCGAGCGTGAAGCTCGGCCGGATGATCGCCGGCAGGCCCACCTTCTCGAGCCCGGCCAGCGCCTCGGTCATGTCGTGCGCGATCGCCGAGCGGGCGCTTTCGAGGCCGATCCGGTCCATCGCCTCGCGGAACTTCAATCGGTCCTCGGCCTTTTCGATCGCCGCCGCGTCGGCGCCGATCATCTTGACGCCATATCGGTCGAGCGTCCCATCCTTGAAGAGCGCCAGCGCGGTGTTGAGCCCGGTCTGCCCGCCCATCGTCGGCAGCACCGCGTCGGGCCGCTCCTTCTCGATGATCTTCGCCACATATTCGGGCGTGATCGGCTCGACATAGGTCGCGTCGGCAAGCTCGGGATCGGTCATGATCGTCGCCGGATTGCTATTGACGACGATGACCCGATACCCCTCCTCCTTCAGAGCCTTGACGGCCTGCGACCCCGAATAATCGAACTCCGCCGCCTGCCCGATGACGATCGGGCCGGCGCCGATGATGAGGATGGAGGAGATGTCGGTACGTTTGGGCATTATCGGGCACGATCTTCAAAGCCCTCTCCCTGAAGGGAGAGGGTTGGGTGAGGGTGTCGGGCCTCAGGGGCGACGCGCAATCTCCGAGCCCCCTCACCCCGCCCCTCTCCCCGCCGGGGAGAGGGAGTGTTAGGCTGGCGTGTATGGCCAGGAAACGCCTGCTCCGGTCGCGCGCCAACTCCGTCGCGACATGACCGATTGCGAGCGCGTACTTTGGTCGCGCCTGCGCGGCAGCCAGCTCGACGGCCGCAAATTCGTCAGACAATTCGCGATCGGCCCCGCCATCGCCGATTTCGCTTGCCGAAGCGCCAGGCTCGTCATTGAGCTGGACGGGGGCCAGCACGCCGCGGCGACCGAGGCCGATGCCGAACGCACTCGCCTCATCGAGGTCCACGGATACACCGTCATCCGGTTCTGGAACAGCGACGTGACGAGCAATCTCGATGGCATTCTGGAAACGATTCTCCAGCATCTGAGAATCGCCGGAAACAGCTGAGCAGCGCGATGCTCCGAGGCCCTCCCCCGTGCGGGGGAGAATTGGGTGGGGGCGTACCGCGTTAGAGATTACCCCCAACCGCCGAGCCCCCTCACCCCAACCCTCTCCCCGCCGGGGAGAGGGAGCAAGGCCGGCGCCGATGATGAGGATGGAGGAGATGTCGGTGCGGCGGGGCATTAGTGGCCAGCTGCCTGATTACCGACAAAGCCCATCGGCAGTCGGCTGAGCAGGCCAGATTTCCTCAGCCCTGCCAGAACGCAATCGACATTTTCGTACCTGGAATCCGGCTGCGGCCGAAACCGCAATTCGCCTTCCGCAATCAGTGTGAGCGACGAACCAGGCATATGGCAAGCGGTCGTGATCCGGCGGATTTCCCGCTCAATTGCGGGGCGATCGATCGGCCTTGCTCCTGCGCCGTTGTCGAGACTCGGCAATAAAAATAGAAATGCCGCAATCACTTCAGCGTCCCCACGAACTTCCCGAACAGATATCTGCTGTCCTGCGGCCCGGGGCTCGCCTCCGGGTGATATTGCACGCTGAACGCCGGCCGATCGGTCAGCTCGATCCCGCAATTGCTCCCGTCGAACAGGCTGACATGGGTTTCGCGCACGTTCGCCGGCAGGCTCTCGCGCTCCACCGCGAAGCCGTGGTTCATGCTGGTGATCTCGACGCGGCCGTCTTCAATGCGCTTCACCGGATGGTTGGCGCCGCGGTGGCCCTGGTGCATCTTGGCGGTACGCCCGCCGACGGCCAGCCCGAGCAGCTGGTGGCCTAGGCAGATGCCGAACAGCGGCTTTCCCGTCTCCAGCATCTTGCGGATCACCGGCACCGCATAATCCCCCGTCGCCGCCGGATCCCCCGGACCGTTGGACAGGAAGAAGCCGTCGGGTTCGTGCGCCATCACCTCCTCGAACGTGGCGGTCGCGGGCATCACCGTCACCCGCGCTCCGGCCGCCTCCAGATTGCGGAAGATGTTGCGCTTGGCGCCATAGTCGATCGCGACGACATGGGGGCGCGAATCCTCCCCCTCCCGCCTGCGGGAGGGGGCCGGGGGGTGGGCCTCAGCCGGGTCGGACCGATCCACCCCTTCGCCGCCGCGCGGCTCTTCCACTCCCGCTTGCGGAAGGGGAGAGTCATCATAGCCGGTCCCAAGATGCCACAGCCCGCCCGACCAGCGATGAGTCTGGCGCGTCGTGACCTCCTTCGCGAGGTCCATCCCCTCCAGCCCGGGCCATGCCCGCGCCTCGGCGATCAGGGCGGGCACGTCGAACGCCCCTGCCTCGCTATAGGCGATCACCCCGTTGGGCGCCCCCGCCGTGCGGATCAGCCGGGTCAGCGCCCGCGTGTCAACGCCCGACAGGCCGATCCGCCCGTTGGACCGCATCCATTCGACGAAGCCCTGGGTGGCCCGGAAATTGGAGGGTTCGGTCACGTCCTGGCGGATCACGCAGCCAAGCGCGTGCGGATTGTCCGCCTCCACATCCTCATAATTCGCGCCGACATTGCCGATATGCGGGAAGGTGAAGGTGACGATCTGCCGCGCGTAGGAGGGATCGGTCATGATCTCCTGATAGCCGGTCATCGACGTGTTGAAGCACACCTCGCCGACGGCCCTGCCCTCTGCGCCGAAGCCCTTGCCCCAGATCGTGGTGCCGTCCGCCAGAACCAGCACGCCCGTGGCCCCGGAAGGCGCGGGCAAGGTCTTGGCGTCGGCCATGGTGGCGGGCACTCCTTCGGCAGGCTGGCGATGTCGCTAAGACCCAGCCGCTAAGGCCGCCGGGCGGGCGCGTCAATCCTGTTAAAGGCCGGCTTGTCCGGTTACATGGGCGGTTTCCCGAAAAGGCAGTTGAGACCCATGATTCGCGACGACATCAAGCAGGCCCTGGTCGATTCCATGAAGGCCGGCGACACGGCGAGGCGCGACACGATCCGGCTGATCCAGGCCGCGCTCAAGAATCGCGACATCGAGCTTCGCGGCAGCGCAAACGCGCCGGAGGACGACGTGCTCGTCACCGAGGTGCTCCAGAAGATGGTGAAGCAGCGGCGCGAATCGATCGAGCTTTACGAGAAAGGCGGCCGCGCCGAGCTCGCCGCCGCGGAGAGCGCCGAGGTCGCGGTGATCGAAAGCTTCCTCCCCGCCCAGATGGACGACGCCCAGATCGCGGCCGCGGTCGACGCGATCGTCACCGAAACCGGCGCGGGGAGCGTCAAGGACATGGGCCGCGTGATGGCGGTGCTGAAGGAACGCCACGCGGGCCAGCTCGACATGAGCAAGGCAAGCGCGGCGGTGAAGGCGCGGTTGTCGTCATAAGGCAGGGAAGACTCCCCTCCCGCTC
The DNA here is from genome assembly GCF_007995055.1 of Sphingosinicella ginsenosidimutans. Classification (NCBI taxonomy): domain Bacteria; kingdom Pseudomonadati; phylum Pseudomonadota; class Alphaproteobacteria; order Sphingomonadales; family Sphingomicrobiaceae; genus Allosphingosinicella; species Allosphingosinicella ginsenosidimutans. Next base: position 2,590,894 of record NZ_VOQQ01000001.1, on the reverse strand, counting down.
GCGGGAGGGGTTGGGGTCGCAGCAATATAACCACCTTCGCTCGTCCCGAGCGAAGTCGAGGGGCGCTGGCACGGCGGTGATGCAATTCTGGGTCTATATGCTGCGATGCCGAGACGGCTCTTACTATACCGGCCACACGGACGACCTACAGAAACGCCTTTGGGAACATGAACAAGGCTTGGGCGCGGAATGGACCAGAAGGCGCAGACCCATCGAGCTCGCCTGGTGCGCTGTGGGCTCCAGCCGGGATGAAGTCTTCGCCTTCGAGCGCCGGATCAAGAACTGGTCCCGTGCCAAGAAGGAAGCCCTGATCGCGGGCGACTGGGCCTTGGTCGGATATCTCGCAAAGCCGCCTCACGAGCGCCCCTCGACTTCGCTCGGGACGAGCGGACGGGGGGAGAGGCACAACGCCCCAGATGGCGCAGGGCAAAAGAGTTCGCTCGTCCCGAGCGAAGTCGAGGGGCGCGGCACCGAGTCCGACGGAGGACAATGACCCTCACCCCCGCCTTCCTCGACGAGCTGCGCGCCCGCACCTCGCTCTCCGCGCTGATCGCTCGCACGACCAAGCTTACGCGCGCCGGTCGCGAGTTCAAGGCGTGCTGCCCGTTCCACAACGAGAAGACGGCGAGCTTCTACGTCAATGACGAGAAGGGCTTCTATCATTGCTTCGGCTGCCAGGCGCATGGCGATGCGATCCGCTGGCTGACCGATGCGCGCGGGCTCGCCTTCATGGATGCGGTGAAGGAGCTTGCCGATGCCGCCGGGATGGAGGTGCCCGCCCCCGATCCGCGGGCCCAGGCAAGGGCCGAGCGGGCGACCGGGCTCTACGGCGTCATGGAGGCGGCGCAGGCCTGGTTCGCCGATCAGCTCGGCGGCATCGAGGGCGCCGAGGCGCGCGCCTATCTGGACCAGCGCGGGGTGAGCGCCGCGACGGCGGCCCGCTTCGGCTTCGGCTTCGCCCCGGACGGGCGCGGCAAGCTCAAGGGGGCGCTCAAGGAATTCGGCGTCGAACGGCTGGTCGAGGCCGGGCTGCTGATCGCGCCCGAGGACAGCGACCGCGAGCCTTATGACCGGTTCCGCGGCCGCATCACCTTTCCGATCCGCGACCCGCGCGGGCGGGTGATCGCCTTTTCCGCCCGGATCCTCGGCAAGGGCGAGCCCAAATATCTGAACTCGCCCGACACGCCCTTGTTCGACAAGGGCCGTACCCTGTTCAATTTCCACCATGCCGCACCCGCCAGCCGCGAGACGAAGCGCGTGATCGTGGTCGAGGGCCAGATGGACGTGATCGCGCTCGACCAAGCCGGGATCGCCGATGCGGTCGCGCCGCTCGGCACCGCAATGACCGAAGCGCAATTGGGCCTGCTCTGGCGCCTCGCGCCGGCCCCGATCCTCTGCTTCGACGGCGATTCGGCGGGGCAGAAGGCCGCCGTTCGCGCGGCACTGCGCGCCCTCCCCCATCTCGCGCCGGGCCGATCGCTCGGCTTCGTGACGCTGCCGGCCGGGCAGGATCCCGACGACCTTGTCAGATCGAAGGGCCGCGCCACGCTCGATGCGCTGCTGGACAGCCCCGAGCCGCTTGTCGACCGGCTGTGGCGCCACGAACTCGATTCGGCGCCCCGACGGACGCCCGAGCAACGCGCCGGCCTGCGCCGCCGGCTGCTCGATCATGTCGGCGCGATCGCCGATCCCGATGTGCGCGAGCAATATCGCGCCGAATTCCTCGCCCGCCTCGACACGCTCACGCCGCAACGCGGCCGCGCCCCGTTTCAGCGCGGCAAATCCCCGCTTTTACCACGCCCAACCACGCAGGAAGCACGCGCCGTCGGCCGTTCCGGCCTGGATCCGCAGGTCGGGCGCGCCATCCTCCACGGCCTTGCCCGTTTCCCCGCCCTGATCGGCACCCATGCCGAGGCGGTGGCGGCGTTGCCGCTGGGCAACGGTCCGGCCTCGCGGCTTCGCGATCTGATGCTGGAGGCGGCAATGACGCACGCTGCGCTTGATCCACAGGGCCTTGCCACCATATTGGCAAATCAGGGCGCGGGCGATTTGCTGGAGGAGCCGCGGCTGAAGCGAGGGCTTGCTTTTTCCTTCACCCGACGTGATGCCCCGCCGGAGCGGGCGCAAAGGGATCTCGTTCTGGTCGTTGAAGCATATGCGGCCAGACCGGAGCTCGACGCCGCCTATGAGGCGGTCACGGCGCGGTTGAAGGTGGAATTCGACGAGGCGGCGTTCGCGGAGCAGGTGAGGCTCCGCACGGCGCGAGAGGAAGCGGACCGGCGGCTGGCGAGCCTGATCGTCGGCGACGGCGTTACGGAATAGGCGTATTTGATGGCGAAGACGAACACGGCGGAAACCGAAGAGAAGACCGAGACCGGCGACGCGCCGCTCATCGACCTCAACGAGGCCACGATCCGGAAGATGCTCGCCCGCGCGAAGAAGCGCGGCGTCATCACCTATGACGAGCTCAACGAGGCGCTGCCCCAGGACCAGATGTCCTCCGAGCAGATCGAGGACGTGATGTCCGCGCTCAACGACATGGGCGTCAACATCGTCGAATCGGACGAAGGCGACGAAGACGAGGCCGGCGCCGAGGAAGTCACGAACGACGAATCCGACGGCATCGAGACCTTCGTCGTCGAGAAGAAGAAGGAAACCGTCGATCGCACCGACGATCCGGTCCGCATGTACCTGCGCGAAATGGGCGCGGTCGAGCTGCTGTCGCGCGAAGGCGAGATCGCGATCGCCAAGCGGATCGAGGCCGGGCGCGACACGATGATCTGGGGCCTTTGCGAAAGCCCGATCACCTTCAACGCGATCATCGACTGGTCGACTGCGCTCAACAACGGCCAGATGCAGCTGCGCGAGATCCTCGATCTCGAGGCGATGCTGTCCAAGGGCCCGACCGCCGAACAGGTCGAGAGCGCCGAGGCCGACGACGCGATCATTTCGGAAACCACCGCCGGCCCGTCGTTCAAGGAAGACGATGAGCCGGAAGAGGCGCCCAGCCAGGACGAGGACGACGAGGACGGCCTCGTCGAGCGCCGGGCCCAGCGGCCCGTCGAGGAGGACGACGAGGACAACACCCTCTCCCTCGCCCAGATGGAGGAGACGCTGAAGCCGGCCGCGCTCGAAAAGTTCGCGACCATCACCGACATCTACAAGAAATTCTCGAAGCTCCAGCTCGCCCGGATGGAGGCGATGGGCGCCGGCGAGGAGTTCGGCAAGGCCGACGAGAACAAGTATCAGAAGTTGCGCGAGCAGCTGACCGCCGAGGTCGAAAGCGTCCAGTTCCACGGCGCGAAGATCGAATATCTCGTCGACCAGCTCTACAGCTTCAACCGGCGGCTCACGACGCTCGGCGGCCAGATGCTCCGCCTCGCCGAGCGCCACAAGGTGCCGCGCCGCGCCTTCCTCGATTCCTATATGGGCCACGAGCTCGACGAGAGCTGGGCCGAGCGGGTGCGGGGCATCGACAAGAAATGGGCGGCCTTCGTCGATTCGGAGGGGCCCGCGATCGAACGGATCCGCAGCGAGATTGCGGAGATCGCGCAGGCGACCGGCATGGGATTGGGCGAGTTCCGTCGGATCGTGAACCAGGTCCAGAAGGGCGAGCGCGAGGCGCGGATCGCCAAGAAGGAGATGGTCGAAGCGAACCTCAGGCTCGTCATCTCGATCGCAAAGAAATATACCAATCGCGGCCTGCAGTTCCTGGACCTCATCCAGGAAGGCAATATCGGGCTGATGAAGGCGGTCGATAAGTTCGAATATCGCCGCGGCTACAAATTCTCGACCTACGCCACCTGGTGGATCCGGCAGGCGATCACCCGCTCGATCGCCGATCAGGCGCGGACCATCCGCATCCCGGTCCACATGATCGAGACGATCAACAAGCTGGTCCGCACCAGCCGCCAGATCCTGCACGAGATCGGTCGCGAGCCGACCCCGGAGGAACTGGCCGAGCGCCTCTCCATGCCGCTCGAGAAGGTCCGCAAGGTGATGAAGATCGCCAAGGAGCCGATCAGCCTCGAAACGCCGATCGGCGACGAGGAGGATTCGCACCTCGGCGATTTCATCGAGGACAAGAACGCCGTGATCCCGGTGGACGCGGCGATCCAGTCCAACCTCAAGGAGACCGTGACCCGCGTCCTTGCCTCGCTCACCCCGCGCGAGGAGCGCGTGCTGCGCATGCGCTTCGGCATCGGCATGAACACCGATCACACGCTCGAGGAGGTCGGCCAGCAATTCTCGGTGACGCGCGAGCGGATCAGGCAGATCGAGGCCAAGGCGCTACGCAAGCTCAAGCATCCGTCGCGGTCGCGGAAGATGCGCAGCTTCCTCGACCAGTAAGGCGGATCGGACGAAGACAAAGCGGGCGTCGGAGCATGGTTCCGGCGCCCGTTTCGTTTCGGGCATCGAGGAAGCGGTCGGCCGGCGGGGCCGGAAGCCCACCCGGCGATCAGGCCGCCGTGGCGATCAGCAGGCGATCCTCTTCGGCCATTCGAACGCGATCGCGCCCCGCCGCCTTGGCCGCGTAGAGCGCACGGTCGGCGCGGTTGATGAGCGTTTCGATCGCATCCTCTCCCGGCTGCATGGTCGCGACACCGAAGCTGGCAGTGACGGCGGGCGAATTGAGGTCCGGCGCAAGATCGCCGATCCCCTCGCGCAGCCTGTCGGCCATTTTCAGGGCGCGCCGCGCCGATGTGTTGGCGAGGATGATGCCGAATTCCTCTCCGCCCAGGCGACCGAGCACGTCGAGCTCGCCCAGTTCGTCGGCGATGAAGCGGGCCACGCGGGCCAGCACGGCGTCCCCGGCCGCATGGCCAAAGCGGTCGTTCACGGCCTTGAACCGGTCGACGTCGAGCACCAGCACGCTGAGCGGCAGATCCAGACGGCGTGCGGCCTCGATCCGCACCACCGCGGCCTCGGCGAAGCCACGTCGGTTGAGCGCGCCGGTGAGCGGGTCGATCGCGGCCCGCTTTTCCATTTCGTTCGCGAGGTCCGCCGCCTGAAGAAAGGTCGCCAGCAGACCAGTGGCGACAAAGAGCGCCGGGATCCCGGCGAAGAGCAGCCGGTTGTAGAGTGCGATCGACCGCTCGGTGCCGCCGATCCCGTCGGACAGGCCGGCAAGGCCCACCACGAACTCGAACGAAGCAAAGAGGCAGAGCGCTGCGGCGTTGCAATATTCTGCGAGATTCGGTGGCGATTTGCCCTTGAGGAGCGCAAGCGCGCCGAGCGGGAGCACGACCGAAGCGAAGAGCGGCACGATCGCGATCATCAGGCCGGTCAGGTGGAAGAAGCCGGTAATGCCGGTCGCAACGGTCGCGGCGGCGCCGGCGCAGAATAACGGCACGGCTCCAAGGCGCATGCCGGCCCGCGCGCGATAGCCGAGGGTCGAGAGAATGGCCGTCGACAGCGCGAGCGCGGTCAGCACCAGCCAGATGATCGGATTGCGCGGCGCGAGCAGCGATCCCGCGATGTTGCCGCACCATTGGACGGTCGCGACGCCATAGCAACAGGCCCAGATCAGCGCGTGTCGCCGCTTCCCGAGCATTTTCCAGGCGAGCAACTGCACAAGGCCCAGCACCGCGCTGACGACCACCAGCGCACACAGGATGAGACCGACTTGGGACATGTTCCTCGTCTTTGGATGGCCGAGCTTACCGTCGCGTAAACGGCTTGCTTGACAGACGCCGCATCGCCGCCTCCCTTGCGGCATGGTCCGGCTGCCGATCATCCTGTGGGTCTCGCTGATCCTGCTCTTGCTCGCGATCGTGCTGAGTGCGGTCGGGCTGGTCGTCGGCTTCGATCTCGGCGACGTCGATGCCTGGATCGACGATCATATCGGCCTGTTCCATGGCATCGCCGACCTGCTGTGGCGCGTTGCGTGCGGGTTCGTCCTGCTGTGCTGCGTCGGCGGCGCCTGGGTCTCGACCTTCGGGCGTGACCGGGCGAAGGGCGAACGGATCGGCTGGGGCTGCCTGATCGCCGCGATCCCGATCGCCTGGTTCGCCTGGATCGGGATGACGATGACCAATTAAACTCCGGCATTTTCAATGGCTTTGAGCCGAAGGGCTCCATTTCGGCGACGCGTAAACCTCCTCTTTACGGGCCTTGGTGTAGGCACCCCTCTCTCGCCGCGTCGCGGCTTCATGAAAGGGGCTCGATGGCTTCGGTTTCGGTTGCGGCGGCGAGGGGCGAGAGCAGGGCATCGCAGCTCTATGCCTGCGTCGCGGAGCAGGGAACGGCGGCCCACCCCCATGTGAAGGGCGACGCGCTCGCCGATTCACCGGATGCGCCGCGGAACCTCGCCGACATGGTTCATTTCCTCTGCGCGCTGCATGGGCGGCATCCGGGGGTGATCGATCACGCTGCCGGCCGCGCTGTCGAGTCTGCCGCCCGGCGCTGGCTGACTCGCGCCAGCGAGGCGCTCGCGGTCGAACGCGCCTATCTCGCGCGGCTTGCGGTCGCGGTCGGGCCCGTCCCGGGCACGCCCGGCGGAGCGGGCAACGAGGCGATGCTGGTCGCGCAGCGCAGCGCGCTGGGCGTGCTGGCGCAATCGGACCGGCGTGGCTGCGCCCTCGGCGCCGCTTTGGCCTTCGCAATCGACTGGGCCGCGGTACGCGGGCCGCTCGATCGCGCGGCACGGCGGCTGGGAATCGAACCGCCGCACTTCGGACTCGGCAGCGAGGGCGAGCTGCGGCCGATCGCGGACGATTGCAGCGAGGAGCGTGCGCTCCTTTTCGGCGCCCGCCAGCTCGCGCTCCAGCAGCGCGGCCTGTGGGATCTTCTCGAAGCGCGCGCCCAGGCACGCTCCGCGCTCTAGCCGGCTTGCCTTCGCGCGCCCCGCCTTTAAGGCAGTGGCATGCGTTTCGAAGGCACCTCCTCCTATGTCGCCACGGACGACCTCAAGGTCGCCGTCAATGCGGCCGTCGCCCTGCGCCGGCCACTGCTCGTCAAGGGCGAGCCAGGGACGGGCAAGACCGTCCTTGCGCACGAGATCGCGGCCGCGCTCGACGCGCCGCTCATCGAATGGCACGTCAAGTCGACCACCCGGGCGCATCAGGGCCTTTACGAATATGATGCGGTTGCCCGGCTTCGCGACGGCCAGCTCGGCGACGAGCGCGTGCACGACATCCGCAACTACATCAAGCGGGGCAAGCTGTGGGAGGCGTTCACCTCCCCCACCCTGCCGGTCCTTCTGATCGACGAGATCGACAAGGCCGACATCGAATTCCCGAACGATCTGCTCCAGGAGCTCGATCGGATGAGTTTCGATGTCTATGAGACGGGCGAGACGGTGACCGCCAGGGAACGGCCCGTCGTCGTCATCACCTCGAACAACGAGAAGGAGCTGCCGGACGCATTCCTGCGTCGCTGCTTCTTCCACTATATCCGCTTCCCGGACCGCGAGACGATGCAGGCGATCATCGACGTCCACTTCCCCGGCATCCAGAAGATCCTGGTCGCCAGGGCGCTCGACATTTTCTACCAGGTTCGCGAGGTGCCCGGCCTCAAGAAGAAGCCGTCCACCAGCGAGCTGATCGACTGGCTCAAGCTCCTTCTGCATGAAGACATGCCGCTCGACGTGCTGCAGTCGCGCGACCCGGCCAAGGCGATCCCGCCGCTCCACGGCGCGCTGCTGAAGAACGAACAGGACGTGATGCTGTTCGAACGGCTTGCTTTCATGAGCCGGAGACCCGGCGCCTGAGCGTTACGCCGCGCCACACGCGCTTCGAGCGGGTTCGCGCCGCGCTCGAAGCCTATGCGCCGCCGCCGGGCTGGCGGTCCTGGATCTACGAATTCCTGCTGTTCGGCTTCAAGCAGGGCTGGGCCTGCCTGTTCGGCGCGCTGCTGCTGGCGCTGCTGATCGCCACGCACTTCCTCTATCCGGCGGACGCGGCGCTGCCGCGCTATGATTTCCTGACCCTGGCTGCGCTTGCGATCCAGGTCGCAATGCTGCGTTTCCGGCTGGAGACGTGGGACGAGGCGAAGGTCATCCTCGCCTTCCATGTCGCGGGCACGGTGATGGAGGTCTTCAAAACCGGCATGGGATCGTGGGAATATCCGGAGCCCAGCTACCTCCACATCGGCGCGGTACCGCTCTTCTCCGGCTTCATGTACGCCTCGGTCGGCTCTTATATCGCGCGGATCTGGCGGATCTTCGACATCCGCTTCACCCGTTACCCGCCGATCTGGGCGACGATCGCCCTTGCCGCAGCGATCTACGTCAATTTCTTCGCCCATCACTGGCTGCCGGACGCGCGCATCGCGCTGCTGGCCGCGACGCTGCTGGTCTATGGCCGAACGCTCTTCTGGTTCCGCCCATTCCGCAGCTATCGGCCGATGCCGGTGCTGATCGGCTTCCTGCTCGTCGCCCTGTTCATCTGGATCGCCGAGAATATCGGATCGATCTCGCACAGCTGGACCTATCCCAGCCAGCGCGAGGCCTGGCACATGGTGCCGCTCGCCAAGCTCGGCTCCTGGTATCTGCTGATGATCGTGTCGGCGGTGCTGGTGAGCCTGGTCCAGCGGCCACGCGAGATGGGCGCGCCGGAGAGGGAGGCGGATTCGCTCGCGCCAGCCTAGAGCGTGACCTCGTCGTCGCGATAGGCGAGCTCGAAATTCCCCCAGCGCCGGCCGTGGATGAAGAGCGGCACGAAGACGTTCTTGACCGGCAGATAGCGGCCCTGCCCCAAGTCCATGCCGTAGGTCGCGAGCATTGCTTCCTTGTCGCTGGCGATGGCGCGGCGGGTGATGTCGTCGATGAAGTTGCGGCGGTTGCGGCAATATTGCGCGTTCCACTCGGGATCGTCGGTCTGCGGCTGCGAGCGTTCCGAAATGTGGGTCGGCAGATAGCCTTCATTGTCGGTGATCGCGCAGGCGATCAGCCTACCCTGCTCCGCCATCAACCGATCGAGCACCGGGCGGATATGGGCATCCGCGAACTCGCAGAATCGGGTTTCATACTGAACGGGATTGGTGCCGGGCATCGGCACATAGTTGGTGTCGAAGACGTCGTCCTCGCTGATGTCCCCGCGCTGGATGGCGCGTTCGACCATGGCCTTGATCTCGGCCATCCCCTTCTGGGCGAACTCGATGAACGGCGTGTCGTCGATCTCCACTCCACAGGACGCGAGCCGGTCCAGCATTTCGTTGGACATGAGTTCGAGCCGGGCGAGCCGGTCATGGGTCTGGCGAAGCTGGCCGCCATTGGCGCGCGCGTCGGCGGCGAAGGACGACAGGCCGCTCTTCACGCTGTCCACGCTCTGCTCGATGAGGCTGGTCGCCTGTGCGATGCCGTCGGTCTGCCGATCGACCAGCGCGACGATGTCCGCAACGTCGCGAACCGTCTCGTTGATCCGCGAGAAGCTCGACTGCGCGACCCGGCTCTTGTCGACGCCGACCTTGATCTCGCTGGTCACGGCTTCGGCCTCGTGCGTGAGGGAGGCGATCGTTCCGGCGATCTCGCTGGTTGCCGCGCGGGTGTCGTGGGCGAGCTTCTTCACCTCGGCGGCGACGACCGCGAAGGATCGGCCCGCCTCGCCGGCTCGTGCCGCCTCGATCGTCGCGTTGAGCGCAAGCATGTTCGTCTTGTTGGCGATCGTCTCGATCGCGGCGGATACATTCTGCACCCGCGCCATCGCCTCCGCGAAGCCGGCCATGCGATCGCCGAGCTGGACGACGATGTCGGTGAGGCTCGAAAAGACCGCGATCGTGTCTTCGATCGCACCGCGCCCCTGATCGAGCTTGCCGCGTGCCTGTTCGGCGAGCACGCGCGCCTCGTCGGTGGAATCCGAAACCCTCGCCTGGTCGCCGAGCAGCCGGGTCGTCACTTCCTCCAGCGCGTCGAGCATCTTGAGATTGGCGGATATCCGCTCGTTGACCCCGGCGACATAGCCCGCGACATCGCTGCACTCGATCGCCAGCGATCCGCAATTGCGCGCGACCTCGCTGATCGCCGCGCTATCCGTCCGTTCCGTCGCCGTGCTCGCCACGTCAGCCCCTCGCTTCAATCCTGGCGCGTCTCGCTAAGCCGAATTGGTTGAAAGGGGGTTAACCAATGCCCCGCGCCACCGTGGATGGCGACTCGCACAGCGTCGCGAGCCACGCTAGACCCACGCCATGTTCTTCTCCTTCGTCGACGAGTTGCGCGCTGCCGGGATTCCATCCTCTTTGAAGGAGCATCTGACGCTGCTCGAGGCGCTGGACGCGGAGGTGATCGCCGCACGGCCGGAGGAGTTCTACTATCTCGCCCGCGCGACCTTCGTGAAGGACGAGGGACTGCTCGACCGTTTCGACCGCGTGTTCGCCAAGGTGTTCAGGGGCCTCGAAACGACCTACGGCCCAGACGCTGCACCGGTGCCCGAGGAATGGCTCCGCGCCATCGCGGAACTCTATCTCACGCCGGAACAGATGGCCGAGATCAAGTCGCTCGCCTCCTGGGACGAGCTCATGGAAACGCTCCGCAAGCGCCTGGAAGAACAGAAGGAACGCCACCAGGGCGGCAGCAAGTGGATTGGCACGGGCGGCACCTCCCCCTTCGGTCATTCCGGCTACAATCCGGAAGGGATCAGGATCGGCGGCGAAGGTCGCCACGGCCGCGCCGTGAAGATCTGGGACAAGCGCGAATTCCGCAACCTCGACAACAGCCAGGAACTGGGCACCCGCAACATCAAGATTGCGCTGCGCCGCCTGCGCCGGTTCGCCCGCGAAGGAGCGGCCGAGGAGCTCGATCTCGACGGCACGATCGACGGCACGGCGCGTCGCGGGTGGCTCGACATCCACATGCGGCCCGAACGGCACAATGCGGTCAAGCTGCTGCTCTTCCTCGACGTCGGCGGCTCAATGGATCCGCACGTGAAGCTTTGCGAGGAGTTGTTCAGCGCGGCGACGGCAGAATTCCGGAACATGGAATTCTTCTATTTCCACAACTGCCCCTACGAAGCCGTGTGGAAGGACAATCATCGCCGTTTCTCGGAGCGCACGCCGATGTGGCACCTGCTTCACAAATACGGGCACGACTACAAGCTCGTGTTCGTCGGCGACGCCTCGATGAGCGCGTATGAAATCACCCATCCCGGCGGATCCGTGGAGCATTACAACGAGGAAGCGGGCGCGGTCTGGCTCCAGCGGATGACGCAGACCTGGCCGAGCGCGGCCTGGCTCAACCCGGTGCCAGAGCAATATTGGGGCCATACCGGCTCGATCGGCCTTGTGCGCCAGCTCATGCACGACCGCATGTTCCCGCTCACCCTCGCCGGTCTCGATGATGCGATGCGGGCGCTGACGCGAAAGGCCTGACCTTCCCCGCCGAAGACGGACGGCGCCTGCGGCCGCGCCGTCCTGCATTCGCCGCAGGCCTCAATAGATGAGAAAGGGCCTTCGCCGCTCGGCCCACTCCTCCTCGTCCGTTGCCGCGAGCGCGTCGAGATCGTCCGGCGCCGCCGTCCTGTCGTCCACCCATTCGCGCAGCAGCGGCGAGCCGTTGATGACATCGATGGGCAGCTTGCCGAACGCATATTCGTACGGGAAATCGCGCCACAGCGCGTAGCCCGGATAGAGCGCGCGGATCGCCTTGAAGCCCAGCGCCTGGAGCCGCCAGGGCCGGAACGCGCCGTGATCGTAGGCGGGCCCTTCCGCATGGATGAAGACGCCGCTGCACAATTCCCCCACATGCTTGTGGAAGGTCGGCTGGAACCACATGTCGCGCAGCGTGCAGCCGGCGAGCCAGCCCGGCGCCAGATCGTGCATTTTGGCGATCACCGCGCGCGAATCGATGTCCGGCGCGCCGAACAGCTCGAGCGGGCGGGTCGTGCCCCTGCCCTCGCTCAGCGTCGTGCCTTCGAGCATCACCGTGCCCGCATAGGCCCGCGCCATGTTGACGTTGGCGGCGTTGGGGCTGGGATTGATCCAGACCCGATCGGCCGGCCAGCCAAAGCCCGGTGCTTCTTCCGGCTGCCACCCCTCCATCCCGATCACACGATAGTCGACGTCGAGTTTGAACTGGTCGACGAACCAGGCGCCCATCTCGCCGAGCGTCAGGCCGTGCCGCATCGGCATCGGCCCGGCGCCGACGAAACTCTCCCAGCCCGGCCGCAGCGTCAGTCCTTCCACCGGTCGGCCGGCGGGATTGGGCCGATCGAGCACCCACACGGCCTTCCCATGCGCGGCCGCTGCTTCGAGCACGTAGAGCAGGGTCGTGACGAAGGTGTAGATGCGGCAGCCGACATCCTGGAGGTCGACGAGCATGACGTCGAACGTGCCCATCGATTGCCCGGTCGGCCGCCGCACCTCGCCGTAGAGGCTGAACACCGGCATCCCATAGGTCGGATCGGTGAAGTCGGGCGACTCCATCATATTGTCCTGGAGATCGCCGCGCACGCCATGCTGCGGCCCGAACAAGGCGGTGACGTTCAGCCCCGCCGCGACCAACGCATCAAGGCTGTGGGTGAGGTCCGCCGTCACCGATGCGGGATGGGCGAGCAGGGCGACGCGCTTGCCCTCAAGCGGCTTGCGCAGTTCAGGTTCGGCGAGCAGCCGGTCGATGCCGAATTTCATGCCTCGCCAAGTGCCGGGAGTTGGAATGCAAAGCAATCGGGATGGTGGAAATCGGGCCTGGCCGGATCGGGATGCGCGAGCGCCCAATAGGATTTCGTGCCGTCCGTCTCCTCGAGAATTGCAGAAAGGCCCAAGCGCCAACTTGCCCGTCCAAGGTCGGTCGCCACCCCCGCGTTCAGCACCAGACGCTCGGCCCGGCGCGGCATCAGCGTCACGACCGGCGGCTCCGCCAGGGGCGCATCCGCCCGCTCCGGATCGCGATAGCTTCGAAAATCATAGGCGGCCCATTCGCTCGACGGGGAGAAATTGAATTCTCGATAAGCGGGTGCGCCCGGCCTGGCGAAGAACGCCTCGAAACAGGTGGTTCGCCACAGATTGTCCGTGCGGAGAGGCGGCGCGGGCGGAGCGAGAAGAAGGTCGTCCATCTCACCGAACAGCCGATAGCGGAGTTCCAGCCTGCCGGCCGATGCCCTCTCCACCTCAACCTCGACCCGCATGATCGCGCGTGGAGGGTGGAGCGGATGCGGGATCAAAGCGACGTCCATCCAATCCTCGTCATTCCGGCGAAGCGGGAATCCAGCTAGCCTCCCCTCGCCGGCCGCCGCAAGAAAGAAGCTGGATCCCCGCTTTCGCGGGGATGACGTGAGAAGTGCGGGCCGCTAAGCACGCCTCCGTCATGACCGAATACGCATCCGAACTCCTGCGGTCGCTCTCGTCGCGCGGCTATATCCACCAGGTCACCGATCCGGCGGGGCTCGATGCGCTCGCGCGGCAGCAGGTGGTGCCGGGCTATATCGGCTTCGACGCAACCGCGCCGTCGCTCCATGTCGGCAGCCTGGTGCAGATCATGATGCTTCGGCGGCTCCAGCAGGCCGGGCACAAGCCGATCGTCGTCATGGGCGGAGGCACCACCAAGATCGGCGATCCGTCCGGCAAGGATGAGAGCCGCAGGCTCCTCACCGCCGAGGATATCGGCCGCAATATCGCCTCGATCCGCCGCGTGTTCGAGCGGTTCCTGACCTTCGGCGATGGGCCGACCGACGCGATCATGGTCGACAATGCCGACTGGCTCGACGCGCTCGACTACATTCCGTTCCTGCGCGAGATCGGCCCGCATTTCACGATCAACCGGATGCTGACGTTCGACAGCGTCAAGCTCCGGCTCGACCGCGAGCAGCCGCTCACCTTCCTCGAATTCAACTACATGATCCTCCAGGCCTATGACTTCCTGGAGCTGTCGCGCCGAGTCCACTGCCGGCTGCAGATGGGCGGATCGGACCAGTGGGGCAATATCGTCAACGGCATCGAGCTGACGCGGCGGATCGAGGGGACGCAGCTCTATGGGCTCACCACCCCGCTCATCACCACCGCGGACGGCGGCAAGATGGGCAAGACCGCCGCCGGCGCCGTCTGGCTCAACGGCGATGCGCTCAGCCCCTATGATTACTGGCAGTTCTGGCGGAACACGCAGGATGCCGATGTCGGCCGGTTCCTGCGCCTGTTCACCGATCTTCCGCTCGACGAGATCGCGCGGCTGGAGGCGCTCGAGGGCGCCGAGATCAACGAGGCGAAGAAGCAGCTCGCCGACGCCGCCACCGCGATGGCGCATGGCGACGACGCGGCCGCCCGGGCCGCCGAGACGGCCCGCCGCACGTTCGAGGAAGGGGCCGGCGGCGAGGCGCTGCCGACGCTGAGAGTCGCCGGCGACATCGGCCTGGTCGACGCGCTGATCGGCCTCGGCCTCGTCGCGTCCAAGAACGAGGCCCGCCGGCTGATCGCCCAGGGCGGCGCCCGGGTGGACGGCGCGCCGGCCGGCGAAGACCGGCCCATCGCGGTCTCGGGCGAAGTCCGCATCTCCGCCGGCAAGAAGAAGCACGGCCTGCTCATTCCCTGAACCTCCGGGAGCGGGACGCGGAGTTCGCGCCGAACGATCGGCGCTAGTCGCCCGACCCGGCGTGCCGCGCCATCGCGAGCACGCTCTGGTCCCCCTCGCCGACATCGGCAACGCGCCACTGGCCGTCTTCCTGCGCCAGGTGCAGCACGATCGTCGTCGATTCACCGAAATTGCTGATCGCGACCCGAACGATCGCGCCGCTCGCGCTCGGCTCGATCGAGGCGATGCGGTAGCTGAAATGCTCGAAATCCTGGCATTCGCAATACGGATCGGCCTCGAGCTCATCGGCTTCGGTGATCCGCGCGAAAGCGGCGCGAAGGCCGGCGGTCTGGACGTCGTCCGGCGTCCCTTCAAGCTCGCCGCGGACATAGGGCCCGTAGATTCGATCGATCAGCGGCTGGACGGCCGCCCGGTCCGGGGCCGCGCCCGCCGCGCTCTTGCTCGCGTTCGCTGGCGACGCGGCGGGGAGAGCAACGGCGTTCTCCACGCGTGCGGCTGTCCTGTTGTCGTCAGCGGCGCCGGCCCCGCCCCCGCATGCGGCAATCGAAGCGAACAGCCCGATGGCGACCACCCTGCGCAGATCAGCAATCATCCCTTTTCCCCCCTTCGATCATAGAATGCTGAAATCTCAGCCGCCGCGCAGCAACCCAACCGCCGCATCGCGCTCCATGAGGTAGAGCAGATTTCGCGCCGCCTGCCCGCGCTCGCTGGCAAGCCCGCCGTCGCGATCGACGAGCAGGCGCGCGTCGTCGGTTGCGATCGGCGCGAGCTCGGCGATCTGCTCCGGCGTCGCGAGCCGGAACTGCGCCTCGCCGGACTGGCGCGTGCCGAGAATCTCGCCGGCGCCGCGCAGGCGCAGATCCTCCTCGGCGATGCGGAAGCCGTCATTGGTCTCGCGCATGAGAGCCAGCCGCGCCCGCGCCGTCTCGCTCAGCACGTTGCCGCGCAGCAGAAGGCAGATGCTGTGCTGGTCGCCGCGCCCCACCCGCCCACGCAGCTGGTGGAGCTGGGCAAGCCCGAAGCGATCGGCATGTTCGACGATCATCAGCGTCGCATTGGGCACATCGACGCCGACCTCGATCACTGTCGTCGCGACCAGAACGGCGATCCGGCCGGCAGCGAATTCCGCCATGACCGCGTCCTTCTCCGGCCCCTTCATCCGGCCGTGGACGACTCCGATCTTGCCGGGGAACCGCTCAGCAAGGATCCGCGCCCGTTCCTCGGCGGCCGCGAGGTCCGATGTCTCGCTTTCCTCGACCAGCGGGCAGACCCAATAAGCCTGCCTGCCCGCGGCGATGTGGCGGCCGAGACCGTCGATCACCTCCGCCATCCGGTCCTCGCTGATGACGCGGGTTTCGATCGGCTGGCGGCCGGGCGGCATCTCGTCGAGCCGGCTCACGTCCATCTCGCCATATTGGGTGAGCGTCAGCGTTCGCGGGATCGGAGTCGCGGTCATGACGAGAAGATGCGGCGGATGCTCGGCCTTGGACGCGAGCATCAGCCTTTGCGCCACGCCGAAGCGGTGCTGCTCGTCGACCACCGCAAGCCCGAGCCGGCGATAGCCGACCTTCTCCTGGAAGATGGCATGGGTGCCGATCAGGATGTGGATCGATCCGTCGGCAAGACCCATGAGGCAGGATTCGCGCGCCCTCCCCTTTTCGCGGCCGGTGAGGATCGCGATATTGACGGGAAGCCCGGCCAGCATCCGCGAAAGATTGGCGTGATGCTGGCGCGCGAGGATCTCGGTCGGCGCGAGGAGCGCCGCCTGCGCCCCGGCCTCGACCGCCGCCAGCATGGCCATCAATGCGACCAGAGTCTTGCCCGAGCCGACATCGCCCTGGAGCAGGCGGAGCATCGGCGTCTCCTGCCGAAGATCGCCTTCGATCTCTGCAACGGCGCGGGCCTGGGCGCCGGTCGGGGCATAGGGGAGCTTCAGCCGGTCGCGCAGCCCGCCATCGCCGCGAAGTGGCCGCCCGCGCCGCTTGCGTGAGGAAGCGCGCACTAGGCTCAGGGCGAGCTGGTTGGCGAACACCTCGTCATAGGCCAGCCGGTCGCGCGCCTCGCTCGCGCCCGGATCACGATGCGCCATGGTGAGGGCGGCGGCCCAATCCGGCCACCCGCGGCGGGCCTTCAGACCGGGCTCGATCCACTCGCCGAGCGCCGGAAGCCGACCCAGCGCCTGCCCGGCGAGATCGGCGAGGCGATGATTGGTGAGCCCCTCCGACAGGGGATAGACCGGCTCGCGCAGCGGGATGGCCGCGCCCTCGGCGGGCGTCAGCACATGGTCCGGATGGACGATCTGCAACTCCTGCCCGTAGCGATCGAGGCGTCCCGAGACGATCCGCGCCTCACCCAAAGGCAGCTGCTTCTTCGCCCAGCCCGGATTGTTGAAATAGGTGAGCGTCACATAATTGCCGCGCGCATCCTCGGCGTGGACGCGGAACGGGCCCCTGCCCGCACCCTGGCGATAGTCGCGGGCGGCGAGCTCGATGGTGATGACGTGGCCGACATCGCTCTCGTCGAGTTCGTCGACCCGCCGACGGTCGATCCAGCTCACCGGCAGGTGGAACAGCACATCGACCACCCGGTCGAGCTTCAGCCGGTGCAGCGGCTTCGCGAGCTGCGGCCCGACGCCCTTCAACGCCTCCACCTCGGCGAAGAGCGGATTGAGGATATCGGGCCGCATGTCCTGCCGGGAACCTCCCCTGCCGCCTAGGTGAACTGGAAATCCACCGCCGGCGGCGCGCCGTTGCCGTCGAACGCCTGGTCGCGATGGGGCCCGTCCCGGTCCACCCAGTGCAGGAAGAGATGGGCCGACCAGCCATTGGGGTTGGGCGCCGTTCGCCCATGCCGGTGATGCACGCCCTGATAGAGGACGGCGTCTCCCACCGCCATCGGGATCGGGGTGAAAGGCTCCTCGCCGAAATCGTCGTTGACGCCGGCATTTGGGTCCTGGCGCGTCCCGCCGACCTCCAGGGCCCAGGGCTGCCCGTCGCTATAGGCCAGGGTCAGCGACAGGCTGTGCTCGCAGGAATAGCGGTCGAAATGCACCTTGCAGACATCGCCGCGCCGGTAGAGGCGCAGATAATCGTAAGTCGGCAGCAGATCCCTGCCGACCAACTCGCTGACCATCGGGGTCAGCCCCCACAGGAAGAAGAGCATCGGCCGGTAGTGGAAGCCGTAGACGTCGAGCGCCGGCCGGTTCAGCAGGTTCACATGCTCCTTCTGGCCGCTGAGCGCGATCGGGCCCGGGCCGATATCCTGCCGGAACATGGCCATGAACGCCGCCGGCACCTCAGGCGGGAGCAGGCCCTTGAGATGCGCATAGCCGTCCTTGTGATAGTCGCCGATCACCTGCATGCGGACAGGGCTAGAGATTCCGGGGGAGCCGTTCAATCGCCATTCGGGCGGACGGCACATTCCGGCACCCGCATCAGGACGTTTCCAGCTTTCGCTGGAATGACGCAAGTGGCTCGCCTACATGCGCCCGAGCGAAGCCGCCTGGATTCCCCAGCGCGGCTGAATTGCTATGGACGAAGATGGACCGCGACGCCCGCCTGAAACGCCTCAAGTTCCGCGCCTGGCACCGCGGCGTCCGCGAGGCGGACATGATGGTGGGCGGCTATTATGACCGGTGGCACGCCGACTGGGACGATGACCAGATCGCCTGGTTCGAAGCCCTGATCGAGGAGCAGGATGTCGACATCATGGCCTGGGCGATGGGAACCGCGGCCGTCCCCGCGCGCTGGCAGGGCGAAATGATGACCCGCCTCCAGGCCCTCGACTACATCCCGCTCCCGTAACGCCTCCCGATTTGACGCGCCTTCACGCCAGATGACCGATCTTCACAAAATCCTCGCGGCCGATCAGCCGATGACACTTGCCGGCGTGCCGGCCGGGTTCCTGCCGTGGCTCGCCGCCGATCTGGCGCGGGCGGCGCGTGGACGGGCTGTCTTCATCGCGCCCGACGAGGCGGCGATGCGGGCGCTCGCGGATGCGGCGCATTACTTCGCGCCGGAGCTGGAGACGCTGACCTTCCCGGCCTGGGACTGCCTTCCCTATGACCGCGCCTCGCCATCGCTGCGTGCGACCTCCGAACGGTTGGCGACCCTCCATTCACTCCAGCGCAAGAGCGACAAGCCGCAGCTGCTCGTCACCACCGTCAACGCCGCGCTGCAGCGCACGCTGACGCCCTTCCGCATCCGCCGGCTCGTCGCCCGCCTCGCCCCTGGCGAGCGGATCGACATCGCCCACCTCACGACCCTGCTTGCCGCCAACGGCTATGCGCGGACCGAGACGGTCCGCGACCCCGGCGAGTTCGCGGTGCGCGGCGGCATCGTCGACCTCTTCCCAGCCGGCGAGGAGCAGGCGCTTCGGCTCGATTTCTTCGGCGACGAGATCGAGAGCGTCCGCCGCTTCGACGCCGCCAGCCAGCGGAGCATCGAACGGATCGAGGGCTTCACCCTGCTGCCCGCCTCCGAAACGCTGCTCGACGAAGAGAGCGTCAAGCGCTTCCGCTCGCGCTACCGCGAGCTGTTCGGCGCCACCGCGACCGGCGATCCGGTTTACCAGGCCGTGTCCGACGGGCGCCGCATCGCCGGCGTCGATCACTGGCTCCCGCTGTTCGAGGAGCGCCTGTCCACCCTGTTCGATCATCTGGCCGAGGGCGATCTCGTCGTCCGCGACGCTGGGGACAGCGGCGCCGCGGAAGCGCGGTTCGAGGCGGTGGCGGACTATTATGAGAACCGCAAGCGGGCGCAGTCTTCCGATCCCGGAAGCTATCGGCCGCTCGAGCCGCAAAGCCTGTATCTCGAACGTGAAGAGTGGGCGGCACTCGCCGATGCCCGGCCGTTCCACCTCGTCACCCCGTTCCACGAGCCGGACAGCGCCACCGTGCTCGATTTCGAGGTGGAGCCGCCCCGCGATTTCGCGCCGGAGCGCGCAAGCGGCGCGAATGTCTACGAGGCGGTCGTCGCCCATCTCGGCGGGCTGCGTCGGAACGGCCGCAAGGTCATCCTCGCCAG
This sequence comes from Sphingosinicella ginsenosidimutans, assembly GCF_007995055.1. Lineage (NCBI taxonomy): Bacteria > Pseudomonadati > Pseudomonadota > Alphaproteobacteria > Sphingomonadales > Sphingomicrobiaceae > Allosphingosinicella > Allosphingosinicella ginsenosidimutans. The sequence goes on along the minus strand of NZ_VOQQ01000001.1, from coordinate 2,571,415 downwards.
CTATTCCGCCGGCGCGCGCGAACGGCTGAAGGGCCTGCTCGCCGATCACGGGCTTGCGAAGGTTGCGGACGCCGAAACCTGGCAGGAGTCGCTTGGCGCGGCGTCCCGTGGCAAGAGCAGCAGCGCGGCGCCCGTCGCGCTCGCCGTCATCCAGCTCGACCACGGCTTCACCACGCCCGATGTCGCGGTCCTTACCGAACAGGACATGCTCGGCGACCGGCTGGTGCGCCGCCGCCGCAAGAGATCGAGCCAGGCCTTTCTTGACGAGCTCGCCACGCTCTCGCCCGGCGACCTCGTCGTCCACGCCGATCACGGCATCGGCCGTTACGAGGGACTGACCCAGATCCCGGTCCAGCAGGCACCGCACGATTGCGTTGCGCTGGTCTATGCCGGCGGCGACAAGCTCTTCGTTCCGGTCGAGAATATCGACATCCTCTCGCGCTACGGCTCCGAAAGCGAGGGCGTCGCGCTCGACCGGCTTGGCGGCGAGGCCTGGCAGCGGCGCAAGAGCCGGATGAAGGAGCGCATCCGCGAGATTGCGGGCGAGCTCATCAAGACGGCGGCCGAGCGCGCGCTTCGCCCCGGCGCCGTCGCCGAACCCGACACCGGCTATGCGGCCTTTGCCGATCGTTTCCCTTATGAGGAGACCGAGGATCAGGACCGCGCCATCGCCGACGTGATCGCCGATCTCGGCTCCGGAAAGCCGATGGACAGATTGGTCTGCGGGGACGTCGGCTTCGGCAAGACCGAAGTCGCGCTGCGCGCCGCCTTCATCGCGGCGATGGCGGGAATGCAGGTCGCGCTGGTCGCGCCGACGACCCTTCTCGCGCGCCAGCATTTCCAGAATTTCAAGGAGAGGTTCCAGGGCTTCCCGATCGAGATCGGTCGGCTTTCCCGGCTCGTCCCCGCCAAGGAGGCGGCCGCGACAAAGGCCGGGCTCAAGGAGGGCAAGATCGACATCGTCGTCGGCACCCACGCGATCCTGGGCAAGGGCGTGGAGTTCAGGAATCTCGGCCTCGTCATCGTCGACGAGGAGCAGCGGTTCGGCGTCGTCCACAAGGAGAAATTGAAGACGCTGCGCGCCGACGTCCATGTCCTCACCCTCACCGCGACGCCGATTCCGCGAACGCTGCAGATGGCGATGTCGGGTCTTCGCGAGCTCTCCGTCATCCAGACGCCACCTGTGGATCGGCTCGCGGTGCGCACCTACGTCATGCCGTGGGACGGCGTGGTGGTTCGCGAGGCGCTGCTTCGCGAACATTATCGCGGCGGGCAGACCTTCTTCGTCGTCCCCCGGATCAGCGATCTCACAGACGTCGAGGAGTTCCTGCGCGAGGAAGTGCCCGAAGTGCGCGCCGTGACCGCCCACGGCCAGATGGCGCCGACCGAGATCGAGGAGCGGATGAGCGCCTTCTACGATCGCAAGTACGAAGTGCTGCTGTCGACCACGATCATCGAATCCGGCCTCGATATCCCGAGCGCCAACACCCTCATCGTCCATCGCGCCGACCGCTTCGGCCTTGCCCAGCTCTATCAGCTGCGCGGCCGCGTCGGGCGGGCCAAGACGCGGGCCTACGCCTATTTCACGACGCCGGCCGATCGGCTGATCACCGAGACCGCCGACAAGCGGCTCCAGGTGCTCGCCTCCCTCGAAAGCCTCGGTGCCGGATTCCAGCTCGCCACCCACGATCTCGACATACGCGGCGCGGGGAACCTGCTCGGCGACGAACAGTCCGGCCATATCAGGGAGGTCGGCTTCGAACTCTATCAGTCGATGCTTGAGGAGGCGATCCTGGAGGCCAAGGCGGGCGGCGTCGCGCCGCGGGCCGAGAGCTTCTCGCCCCAGATCACGATCGATGCGCCGATCCTGATCCCTGAGACCTATGTCCCGGATCTCGATCTCAGGATGGGGCTCTATCGCCGGATGAACGAGCTCGAATCGACCGCGGACATCGATCCGTTCGCGGCCGAGCTGATCGATCGCTTCGGCAAGCTCCCCGCCGAGACCGCGAACCTGCTCAAAGTCATCGAGATCAAGATGAACTGCCGCACTGCGATGGTCGCCAAGATGGATGTCGGGCCGAAGGGGGCGCTCGTTCATTTCCACGACGACACTTTCCCGGATCTGCCCGGCCTGCTCGCTTATGTCGAGCGGCTGAAGGGCACGGCGAAGCTGCGCCCCGACAGCAAGCTCGTCATCACCCGCGACTGGCCGAGCGCCGAAGCCCGGCTGAACGGCGCCCTGCAATTGTCGAAGGGCCTCGCGAAGATCCTGGCGTGAGCACGCGGGCGCCGCGGCGGGATCGGTTAACGAAAGTTCCCTCTTGCCCATTCATCCCGGGACGAACCGTTCGCGCGGCGGGACGCGCCGACGCTCGCTTGGGTAGTCGCTTCAGAACTGCCGTGTAGGATCATCCCCAGTCCGATCCGGGGGGATTCTCCTTGTCCGCACGTTTCCGCACACACCTGTCGCGTCTCGTCGTTCGCGCCCTGCTCGCCTTTGGGCTGGCCGCGGCGGCATCGAGTCCCGCGGCGGCCGTGCTGCAATGCGCCCCCTATGCGCGGGCCCAATCCGGCATCGACATCCACGGCAATGCCGGGACCTGGTGGGATCAGGCGGCCGGACGTTATCGCCGCGGCTCCGAACCTCGGGTCGGCGCGGTTCTCGCCTTCCAGCCCTCGCGGGCCATGCCGATCGGCCATGTCGCGGTCGTGGCCGAGATCGTCGACGACCGCCACGTCTATCTGAATCACGCCAACTGGTCCGGCCCGGGCCGGATCGAACGGCGCGCGCTCGCCGAGGATGTTTCGCCCAATGGCGACTGGAGCGAAGTTCGCGTCTGGTATGCGCCGCAAAACGCCCTCGGCCTGCGTGAAAACCCTGCTTTCGGTTTCATCTACAACGAAAGCGAAGGGAACGACGCGCCGCCTGCCCAGACCTTCGCACAAGAAATTTCCGCGGCTATCGTCTCGGCCGGCAGCCACTGAAGCCGCCGCCACCGGCCACCGCCCGCCCCGCTCGGGCCGCTGAACCTCGCACAATTTGATTTTGGAGAGAGCTCGATGAAGGCCCTTCTTGCTGTGTCTTCTGCAATGTTGCTGGCGGCGCCGTCATTCGCCCAGAACGGGCCGACGCCGGGCGTCCACATCGATCAGGGCATCACAAGCGGGCCAAGCGATTCCAGGCGATCCGGTGACACCAACGAGCGCGGCGAGCGCCTCATCTGCCGGACCCAGTCGAACACTTCCGTTTCAAGAATGGGCGCCCGGCGGGTCTGCCACACGTCGGCGGAATGGCGTGAGATCGCGCGTCGCGATCAAGACTGAGCGAACGCGCGGCGGCGCCTGAACAACAGGATCGGCGCGCCCCGATAGCGTGCCTCTTCGCGGATCGAAAAGCCGGATTTTTCCGCGACGCGGATCGATGCCTGATTGCCGTGATCGATGATCGCCGTCAGCTCGGGCGCCTTCAACACCTCGTCCGCCCAGCTGATCGCCGCGCCGACCGCCTCGGTCGCATAGCCCCTGCCGTGCATTTCCGGCGCGAGGATCCACCCCATTTCCGGCAGGCCCTCGATATTGGGCTCAAGATCGCGCTTGAAATCGGCAAAGCCGATCTGCCCCACATAGGCGCCGCCGTCCCGCTCGACCGCGGCCCAATAGCCATAGCCCAGCAGCGCCCACAGGCCGGGCGCGCAGAGCAGACGCCGCCAGCTTTCCTCGCGCGAAAAGGGCGTGCCGCCGAGGTGGCGCACGATAGCGGGATCGGCCATCGTCCTGGACTGCGCCTCGATGTCGCTTTCCAGGAATGGGCGAAGGATGAGGCGCGAGGTCTCCAGCGTGGGCGCGGCGCGCGCCGGCACGCTATTTCTTGCCGAGGCTGAGGCCGCCGAAGCGCTTGTTGAAGCGCGCCACCTGACCGCCCTGATCGAGAACGCGGGTATTGCCGCCGGTCCAGGCCGGATGGACCTTGGGATCGATGTCGAGCTGGAGGGTATCGCCCTCCTTGCCCCAGGTGGAGCGAGTCTCGAACACGGTGCCGTCGGTCATCTGCACCTTGATCATGTGATAGTCGGGGTGGATTTCGGTCTTCATGTCGAAATTTCCTGATTGCGGCTGGTTACCGACCAGCCTGCCGGGAAAGAAGGGCGCCCTCTAGCGGCTGGGGCGAAGGTTGACAAGTCATGCTGCGGTGCAATAGCCGTGCGCCAGAAGGTGCCGCCCGTGACGGGGCGGTGAAAAGGGAAGCCGGTGCGAAACCGGCGCTGTGCCCGCAACTGTAAGCGGCGAGGCCCCTGTCCGCAAAGGACGACGGGCCGATCGAGCCGCGAGCCAGGAGACCTGCCTTCGCCGTCGTCCGCATCCGGCCGGGTCCAGCCTGGAATGCGTGGCGCCGCGCAGCCGAATAACGGCCGTGCGGCTCCTCCGAGACGACATTTCGATGTCGTTTCAGGAGGTTTAGATGCCCATTGCGATTCTGGTCCTGTCTGCATCCGCCGCCGTGTCGGTGACGGATCCGGACATTGTCGTCACCGCTTCTCGTGATCCCGTGCCCGTCGAAGAGGCCGCGGCGTCGGCCACGATCTTCGATTCCGCGGCGCTCGACGCGCTCGCCCTCCCCGACGCGTCGAGCGTGCTGCGCCTGTCGCCCGGGATTTCGGTGGCGACATCGGGCCCGCGCGGCACGCAGACCCAGCTGCGCATTCGCGGCGCCGAGGCCAATCACACCCTGCTCTTCGTCGACGGCATCCGGTTCAACGATCCCGCTTCCGGCAACGAAGCGCGGTTCGAGCTGCTGACAACAGACCTCCTGTCGCGGATCGAGATCGTCCGGGGCCCGCAGTCGGCGCTTTGGGGATCCGAAGCACTCGGCGGCGTCATTGCGGTCGAAACGCCCGATCCGTTGACCGCGCGGGGCGTCACCGCGCTCGCCGAATATGGCAGCCTCGATTCGCTCCGCACCTATGGTCGCGCCAGCTTCGGCTCTGACCGCTTCGGGGTTACCGCCGCCGGCGGCTATGAGCGCAGCGACGGCATCGATTCCTTCGGCGACGGCGGCGAGCGCGACGGCTTCCACACCGGCACGGCGAGCCTGAAGGCGGTCTATCGCGCCGGACCTGTCAAGCTCGGCGCGTCCGGCTACTGGGTGGATGGGCTCAGCCAGTATGACGGCACCGATCCAGTCACCTTCCTTCGCGCCGACACGCTCGATTCGACGCGCAACCGGATCGCGGCGGTCCGGGGATGGGCGACGGGCACGTTCGGCGGGTGGAGCGCGCGCGCCGAGGTGAGCTACCTCGACAGCGCCAACCACAATTACCTTGCCGGCGATCCGCTCAACCAGACCTACGGGAACAGGCTCTCGCTCGGCGGCCAGCTTTCGCGGCGCTTCGGCGACCACGAATTGATCGCGGCGATCGAGCATGACGAGGAAGAGTTCCGCGCCCGCGACACCGCCTTTGGCGGCGCGACGAACCAGAATGACAAGCGCGACAATACCGGCTTCGTCGGTGAATGGCGCGCGCGATGGAGCGATGCCTTCATGACCGATGTCGCGCTTCGCCACGACCGGTTCAGCGACTTTGCCGACGCAACGACATTCCGCGCCGCCGCCTCACTCCGCCCGTTCCGCACCGTCACCATCCACGCTGCTTATGGTGAGGGCATCGCCCAGCCCACCTTCTTCGATCTGTTCGGATTCTTCCCCGGCTCGTTCGAGGGCAATCCAGCGCTGAAGCCGGAGCGGTCGCGCGGCTGGGAGCTCGGCGCCACCTGGACACGCGGTCCGCTCAGCGCTGGCCTCACCTTCTTCTCCGCCCGCCTCCACGACGAGATCGTGGACGTGTTCGATTCCACGACCTTCCTCTCGAGCGTCGCCAATGCGGCGGGAACCAGCCGCCGCGCCGGCATCGAGACGAGCTTATCCTGGCGCGCGGCGGCCTGGCTGAATTTCAGCGCCAATTACACCTGGCTCAAGGCCACGCAGCAGACCGAGCCGGGCGACCCGCGCGTGCGCGAGGTCCGTCGCCCGCGGAGCACGGCGAACCTCACCGCTTACGGCGATGTCGGCCGGTTCAGCTGGAGCGCCAGCCTGGCTTATGTCGGGACGCGCACGGACCAGGATTTCGATCTCTTCCCCTCACCCACCGTACGGCTCGGAGCCTATACGCTTGGCTCGGCGCGGGTCGCCTGGCGCGTCGCGCCGAAGCTGGAGCTTTACGCCCGCGTGGAGAATGCGTTCGACGACGATTACCAGGATGTGGTCGGCTACAACACGCCGGGACGGACGGTCTATGCGGGTCTTCGCGTCGCTCTTGGCCGCTAGCATGGCGCTGGCCTCCCCCGCCGCGGCGAGCCCGCGGCGGGTCGCGTCGCTGAACCTGTGCACGGACGAGCTGGTGCTGGCGATCGCAGCGCCGGACCAAATCGTCTCCGTGACCCACCTCTCGCAGGACGAGGCGGAAACGCCGATGTGGCGGCGGGGTCGGCAGTACGCGCGCAACGACGGGAGCCTGCTCTCCGCGGTCGCTTTGCGGCCAGACCTGGTCGTCACCATGGGCGGCGGGGTGCGCGATCGCAGCGCCATCGCGGCGCGGCTCGGCATCCCGACGCTGGACCTGCCCTTCGCCGCGAGCCTGGATGATGTCGAGGCCAATATCCGCCGCGTCGCCGCCGCGCTCGGCCAGCCGGCACGGGGCGCGGCGCTGATCCGGCGCATCGAATCGCTGCGCGCCACCGCGCCCCGCCGGCGGGCGGATTCGATCTGGCTGGGCGGCGGCGGACGGACGGTGAATCCCGCCGGACTGGAGGCCCAGTGGATGGCGCTCGCAGGGCTCGCCCAGCGCCCGATGCGCGGCGATCGGGTGTCCCTCGAAACCCTGATCGTCCATCCCCCTGCGGTTTTGCTCCGCAGCGATTATCGGCGGGGTCAATATTCCAATTCCCAACGCTGGCTCGACAATCCCGCGGTGCGCCACGCCCGCGCCAGCCGGACGATCGCGACCGACGGGCGGCTGTGGACCTGCATGGGACCGCTTCTCATCAACGAGGTGGAGCGATTGCGGCGGGAGCTGGCCCGATGACGCGACGGCTTCTTCTTGTCTCTTTGGTGCTGGCGCTCTTCATATTCTCGCTCGCCTTGCCGTGGAGCGATCTGGGCGCGCTCATGGCCCAAGATCGTGATCTCGGCTGGGCCGTTCTGGTCGATCTTCGCCTGCCGCGCGCGCTGCTGGCGATCTTTTATGGGGCGATGCTCGGCGCGTCGGGGGCGGCGATCCAGGCGCTGTTCGCCAATCCGCTCGCGTCGCCGGACCTCACCGGAACGACAAGCGGCGCGGCGCTCGGCGCAGTCGTCACTGCTTATCTCTTCGGCTTTTCAGCGCCGCTCGCGCTCTCGGCCGGAGCAGTGATCGGAGCGCTCGGCGCGCTCGTTCTGCTGCTCGCACTGGCCGGACCACGCGCGGAGACGGCGACCTTGCTGCTCGCCGGACTCGCGATCAGCGCGCTCGCCGGTGCACTGACGACGCTCGCGCTGGCGCTCGCCCCCTCCCCCTTCGCCTTCTACGATGCCTATGACTGGCTGATGGGCTCGCTGGTCGATCGCAGCCTTGCGCAAGCGGCGTTCGCGGGTCTCCCCGCCTTGCTCGCCATCGCGCTGTTGCTTCGGCTCGCCCCCGCGCTCGATGCGCTCGCGCTTGGCGAGGAAGTGGCGCAATCGCTCGGCCACAATCTCGCGTCGGTGCGCCTCCAGGCCATCTGCATCAGCGCCTTCGGGGTCGGTGCATGTGTCGCGATCTGCGGCGCGATCGGCTTCATCGGGCTGGTCGCGCCGATTTTCGCGCGGCGTTTGACCGGCGGGCATCCCGGCCGCGCCGTCCTGCCGGCGGCTTTGATCGGCGCAGGTTTGCTGACCGTTGCCGATCTGGCGGTGCGAGCGGCGCCGCTCGGCCGGACCCTGCCGATCGGGGTCGCGACCGCTCTGGTCGGCGCACCCTTCTTCCTCTGGCTGGTCGCCCATATGCGCTGGCGGCTGCGGCCATGACCGCCTTGCTCGAAGCCCATGGCCTGTCGCTGCCCGGCCGCCTCCACGGGGCCGATCTCGCGCTCGCGCCGGGCACCCTCACCTGCATTGTCGGCCCCAATGGCAGCGGCAAGACCAGCCTCCTCCACGCCATCGCCGGCATCGGTCGTCCGAAGGGGCGGATCGTCGTCGACGGCGAGGATCCGGACGGCCTTTCCCCGGCACGGCGTGCCCGGATGCTCGGCTACCTCCCCGCGGCGCGCGATCTCGATTGGCCGCTGATGGCGCGCGATCTCGTCGCACTCGGCGGCGCGTCGACGGAGGAAATCGCCGACGCGCTCCGCACGCTCGACCTCGAACATGTCGCGGATCGGCGGCTCGACCGGCTGTCGACCGGGGAACGCAGCCGGGTGCTGATCGCCCGCGTGCTGGCGCCTCGCCCAAGGCTGCTCTTGCTCGACGAGCCGACCGCCAACCTCGATCCGCTCTGGCAGATCCGTCTCATGGAAATGCTGAAGGCGGCTGTTGCCGCGAACCGCCAGGCGGCGCTGGTTGCGATTCACGACCTCGACGCGGCCGTTCGTTTCGCCGATCGGATGCTCGTGATGAAGGGCGGTGCAATCGTCGCCGATGGCGCGCCGGCCGAGGTCATCGACAGCGCGCACATCCGCGACGTGTTCGGGATCGAGAAGTCCGGGGGCCTGTGGCGACCGGTCAGTCGGTCGGCGGATCGGCGATCATCGCCGTGAAATTGGCCTCGGCGGCGAGCTTGCCGCCGACCAGGGCCCGGCCCGCGAACTTGCAGACGCTGGTGCGCTTCTGCACGAATTCCACCTCGAGGCTGAGAAGCACACCCGGCTCCACCGGCATACGGAACTTCGCGCCGTCGATCGCCATGAAATAGACGAGCTTGCCCGATCCGGCGAGGCCGAGGCTTTCGACGGCGAGGACCCCGGCCGCCTGCGCCAAGGCCTCGACGATGAGCACGCCGGGCATGATCGGCCGGCCCGGAAAATGACCGGCGAAGAAGGGTTCGTTGATCGTCACCGCCTTGGTCGCGACGATTCGTTCGTCGACGACAAGCTCCTCGACCCGGTCGACGAGGAGCATCGGAAAGCGATGCGGCAGCGCCGCCATCACCCGCCGGATATCCAGCGGCGCGACGGCGGCGCCCGAAGCCTCGCTCATCAGCGGCCCTGCGGGCGTGGCCGCTGCGGAGTCGTCGTCGCCGGTGCGGGCGTAGCCGGCGCCTGCGCGGCCGGCTGCTGCTGAGGCGGCGGCGCGGTGACGTTGAGCGGCGCGGTGTTCTGGTTGACGACCGCAAGGACGGCCGCGGTCACGTCGAGCGTCGGCGCGGCGCCGAGCGCGGCATTGACGTCGAGCGCGACATTGGCGCCCCGCTGCGTCATCACCTGCTGCACCGCCGGCTGCAGGCGCTGGCCGATCTGCTGCAGGACGAAATTGCGGTTACGCTCGATCGTCTGCTGCTGCTGCTGGACTTCCTGCTGCGCGTTCTGCTGGTTGGTTTCGTAATTGCGGATGCGGGTCTGCAGCGCCGCATCGGGCTGCTGGCCCTGCGGCAGCGCACTGATCGCAGCCTGGATCGCCTGACCTTCGGTCCGAAGCGGCGCCGCGAGCTGCTGCGCGCGGGCCTGAAGCTGCTGAAGCTGCTGCTGGAGCTGCGTGTTGGCGGCGACGCACACGGTGCACTCGCGGATGACGCGATCGGTATCGACGACGGCGATCACGGCCGGCGGCAGCTGTTGCGCCTGGGCGGCGAACGGAAGGGCCAGGGCAAGCGCGGCACCGGCCGCGCCGAGAGTGAATTTGTTCATCAGAATGCAGTCCCTACGTTGAAGGTGATAAGTTTCGTGTCGTCGCCCGGAGCGCTCACCAGCGCACGTGCGATATCGATGCGGAACGGCCCGAACGGCGAATTCCAGTTAACGCCGAAGCCGACCGAGATGCGCGGCCGCGGCGTATCGCCGAGGAAGACCTCGCGGAACGGCGTGACCGGGTTTCGGGTCAGCGTGAAGTTTGTCGGGCAGCTGCCCGCCGAGGGCGGAACGAGCTGGACCGTCCCGTCCGCCGCCGTGCATTCGATCTGGGTCAGCGGCGAGCCCGGGGCGACATCCTGGAGCGCGGGCCGCCGCACGCCGAACACCGCGCCGATGTCGGCAAAGATCGACGGCCTGAGGCCAAGGTCACGGGCACCGGCGCCAAGCGGAATTTCAAGCTCCGCGCGGCCAAGATAATAGGCCCGGCCGCCGATCGCGTCATCGAGGATATTGTTGTTGCCCGTGACGAAGAGCGGATTGCCGTTCGAGTCGAGCACCGCATTTCCGTCCGCATCGACCTGATACTGCCGACGCTGGATGCGCGGACCAACGCCGCGGATATCGAAGCCGCGGATCTGCGGGCTGCCCAGGAAGAAGCGATCGGTCAGGCGAACCGGATCGTCATCCGGCGAATCCGCTTTCTGGAGTGCGCGGATATATCCGCCCTCGAGGCTGATCGAAAAGATGAAGTTGTTGAAGACATTCCAATATTTCGCGCCGCGGACCACGGTCCTGAGATAGCGCGTGTCACCGCCGACACCGGCGAAGTCCTGGCTGAACAGGAGCCGCGCGCCGCGGGTCGGATGGATGTAATTGTTGAGCGTGCTGTAGAGCAGCGAATAGCCGACGGACGACGTCACCCGATTGCCGATCACATCGCACAGATAACGCCCGGCAAGCAGCGGATCGCAAACCGGCGGCAGCGGCCCCGTGCCGTCCGGATCCGAAAAATAGACGTTCTGGTTGAGCGTGATCTGATCGTAGGTCAGCCCGTATCGAAGTGCGAGATTGATGGTTTCCGTCAGCGGAACGCCGAGCCGCACCTGGCCGCCGGTGGAGATCTGGCCGTAGGTCGTCTGGCGCGAATTTCCGATGAAGTTGAAGGCGTTGAGATCACGCCGGAACAGATCGAAGCCGAGCGCGAGATTGCGATCGAACAGATAGGGCTCGGTGAAGCCGAACTCGACCGATTTCGAATAGCTCGACCAGTTGACCTGGGCGCGCACCTCCTGCCCGCGACCCATGAAGTTGCGCTGGGTGATCGCGGCGTTGATGAGGAAGCGCTCGAGGCTCGAATAGCCTGCCGACAGCTGGAGCTGGCCGGTCGCGCGCTCCTGAACATCGACCCCGAGGACAATTCGATCCGGCGTCGTCCCCTGCTCCTGCCGGATTTCGAGATTGTCCTGGAAGAAGCCGAGCGACTGGATGCGATCGCGCGAGCGCCGCACCTGGACCGAGCTGAACGGATCGCCTTCTGCAAGCCGGAATTCGCGCCGGATCACCTTGTCACGCGTCGTCGTGTTGCCGGAAATGTCGACGCGCTCGACATAGACGCGCGGCGTCTCGGCGACATGGAAGTTGACCCCCATCGTGCGATGCTCGGCATCGCGATGGAATTGCGGCCGCACGTCCGAGAAGGCGTAGCCGAAAAGACCGGAGAGCTGGTTGAGGCTGTCGACCGTGTCCTCGACCTGCTTGGCATTGTACCAGTCGCCCTCATGCATCGGCAGGCGGCGCTGCATCGACGCGGCGTCGAGATCGCGGATGTCGCTGTCCACGGTGACCGGCCCGAAGCGATAGCGCTGCCCTTCATCGATCACATAGGTGATGATGAAGTCGCGCCGGTCGGGCGTCAGCTCGGCGACGGCGGACTGGACGCGGAAATCGGCATAACCCTGCGTCAGGTAGAATTGCCGAAGCTTCTGCTGGTCGAAGGCGAGCCGGTCCGGATCATAGGTGTCGGCGGAGCTGAAGATGTTCCACCAGCGATGCTCGCGGGTCGCCATCTCGCGGATCAGGCGACCGTCGCCGAAATGCTCGTTGCCGATGATGTTGATCGTGCGCACGCGCGATCTGGGCCCTTCGTTGATCACGAAGACGACATCGACACGGTTCTGGTCGAGCTGAACGATCTGCGGATCGACACTGGCGGCGTAGCGCCCCTGGCGACGATAGAGCTCGATGATCCGGGCGACATCGGCGCGGGCGCGCGAGCGGGTGAAGATCTGGCGCGGCGCGAGCCGGATCTCCGGGGTGATCTTGTCGTCCTTGATGCGATGATTGCCCTCAAGGACGATCCGGTTGATCACCGGGTTCTCGCGCACGCGGATGACGATATCGCCGGTTTCGACGCCGGCGATGGTGACGTCGGCGAAAAGCTCGGTCGAAAGCAGGTCGTGCAGCGCCTGATCAAGCTTTTCGTCGTCGTAATTCTCGCCCACCCGGAGGGAGGTGTAGGAGAGCACGGTCTCCTGTTCGAGCCGCTGGCTCCCGGTCACGGTAAGGGAATGAATCTGGCGCGTGACGCTCGGCGCGGCGGGCGCAGCGGGAGGCGGCGGCAATTCCGCGCCGGCGCCGCGTGGCTGACCGGGGCCGGCGGGCTGGCTCGGCGGGGGCGTCGGCGCCGTGCTTTCCTGTCCAGCGGGCGACTGCGCCGCATCGCCGGGCGCCGTCTGCGCAACCGCGGCGGGCGCGATCATCCCCCCCAGGATCGTGCCGACCAGCAGCGCGGCAGAAAATCTACGAGCCGCCGGAAATACCTTGTGTGCGTTCACGCGTCCCCGCCTTAAATCCGAAAGGCCGGCTGTTACCGGCCGAGCTCCCTGTCGTCCCTGCCCTGCCCGATCAACGTCAGCCGATCAAGCCGCCAAGCTTGGTAAAGAGCCCAAAAGAGGCCAAGTCGTTAAATGTCACGAAAACCATCAGCGCCAGCAGGACCGTGAGGCCGGCCCGGAATGCCCATTCCTGCGCTTCCGGCTTCAACGGTCTGCGCCTCACTCCCTCGATCAGGTAGAACAACAGGTGTCCGCCGTCCAGCAACGGGATTGGCAAGAGGTTGATGAATCCCAGATTAATTGAGACGATCGTCATCAGAGCGAAGAAGTTGATCCAGCCGAGGCTCGCCTGCTGGCCGGAGACCTCGGCGATCTTGAGCGGGCCGCCGAGCTCGCGCACCGATCGCTCCCCGGTCGCGACCTGGCTGAGCACGGCCACCATCGCCTCGAGCGAGCCCGCGATCGCGCGCAGCGAGGCGCCCGGAAGCTCGGTGACCGGAACCTTGGAGAAGATCATCGTGCCGACGACGCCGAGACGCCCGACCCGGGCGCTATTGCCGAATTCGTCGCGGGCCGTGTCGGCACGGATCGTGACCGGGACCTCTTCGATGCGCGATCCCCGCTGAATCCGGAAGATCAGCCGCTGTTCCGGACGCAAGGCGACGTAGGCGGCCAGATCGGCGTAGGTTTCCAGCGCATGACCGTCGATCGCCACGACGTGGTCGCCCGGGGCAATGCCGGCCTCGTCGGCGGCGCTCCCGGCGACGACGCCGCCAATGACAGGGGGGCTGGTCGGAAGACCGTTGATCGCGAAGATCGCCATGAAGGCGAAGAAGGCGAACAGGAAATTCGTCGCCGGACCGGCCAGCACGATCAGGAAGCGCTGCCACACCCCCTTGGCCTGGAAGGTCTTCGCGCGCTCCTCGGCGGGGAGCGACAGCCACTCGTCCGATGGGGTCGAGGCGGCGTTCATGTCGCCGGCGAAGCGCACATAGCCGCCCATCGGCAGCCAGCCCACCTTCCAGCGCGTCCCTCTTCTGTCGGTCCAGCCGAGGATTTCCCGTCCGAAGCCGATGGAGAACGTCTCCGCCTTCACCCCGAACCAGCGGCCGACGAAATAATGGCCAAGCTCATGGACGAAGACGAGCGGGCCGATACACAGCAGGAAGGCGAGGACGGTGAAGAAGAAGCCGGGACTGCTCAAATCTGATACTCTCGCGCCACCTCGGCGGCCATGCGTCGGGCCTCTCGATCGATCTCGAGCACCGCATCGATCGACCCGGGCGCCGGCGGGTCACAGGCGGCCAGCACGTCGCCGACCACCGATGCGATATCGAGGAAACCGATCCGGCTTTCAAGGAAAGATGCGACCGCCACCTCGTTCGCGGCATTGAGAACCGCCGGCTTCGCGCCCCCGTCGGTCAGCGCCTGGCGGGCGAGAGCCAGGGCTGGAAACCGGACCATATCGGGCGCTTCGAAGTCGAGCTTGCCGATGCTCACCAGATCGAGCCGCTGGCACGGCGTCTCCATTCGCGCCGGCCAGGCGAGCGCATGGGCGATCGGCACCCGCATGTCGGGCGGTCCCAGTTGGGCGAGCAGCGAGCCATCCACATATTCGACGAGGCTGTGGACGATGGATTGGGGATGGATCACCGCGTCGAGCGCATCGGCGCCGACCGGAAACAGGTGGAACGCCTCGATCAGCTCCAGCCCCTTGTTCATCAGTGTCGCGGAATCGACCGAGATCTTCGCACCCATCGACCAGTTGGGATGGGCGACGGCCTGCGCCGGGGTCACGCCGCGCATCTCGTCCAGGCTCCAGGTCCGGAACGGGCCGCCGCTGGCGGTGAGGATGATCCGTCGCACCCCCTCCGGCCGCAGATGGTCGAGGCACTGGAACACCGCATTATGCTCGGAGTCGACGGGCAGCAGGGTGGCGCCGCTTGCGGCTGCCGCGCGAGTCATCAGGTCGCCCGCCGAGACGAGGGATTCCTTGTTGGCGAGCGCCACCGTGCGCCCGCCCTCGAGCGCGCGCATCACCGGCTCGAGCCCCGCCGTGCCGACGATCGCGGCCATCGTCCAGTCGGCCCCGGCGCCGGCGGCCTCGACGATCGCGCCGGAGCCGGCCACCGCCTCGACTCCGGTGTCCGCCAGCCCTTCCTTCAGCCGTGGATAATGGCGTTCGTCGCCGATCACCGCGCGGCGCGGGCGGACCTCCCGCGCAAGACCGATCAGCCCCTCGACATCGCCGCGCGCCGTGAGCGCGAGAACGTCGAACGACTCCGGTTCCCGCGCGATCAGGTCGAGCGTCGATCGACCCACCGATCCAGTCGCGCCGAGGATGGTGACCGAACGCATCAGCCGGTCCACAATCCCGCGGCCAGCAGCAGGAAGGTCGCCAGCGACACGGGAAGCAGCCCGTCGAGCCGGTCGAGGACGCCGCCATGTCCAGGCAGGATCGCCCCGCTGTCCTTCACCCCGGCGCGGCGCTTCACCCAGCTTTCGTAAAGATCGCCGCCCTGCGCCACGATCGCCATCGGCGCGCCGATCCAGACGAACGGCATGCCGAGATCGAAAAGCAGCGCGACGCCCCAGCCGACGAGGCCAGCGCCGATCATCCCGCCGATCAGCCCCGCCCAGGTCTTGTTCGGGCTGACCCTTGGTGCGAGCTTCGGCCCGCCGATCGACCGACCGGCGAAATAGGCGAAGATGTCGGTCGCCCAGGTCACGCCCATCACCCAGAAGACGAGGCCGTTATAGGCCCAGCTCAGCACCAGCAGAGCGAAGGCTGGAATGGCGACATAGGCGAAACCCCAACCGGCGGCGATGCGCCGGGCGCCGGCGGCAAGCAGCACTGCGGCTCCCGCGACCACCGCAAAGGCGTAGAAAGCGAAGAAGAAATCGTCGGGGTCGATCGCCAGCTCGCTGTCCTGATCGAGCGGTGGCAGCGCGTCCGGATAGAGATATTCGATCCCGCCGAGCAGCAGGGCAGCGAGCAGGACGCCGCCGATCCAGGCCCACAGCCGGGGCACGCGGTGCAGGGCGCACCATTCGATCATCATGACCACCGCGGCGAGCGCGACGAGCCCGCGCAACGCCCACCCGCCATACCAGACGGCAGTCAGCGCGACGGCCGCCATGACGATCCCGGCGATGAAGCGGGTCGAAAGGTCCGAGGACGCCTTCGCGGCCGGCGTTTCGCTCATAAGCCCCCGTAGCGCCGCTCGCGCCGCGCATAGTCCGCGAGCGCCGCCTCCATCGCTGCCTCGTCGAAATCGGGCCACAGCGTGTCGACGAACAGCAGCTCGGAATAAGCGACCTGCCACAGCAGGAAGTTGGACAGCCGCCGTTCGCCCGACGTGCGGATCATCAGATCGAGCGGGGGCAGGCCGCCGGTGTCGAGCGCCGCATCGATCCGCGCTTCGTCGATCTGGTCCGGGGCCAGCCGCCCGGCGGCGACCTCCCCGGCGAGCTGGCGCATCGCTCCGACCAGCTCGCCGCGCGCCCCGTAATTGAGGGCGATCGCAAGCGTCATGCGGCTGTTGCCGGCCGTCTTCTCGACCGCCGCATCGACCATCCGCGCGACGTCGCTTTCAAAGGCCCTGTGGTCGCCGAGGATGCGAAGGCGGATTCCCTCGCGGTGGAGGCTGTTGAGCTCACGCTGGACGTAGAAGCGAAGAAGGCCGGTGAGATCCGCGATCTCGGTCTTCGGGCGGCGCCAGTTCTCCGAGGAAAAGGCATAGAGGGTGAGGCACTCGACCCCGGCCTCGCCCGCCGCGCGAAGCGCCTTGCGCGCGGCTTCCGCACCGGCGCGGTGACCGGCGGCGCGCGGCAATCCCCGCGCCTTCGCCCAGCGCCCGTTGCCGTCCATGATGATGGCGACATGGCGCGGCACCGCCGGCGCCCGCGCGCGATTGTCCGGATCCGACCCGAGCGGGGCCGTCGCGACGCTCACTTCTGCAGGATTTCCTTGTCCTTGGCGGCGACGATATCGTCGATCTCCTTGATCGCCTCGTCCGTGAGCTTCTGCACTTCGGCGTCGAGGCGCTTGTGCTCGTCCTCGCTGATGTCCTTCTTCTTCTCGTCTGTCTTGAGCGCGTCCATGCCGTCGCGGCGGACGTTTCGCACGGCCACCTTCGCCTTTTCGGCATATTGGTGGGCGAGCTTCGAGAGTTCCTTGCGCCGCTCCTCGGTGAGGTCCGGAATCGGCAGCCGGATGGTCTGGCCGTCGGTGACCGGATTGATGCCGAGCCCGGCATTGCGGATCGCCTTTTCGACCGCCGAGATGTTCGAACGGTCCCACACCTGGACGGACAGCATCCGCGGCTCCGGCGCCGACACGGTGGCGACCTGGTTCAGCGGCATGTTCGCGCCATAGACCTCGACCTGGATCGGATCGAGCAGGGCGGTCGACGCGCGGCCGGTGCGCAGGCCGCCGAGATCGTGCTTCAGCGTCTCGACCGCGCCGGTCATGCGGCGCTGCAGGTCGGCCTTGTCATAGGCGGGCATCTTGTTCTCTCCTTCAGTTCTCGACGACCGTGAACGTGCCGCCACCGCCGAGCACGCGGGCGAGATTGCCCTGCTCGCGGATGTTGAACACCACGATCGGGATATTGTTGTCGCGGCACAGCGCGATCGCGCTGGCATCCATCACCTTCAGATCGTCCGCGAGGACCTGATTGAAAGTGACTGTTTCATAACGCTTCGCGGTCGCCACCTTCTTGGGATCGGCATCGTAGACCCCGTCGACGCTGGTCCCCTTGAACAGCGCGTCGCAGCCCATTTCGGCAGCGCGGAGGGCAGCGGCCGTGTCGGTGGTAAAGAACGGATTGCCGGTGCCGGCGGCGAAGATCACCACCCGGCCCTTCTCCATGTGCCGCACGGCGCGGCGGCGGATATAGGGTTCGGAGACGGTCGCCATCGGGATCGCCGACTGCACCCGCGTATCGACGCCGATCTTCTCCAGCGCATTCTGGAGCGCGAGGGCGTTCATCACCGTCGCGAGCATGCCCATATAGTCGGCGCTGGCCCGATCGAACCCCTTGGCCGCGCCGGCGAGTCCGCGGAAGATATTCCCCCCGCCGACGACGAGGCACAGCTCATGCCCGTCGTCGCGCGCGACCTTGATCTCGCCGGCGATGCGACCGACCGTCTCGGGATCGATGCCGAACTGGCCATCGCCCATCAGGGCCTCGCCCGAAAGCTTCAGGAGAATACGATTGAAGCGCGGGCGCGACGGCATGGAGCTTCCGGTCTGCTGATGAAAAACAGGGTGGCGCGCACCTTAGTCGGCGCGCGTCACCCTGCCAAGGCGACGAATTAGGCGGCCTTGGGCGTGCCGGCCGCGGCGGCGACCTCGGCGGCGAAGTCGCTTTCCTTCTTCTCGATGCCCTCTCCCAGCTGGAATCGGACATAGGTCGAAAGGGTGATCGGGCTGCCCAGGCGCTTCGCCTCGCCGGCGATCACGTCTTCGATCTTCGTCTTGTTGTCGATGACGAAAAGCTGGGAAAGCAACGCATTTTCCTTGCGGAACTTGGCCATCGCCCCCTCGACCATCTTCTCGACGATCTCGGCCGGCTTGCCGCTCTCGGCGGCCTTCTCGCGCGCGATGCCGCGCTCGCGCTCGACCATTGCCGGATCGAGCCCGTCCGCGGTCAGCGCGAGCGGATTGGCGGCGGCGATGTGCATCGCCAGCTGCTTGCCGAGCGTCTCAAGCGCCGCCTTGTCGGCGCCGCTCTCCAGCGCGACGAGCACGCCGATCTTGCCGAGGCCCGGCGCGGCGGCGTTGTGGACATAGGACACGACGACGCCATCGTTCACCGACACCCGCGCGGCGCGGCGCAGCGACTGGTTCTCGCCGATCGTGGCGATGTTGTTGGTGAGCGTTTCCGCGACGGTGCCGCCCGACGGATAGTCCGCCGCGGCAAGCGCGTCCATGTCGTCGCCGGTCGTCAGCGCGATGCGCGCGACGCTGCGGACGAAATCCTGGAACTGCTCGTTCTTGGCGACGAAATCCGTCTCCGAATTGACCTCGACGGCGGCGCCGGTCGTGCCATCGACGGCGACGCCGATCAGGCCTTCGGCGGCGACGCGGCCGGCCTTCTTCGCGGCGGCGGCGAGGCCCTTGGTGCGCAGCCAGTCGATGGCGGCTTCCATGTCGCCATTCACCTCGGCGAGCGCCTTCTTGCAATCCATCATGCCGGCGCCGGTGCGCTCGCGCAGTTCCTTGACGGTGGCGGCCGTGATCTCAGCCATGTCTTCTATCCTTTTGAATTAACGCCCCTCTCGCTTGCGGGAGGGGTTGGGGTGGGCGGGCCCGCACGATTGAACAGGCCCACCCCTTTTGCCCCCTCCCGCAAAGCGGGCCGGGGAAGCGGTCAGGCGTCGGCCAGCGCGGCTTCGGCCGGCGGCTCGTCCTGCGCGCCGATATCGACGCCGCGCTGGGCCGCGCCGCCCTGCTTGCCGGCGAGCACCGCGTCGGCGATCGCATCGCAATAAAGGCGGATCGCGCGGCTGGCGTCGTCATTGCCCGGGACCGGGAAGGCGATGCCGTTCGGCGAGACGTTCGAATCGAGGATCGCGACGACGGGGATGCCGAGCGTATTGGCTTCCTTGATCGCGAGCTCCTCCTTGTTGGCGTCGATCACGAACATGGCGTCGGGAATCCCGCCCATGTCGCGGATGCCGCCAAGCGAAAGCTCGAACTTGTCGCGCTCGCGGGTCAGCTGGAGGACCTCCTTCTTGGTGAGGCCCGTGGTGTCGCCGGCGAGCTGCTCCTCGAGCGCCTTGAAGCGCTTGATCGAGTTGGAGATCGTCTTCCAGTTGGTGAGCATGCCGCCAAGCCAGCGATGGTTGACGAAATGCTGGCCCGAACGGCGCGCCGCCTCGGCGATCGGCTCCTGCGCCTGGCGCTTGGTGCCGACGAAGAGGATCTTGCCGCCCGACGCCGCGGTGGCGCGGACGAAATCGAGCGCGCGGGCGAAGAGCGGCACGGTCTGCGACAGATCGATGATGTGCACCCCGTTGCGCTCGCCGAAGATATACGGCTTCATCTTGGGGTTCCAGCGATGGGTCTGGTGGCCGAAATGCGCTCCGGCCTCGAGCAATGCCTGCATGCTGACGTCGGTGGACGCCATAGTCTTTCTCCTTCCGGTTATGCCTCTGCGGGGCCGAGAAACTCCTTTCGGAGCACCGGTATGTTGGTCCCGCATGTGGAATGGGCGCGCATCTAGAGAGAGACGCCGCGAAAATCAAGCCCGACCCGCGGCAAAATAGCGGTGGCCGGCGCCTTCGCCGGCGGCCCCTCCCCATCCCACCGCCGAACGCCGCCAAGCCCCCTCGCCGACGATGTGGCTTGACGACGGAACATAAAGTGAACATGTGGGCGATCCGGTTCGCGGAACAAAAGCGGATCGGCTCGGTTTCAGCCTGTGGATAAAAGAAGGGAAAAGCTGTGGCTCATCTGGCATCGACCCTGTTCTTCCTCGCCCTGCTCGTCGGGCTCGGGGTCATTCTGGAGACGACGGTTCGTTCGCATTGGGCGCTGATCGCCGCCGCCCTCTGGCCGGCGCCTTCGGCTCCGCGAGCGGCAGCAACGGTTCGGCTGGCATCGACGGCGGCTCGGTCGCGGCGCGCTGCTGCCTGA
The DNA here is from genome assembly GCF_007995055.1 of Sphingosinicella ginsenosidimutans. Classification (NCBI taxonomy): domain Bacteria; kingdom Pseudomonadati; phylum Pseudomonadota; class Alphaproteobacteria; order Sphingomonadales; family Sphingomicrobiaceae; genus Allosphingosinicella; species Allosphingosinicella ginsenosidimutans. The sequence goes on along the minus strand of NZ_VOQQ01000001.1, from coordinate 2,551,138 downwards.
CCCGGGCATAGCTCATGACGCTGAGCGGGATCAGCCCGAGATAGACGAGCGCGACGAAGCTCAACGTCTCCCAGGTCGCCGAGGCGACCGCCGCCCCCAGCAGCGCGATGATGACGATCGCCTCCAGCCGGATGTTGCGCCTGAGGCGCAGCGAGCCCCAGGAGAAGGTCGCGACGTTCGAGATGGCAAGGAAGGCGATCAGCGCCGCCCAGGGCGCGACCAGCCGGTAATCCTGAAGCCAGGTCCAGCGCTCGCCGCTCGCCAGCCACAGATATACCGGGAGCAGCAGCAGCCCCGCCCCCGCCGGTGCCGGCACGCCGGTCAGGAAACCGGCCGATTTGTGCGGCTGTTCGTCGACATCGATCTGGGCGTTGAAGCGGGCGAGCCGCAGCGCCTGGCACGCCGCGAAGGCGAGCGCGAACACCCAGCCGATCCGGGGCCAATGCTGGAGCGACCACAAATGCAGCACGATCGCCGGCGAGACCCCGAAGGCGATCACGTCCGACAGCGAATCGAGTTCGGCCCCGAACCGGGTCTGGCCGCGCAGCGCCCGCGCGATCCGGCCGTCCATGCCGTCGAGGACGGCGGCGGCGAGGATCGAGTAGATCGCATTCTCCCACTGACCGGCGATCGCGAATCGCACGCTGGTCAGCCCGACGCACAGCGCCAGCGCTGTGACGGCGTTGGGGACGACCGCGCGAAGCGGGATGCCGCGCATGGGGCGCTCGCGCCGCTGGCGGGGCGGCCTCACGCCCCTGCCCTCACTGGGCGACCCCCTCGATCAGCTCGGAAACGCCGATCCTGGCGACGATCGTCTCCCCGGCGATGGTGCGCTGGCCGAGCAGGACCTGGCTCGATGTGCCGCTGGGCAGATAGACATCGACGCGGCTGCCGAAGCGGATGAGGCCCACGCGCTGCCCGGCGACGACCGTGTCGCCCGCCTTCACCCACGGCACGATCCGCCGCGCGACGAGCCCCGCGATCTGGGTGAAGGCGATCTTCGTCCCGTCGGCGCCCTCGACCAGGATATGCTGGCGCTCATTGTCCTCGCTCGCCTTGTCGAGATCGGCATTGAGGAACTTGCCGGCGATGTAGACGACCCGCCGGATCGTCCCGGCGATCGGCGTGCGATTGATGTGGACATCGAACACGCTCATGAAGATCGAGACGCGGATCAGCGGGTCCGGTGGCATATCTCCGGCCTCGACCAGTTCCTTCGGCGGCGGCACGGTCGCGATCGCGGTGACCAGCCCGTCGGCGGGTGCGATGATCAGGTCTTGGCCGCTCGGCGTCGTCCGGACGGGATCGCGGAAGAAGGCGGCGGTCCACACCGTCACGCCGGCCATGATCCAGCCGAGGACGGACCAGTGCAGGCCGAACCACAGCCCGACCGTGATCGCCAGGGCGATGACCGAGAATTTGCGCCCTTCCGGATGGATGGACGGCATCCGCCAGCGGACCGACGAGGTGACGAGCTCGTTCTTTTCGAGAGAAGACATTGGGACGCCTTTAAGCGGTGCCGCCGGGCGAGACAATCGGGACGCGCGCTCAGGCCATCACCCATTCGTGCGCAGGCTGTTTACAATTTCGGCTTCGAACCGGGCATGATCCTGCCGGGCGGCCGCCAGCTCGTCGGGGCCGATGCGCCGGGCGATGCGTCCCTCCCAGAGGAGCATCGCCGCATCACAATGGTGAACGAGCGTCGCCGTGTCGTGCAGCGCGGTGAACAGCGTCAGCCCGTGCGCCGCGACCAACCCGCGCAGCGCAGCCTTGGTGTCAAAGGCGCAGATCGGATCGAGCCAATTGAACGGCTCGTCGAGGAACACTGTCTCGGGCCGGGTAAGAAATGCCGCGAAAATCGCCAGCCGCTGACGCATCCCGGCGGAAAGCGTGCCGATCCGCTGATCGATGAAACGGTCGAAGTCGAGCGCGGCGCGAAGGTCCGCCAGCGGATCGTCGATGGCGAGGCCGGGCTTATCGGAAGCGATAATCGCGAACAGTTCACGCCCGGTCAGGGTCGGCGGCAAGGCGCCCGCATCCGCCGCGAAGCCGATCGCGCGGGCGCGCCAGGCCAAATCGTCGGTCCGATCCAGGCCGTCGATGAGGATCGTGCCGCCGGAAACGGCGGCGCGTCCCGCCATGGCGCGCAGCAGCGATGTCTTCCCGCTGCCGTTGGCGCCGATCAGGCCCGTCCATTGCGCCGCCGCGATCTCCAGACTGACGGCGTTCACGGCCGGATAGCCACCGCGACGCACGCTCAATCCCTCGGTCGCGATCCGCACGCTCAACGCTGAATCCAGCGCAACGACGCGGCGCGGCGATAGAGCATCGCCAGGCGCCCGACGATCATTATCGGGGCCAGTGGCGGGAGGGCGAACGCAACCAGGAGCACGATAGCGGATTCGATCCCTACCTGAAGATCGACGGAATGCCTGCTGCGCCCGGGCGAAAGCCAAGTCCGGCCCAGGGCCACCAGGACAAAGCCGGCACCGGCCGCCGCGACAATCCCGGAGCCGACGAATCCGAACGGCGCGCGCGCGGCGGCAACGGCGAGAATGGCGATGACGACGCAGGCAAGCGGAAGCGCCGACACCGCCAGTCCGGTCATGGCGGGCCCGTAACCGAGCGACGGAAGGAAGCCGACCAGACGCACATCCATGCGGTTCGTCCAGAGCAGCGCGAACAGCCCCGGCGCGGCCTCGGCCGCTATTCGCGCGGGCGAGGTCCACGCTGCCGACATCGGAACCGAGCCGAGCGTGGCGACGAAAACGAAGCCGAGCAGCAGCGTCGCGCCACGGGCCGGATCCGCCCGATCGCGAGTCTGATGCGCGACTATAACACCGATCAGCGCCCGGCTGGCGGTCGCTTTCGAGGGGCGGGGGTTGGCCGGGCGGGCGCGTCGGGTCGTGACGCGCCGGACTTTGCCTTCGCGGCGGCAGGCCGCGCCAAGCGCCGTGCCCACGGCATAATTTGTCAGCGCGATGATGGGCACCACGATCGGTTCGCCGACGGCGACACCGATCCAGACGGCGGCTGCGGCCAGCCCGCAGGCGAACAGGCCGTGGAACGAGGCGAGATAGGTCCGTCGCGCCAGCCCTTGCCGGGCGGTCGCCGAAAACGGACTTTCCTCCGCGAGCCAGGCCAGCCGGCCGCCGAGCCGCCATTGCGCGGCCATCCCGGCGGGCAGACCGGCAAAGCCCGCCCAGGCGGCGCGCGTCGGCAGCGCGAAAGACATCGGCTCGGCGAGATGGGTCCGGACCCAAAATGCCGCGATGACCGCGACCATCAGCAGCAGCAGCCTGTCCGACGCCGTCGAGAACGCATCGGTGAAGGAGCGCCACAACAGACGCGCCTCGAGCCGGATCAAGCGATTCGTCATCACCCGACCATAAGCGGCGTTTCGCCGTCGGCCACCCAAAGCCGACGCGCACCTGTTGATCGCCGCGCGCGGGCCGCTTAAGGCCCCCTTCAACACCCATTCCGACAGGAAAGCGCATCGCTCATGGCCAAGATCAAGGTGAAGAACCCGGTCGTCGAACTGGACGGCGACGAGATGACCCGCATCATCTGGCAGTGGATCCGCGAACGGCTGATCCTGCCCTATCTCGACATCGATCTCGTCTATTTTGATCTCGGCATCGAGAAGCGCGACGAGACGGACGACCGGATCACCGTCGAATCGGCCGAGGCGATCAAGAAATATGGCGTCGGCGTGAAGTGCGCGACGATCACGCCGGACGAGGCGCGGGTCGAGGAATTCGGCCTCAAGAAGATGTGGAAATCGCCCAACGGGACGATCCGCAACATCCTTGGCGGCACGATCTTCCGCGAGCCGATCGTAATGTCCAACGTCCCGCGGCTGATCCCCGGCTGGACCGATCCGATCGTCGTCGGCCGCCATGCCTTCGGCGACCAGTATCGCGCGACCGATTTCAAGGTGCCCGGCCCTGGCAAGCTCACCATGAAATGGCAGGGCGAAAATGGCGAGACGCTCGATTTCGACGTCTTCGACTTCCCGGCCGCCGGCGTCGCCATGGGCATGTACAATCTCGACGAATCGATCCGCGATTTCGCCCGCGCGTCTATGAACTATGGCCTGGTGCGCGAATGGCCGGTCTACCTGTCGACGAAGAACACCATCCTCAAAGCCTATGACGGGCGGTTCAAGGACATCTTCGCAGAGGTTTACGAGACGGAGTTCAAGGACAAGTTCAAGGAGCTCGGCATCGTCTACGAGCATCGCCTGATCGACGACATGGTCGCCTCCGCGCTCAAGTGGAGCGGCAAGTTCATCTGGGCCTGCAAGAATTACGACGGCGATGTGCAGTCGGATCAGGTCGCGCAGGGCTTCGGCTCCCTGGGGCTGATGACGTCCGTCCTGATGTCGCCGGATGGCAAGACGATCGAGGCCGAGGCGGCGCACGGCACAGTCACCCGCCACTATCGGATGCACCAGCAGGGCAAGGCGACCTCGACCAATCCGATCGCCTCGATCTTCGCCTGGACCGGCGGCCTCAAATATCGCGGCCGCTTCGACGGCACGCCGGAGGTCACTCGCTTCGCCGAGACGCTCGAGCGGGTCTGCGTCGAAACGGTCGAGAGCGGCAAGATGACCAAGGACCTCGCCATCCTGATCGGCCCGGACCAGAGCTGGATGACGACCGAACAGTTCTTCGAGGCGGTCCGGGTCAATCTCGAAACGGCGATGGCCGCGCAGCCCGCCTAGGGCCGACGCAGTCCGGCATCCGGCGAAGCGATGTGCTCGCGCCGGATGCCGAGCCCGAGCAGGCGTGCCGGAAGACGGCGCAGCGGCGGCAGCCGATCGAACAGCCTGAGCAGGAGCGGCACGTCCTGCAGAACCGCCCGGCGGTGGATCGTCGGGGCGAGGATCCGGTCGTGCACGGCCTTCTGGACGCGCTGCACGATTCGGACGGGAAGCAGCCTTCGCGCACGCACCTTGTCGAGCCGCGAATCGACCGGTTCGCCCGCCGACAGCGGCGCGGCGAGGATATTCGCCGCCGCCACCGCGTCCTGGATCGCCAGGTTGATGCCGACGCCGCCGACCGGCGACATGGCATGGGCGGCATCCCCGATGGCGAGCAGCCCGGGACGCGACCAGGTTTCAAGCCGGTCGAGCGAGACCGAAAGCAGCTTCACCTGATCCCAGCTTTCAAGCTCGCCGACGACGTCCGCCAGATCCGGTGCGGCGCCGGCGACATCGGCGCGAAACGCCGCGATGCCGCGCGCCTCGACCTCGCTGGCGCCACCCTTCGCGACCACGAACGCGCATTGCCAGTAATCGCCGCGATCCAACTGGACGACGAAGGTGCCGGCGCCGAACGTGCCGCCGGTTTCGCCATGCGCGACCCTGCCTTTGGGAAGGCGGAACCACAAAACGTCGATCGGCGCGCCGAGATCGCGCTTCGCGAAGCCGGCCTTGTCACGCAGGATCGAGCCGCGCCCGTCCGCGGCGATGACGAGCCGGGCGCGCAGCTGCGTCCCGTCCTTCAGCGTCACGCCGGCGATCCGGCCGCCCTCTTCGATCAGGTCCACCACCTCGGCGTTCATCCTGAGTTCGAAGGTTGGATAGTGGCGCGCCTCCTCGGCCACGAAATCGAGAAAGTCCCACTGGGGCATCAGCGCGATGAACTTGCAGGCGACCGGAAGGTGGCTGAAATCGGCGACGACGATGCGCCGGTCCGCGACGCGTGCCGTGATCTCGCGGACTTCGTCGTGAGGACGCTTCAGGAACGCCTCCAGGAGCCCGAGCTCGCGCATCAGCTCCAGCGTCGAGGGATGGACCGTGTCGCCACGGAAATCGCGCAGGAAATCGCCATGCTTCTCGACCACGATCGTCCGGGCGCCGGCGCGCGCGAAAAGCAGCCCGGCCACCATCCCTGCCGGCCCTCCCCCGACGATCACGAGATCGGATGCGTTCATGGGACTGACAATCGCGCCGGAAGCTGCATAAAGGCAATATGGCAGCAGAATTCACCACTACCGGACTAAGCGACGCGCTGGTGATCCTCGGCGCGGCGGGGGTCGTGATCCCGGCCTTCGCTCGTTTTCGGATCAGCCCCGTCATCGGCTTCATCCTGATCGGCCTCGCGGTCGGACCGGCGGGGCTCGGCGCCCTCGCCGCCCGGTTCCCCTGGCTCGGCTATGTCACCATCACCAATCCGCACGCGATCGAGCCGTTCGCCGAATTCGGCATCATCCTGCTCCTTTTCGCGATCGGCCTCGAACTGTCGTTCAAGCGCCTGTGGCAGATGCGGCGGCTCGTCTTCGGGGTCGGCGCCGCGGAGCTGCTCATTTCAGCAGCGCTCATCGGCGCCGGTCTTTTCTGGTTCGGCACGCCGGGCAGCGGCGCGCTCGCTCTCGGGCTCGGCCTGGCCCTGTCCTCGACAGCCCTCGTTCTGCCGCTCGCCGGGACGGATGGGCCGGTCGGTCGCGCGGCGCTCGCAATGCTGCTGTTCGAGGATCTGGCGCTGGTCCCCATCATCTTCGCCCTCGGCGCGATGGGGCCGCAGGCGGGAGAGGAAGGCTTTGGCCCGCTCATTCGGGTGGTCCTGCTCGGCGCCGCGACGATTGCCGCGATGATGGTGATCGGACGGCTTTTCCTGCCGCGCCTGTTCGCGCAGGCGGCGCGGACCAAGAGCCCGGAGCTGTTCCTCGCCGCGAGCCTGCTGGTGGTGATCGTCGCGAGCCTGCTCACCACTGCGGTCGGCCTGTCTCCGATCGTCGGTGCGCTGGTCGCCGGCATCCTCATCGCCGAGACCGATTATCATGACGAGGTCGAATCGATCACCGCCCCCTTCCGCGGCCTCGCGCTCGGTATCTTCCTGATCACGGTCGGGATGAGCGTCGATCTCAGGATCGTCGCGGCGAACTGGCAGACGATCCTGATCGCGGTCGTCGGCGTGCTCGTCGCCAAGGCGGCGGTGACAGCGACGTTGCTGCGCCTCTACGGCACCAGCAAGGGGGTCGCGGCGGAGACCGGGGTGCTGATGTCGGCGCCCTCCGAAACCACCTTGATCGTCCTTGGCGCCGCGGCCAGCGCGCAGCTCATCAGCCGCGACAGCGCCGCCTTCTGGCAGATCGTGACCGCGATCGGGCTGACCGTCACACCGCTGCTCGCCAAGCTCGGCCAGGTCGCCGCACGGCGCATCGAGCGGCAGCGCGGCGCGCCGGAGCCGACGGCTGTCGAGGTGGAGCCGGACGCGTCCGTCTCGGTGATCCTCGGCTTCGGACGTGTCGGCCGCCTCGTCGCCGACATGCTCATCACGCACGGCAAGCGCTACATCGCGGTCGATTCCGACGTGGATTCGGTGAGCGCCGCCAATCGCGACGGCTATCATGTGATCTTCGGCGATGCCGGGCGGCCGAACCTGATCGAGCGGCTGCACCTCGACAATGCCACCGCGCTCATCCTCACCATGGACGATCCGGTGCTGCTCGTGCGGCTGACCAGGCGCGCGCGGCAGCTCTATCCCGATCTCACGATCGTCGCGCGCGCCCGCGATGCCGCCCATGCGGCCGAGCTCTACAAGGCCGGCGCCACCGACGCGGTCCCCGAAACGCTCGAATCCTCGCTCCAGCTTTCGGAGGCGGTGCTGGTCGATCTCGGCATGGCGATGGGTCCGGTCATCGCCTCGATCCACGAAAAGCGCGCCGAGCTTCGCCAGCAGATCATGGAGATGGGCGATCTCGACCGCGAGCCGGCGCAGCGCGGCGGCCGTCTGAGGGACGCGACTACGCCGCGATAGGCTCGGCGCTGAGCGCCGCCTTGACCGCAGCCAGCGCCTCGGCCGCCCTGGCACCGTCGGGACCGCCACCCTGGGCCATGTCGGGCCGTCCGCCGCCCCCTTGTCCGCCGACTGCCTCGACGGCCTTGCGGACGAGATCGACGGCGCTCAGCGTTCCGGCGAGGTCGTCAGTCACACCGACCGCGACGGTGGCGCGGCCGTCGTTGACCGCAACCAGCGCGACGACGCCCGAGCCGACGCGCGCCTTCGCTTCGTCGACGAGGCCGCGCAGGCTCTTCGCCTCGACCCCATCCAGCACCTGGCCGATGAAGCCGTGTCCCGCGACCTGCTCCGGCCCAGCCTGCTCGGCCTTGCCGCCACCGCCAAGCGCCAGCGCCTTCTTCGCCTCCGCGAGCTCGCGCTCCAGCCGGCGGCGCTCCTCGACCAGCGCGGCAACGCGGGCGGGCACTTCGTCCGGCGCGGCCTTGAGCGTCGCCGCGGCTTCGCGCAGCCGCTCCTCGCGCTCGACCAGATAGCGGCGCGCCGCCTCGCCGGTCAGCGCCTCGATCCGCCGGACGCCCGCCGCGACCGCGCTTTCGGAGGTGATCTTGAACAGCTGGATATCGCCGAGCGCGTTGACGTGCGTCCCGCCGCACAGCTCGACCGAATAGGCGGCCTCGCCGTCGCTTCCCATCGAAAGGACGCGGACCTCGTCGCCATATTTCTCGCCGAACAGCGCCATCGCGCCCGCGGCCATCGCGTCGTCGATGCTCATCAGCCGCGTACCGACGGGCACATTCTCGCGGATGTGGCGATTGACGTCGGCCTCCACCGCCTCGATCTCCTCACGCGTCAGCGCCTTGGGGTGCGAGAAATCGAAGCGGAAATAATCGGGCGCGACCAGGCTCCCCTTCTGCGTCACATGATCGCCGAGCCGCCGGCGCAGCGCCGCGTGGAGCAGGTGCGTGGCGCTGTGATTGGCGCGGATTTTCGATCGGCGCGCAGCGTCGACCGAGAGGTGAACGGCATCGCCGACGGCCACCTCGCCCGCGCGGATCGTCGCGTGATGCGCGTGGAGCTTGCCGAGCGGCTTCGACGTGTCCTCGACGTCGGCCTCGAGCCCCTTGGCAGAGGTCACGAATCCGGTGTCGCCCATCTGCCCGCCGCTCTCACCGTAAAAGGGCGTCTGATTGGTGACGAGGATCACGGAATCCCCCGGGCCGGCCTTGTCGACGCGTGCCCCGTCCTTGACGATCGCGACCACCTGGCCATCGCCGTCATGGCCGAGATAGCCGGTGAACTCGGTCGCGCCCGCCTCTTCGGAAAGGTCGAACCACACATCGTCGCTCGCCTTGGCGCCGCTGCCCTTCCAGGCGGCCCGCGCCTTGGCCTTCTGCTCGGCCATTGCGGCGTCGAAGCCGGCGCGGTCGACGCCGAAGCCCTGCACCCGAAGCGCGTCCTCGGTGAGATCATAGGGAAAGCCGTAGGTGTCGTAGAGCTTGAACGCGGTCTCGCCCGGAAGCGTATCGCCGGGCTTCATCGCGCCCGTCGCCTCGTCGAGCAGCCGCAGGCCGTTGGCCAGCGTCTGGCGGAAGCGCGTCTCCTCCAGCTTCAGCGTTTCCTCGATCAGCGGCTGGGCGCGCACCAACTCGGGATAGGCGGCACCCATTTCGGCGACCAGGCTCGGCACCAGCCGGTGCATCAGCGGCTCGGCCGCGCCGATCAGGTGGGCGTGACGCATCGCGCGGCGCATGATCCGGCGCAGCACATAACCCCTGCCCTCGTTCGCCGGCAGCACGCCGTCGGCGATCAGGAAGCCCGAGGCGCGCAGGTGATCGGCGATCACCCGGTGGCTCGCCTTCAGCTCCCCGGCGGTATCGGTGCGGGTGAGCTCGCCCGAAGCGGCGATCAGCGCCTTGAACGTGTCGGTGTCATAATTGTCGTGGACGCCCTGGAGCACCGCGGCGATCCGCTCCAGCCCCATGCCGGTGTCGATCTGCGGCTTGGGCAGATCGCCGACGACGACATCGTCGGCCTGCACATTCTGCATGAAGACGAGGTTCCAGATCTCGACGAAGCGGTCGCCATCCTCGTCCGGCGATCCCGGCGGGCCGCCGGGGATATGATCGCCATGATCGTAGAAAATCTCCGAACAGGGCCCGCAGGGGCCGTCCGGCCCCATCGCCCAGAAATTGTCCTTGGTCGCGATGCGGATGATCCGCTCATCGGGAAGGCCGGCGATCTTCTTCCACAGATCCCACGCCTGATCGTCGGTGTGATAGACCGTGACGGTCAGCCGATCCGCCGGAATGCCCCATTCCTTCGTCAGCAAGGTCCAGGCGAGCGTGATCGCACGCTCCTTGAAATAGTCGCCGAAGGAGAAATTCCCCAGCATTTCAAAGAAGGTATGATGCCGCGCGGTATAGCCCACATTGTCGAGATCGTTATGCTTGCCGCCGGCGCGCACGCATTTCTGCGAAGAGGTCGCGGTCGTATAGGGCCGCGTCTCCTGCCCGACGAACACATTCTTGAACGGCACCATCCCGGCGTTCACGAACATCAGCGTCGGATCGTTCTGCGGCACGAGCGGCGCGGACGGCACGATCGTATGGCCCTCGCGCGCGAAGAAATCGAGAAAGCCGCGCCGGATGTCGTTGGTCGATGTCATGGGCTGGATTTAAGCGACGTGCTGCGCCGCGGCAAGCGACGAACCCCTCGCCTGCCCTCTTGAAGTTCGCACCGGATCGGCACAGTCTGGCGGTTTCCACAAGACGCGGCCCCGCGTCTTCTCGCGGACCGCGCCAGCGGACGGAGGAGACGATCATGCCCGAAAGAGCTGCAGGCACCAGGACCATCGCGCTCGTCGGGCCTGGCGGCGCTGGGAAAACCAGCCTCGCCGAGGCCCTTCTTTTTGCCGCCGGGGCGACCAGCCGACAGGGATCGGTCGCCGACGGAAGCTGCGTCGGCGACGCGAGCCCCGAGGCGCGGGCGCGCGGCGGTTCGACCGAGATCAACCTCGTCCACCTCGATTATATGGGCGATCGCTACGTCTTCATCGACACCCCGGGATCGGTCGGCTTCGTCGCTGACGGCGCGCTCGGCGTCGCGGCGGCGGACCTTGCGATCGTCGTCGTCGATCCCGATGCGGATCGCGCCTTGCTCGCCGAGCCGACGTTGCGGCAGCTCGAACGCCTTGGCGTGCCCCACATGATCTTCGTCAACAAGATTGATCAGGCGCGGGGATCGATCCAGACCCTGCTGGAGTCGCTCCAGCCGATGAGCGATGCGCCGCTGATCGCCCGCTGGATCCCGATTCGAGATGGCGAGAAGATCACCGGCTTCGTCGATATCGCACTGGAGCGCGCTTATTATTACCGCCCCGGCCAGCCTTCGGAGCAGAAGGACGTGCCGCCCGATCTCGCCGAGCGCGAGGGCCTCGAGCGGACCCATATGCTCGAACAGCTCGCGGACCATGACGATGCGCTCCTCGAAGCGCTGTTGATGGACGAAATACCCGATCGGGCGACCGTCTATGCCGATCTCGCCCGCGAAACCGGCGAAGGGCATATCGCGCCGGTCCTGTTCGGATCGGCCACCAGCGGTTTCGGGGTGCGACGCCTGCTGAAGACGCTCCGGCACGAGGCGCCCGCGCCTTCGGCCGCCGCGGAAAGGCTCGGCGCGGCAGACGGGTGCGCCTTCGTGTTCAAGGTCTCGCACGGCGGGTCGATGGGCCGCCTGACCTATGCCCGCGTCTTCGGCGGGTCGATCCGGGAGGGGCAGGAGCTGAAGGGACCGGGCGGCGCCGCGATCCGGATCGGCACCCTGTTCTGCGTCCAGGGCGACAAGACGGTGAAGATCCCCGAGGCGGGGACCGGCGATGTCGTCGCGATCGCCAAGCTGGAGGGCGTCGGCGCGGGCGAATGGCTGTCGTCCGGCAAGGCCCCGCCATCGCCCGGGATCGGCGCGCCGGTGCGTAATTTCGCGCTCGCCATCGCCACCCGCGATCGCAAGGACGACGTCCGCCTTTCCACCGCGCTCCACAAGCTGACCGAGGAGGATCGCGCGCTCCATTGGGAGCAGGACGAGACGATGCACGAGACCCGCCTCAAGGGCGTCAATGACGAGCATCTGAAGGTCACGCTCGATCGGCTCCAGCGCCGTTACGGGGTCGCGGTCGATGCACGGCCGCCGGCGGTGGGCTACAAGGAATCGATCCGCAAGAGCGTCACCCAGCGCGGCCGGCACAAGAAGCAGTCGGGCGGCCATGGCCAGTTCGGCGACGTCGTCATCGAGGTGAAGCCGCTGGCGCGCGGCGAAGGCTTCCGCTTCGGCGAGCGGATTTCGGGCGGTGTCGTTCCCAAACAGTGGATTCCGGCCGTGGAGGACGGGGTTCGCGATGCGCTTGCGAAGGGACCGCTCGGCTTTCCGGTCGTCGATGTCGAGGTGACCCTGGTCGACGGCTCCTACCACACGGTGGACAGCTCGGAGATCGCGTTCCGGACCGCGGGCCGCATCGCGATGAGCGAGGCGCTGGCAGCCGCAGCGCCGCACCTGCTGGAGCCGGTGCTCAAGGTCACCGTCGTGGCGCCGAGCGTGGCGACGTCGCGCATCACATCGGCAATCGCGAGCCGGCGCGGCCAGATGCTCGGCATGGGCCCGCGCGAGGGCTGGTCGCGCTGGGACCAGATCGAGGCGCTCATCCCCGAGGCGGAGATGCAGGGCTTCGACGCCGAATTGCGATCGCTGAGCCAGGGGCTCGCCACTTACGAAGCGACCTTCGACCATCTGGCCGAGCTCAACGGCACGCTGGCCGAGAAGGTGGTGCAAAGGGAGATGGAGCCCGCCTGAGCCGATCCTCCCTGTAGGAGACGCGCATCGGCGCGAGGCCGTGGCGGCACGGTGGAGGGGCGTTCGGGCTTCGTCGGCCCTCCGCCGTCCTGGGACGCGCGCCCTTCCCCTGGCACAGGCGGCGGCGAAGATCGCGCAGCGCCTTGACCCCGCCGCGGCTTTCCGCTTCCTCGGACGCTTGAGCGTTCGAGGGGAGCCACGATGGCCAAGCGCCTGACCTATTACATCCTGGCCGGGCTGGTGCTCGGCATCTTCACAGGCTGGGCGATCAATGCGGCGCTCGACGACGGCACGCCAGCGGCGACCGCGCGGCTCGCCGATGTCGCGTCCTATTTCTCGATCGTCACGACGCTCTTCCTTCGCCTGATCAAGATGATCATCGCGCCGCTGGTCTTTTCCACCCTGGTCGTCGGCATCGCGCATATGGGCGATACCGCCGCGCTCGGTCGGGTCGGGCTCAAGGCGCTGTTCTGGTTCATCTGTGCGAGCCTGGTGTCGCTGACGCTCGGGTTGATCCTGGTCAATCTGCTGCAACCGGGCGTCGGGCTCGATTTCGCGGTGCCCGCCGCGAACGCAGCGAGCGGGGTCGAGCGATCGTCGTTCAACCTCACCCAGTTCATCACTCACCTCGTGCCGCAATCGATTTTCGAGGCGATGGCGACGAACGAGATCCTCCAGATCGTGATCTTCTCGCTTTTCCTCGGGGTCGCGATCACCGCGGTGGGCGAGCCGGCGCGGCCGCTCGTCAGGGGCGCCGAGGCGCTCGCCAAGGTGATCCTCCAGGTCACCGATTATGTGATGCGCCTCGCCCCGATCGCGGTGTTCGCGGCGGTGACGGCGGCGATTGCCGAGCGCGGCCCGCAGATCATCGGCACCTTCGGTTATTTCATCGCGAGCTTCTATGCCGGCCTCGCGATCCTCTGGGCGCTGCTCATCGGCGCCTGCTTCCTGGTTGCGGGACGCCCTGCGCGCCGGCTTGTCCGCTATATCCGCGAGCCGGCGCTGCTCGCCTTTTCGACCGCCTCGTCGGAGGCCGCCTTCCCGCGCACGCTGGAGGCGCTCGATCGGTTCGGCGTGCCACCGCGGATCGCCAGCTTCGTGCTGCCGCTCGGCTATTCGTTCAACCTGGACGGGTCGATGATGTACATGACCTTCGCGACGATCTTCATCGCGCAGGCCTATGGCATCGATCTCAGCCTGGGCCAGGAAATCGCGATGCTGCTGGTGCTGATGGTCACGTCCAAGGGCATCGCCGGCGTGCCGCGCGCCAGCCTGGTCATCATCGCCGCGACGCTCACCATGTTCAACCTGCCCGAGGCCGGCGTGCTGCTCGTCCTTGCGGTCGATCATTTCCTCGACATGGGGCGCTCCGCGACCAATGTCGTCGGCAATGCGGTGGCGAGCGTGGTGGTCGCGCGCTGGGAGGGAAGTCTCGATGCGCCGGAGCCGCCGGAGATCGAGCCGCCCCATGCTCCCTCGCACCGCGCGGCGCCGCCGCCGGAAAGCTGAGCCTTCCGCTCGCGACGCGATCAGGAAGGCCGGGCGCGCTCAGGCGTAGCGATAGGGGCCGCCTGCCTTGATCGCCGCGGCATAAGCGGGGCGGGCGTGGATCCGTTCGAGCCAGTCGAGGAGATTGGGGTACGCCTCGTCGAGCCCCGCGCGCTCGCGCGCCAGCTCGAGCGGGAAGCTCATCATGATGTCGGCGGCGGTGAATTCATCGCCTGCGAACCACGGCCGCTCGGCAAGCTCGGTCTCCAGCCAGTCGAGATGCTTGCCGAACATGGTGAGGATCGGCCCGCGCGCCGGCTTTCCCATCGTGCCCATCCGCTCGGAGACCAGCAGGCCGAAGAGCGGCGCCATCAACGAGCCTTCGGCATAATGGACGAACTGGCGATAGCGCAGGACCGAATCGCGATTGGCCGGCGGCCCGAGGCGGCCCTCGGCTTTTTCGACCAGATAATCGATGATCGCGCCGCTTTCGATCAGCACGCGCGGCCCACCACCGCCCTCGGCGGCGCGGTCCTCGATCGCCGGCGCCTTGCCGAGCGGATGGATGCGCGACAGATCGGGCGGGGCCAGCATCGTCTTCGGATCGCGCGCATGGCGCACCACCTCATAGGGAAGGCCAAGCTCCTCGAGCAGCCAGAGCACGCGTTGAGAGCGCGAATTTTCGAGGTGATGGACGACGATCATGCGCGGCTCCCGGGAAGCCGTCATAGACAGGCGTCGCTGCCTTGCAAATGGCCGGGCGGCAACGGAAAGCGGCCGCGCCCCCCTGATCCCGGACGCGGCCGCAACTCTTTACCCGGGACGAGTCCCGACGATCCGATGATCCCAACGAGACCCCTGCCACGCGCGGCCGGGGCCAAGGCCGGCTCCCCCCGATCGAGACCGGCCCCCGCGCGCCTCAGGCGTCGTCCTCGGCGTCCGGACCGGTCATCAGCGCCTCACCGACCTCTTCGGTCCGCCCGCGGATCGCGCGCTCGATGCGCTCGGCGATCTCCGGATTGTCCTTGAGATAGGCCTTGGCATTCTCCCGCCCCTGCCCGATCCGGATCGAATCATAGCTGAACCAGGCGCCGGATTTCTCGACGATGCCGGCTTTTACGCCCAAATCGAGCACTTCGCCCAATTTGGACACGCCCTCGCCGTACATGATGTCGAACTCGACCTGCTTGAACGGCGGCGCGAGCTTGTTCTTGACCACCTTCACCCGGGTCGAATTGCCGACGATCTCGTCGCGGTCCTTGATCTGGCCGGTGCGGCGGATGTCGAGCCGGACCGAGGCGTAGAATTTCAGCGCATTGCCGCCGGTCGTCGTCTCGGGATTGCCGTACATGACGCCGATCTTCATCCGCAGCTGGTTGATGAAGATGACGAGGCACTTGGACTTGGAGATGGAGCCGGTGAGCTTGCGCAGCGACTGGCTCATCAGCCGTGCCTGGAGGCCGACATGGCTGTCGCCCATTTCGCCCTCGATCTCGGCGCGCGGCACCAGCGCGGCGACCGAATCGACGATCAGGATGTCGACCGCGTTCGAGCGCACCAGCGTGTCGGTGATCTCGAGCGCCTGCTCGCCCGTGTCGGGCTGCGAGACGATGAGGTTGTCGATGTCGACGCCGAGCTTCTTGGCATAGACCGGATCGAGCGCATGTTCGGCGTCGACGAAGGCGGCAACGCCGCCCGCCGCCTGCGCCGCCGCGACCGCATGGAGGGCCAGCGTCGTCTTGCCCGAACTTTCCGGCCCGTAAATCTCGACCACGCGGCCGCGCGGCAGGCCGCCGATGCCGAGCGCGATATCGAGCCCGAGCGAACCGGTGGAGATGGTTTCGATCTGGATCGCCTCGCGCGATCCGAGCCGCATGGCGCTGCCCTTGCCGAAGGCGCGATCGATCTGCGCCAGGGCGGCGTCGAGTGCTTTTTGCTTATCGGTGTCCATCTGGGTCCTGTCGGAAACGACGTGAAGCGAGGCCGTCATGGCTGTCTCTCCCCTTAAAGCGCCCGCGGCGCGGGTCAACGCATGGCGGTTTCGTACACCATGTGTTCTGTTGGAACAAGAGGGAAACAAATCGGCCCGGCAGGAGCCCTTCAGCCGCCGCAGGCGGCCGCCAGCGCCGGCTCGATCGCGTCGATCGTGTAAGGCTTGGCGAGCAGCGGCGCTCCGGCGTGCTGCGCGGGCGGCGGCTCGACATGGCCGCCGGTGGCGATGACGAACGGCGTGCCGGTCTCGGCCAGGCGATCGGCGATCGGCCAGACGGCGCGGCCGTCCCTCAGCTGGACGTCGAGGATGGCGATGTCGAATCCGCCTTCGTCGACCCGCGCCAGAGCGTCCTCGATCGAATCGCAGGTCGCGACCACCTGGTGGCCCAGCGATTCGAGGAAATCCTCGAGCATCATCGCGATCAGTGGTTCATCCTCGACGATCAGGATCGATTTAAACGCGGTCATCGGCGTTGCATTATAGAATGTGGCGATCAGCGAAAGAGCCTATTTCGGCCCCTCGCCGGCGCCATTCGCACCATTTCCGGGCCGCAGAACCTCTCGCACCGCCTCCGCCAGCTGCTGAACCGAAAAGGGCTTGGCGAGGAAGGAGACGTTGGGGATGTCGATCGACTTGCGAAGCTGCTCCTCGGCGTAGCCGGACATGAACAGGATCGGCAGATCGGGATGCGTCCGGCGCGCGGCGCGCACCGTCGTCGGCCCGTCCATCGTCGGCATCACCACGTCGGAGATCATCAGGTCGATCCTGGGCGTGCTGGCAAGAAGTTCGAGCGCCGCCTCGCCATTTTCGGCCGAAAGGACGGTATAGCCGTTGCGCGCGAGCGCCCGTTCGGCGACGGCGCGCACCATCGTCTCGTCCTCGACGACCAGGATCGTGCCGCTGCCCCATGTCTCACCCGCCTTGTCCTTCGCGCGGGCCCGCGCCGGCGCCTCCCCGGGCTGGGCGCGGTGGACCGGCAGGTAGATGGTGAAGGTGGTCCCGCGGCGCACCTGCGAATCGGCGAAGATGAAGCCGCCCGATTGCTTGACGATGCCGTAGACTGTGGAAAGGCCGAGCCCCGTCCCCTTCCCCACCTCCTTGGTGGTGAAGAAGGGCTCGAAGATCTTGCCGATGATGTGCGGCGGAATGCCGGTGCCGGTGTCGGTGATCTTGAGCGCCGTATAATCGGCGACCGGAAGCACGTCCGTGCCCATCCGGCGGACCTCTTCGGCCGAGACGGCAAGCGTCGTAAGCGTCAGGGTGCCGCCCCCTTCCGGATCCTTGGCGAGGATCGCGTCGCGCGCATTGACCGCGAGGTTGACGATGACCTGTTCGAGCTGGCCGGGGTCCGCGCGCACGGGGCCAAGCCCGCGGCCGTGCTTCACCACCAGCTTCACCCGCTCGTCGAGCAGCCGGTTCAGCAGGTGCGAGACCTCCGCGACGACGTCGGGAAGCTGCAGAACCTGCGGCCGCAACGTCTGCTGGCGGGAGAAAGCGAGCAGCTGGCGGGTGAGGTTGGCGGCCCGGTTCGCGTTGGATCGGATCTGCTGGATGTCGTCATAGTCGCTGTCGCCCGGCTGGTGGCGCATCAGCATCAGATCGCAGGTCCCGATGAGAGCGGTCAGGATATTGTTGAAATCGTGGGCGACGCCGCCGGCGAGCTGGCCCACCGCCTGCATCTTGGTCGCCTGCGCCACCTCGCGCTTGAGCCGCGCCTCCTCGCTATTGTCCTTGAGGCTGATGAGCACGGCGGCACTGCCGAGCCCCCGAGCGCCCGCGACGGTCATCGCCACCGGCTCCTCCGGGTTCGTCTTCATCCGCACGGCGAGATCGCCCGAAAGCGCGCGGCCACGGCCGAAGCGGCGCACCGCATCCGACACGGCTGCCTTATCCTCGTCGACGACCAGATCGCCGGGCCAGGCGGGGCGTTCCGTGTGGTTCAATCCGGCGGCCTTGCGGAAGGCCTGGTTGAGGAAGGTGAACCGGCCGTCCGAATCGGCCAGCGCGAGGCCGAGCGGAAGGCTGTCGAGCAGGGCGTGGATGTGCAGGCTCTCATCCTCGCTCAGCCGGACGCTGGCGATATCGTCCATCAGCAGGAAGAAGGAGAGCGCGTCGGGCCGGTCGGCGGACGGGATCTGGATGATCCGCAGCGGCGGCGAGGCCTTGCCCTCCGCGGCGAGGTGGAACTGGCCATTGTCATCGGCGACGAGATGGTCGACCAGCTGCGTGCCTTCAGCTCCCTCCCCGTCGTCGGCGGCGGTGCGCTGGGCGAAGGCGCTGTTGGCGGCGCGGATGTCGCCGGAGGGATCTACCAACGCGAGCATCAGGCCCGCATCGCCGATCCGCCGGCCCGCTTCGCCGGCCACGAGGCGGGCGGCCTCGGCGCCGAGATCGGGGCCGTCGCCACGCCGGAAGCGCCACAGCAGCCGATCGCCGGCGACCGCCACCACCTCGCCCTCGGCCGGGCGACCGGCAAGCATCGCCGGGCCGATCGCGGCGGCGCCGTCGCGGCGCGCGATCCGGCCGGCCTCGGCCAGGCTCGTCAGCGTCGCTGGATCGGCATCGGCGGCGAGCGGCCCCACTCCGGCGCCAAACCAGCGTCCCCAGGCGCTGTTGGCGCTGACCAGATCGCCGGCCGGATCGGTGAGCGCGAGCGCGCTCGTCGGCCCCGCGCCATCGAGCACCGCCCGAAGCAGCGCGGCATCGAACGCACCCTCCGCCGGCGGCGCGAGCGCATGGATCGGCGCCGGCCGCCGGAGGAGCAGCAGGATGCCGCCGACCCCGACCAGGCCGGCCAGGAACAGGCCGGCGAAGGTCAGGTCACCGACGGCCCAGAACAGCAAGGCGGCCGAGAGCAAGGCCGCCCCGGCAACGACCAGCACCGTCCAGTCGGTGCGGCCGCCGCGGCCCGCGCCGGCAAGGGCGGCGCTGCTCGCCAAGCCGCTACCAGATCCGCACGCGCTGGTCGGGCGCGAGATAGAGGCGCTGGCCGGCGCGCACGTTGAACGCCGAATACCAGGGATCGAGATTGCGCACGACCGCGGCGCGCTGTTCCGACGGCGAATGCGGATCGGTCAGGAGCCGCTGGAGCAGGTTCGCCTCGCGATACTTGCGCCGCCACACCTGCGCCCAGCCGAGGTAGAAGCGCTGGTCGCCGGTCAGGCCGTCGATCACCGGCGCCGGCCGACCGCCGAGCGCGCGATGATAGGCTTCGTAGGCGACGGTGAGGCCCGCCAGATCGGCGATGTTCTCGCCCAGGGTCAGGTGGCCGTTGACGTGATGGCCGGGGAGCGGCTCGTAGGCGTCATATTGGGCCGCGAGCGCCTCGGTCAGGCGGTTGAAATTCTCGCGATCCTGCGGCGTCCACCATTCGACGAGCGCGCCATGCTCGTCATATTTGCTGCCCTGATCGTCGAAATGATGGCTCATCTCGTGCCCGATCACCGCGCCGATCCCGCCATAGTTGACCGCCATGTCGGCATGAGGATCGAAGAAGGGCGGCTGCAGGATCGCGGCGGGGAAGACGATCTCGTTCCACACCGGATTGGCGTAGGCGTTGATCGTCATCGGGGTCATCCCCCATTCGCGCCGGTCGACCGGCCGGCCGAGCTTGTGGAGGTCGTTGTTATAATCCCATTCGGCGGCGTTGAGCACGTTCTGGACCAGGTTCGTGCGGCTGATCCGGATCGACGAATAATCGTGCCAGAAGCTCGGATATCCGATCTTCGGTGTGAAGGCGCGAAGCTTGGCACGGGCACGCTCGCGAGTCGCCGGCGCCATCCAGCTGAGAGTCTGGAGCCGATGGTCCATCGCAGCGATCACGTTGCGGACCAGCTCGTCCGCCGCCGCCTTCGTCTCGGGCGGGAAATAGCGCTCGACATAGATGCGGCTGACGTCGTCCGGGATCATCCGGGTGACGAGCCCGACGCCGCGCTTCCAGCGATCCTCGTTCTGCGGGGTGCCGTTGAGCACGGTGCCGCGGAAGGCGAAATTCGCATCGACGAAATTCTGCGAAAGGAAGGGCGCCATCCGGTCGATGACGCGCAGCAGCAGATAGTCGTTGAGCACGGCCTGCGGCGCGGCGCCGATGACGCGGGCCGTGCCGGTGAAGGCGGTCGGCTGGGCGACGAGCAGCTCGCGCTGGTCGGCGAATCCCGATTCGCGGAAGAAGGCGGCCCAATCGAAGCCCGGCGCGTTGGTTGCGAAATCGCCCGCCGCCCAGCGATTGTAGGTCGCGTCCTCGTCGCGATTCTGGACGCGGGTCCACTGGACCTGGGCGATGTCGCGCTCGAAGCCGACGACGGCGGCCGCGCGCGCCTCGGCATTCTGTTCACCGGCCAGCGTCAGCAGCTGCGCGAGATAGGCCTGGTAGGCGTTGCGCTTCGCGGCAAGCGCCGGATCCTCGCTGAGATAATAGTCCCGGTCGGGCAGGCCGAGCCCGCTCTGGGAGAGGTGGACGATCTCGACATCCGGGTGGCGCTCGTCGCTGTCGATCCGCGCGCCGATCGGTCCGCGCATGCCATAGCGGGCGAGCTTGCCGAGCTCGGCGGCCCATTGCGCGCGATCGGTAAGGCCGCGGATCTCGTCGAGCATCGGCTGGAGCGGACGGATGCCCGCCGAATTGGCGGCGCCCTCGTCCATGAAGCTTGCATAGAAATCGCCGATCCGGCTGCCCGGCGTGCGGGCGGCTTCCTCAAGGATCGCACGGGTGCGGGTGCGCGACAGGTCGTCAAGCACGTTGAACGCGCCGTAATTGCTCTGGTCGGCAGGGATTTCGGTGGTCCGGTCCCAGTTGCCGTTGGCGAAAGCGTAGAAATTGTCGCCAGCCGCGACGTTCCGGTCCATGCCCGCCTCATCGAAGCCGAACGTGCCATATTGCGGCCGGTCGGTGGCGGCCGCGGCCGGCGCGCCGGTCTGCGCGGAGACGGAATAAGCCGCGATCGACGTGGATGCGGCAAGGGCGGCGAGCAGCAGCGGCAGCTTTCGCATGAAAATTATCCTCTCGGGATGATCATGAATGGCGCCGCTGATAGCAAAAGCGCCTTTGCATTCAAATCTCTCCGGCGGGCGCGCCGGCCTCGTCCGCCGGCTTGCGGCGCCAGAGCCAGGCGCGCCAGGCGAGCGCGCTCGCGACATAGCCGATCGCCGCCGCGGACAGGGCGAGCGTCACGATGCCGAGCGCGATCGGGCCGGACGCCTCGTGGATCCAGAACAGCAGCCGGGCGAATTCGCCCGAAGCCTGGCGCGCCGTCTCCGGATCGGTGACGAGCGCGTCGTAATGCAGCTCCCACCGCCCGATCCGATAGGCGGCCCAGTACATGGGGGGGATGGTCAGCGGGTTGACGACAAGGGTGAAGGCCGCGGCGAGGACGACATTGGCGCGCGCGGGGATCGCGAAGATCGCGGCGACGAACGTATGCATGAACGGGATGATGACGCCGATGCCGAGCCCGATCGCGACCCCGCGCGGCACCGACCGGTGGTTGAAATGCCAAAGGTCCGGCTTGCCCAGATGATGCGCGAAGGGGCGCAGCAGCCGGTGCTTCTCGATCGACTCGCGCGTCGGAATGTGGCGGGCGATCCAGCCCGGCAGGCGCCACCTAGCCATGCTGGCGCATCAGACGGCCCTGCTCCCGCTTCCAGTCCTTTTCTTTCTCATAGTCGCGCTTGTCGTGCGCCTTGCGCCCTTTCGCGAGCGCGAGCTCGACCTTCGCCCGGCCGCGGCTGTTGAAATAGACCGAGAGCGGGACGAGGGTCATGCCCTGCCGCGCGACGGCGCCGTGGAGTTTCGCGATCTCCCGCTCGTGAAGCAGCAATTTGCGCCGCCGCTTGGGATCGTGGTTGAAGCGGTTGCCGTGGCTGAATTCGGGGATGTTGGCGTTGACCAGCCACACCTCCTCCTCGTCGACCTCGGCATAGCTTTCCGCAATCGATCCCTCGCCGAAGCGAAGCGATTTCACCTCGGTGCCGGTCAGGGCGATGCCGGCCTCATATTTGTCCTCGATCGCATAATCGAAGCGCGCGCGCCGGTTCTCGGCGACGATCTTCTTCTTGTCGAATGTCTCTGGTTTGGGGCGGGGCATAGGACAGGTGAGATAGGCACTCGCACCCGCGAAGGAAAGCGGCGTCAGACAAGCCCTGCATGGGCCAGCGCCGCATCGACGGCGCGGCGGCTTGCCTCGGACGGCGCGGTCATCGGCAGGCGCAGGCCCGGCAGGAAATCGGGACGGACCTTGTTTACCGCATATTTGACCGGGCCCGGCGAGGCGTCGCTGAACAAGGCGGCGTGGAGCGGATAGAGCCGGTCCTGAAGCGCGAGGGCGTCGTCCCAGCGCCCGTCCATGCATGCATTCTGGAAATCGGCGCACAGCCGCGGCGCGACATTGGCGGTGACGGAGATGCATCCGACCCCGCCCATCGCCATGAACCCGAGCGCCATGTCGTCATTGCCCGAAATCTGGGCGAAATCCGTCCCGCAGGCGGCGCGCTGGGCGGAAACGCGGGCGAGATTGCCGGTCGCGTCCTTGACCCCGACGACATTGGCGATGCGGGCAAGCCGCTCCATCGTCTCGACGCTGATGTCGGTGATCGTGCGCGACGGCACGTTGTAGAGGACGATCGGCAGGTCGACCGCCTCGGCGATCGCGGCGAAATGGGCGTAGATGCCCTCCTGGTTCGGCCGGTTGTAATAAGGCGGAACGTGCAGCGAGGCATCGGCGCCCGCATCCTTCGCCGCCCTGGTCAGCGCGATGGCGTGGCGGGTGTCGTTGGAGCCGCAGCCGGCGATCACCGGGACACGACCGGCCGCGACCTCGACGCAGGCCGCGACGACGCGGGCATGTTCGGCCGAATCGAGCGTGGCCCCCTCGCCAGTCGTGCCGCACGGGACCAGTCCGTGGCTTCCCTCGTCGATCTGCCATCCGACGAACGCGCGGAAGACGGCCTCGTCGAACGCTTCGTCGCGAAAGGGAGTCACCAGAGCCGGAATCGACCCTTTAAACATGAAAGGCTCCTTCAAATCCGCGCCGCGTCTGCCTTAAGGTGCCGTGGCGATCATCCACGCGGATGTTCAGGGTCTGATAAGGAGGGGGGCACTATCCTGTCCAGCGTGCAGAAGAGAGCGGGCCTGTTGCTTGTTGCCGGCGTTTCGATCGCCGCCACCACCGCCGCGGCGATGACGCCGCATGTTGCCTCGGACGCGACTGCGCGCGCCGCCTGGCTCCCGATCGCCGCCCTGCTTCAGACGGGCCTCCAGGGCCAGACCTCGGCCGAGCTCGCGCGGCCGGCGCCCGCAATCGCGGTGGACATCGCCCGCTGGAACAGCCTGAGGCAGAGCGACAGCCTGCCCTTCACCTCCTACGCCTCCTTCCTGATCGGCCATCGCGGCTGGCCCGGCGAGGCGGCGATGCGGCGGACCGCCGAGCGCCAGGCCGATCCGTCGGTCGCGAACCCGGGCGAGATCGTCCGCTTCTTCACGGTCTTCCCGCCGCTCACCAATACCGGCCATGCGCGCTATGCCTTCGCCCTGATGGCGACCGGCCGGCGTGACGATGCGCGGCGCGAGGCGCTGGCCGCCTGGACCGGCGGCGTGCTGACGCTTCCCGACGAGCAGCGTATCCTCGGCGCCTTCGGCCCGACCTTCACCCAGGCCGATCATGACGCGCGCATGGATGCCTTGCTGAGCAATGGCGACACGCAGAGCGCCGCGCGCGCGATGGCGTTGGTGTCGGCGGCGCGGCGTCCGGTGTTCGAGACCCGCCTCGCGCTCCAGACCCGCGCCAGCGACGCGGCGGCACGGCTCGCGGCGCTCGGCTCCGACGGGGCCGGCGACCCCGGCCTTCTCGTCGATCGCGCGAACTGGATGCGCAATACCACCAATTCGGCCGGCGCCCGCCAGCTGATGGCGCAGCGTCGCCAGCTCAGCCGGCTGCCCGCCAATCCGGAAAAGTTCATGGAGACGATGCTCGTCATGGCGCGCGGCGCGGCCAATGACGGGCAATGGCCGACCGCCTATCAGATCGCGAGCCAGGTCGACGATCTCTTCCCCGCCGGGACCGACGTTTCCACGCGCTCCTATGGCGAGCGCGACAAATATACCGATCTCACCTGGCTCGCCGGGCGGGCGGCGCTCCGGCTCGGGCGCAATGCCGATGCCGCCGGGATGTTCGAACGCTACGGCCGCGGCGCCGCTTCCTCGCAAACGCGGGCGAAGGGCTTTTTCTGGGCCGGCCGGGCGACCGCCGCTGCCGGCAATGCCGAGGCGGCGAGCGCGCTGTTCCGACAGGCGGCGTCGAGCCCGGACCAGTTCTACGGACAGCTCGCGCTGGAACGGCTCGGCGAGACCGCGCCGCCGCCCTCCGCGCAGCCGCCGGCGACCCCGGCCGAGCGCGCCGCGTTCGACGCCCGCCCGCTCGTCCAGGCGATCCGCTATCTCGGCTCCACCGGCAACCGGGCCGATCAGACCTTGTTCGTGCGCGCGCTCGCCGATCAGCTCGACGACGATCGCCAGCGCGAGGTGGCGAGCGAGTTCGGCCGCTCGATCGGCCGGCTCGACCTCGGCGTCTGGGCGGCGCGCGAGGCGCGCGGCGACGGCGACAGCTTCTACGCCACCGGCGCCTTTCCCAACGTCTCGATCCCGCCCGCCTACAGCCGCTACTGGGCCTTCGCCCATGGCATCATGCGCCAGGAGAGCTCGTTCGAGCGCACCGCGGTGAGCTCCGCCGGCGCGCGCGGGCTGATGCAGCTGATGCCCGGGACGGCGCGCCAGGCGTCCAGCCGGGTCGGCCTGTCCTACGATCTGTCCCGGCTGACCGGCGATCCCGACTATAATGTAATGCTCGGCACGCATCACCTGTCGGAGCTGATGAACGAATGGGGCGGCAGCGCGATCCTCGTCGCCGCCGCCTATAATGCCGGCAGCGGCAATGTCCGGCGCTGGGTCGCGGCGAATGGCGATCCGAGGATGCCCGGCGTCGATCCGATCGCCTGGATCGAGGACATCCCCTTCGCCGAGACCCGCAACTATGTTCAGCGCGTGATCGAGAATACGGTCGTCTATGACATGCTCGATCCGAACAGCCGCGGCGGGCCGCGCGGGCGGATCTCCGCCTTCATCGGGCGGCGGCCGGGTTAGCCACTCCTTTCCGTCCCCCCCTCGAAAGCGGGGGGCCGGCTTCCTTTCTTCTCCGGCGCCGCGAATGAAGCGGGATTCCCGCTTTCGCGGGAATGACGTAGTGGTCGACCATGGCGGAGCGCGTCAATCACATCACCCCTCAGGGCTTCCGCCGGCTGCGCGAGGAATATGAGGCGCTGTTCGCCGGCGAACGGCCGAAGCTGCTCGAAACGATCGCCTGGGCGGCCTCGAACGGCGACCGTTCGGAGAATGCCGACTATCAATATGGCCGCCGCCGGCTGCGCGAGATCGACCGCCGGATCAACTTCCTCGCCCGCCGCATGAAGGAGGCCAAGGTCGTCGATCCCGCGCTCCAGCCGGACAAGGGGCGCGTCTGGTTCGGCGCGACGGTGACGCTCGCCGACGAGGACGACAATGAGCGGATCGTGACCCTGGTTGGCGAGGACGAGGCGGACGCCGGGGCCGGCCGGATCAGCTGGCATTCCCCGCTCGCCCGCGCGGTGCGCGGCGCGACGGTGGGCGATGTGCGGAGCGTGCGGCTGCCGGGCGGCACCAAGGATTATGAGGTGATCGCGATCGCCTATCCGCCAGGCGGCTAGAAGATCGGGCCGAAACGGATTTGCGCGCGGGCCGAGGAATCCGCCGCTCAGCCGAGCCTTCGCGCCAGTGTCTCCAGCGCCTCGCTCATCGGCGGCGGTTCGGCCGGAAATGCCTCGGTCAGCGCATCGGCGACACGGGTCAGCGCCGCGATCCGCGCGGATTTCTTGTTGTTGCCGTCGATCACCGTCCAAGGCGCCCAGCGCGTGTCGGTATGCGCGAACATCTCGGCCATCGCGTCGAGATAGGCGGGACGCCGGTCGCGGTTGCGGAAATCCTCCTCGTTGACCTTCCAGCGCTTCCAGGGGTGATCGAGGCGCGACTTCAGGCGCTTGTCCTGCGTCTCCTGCGTCACGTGGAAGAAGAGCTTGACGATGGCGACGCCGTCGGCGGCGAGCTGCGCCTCGAACTCGTTGATCTCGTCATAGGCGCGCCGCCATTCAGCCTCGCTCGCAAGCCCCTCGACCCGCTCGACGAGGACGCGGCCGTACCAGGTCCGGTCGAAGATCGCGACGGTGCCGGCGGCGGGCAGCCGGGTCCAGAATCGCCACAGATAGTGATGCGCCTTCTCCTCGGCGCTTGGCGCGGCGATCGGATGGACCTGGAAGGCGCGTGGGTCGCATTTCGCGACCATCCGCTGGATCGCCCCGCCCTTCCCGCTCGCATCCCAGCCTTCGATCGCGATGATCGCCTTGCGCCGGTGCAGGATCGCCGAGACGAGCAGGTGCGCGATCCGATCCTGCAGGCCGGCGAGGTCGGCGCCATAATCGCCGTCATAGCCCTCGCCGGCTTCATAATCGCTAAGGTCGATCGCCATGGCCCGACCCTAACAGGAGGCTCATTCCGGCGCCACGACCTTGGCCGGATCCTTCGGGGCCGTCCCGGAAGGGGGCACCAGGCGGATGTGAAGCTCGCGCAGCTGCTTCGGGGTCACCTCGCCCGGCGCGTTCATCATCAGGTCCTCGGCCTTCTGGTTCATCGGGAAGAGGACGACCTCGCGGATATTGGGCTCGCCGGCGAGCAGCATGACGATGCGGTCGATGCCGGGCGCCGATCCGCCGTGCGGCGGCGCGCCGAACTTGAAGGCATTGATCATGCCCGCAAAATTCGTGTCGACGTCCGCCTGCGAATAGCCGGCGATCTCGAACGCCTTGTACATGATGTCGGGGCGGTGGTTGCGGATCGCGCCGGACGACAGCTCCACGCCGTTGCAGACGATGTCATACTGATAGGCGAGGATGTCGAGCGGGTCCTTCGTCTCCAGCGCCTCGAGCCCGCCCTGCGGCATCGAGAAGGGGTTGTGGCTGAAATCGACCTTCTTCGCCTCCTCGTCATATTCGTACATCGGGAAATCGACGATCCAGCAGAAATCGAAGCGGTCCTGGGCGATCAGGCCGAGCTCCTCGCCGACGCGGGTGCGCGCGGCGCCGGCGAGCTTGGCCGCCTGCGCTTCCTTGCCGGCGGCGAAGAAGAGGCCGTCGTCCGGGCCGAGGCCGAGCGCGTCGGCGAGCGCGTTCATCTTGTCCTCGCCGTGATTCTTGGCGATCGGGCCGCCCCATTCGCCGCCCTTGCGGGTGGCGTAGCCGAGACCGGCATGGCCTTCGGAGCGTGCCCATTCGTTCATGTCGTCGAAGAACTTGCGGCTCTTTTCCGCGGTGTTCGGGGCCGGAATGGCGCGGACCACCCCGCCATCGCCGACGATGCGGGCGAACAGGCCGAAGCCCGATCCTTCGAAATGCGTCGACACGTCCGAGATCAGGATCGGGTTGCGAAGATCCGGCTTGTCCGAGCCATATTTCAGCATCGCCTCGCGATAGGGGATGCGCGGGAACTGGCCGGCGGGCGTCACTTTCCTGCCGTTCGCGAACTCCTCGAACACGCCGGACAGGACCGGTTCGATCGCTTCGAACACATCGTCCTGGGTCACGAAGCTCATCTCGAAATCGAGCTGGTAGAATTCGCCCGGCGAGCGATCGGCGCGCGCATCCTCGTCGCGGAAGCAGGGCGCGATCTGGAAATAGCGGTCGAAACCGGCGACCATGATCAGCTGCTTGAACATCTGCGGCGCCTGCGGGAGCGCGTAGAACTTGCCCGGATGGACCCGGCTCGGCACCAGATAGTCGCGCGCGCCTTCGGGGCTGGAGGCGGTCAGGATCGGGGTCTGGAATTCGGTGAAGCCCTGGTCGATCATCCGCCGGCGGATCGAGGCGATCACCTGGCTCCTGAGCAGGATGTTGGCGTGAAGCCGGTCGCGCCGCAGGTCCAGGTAGCGGTAGCGAAGCCGGATATCCTCCGGATAGTCCGCCTCGCCAGCGACCGGGAGCGGCAG
The DNA here is from genome assembly GCF_007995055.1 of Sphingosinicella ginsenosidimutans. Lineage (NCBI taxonomy): Bacteria > Pseudomonadati > Pseudomonadota > Alphaproteobacteria > Sphingomonadales > Sphingomicrobiaceae > Allosphingosinicella > Allosphingosinicella ginsenosidimutans. Next base: position 2,523,005 of record NZ_VOQQ01000001.1, on the reverse strand, counting down.
TTCCTCGGCGGCGGACTGGACGGTCACGCTGTCCGCCACGACCTCGATCGCGCCGGTGGGAAGGTTCGGATTGGTCGCCCCGGGCCCGCGCGACACGACCTCGCCCTCGATCGTCACCACCGATTCGGCGCGCAGATGTTCGAGCACCGCCAGCGGCTCGCTATTGGCGCGGCACACGATCTGGGTGAGGCCATAATGGTCCCGCAGGTCGACGAAGAGCACGCCGCCATGGTCGCGCTTCCTGTGCACCCAGCCCGAAAGGCGGACGCGATTCCCGACGTCGGTTTCGCGAAGCTGGCCGCAATTGTGGGTCCGGTAGGCGTGCATCTGAGTGCTTTCGTGGTTCGATAATTGTGGAAAAGTGCGTGGCGAGGCGCTTCGCGTCACTCGCGACGCTTTGTCAAGCGATGCGGCATCGTTATGAGGGCCGCCAATGCACGTCCATCCTCTCATCGCCGACACCGAGTCTCTCGAAAAGCTGTGCCAGCGTCTCGCCCGCTCCGATTTCGTCGCGGTCGATACCGAATTCATGCGCGAGAACACCTACTGGCCCGACCTGTGCCTGTTCCAGGTCGCCAGCCGGGAGGAGGCCGCCGCAATCGATCCCAAGGCGGAGGGGATCGATCTGTCGCCCTTGCTCGAACTCCTCGTGAACAATGAGGAGGTGCTGAAGGTCTTCCACGCCGGCGGCCAGGATATCGAGATCGTCTTCAACCTGACCGGCACGACCCCGCACCCGATGTTCGACACCCAGATCGCGGCGATGGCGCTGGGGCTGGGCGAGCAGGTCGGCTATTCGAACCTCGTCGAATCGCTCCTGGGCCGAAGCCTCGACAAGGGCGCGCGATTCACCGACTGGGCCCGCCGGCCGCTGGACAAGCGCCAGATCGACTATGCGATCGGCGATGTGACGCACCTCGCCGAGCTGTTCCCGAAGATGCTGGAAAAGCTGAAGCGCACGGGGCGCGGCGCCTGGCTCGACCAGGAAATGGAGCGCATTTCCGATCCCGCCAATTACATGAACGATCCAGCGCTCGCCTGGAAGAAGGTGCGCGTGCAGAGCCGCAAGCCGGAGGTGCTCGGCCGTCTCAAGTCGCTCGCCGCCTGGCGCGAGATCGAGGCGCGGCAGAAGAACCTGCCCCGCGGCCGGATCATGAAGGATGAGACGCTCGCCGACATCGCCACCCATCCGCCGGCCGATCAGGACGCGCTCGGCAAGGTGCGCGGCCTCTCCGCGGCATGGAAGGCGAACGATATCGGCGCGCGGATGATGGATGCGCTGGCAGCGGCGTCCCCGCTCTCCGCGGCTGAGATGCCGGCGCGCGAGGATCGCGGGCCCGGTCTGGGGCGCGAGGGCGCGCTGGTCGCCGATCTCCTGAAGCTCCTGCTCAAGATTCGCGCGCGCGAGAGCAATGTCGCGCCCCGGCTGGTCGCTCGGTCGGAAGAGCTGGAGTTGCTCGCCGCCGGGCGCCGCGAGGGTCTTTCGATCCTCCAGGGCTGGCGGTTCGAGGAATTCGGCCGCGACGCGCTCGATCTGGTCGAAGGCCGGCTCGCCTTCGCGATCCGCGGCGGCAAGCTGGTGATGACCCGGACCGAAGCGGAGGCGGCGGCGGAATGAGGATGATCGCGCTGCTCGCGCTCGGCGCGCTCGCCGCCTGCGCGGGGACGACCGACGAGGGGCCGCACCATGGCGCGGTCGGCGAATGTTCGGCCGACGCGGCGCAGGGCCTGGTCGGCCGTGCGGGCACCGCCGAGCTTGCGGCCGAGGCGCTGCGTCTCACCGGGCTGCGGACCGTGCGCTGGATCCGGCCGGGCCAGGCGGTGACGATGGATTATCGCGCCGACCGGCTCGACATCTCGCTCGACGACGCTGGCAAGGTCGCGCGGATCAGCTGCGGCTGATCAGGGGTCGATCGCGATCGCCGGCGCAAGGCCGAGCGCGCCGGCGAGCGTCTTCAGGCGCCGCTCGACGATTTCGCTGACCAGGGGCGCATCCGGACGACCGATGGCGAGCCTCAGCGTTCCGCCCTCGCGCTCCAGCCGGCTGCCCCGCAGCCCGGCGGCAACGCCCCCGCTCAGCCGCTGGCCGAGCCGCATCGCATAGCCCCAGGCCGCCGCGCGCTCCAGCTCCTCGGGCGCGCACAAGGCTGCGATCGCCGGATAGGGAAGCGCCCGGCCGCCCCCGAACGCGCAGAACAGGGCCTGCGCGAGCATCACCCGGCCGGCCGCGTCGATCGCTACCCAATGGCCGTGCAGCGCCATGTCGATGCCGCGCTCGGCCCGGAAATCCGGATGCGCCGCCCAGGCGATGTCCGAAAGCAGGCAGGCGGCGAGCCGCAGGCGCGCCTGGCGGGGGCTATCGTCGAAGGCCGGCGCGATCCAGGCATCGAGCAGGTCGCCATGCTGGGCGAAACGGCCGAGCCCCGCCCCCGCCTCGCGCGTGGCCTCGATCAGCGGGTCCTTCGCGCGCGTGTCCGGATCGAGAGAGTCGTAGAGCAGGCCCTCGCGGATGCCGAAGCTGGAAACGACAAGGGCCTTCGGGTTCAAGGCATGGACGAGAGCCGACAGCAGGCGGGCCGCGGCGGGCAGGCTCGGCACCCGGCCCGACGAGATCGTGGGCATGGCGCGCAGACGGTCCTTCGCGATGCGGCCGAGCTTCGCGTAAAGGTCGGCGGCGCGGGCCGGCGGCATGACGTGCTGATGGGCGATCGGCAACGGGTGGGCCGTCAGGGCCAGATCGAGCTGCCCGAGCGCGCGCCAGCTGCCGCCGACCATGTAGAAGGGCCGGCCCTTCGCCGCGTCCTTGAAGCCGGCGGCGTCGATCGCCCTGGCCACCTCGCGCGCAAAGGCGCCGCCGCGACCGGCGATGGCCGGGAGCTTCAGCACGCCAAGCGGGAGCGAGGCCGCGCGCCGCGCAGCGCCCCCCTTCACCTCGACGAGCTCGAGGCTGCCGCCGCCGAGATCGCCGGCAACTCCATCCGCATCGGGAATCCCCGAAATCACGCCCAGCCCCGCGAGCCGCGCTTCCGCCTCGCCCGAAAGGATCACCGGATCGAGGCCGAGCTCCCTTATCTCGGCAAGGAATTGCGCGCCGTTCGATGCCTCGCGCACGGCGGCGGTGGCGACCGTGCGTGTGCGCACGACACCCATCTGGCGGATCAGCAAGCGGAAGCGATCGAGCGCCGCCAGCGTGCGCTGCCGCGCCGCATCGCCCAGCGCGCCGGTCTCTGCGACGTCGCGGCCCAGCCCGGCCATGACCTTTTCGTTGAAGATGATCGAGGGGATTCGCCCGGCATTCGAATAGACGACGAGGCGGACCGAGTTCGATCCGATGTCGATGATTGCGACCGGCGCGGAAGCGAACATGGCCCGCTTTAGTGGGGCGCGCGCGGGAGGTGCAACTTCTTCGGAACCGCGCCGCTCGCATGGATCGCCTCGCCACGGCCCGAAAGCGACGGGTTGGTCATGAAATAATGATGCAGATTGAACGACTTCTGGCCGGGCGCCGGATGGAGGCGCTCGCTTGATCCGTCGGGGTTGAGCTTCCAGCTCTGCTCGTTGTCGATGATGTTGGCGACCATCACCTGATCGAGGATCTGGGCGTGGACGGTGGGATTTTCGATCGGCAGCGCGAATTCCACGCGGCGGTCGAAATTGCGCGGCATCCAGTCCGCCGAGCTGATCCACAGCTTCGCCTTGCGGTTTGGAAGCGCCGCGCCGTTCCCGAACGCCCAGATCCGGCTGTGCTCAAGGAAACGGCCGACGATCGACTTGACGTGGATGTTCTCGGAAAGGCCCGGCACGCCCGGCCGGAGGCAGCAGATGCCGCGCACGACCAGTTCGATCACGACGCCCGCGCGGCTCGCTTCGTAGAGCCGGTCGATCACCTTCGTATCGACGAGCGAGTTCAGCTTCGCCCAGATATTGCCCGGCTTGCCCTCGGCGACATTCGCGATCTCGCGGTCGATCTGCTGGCAGAGCCGGTCGCGGAGCGTCATCGGCGACATCGCCAGCAGCTCAAGCGCGCCGGGCTCGATATAGCCGGTGATGAAGTTGAAGACGTGGCTGACATCGCGGCCGACACGCGGATCGGCGGTGAAGAAGCTGAGGTCGGTGTAGATCTTGGCGGTGACCGGATGGTAGTTGCCGGTGCCGAGGTGGCAATAGGTGCGGTAGCTCCCCTCTTCGCGCCGCACGACCATCGACATCTTGGCGTGGGTCTTCCACTCGATGAAACCGTAGACGACCTGGACGCCGGCGCGTTCCAGCGCGTTCGCCCACATGAGGTTCTGCTCCTCGTCGAACCGGGCCTTGAGCTCGATCACCGCGGTGACCGATTTCCCCGCTTCGGCGGCGGCGATGAGCGCGTTGACGACCGCGCTCTGCTTGCCTGCGCGATAGAGCGTCTGCTTGATCGCGACGACATCGGGGTCCTCGGCGGCCTGGCGGAGGAAGGCGAGGACGACGTCGAAGCTCTCATAGGGGTGGTGAACGACAATGTCCTTGGCGCGGATCGCGGCGAAGCAGTCGCCCCCATATTCGCGAATGCGCTCGGGAAAGCGGGCGGTGAACGGGGTGAACTTGAGATCGGGTCGGTCCTCCTCGACGAGCATGGCGAGGTCGGCAATGCCGAGGAAGCCGGTCGACTCCGTGATCAGCGCCTCGCTCGCATCGAGGCCCTCGCGGACCAGCGCGACGAGATCGTCCGGCATGTCGGCATCGAGCTTGAGGCGGATCACCCGGCCGCGGCGGCGGCGCTTGATCGCGCTGCGGAAGAAGCGGACAAGATCCTCCGCTTCCTCCTCGATCTCGATGTCGCTGTCGCGGATGATCCGGAAGGCGCCGCCGCCGAGCAGCTCGTAGCCCGGGAAGAGCATCGCGACCTGACGGCGGATCAGCCGCTCGATCGCGATATAGCGCACACCCTCGCCCGGCAGGCGCACGAAGCGCGGCAGCGTCGCCGGCACCATCAGCAATTCCTGGATCGGCTCGTCATCCGCGATCCGCCGAAGATCGAAGACCAGCGAAAAACCCTTGTTCGGGATGAACGGGAACGGATGGGCCGGATCGATCGCCTGCGGCGTCAGCACCGGGAAGACATGCTCGCGGAAATGATCGTCGAGCCAGGCGACGTCCTCGGCCGACAACTCGTCCTCGCCCAAGACCGCGAAGCCCGCCTCGCGCAGCCGCGCGCGCAGATCGCGCCACACCGCCTGCTGCGCGGCGGTCAGCGCATCCGCTTCCTCGGCGATCGCCGCGAGCTGCTGCGCCGGGGTCAGACCGTCGGCCGACAATTCCTCGATCCCGGCGAGCTGCTGCCCCTTGAGCCCGGCGACGCGGACCATGAAGAATTCGTCGAGATTGTTGCCGGAAATGGAAAGGAAGCGGAGCCGTTCGAGCAGCGGATGCGCCTCGTTCGACGCCTCCTCCAGGACGCGACGGTTGAAGGAGAGCCACGACAGTTCGCGATTGAAGTAGAGGTGGCCGGGCTCCGGCGCTGCCGGATCGTTCGCAACGGCTTTAAGAGCGTCAGACATTGATCCTCGACCGGCCAACCATCCGCGCTTCTTCGAGCGCGCGCCTCGCCAATGGGACAGTCATGCGACGATGGTGTGACAGCATGGCCTGGTCAAGGATATCCACCGCGCTGAGCACGGCGACGTGGCTGCGCTCGATCCGTGGCACGAGATAGTCGGCGATCTCGTTCGAAACCGCGATGCCGCGATCGCCGAGCAGCTTCACAATGAGCTGGGCGATGAGCGCGTCGTCGGGCGGAAGGATCTCGACGTGCGGAGTCGCTGCCAGGCGCGACTTGAGATCGGGAAGCGCGATCTCCCAGGCTGGCGGCGGCGCATCGGCGACGATGAAGAGCGGCCTGCGGCGCTCCTGCGCCTCGTTCCAGGCATGGAACAGCGCCTCTTCGTCCTGACGTTCGGCATCGTCGAACAGGCGGCCGCCCGTCTTGCGCGCGAAGATTCGTCCGAGCAGGCTGCGCCCGGACTTGCGCGGTCCCGTGACGAGGGTCGCCATGACGGGCCAGAGCGACCAGCGGCGCAGGTGATCGAAGGCGACGCGGTTCGAATCGGACAGGAGGAAATCCTCCTCGCGGTCCGCCACCGGCCAGTCGAGCGGCAGCGCTATCTGGTTCACGGCCGGCCTACCGCGATATCCTGAGGGTCGAGCCAGACCCGGAAACCCGCCAGCCCTGAGCGGACAAGGCGGCTTGGAAGGCGGCCGAATCGCCGGCGAAGGTCACCCGCATCACAGACGTGCCGCCGAGCGCGAGGCTGGTGGTGAGCGCCGAGGTGACGCCGGGGACATGGGAAACGCCGATCTCCGCCCGCTGGACCGCCGCCGCGTCGGGCGTGTCCACCTGGACGTTATAGGTGGTCACGGGACCGACCGGGATCGGCGCAGGGGTCACCTCGACATTGGTGTCCTCGACGGCAAGCGTGTTGTCGATGGCGACGGGCGGCGGTGCGGGCTGGACGATGACGAGGCTCGGATCAGGATGAAGCAGCCCGGCGTCGAGCGCGCGCGCGTAGATGGCGTCCATGCGCCTTACGCCTTCGTCCATCATCGCCGGAATCTGGCTCGAATCGGCGGCGCGCAGCTGGAATCGGCCAAGCAGCGCGGCATCGGGCCCGAAGCGCGCGGTGAAGGTGCCAACCGCGGGGCCGCCCGGGTAAAGGCGCTGCAGCGACACCTCGGCGATGACGACATCGGCCGCGCCATATTGATCGAGGATCATGCGCCACCAGCCGCGCCCGCGACGGCCCGCCTGATCGAGGTTGAGCAGCAGCGGATCGATGCCGAGACCGGAGGTGCGGACATAATCGATCGGACTCGACGCGGTGCGGAACTGCGCCCAGGCGCGCTGCCATTCGTTGCGGAACTCGAAGCTGTAGGCGGTCGATCCGGTCGTCATCACCGGAAGCACCAGCACCGGCGCCGAGCGGCGCACCAACCCCGGGACGCCGAGCATCTGGCCGGTGCGGGCGCGATCGAAGAGCACGCCGAGCCGGGCGATGTAGCGATGCGGCCCGATCTGTTCCTGCTGGATCACGATGCCGGCGACGATTCCGTTGAGCACCGAATCGGACAGATTCGGCGCCTGCGCGATCGGATGGCCCGTGGTGCGTGCCCACAGCATCTTCCATCCCTGAAGCTGGGCGCGCCGCCAGCCTTCGTAGCGGGCTTGTTCGCCCGAGGGCGCGGAGACGTCCACGTCGATCCCGTCCACCTCGAAGTTCGAGGTGGAATCGATCGGCGCGATGCCGCGGTCCGCGCCGTCGAGCTGCGCATAGACGAGCGCGCCCACACCGCCGAGCGCGGCGAGGAGCGGAATCGCGAGCAGGGAAAGTCGGCGGGAACGCGTCACGGCTCGCCTTTTGGCGAGTCGGGCGTGGAAATCCAAGCGGGTTGTGGCTAGGCGTCCCTGGATACGCCGGTTCGACAGGCTCGCCGGCTATCCGGGATGAGCGGCTTTCTCGCATTTGCCGCTCACGCCGGGTAGGCGTCGAACGAAGTCGAAAGGCCGTATCGAGGCACCCGGATCGGAGAGGCGCGTTCCCTTGAGCGAGGATAAATCCTACACTTATGCCGAAGCCGGCGTGGATATCGCGGCCGGCAATGCGCTGGTGAAGGCGATCGCGCCGCTCGCAAAAGCGACGGCCCGGCCCGGCGCGGATGCCTCGCTTGGGGGATTCGGCGGATTCTTCGATCTCAAGGCGGCCGGCTATTCCGATCCGCTGCTCGTCGCCGCGAATGACGGGGTCGGGACCAAGCTGAAGCTCGCCATCGACAGCGGACGGCATGACGGCGTCGGCGTCGATCTCGTCGCGATGTGCGCCAACGACCTCATCGTGCAGGGCGCCGAGCCGCTTTTCTTCCTCGATTATTTCGCGACCGGGAAGCTGGAGCCCGGCGTCGCGGAGGCGGTGATCGCTGGCATCGCCGATGGATGCAGGCAGGCCGGCTGCGCGCTGATCGGCGGCGAGACGGCCGAGATGCCGGGCATGTATGCGCCCGGCGACTATGATCTCGCCGGCTTCTGCGTCGGCGCGGTGGAGCGCGGCGAGGCGCTGACCGGCGACAAGGTGAAGGCCGGCGACCTCATTTTCGGTCTCGCCGCCTCTGGGGTCCATTCGAACGGCTTCTCGCTGGTGCGGCGGCTTGCGGCCGATCGCGGCTGGAAGCTCGATCGCCCGGCCCTGTTCGACCAGGACGTGTTGCTGATCGACGCGCTGCTCGCGCCGACCCGAATCTATGTGAAATCGCTGCTGCCGGTGATCCGCGCCGGCAAGATCGCGGCGCTGGCGCATATCACCGGCGGCGGTTTGCTGGAGAATGTCCCGCGCGTTCTGCCCGACGGGCTCCACGCCTGGATCGATGCCGGCAGCTGGCCTCAGCCGCGACTGATGGCCTTCCTCCAGGCGCAGGGGAATATCGAGCCTGGCGAGATGGCCCGGACCTTCAACTGCGGAATCGGGATGGTGCTGATCGTCGATCCGACGAACGCGGACGCCGTGCGCGCCGCGCTCGAGGCGCAGGGCGAGACCTTGTTCGAAATCGGCCGTGTCTCCGCCGGCCCGCGCGGCTGCACCGTGGCGGGTGGGCCGGGACACTGGAGCGGGCGGGCGGCGTGGGGCGCCACCTTCAATGCCTGAAAAGATGCGCGTCGGCATCCTGATTTCGGGGCGCGGCTCCAACATGGTCGCGATTTCCGAATATAAGCGGCGCGATCCGACGCGGCCCTATGAAATCGCGCTGGTCGCCTCGAACGTGCCGGAGGCGCGCGGGCTGGTGGCGGCGCGCCGGCTCGGTCTCAAGACCTGGGCGATGAGCCATCGCGGCATGGAGCGCAGCGACTTCGACAGACATCTCGACGCGGCGCTTCGCGAGGCCGGCGTCGAGCTGATCGCGCTCGCCGGATATATGCGCCTGCTCTCGGATGAGTTCGTCGATTCCTGGGAGGCGCGAATTCTCAATATCCATCCTTCGCTGCTGCCCCTCTACAAGGGCCTGGACACGCACCGCCGCGCGCTGATCGCCGGCGACGAATATGGCGGCTGCTCGGTCCATGTCGTGACGCGCGACCTCGACGCCGGGCCGGTGATCGCCCAGGCGAGGGTCCGCATCCAGGCGCGCGACGATCCCGACAGCCTCGCCGCGCGCGTGCTGGAGGAAGAGCACAAGCTCTATCCGATCGCACTGGAGCAATATGTGATCGCGTTGCGGGGGGAGACCGCGAATGGATGAGGCCGATCCGGCGGACAAGGCGACGGCGAAGCGCCGGTGGCGCTGGCTCACGCTCGCCGAGGTCGTCGGCGTCGCCGCGCTGATCGTATCGATCCTCACCTTCTGGAACAATTACAAGACGCGGACCGGCGCGGAAGCGGACAAGGCCGCCGAGCGCGCGCGGGCATCAAGCGCCGCGCAAAGCCTGCTCCTTCGGGGGCAGACCGATCGCGAGGGCCGCGTGCTGACCCTCTCGCCCGCCGATTCCGGCCAGGCGATCCAGAGCCAGACCATGTCCCTCCCCGCCGCGCTCGGCGTGCCGGCGGTGGAGACGCTGAGCGAGCCCCGGATCGACGCGGGCTGGTTCGAACGGCCGTTGCTGCGCGCACGTGGGGACGGCGACGAGACGCTTGGCGACGCGCGCCTGCCCGTGCTGCTCACGACGCGCTTCTATGCCGCCGGCGCGATGCACCGCGACACGGCGATCTACGATCTCGGCTACCGGATCGAGGGCGGCGGCCTGCTCGGCGGCCACCGGATCCGGCTGCGCGGCCTTTCGCGCGTGGAGACGATCGCGCCCGGGCGCGGACAGGCCCGGCTCGACGCGATCTGGCGCGAACGCCAGGGCCGTTGAATCCTCCCCGCCGCCGCGGAGCGATGGGGAGGAATTCAGATCAGCCGACGATTTCTTCGGGCTTGAAGAAGAAGTCGATCTCGATCTTCGCATTCTCGTCGCTGTCGGAGCCGTGGACCGAATTGGCCTCGATCGATTCCGCATAGGTCTTGCGGATCGTGCCCTCGTCGGCGGCGTCCGGATTGGTCGCGCCCATCACCTCGCGGTTGCGCGCGACCGCATTCTCGCCTTCGAGGACCTGGACCACCACCGGGCCCGACGTCATGAAGGCGACGAGATCGTTGAAGAAGGGCCGCTCCTTGTGGACGGCGTAGAAGCCCTCCGCCTGCTCCCTCGTCATGCGGATGCGCTTGGAGGCGACGACGCGAAGGCCGGCTTCCTCGAGCATCGCGGTCACCGCGCCGGTGAGGTTGCGTCGCGTCGCGTCGGGCTTGATGATCGAAAAGGTGCGTGTCGTGGCCATGACGGCTCTCTAGCTCCGTGAATGATGTGGGAAGAATCGCGCGCTCTCTAGTGAGCGCGCGCCAGAAGGGCAAGCGGGCCTGGTGCCCCTCCCCCGCTCAGCGGCGAGAGAGACCCTAAATCTCGTGATTGTCGGCGATGAACCGGTTCAGCAGCGCGACGCCATAGCCGGTCGCGCCCTTGTCGTAGAGCGTGCCGGGCTTGTCCGCCCAGACCATGCCGGCAATGTCGAGATGGGCCCATTTCACTCCCTCGTCGACGAAACGGCCGAGGAAGCAGGCGGCGGTGATCGATCCGGCATCGCGCGAGCCGGCATTACGCATGTCGGCGATCTGCGAATCCATGATCTTGTTATAGGCGTCGCCCATCGGCAGCCGCCACAATTTGTCGCCGCTCGCCCGGCCCGCGTCGGCGAGCTTGGCGGCGAGATCGTCGTCATTGGCGAAAAGGCCGCCATATTCGTGGCCGAGGCTGATGATCATCGCGCCGGTCAGCGTCGCGAGGTCGATCATCACCTTGGGCTGATATTGGCGCTGCGCCCAGGTCATCGCGTCGGCAAGGACGAGCCGCCCTTCGGCGTCGGTGTTGATGACCTCGATCGTCTGGCCCGACATCGAGGTGACGATGTCGCCGGGGCGCTGGGCATTGCCGTCCGGCATGTTCTCGGCGAGCGCGCAGACGCCGACGACATTCGCCTTCGCCTTGCGGCTGGCGAGGGCCATCATCGCGCCGGTGACCGCGCCGGCGCCGCCCATGTCCCACTTCATCGCCTCCATGCCGGCAGCGGGCTTGATCGAGATGCCTCCGGTGTCGAAGGTGATGCCCTTGCCAACGAACACGACCGGCGCCTCATCGCCGCCGCCGTTCCAGCGCATCGCGAGCAGCCGCGGTGGCCGCACCGATCCCTGGGCGACGCCGAGCAGCGCGCCCATGCCGAGTTCCCTCATCGCGGCCTCGTCGAGCACTTCGAAGGCGACGCCGAGCGGCTCCAATGCGGCGCGGGCGCGCTCGACGAAGCTTTCCGGGTAGACGATGTTCGCCGGCTCGCTGACCAGCGCGCGGGTGAGATCGAGCCCGGCCAGCAGCGCCGCTTCGCTCGCGAAGGCGTCTTCGGCCCCCGCGCCGGCGCCGACGACGACGATCTCCTCCAGCGTCGGCTTCTGCTTGCGCGGCAGCTTGGTGCGATAATGATCGTAGCGCCAGGAACGCGCCGAGGCGCCGAAGGCGAGCTTGGCGCCGGTCGCAGCGTCGAGCCCCTGGGCATCGACCACGAGCGTCGCCTCGCCCGACAGGAGCAGCCGCGCGGCGAGCGCGGAGCCGGCCCGTTCCCCGGCCGCATCATCGCCGGCGCCGCCGATTCCGACCAGCAGCACCCGGCGCGCCACGCCGTCGTCATCGATGAAGGTTTCCGCGACCGTCCCGGGATCGCGTTCGAACCTTTGCGCCTCCGCCGCGCGCACGACGAGCGATCGCGGCGCTTCGGGAAGGAAGGCCAGCCGGTCGTGCAGCATGTCGTCGCGGCCCACCGTCACGGCGAGCGCATAGGCGCCTTCCGGGCGCGTGGCGGCGAAACTTGCTTTTATCACGACAGTCTCCTTATGGGCGCTGACCCGCGCCGGACTGCACGCCATTGCAGGGCGCGGCGTCCGGTGCAATAGGCTGGTCGCTGCCACGGCCAGAGCGGCAGGATTTGTGACGACGCTTCGAACGATCTGCCGGACCGCCTTGCCACTGATGCTGAGCCTGCCCTGCATTGCCCACGCGCAGGCGGCTCCGCCAGTGCTCGCGCCCCCGTCTCCGGCCGGGACCGAGCCGGGCCAGAACGGCGGGCCGGTCGATTTCAGCGCCGACCAGCTCACCTACGATCAGGACGCCGATACCGTCACCGTCAGCGGCGCCGTCCGGATGACGCGCGACGGCTATCATCTCGCTGCCGACAGCGTCGTCTGGAATCGCGGGAGCGGCGCGATGACCGCGCACGGCAATGTCCGCATCGACAGCCCGCGCGGCGACACGGCCTATGGCGATTCCGTCGCGCTTGAGGGCAATCTGCGGGACGGCGTCGCGGAGAATATCCTGCTCGTGCTCGCGGAGGGGGGACGTCTTGCGGCGGTCCATGCCGAACGCCGTGACGGCTATACGACGCTGACCCGCGCCGCCTATACGCCCTGCTCGGTGCTCGACCGCAACGGCTGCCCCAAGGATCCGACCTGGTCGATCACCGCCGTCCGGGTCTTTCACGATCCGATCCGGCACCGCATCAGCTATCGCGGCGCGACGCTCAACCTGCTCGGCCACCCGATCCTCGGCCTGCCGGGACTCTCCCATCCGGACGGAAGCTCCGACGAGGGATCGACGGGCCTGCTCGTCCCCGATTTCAGCTTCAACCGGCGCAACGGGGTCGAGCTCAGCGCGCCTTATTATTTCCGGATCGCGCCGAATATCGACGCCACGATCACGCCGCACATCTTCACCGAAGTGCTGCCCATGGCGGAAGCGCAATATCGGCAGCTGACCGGGCTCGGCGCCTTCCAGCTGCACGGCTACCTGACCTACGGCTCGCGCCTGCCGATCGATCCGGACCAGCCGCAGCCGGAGACCGATCGCGGCATCCGCGGCTATATCGAGGGCAATGGCCGCTTCCAGCTGTCGCCGGACTGGAGCGTGACCTTCTCCGGCCGCTATGCCACCGACCGCACCTTCCTCAGGCGCTACGACATTTCACGCGACGACCGGCTGCGCTCGACGATCAACGTCGAGAGGATCACCGACAACAGCTACATCTCGATCGCCGGATGGGCGTTCGAGGGGCTGAGGCTGACCGACGACAATGGCCAGCAGCCGATCGCGCTGCCGGCCATCGACGCGCGCTGGCGGATCGCCGATCCGTGGCTCGGCGGCATGGTCCAGCTCCAGGCGAACAGCCTTGCGATCCTGAGGACCGAGGGGCAGGACACGCAGCGCGCCTTCGCCAGCGCCGAATGGGACAAGAGGCTGATCACCCCGCTTGGCCAGCTGGTGACGCTGACCGCCTATGGGCGCGGCGACCTTTATCATACCAGCGACACGCTGCTGACCCAGACCGCCTCCTATCGCGGACTGGAGGGCTGGCAGACCAGGGTGATCGCCGCAGCGGCCGCGGATGTGCAATGGCCGTTCGTCGGCCGGTTCCTGAACGGCACCCAGCGCTTCACGCCGCGTGTCCAGCTCGTCGCCTCGCCGCCGACCGAGAATCTCGACATTCCGAACGAGGATGCGCGCGCGGTCGACCTTGAGGATTCGAACCTGTTCGCGCTGAATCGTTTCCCCGGCTACGATCGCTGGGAGGATGGCGTGCGCGTCACCTATGGGGCCGACTGGGCGTTCGACCTGCCGGGCGTGTCGGTGCGGACCAATATCGGCCAGAGCTACCGGCTCAACAACCGCGCGACGATCCTGCCGCCGGGCACGGGCCTGTCCGGGCGCTTCTCGGACTTCGTTGGGCGCACCACGGTCCAGGTCGGCCGGTTCGTCAATTTCACCCACCGCTTCCGGCTCGACAAGGACAGCTTCGCCGTCCGCCGCAACGAGATCGACGCGACCGTCGGCAGCCGGCAGACCTATGCGACGATCGGTTATCTAAGGCTGGACCGAAACATCGATCCGTCGATCGAGGACCTGCGCGATCGCGAGGAGGTCCGCTTCGGCGGCCGGGTCCACTTCGCGCGCTACTGGTCGATCTTCGGCTCGACCGTGGTCGATCTCACGAGCCGCCAGGAAGATCCTCTGTCATCGTCCGACGGGTTCGATCCGATCCGCCATCGCGTCGGCATCCAGTATGACGACGATTGCATCGAGCTTGGCGTGACGTGGCGGCGCGACTATGAGACGACCGGGGACGCGGTGCGGGGAAACACCTTCCTCATCCGGGTGGCGTTGAAGTCTCTCGGCCGCTAAGCTCGCGTTCAGCATGTCGGGCGCACGTTATTTGCCTGCTTTTACTGGAGGAATGATGAAGCTCGGTTGGTTACCAGGGGCGACGGCCCTGATCGCCGCGTCCTTGATGTCGGCGGGAGTCGCCGCCCAGAGCGGTGAATCCGCGGCTGCCAGCGCTCCCCAGGCCGCGACGCCCGCGCCAACGCCGCCTCCCGCAGCCGCTGCCCAGCCGGCCGAAGCGGCGACGACCGAGGATACGAGCGGCCTCAACATTCCGGCCGACGTCACCTTCATCGGCAACCGCGAGCCCGACGTCCGCAAGGCCACGGCGATCGTCAACGGCCAGGTGATCACCGAGACGGACATCAACCAGCGGCTCGCGCTGTTCCTCGCGTCCAACCGGATCCAGCTGCCGCCCGACCAGGTCCAGGCGGCGCGCGCGCAGGTGCTTCGCAACCTCATCGACGAAACCATCGAGATCCAGGCCGCGGCTCAGGACGAGATCACCATCCAGCAGAGCGAGCTAGACCAATATTACGAGCGGTTTGCGCAGAGCTTCAACAAGACCCCCGCGGAGATGTCGGAATATCTCCGTTCGATCAATTCATCCGAACGATCGATGAAGCGGCAGATCCTTGGCGAGCTCGCCTGGCAGCGGCTGCAGCAGCGGCGGATCAACCCGTTCGTCGACGTCGGCGACGATGAGGTCCAGGCCGTTCTCGCGAGGCTCCAGGCCTCCCGCGGGACCACCGAATATCATGTGGCGGAAATCTTCCTGACCGCGACGCCGGAGACCTCGAACGAGGTCGAGGCGAATGCCAACCGCATCATCCAGCAGTTGCGCGCCGGCGCCAGCTTCCAGGCCTATGCGCGGCAATTCTCCGAGGCCTCGACCGCCGCGGTCGGCGGCGATCTCGGCTGGGTCCGCGCGGAGCAGCTGCCGTCGGAAATCTCCTCGATCCTGCCGCAGATGCCACTTGGCGCGGTGACCAATCCGATTGCTGTTCCGGGCGGCTATTCGATCATCGCGCTGGTCGACAAGCGCCAGATCGGCGTCGCCGACCCGCGCGACGCCCTCTTGAGCCTGATCCAGCTTTCGATCACGCTCCCGGCCGGAACCTCCGACGCGCAGACCCGTGAGCGTGCTCAGGCGCTTGCCCAGGCGACGCAGTCGATGGGCGGTTGCGGCCATGCCCAGGCGACGGCCCAGGCGCTCGGCGCTGAACTTGTCTCGAACGATCAGGTGCAAGCGCGGCAGCTTCCGCCGGCGCTGCAGGATATGCTGCTCAACCTCAGCATAGGCCAGGCGACCCAGCCGTTCGGCGGAGCGGAGCGGATCAGCGTTCTCGTCCTGTGCGGTCGCGACGATCCGCCGCAGTCGAGCGGGCCGAGTTTCGACCAGATCTATCAGCAGCTCAACGAGCAGCGGATCAACAACCGCGCCCAGCGCTATCTTCGCGATCTTCGCCGCGATGCGGTGATCGACTATCGCTGAGATGCTCGACACGCCGCTCGCGGTTTCGCTCGGGGATCCGGCCGGCATCGGTCCGGAGGTGGTCGCCAAAAGCTGGGAGCGGCGCCACGCCGAACGACTCCCGCCCTTCTTCGCGGTCGGCAATCTCGCCGCGGTGGAGGCGGTGTGGGACGGGCCGGTCGAGACGATCGGCGCGCCCGACGAGGCGGCTGCGATCTGGGACGAGGCCCTGCCTGTTCTCCAGATCGCCGATTCGACCACGCCGCCGGGCGGGCACGAGCTGATCGGCGCGCGCAACGCGCTCGACGCGCTGGAGCTCGCGGTGGGACTGACCCGTTCCGGCGCGGCATCCGGACTGGTGACGGGGCCGGTGTCGAAGGTCCGGCTCTACGCGGTCGGGTTCAACCATCCGGGCCAGACCGAATTCGTCGCCGAGCGCTGCGGCGTTTCGCGCGAGCTGACCGCGATGATGCTCGCGGGACCCACCCTGCGCGTCGTGCCGGTGACGACGCATATCCCCTTTCGCGAGGTCATCGATGCGCTCAGCGTCGAGCGCATCGCCGCCAAGGGCCGTGCGGCGGCGCGCGGGCTCCAGCGGCAGTTCGGCATCGAGAATCCGCGCATCGCCGTCGCCGGGCTCAATCCCCACGCCGGGGAGCAGGGCGCGCTCGGCCGCGAGGAGATCGATATCATCACCCCCGCCATCGAACGGTTGCGCGAGGAGGGCTATGAGGTCACCGGCCCGCACCCGCCCGACGTCATGTTCAACGCCCATCGCCGCGCGACCTATGATCTTGCGCTGTGCATGTATCACGACCAGGGGCTGATCCCGCTCAAGACGCTGCACTTCGACGACGGGATCAACGTGACGCTGGGCCTGCCGATCGTTCGCACCTCTCCGGACCACGGCACGGCGTTCGACATTGCCGGCAAGAACATGGCCGATCCGGGCGCGATGATCGCTGCGATCCGCACCGCGGGAGAGTGCGCGGCGCGCCTCGCCGCGGC
This sequence comes from Sphingosinicella ginsenosidimutans, assembly GCF_007995055.1. NCBI lineage: Bacteria > Pseudomonadati > Pseudomonadota > Alphaproteobacteria > Sphingomonadales > Sphingomicrobiaceae > Allosphingosinicella > Allosphingosinicella ginsenosidimutans. The sequence continues at coordinate 2,506,272 of NZ_VOQQ01000001.1, read as the reverse complement.
GTGAGCGCCCTCGATCGCCTGCCGCCGCTGCGCGAGGTGATCGCGCGGCACGGGCTGGCGGCATCGAAGGCGCTCGGCCAGAATTTCATCCTCGACGCGCAATTGCTCGATCGGATCGCGGCGATCCCCGGCCCGCTCGACGGCGCGCGTGTCTATGAGGTCGGCCCGGGTCCGGGCGGGCTCACCCGCGCGCTGCTGCGCGCCGGCGCGGAGGTGATCGCGGTGGAGCGGGACCGGCGCTGCCTGCCGGCGCTCGCCGAGCTCGCCGAGGCGGTGGGCGGGCGGCTTCGGATCATCGAGGGCGATGCGCTGGCGATCGATGAGCCAAAGGAGATCGGCCCGGCCCACGTCGTCGCCAACCTCCCCTACAATGTCGGCACGGCATTGCTGACCCGCTGGCTGGAGGCGGAGCGCTGGCCGCCCTGGTGGCGATCGCTGACACTCATGTTCCAGCGCGAGGTCGCCGAACGGATCGTCGCATCGCCGGGCGGCGCGGCCTATGGCCGGCTCGCCGTGCTCGCCCAGTGGCGGACGACCGCGAGGCTGGCGATGAAGGTGAACCGGGCGGCGTTCGTTCCACCGCCCAAAGTGATGTCCGCGGTGGTCCATATCGTGCCGGCCGAACAGCCGGAGGGGGTCGATCCGAACAGGCTGGCGCGGTTGACGGGCGCGGCCTTCGGTCAGCGCCGCAAGATGCTCCGCCGCTCGCTGTCGGCGGTGGACGGGGCGCTCGAGGCGCTCGATCGGCTCGGCATCGATCCCGAGCGGCGGGCGGAGACGCTCAGCGTCGGAGAATTCGTCGCCTTGGCCCGCGCGCTCTAGTTGCGGCGCGGGGCCGGCGTCTCGCTCGGCGGACCCTGGTCGGGGCGCTGGGCGGCAAGCACCTCGGCGGGCGGGCCGCGCTGGATCACCGCGGCGAGCTGATCGCCCTGCGGGCAGGTCTGGCGGCAGAGCGCGCGCACGCGGGTGAGGTTCGCCCGCGCCCGTTCGACCGCCCCGCGCTGCACGAACGCCTCGCCCTGGGCGGCGAGCGCGCTGATGTCGTTGGGCTCGAGCCGGAGCGCATCGGAATAATAGCGAAGCGCCTTGCCGGGCAGATGCTGCGCCTGCGCGACCCGGCCGAGCGCGATATAGGCCGCGCGGTTGCGCGGATCGACCGCGAGCGCGGATTCGAGCAGGTCGTTCGCCTGCTCATATTGGCCACTCGCCGTCGCGGCGCGAGCCTGCTCGACCAGCGCGGCCGATCGCGGATTGATCTGATCGTCGGCGCGCTGCCCGTAACCGGCGCTCGCCATAGTTGCGCCCGCTATGGCGAGGGTGAGGACGATCGGGGTGAGCCGCATCAAAGTCTCCATTCCGTTCCGTGGCGGGCCTAGCATGGCCGCTGCCAGCCCGCGACGAAAAAGCCGTCCGTTCCGTCATGGCCCGGCGTCAGCAGAACGCCGGAACCCGCCGCGCGTCCCGCCGAAATAGGCAGGTCCGCCTCAACGAGCGATGAACGGGCGGAGAAGGCGGCGGCCTGCGCCCGCCCCTCTTCGGCGAAGAGCGAACAGACCGCATAGACGAGGACGCCGCCCGGCGCGACGAGGACGGCCGCGATGTCGAGCAGGCGCGCCTGGAGCCCGGTGAGCCGGGCCAGCCGGTCCGGCGTGAGACGCCAGCGCGCCTCCGGGTTGCGACGCCAGGTGCCGCTCCCCGAACAGGGCGCATCGACAAGGACGATGTCGGCGGCCCCGGCAAGATCGGCGAGGGCCTCGGTCTCGCGACCCGGATCGAGGAGCCCGGGCTCGACGATCGTGACGCCCGCGCGTTCCAGCCTTGGAGTCATGCGGAAGAGGCGGGCCCGATCCGTGTCGGCGGCGACGATCCGCCCCGCGTTCCCCATCTCCGCCGCGAGCGCGAGCGTCTTGCCGCCAGCGCCGGCGCACAGATCGACGACGGTCATGCCCGGCCGGGCGGCGCAGGCCAAGGCGAGCAGCTGGCTGCCTTCGTCCTGCACCTCGACCAGGCCGGCCTTCCAGGCGTCCGTCTGCTCGACATTTTCGCCGCCCGGGAGGCGGAGACCGAGGGGCGAGAGCGGAGTCGGCGTCGATCCGGGGACGAGCGCCGGATCGCGCGCGGCCTTCAGGCGGTTCACCCGAAGGTCCAGCGGCGCGCGTTCCAGCAGGGCGGCCTGCTCGGCCCCGTCCACGAGGGGATCGAAACGCTCCGCCAGCCAGGCCGGGACCGTGCCATGCGCCGCCGCCGCCTCGCCCGGCGCGATCGGCGCCGGCCCGTGGGGCGATCCATCGAACAGGGCGGCAAGCGCCGCATCCTCGCCGGCAAGCCCGATCATCGCGGCCCGGCCGGAGGCGGGGCGCTCCCCTGCCCTTCGCACCGCGCGGAAAACGAGGTCGCGCACCGCGCGCCGATCCTTCGATCCGGCATAGCGCCGCGTCTTGAAATAGCGCGCGATGAGCGTGTCCGCCGCGGCGCCGCCTTCGCGTGCCGACGTCACGATCTCATCGAGCAGCTCGATCGCGGCCTGGACGCGCGCGGCGGGAGTCATCCGGCGATCCTCGCGATCCTATCGTGTCGGATAATTGGGCGCCTCGCGCGTGATGGTGACGTCGTGGACATGGCTCTCGCTGAGGCCCGCATTGGTGATGCGCACGAACCGGGCCTCGCGCAGCGCCTCGATCGTCGCCGCGCCGGTATAGCCCATCGCTGCCTTCACCCCGCCGACGAGCTGGTGGATGACGTCGCGGGCATGGCCCTTGTAGGCGACCTGGCCCTCGATCCCTTCCGGAACGAGCTTCAGCTGGTCCTTGATGTCCTGCTGGAAATAGCGGTCGGCCGATCCGCGCGCCATCGCGCCGAGCGAGCCCATGCCGCGATAGCTCTTGTAGGCGCGGCCCTGGTAGAGGAACGTCTCGCCCGGCGCCTCCTCGGTCCCGGCGAGGAGCGACCCGATCATCACCCCGGCCGCGCCGCCGGCAAGCGCCTTGGCGATGTCGCCCGAGGCACGGATGCCGCCATCGGCGATCACCGGCGCGCCGCTCTTCCGCGCCTCCTCGGCGCTCTGCATGATCGCGGTCAGCTGCGGCACGCCGACGCCCGCGACGACGCGCGTGGTGCAGATCGAGCCGGGGCCGATGCCGACCTTCACCGCATCCGCGCCGGCGTCGATCAGCGCCTTCGTCGCCTCGGCGGTCGCGACATTGCCGGCGACGACCTGGACCGCGTTGGAGCTGCGCTTGATCCGCTCGACCGCAGCGGCGACGTCCTGATTGTGGCCGTGGGCGGTGTCGATGACGATGAGGTCGCATTCGGCGTCGATCAGGGCCTCGCTGCGCTCGAACCCCTTGTCGCCAACCGTCGTCGCCGCCGCGACGCGCAGGCGGCCCGCGCCGTCCTTGGTCGCGTCGGGATAGGTGACCGCTTTCTCGATATCCTTGACGGTGATGAGCCCGATGCAGCGCCGGTCTTCGTCGACGACGATCAGCTTTTCGATCCGCCGCTGGTGCAGCAGGCGGCGCGCCTCCTCCTGGGTGACCCCCGGGCCGACCGTCGCGAGATTGTCGCGGGTCATCAGCTCCGACACCGGCTGGCGCGGATTTTCGGCGAAGCGGACGTCGCGATGGGTGAGGATGCCGACCAGCCGGCCGTCCCTCTCGGTGATCGGGATGCCGGAGATGCGATGCCGCGCCATCAGGTCGAGCGCGTCGGCGAGCGTCTGATCCGGCGTCATCGTGATCGGGTTCACCACCATGCCGCTTTCGAAGCGCTTCACGGCGCGGACGGCGGCGGCCTGCTCCTCCACATCCATGTTGCGGTGGAGCACGCCGATCCCGCCGAGCTGCGCCATCACGATCGCCATGTCGGCGCCGGTCACCGTGTCCATCGCCGAGGAGAGGATCGGGATGTTGAGCGTGATCTCGCGCGTGATGCGGGTCGACGTGTCGGCCTGGCTCGGCAGCACGGATGAGCGCGCCGGCACGAGCAGCACATCGTCGAAAGTGAGGCCGAGGGGGATGTCGGCTTCGGTCACTGGGCAGGTTCCTCGTTGTTTCTTGCGGGTCGTTGATAGGTGGCCGGATCGGCGAGCCGCCGGCCGATCGCGACCAGCAGGTTCGCATCCTCGGCGGCGCCGTCGAGCTCCAGGCTCGGGCCGACCTGATCGGCCGGCGAATGATAGACGTCGCGCAGGAAGGCGCCGAGCCTGGCCGGATCGCCGAGCCCGCCGCCGATCATCACGCTTGGCACGCCGGCGCGCGCGAGGGCCCAGCCGTCCTGCCGCTGCGCGAGGCTTTCGACATCGTCGTCGCCGTCGATGTTGCGCCCGGCGGCGACGATGGTCTGGCTGATGATCGAGTCAAGCGGCGGGAAGCCCCGGCCGATCTCCGCGACCGGCGCCCCCGCCGGCGCGATCGCGACCGTGTCCATGTTGATCGCCGCGACGATCGACCGGATCGGGACCACCGGGTGGGTCGCGAAATATTCGGCGCCGAGCAGCCCCTTTTCCTCGGAGGTCGTCGCAAGGAACAGAATGTCACGCGCCGGGCGCGGCTGCCCCGCGAGCCGTCCGGCGATCTCGATCATCATCGCGACGCCGCTCGCATTGTCGACCGCACCGTTGCAGATGCGGTGCGCCGCGCCCTCCGGCCGGCAGAGGCCGAGATGGTCCCAATGGGCGAGATAGAGCAGGCTCTCGCCATTGGCGCCGGCGCCGGTGCCGCGGATGCGCCCGACGACATTGTTCGTGGAATAGGCGTGGATTTGCGTGGTGACGTGGAGCGTCGCGCGCAGCGGCAGGGTAACGGCGTGGAAGGTCGTGCCCGGCTGATCGTTGAGGAGGCGATCGAGATGTCCGCCGGCCTGCCCGATCAGATGCTCGGCGGCCGCGAGCGGCATCGCGCCGATGATCGGCGGAACATCCTGCGTCGCGAGCTTCGTGGCGGGATAGTGATAGAAACGCTGGACATCGGCCCATGGCAGGTCGGGGCCGCCGAGCGCGATCACCGCCGCGGCACCGGCGTCGGCCATCGCCTTCACCCGGTCGCTCAGCGATGGAAAGCCGGGGACCTGCGGCGGATCGAGCAGGATGATGACGACCGCGCCGCGCACGTCGGTGCCGGCGATCTGGTCGATCCCGCGCTCCGGCACGCGGACGCCGTGGCCGGCGAAGATGACCGGCGCGTCGGCGATCCGTTCCTCCGCCTCGCGACCCTGGAGCGCGATATCGGCCTGGTCGAAATCGATCGAACGGCCGTTGGCGGTGAAGGCGACCTCGTGGGATTGCGTGGTCCGCTCGACGAGGGGGACCGCCTGGAACCAGCTGCCATTGTCGCCCGCCGGCTCCAGCCCGCGCTGGCGGAACTGGTCGACGATATAGGCGGTCGTCCGGGTCTCGCCGGGCGTGCCTGGCGCGCGGCCTTCGAAGGCGTCGCTGGCGAGGATCTCGATATGGCGACGCATGTCCGCCGGCGCGATCGGCGCGTCGTCCCGGGCCAGGGCCGGCGCGGCGAAACAGAGGACCAGCGGCAGGAGGATGCGGAGCGGTCGCGAAGACATGGGGCTGCTTAAGGATCGCCCCCCGCGCTGGCAAGCGATTCGCTGGGGCTAGCCCCCCGCTTTGGCGAGGAGGGCGCGGGCCTGGGCGACGTGCAGGTCCTCGATCATCCGTCCGTCGTGCCGTTCGGCGCCGCCGCCAGCGGCCTCGATCAGCCGCCGCGCCGCCTCCACCTCCTGCGGCGAGGGCGCGAAGATGCGGTTCACCGTGGCGATCTGGCTTGGGTGGATGACCGACTTGCCGTCGAAGCCATAAGCGCGCCCTTCGACGCATTCGGCGGCGAGGCCCTCGTCGGATTCGAGCCGGTTGTAGACCCCGTCGAACGCGGCGATGCCGGCGGCGCGCGCGGCGAGGACGATGCGCTGGAGCGCATAGGCAAGACCGCTCCGCCCCGCCCCGTCCGGGATGCCGAGCGATGCGGACAGATCGTTGGTGCCGGCGATGAAGGCGGCGGCATCGCGCGCGATCGCGACCGCATCGAGCACGCCGCGCGGCGTTTCGATCATCGCCATCACCGGCCGCTCCATCAGCGAGCGCGCGTCATGGATTTCCTTCGGCGTATCGACCTTGGCGAGAACGACATAGTCCGCCTTCGACTTGCGAACGCAGGCATAATCGGCGCCGAAATGGGGCGAGCCCTTGGAATTGACCCGGATCGCCACCGGCTTGCCGGCGAAGCCCTGCGCCGTCGCCTCGATCGCCGCCGCGCGGGCGGAATCCTTGTCCTCCTCGCGCACCGCATCCTCGAGATCGAGGATGACGAGGTCCGCATCGAGCGTTCGCGCCTTTTCGATCGCGCGTGGATTGGAGGCGGGCAGGAAGAGCAGCGAGCGGAACTGCCTGAGGCGCGAGTTGTCGAATGGGATCATCGGTCGATTCCGCTTGGAGGGGATGCGGTTTTGACGGCATGATAGCCAAGAGCGTGGAGGGAGCAAACCGGATGGGTATCGCAATCATCGCAATCATCGCACTTGGCGTCGCGGTGCTGCTGTGGCTGTTCAGCAGCATCAAGATGGTCCGCCAGGGCTATCAATATACGATCGAGCATTTCGGGCGGTTCACGACCGTCGCGCGGCCCGGCCTCGGCTTCTATCCGGCCTTCTTCTACCGCGTCGGCCGGCGCATCAACATGATGGAGCAGGTGCTCGACATTCCCGGCCAGGAGATCATCACCAAGGACAATGCGATGATCCAGACGGACGGCGTCGTCTTCTTCCAGGTGCTCGACGCCGCCAAGGCCGCCTATGAGGTGAGCGACCTCTATGTCGCGATCATGCAGCTTACGACGACGAACCTTCGCACCGTGATGGGTTCGATGGACCTCGACGAGACCTTGTCCAAGCGCGACGAGATCAACGCGCGCCTCCTTTCGGTCGTCGACCAGGCGACCGAGGCGTGGGGCGTCAAGATCACCCGCGTCGAGATCAAGGACATCCGCCCGCCCGCCGACATCGTCAACGCGATGGGCCGGCAGATGAAGGCCGAGCGCGAAAAGCGCGCCGTCATCCTGGAATCGGAGGGCAGCCGCGCCTCCGCGATCCTCCGCGCCGAGGGCGAGAAGCAGTCGCAGATCCTGGAGGCGGAGGGCCGGCGCGAGGCCGCCTTCCGCGACGCCGAGGCGCGCGAGCGCGCGGCCCAGGCCGAAGCAACCGCCACCAAGCTCGTCTCCGACGCGATCGAGAGCGGATCGGCGCAGGCGATCAACTATTTCATCGCGCAGAAATATGTCGAGGCGGTCGGCCAGTTCGCCAATTCGCCCAATGCGAAGACGATCCTCTTCCCGGTCGAGGCGACCCAGCTCATCGGCACGCTCGGCGGGATCGGCGAGCTTGCCAAGGAGGCGCTCGCCAAGGGCGGCGAGGCATCGCCGACGGTGCCGTCGACGCGCGGCGGTGGAGGCCGTTAAGTGGAGATTGGCGGCATCGGCGTGCACTGGCTGTGGCTGCTCGGCGCGTCGGTGCTCGCCATTCTCGAGCTCGTCGTGCCGGGCGTCTTCCTCATCTGGGTTGCGGCGGCGGCGGCGCTCACCGGCGTCGTTGCGGCGCTGCTCCCCCTTGGGCTCCCGTTCCAGTTCATCCTCTTCGCCCTGTTTGCGGTCGGCTCGGTCCTCGCCGGCCGCCACCAATATGAGCGCAACATCGTCCCGAGCACCGATCCGCTGCTCAACGACCGGATCGCGCGGCTGATCGGCCAGACGGTTGTCGTCGAGACGGCGATCGAGGGCGGATCGGGACGCGTCCGGGTCGGCGACGGGGTGTGGAATGCGCGCGGGCCGGATCTGCCCGCCGGGGCGCGCGTCCGGGTCACGGGCGGCCAGGGCACATGCCTGACGGTCGAACCGGTCGCGGCGGGGACACCACAGATCGAACGAAGCTGAACATCGGGAGGACGACTTGATCGATCGCCGCGAATTGCTGGCGGGCGCTGGCGCGCTCGCGCTCACCGCCGCCTTGCCGCGCGCCGCCTGGGCGAGCCCCGCCGAGGATGCGGCCGAGGCGGCGCTGGCGGAGGTCGGCGAGGCGCTGTTGTCCGATTATCCCGAAAATGCGACCACGCTCGGCCTCGACAGCGGTGCGCGGGCGGCGCTTCGTGCGCGGCTTTCCGATCGATCTATCGCGGGGCAGCAGGCGCTGGCGACCCGCGCCCGCGAACGGCTCGCCCGGCTGCGGGGGATCGATCCGGCGCCGCTCGGCGAGGCGGCGAAGATCGATCTCGATGTGGTTCGGACCGCCCATGAAACCGCGCTGGAAGGATTCGCCTTTCCATTCGGCGACGTCGCGGTGCTCAACCAGAACTGGTCCTATCGCAACGCGCCCTATGCGGTGTCGCAGAATACCGGCGCCTTCATCGAGATCCCGGACCTTCTGGACAGCAACCACAAGGTCGAGAACGCCGCCGACGCCGACGCCTATCTGACACGGCTGGAAGCCTATGCCGCGGTGCTGGACGGCGAGACCGAGCGGCTGCGCCACGATGCCGGCATCGGCGTGATCGCGCCCGATTTCATCCTCGACAAGACGCTTCACCAGCAACGGTCCGTGCGGGGCACGCCGATCGCGACCTGGGGCCTCGTCACCTCGCTCGCGCGCCGGACGTCGTCCATCGCCGGCGATCATGGCGCGCGCGCCGAGCGGCTGGTGACCGAGAAGGTCGCGCCCGCGATGGACCGGCAGATCGCCGAGCTCGAGCGCCAGCGCGCCCGGGCCACGAGCGATGCCGGCGTGTGGCGGCTGCCGCAGGGCGAGGCTTATTATGCCTGGGCGCTCAAGGCCGGGACGACGACGACCATGTCGCCGGACGAGGTCCACGCCATGGGACAGGCGCAGCTGCGCGAGCTCCAGTCGGAGATGGACACGATCCTGCGCGCGCAGGGCCTGACCCGGGGCACGGTCGGCGAGCGGATGACCGCGCTCAGCGCCCGGCCGGACCAGCTCTTCCCCAATACCGACGCCGGCCGCCAGCAGGTGCTCGATTACATGAACGGGCGGATCACGGAGATCCGCACCCGCCTGCCGCGCGCCTTCGCGACGCTTGTCCACGGCAATCTGGTCGTCAAGCGCGTGCCGCCGGAGATCGAGCTCGGCTCTCCCGGCGCCTATGCCGCCGCGGGCACGATCGACGGATCGGTGCCGGGCAATCTCTACGTCAACCTCCACGACACCGCGAACAACCCGCGCTTCGGCCTCCCCACGCTCGCCTATCACGAGGGCATACCGGGCCATGTGTGGCAGGGAGAATATACCTATCGGCTGCCGATGGTGCGCTCGCTGCTGGCGTTCAACGCCTATTCGGAAGGCTGGGCGCTCTATGCCGAGCAGCTGGGCGATGAGCTTGGCGTCTATGAGGGCGATCCGCTCGGACGCCTCGGCTATCTCCAGTCGATCGCCTTCAGGGCGTGCCGGCTGGTGGTCGACACCGGTCTCCACGCCAAGCGCTGGACCCGCGACCAGGCGATCGACTGGTTCGCCACCACCAACGGCTCGCCGCGCGGCGATGTCGAGGGCGAGGTCGATCGCTACTGCTCATGGCCGGGCCAGGCCTGCGGCTACAAGGTCGGCCATAGCGAGATCAACCGGCTGCGGAGCAGGGCACGGACCGCGCTCGGGGACCGGTTCGATTTCCGCCGGTTCAACGATGCGCTGGTGACTGGCGGGAACGTCCCGCTGGTGGTGCTCGGGCGGATCATCGACGCGCATATCGCCGAGCGGCGGGCTGGCTGAGTATCCAGGAGCGATAAGGAATCCGCTCGGGGCGACGCGAGTCCGGCTCGACTTATCGGTCCTTCGAGGTGACGTAGCCGATCCCGGCGCCGACGATCGCGCCGAAGATCGGGCCGACGAACGGCACCGGGATCGCGATCAGCGCGCCGATGCCGGCGGCGATCGCGGTGCGCTTCGCGACTGGATTCTCGAACATGGCTCCATCCTCTCTCGCATGATCCTCTCTCGCATGTGTATTACTCACATAGTACGGGTGGAGGCAGGTTCAAGAGGTCGGGATCGATCCAGCGGCGCCGCGCCTCGACGGAAAACAGCCGCTCGCGCGAATAGAAGCGAAGCGGCCAGTCGCGGCGGCCTTCGTCGGCCAGCAGCAGCGCGTTGACGCGTTCGGCGAGGTCCCTGCCCTCACTCCGGGCCAAAGCGGCGCGGACAGCGCGGATCATCACCTGGGTGATCGTTTCGTGATAGCCCGCCGTGTCGCTGTTCACCCCGCCGACGCTCTCGTTGTAGCGGCGGATGAGGCCCGGCAGGTCGCGCTCGGGCACGATGTCCGGGCGCTCGAGGATCAGCCAGGCGCAGGTCGACAGATGCGCCTCGTGGGTCCATCCGGCCTTCGGCAAGGTGCAGGCGAGCATGCGCTCGCCGATGTCGCGGATCGCGGCATCGTCGGCGAACAGGCGGGGTGCCCGGGGATCGGTCATGGCCGGCCTTTCCGGTCGAGGCGACCGGCCGGCCGGCGCGGATCGCTCCTAGCTGCGGTTGAAGAAGCCGCCGAGATCGTTGAGCGGGTTGCCGTCGCCGTCGCGGTCGAGCATCGCGGTGAGCCCGGACAGGGCGCCGCCTTGCGCGAAAATGCCTTGAAGGCTTTCCAGCGACAGGCCGTGATCGGCCGCCGCCTGCTGGAGCGCGTCGGCATGGCCGGCGCCGCCTTGAAGATGGCCCTGAAGCGAGGCCGTCACGCCGGCGAGCTGTTCCGGAGTGATGCCGGCGCGCGCGGCCAATTCCTCGAGATTGACCGCTCCCCCCAGGCTTCCCAGGAGTCCATCGAACATGCTCATACAGCCCTCCTTCCGAACGCGATGCCGGCGAGACTCGGCCGGCGGCCGGCCCATCTTATGGCCGGCCGCCGGATCCGGCAAATAAGGGTCGCGTTCAGGCGACCGTGAGCTGGGGCTCGGCCACCGGCGCGGCGTCGCGCACCGGCCCGGCGGCGAGGACGCCCGGATCGACATGCGTCTCGAAACGGGCGAAATTGTCGGTGAAGAGTTTCACCAGCTTCGCCGCCGTGGCGTCGTAATCCGCCTTGTCGGCCCAGGTCGCGCGCGGATCGAGGATCGCCGTGTCGACACCGGGAACGGCGACCGGCACCTCGAACCCGAAATTCGGATCGGTCCGGAATTCGACATGATTGAGGCTGCCATCGAGCGCGGCGTTGAGCAGCGCGCGGGTCGCCTTGATCGGCATCCGGCTGCCGACGCCATATTTGCCGCCGGTCCAGCCGGTGTTGACCAGCCAGCACTTGACCCCGCCCTTCGCGATCCGCTCCTTTAGCAGATTGCCGTAGACGCTCGGGTGGCGCGGCATGAAGGGCGCGCCGAAACAGGTGGAGAAGGTTGCCTCCGGCTCGGTGACGCCGATCTCGGTCCCGGCGACCTTTGCGGTGTAGCCGGAGAGGAAATGGTACATCGCCTGATCGGGCGTGAGGCGGGCGATCGGCGGCAGCACCCCGAAGGCATCGGCGGTGAGGAAGATCACGTTCTTCGGCACCGGGCCCATATTGTGGGCCGAGCAATTGGGGATGAAGTCGATCGGATAGGCGCCGCGCGTATTCTCCGCGAGGCGGCTGTCGTCCAGGTCGAGCTCGCGGGTGTCGGGATCGATCACGACATTTTCGAGCACGGTGCCGAACCGCTTCGTGGTCGCATAGATTTCCGGCTCCGCCTCGGGCGAGAGGCGGATCATCTTCGCGTAGCAGCCGCCTTCGAAATTGAAGACCGCCGTGTCCGACCAGCCATGTTCGTCATCGCCGATCAGCGTGCGGCTGGCATCGGCGCTGAGCGTCGTCTTGCCGGTGCCGCTGAGGCCGAAGAAGACCGCGGTGTCGCCATCGGGCCCGATATTGGCCGAACAGTGCATCGGCATGATGCCTTCGGCCGGAAGCTTGTAGTTGAGGATCCCGAACACCGACTTCTTCATCTCGCCCGCATAGCGGGTGCCGCCGATCAGGATCAGCTTCTCGCTGAGATTGACCGCGATCACGGTCTCGCCGCGGGTGCCGTGGCGGGCCGGATCGGCGCGGAAGCTCGGCAGGTCGATGATCGTGAATTCCGGCACGAAAGCCGGCAGATCGGCCGCGTCGGGCCGGACCAGGAGCGTGCGGATGAAGAGATTGTGCCAGGCGAGTTCGTTGATGACGCGCACGTTGACCCGGTGCTCGGGCTGCGAACCGCCGTAGAGATCCTGGACGTAGAGCGTCCCCTTCGCCGCCAGCGCGGCCATGAAATCGGCCTTGAGCGCCGCGAAATGATCGGGGCTCATCGACGCGTTGTTGTCCCACCAGATCGTGCTCTCGGTCTCGGCGTCGCGGACCATGAACTTGTCCTTGGCCGAACGGCCGGTGTGCTTGCCGGTCTCGACGACGAGCGGACCGTCCTTGGCGAGCATCCCCTCGCCATTGGCGAGCGCCTGCTCGACGAGCTGCGGCGTGCCGAGATTCCAGTGAACCCGGGCCGGCGTTGCGATGCCCTGGCGGCGAAGATCGTGTGCGGGAACCGTGCTGGTCAAAGCGACTCTCCGAAAGTTGGATGGAAGCGGCGTCCCGTCCATGCGGGGCGCTCTTGTGCGGCCGCGCTTATCGGACCGGCCGGCCGGCGTCAAAGGCTAGCGCGGCAGGGCGCCCTTGCGTAAAGCCGGCACGGGGAAGAAACGGAAAGCGACGCATGTCCGATACGATCGCGCTCGTCGACGATGACAGGAACATCCTGACCTCGCTGTCCGTCGCGCTTCAGTCGGAAGGGTTCGTGACCCGGCTCTATTCCGATGGCGAGGCGGCGCTGAAGGCGCTGTTGGACAATCCGCCCGATCTCGCCGTGCTCGACATCAAGATGCCGCGGATGGACGGGATGGAGCTGCTCCGCCGGCTTCGCGAGCGGGCGGATTTCCCCGTCGTGTTCCTGACCTCCAAGGACGAGGAACTGGACGAGGCGCTCGGCCTCGCCATGGGGGCCGACGATTATATCACCAAGCCCTTCTCGCAGCGGCTGCTGATCGCCCGCATCCGCGCCGTGCTGCGCCGGACCGAGGCGCGCAGCCAGCCGGTCGGCAATGTCGATGACGCGCAGGCGGCCGAGATCGTTCGCGGGCGGCTTCGCATGGATCCGGCGCGCCACCGGGTCAGCTGGGACGGCCATGACGTGACGCTGACCGTCACCGAATTCCTCATCCTCGACGCGCTTGCCCAGCGTCCCGGCGTCGTCAAATCACGCAACCAGCTGATGGACGTGGCCTATCAGGACGACATTTATGTCGACGACCGCACGATCGACAGCCACATCAAGCGGATGCGTCGCAAGTTCCGCGCGGTCGACGCCAACTTCAAGTCGATCGAGACCCTCTATGGCGTCGGATACCGCTTTGCGGAGGAGTGACGAGGTCGACTTCAAGGTCGGCTGGTCGCGGCGGCTTTCGATCCGCCAGCGCATCCTTGCGATCAACATCTTCGCGATCGCCATCATCGCCGGCAGCCTCTTCTATCTCGACAGCTTCCGCAGCCGGCTGACCCAGGCGCGGATCGATCGCGCCGAATCCGAGGCGGTGATGATCGCGCACATGATCGCGGCGCTTCCGGCCGACCAGCGCGGGCCGCTGCTGACCAGGCTCGGCGAGGACGGCGGCACGCGGCTCACCATCTACGGTCGCGACGGCGCCATCCGGGCGGACAGCTGGGCCCACGGGCCGCCGACCTACGAGCTGCGCGATCCCGCCGATGAGCCCTGGTATCGGGCCGTCGCGCGGGCGATGGACAATGGCTTCGACGCCATCGTCGGGGCGAGCCGGCCGCCTCTTTACGAGCCGTCCGCGCACGACACGCTGGCCGACTGGCCGGAGGCGCGACGGGCGCTGGCGACCGGCGTCCCGACGACCGCGCTGCGCAGGGCCGAGGAAGGCACGGCCTTTGTCAGCGCGGCGGCGCGCATCGAGGGGCCGGACCCGGCCGTCCTGCTGCTCACCACCAATGCGCGCGACGTTCGCAAGGTGGTGCGCGCGGAGCGGTTCAACCTCGGCATGGTCCTGCTCGCGACGCTGGTGCTGTCCGCCCTGCTCTCGCGATTCCTCGCCCGCACCATCGCCACGCCTCTGCGAAAGCTCGCCAGCGCCGCGCACCGGGTCAGGCTCGGGCGCGCGCGCGAGGTCGATGTGCCGCTGCTTCCCAAGAGGCGAGACGAGATCGGCCTGCTCGCCCGCGCGCTCCACGACATGACCCAGAGCCTCAGGCAGCGGATCGACGCGACCGAGGCCTTCGCCGCTGACGTGACGCACGAGCTCAAGAACCCCCTCGCCTCGCTTCGGTCGGCGGTCGATTCGCTCGAGCGGGTCGACGATCCGGGGCTTCGGGCGCAACTGCTCGACGTGATCCGTGAAGATGTGGTTCGGCTGGATCGACTCGTCGTCGACATCGCGGAGGCCTCGCGCCTCGATGCCGAGCTGTCCCGCGCCCGGTTCGAGCCGGTCGATCTCGGCCACCTGATCGAGGAGATGCTCCCGACCTGGGAAGGCCGGCGCGAGGGCGTGGAAATCGCCTTCGCGCGGCCACGTGCCGGCACCGCCGTGATCATGGGCGACGAAGGACGGCTTGCGCGCCTGATCGACAATCTCGTCGACAATGCGATTTCCTTCTCGCCTCCGGGCGGCCTCGTCGATCTGCGCGCCTCGGCGGTCGGGGAAGAAGTGGTCGTCTCGGTGGAGGATGAGGGGCCGGGCGTCCCCCCCGATGCCCGCGAGATCATCTTCCACCGCTTCCATTCGATTCGCGGGCCGGAGGATTTCGGGCGTCACTCGGGCCTCGGCCTCGCCATCGCCAAGGCGATCGTCGACGGGCATAATGGGCGGATCGCAGCGGAGGATCGCCACGACGGGCGAACCGGCGCCCGATTCGTAGTTCATTTCCCGGGAGCGGCGTGATGAAGAGTCCCGTTCTGTCGTCGGAGACGGTCCACGCCTCGGCGGTTGCGATCGAGGGGCGCGCCGTGCTCATCGCCGGCCGGTCCGGAAGCGGTAAATCGGATCTCGCTCTGCGGCTCATCGATCGCGGCGCGGCGCTCGTCAGCGACGATTACACCTTCGTCCGCCGCGCCGACGGCCGGTTGCTCGCGAGCGCGCCCGACACGATCGCCGGGCGGATCGAGCTGCGCGGCGTCGGCATCGTCGAGATGGCGAACCTGCGCGACGTGCCGGTGGCGCTCTACGTCGATCTCGAATTGGCGCCCGATCGGCTGCCGCAGGAGGGGGAGCGCCGGCCGATCGCCGGCATCGCGATCCCGCTCATCGGCCTCGCGCCCTTCGAGGCGTCGGCGCCGCTCAAGGTCGAGGCGGCCCTGCGCCTCGTCGGCCTGCCCGACTGATGCCTGCGCGACACGATCCGAAACGGGTTCTCCTCGTCACGGGCCTCTCGGGCGCCGGCAAGTCGACCGCGCTCGACACGCTGGAGGATCTCGGCTGGGAAGTGGTCGACAATATGCCGCTGTCGCTGCTCAATCGGCTGATCGCGACCGAGCCGGCGGCGGGAGCCGACCGCGAGCGGCCGCTCGCGATCGGCCTCGACAGCCGGACGCGCGGCTTTTCCGCGGAACGAATCGTCCAGGCGATCAAGGCGATGGCCGCGGAGGCGGATTTCGCGATCGAGACGCTCTATCTCGACTGCGGCACGCCCGAACTGGTGCGCCGCTATTCGGAGACCCGCCGGCGCCACCCCCTCGCCCCGGACCGGCCGGCGACCGACGGCATCGCCGAGGAGCGCGAGATGATGGCGCCGCTGAAGCGCTGGGCGGACCATCTCATCGACACGACCGAGATGGACGCCAACCTGCTGAAGCAGCAGGTCCGCACGCGTTTCGGCGCCGGGGACGAGGCCCCCACCCTCACCGTCCAGTCGTTCGGCTTCGCCCGCGGGCTGCCGCGCAACGCCGATCTCGTCTTCGACATGCGGTTCCTGCGCAACCCGCACTGGGAGCGAGGCCTTCGCGAGAAGACCGGGCTCGATCCCGACGTCGCCGCCTATGTCGCCGCGGACGAGGCCTATGAGCCGGCGCTGACGAAGATCGAGGAGCTGCTCCTGACCCTGCTCCCGCGCTATCAGGCGGAGGGGAAATCCTATGTTTCCATCGCCTTCGGCTGTACCGGCGGGAGACATCGATCGGTCCATGTCGCGGACCGCGTCGCCAGACGGTTGCGCGCGGCGGGTTTTTCGCCCACTCTGGATCATCGCGACCTCGCCACGCCGCCGCGCGACGGCATCGAGCGATCCGCAGGCGCACAGGATGCTGGAACGTCAGGACAGGCGGACGACGGTTTTCAAGGTGACTAGATGATCGGTTTGGTGTTGGTGACTCATGGGCGGCTCGCCGCCGAATTCGTCACCGCGATGGAGCATGTTGTCGGGCCGCAGGAACGGATCGAGGCCGTCTGCATCGGGCCCGAGGACGATATGGAGGCACGGCGGGAGGATATCGCCAGGGCGATCGGCCGGGTCGACGACGGCGGCGGCGTCATCATCCTTACGGACCTGTTCGGCGGCACCCCCTCCAATCTCGCCATCTCCCTGATGAAGAGCGAGAAGATCGAGGTCATCGCCGGCGTGAACCTGCCGATGCTGATCCGGCTCGAGGGCGCCCGCAAGACGATGGACGTGCGCGCCGCGGTCGCCGCCGCGCGGGAGGCCGGGCGCAAATATATTTCGGTCGCCTCCGAAGTGCTTGGCGAGGCCGCCGCTTGACGCCGGTCTCACGGACGGTCGCGATCACCAACCGCCGCGGGCTGCACGCCCGCGCCAGCGCCAAGTTCGTCTCGCTCGCGGCGCAGATCGATGCGTCGGTCGAGGTCGAAAAGGACGGCAACAAGGTGTGCGGGACCTCGATCATGGGGCTGATGATGCTCGGCGCCGCGATGGGCGACACGATCACGATCAGCGCCACCGGGCTCGGCGCGGAGACGGCGGTCGCGCAGCTTGCCGAGCTGGTCGAGGCGCGGTTCGGCGAGGATTAGGTGCCGCGCGAGGTCACGTCCTTTTCGAACGCGCTGGTGAAGCAGGCGCGCGGCCTTCGCGACAAGAAGAACCGCAAGCGCGAAGGCCTGTTCCTCGCCGAAGGGCTGCGCATCCTGACGGAGGCGCGCGAGACCGGCGTCCTCCCGCAGACCCTTTTCTTTTCAGATGCTTCTCACCGGCTGCTCAAAGAGCTTATCGACGAGGTCGAGGCTGCGGGCGGCGAGGCGATCGAAACCAGCGCCGACATCCTCCACAAGATCAGCGGCAAGGATAATCCGCAGACGGTGCTGGGCATGTTCCCGGCGTTCGACACCGCCCTCGACGCGATCGACCGGGCTTCGGCGCCGCTGTGGATCGTCGCCCAGTCGCTGCGCGATCCCGGCAATATCGGCACGATCCTGAGGACCGGCGACGCGGTCGGCGCGGGCGGCCTCATCCTCGTGGACGACAGCGCCGATCCCTTTTCGGTCGAGGCCGTGCGCGCCAGCATGGGCGCCCTGTTCACGCAGAAGATCGCGCAGGCGCGCTGGGAAGACTTCGTCGCCTGGCTGCGGTCCGGCCCCGGCCAGCTCGTCGGCACCAGCCTCAAGGCCAGCGCCGACTATCAGGACGCGCGCTACGAAAAGCCCGCCTTCATCCTGGTCGGCAATGAGCAGGCCGGCCTGCCGGCCGCCTATGAGGCCGAATGCGACCTCCTGGTGAAGATGCCGATGCTCGGCCGCGCCGACAGCCTCAACGCGGCCGTCGCGACCGCGGTGATGGCCTATGAAGTGATCAACCAGTGGCGCCGTCGGTGACGGGCTCCGGAGCGGCGGCCTCGACCTCGGCGCCGTTCGCCTGGCCGAGGCGCGGATCGCGGCGTTCGGCGATGCGGGCGGCCTTGCCGGTGCGGCCGCGCAGATAATAGAGCTTGGCGCGGCGGACGTCGCCGCGGCGGACCACCTCGATCGAATCGACGTTCGGCGAATAAAGCGGGAAGACACGCTCGACGCCCTCGCCGAAGCTGATCTTGCGGACGGTGAAGCTGGAGCCGAGGCCCTTGTTCGCGCGCGCGATGCAGACACCCTCGAAATTCTGGATGCGGGTGCGCTCGCCCTCGACCACCTTCACGCCCACCTTCAGCGTGTCGCCGGGACGGAATTCGGGGATGTTCTTCTTGCCCTTCACCTCGGCGATCGCCTCGGCCTCAAGCTGCTGGATGAGGTTCATTGGTCCTGACCTTCTTCTTCGCGCCGCGCGCCAGAGGGCGATGGCCTTCGCGCGCCCCCGTGGCGCTCGATCAGGTCCGGCCGCCTTAGCCGTGTCTCTTCCACTGCCCGGCGCTCGCGCCAGGCGGCGATCTTCGCATGATCCCCCGATCGCAGCACTTCGGGGATCGTGCGCCCTTCCCATATATAAGGTCGGGTATAATGCGGATATTCGAGCAGGCCGCTTTCGAAGCTCTCCTCGTCACCGCTGGAAGCCGCGCCCATTACCCCGGGAAGCAGTCGAACGCAAGCGTCGAGCAGGGTCAGCGCCGCGACCTCGCCGCCGGAGAGGACATAGTCCCCGACGCTGACCGCGCGGACCGGCCGCGCCTCGAACAGGCGCTCGTCAATCCCCTCGAAGCGGCCGCACAGGATGGTGGCGCCGGGGCCGGCGGAGAGCTCGCGCACCAGCGCCTGCGTCAGCGGCTCGCCGCGCGGGCTCATCACCAGCTTCGGGCGATCGTCGGGGACGCTGTCCAGCGCCGCGGCGAGCACGTCGGCGCGCATCACCATTCCTGCCCCGCCGCCGGCCGGCGTGTCATCGACCGAGCGATGCCGATCCGTGGCGAAATCGCGGATCTGGACCGTGGACAGCGACCAGAGCCCGTCCGACAGCGCCCGCCCGGCGAGGCTGAAGCCGAGCGGTCCCGGAAACATTTCGGGATAAAGGGTGAGGATCGTCGCCGCCCAGGTCATGCCTCCCCTTTCGACGCTTCCTCGCCGGGCCGCAAGCGGTGGAACCGGTCGGCGGCCGGGACTTTATGCTGCGATGGACTCGCCCGATTTCGATTGCCTGATCGTCGGCGGTGGCCCGGCGGGGTTGACCGCGGCCATCTATCTCGCGCGATTCCGCCTCAAGGTGCAGGTGGTCGACGCGGGAAAGAGCCGCGCATCCTGGATCCCCTGCACCCGCAACGTTCCGGGCTTTCCCGACGGTATTTCGGGGGAAGAGCTGATCGCGCGGATGACGGCGCAGGCGCAGAAATATGGCGCCGCCTTCGCGCGCGGACGGGTGACCCGGCTCGAGCGGGCCGATGACCTGTTCGACGCGGAATGGGGCGAAGGGCGGGCCACGGCGCGAAGCGTACTGCTCGCGACCGGCGTCGCGAACCGCCGCCCCGACATGGAGGAGGCGCTCCATGACGAGGCGATGGCGCGCGGCCTGATCCGCTATTGCCCGATCTGCGACGGCTATGAGGTGACCGACAAGCGGATCGGCGTGATCGGGAGCGGCCGCCATGGCGTCGCCGAGGCGGTATTCCTGCGCGGTTATACGGCGGACGTGACACTGATCGCGCCGGGCGAGCGCCATGCGCTGGGCAAGGCGGATCGCGCCATCGTCGAGGCGCACGGGATCGAGACGGTGGACGGCCCGTCGCGCGGCGTCGCCCTGCGCGCGGACGGCATCATTGTCGAAACCGCCGAGGGGCGGCATGAATTCGACAGCGTCTATCCGGCGCTCGGTTCGGACATCCATAACGAGCTGGCCGGACAGATCGGCGCGGAGCTTGCGGACGGCGACGGCTGCATCCTGGTGGACAGCCATCAGCGCACCAGCGTTCCAGGCGCCTATGCAGCGGGCGACGTTGTCATCGGGCTGGACCAGATCAGCCATGCGATGGGCGAAGGCGGCGTCGCCGCGACGACGATCCGCAACGACCTCGCCATGGCGCGACCGATCAGGCGCTGACGAGGCGCCTCAGCGGCTCGCGCGCCCGGCCGGCACCCAATCGTCCATCGTGCCGCGGTCGTTCACGCGATAGGGGAAGCCGCGGCTGTTGAGGAACAGCGCCTCCATCTCGCGCCGGTTGAACGGTCGCGAACCGAGCCGGCCGAAGATCGCGATCTGATCCCCGGTCTCGTCGACGCCCCGATCGCGATCGAGACCCTTGGCGACCGCAAGGGCCGGGGTCGGCGTGCGGGCCCAGGCGATCATCTGCGGCTGCGGCCGGGGCGAGAAGCCATAGACCGTGTTCGCGTTGCAGAAGCAGGTCAGCTGCAGCACCTGCATGCCGTTCCGGCCGTTGGCGACATAGGCGTAGAGCGAGGCGTTGGTCGACGCGACCGTGACCGCATAGACATCGTCCAGCGGGTGACCCGGCTCGCCCGTATAGAACATCTGCCCGCCGGCGAGGCCAGGCTGCGGATGTTCCGGATTGGTGACGTTGACGATCGCCAGGCCCTGCGGCCCCGCGCCGACATAGGCATAGGTCCGCGCAATGTAGATGTCGCGCGCGTCCTGCATCGGCACGGTCGCGGAGGGCACCGCCACCGGATTGTCCATGTGGGTGACGTCGAACAGCTTGAGGCCGTCGCGGTCGGTGACCCACAGATAGCGGAACTGGAGCGCCGAGGCGCGGCCGTCATTGAGCGGGCGCACCGTCACCAGCCGCGGGTGCAGCGGATCGTCGAGGTTGACGACGACAAGCCCGGCATCGGCGATGATATAGGCATAATAGCCGGCCAGGATGATGTGCCGCGCGCCGGCCAGGACGTTGTTCTCGTTCCAGGTCACGGCGCGACGCAGGTTGTTGTTCCTGGGATCGCCGTCCGACAGCGTGTCGACATTGACCAGGATCAGGCCTTCGACGGAGTCGGTGATCGCCGCATAGCGGTAGATCTCGTGCATCCGCTGCTCCTGGTTCTCCTCGAGCAGGCTGATCGTGCGGCCGTCGGGCTGCTGGCGCATCGTGTGCGCCATCCTGTCGTTGCGGTCGGGCGCGATCGGCTGGTTGGTCGGCAGCGCGACGCAGGTCGCGTTGGTGCTGGAGACATGCACGTCCTGGCCGAGCGGGGAGACCGGGGCGGTGATGATATGCTCCGACACGGCCTTGTTGCCGACGGAGGCGATGTCATAGGCGACGAAGCCGCCCCGGCCTTCCGCGACATACATATATTCGCCGCGATTCTGAAGGCAGCGGACGGCGCCGCGCGTGCCTTCGGTCACGTTGGTGAACTGCTGCGCGGCGCGGGCTTCGCCGGACAGGCGCCGATCGAAGGCCTGGCCGCGGGTCCAGTCGATCAGCTGGCGGTTGTTGCGCTCGACATGCAGCCGGTAGAAATCCGGATAGGCGTAACGATGCAGGTAGGACCCGATCACCGCCTGCGGCTCATCCCATTCGGTGACGCGGATCGCCTGGAAGCCGCCCTGCTCGCCGATCCAGGCGTGCATGCCGACGAAATTGACGAAATTGGTCCCCTGCAGGAGCAGCTGGGCCATGATCGCATTGTTGTCGTTATTCTCCGACAGGTGGCAATCGGTGCAGGTCTTCGTCTCCGTTCGCCGCACGGTGTGCGGGAAATGCGGGGCGAAGGCCTGGGAGGAATAGCCGGCGGCCGAAATCGGCGGCTGCTGCGTGTAGATATGCTCGCGATTGACGTTGGTCGACGAGAGGATGAGCGCCGATGTCGACCGGATGGGGGCGATGATATTGCCCTTCGTCGTCATGTGCCGGCCGAGCTGGAACATCTCGTCGCGCGCGACCTGCGGATTGTAGGTCGCGAAATTCCTCGTCTCCTCGAACTCATAGTGGTGGAGCGCGGTGCGATTGTTCGCCTCGATCGGCAGGTGGCAGCCGGCGCAGCTCGTCGTCCACGACAGGTGGCAGGTGAAGCAGGCCATCTCGCTGTCCGGATGCGCGAGCTCGCTGTCGGGGACGCCCTCGCCGAACGTGTAGCGGCCGGTCTCGGCGCCCGAGCGCGACATCAACTTGGCGCGGGCGGACAGGAGATTGAAGCACGGCCCCTGCGTCGGCTGGTCGCCGCGCGCCTGGCAGGGCGGCAGGCTCGCATCGACGCTGTCGCGGACCTGGCTCACCTCCCACTCGAGATTGGGATCGGCGATCGAGCGCTGGATGAGGACGCGGCGCCCGTTGCGCTCCACCCATTCGAAGCGGCGCCGGCCGTCCTCGTTGCGGATCAGCTCCAGGTTGGTGCCATTGGGCGGCGCGGCGACGTTCGACGTCCGCAGGTTCGCATAGGCGCGCACCGTGCCGTGGCAATCCTTGCACCCGATCTCGATCGCATTGGCGACTTCGCCATAGATGAAGCCGTTGCCATGGGCGTCACGGCTGAAGTGGCAATCGGCGCACTGGAGCCCGCGTTCGGCATGGATGTCCATGAGATGGACGGCGCGGCCGGGATTGGTGCCAACGGGCACGAACAGCCCCTCCCCTTCGCGGCGGAAGGTGTCGGGATCGTCGGGCGGAATGACATGCCCGTCCGCGTCGAGCAGATTGCCCTCGCGGTCGCGGCGGAAGACGGCGCGGAAGTTCCAGCCGTGGCCGTGATAATCGGCGAACTGGGTCTGCCGGGCGAGCGGGTTCACCCGATCATAGACTTCGCGCAGGAAGCCCTCGTCGGCCCACAGCCCGCGCGCCGCCGCGCCTTCCGGGTTACGCATCAGCACGTTGTGGACCTCTTCCTGGTCCGGATAATGCTGATTGCGGAATTCCTGCTCCTCGTGCGGGTTGCGCGTCGGCAGACGGTTTTCCGGCCCCGGCCACATCAGGTCCGCGTCGGATTCGTAATCCCACATCGTGTAGCCGAGGAACGAATTCAGGAAGATGTTCGGCTGGTGCATGTGGCAGGTCATGCACTGCGAGGTCGGGATCGCGCGGGTGAAGGCGTGGCGGATCGGGTGGCCGCTTTCGCGAACCGCCGCATGATTTGAATCCGCCGGGGCCTCATGCCCCTCACCCGGGCGGATCGCCTCGCCGGAATGGCCCTCGCCGGGCGAGCCGGGCTCGGCGTTTCGGCTATGCTCGTCGAGCCGGTCGGTCAGGCGATTGATCGTCGGATCGACCGTCGCGGTCTGCCCGTCGCGGCCGAACTGGGAATAGCCGACGCTGTGCCGCGGCTCGCGATCATTGGCGTAGATGACATGGCAGCCGGCGCAACCGGACTGGCGATAATCGCCCTGCTGGTCGTTGGTCCCCATGAACCACATGAAGGGATCGTTGAGGCGGGTCTTGGTGATGTTGAGAACCGGGATCGACACGCGAAGCCCAGTGCCCGGGCCGCGGTTCGACTGGCGGATATCGGGCCGGCCCGGCTCCTCCAGCCGCTGGATGCTGCCCGACGGGTTCGGCAGGCCGACCTCCGCGAACTGCGTGCTGATGTTGCGCCCGCCCCGCTCGAACACGCGGAAGATGTCGCCCGGCGGCACGACATGCCAGTCGGGCAAGGGATACATGTTGGCAAGCACGCCGCGGGCGCGCTGCGCCTCGGAAATCTGGCCGTTGACCGGCGACTGGATTAGCGCCGGCTCGCCGTTGCGCGTATAGGCCTCGCCGAGCAGGTAATTCTTGAAGGGCAGGATGCCGTTATTATAGGCGCCGCCACCCCACAGCATCGCGCCGGTGGACATCAGCGAGCGCTCGGCCGCCTCGATGATCTCGATATGGCAGGCGCCGCAGGAATCGCGCACGACACGATAATCCGACGGGTTGACGAAGCGGATATATTCGGGCGCCTCGATATTGAGCAAAGTGTAGCTGCGCCGCGGATTGGCGCTGACCGGCCAATGCCAGGTCTGCGGGAAGCGGGGCAGCACATGGGCGGCGTTGCGCGCCGCGACATAGGCCGGATCGTTCGGCGCCAGCGCGGGATTGCCGGTGATGCGCGGGTTGCCGCCGTGGCAGTCGGTGCAGCCGAGGACGACCGCCGGCGAGGCGTGCATCGTGTGCTGATCGGTGTCGGTGTGGCAGGACTGGCAACCGGAGCTCTTGGCGTCCGCCTCGGACCATTCCTGCGTGCGCGGGGCCGGCGCGGCGCGCACGAGGCTGTAATCGCGCGCGACCGGCTTTTCGCCCTCGTTCGCGCCGAGCTGCGACGTGCCGATCGCGGCGGACAACAGGATCGCCGTGGCGATCAGGATCCTGCGCAGATGGTTCGCCAGCATCACCCCCTCAGTAAGTCAGGATCGCGTTGAACAGGATCGAGTAGTAACGGTGATCCCGCGGCTCGTTGGTGAAGATGTCGCGGAAGCCGTCCCCCGGCTGCAGCAGCGCGCCCGAGAGGCGCAGCACGATATTCTGGGTCACGAACGGGCGATAGATCGCCGACGCGCTCACGTCCCAGCCGATGTCGCGGCGGATGCAGCATTGCTGCCGCAGGCGTTCGAGCACCGTCGTGTTCTGGAACCACAGATGGTTGACGTTGGTCGAGACGCGAAGCTGGGGCAGGATGTCGAAATCCGCGCCGCCGCCGAGCAGGACGGTGCCCGGATTGACAAAGTTGGACTGCCCCTCCTCCTTCGACGAGCGCAGAGAATTCAGGATGCCGTTGCGGCCGTTGAGGCTGACGGCGCGGGCGCCGCCGATGAACGGCACGGTCTGGCGGATCCAGTAGCTGGTGTCCGCGCCGGCGAAGATCGGATTTTCGAAAATCGCGTCGAAGCCGTGCTGGACATTGTCGAACGGATTGCTGTCGCCGCTCGCATAGAGGGCCGAACCGCGGATGCGGATCCAGTTCATGTCGTAGGACGGCTCGAGCGCGCCGAAAAAGGCCGAGATGCGCGCCGGCCGGCCGGTGAACGCATTGTTACGGTCCTGCCCGAACAGGCCGTAGAGCTGGCCGGTGAAGTTCAGCCGGCCATAATGGCCGTCGATCCCGTAGCCGAGGTAGACTGCGTCGTAGCTGCGCGCGCGCAGATTGCCGATCAGCGACGGACGAACCGGGAAGCCGTTGTCATCGACATGGACCTGGCCCTGCTCGCGATTGATGTTCCAGGTCACCGACACTTCGCTGGTCGTGTTGATGAACGGGAATTCCTGCCGATAGAGGTTCGCGGTCAGCACCCAATCGTCGCGCGGCCGCTGGGTGACGTCGTTGAGCCCGGAATTGGTGTCCTTCTCCAGCCGCCAGAAGGCCGCGATGTTGAACTGGACACGATTGTTGTCGCGATTGCCGAACAGGCGGATGCCGAGCTGGGAATCGTTGAACAGGAAGCCGCGGAAATCCTCCTGCCATTCCTGGATGCCGACACGAATCGAATAGAAATCATAGCGATAGGACGTGTTCCCGAGATGGTAATCGAGGAACGCCTCCTGGACGCCGAGGAAATAATCGAAGCGGTTCGATCCCTGCGACGGCCGCACGTCGAGCACCCGCCGTTCCGGCACGTCGACATAATTCGCCTGCGCCGCAAGCGTCAGCCGCCATTCGACATCGGGCGGCCGGTAGGCGGTCGATCCCTTGATCAGGGCCGCCGAGAAGATGAAGGTCTGCACCGCCGCGAGGCTGTTGTCGCGCCCGAACAGGTCGTTCTGGCCCGGCTCCTGCGAGGTCTGGATGCCGACCGGGATCGGGAAGCTGCGCGGTTCCACCACGGTGTCCGAAATGCCGGTCAGGTTGAAGAACCAGTCGTGGCCGTGCAGGCCAAGGAAGCGCGGTGTGGCGCAGCGCGCGATCCCGGCCTGGCGGCGGCGCTCCTGCTCCTCGTCCGTCGGCAGGCAGATCGGCCGATCGCCTTTCAGCGTGTTCTGGTTGTAGGGATCGCGCCAATTCTCGGTGACGACGCCCAGGCTCTGGATCAGGCGCCAGCGATCCGGGATTGGAACATGATCGGCGGGGAAAGCCTGCGGCGGCGGAGACCGGATCGCACCGGGATTTTCCTGGCGAACCTCGTCGGGAAGCTGGCGATGCTCGTCGGGCCGCCGGCGGCCGTCGATCAGCTCCTGCTCGACCGGGGTCGGCGGCGGCGCAGCCCGCTCGTTGACCGGGGGACCGGGCTGAGCCGGCGCGGCGGCTGACGGCGGCGCGTCGGTGGTGGCCGAGGAGCCGGATTGCGCGTCCGGCGCGGAATCGCTCGCCGGCGCCCATTCTCCCTGGACGGCCGGCGTCTCGGCCTGCTGCGGCGCGGCCGGGGCGGGATCGTCGAGGGCCAGCGCAAGCTGGACCGGACCGGCGGAGGCCGGCGCGGCCGCCTGCGGTGCCGGATCGTCGAGCGGGAGCGCCAGCTGGCTGCTCTCGCCCTCCGCTTCGCCGGCCCCTGCCTCCACGGACGGATCGGATGCCGGCCCAGCCGACTGCGATGCGTCGGGGGCCGGATCGACGAGCGCCGAAGTCCCTTCAGCGGCGATCCCGTCCGGCGCGGCCGCGCCCTCCGTCACGCCGGGCGTGAACAACGCGGCGAGCGCGAGCGCCGCCGGGTCCGCCGTCGCAACGCCCGCGCCCGAAACCGTCAGAGCGGCCGAGCCCGTCGAGCTGAGGAGCAAGGAGAAGGCGGCGACGGCGCTCATTTGCCCTGGCACACATTCTGTTCGTTCGTCGTGACGAACGGGTTGAACGGACACAGCACGTAGCGAAGCCGCGTCGTCGTGCTGCCGATCGGAATCTCGATCCGGTCGGAACGGATCGCAGGATCGGCCTCGCCCACCGAGCCGTTGAGGCGGAGGCTGGCATTATAGAGGCCGAGGAAGGCGATCATGTCGCTCTGGTCGTTGCCATCGCCCGACGAGGCGATCGCGCCGACGAGGACACCGTTGCGGTAGATCGGCACGCCACCGGCGAACAGCGTCAGGCCATTGCGGATTCGGTTCTTCCCGGTCGCGGCCACGTTCGGCGAACGCGTGCAGGTCTGCGGGACATCGGTGGGGTTCGCGCCCAGCACGAAGCCGACATGGTCGAGAATGTCCTGGGTGATCAGTTCCGACTGGAGGCCGGTCGAGAAGATGTTGAACCGCTCGATCGGGACCGAGAGCGGCCCCGGCGGCCGGCCGACCTGCCCGTCCGGGAACCAGGGCCGCGAGATGTTGCCGATCGCGCGCAGCGAGAAGGCGGTGTTGCCGGTGAGCGCGCTGGGATCGTTGAGGAAGGTGCGGACCGCCTGGACATAGGGCGGCACGTTCGGATTGGGATTGGCGTTGAGATCGGCGGCGGCGAACCGGCTCGAGAAGAAGGCCGTCGTGCGCGCCTTCTGCGGCACCGCGTCGATCGCGTCGACCAGCGCGTCGGGCCCGCGGACGAGGCCAAGGATCTCGCCGTTCGTATCGGTGACGACGATCGTGTTCTGCGCGCGATTGCCGAGCGGGATCCGAAGCTGGGCGCGCGCGGCCCGCTGGACGAGGAAGGCCTCCTCCAGCATCGTGCGGACCTCGGTCGCGGTCAGCGGCGCCGTTCCCACGGTCGCCGCGTCGGTGCCGGCGCGGATCGGGAACCGATTGTTGCCGGCGCCGTCGCTTGCGATCCAAGCCTCGGGCTCGTTGAACTCGGCCGCCGTCGCCGGACGGACGCCCGATTCCTCGCTGCCATAGATCGTGCCCGGCAGGATTCCGCCCGCCGCATTGTAATAGCCGGGGACCGAGGTCAGCGCCCCCACCGTCCCGTTGATCGAGGCGAAGGACGGCGCGTTGGCCGGGTTGCTCTTGAAGTCGGCCGGTGTCGCGTCCGAATAGCGCAGCAGCGTTCCGTCCACGCTGATCCGGTCCGCGCGGATCGCCGGGTCCGGCGTGAAGCCCTGCGTCGCGGCCAGCGCGATCGTTTCTTCGACGCTGTGGTCGTTGTCGGTATATTCGGTGTCGAACCCGTAGACGCCGTCACCCACCACGGCAACGGAGCCGACCACCGCGCCGTTCTTGTAGAGCGGGAAGGCTCCCGGATCGGCGCCGGCGCCGAGCGGGCCACGATGGGTGCCGAACCGGTTCGGGAAGCGGGTCGAGACGTCCGAGCATGGAAGCTGGCTGAACTGGACCGAGAAGAGCGGCCCGCTTTCAAGGCCGCGGGTCGTGGACGAAGGCGGAAATGTCTCCTGGACGATGTCGTTCGCCGTCCGGCTGGAGAAGGCGGCGCCCATCGACGAGAAGTAGGAGGAGGTCAGCGCCTTCGAGATGCCGCCGGCCAGCGCCGCCGGCGCCGGCAGGTTGAGGTTCTGAAGATTCGTGCTCTGCCCGTTCGGGGCCGCGGGAGTCCGCAGCGACAGATCGGTCCCGTTCATCACGAAGACGGCAAGGACGTTGCCGACCCGGTCGATGACGACGAATCCGGACGGCTGGTTCTGCGCCTGCGCCTCGGCGACGCCCTGCGAGATGATCCGCTCGATGTCCGGAACAGTCAGATTGACCAGCGCCGGCGTCTGGAAAACCGGGTTCGACCCGCTCGGCGGCGGATTCTGGTTGGGTGGTTGTGGAGAGGTCGTGTCCGCCGTTCCTCCGCCACAGGACGCAAGGAGCAGGGAAAGAGCGGCGACAATCGATACGCTTCGCCTCAACGGAGCCTCCGGATGGCGGCCGCAGCCCGGCCCAGGCTCGCCCGGAATTCGCCCGGGCTGTACGAATTGGGATCGCGCACGGCACGATAAGCGGCATTGATGTCGCCGCGGATCGCGTTCGCGCTTTGCGCCGAGACCTGGCCTTCGTTGACCAGCGCCGACAGCAACGTGTCGGTCGCCATCACCGCCTGCACCGAGCCCGCATAATCGGTGAAGCGCGGGCTGATCGCGTCGCTGGTGATCGAATCGATGATCGCAAAGGTCTGCGCCCGCCCGAGCGTCGCGCTGCTGAACGCGTCCGCGAGGGCCCGCGCGCTGGCGCGCAGATTGCCCGCCGCCGCCACCGACGAGGCCCGGTCGCGCCCAAGCGCGAGGTGGAAGGCGCGGCTGTCGCGATCGAAGCGGGCGCCGAGCGCCGGCGCCACCACCCGCGCCGCCGCCGAGAGCATGATCATGTTCTCGTCATTATAGGGCGGCATGCCGGACGGGATGGCCCGGCCCGGATTGGCGACCGCCGACGGCCGGAAGTTCGGATCGTCCGAAATCTGGCGGTGGCAGCTGTGGCAATCGAAGAAGTAGAATTCGGGGAACACGCCCTCCGTCCCGCGCGAGGCGAGCGAATAGAGCGACAGCGAGCGATCGAGCGCCATCGCCTGGCCGACCGCCCACATGCGGATCGATTCGACCGCGCCCTTGCGCTCGCGATAATCCCGATCGGTCTGCCAGTGCGATGTCAGCGTCGAGAAGAGGTCGAGCTCGAAGGAAATTCGCGGATGCCCCGCGGCCATGATGCGATGGGTGACGAACTGCCCCTCGCCCGCGCTTCCGAAATGGCAATCGAGGCAGACCCCGGCGCGCACCTTCGGATTTTCAAGCGGAACAAGGCCATGCGCGACATTGTTCGCATGCGTCCCGCCAACCGCATAATGGCTGGAGAGCCAGCCCGAGGCCGGCCCGTGGCACGCCTCGCAACCGACACCGTCGGTCAGCTGGAAGCGGGGGCCGCGCGGGCCGGGCGGGGTCGCATGACAGCCCAGGCACATCGGGGCGCGGCTCGCCTCGCCGATGCCGAGGCGCTGCGCGATCACCTGGCTGCGCGGTTCGGAAAGGACGGCGGTGGCGCGGCTGTGCGCGCCGGCAGCGGTGGCGGGGTCCTGCCACAGCATGATCTCGTCCTGGCGAACGACCGGTCCGTCCGCCTCGCTGCGTCCGTGGCAGGTCGTCCCGCCACAGCTCGCGACGCCGACATAGGTCGCTCCGCCGCCCGTTCCCTGCGCGACGGCGGGCTCGCCGGGACGCACGAACAAGAGGATGGCGAACGCGGCCAGAAGCCCGAGCGCACCCAGACCAACGGAAAATTTGCGGCTGCCCCCCATCTGCCCTCCACACCGCCCGCGCGAGCGGCCAAAGACGCCAGGGCCAAACTATGGACCGAAACGGCCGCGCCATGCAAGGCGCAAAGCTGGCCGATGGGGCTGGTGACAGCCGAAACAATCCCCGGTAGAGCTGCTGTCGCATGGGGGGCATGTCCGGCATCATCGGCCGGTTACGTCCCGGCAGCATCCGTCACGACCAGAGCAAGATCGGAGCCGGCGAAGATGACCAAAGCCTCGGACCTTTTCATCCAATGCCTCGAGGAGGAGGGTGTCGAATATATTTTCGGCGTCCCCGGCGAAGAGAATCTCGACATGCTGGATTCGCTGTCGCGCTCCAAGTCGATCAAGCTGATCCTCACCCGGCACGAACAGGGCGCCGGCTTCATGGCCGCGACCTATGGCCGCCACACCGGCAAGACCGGCGTTTGCATGGCGACGCTCGGCCCGGGCGCGACCAACCTGGTCACCGCCGCGGCCTATGCCCAGCTCGGCGGCATGCCGATCCTGATGGTCACCGGCCAGAAGCCGATCAAGAAATCGAAGCAGGGCCGGTTCCAGATTCTCGACGTCGTCGACATGATGCGGCCGATCACCAAATATACGCACCAGCTCGCCTCGGCCGACAATATTCCGAGCCGGATCCGCGAAGCCTTCCGCCTCGCCGAGGAGGAGAAGCCCGGCGCGACCCATCTCGAATTCCCCGAGGATGTCGCCGACGAGCAGACCGATTCGGTGCCGATCAAGGCGAGCCTCGCGCGCCGGCCCTCGGCCGAACCCAAAGCGGTCCGCGCCGCGGTCAAGAGCCTGGAGAATGCGAAATCGCCGGTGCTGGTGATCGGCGCCGGCGCGAACCGCAAGATGACCGGACGGATGCTGCTCCAGTTCATCGAAAAGACCGGCATCCCCTTCATCACGACCCAGCTCGGCAAGGGCGTGATCGACGAGACGCATCCCAAGTTCCTCGGCTGCGCCGCGCTCTCTGCGGGCGATTTCTGCCACAAGGCGATCGAGGCGGCGGACGTGATCGTCAATATCGGTCACGACGTGATCGAAAAGCCGCCCTTCTTCATGAAGCCGGGCGGGACCGAGGTGATCCACGTCTCGACGCGCACTGCCGAGGTCGATCCCGTCTATTTCCCGCAGATCGAGGTGGTCGGCGACATCGCCAATGCGATCTGGCAGATGAAGGAGGACATCGTCCCTTCCGGCCGCTGGAACTTCGAGAGGATGATGAAGGCGCGCGCGGCCGAGGTCGAGCACACCGCCTCGATGTGCGACGATTCGCGCTTCCCGATCTTCCCCGCCTGCCTGGTGAAGCAGGTCCGCGCGGCCATGCCGTCCGACGGCATCATCTGCCTCGACAACGGCGTCTACAAGATCTGGTTCGCGCGCAATTATCCGGCGCGCCAGCCCAATACGGTGCTGCTCGACAATGCGCTGGCGACGATGGGCGCCGGCCTCCCCTCCGCCATGGCCTCGGCGATGGTCTATCCTGATCGCAAGGTGATGGCGATCTGCGGCGACGGCGGCTTCATGATGAACAGCCAGGAGATGGAGACGGCGGTCCGCCTCAAGCTCAACATCACCGTGCTGATCCTCAACGATTCGAGCTACGGCATGATCCGCTGGAAACAGGCGAACATGGGCTTCAAGGATTGGGGCCTTGAGTTCGGCAATCCGGATTTCGTCAAATATGCGGAAAGCTATGGCGCATTCGGCCACCGCGTGGAGAGCGCCGAGCACCTGCCCAAGCTGCTGCGGCACACGCTCGACACGCCGGGCGTGCATCTGATCGATTGCCCGGTCGACTATTCCGACAACGACCGCATATTGAACAACGAGATCAAAGAGCTAAGCGCGAAGCTCTAGCACCCAAACCCCTCCCCCTTGAGGGAGGGATCGGGGCAGGACCTGTCGAGCGACGGGCCTGCCCCACGTTCCCCACCCCAGCCCCTCCCCTGAAGGAGAGGGGGGAGATGCAAGATGGTGAAGCTGAAGGACGTCTACCCGCTCTACCTCAACAACAAGGCCGAGCAGCCCAATGCCGACCTTGAGGTGACCGACAAATATACTGGCGAGGTCGCGTTTCGCGTCGCCCAGGCGGATGCCAAGACGATCGACGCCGGCATCCAGGGCGCGGTCGAGGCCGCCGAGCCGATGGCGCGGATGCCGAGCTATGCGCGCCAGGACGTGCTCCAGCATTGCGTGACCCGCTTCAAGGAGCGGTTCGACGAGCTCGCTTTTGCGCTGTGCGTCGAGGCTGGGAAGCCGATCAAGGACTCCGAAGGCGAGGTCACCCGCCTGATCGACACCTTCCGCATCGCCGCCGAGGAAAGCGTGCGGATGACCGGCGAAGTCCAGCCGCTCGACATCTCGCCCCGCGCCAAAGGCTATCAGGGCATCTGGAAGCGGGTGCCGATCGGCCCCTGCTCGCTGATCTCGCCGTTCAACTTCCCGCTCAATCTCGCCGCGCACAAGATCGCGCCGGCGATCGCGGTCGGCTGCCCGTTCGTGATGAAGCCGGCGAGCCGCACGCCACTGGGCGCGATCATCATGGGCGAGGTGCTGGCCGAGACCGACCTGCCGAGGGGCGCCTTTTCGATCCTTCCCGCGCATCGCGAGGGCGCGGACCTGTTCACCGAGGATGACCGGCTGAAGCTTCTCTCCTTCACCGGCTCGCCCGGCGTCGGCTGGGATCTCAAGGCCAAGGCCGGCAAGAAGAAGGTGGTGCTCGAGCTTGGCGGCAATGCGGCCGTCGTGATCGACAAGGACGCCGATCTTGCCGACGCGCTGGAGCGCACGATCTTCGGCGCCTTCTATCAGTCCGGCCAGTCGTGCATCGGCGTGCAGCGCATCCTGATCCACGCCGACGTCTACGACCGCTTCCGCGACATGCTGGTCGCGAAGACGAAGACGCTCGTCGCCGGCGATCCCAAGGACCGCAACACCTTCATCGGCCCGATGATCTCGGAGGGCGAGGCGAAGCGGCTCGACGGCTGGATCCAGGAAGCCGTCGCAAAGGGCGCCACCCTGCTGTGCGGCGGCAAGCGCGAGGGCGCGATGCTCGAGGCGACGCTGCTCGAACATGTCGATCCGGCCACCAAGCTCAATGTCGAGGAGGCGTTCGGTCCGGTTGCTTTCCTCATCAGGTTCAGCAGCTTCGATGAAGCGCTCGAGATCGTGAACGACAGCAAGTTCG
This sequence comes from Sphingosinicella ginsenosidimutans, assembly GCF_007995055.1. Classification (NCBI taxonomy): domain Bacteria; kingdom Pseudomonadati; phylum Pseudomonadota; class Alphaproteobacteria; order Sphingomonadales; family Sphingomicrobiaceae; genus Allosphingosinicella; species Allosphingosinicella ginsenosidimutans. The sequence continues at coordinate 2,473,208 of NZ_VOQQ01000001.1, read as the reverse complement.
GCCTCCAGGCCGGCATCTTCACCCGCGATCTCTTCCAGATGTTCGACGCGTGGGACCGGCTCGACGTCGGCGGCGTCGTCATCAACGACGTGCCCTCCTACCGCGTCGACAACATGCCTTATGGCGGCGTCAAGGATTCGGGCCTCGGCCGCGAGGGCGTCCGCTTCGCGATGGAGGACATGACGGAAATCCGCAACCTGGTGATCCGCCGGACCTGAGCCGGCGGCCCAGCCCGGCTCAGTCGCCGCCGGTCAGGCCGCCGGATTCCGCGATCGTGCGGTTGGTGGCCCTGAGCTTCGCCTTGAGCGCGAGCGCGAAGCTGTGCTCGATCGCGCGGCGGATATCCTCGTTCGCCTCCACATAGGGGCGCAGCACGTCCGCGCCGGCGCACCAGAAGCGCGCCGGGCCGGTCAGGACGACGGTGGCGCTCGCGCGTTCGCCCGACAGGACGGTGAGTTCGCCGATCAGGTCGCCCGCGCGGCAGGTGCCCACCTGGCGGCCGCCGCTCGTCACCTTCGCCTCTCCCTCGGCGAGATAGTAGAGCTGCGCCACCGGCTCGCCCTCGCGGGTCAGGACATCCCCCGCCTTGCCGGTCAGCCAGAGACCCTGATCGATGAGATGGCGCGCCCGCGTCTGCGAGAGGCCTGAGACGAGATGGTCGATGACGGCCTGCTCGTCGGGCGTGAAGCGCTGCGCGCGCCGCTCGTAGAGCCCTCGCCCGAGGAGGAGAAGGCACGCCGCCAGCAACAGGCCCGCGCCGATCGCGCCGGCGCGATCATGGTTCAGGAAGAGCGCCCGGGCGAGGAAGCTTGCCGCCGCGCCGGCGATCAGCAGCCGGATCACGCCGGGCCGGCCGGCCAGCGCCGCCGCGATCAGCAGCGCGAACGCCAAGGCGGTGCTGAATGTGCCGACCGTCATCTTCCCCTCGCGCGATCGCCGTCACCATGCGCGATCGGGCGCGAGAGGGAAAGTGCCGACACCCTCATTTCTCCCCGCGGCTCGCGGGGAGATGCGGGCTTACTCCGTGGGCGCGCTTTCGATCAGGAGATCGAGCTGCTCCTGGCATCCATTGGCGATCAGCGCCTGCGCGACGCCCTGGACATCCGAGGGCTCGGAGGCGAGCGTCTTGAAGCGGATCCGGGTCGGCACCGCGACACCGGACGCGCTCAGCTGATAGTCGGCGCCATTGGCGATCGGCAGCGAGGCCGGCCACGCAACGGTCGCATGGCCCGCCCCCCACGTCACGTTCTGCGATCCGTTCGGACCCTGGATGGAGAGCGTGGTCGCCTCGCTCGCATCCGGCCGCCAGAGCATCACGTTCGACGTGTCGGCGACGCACATATTGCCGCTCTGCGTCACATCGACCTGCCAGATCGTCGTCGGGCTCACCGGCAGGATGCCGGCGCTTCGCACGGCCCCGACCCGGACACGCCGCCCATCCGACGCCTGAGCCGTCTGCGCGCTCGCCTGGACGGCGGCATTGGCGGCGGTGGCGATCGGACCGCGGAATGTGCGCGTGCCGCTCGCGCCGAGCAGCACGAGCGTGTCGCCGGCGCGCAGCTGGATCCGCGCATTGTCAGGCAGCGAACGGCCGGCGGGATAGCTTGCCGCGGACGGCCCCGACGAGCGCACGACAAGGACGTTGGCGGCGGCCGGAACGGCGACGCCGGCAAGAAGAGCGGCCAGAGCGAGGCGGCTCATTGCTTTGCTATTTGGACCCCAAGACAAAGTGACCTCCTGGACCTGCTTCGCGGATTCTATAGACGAATTCGCGCAGTGCTGCATCGGTCTTGTGCGCATCGACGATTGCCTCAAGCTGAACGAGCGCCTCTGTGTCGCCGCCGTCGAACCGTTCCCACAGCGCGACAAGCTGCTGCCGCAGCCCCGGGTCCATATGCGGCACCGGCTCCCATACCTCGACCGGCGTCGCGCGTCCCGAAAGCACGATCCGGCCCATCGGGCGGAAGAGATCGAGCGTGGACTGTGCCTTCGCGTCCCCACTGACCAGCACCGTCGTCTTGAGCTGCTTGTTGGCGGATTCGAGCCGCGCGCCGGTGTTCATGCCGTCGCCAAGCGCGGTATATTGGATGCGCCCCACCCCGCCGAAATTGCCGACCACCGCCTCGCCGCGGTGGAGGCCGACGCGGGTGATGCCGATCGGCGGGAGGCCCTCCCCCGCCTCGCGCGCAAAGGCCTGACCGCCTTCGTACATCTCGATCGCCGCGCGCACCGCGCGATCGGCATCGTCGTCGCGCGCGATCGGGGCTCCCCAGAAGGCGACGACGGCATCGCCGACGAACTTGTCGATCGTGCCGCCATGTTTGAGCACGATGTCGCTCATCCGGTCGAGATAGGTGTTGAGCAGGGCCGAAAGCTGCTCCGGCGTGATCGCGTGGGAAAGCTTGGTGAAACCCTCGAGATCGCTGAACAGGGCGTAGATCTGCTTCTTCTCGCCGTGGAGGGCGAGCCGATCGGGGTCGCGCAGGATCTGCGCTGCGATATCCGCGGGAAGATATTTGCCGAGCGCCGACTGGGCGAAACGCCGCTGCTCCGATCCGACCGCGCGCGCCGCGGTTCCGGCCGCGAGGAAGGCCAGCAGCCAGCCGCCGCCCCAGCCGAAGGCCGGCAGCGCGATCGTGTCGACACCCCATCCCTGGAGCTGGAACGGCAGCCAGGCGATGAGTGCGATTTCGATCGGGATGATCAGGCCCTTCCAGCTCCTGAGCTCGATCAGGCTGGTCAGCGCGCCGGCGGCAACGGCAATGATCGCGGCGAGCCACAGCGCCCAGGCCGGGATCGGCACGCGCATCCGGCCGTCCAGCAGCTGCGCCAGGATCTGCGCGTGGACCTCGAGACCCTTCATCAGCCGGCCGGTCGTGCGCGTCATCGGCGTCTCGTAATCGTCGAGATCCTGGATATCGCCGCCGATCAGGACGTAACGCCCGGCGATCATGTCGCGCACGCCCTCCGGGAACTGGTCGACGAACTGGATCGGCAGGTTGGTGAAGACCGGCACCTCGTCGTTCTGCGCCGTGCCGGGCAGGCGGAAATCAATGCTCCCGGTATAGCCGTCGAACGCATGACGGCCGGGCGCGAGCGCCTGGGCGAGCAGCGGCGGCAGGTGCGGGTTGCCGTCCGGCCACCGCCGGATCACGCCGTCGGCGAGATCGCTTTCGAGGCGGATGCTCGCGGGACGCAACGGCCCGGGCCGGGCGCGACGCAGGAAATCGGTGAGGAACGATTCCTGCCACGGCAGCATCTGGTCCGGATTGTAGCGATGGGAGGCAAAGGCGAGGAAGGTCGGCGTGCGGAGTGAGCGGAAGGCCGCGATGAGTTCGGCATCCTCGGGCTGCGCCTGATCGATCAGGATGTCGATGCCGATGGCGCGCGGGTGCATCGCGTCGATCGCCCGCAAGGTGCGGGCCAGCATCGCGCGATCGAGCGGCGAGCGCTTGCCGAGCTGCGCCAGCGTATCGTCATTATAGGTGACGAGCGTGATCCGACTGTCCTGCGTCAGCATCCGCTGCGCATGGGCGGTGAAGCGCAGATCGTAGAGCGCCCGTTCGGCATCGCTCGCGAGCGGAAGCTGCCAGGCGTAGCGGGCAAGGCCGATGGCGAGGGCGAGCACGACCAGCGTCGCGACGAGGCGCAGCGCACCGATCCGGCGCACGCCGCGCCGCATCCGCTGCCTGAGGTCGCCGCGTCCGTCCATGCCCTCCCCCGCCCGTATTCGCGAGCCTAGGCGCTTGGCCGCGCCGTGCAAGTCCCGTCAGCGCGCGCCGGCCCTCTTCGCCTGCGTCCAGGCGAGTTCGGCGAGCGGCTCGAGCATCGCCACCATGGAGGCGGCATGGGCCGACGAGGCGTTGCCGCGCGCAAGCCTGCCCTTGATGCCGTGGACGATGCCCGCCAGCCGAAACAGGTTGAACGCCAGGTAGAAATCCAGATCGGGGATGCCCTCCCGGCCCGTGCGCCGGCAGTAAGCGGCGACATAGTCCGCCTCGCTCGGGATGTTGAGCGCTTCGAGGTCCGCGCCGGCGAGGCCGGTCGTGATCCCGGGCGGCATCCGGTACATCATCAGGTGATAGGTGAAATCGGCGAGCGGGTGGCCGAGCGTCGAAAGCTCCCAGTCGAGCACCGCGAGCACGCGCGGCTCGCCGGGGTGGAAGATCATGTTGTCGCAGCGATAATCGCCGTGGATCACGCGCGGCTGCGGCTCGTCGGCCGGAACGTGCGCCGGCAGCCAATCGACCAGCCGATCCATCGCGGCGACCGGGCCGGCCGCCACATCCTCGCGATATTGCTTCGACCAGCGGGCGATCTGGCGCGCGAAATAATTTCCCGGCTTGCCATAGTCGGCGAGCCCGGCGGCGGCCGGATCGATCATGTGAAGGCGCGCCAGCGTCTCATTCATCGCGTCGAAATAGGCCGGCCGATCGGCGCGCGGGACGTCAGCGAAGGTCGTGTCCCAGAAAATCCGGCCCTCGACCATCTCCATCACGTAAAAGGGCGTGCCGATCACCGCCTCGTCCACGCAGAGGCCATAGGTGCGCGGCACCGGGAAGCCCTGGGCGCCGAGCGCGGTGATGACCCGATATTCGCGATCGACGGCATGCGCGCCGGCCAGCAGCTGGCCTGGCGGCTTGCGTCTCAGCACATAAAAGCGCGCCGGCGTCGCCAGCCTGTAGGTCGGGTTGGATTGGCCGCCCCTGAACTGCTCGATCGACAGCGGGCCCCGATAGTCTGCGACATTCGCGGCCATCCAGGCGTCGAGCGCCGCCGCGTCGAACCGATGGGCCTCGCGCACCGCGCCGGCGCCGCTGTTCCGCGCATTCCTGTCCATCCTTGTCCTTTTCAACCGGCCGGCATCGACGCGCAAGAGGCGGCCAGGGCCCATCGAATCCCTCGGGCGAGAGGCATGAAAAGCAAGAAAAATGCGGCCATGGTAAATTTTTTGGTAACCATGCGACATGTGCACCGAAGTGCCGGGACTATTGTGGCGAGGAAGGGTTGGAACACCGTTCCGGTCGGGCCGGACCCGCCGCCGCCAAGGATCCCCACGGCGGAGGCAGTCCGGGCAAAACCCGCCGGCGGCTTCTTGGCCGGGCCGAGGTGAGCGCCAGCCCTTCCTCCTGTCGGTACCGACTGTTCAGAGGGAAAATCTAATGAAGAAGATCGATATCGCGGCCCTGCCGGAACTGCGCACCAGCGTGGGAATGCACGGCTCGCTCAAGCAGAAAGAAGTCGGCGGTCCGATCTGCCTCGGCATCGTCGTCGCGGTCATCTACGCGCTCTAATCAAGCGTCGGACGATCGAGGGGCGGGTGCGTCATCCGGCGCCCCCGCCCCGCTTTCGTTCCGGTCGCCGCGCTGATAATCGGACTGCGCCATGATACCCGGACCTGAACTGGCGACGTGGATCGCGGATGCGGGCCTGCAGGCGCGCTCATTCGCCCGCGTCGAAGCCTGCGCCGACAAATGGCGGTCCCATCCCCTGATGAGCGATCTCGACCGCGAGATCAGCGCGATGGGGGCTCGCTCACCCGCCGCCCTCATTGCGGCGACCCGCCGCTTCCTCGATCGCCGCGACGATATCGATCTCCTGCTTCGCGAGATGATCGCGACGAGCCGGATCGACCCGTTCTTCCAGCCCCCGTTCCAGCCGATCACCAACGAGCTGCAGACGGGCCTGCTCATCTACAACCATCCCGATCTGTCGATCGCGCTCAGCGTGATGAGCGTCGACGCGCTGGCCGCCAAGAAGGTCGCCGGTGGCGGCATCGGATCGATCAATTTCACCGGCTACGACCTGATGATGCGCTTCATCGACAGTGGCGACGCGACCTTCTCCTTCTGGGAGGCGCCCGAGATCGACGACACGTTCACGGCAGCCGGCGCAGGCACGTGCCGCCGCCTCGGCGCGCGCCGGATCGCGGACGGCGAGGAGCTCCTGATCGACGGGCGGCGGCAAAGCTTCGTCATCGAGCATGCGGCCCGCGACATCGTCTATTTCCAGGCGGTGATCCGCGCCGGCGCCGCGCCGGTGACGGTGGAATATGACGCGGGCACGCTCGGCTTCCTGGGCGCCAGCAGCACCGATGAGGCGGCGTCGCGCATTCAGATGATGGCGAGCCTGCTGCGCGCGATGGAGCGCGAGGACGCACTGCCGGTGCTCGAGGCGGCGCTCGACGACGCCCAGTTTCACACCCGCTGGCACCTGATGCGCGAAATGCTCGCGCTGGATGCCGCGTTCGCGTTGCCGCTGCTCAAGCGAATGGCGGCGCTCGATCCCAATCCGGACGTCAAGGCCGCCGCGGGCCAGGTGCTCGTCCATTTCTTTCCCGACGATACGAAGCCCGGGAGCGAGGAGGCCGTCCAATGCCCCGCCTGATCGCCGCGGACACCACCGAATCGATCGAGCTTGCCGAGCTGATCGAGACGCTCGAGACCAGCGGCTTCGATCCGCAGGACGAGGACAATTTCGCGTCCTTCGGCGGCGCCCTGAAGAAGCTCGGCAACAACAAGTCCTTCCTCGGCGATCTCATCATCGGCGAGCTGAAGCAGCGCTGCGCGGGGCAGCTGCGCGACAATCAGTACAGCGCGCAGGTGATCCTGCTGCACAGCGGCACCCGCTACATCATCCGGGCCAATTTCTGGCCGGCGATGAAGGACAGCGTGATCCGCCACAGCGGCACCGACCCCTTCTTCTACGGCGTCGCGCACGATCACAATTTCTCGTTCCTGACCGTCGGCTATTTCGGGCCCGGCTATTGGAGCGATTATTACGAATATGATTATGGCGCGGTCGCCGGCTATCCGGGGGAGAAGGTCGCGCTGCGGTTCGTCGAAAAGGCGCGGCTCGAGGAGGGCAAGGTGATGCTCTATCGCGCCCACCAGGACGTCCATCTCCAGCTCGCCGCCGACGAGATGTCGATCTCGCTCAACATCGTCGAGGCGTCGCACAGCTCGTCCTTCCGCGATCAATATCGCTTCGACGCGGTAAACGGCACGCTCGAGGGGATCATGACCCGGATTTCGCTCGAGCCGCTGCTCGCCCTCGCCGCGACGCAGGCTGGAGAGGACGGTCGCGACCTGGTGACCGATTATGCGCGCCGCCATCCGAGCGACCGGATCCGCTGGTGCGCGCTGCGCGCCGTCGTCAGCGCCGAACCATCGATCGACAGCCGGCTTGCCCGATTCGAGGCCGCAACCGCCGATCCCTCGCCGCTGATCGCCGCATTGGCGCGGCGCGAGGCGGAGCGGATCGAGGTGAGCCGCCGCTGGATCGAGGCGCCGGCCGCCTGACGCCCCCGGCCAGGTGGGCACGCCGACGCGCCCCCTTTCAGCGCCACTCCATCGCAAGCCGGGCCGCGAAAATTTGCGCAGGCACTTTCCCCCGCTGCGCCTGTTGCCTAGATGCCGCTTCGCGACCTTTTAGCTGCAAGGAGAAGCCCCATGGCATTCGCGCTGCCCGATCTGCCCTATTCCAAGGACGCGCTCGGTGAGTTCATGTCGGCGGAAACGCTCGATTATCACCACGGCAAGCACCACAAGGCCTATGTCGACAAGGTCAATGGCTGGATCGACGAGAAAGGGCTCGCCGGCGCTTCGCTGACCGAGGTCATCAAGCGTGCGAAGGACGCAGGCGACAAGGGCCTGTTCAACAACGCCGCCCAGGTGTGGAACCACAGCTTCTTCTGGCAATGCCTCGCGCCGCCCCAGGGGCAGAAGCCGACGGGCCGCCTCGCCGAGATGATCGAGTCCGCCTTCGGCGGCACCGATGCGATGCTGCAGAAGCTCCAGGCCGAAGCGGTCGGCCATTTCGCCAGCGGCTGGGCCTGGCTGGTGCTCGACGGCGGCGCGCTCAAGATCACCTCGCTCCACGATGCCGACACGCCGGTCGTCTATGACGGCATGAAGCCTCTGCTCACGCTCGATGTGTGGGAGCATGCTTATTATGTCGATTATCGCAACGCCCGGCCGAAGTTCGCCGAGGCGGTGCTCGGCAACATCGTGAACTGGGATTTCGTCGCGCAGAATCTCGACGGCGAGGGCGTCTCCCGCGCCGACCAGGAACAATAGGCGACGCCAGGTCCTCCCTGTCCCCACGAGAGCGGGGATGGGGAGGATGTTTCAGGTCTTCAGGCGGTAGCCGGTCCGGAACATCCAGGAGACGATCGCAAGGCAGACGAGGAAGAAGCCAAGCGTCGCCGCGAGGCTGATCCCGACCGCGACATCGCTGGTCGAATAGAAGCTCCAGCGAAAGCCCGAGATCAGGTAGACGACCGGGTTGAACAGGGTCACCGTCCGCCACGGCTCGGCGAGCATGTTCACCGAATAGAACGCCCCGCCGAGGAAGGTCAGCGGCGTCACGATCAGCATCGGGATGAACTGGATCTGCTCGAAATTCCGGCCCCAGATGCCGATGATGAAACCGAACAGGCAGAAGGTCGACGCGATCAGCGCGAGGAAGGCGGCCATCCACAAGGGATGCTCGATCCGGATCGGCACGAAGAAGGCGGCCGTTCCCAGGATCACGAGCCCAAGGACGATCGACTTGGTCGCCGCCGCGCCGACATAGCCGATCACCGTTTCCACCGGCGAGATCGGCGCCGACAGCAATTCGTAGATCGTGCCGATGAACTTCGGGAAGAAGATGCCGAAGCTCGCATTGAAGATGCTCTGCGTGAACAGCGAGAGCATGATGAGGCCGGGCACGATGAACGCGCCATAGGGCACCCCGTCCACCTCGGTCATGCGCGATCCGATCGCCGCGCCGAAGACGACGAAATAGAGCGAGGTGGTGATGACCGGGGTCACCAGGCTCTGCCAGAGCGTGCGGATCGCGCGCGCCATTTCGAATCGGTAGATCGCCCAGATGCCATAGAGGTTCATGCCGCGCTCCGCTCCTCGTGGACCAGGCTGACGAAGATGTCCTCCAGCGAGCTCTGGCGCGTCTGGAGATCCTTGAAGGCGATTCCGAGATCGCGCATCCGCGACAGCAGCGACGGGATGCCGGTGCGCTCCGCCTGGCCGTCATAACTGTATGTGAGCTGATGTCCGTCGCCCGCGAGGGTCAGCGCCCAATCGCCGAGCTCGGCCGGCACCGCCGCCAGCGGCTCGGCGAGCTCGAGCGTCAGCTCCTTCTTGCCGAGCTTCTTCATCAGCTCGTTCTTCTCCTCGACCAGGATCAACTCGCCCTTGTTGATGACGCCGACCCGGTCGGCCATCTCCTCCGCCTCCTCGATATAATGGGTGGTGAGGATGATGGTGACGCCGCTTTGGCGAAGCCGTCGGACCAGCTCCCACATGTCGCGGCGAAGCTCGACGTCGACGCCCGCGGTCGGCTCGTCGAGGAAGAGGATTTCGGGCTCGTGGCTCAGGGCCTTGGCGATCATCACCCGGCGCTTCATCCCGCCCGAAAGCTCCATGATCTTCGCCTTGCGCTTGTCCCAGAGCGAGAGGTCGCGAAGCACCTTCTCGATATGGGCGGGGTTGGGCGCATAGCCGAAAAGGCCGCGGCTGAAGCTCACCGTCGCCCAGACCGTCTCGAAGGAATCGGTGTGCAGCTCCTGCGGCACCAGGCCGATGCGCCGGCGGGTCTGGCGATAATCGCGGCCGATGTCGAAGCCGTCGACCGTCACCGTCCCCGCGCTCGGCCGGACGATGCCGCAGATGATCGAGATCATCGTCGTCTTGCCGGCGCCGTTGGGCCCGAGCAGGGCGAAAATCTCGCCGCGCGCGATATCGAGATCGACCGGCTTCAGCGCCTTGAGACCCGAGGCGTAGGTCTTCTCCAGCCCCTTGATCGAGATGACGGCGTCCATGCGCGCTCCTATTCCGTCGGAAGGGTCGGCTGTTCTTCCTCGGCTTCCTCAAGCGTCAGCCCGTGGCGCATCAGCATCGGCACGTTGAGCGCCGCGAAGACAAAGGTCGCCGGAAGGAAGAACCACAGCTTGAAGCTCACCCAGAAATTGGTCGTCTGGGTGCGCCACACCACCTCGTTCAGCACCGCCATGACCCCGAAATAGGCGGCCCAGTTGCGCGTCAGGAGGTGCCAGCCGCGCTCCGACAGCCCCGGATAGGCGCTGCCGAGCACTGCCTTGAGCAGGTTGCGCCCGGTCGCCATGCCGAAGACGAGCAAGGCGGTGACGACGGCATAATAGATGGTCGGCTTGATCTTGATGAAGGTCTCGTCGTGCAGCCACAGCGTCAGCCCGCCGAGAACGACCACCATCAGCGCGGAAAACCAGAGCAGCGGCGAGATGAAACGATAGCGGAGCTGCGAGACCGCCATCGCCGCGAGCATCGCGACCATGAAGGCGCCGGTCGCAACGAAGATGCGCGACACGTCCGGCACCGGCGCAAGGAAATTGACGAGGAAGAAGACGAGCAGCGGCCCGAGATCGAGCAGCAGGCGGCCCGCAGCGCCTGGGCTTTTCGGCGGTGCCTTTTCCGGCGTTGGCGCTTCGCTCATGCCGCGACTCCAGCGATCGCGCGCGCGACTTCGGCCGGATCGAAGGGGCGAAGATCGTCCATCCCCTCCCCCACGCCGATGGCGTGGATCGGCAGCCCATATTTCTCCGCAGCCGCGACCATCACGCCGCCGCGCGCCGTGCCGTCCAGCTTGGTCATGACGAGTCCGGTGACGCCCGCCACCTCGCGGAAGGTCTCGATCTGCGAAAGCGCGTTCTGCCCGGTCGTGGCGTCGAGGACGAGCACGACGTCATGCGGCGCGGCCGGGTTGAGCCGCCCCAGCACCCGGCGAATCTTGGCGAGCTCGTCCATCAGGTCCTTCTTGTTATGGAGCCGGCCCGCCGTGTCGACGATCAGGACGTCGATGCCCTCGGCCGTCGCCTTCTTGACCCCGTCGAAGACGATCGCGCTGCTGTCCGATCCTTCCGGTCCCTTGATGATCGGGACGCCCGCACGATCGGCCCAGATCTGGAGCTGCTCGATCGCCGCCGCGCGGAACGTGTCCCCGGCGGCGAGGAGCACGGAATAATCCTGCTCCATGAACAGGTGGGCGAGCTTGGCGATCGTCGTCGTCTTGCCCGATCCGTTGACCCCGACGACGAGGATGACCTGCGGGCGCGGGAAGGCGTCGATCTCGAGAGCCTCCGCGACCGGCGCGAGGATCTTTTCCAGCTCTTCGGCGACGACCGCGCGGACCGCTTCGTCGGTGAGGCCCCGCTCGAACCGTTCGGAGGCCAGCCGCGCGCGCACCCGGGCGGCGGTGGAGGGGCCGAGATCGGAGGCGATCAGCGCCTCCTCGATCTCGTCCAGCGTCGCCTCGTCGAGCGCCGCTTTCGTGACGAGGCCGGAGAGATTGTCGCCAAGTCGCTCGGACGTCTTGCGAAATCCGGAGCGCATCCGATCGAACCACGAGTCGCTCATGCGCGCGCTCCGATCAGCACGTCGTTTTCCAATCCGGTAATGCTGACCTCCACAATCTGCCCCGCCTCGCCGGCCGTCGGCTGGACCGGGGCGAAATTTTCCGCATGGCCCCGCCCCTGACGCTCGACCAGCACGCGCTGGCGGGTGCCGACCATGGCCTCCAGCCAACGCCTGCGCCGACGGGCGCTCGCCGCACGCAGCGCCCCGGCCCGCCGCTTCACGGTCGAAGGGGGCAGCTGCGGCATTCGCGCCGCCGGCGTGCCGCGCTTCGGTGAATAGGGAAAGACATGCGCCATCACGATATCGCACTCGTCGATCAGGCGCAGCGAATTCTCGTGCATCGCCTCGGTCTCGGTCGGGAAACCGGCGATCAGATCGGCGCCGATGGCGATGCCCGGCCGGGCGGCCTTGAGCCTCGCGACCGTCTCGATCGCCTGGGCGCGGCTGTGGCGACGCTTCATCCGCTTCAGGATCATGTCGTCGCCGGCCTGGAAGCTCATGTGGAGGTGCGGCATGAACCGTGGCTCGTAAGCCGCGATCTCGAACAGCCTCTCATCCAGCTCGATGCAGTCGAGCGATGAGAGGCGCAGGCGCGGCAGGTCGGGGACGTGCTTCAGGATGCGCTCGACGAGCTGGCCGAGCGTCGGCGCGCCCGGCAGATCGGGGCCGTAGCTGGTCACGTCGACGCCGGTGAGGACGATCTCCGCGAACCCTTCGCCGACCAGCGCCCTGATCCGCTCGATCACCAGCCCGGCGGGCACCGACCGGCTGTTCCCGCGGCCATAGGGGATGATGCAGAAAGTGCAGCGATGGTCGCAGCCATTCTGGACCTCGACGAAGGCGCGCGCGCGCTCCGAAAATCCGGTGACCAGATGCGGCGCCGTCTCGCGCACGGCCATGATGTCGGAGACACGCACGCGCTCATCGGACAGGAAGGCGCTTATGTCGAGCTTCTCGCGGTTGCCGAGCACGCCGTTCACTTCGGGCATGGCGGCGAAGGCCTCCGGCTCAACCTGTGCGGCGCAGCCGGTGACGAGGATGCGGGCATCGGGCCGCGCGCGCCGGGCCTTGCGGATCGCCTGTCGCGTCTGCCGCACCGCCTCGTTGGTGACCGCGCAGCTGTTGACGATGACGAGATCGTCCTGCCCCCGCGCGAGCGAGCGCATCGCCGCGCTCTCCGCGGCATTGAGCCGGCAGCCGAGGGTGATCACCTCCGGCCCGCTCACTCGACCAGCTCGCCCGAAAAGACATGGACGGCCGGCCCGCTCATGTGGATCGGGCGATCCGGCGCCCAATCGATGGTGAGCGCGCCGCCGGGGAGGCGGACCTCGACCGGCGATTGCACCAGTCCCTTGCGGATCGCCGCCACCGCGGTCGCGCACGCGCCGGTGCCGCAGGCCTGCGTGAGGCCGGCGCCGCGCTCCCACACGCGCAGGCGGAGCGCGCCGCCCTCCCGGCTCGCGACGTTGACGTTGACCCGCTCGGGAAAGAGCGGATCGGTTTCGATCTGCGGCCCGAGGCGCGCCAGATCGACCGCATCGGCATCCTCGACGAAAAAGACGACATGCGGATTGCCGACATTGACCGCGAAGGGCGCCTGCAAATCCTCCCAGCCGACCGGCATGGCGGCCGTGTCCATCGCATAGGCAAGCGGAATATCCTCCCAGCCGAAGCGGGGATGACCCATGTCGATGCTCGCGCCGTCGCCGTCGAGCCGGCCGGTCAGAACACCGCCCAGCGTTTCGATCGTCAGCCCCCGCCCTTCCAGCAAGACGACGCAGCGCGTCGCATTGCCGCAGGATTCGACCTCGGTCCCGTCCGCGTTCCAGATCCGCATCCTGACATCGGCGACATCGGAAGGTTCGAGCACGATCAGCTGGTCGCAGCCGACGCCGGTCCGGCGATCGGCGATGGCACGGGCGCGGGCGGCCTCCATCGGCGCGCCGCCATGCCTGGCGTCGATGATCACGAAATCGTTGCCGAGGCCATGCATCTTGTGGAAGCGCTGCGCCATAGAGCAGGCGATCTAGGGTGGGGACGTGCGCAAGTCCACCGTCGGGCGGATCGATTTGGCCCGGGCCCGCGAGCGCGACCATTCATCGCCAGGCCGCTCACCGTCGCCCGGCCGGGCTGCATGGTCCGCTCCGTCCCGACGGGAGCTCAGCGCTACCAGGGGGTCCCGTCCTTGTGCGTGAACGCGCCGGTGGCGCTGTCGAGATGGAGATCGATGTCCGGATAATGGCAATCGCCCTCCCCATCGCGATTGTCGATCGCGACGAAGACGCAGGGCTTGTCGCTGCGATTGACGAGGTGATGGCCGTTGGCGACCCCGGCGGGGAAGGCTGCGACGTCGCCGGGGCGCATCACGGTCTCGCCGCCATCCTCGACCAGCACCGCCTCGCCCTCGAGCATGATCACCAGCTCGTCGATCCCCTCGTGCCAGTGGCGCTGGCTCGAAATGCCGCCGGGATCGAGCACGACATGCGAGGCGCCGATCCGGGCGAGGCCGGCGGCCGGCGAAAGGCGGCGGTAATGGCGCCCCGTCATCGCCTCGCGATAGGGCGAGGGATAGCCGGTGCGGGTGACCTGTTCGATGGCGTCGAGATCGAGCTTTGGCATGGCGTTTCTCCGCCTCCGTGCTAGTCGGCGGCCATGAGCGATGCAATCGACCCGGTGACGCTTGCGAAACGGCTGATCGCCTGCCCGAGCGTGACCCCCGCGACCGGCGAAGTGTTCGACATCTTGGAGGCGGCGCTCGTGCCGCTCGGCTTCGAGGTGCATCGCTTCGTTGCCGGCGCGGCGCCGGACGGGCCGGTCGAGAATCTGTTCGCGACGCGCGGCGCCGGGAGCCCGCATCTCGGCTTTGCCGGCCATCTCGACGTGGTGCCGGCCGGCGACGGCTGGGCGAGCGATCCGTTCGTGCCCGAGGAAAGGGGCGGCGTGCTGCACGGGCGCGGCGCGGTCGACATGAAATCGAGCATCGCCGCCTTCGTCGCCGCCTGCGCGGATATCGGGGAGCATCCCGGCACGCTGAGCCTCATCATCACCGGCGACGAGGAAGGACCGGCGACCTTCGGCACGCCGGCGCTGATCGACTGGATGGCGGCGCGCGGCATCCGGCCGGACATGATCCTGATCGGCGAGCCGACCAGCGAAGAGCGGCTCGGCGACGTCGTCAAGATCGGGCGGCGCGGATCGGTCAATCTGTGGGTGACGGTGGGCGGCACGCAGGGCCACGTCGCCTATCCCCACCGCGCCGACAATCCCATCCCCAGGCTCGCCCGGGTGATCGATGCGCTGGAGGCGCTGCACCTCGACGACGGCAACGACGCCTTCCAGCCTTCCAACCTCGAGATCACGGCGGTCGAGACCTCGAGCAACGCCACCAACGTCATCCCTGGCTGGGCGCGCGCGCAGCTCAACATCCGCTTCAACAACCTCCAGCGCGGGGCCGACCTGGTCGAGCTCGTCCGGCGCACGGCCCAGGCGGCGGCGCCGGGCGCGCGCGTCGAGGCGAAGATTTCGGGCGAGGCGTTCCTGACCCCGCCCGGCCCGATCCATGACATCGTGTCGGCGGCGATCGAGGCCGAGACGGGCCTTGCGCCGCGCCTGTCGACCCATGGCGGCACCTCCGACGGGCGCTTCCTCATATCGCTCTGCCCGGTGATCGATTTCGGGCCGCCCAATGCGACGATGCACAAGCTCGACGAGGCGATCGCGATCGAGGATCTCGACGCGCTCCGGCGCATCTATGCGCGGGTCATCCGGCTGGCGCTCGGCGGCGCCTGAGCACGATATAGAGCGCGCCCTGCCCGCCGTGGCGCGGATGGGCGCCGCGCACCGCCGCGATGTCCCCGGCATGGCGCGAGGCGGCGAGCCAGTCGCCGACGGCGGCGCGGATCGCTCCGCGCGCGACGGGGCGGCGATCGTCGCGCGGCGGCTTGCCGGTGACGAGCAGGATCACCCGCGCCTCATGCGCGACCGCCTGGGCGAGCCGCCGATCGAGCAGGTCATAGGCGGTGGCGAGATTGTGGCCGTGGAGATCGACCGTGACATCGGGCGCGACCAGGCCGCGCGACAGCCGGCGATCCCAGCTTGCATCCAGGGTCGTGCCCGGTGCGGCGCGTGGCGGCGTGGTTTTGCGTGATAATGCGGGGGAAATGCGTGGCGGCGGCGGGGAAGACGGCGGCGGTGCGGGGGTCGGCGTGGTTTCGCGTGGCGGCGCGGGGGCGCCGAGTGGACGCACCGTTTCAACCACCTTGCGCCACAGCGCCGCCTCTTCAGCGCTGAGCCGGCGAACCATCGCGGCCAAGCCTTGCCAGACGCCCGCGCGGCAGCAGGATATAGGCGCGGCCGTGCGACTGCATCGACCCGGCCGTCTCCAGCGCCTCCGGCCCGGCGCCCCAGAAGGTATCGAAGCGGTTCGGCCCGCGGATTGCGCCGCCGGTATCCTGCGCGATCCAGATCCCGTCGGCGCGGGGATTGTCCATGTCCTGGAGGAGCACCGGCGCGCCGAGCGGCACGAAGGCGGGATCGGCGGCGACGCTGATCCCGGGGGTGACCGGCCGGCCGAGCGCGCCGAGCGGCCCCGGCCCGGTGAGCTCGCGGAAGAAGACGTAGCTCCTGTTCTCGCGCATCAGCGCATCGCCCTCGGCCGGATGGGCGTGGAGCCAATCGACGATCTGGCGCATCCCGATCGGCCCCTGGATCAGCCCGCGCTCGCGAAGCAGCCGGCCGATCGCCACATAGTCGCGCCCGTTCTGGTCGGCATAGCCGATCCGCATGAGGCTTCCGTCGGGGAGCCGCAGGCGGCCCGAGCCCTGGATCTGGAGGAAGAAGAGTTCGACCGGATCGGCCGCCCAGGCGATCTCCAGCCCGCGCCCGGCGAGCGCGCCATCCTCGATCTCGCCGCGATCGTAATAGAGGACGTAATTGCCATCGGCGTCGATCCGGCCGCGCCCCCGCGCGCCGGTGCGCGGATCGGCGGTCAACAGATCGGGCGGCCGCGCATAGATCGGCACCTCATAGCCGGGCTGGCGAACGCGCGAGGCGCGGATTTCCGGCTCGTAATAGCCGGTCGCGAAGGCGCTGCCGTCACCGACCTCGGCAAGCTCGAACCGCGCGGCGAAGAAACCGGCGGCGGCGCCCGGCGCGAGCGAGGCGGCCTCGCCGCAGAGCGGCCGCCAGTCGTCGCCCGTCGCAAGGCCGCTCGCATCGGCGCGCGAGACGAGCGACGGGCAGCTGACCAGGAACGAGCGCAGCGCCGCGGCGGCGCGCGCGGGATCGAGGGAAGGCAGCGGCGGCCCGGGCCGAACCCCAAGGGCAATGGCCGAGGCCGGCGCGGGCGGCGGTGGCGGCGGCGTCACTTCGGGCGGCCCACGTCGCGGCGCAACGCAGCTCGCCAGCGCGAACATCAGCAGCTGGAGAAGCAGACCCTTCCCGCGAAAGGGGCCGCGCCGGGAGGGAATGGAATCGCCGCGCATCGCCGCGCTTCATAGCGCGCGGGGCGGGACATGGGAAAGCGATCGAGCGCGAAGGCTCAGGCGGCTTCGTCGGTGTCGACCAACTGCCAGTTGGGATCGTCGCCGCGAAGCGTGCGCCGGAAGGTCCAGACATCGTTGGTCGGGACCGCATCGGTCATCGAGCCGGCAATCATCTCGCCCGAGGCATTGCGCGTGACGGCGGAGACATAGGCGTCGAACCGGACGTCGATCTCCGCGACGCGGCCGTTGAGGCGAGCATCGTCGATGGTCGCGCGCTCGATGGCGACGAGCCGGTTGTCGTGCGTATGGCCCTGGGTCTCGCGATCGGCGATCGCCTGTTCGAACGCCGCGCACACATCGGGGCTGGCAAGGCGGGCAAGGGTGGCGCGATCGCCGGACCAGAAGGCCTCGAGGATCATGCGATAGGCGGCCTGCGCGCCCTCGAGGAAGCGGGCGACATCGAAGCCGCCATCGGCGGCGATGATCGCGCGAATGCCGCCGGCCGCGCCCTGTTCGAACGCGAAGCCGGCCGGATCCGTCCCGGCCGCGGCGGGACCGGTCTTCGCCGGCACCGCTTCGGCCGCGGGCGCCGCTTCGGGCCGCGTCACCGGCTGCTGCTCATGCCCCGTGCGCTGGCCCAGAACGGCATAGAGACGCAGCCCCACAAACAGGGCGATCATGGCCAACAGCACGATTCCGACGGTCAACAAACGTCTCCTTGAGCCAATCCTACATAGGCGCGTTCACCCGGGCTTTCAAATGCACATTCCCGATTAACCCCTGTCTAACGTCGGCGCGCCGCAGATGTTGCGCGGTTCGTCGGCCCCTGCTACCCGCCGCCGGCACGCGCGGGCCGGCCCGACACCGGCCGCCAGCAACAGCTTTCCACGATTTCTTCGAAGGATCTTGAGACAAATGGCCGAAGACGAAGGCGCGAACGGCGCCGCCGACCCGATGATCGCAGGCAGCGACACGCCGCCGCAGATCGGCATCATCGCGCAATATGTGAAGGACCTGTCCTTCGAAAATCCGAACGCGCCGGCCGTCTACCAGTGGCAGAGCCAGCCGCAGATGGACGTCCAGTTCAACATCGGCGCGCAGATGGTGGGCGAGGATGTCCACGAGGTGGCGCTGAAGATCGACATCAAGGCGACCGCGACCGAGGGCACCGCCTTTCAGGCCGAACTGCTCTATGCCGGCCTGTTCGCGCTCAAGAACCTGCCCGCGGACCAGCTCCAGCCCTTCCTCCTCGCCGAGGCGCCGCGGCTGCTGTTCCCGTTCGCGCGCCGCGTGATCGCCGACGCTTCGATCGACGCCGGCTTCCCGCCGCTGATGCTCGATCCGATCGATTTCGCAGGCCTCTACATGCAGCAGCAGGGACAGCTGCTGAGCGGCGAGCCGGCCGGCCAGGCCTGAGGCCCCGTCGATACGGGATTTCGACCTTGCCCAATGCCTACTCAGGATGAGCGAAAGGAGTGTATCGTTGCCCTTTCCCCGCTCATCCTGAGGAGCGGCTGAGCATGGCGAAGACGCGTATCGAAGGACGAACCGGGGGGCCGGAATGAACCTCGTCCGCTCATTGGGCTCGGTCGGCGGATTGACCCTGGTCAGCCGCGTCCTCGCGCTGGTTCGCGATACGCTCCAGGCAAGCTATGTCGGCGCGGGCTTCGCCTCCGACGCCTTCTTCGTCGCCTTCCGCCTGCCCAACATGTTCCGCGCGCTGTTCGCCGAAGGGGCGTTCAACGCGGCCTTCATCCCGCTGTTCAACCGCAAGGTGGCCGAAGGCGGCGGCCTCTCGCCTGGCCTGCGCTTCGCGGAGCGGACGCTGGCGGTGCTCTTTCCCGTCCTGCTCGTCTTCACGATCGTCATGATCGTCGCCGCCTGGCCGGTGACCTGGGGCCTTTCGGGCGGGTTCGACAATCCGACGCCGGACCAGTTCGCCTTCGCGGTCAGCCTGTCGCGGATCACCTTCCCCTATCTGATGCTGATCAGCCTCGCCTCGCTGCTCGGCGGCATCCTCAATTCAATGGATCGCTTCTGGGTGAACGCGGCGGCGCCGATCCTGCTCAACGTCGCGATGATCGCGGCCTTGTGGTTCTTCCACGGCAGCGGGCCGGAGGGCGCCTATGTGACGGCGCGCGCGCAGGCGATTTCGGTCACTGTGGGCGGCGCGCTCCAGCTCGGCTGGCTGATGATCGCCTGTCGCCAGGCCGGCGTGAGCCTGAAGCTCAGGCGCCCCCGGCTCGACGACGACGTCCGCCAGCTCATGAAGCTGATCCTTCCGGCCGCGGTCGGCGCCGGCGCGGTGCAGGTCAATCTCGCCATCTCGACGGCGCTCGCCGGCGGCCTGCTCGATGCCGGATCGATCTCGTACATCTATTATGCCGACCGGCTGAACCAGCTCCCGCTCGGCCTCATCGGCATCGGGCTCGGCACCATCCTGCTTCCCACCGTGTCGCGGCTGCTGTCGTCGGGCAAGGAGGCCGAGGCGATGGAGACGCAGAACCGGGGCATCGAACTCGCCCTGTTCCTGACGCTGCCGGCGACCGCGGCCTTCATCTTCGCGTCCGAGCCGATCATCCGCGGCCTTTTCCAGCATGGCCGGTTCACCGCCGAGGACAGCCTGTTGTGCAGCTGGGCCCTCTCGGCCTTCTCGCTCGGCCTGCCCTCCTATGTGCTGGTCAAGGTGCTCACGCCCGGCTTCTACGCCCGCGCCGATACGAAGACGCCGGTGCGGCTCGCCATCTATTCGGTGGGCATCAACCTTGTCGGCAACCTGATCCTGATCCCGACGCTGGGGCGGTTCGGCGTCGGCCATGTCGGCCCGCCGCTCGCCACCGCGATCGCCTCGTGCGTCAACACCTGGATGCTCTACCGGACGCTGCGGGCACGCGGGCATTTCGAGGCGGACCGGCAGCTGAAGCGACGGATCCCCCGGCTCGCCCTCGCCGCGCTCATCATGGGCGGCCTGCTCTTCTTCCTCGCGCCCTATGCCGATCCATGGCTGACCCAATCGCTGATCGTCCGGTTCCTCGCGCTCGCGGTGCTGGTCGGCGGCGGCATCGCGGTCTATGGCCTCGCCTGCTTCGCGACCGGCGCCTTCGCGCTGGACGATTTGAAAACACTCATCCGCCGGCGCGCGCGCACGGCCGAAACGAAGGACTGATCATGCGTGTCGTCTCCGGCATCCAGCCGACCGGCAACCTCCATCTCGGCAATTATCTCGGCGCGATCCGGCGCTGGGCGACGATGCAGGATTCGATCGAGGGCGAGGGCGGCGAGTGCATCTTCTTCCTCGCCGATCTGCACGCGATCACGGTGTTCAACGATCCGGCCGAGCTGCGGGCCAACGTCAACGGCATGGCGGCGGCGCTGATCGCCTGCGGAATCGACCCGGACCGCTCGATCCTGTTCAACCAGGCGCGCGTTCCGGCCCATGCCGAGCTCGCCTGGATCTTGAACTGCACGGCGCGGATGGGCTGGCTGGGGCGAATGACCCAGTGGAAGGACAAGGCCGGCAAGAATCGCGAGGGCGCCAGCGTCGGCCTGTTCGCCTATCCGGTGCTCCAGGCCGCCGACGTGCTGCTCTACCAGGCGACGCACGTCCCGGTCGGCGAGGACCAGAAGCAGCATCTGGAGCTGGCCCGCGACATCGCGACCAAGTTCAACACCGATTATGGGGTCGAGCTCTTCACCCTCCCCGAGCCGCATATCGGCAAGGATGCGGCGCGGATCATGAGCCTTCGCGACGGCAGCGCGAAAATGTCGAAATCCGATCCTTCGGACATGAGCCGGATCAACCTCACCGACGACGACGACGCGATCGTGCAGAAGATCCGCAAGGCGAAGACCGATCCGGCGCCGCTCCCCGACTCGTGGGACGAGCTCGCCGATCGGCCCGAGGCGCGCAATCTCGTCGCCATCTATGCGGCGCTGACCGACCGGACGCCGCAATCGGTGCTCGAAGACCATGCCGGCCAGGGCTTCGGCGCGTTCAAGCCGGCGCTCGCGGAGCTGCTGGTCCAGACGATCGCCCCGATCCGGTCGCGGCTGGCCGCGTTCAGCGCCGATCCGGCGGCGATCGATGCGATCCTTGCGAAGGGATCGGCTCGGGCGGCGGATATCGCCGCGCCGACGCTGGCGGGCGCCTATCAGGCGCTTGGCCTGCCGCGATAGGTCTTTTTTCAGCACCGGTTCAGGCGCCCTATGCGAGCGACGGGCGGAAACTTATATTGCCGACAAGGCGTTTCGTTCAAAAGGCTTGGCATCATGGCTGTACGCAAGACCCTCCTCACCCTCGCCGCGCCGCTCGCGCTGCTCGCCCTCAGCGCCTGCGCGACGGGGCTCCCGACGCAGGTCCAGCGCTTCCAGGCCATGCCGGCGCCGTCCGGCCAGAGCTTCGTCATCGAGCCCGCCGATCGCGACATGCAGGGCGGCCTCGAATTCTCGCGCTACGCCGATCTCGTCCGCCGCAACCTCGTCGCGCAGGGCTATAGCGAGGCGGCCTCGCGCAGCGACGCGACGATGGTCGTGACCCTCGATTACGGCGTCGACAACGGCCGCGAGCGGGTCGAGGCGACGCCCGATCCGTTCGGCCCCCCGGGCTGGGGCTTCGGCTGGGGCCGGCGTCCCTATTTCAGTCGCTTCGGCTATTTCGGCTGGCGCGGCGACCCGTTCTACTGGGGCTGGGATTACGACATCCGCAGCTACACCGTGTATACGAGCTTCCTCGATCTCAACATCCGCCGCGCCGCCGACGGCCAGTCGCTGTTCGAGGGGCACGCCCAGGCCCATTCGCAGACCGATGCGCTGACGACCTTGGTGCCGAACCTGGTCGAGGCGATGTTCACCGGCTTCCCCGGCAATTCGGGCGAAACGCTGCGGATCACGGTGATGCCGGAACAGCAGGGCCGGCAGCAACGCCAACCGCGCTGAACCGCCTCGCCCGAGGGGACAGGACGAAGGACATGAAAAGAGGGGCCGGGAGAACCGGCCCCTTTCTCTTTCACCCCTTGCCGCTCTTCTAGTTTTCCAGTTGCCGCGTCAGCAGGCGGATGTCGGAATCGAGCTCCGGATCCTGGGCGCGCAGTTTTTCGATCTGGCGGACGGCGTGGATCACCGTCGTATGGTCGCGCCCGCCGAAGCGGCGGCCGATCTCCGGCAGCGAGCGCGGCGTCAGCTGCTTCGACAGGTACATGGCGACCTGGCGCGGGCGTGCGACCTCGCGGGCGCGACGCGCGCTCGTCATCTCCGCCTTGCGGATGCGGTAGTGATCGGAGACGCGCGTCTGGATCTCGTCGATCGAGATGCGGCGCTGATTGGCGCGAAGGATGTTGGCGAGCACCTCGCTCACGAAATCGAGATCGATCGCGCGGTTCTGCATCGTCGCATAAGCGGCGATCCGGTTGAGCGCGCCTTCCAGCTCGCGCACGTTCGAGCTGATCCGCTTGGCGAGGAAGTTCACCACATCGTCCGGGACATGGACGTCGGGAAGCGACTCCAGCTTCTTGAGAATGATGTTGAGCCGCAGCTCGAGATCGGCGGCGTTGATGTCGGCGACCAGACCCCAGGAGAGGCGCGAGAGGATGCGCGGCTCGACCCCGTCCAGATCCTGCGGCGCGCGATCGGAGGAGATCACGAAGCGCCGCCCGGCCGAGATGATCTCGTTCATCGTGTGGAAGAATTCTTCCTGCGTCGATTCCTTGCCGGCGATGAACTGGACGTCATCGATCATCAGCAGATCGGCCGAGCGTAGCTGCTGCTTGAACCTGAACGTGTCGTTGGCGCGAAGCGCGGCGAGAAACTCGACCGTGAACTTCTCCGCCGACATGTAGACGATCTTCCCGCGCGGATTGAGGCGGTGGAATTCGTGACCGATGGCGTGCAGCAGGTGCGTCTTGCCGCGGCCCGTGCCACCATGGATGAACAGCGGGTTGAAGGCGACCTTTTCGGCCCCGGCGAGCGTGCGGGCGGCGTTGAAGGCGACCTCGTTCGCCTTGCCGACCACGAAATTGCCGAACACGTAGCGCGGCTCCAGCGCGACCGCGTAGAGCCCGTTGTCCGCGGACGAGGGCGGCGCGGCCACCGGCGCCGGAATCTCGACCTCGGCGGCGGTGCGCGGCGCCGATGCGCCGACCCCGACGACGATCCGGCGAACCGCCGGCAAGGCGGCGCGCCACGCAAGCGCGAGGCGCTCGGCGAAATGGGTCTGCACCCAATCCGCCATGAATTGCGACGGCAGTTCGAGCCGGAGCACGCCGGCGTCCGCATCGAAGCCGCCGAGCGCGATCGGCCGCAGCCAGCCGTCGAAGGTGCGCGCGCCGCAATCGCGCCGAAGCCCGGCGCGAATCGACTCCCACGCAGCTGCGATCGGATCGGCGTTCGTGCTCGTCATCGTCTGTCCCGAATCCAAGGCCGGCGTCACCACGTGACTTGTCCCCCGCTCTCCCTCGCCGCCCCCGGAACGGCCATTTTAACAGGCACAAAGCGACCCTTGCGGCGAAAGCGCCCTGGCGCGCCGCGTCATGGAGATGCTCTGCTGTTTGCGTCCGACCGAGATTCGCCCAGCCGGAAGGGATGTTTTAGGAAGCGGATCGGAGGCGGATCAAGGGTAAAGAAACCGCCACAAAAAAATAAAGTTGTTGACAGTGCAGAAAGCGCGGAATTGCGTCGGTTCTGAAAATACTCACATCAAATCAATGTGTTACGAACGCTCCCGCAATGCAGCAAAGCGCGAATCGCGGGAAATCCGTGGATTTTTGCACCCCGGCTTGCGGCGCGCAAAAAGCCCGCCGACACAGGCCGGCGGGCCAGATTTCAACGCCTCTGAACGGGTTAGGCGAGCGCGGTGAGGCGGCGCGACAGGCGCGACAATTTGCGCGCTGCGGTATTCTTGTGGACGACGCCCTTGGCGACGCCGCGCGCCAGCTCCGGCTGGACCCGCTTCAGCGCCTCGGCCGCCTTCGTCTTGTCGCCGGCGGCGAGCGCCGATTCGACCTGCTTCACGAAGGTCCGGATGCGGCTCACGCGCGCGCCGTTGATCTCGGTCCGGCGCGCATTGCGGCGGATGCGTTTCTTTGCCTGCGGCGTATTCGCCATCTTCTGTCTTGCCTCGTCGCGAGAAATGAAAAAGGCGCGGTTTTCCCCGCACCCGTCAGGGCGCGGCCTCTACGCCGGCGCCGCCGCGAGGTCAAGCCTCAGCGCTGGCATTTCGCGCAATAGAAGGTCGATCGCCCCGAATCGACCCGGCGCTTCACCGGCGCCCCGCAATTCGGGCAGGGCAGTCCCTCGCGCCCGTAGACTCGCCACTGCTTCGAGAAATAGCCGAGCTCGCCGTCGGGCCGGACATAGTCCCGCAGCGACGATCCCCCCGCGGCGATGGCGGCTTCAAGCACCGATCGGATCGCGGAGGCGAGGAGATCGAGCCGGGCGCGGGCGATATGGCCGCCCGCCCGTCCCGGCGCGATCCGGGCGAGATTGAGCGCATCGCAGACATAGATGTTGCCGAGCCCGGCGACGATGCGCTGATCGAGCAGCAGCGCCTTCACCGGCGCCGCCCTGCCCGCGAACGCACTGGCCAGCACCGCCCCGTCGAAGGCGCCGCCGAGCGGCTCGGGGCCCATCGCGGCGAAGGCGGGAAGCGAATCGAGCCGGTCGGTCGGCACCAGATCGATCGAGCCGAAGCGGCGCGGATCGTTGAGCGCGAGGCGATGGCCCGCGTCGGTGTCGATCACGACATGGTCGTGCGGCCCGAGCGCCGCCGGATCGATCCGCCAGTGGCCCGACATGCCGAGATGGAAGACCATCGTGTCGCCGCGGTCGGTGTCGATCAGGCCATATTTGGCGCGCCGCCGCAGCCCGACGACGCGCGCGCCGGTGAGCCGCTGGCGAAGATCGGGCGGGAACGGGCGCCTCAGGTCCCCGCGCCGAAGCTCGATCGCGGCGATCCGCCGCCCCTCCAGCACCGGGGCGAGGCCGCGAACGGTGGTTTCGACCTCGGGAAGCTCAGGCATGTTTCACCATCCCCTCTCCCCTGCTAGAGCCGCGCGCGATGGACAAGGTTTCTTTCGGCCACGAGCAGGTCTCGCCTGAGGAGAAGACGCGGCGCGTGCGCGGCGTCTTTTCCAGCGTCGCCGCCAGCTATGACGTGATGAACGATCTCATGTCCGGCGGGCAGCACCGTTTGTGGAAGGACCGCTTCGTGCGGCTCGTGCGGCCGCGCGCCGGGGAGGCGATCCTCGACATGGCCGGCGGCACCGGCGACATCGCCTTCCGCATGGCGCGGCGCGGCGCGCGGGTGACGGTGTCCGACATCAATCCCGAGATGCTCGCGGTGGGGCGCGAGCGGGCGAAGGCGCGGGCGATCGAGGGGCTCGACTGGTCGGAGCAGAATGCCGAGCGGCTGACCTTCGCCGATCGCAGCTTCGATGCCTATACGATCGCCTTCGGCATCCGCAACGTGACCGACATCCCGGCGGCGCTGAAGGAAGCGCACCGGGTGCTGAAGACCGGCGGGCGCTTCTACTGCCTTGAATTCTCGCAGACGCGCTGGCCGGGATTCGCGACGCTCTACGAGACCTATTCGCGTCGTATCGTGCCCAAGATCGGCAAGGTCGTGGCGAAGGACGAGGACAGCTATCGCTACCTGATCGAGTCGATCGAGCGATTCCCCGACATGGCGGCCTTCGCCCGGATGATCGAGGCCGCGGGCTTCGCCCGGGTGAAGGCCGAGCCGATCCTCGGCGGCCTCGTCGCCATCCACAGCGGGTGGAAGATTTGACCAGCCCGGCGGTGCATGTCTGGCGGCTGCTGCGCTGGGGGCGCGTGCTGGCCCGGCACGGGGCGCTGCGCGGGATCGAGCGCGATCCCAACACGCCGCCGCCGGTGCGCCGCCTCTGCCGCATCGCCCGCTTCGGCGCACGCGTGCCGAAAGTCCCCGCTTATGCCGAGGCCTTCCAGGCGATCGGCCCCGCCGCGATCAAGCTCGGCCAGGCGCTGGCGACCCGGCCGGACCTGGTCGGCGAGGCGGCGGCCGCCGATCTCACACGGCTGCAGGACAGCCTGCCGCCCGCGCCCTTCGCGGTGATCAGGGCGGCGATCGAGGAAGGGCTGGAGCGGCCGATCGAGGAGGTCTTCGCCGAGATCGATCCCGAGCCGGTCGGCGCCGCTTCGATCGCGCAGGTCCACCGCGCCGTCACGACCGACGGCCGCCAGGTCGCGGTCAAGGTGCTGCGGCCGAACATCGAGGAGGATTTCGCAAAGGCGATCGAGACCTATGAATGGGCCGCCGCCCAGGTCGAGCAGATGGGCGGCGAGATCGCGCGCCTGCGCCCCCGCCTCGTCATCGCGACCTTCCGGCAATGGACCAATCGCGAGCTGGACCTCCGGCTCGAGGCCGCCTCGGCCTCCGAGCTGCGCGAGAATCTGGTCGCCGAGCCCGGCTTCTTCGTGCCCCAGATCGATTGGAGCCGGACCAGCCGGCGGGTGATGACTCTGGAGTGGATCGACGGCATCAAGCTCACCGATCGCGCCAGGCTGATCGAAGAGGGCCACGATCTCAAGGCGCTGGCGACGATCCTGGTGCGCGCCTTCCTTCGCCAGGCGGTGGTCGACGGCTTCTTCCACGCCGATCTGCACCAGGGCAATCTGTTCGCGCTGCCCGACGGGCGGCTGGCGGCGATCGATTTCGGGATCATGGGCCGGATCAACCGGCAGGCGCGGATCTGGCTGGCCGAGATTCTCTACGGCCTCATCACCGGCAATTACCGCCGCGTCGCCGAAATCCATTTCGAGGCGGGCTATGTGCCGCCGCACCACAATATCGACGAATTCGCGACCGCGCTTCGCGCCGTGGGCGAGCCGATCCGGGGCCTGCCGGTGAAGGACATCTCGATCGGGCGGATGCTCGACGGGCTGTTCAAGATCACCCGCGATTTCGACATGCAGACCCAGCCGCACCTCCTGCTCCTGCAGAAGACGATGGTGATGGAGGAAGGCGTCGCGACCGCGCTCGACCCCGATATCAACATGTGGGAGGCGGCCGAGCCGTTCCTCACCGAATGGGTGCGAAGCGAGCTCGGCCCCGAGGCGCGGCTCGCCGATTCGATCGTGCGCGGCGCCCGGATGCTCCGCCACCTGCCCGACCTCGTCCGGCGGATCGATTATTATTACCCACCGCCGGGCGCCGCACCCCCTGCCCCGCCGCTCCCCGAGGTGGTGGTGATCCGCCCGTTCGGGCTGCTGCGTTACGTGGCGGTGGGGTTGATCGGGGCGGTGGCTGGGGCTGGCGCGTTGTGGCTCCTCGCTTGATTCGTATCGATAATGCGCATAAATAATGTGCATGACCGTTCGTTCCGTTAGAGTCGCGGCAACCAAACGCCCCACCAACGTGTCCTTGCGATCGGACCTGATCGAAGAGGCCAGGCAGCTCGATATCAACGTATCCGAGGCCTGCGAGCGCGGGCTCTCCGAAGAGGTCGCGCGGGCTCGACGGGAACGATGGCTAGAGGAGAATCGTGCGGCGATCGAGGCTTCGAACGCCTATGTCGAAAAGCACGGCCTGCCGCTTGCCCGTTATCGGATGTTCTGATGGCCCGGCTCGACGTGCACCGCCAGCCGGACGGAGCGCTGGTGCTTGATTGCCAGGCGGACATCCTGAGCGGCCTCAATACGCGGCTGGTAGTGCCCTTGCTGCCGCCGGACGAGGCGCCCGCCGTCGCGGCTGACCGGCTCAATCCAAAGTTCGAGATCGAAGGCGAAACGGTCATTATGTTCACGCAATTTGCCAGCGCAATGCCGATCCGGGAATTGGGAACGCCAATCGTCTCGCTCGCCAAAGAACATTCGGCGATCATGAACGCGCTCGACATGTTGTTGACGGGCTATTGAGCGCGATGACGGGCAAGCGCATCCTTCTCATCATCGGCGGCGGGATCGCGGCCTACAAGGCGTGCGAGCTCATCCGGCTGATCCGCAAGGCGGGGATGCGGGTGCGCTGCGTGCTGACCCGCGGCGGCGAGCATTTCGTGACTCCGATGACGCTCGCCGCGCTCTCCGAGGAACAGGTCCATACCGCGCTGTGGGACCTCAAGGACGAGACCGAGATGGGCCATATCCAGCTCAGCCGCGAGGCGGACCTGGTGGTGGTCGCGCCGGCCACGGCCGATCTGATGGCGAAGATGGCCGCCGGCCTCGCCGACGAGCTCGCCTCCACGCTCCTCCTCGCCACCGACAAGCCGGTGCTCGCCGCGCCGGCGATGAACGTGCGGATGTGGCTTCACCCCGCGACCCGGCGCAACGTCGCCCGGCTTCGCGCCGACGGCGTTACGGTGATGGAGCCGGACGAGGGCGAGATGGCGTGCGGCGAATATGGCCCCGGCCGCCTGCCCGAGCCCGAGGCGATCCTGGCGGCGATCGAGCGGATGCTCGGCGCGCCCGATCCGCTCGAGGGCCAACCCGATTTCGCCGCCGACGCGCCACTGGTCGGCAAGCATGTGATTGTCACCGCCGGCCCGACCCACGAGCCGATCGATCCGGTGCGCGTGATCGCCAACCGATCGTCCGGCAAGCAGGGCTTCGCCATCGCCGGAGCGCTGGCGCGGCTCGGGGCGCGGGTGACGCTGGTGGCCGGGCCGGTCGCGCTCGCGACGCCCGCTGGGGTGACGCGGCGGGACGTGGAGACGGCGAGCGAGATGCAGCGCGCGGTCGACGACGCGCTCCCGGCCGATGCGGCGGTGCTGGTCGCCGCGGTTGCGGACTGGCGGGTCGAGGCGGCCTCGCACAAGCTCAAGAAGGCGGACGGGCCGCCGCGGCTCGACTGGGCAGCCAATCCCGACATTCTCGCCGGGCTCGCCGCCGATCCGCGCCGGCCGAAACTGCTGATCGGCTTCGCGGCGGAAACCGAGAATGTGGAGGCCGAGGCCGAGGCGAAGCGGACCCGCAAGGGCGCGGACTGGATCGTCGCCAACGACGTCTCCGGCGACGTGATGGGCGGGGAGCGCAACGAGGTCCACCTGGTCACCGCCGAAGGGATCGAGCATTGGGAGCGGATGGACAAAAGCGAGGTGGCGCGGCGGCTCGCGCGGAGGATCGCCGATGTCATCGGCGGGGGCGGCCGATGAGGCCCGAGATCGAGATCGCGCTGCTTCGACTGCCGCATGGCGACGGCCTGCCGCTCCCCGCTTATGCGAGCGATCATGCGGCGGGGCTCGACGTGGTCGCGGCGGAAAGCGTGACCCTGGCCCCCGGCGCGCGCCACGCGGTCGCGACCGGCTTCGCCATCGCCATCCCCGAGGGCTATGAGGTGCAGGTGCGCCCGCGTTCCGGCCTTGCGCTGAAGCACGGCATCACCTGCCTCAACACGCCCGGCACGATCGACGCCGATTATCGCGGCGAGGTGAAGATCATCCTCATCAACCTTGGCGACGCGCCGTTCGAGGTGGTGCGCGGCGAGCGGATCGCGCAGCTCGTCCCGGCGCCCGTCCAGCGCGCCCGCTTCGCCGAGGTCGACCTGCTCGACGAGACGGCACGGGGCCTGGGCGGCTTCGGCTCGACCGGGCGGTGATCCTCTCCGACGACCAGCTCGACCGCTATGCCCGCCATATCGTGCTCAAGGAGATTGGCGGCGAGGGGCAGAAGAAGCTGCTCGGCGCGCGCGTCGTCGTCATCGGCGCAGGCGGGATCGGCGCGGCCGCCATCCCCTATCTCGCGGCGGCCGGGATCGGCGCGATGGCGATCATCGACGACGATCGGATCGAGCTCGCCAACCTCCAGCGCCAGCCGATCTTCGGCACCGGGGATATCGGCGCGCTGAAGGCCGAGACGGCGAAGCGGCGCGTGGCCGCGCTCAATCCCGACGTGGCGGTCGAGGCCATCGTCGCGCGGATCGGGGCGGACAACGCCCCTGGCCTGATCGCCGGCGCCGATGCGGTGATCGACGGATCGGACAATTTCGCGACCCGCCTCGCGGTGTCCGACGCCTGCACCGCGGCGCGGGTGCCGCTCGTCTCCGCCGCGATCGGCCAGTTCCAGGCGCAGATCGGCACGTTTCGGGGCTGGACGGCGGAGGCGCCCTGCTATCGCTGCTATGTCGGCGACGCCTTCGACGCCGAGGATTGCGACACCTGTTCGGAATTGGGCGTGCTCGGCGCGATGGCGGGGCTGGCGGGCTGCTTTGCGGCGCTCGAGGCGGTGCGCGCGATCACCGGGTTCGGCGAGGACCAGACGGGCAGGATGCACATTTTCGACGGGCTCAAGCCGGCGATGCGAACGATCCGGATCGTCAAGGATCCCGCCTGCCGCACCTGCGGAACCGCGCGTTAGGGCGCCGCAGGGCGGCTCAGGGCGCGACGATCCGTTCGCGAAGCCAGCCCGCCATCTCCTCCTCCGACACCTCGCCGGCGGCGAGGGCGAGATATTGGACGACGAGTTCCGCATTGCCGACGTCAAGCTGCAAGCCGTTGAGATTGAGAAAGGTTTCGCCGATCACCGCGGCGGTCCGCTTGTTCCCGTCAACGAACGGGTGGTTACGCGCAATTCCGAAGGCATAAGCCGCAGCGAGATCCGCCGCATCCGGCTCACCATAAGCGGCGAGATTGCGGGGCCGCGCCATGGCCGATTCGAACAGCCCGAGATCGCGCACGCCCTCGCCGCCGCCATGCTCGGCGATCTGCTCGCGATGCGCGGCGAGCGCGATCGCGTCGGACACCCAAGTCCACATGGCTATTTCGCAAGTTCGCGAAGCGCGTCGCGGCGGCGGCGCATCACTTCGCGCGCAGCCTCCATCTGCTGCTCGAACTCGGGATCATGCGCGCGCAGCTCCACGCCGCCAGGCGTCTCGACCACGCTGACGGCATCGCCCTGCTCGAGGCGCAGGCGGGCGAGGACGTCCTTGGGGAGGATGACGCCGGTGGAATTGCCGATGGCGATGAGTTTGAGCGGCTTGTTCATACGGATGTTATAACACAGGCGCGGCGGAAACGCCACGCCTGCGTCAGGCCGCCCCGCCGCTACGGATTGATCGCGACCAGATCGATCGTGAACAGCAGGGTCGATCCGCCCCGGATCGGGCCGTTGTCCGCGGGCCCGTAGGCGAGCGCGGCGGGAATCGCGAATTCATAGCGGTCGCCCACGCCCATCAGCGGCACCCCTTCCTGCCAGCCGCGGATCAGCCGGCCGAGCGGCAGATCGACCGGATCGGCGCCGCTATTCTCCAGCTCGCGCCCGTCGGTGAACTTCACCGAATAGCGCAGCCGGACGATATCGGCGACGGTGGGATGGGCGCCGGTGCCGGGGCCGTGGACGCGGCGATAGCGGATCCCGCTCGCCGTCGCCTGCCAGCCCTGCGCCGGGCTCAGCGTGTCGAGGAAGGCCGTCTGGGCGGCGGCATAATCGGTGGGCGCGGCCGGCGCCGGCGGCCCGACCTGGGCGAGCGCCGGCGCGGCGGCGAGAAGCAGGGCGCCGGACAGAGCGGCGCGCAACGTCGAAATCATGCTTTCTTCCCCTTGGCGGTGGTCTTGCGGGCGGGCGCCTTGCGGCCCCTCCCCTTTTTCGCGGGCGGTCCCTTGGCGGCCCGATCGTCGATGAGCTGCGCGGCCTCCTCGAGCGTCAGCGCATCCGGGGCGACCGTCTTGGGCAAGGTCGCGTTGGTCGTGCCGTCGGTGACGTAGGGGCCGAAGCGTCCCTCCATCAGCCGGATCTCCGCCTCGGTGCGCGGGTGCGGGCCGAGCACCTTCAGCGGCTCGCGCGATCCGCTGCGCCGGCCGCCGCCATTGGCCGCCTCGGCGAGCTTCACGACGGCGGCGTTCATGCCGATTTCGAACACCTCCGCGGTCGATCCGAGCTTCGCATATTTGCCGTCATGCTGAAGATAGGGCCCGTAACGGCCGATATTCGCGACGATCTCCTTGCCTGTCTCGGGATGCGTGCCGACGGTGCGCGGAAGCGAGAGGAAACGCAGCGCCGTCTCGAGATCGGCCTCGGCCGCCGGGACATCCTTGGGCAGCGAGGCACGTTTGGCCTCCTTGCCCTCGCCGAGCTGGAAATAGGGGCCGAAGCGGCCGGAGCGCAGCGTGACGTCCTGGCCGGTTTCGGGATCCTGGCCAAGCACCTGCGGCCCGCTGTCGGCGCCCGCCTCGTCGCCCTGTCCGAAGCGGCGGGTGAACTTGCAGTCGGGATAGTTGGAGCAGGCGACGAAGGCGCCGAAGCGGCCGCCGCGAAGCGCCAGCCGGCCGGTGCCGCACAAGGGACACAGGCGCGGATCGCTGCCGTCGCCCTTATCCGGGAACAGCCAGGGCGACAGGAACTCGTCGAGCGCGGCGGTGATGTCCGATGGCTTGCGCTCCATCACCTCGGCGGTCTTGGGCTTGAAATCGCGCCAGAAGGCGTCGAGCACCGCCTGCCACTGGGCGCGGCCGCCCGACACGTCGTCGAGCTCGTCCTCCAGATGGGCGGTGAAATCGTAGGAGACGTAGCGCTCGAAGAAGCGTTCGAGGAAAGCCGTCACGAGCCGCCCGCTCTCCTCCGGGATGAAGCGGTTCTTGTCGAGCCGGACATAGTCACGGTCCTTCAGCGTCTGGAGGATCGAGGCATAGGTGGACGGCCGGCCGATGCCGAGCTCCTCCATCTTCTTGACCAGCGAGGCCTCCGAATAACGCGGCGGCGGCTGGGTGAAATGCTGTTCCGCCTCGACCTTCTTCCTGGCCGGCACGTCACCGTCCTTGAGGCGCGGCAGGCGGCGCGAATCCTCGTCGGCCTCGTCGTCGCGCCCCTCCTCGTAAAGGGCGAGGAAGCCGGGGAAGAGGACGACCTGCCCGGTGGCGCGAAGCGCGTGCTGGCCGGTGCCGTCGGTCAGCTCGGCGGTCGTCCGCTCAAGCCGCGCCGAGGCCATCTGGCTCGCCAGCGCGCGCTTCCAGATGAGATCGTAGAGCCGGGCATGATCGCCCGATCCGGCGCGCTCGCGCGAGAAATCGGTCGGCCGGATGGCCTCGTGCGCCTCCTGCGCGTTCTTCGCCTTGGTCTCGTAATGGCGCGGCTTGTCCGGCACGTAGCCGGCGTCATAGCGGTCGGCGACCGCCTTGCGCGCGGCGCTGATCGCCTCCGGCGCCATCTGGACGCCGTCGGTACGCATATAGGTGATCGCCCCGTCCTCGTAGAGATTCTGGGCGAGCCGCATGGTGACGCTTGCCGACAGGCCGAGCTTGCGCGCCGCCTCCTGCTGCAGCGTCGAGGTGGTGAAGGGCGGCGGCGGATTGCGGGTGAGCGGCCTGGTTTCGACCGAGGTGACGGTGAAGCGCCCCTCCTCCACCGCTTTCTTCGCCGCAAGCGCGGTGCCCTCGTCGCCGATCGTCAGCCGATCGATCTTCTCGCCCCGGTAGCGGACGAGGCGGGCGAGGAATTCGGTGCCGTCTTCCTCAAGCGTCGCGGCGACCGACCAATATTCCTGCGGCCGGAACAGCTCGATCTCGCGCTCGCGGTCGACGACGAGACGCAGCGCGACCGACTGGACGCGGCCGGCGGACTTCGCGCCGGGCAGCTTGCGCCACAGCACGGGCGAGAGCGTGAAGCCGACCAGATAATCGAGCGCGCGGCGGGCGCGATAGGCGTCGATCAGATCCTCGTCCAGCGCGCGCGGATGCGCCATCGCCTCCGTGACGGCGGACTTGGTGATGGCGTTGAAGGTGACCCGCTCGACATGGGCCGGCAGCGCCTTCTTCTTCGCCAAGACCTCCTGCACGTGCCAGGAAATCGCCTCGCCCTCGCGATCCGGGTCGGTGGCGAGGATCAGCGCATCCGCCTTCTTCGCCTCATCGGCGATCGCCTTGAGCTGCTTCGCCTTGTCGGCATAGGCCTCCCACTGCATCGCGAAGCCGTGATCGGGATCGACCGATCCGTCCTTCGGCGGCAGATCGCGGACATGCCCGTAGGAGGCGAGCACGCGATAGCCGCCGCCCAGATACTTCTCGATGGTTTTCGCCTTTGCAGGCGATTCGACGACGACCAGCTTCATGATGCCCCGGATTTCCTCACGCGTACGCGTACAAGGTGGAGACGGTCGAGCGGCGTCGTCAAGGCGGCCTGTGGAAAAGGAAGCGGCCGGCGCGGGCTCGCGCACCGGCCGCCCCGCCGGATCAGCGGCCCTGGCCCCGGCGCATCAGCGCGGTGAGCCGATCCTTGACGGCCAGCTTCATCTTCTTGAGCCGAAGCAGGCGGAAGCTGTCCGGCATACGCCGCCGCATCTCCTTGCGGATCGAATCATCGAGGCTGCGGTGAATGGCCATCAGGCGATAAGTGGAAGACGACATGAAGTTGCTCCAGCATTGGGGCGTGCCGGCCATCGGGCGCGGCCGCCCTGTTTCGTGAATTGGGCGGATCGAAAGCTCAGGCGGCTGGAGGCGCCCGGGCCCTGTAGTGCGTTGCCCGGTCGGGCTGCGCGAGACCGGAGTCGCGCCCCGACCAGCTTGCCGCCGGGCGCAGGGCGGACCGGCGCGTGACGATGGCCGGCGGCGACGGCGGCAGGAAGCCGTGGCTGCACCGGCCGTCCGGCGATTCGCTGTCCTGGCGGGCGCTGCAACAAAGGATCGACGAGGCGCGGATATCGGCGCCGGACCCGATCCGCGCCGTTCCGGGATCGGCGCGAAGCGGTGCGCCGCTGCCCGGCAAGGCGACCAGCAGACCGAACAACAGCGCGAGGACCGCAACCGGCCTTGGCCTGCGCCCCGCTTCGCCGCTGTCGAACAAGTCCGCTCTCCTGTCCGGCTGGTGCCTTCCTTCCAATTGGGGTCGCGACCGGGCCGGGACAAGGGCCGCGGCGGGACGATCGCGATCCCGGCGTCAGGCCAGGCTCACCCGCCCCCCGGCATGGCGTTCGAGCCGGCCTGCAAGCTCCAGCTCCAGGAGCACCGTCTGCACCTCGGCGGGCGCGAGGCCGGACTGGCGGATCAACTCATCCACCGGAACCGGCGTCGGCCCGAGCAGGTCGGCGACCGCGCGGCGGGCCGCTTCGTCGGCATCGGCGGAGGCACCGGGAGAGGCGTAATCCGCGCGGCGCTGGCGTAGCGGGCGGACATGCAGGGGGCGCAGCGCCTCGAGCACGTCCTCCGCATTCTGGACGAGGGTCGCGCCTTCGCGGATCAGCTGGTTGCAGCCCTGCGCGCGCGGATCGAGCGGCGATCCGGGAACCGCCATCACCTCGCGCCCGAACTCCGTCGCCTGGCGGGCGGTGATCAGCGAGCCGGATTTCGGCGCCGCTTCGACCACCACCGTGCCGTGGGCGAGGCCGGCGATGATGCGGTTGCGATAGGGGAAATGGCGCGCGCGCGGCTCCGTTCCCGGCGGCTGTTCGGCGAGCAGCAGGCCCTGTTCGGCGATCGCGCGCTGCCGCGCCTCGTTTTCCGGCGGGTAGAAAATGTCGATTCCGCCGGCGATCACCGCGATCGTGCCGGTCGCGAACGACCCGTCATGGGCGGCGGTATCGATTCCCCGGGCGAGGCCGGACACGACCACCTCGCCCGCCTGGCCGAGATCCTGGGCGAGCACGCGGGCGAAGCGGCAGGCAGCAGCCGAGGCGTTGCGCGCGCCGACGATCGCCACCGCCGGCCGATCGAGCAGCGCGGCATCGCCGGACGCGATCAGCGCCGGCGGCGCGCTTTCCAGCTCGGCGAGCAGCGGCGGATAGGCGCCCTGGCCGAGGAAGAGATAGCGCGCGCCCAATCGCTCCACCGCCTCCATCTCGCGCTCGACCAGCGCGACCGGCGCGAGCCGTGGCGGCCGGCCGCCGCCGCGCGCGGCGAGATCGGGAATCGCGTCCAGCGCGGCCTGGGCCGAGCCGAAGCGGGCGAGCAGCTCGAAATAGGTGATCGGGCCGATATTGTCCGACCGGATCAGCCGCAGGCGGGCGACATGATCGGCCGGGCGCGTCATTCAGCCCTTCGCGGCCCCGACCTTCGGCTCCGTCCCGGCGAAGAGCCGGGCGAGATTGGCGCGGTGGCGCCACAGGACGAGCAGGGCGAAGCCGAGGAAGAGCAAGGCCTCCCCGATGCCGCCGCGCGCCGCCGCGGCGATGGGGGCGCTGAACGCCGCGGCCATGCCGGCAACCGACGAATAGCGGGCGATCAGCAAGGCGGCGATCCAGACCGCCGCGAAGACGAGCGCGACCGGCCAGGCGAGCGCGGCGAGGATGCCGAGCAGGGTCGCGACCCCCTTGCCGCCCCTGAAGCCGAGCCAGACCGGGTAGAGATGGCCGAGAAAGGCAGCGATCGCGGCGAGGCGCGCCAGATCCGTATCGGGCCACAGCCAGCGCGCGATCAGCACCGCGGCGGCGCCCTTGGCGGCATCGAGGACGAGGGTGGCGGCGGCGAGGCCCTTGCGGCCCGTTCTCAGCACGTTGGTCGCGCCGATATTGCCCGATCCGATGGCG
The DNA here is from genome assembly GCF_007995055.1 of Sphingosinicella ginsenosidimutans. Taxonomy (NCBI): domain Bacteria; kingdom Pseudomonadati; phylum Pseudomonadota; class Alphaproteobacteria; order Sphingomonadales; family Sphingomicrobiaceae; genus Allosphingosinicella; species Allosphingosinicella ginsenosidimutans. The sequence goes on along the minus strand of NZ_VOQQ01000001.1, from coordinate 2,436,918 downwards.
CGCACGTCGCCGAGCCCGGCGAGGCGGGTCAGGATGAGGCCGAACGGGATCGCGCCCAGCCCATAGCCGAGCAGCAACGCGAGCAGCGGCGGACCCGCAATGTCCCAGGTAATCACGCTCTCTCCCCTGCCTGCTGGGTTAGGCAAAGCCCGGCGGATGCGCAACCTTGCCGGGACAGCGGGATTTGAAACGCGCGCATCCGGCGCTACATCCGCGGGCGATGACCGCCGCCGGCCCAATCCTCGTCTTCGATTCCGGCGTCGGCGGCCTATCGGTGCTGAAGGCGATCCGGGCCGAGCTCCCGCACGCGCCGATCCTCTATGTCGCGGACAGCGCCGGCTTCCCTTATGGGACGAAGAACCCGGTGGAGATCGCGGCGCGGGTGCCGGCGCTGCTCGGGCGGCTTGCCGAGCGCTACGATCCGGCGATCATCGTCATCGCCTGCAACACCGCCTCCACGATCGCGCTCGATGCGGTGCGCGCGGCGCTCGACCTGCCGATCGTCGGGACGGTGCCGGCGATCAAGCCCGCCGCGGCGCTTTCGAAAACGCGCGCGATCGGCGTGCTCGGCACCGACGCCACCATCGTCCAGCCCTATGTGGACCGGCTGGCCGGCGAGTTCGCGGCGGACTGCGCCGTCATCCGCCACGGATCGGCGGCGCTGGTCGAGCGCGCCGAGGCGCGGCTGCGCGGCGAGACGGCGAATCCGCAAGCCGCCGCGCGCGCGCTGGCCGGCCTGTTCGACCAGCCGGGCGGTGAGCGGATCGACACGATCGTGCTGGCCTGCACCCATTTCCCCCTCGTCGAGGACGAACTGGCCGCCGCCGCGCCGCGACCGATCGCCTTCGTCGACGGCAGCGCGGGGATCGCCCGGCGCACCGCCTGGCTGGCGCGGGAGATCGAATGGCCGGCCGGGCCGCATGAGGACGCCGCTTTGTTCACCGGCGGCGCCGCGCAGGCCGAGGCCTATGTCCCGGGCCTCGCCGCCTTCGGGCTGAAGCGGATCGAGACGCTCTGAGCGTAACGGAACGGGTCGCTTGCCGGACGGCCGCTTGATCGACCCCGTTCGATCGGTCATGCTCCGCGGGAAAAGCGGGGGAAATCATGGCCGAACACGACGCTGCGCTCACCGCGCTTGAAGGATGGCTGCGCGCGCGCGCCGAGGGAAATATCGCGGATCCGAGGCTCGACGACACCGTATCGGCGACGCTGAGGCTGCGCGGCCAGACCGGCTTCACCTTCCGCTGGGAGCAAAAGCGGTCGCGTGCGGAGCGGGCGCTGTCGACGCCGTCGATCGATGCACAGGTCGACGCGGCGCTCGCGGCCCGGCCTCTCGATGCGGCGATGGCCAGGATCGCGGCGGAATCCCCGCGCGCCTGGCTTCGGCCGCTGACCGACAAGCCACTGCCCGGTTATCGCTTCGAGGAGACGAAGCGGGAGACGTGCGACAGCTGCAGGGGCCGGGCGGTGATCGATTGCAGCGGCTGCAGCGCCAGTGGGCGCGTATCATGCGGGCCCTGCCGCGGGACCGGCCGGGAGGACATGAGGTGCACATCGTGCGGCGGCGCCGGCTATTTCCGGCGCAGCCGCAGCGTCCAGGTCATGGTCGGCACCGGTTACCAGTGGACGACCGAATATTATAACGACCCCTGCTGGGGCTGCGGGGCCCGCGGCCGGCGCGACGAGACCTGCCGCACCTGCCGCGGCCAGGGGAACGTGCCGTGCGGGACGTGCAGCGGATCGGGCCATGTCACCTGCGCCGACTGCGCCGGTGCGGGCAAGCGCCACTATCTTTACACGCGAACCGCGCTGGTGAGCGCGCGCAGCGGCCTTGCCTTCGATCAGGTCGAGGACGAGACCTGGCGCGCCATGCTGAACCGCGGCTGGGAGACGCTGCTCGACCGGGGCAGCATCGCGCTTGCCAACGTGCGCCGCAAGGAAGAGGCGGCGAAGGGCGTGTTGAAGATCAATTTCGACGCCTCGGCGATCGGCGCGCGGGCGATGGCGCGGGCCGGCAATACGAGCGCCCTTTTCTGGTCGATCGGGCACAGCAATCCGCTCGTCGAGGGCGAGCCGATCATCGCGCGCATATTCGACCTGCCCGGCGCGGACGAGGAGGCCGATTGGGTCGAGATCGCCAGCCGACTGGCCGGATCGCGACTGCTGCGCGAGGCGATCGACGTCACCGTGGCGGGGCCGAAGATGGGCGGCAAGGCGCAGCAGGCCGCCGCGCAGGAAGGGGTAGTGGCACGGGCGATGCTCGCGACATATGGCGTCGCGATCGGTCCAGCGGGCGCCGCGGCGATCGGCAAGGTCGTGACGCGCGGGGTCGGCGCTCTGCGCGAGCGCGAGGCGGGCGCGACCTGGCGGAGCAATCTCGGCATCGCCGCCCTGGTCGGGCTGGGCGGCGCGCTGATCTGCATCGCATCCCTCACCGGCCGAAATGGCGTGACCGACGACCGGATCAGGACCTTCTTCTACCTGATCCTCGCCACCCTGGCCGCCGGACTGGCCTGGGGCATTGCCGGCCGTGCGCGGGTGCGCCGCCGGCTCAAGGCGCTGGGGCGCAGGCTCGACCTCCAAACGCCGCTCTCGCCGCCGAGCCATGGCTGGACACGCTCCGGCTGGCTGCTCGCCACCCTGATCACCGCGACGACGCTCACGGGCGGTCTCTACGGCGCCTGGCGCCTCGACATCTCGCCGTCTTTACGCCTCGCCGTCACAGCGCCGTTTTTCGACGACGGCCCCTACGGCGCAACGCCCGCCCGGGCGGACCTCCCGGTCCATGCCTCGCCGGATTCAGCATCGCCGGTGGTCGCCACCGTGGAAGCCGGTGAAGATGTCCGAATCCTCGAGGACGATGACGGCGACGGCTGGGTGATGGTGCACGCGGGCCGGCAATATGGCTATGTCGAACTGCGCGCCTTCGCCGGGCCGGCGCGTCCGTCCAAGCGCTGAACAGTCCTTATTGCGAACGGTTCTCACTGGCATTTTGCGCCCGAATTCCGCTATTGGCGGTCAGCGGGCGCATCTGGGGAAGAGACTTGGACTATCAGCGCATTTTCGCGGAGGCGATCGAGCGTCTTCATGCCGAGGGGCGTTATCGCGTCTTCATCGACATCCTTCGCAACAAGGGCGCCTTCCCCAACGCGCGCTGCTTCGCCGGCCATAACGGGCCGAAGCCGATCACCGTATGGTGCTCCAACGACTATCTCGCCATGGGCCAGCATCCCAAGGTGATCGCGGCGATGGAGGAGGCCCTCCACGATGTCGGCGCCGGATCGGGCGGCACGCGCAACATCTCCGGCAACAGCCATTATCATATCGAGCTCGAGAACGAGCTGGCCGACCTGCACGGCAAGGAAGGCGCGCTGCTCTTCACCTCGGGCTACATCTCGAACGAGGCGACGCTCTCGACGCTGGGGAAGATCCTGCCCGGCTGCATCATCTTCTCCGATGCGCTCAACCATGCCTCGATGATCGCCGGCATCCGCAATTCGGGCTGCGAGAAGCAGGTGTTCCGGCACAACGATCTCGCCCATCTCGAAGAGCTGCTGGCGGCCGCGCCGGCCGAGGCGCCGAAGCTGATCGCGTTCGAAAGCGTCTATTCGATGGACGGCGACGTCGCGCCGATCGCCGCCATCTGCGATCTTGCCGACAAATATCAGGCGATCACCTATCTCGACGAGGTCCATGCCGTGGGCATGTACGGACCGCGCGGCGGCGGCATTTCGGATCGCGACGCGGTCGCCAGCCGGGTCACGATCATCGAAGGCACGCTCGCCAAGGCGATCGGCGTGATGGGCGGCTATATCGCGGCCGACCGCAACATCATCGACGTGATCCGCTCCTACGCGCCGGGCTTCATCTTCACGACATCGCTGTCGCCGGTGCTCGTCGCCGGCGCGCTGGCGAGCGTCCGGCACCTCAAGGCCTCGTCGGCCGAGCGCGACGCGCAGCAGAAGCACGCCGCGCTGCTCAAGCAGATCTTCACCGAAGCGAAGCTGCCGGTGATGCCGTCGACCACGCATATCGTGCCGCTGCTCGTCGGCGATCCGGTGAAGGCCAAGCGGATCAGCGACATCCTGCTCGCCGAATATGGAATCTACGTGCAGCCGATCAATTACCCGACCGTGCCGCGCGGCACGGAGCGGCTTCGCTTCACCCCGGGCCCCGCGCATGACGAGAAGATGATGCGCGAGCTCGCCCAGGCGCTGGTCGAAATCTGGGACCGGCTGGAGATGCGCTGGGCGGCGTGATCGCGCCGCTCGATTTCCTGCTCCTCCTCATCGCCGCCTTCGGCGCCGGTTGCGTGAACGCGATTGCGGGCGGCGGATCGATCTTCACCTTCCCGGTGCTGCTGGCCGTCGGCGTGCCGCCGGTATCGGCCAACATCACCAACACCGTCGCGCTCTGCCCCGGCTATGTCGGCGGCGTAGTCGGCCAGTGGCGCGACCTCGCCGGGCAGGGACGGCGGCTGGCGATCCTGCTCCCGGTCGCGGCGCTCGGCGGGGTGATCGGCGCCTGGCTGCTCACCCGGACCAGCGACCGCACCTTCATGACGCTGGTGCCGGCGCTGGTGCTCGCCGCCAGCGCCCTGCTCGCGGTGCAGGAGCCGCTGCGGCGGCGCCTCAGCGGCGGCACGCGCCGGATCGCGCTCGGCTGGGCGATCGCCCCGGTCGCGATCGCCGCCGTCTATGGCGGCTATTTCGGCGCCGGGGTGAGCGTCATCTTCCTCGCCCTGATCGGCATCGCGATCGAGGACAGCCTGACCCGGCTCAATGCGCTCAAGCAGGCGATGTCTCTCGCCGCCAATGTCACCGCCGCCCTCTATTTCGCGACGAGCGGCGGCATCGTCTGGCCGATCGCCGGGGTGATGGCGGTCGGCGCTCTCGCCGGCGGCGCGGCCGGCGGGCGGCTCGCGAGCCTGGTCAGGCCCGGCACGCTGCGCGTCGTCGTGGTCGTCGGCGGCCTTGTCCTCGCCGGCTATTTCGCCTTCGAGGCCGCCGCCTGATCAGGGCGCCGTCGCCGCGCCCGCCTCCGGCCAGTCGCTGTCGCCGATCCGGGTCAGGGTCATCTCGAAGAAACGCTGCGGCGGCTGGCCGGGCACGATCCGATCGCCGACCTCGTGCCAGGTGCCGTTGGCGACCGTGGCGGTGTAGCGGATCGTCATCGGCCCGGCCGGGATTTCCCAGACCATGCCGGTGTCGGTCAGGCGGATCGGGAAGTCTCCGACCCGGCCCTGCGCGTAGGACCGCATCGAATAGGCCTGTTGCCGGACATCGTAGGAGACGATGCCGAAGGCGTGGAACGCGACCCGGCCGTCATCCGCGAAGCCCTTGCCCTCGATCACCCGGATGGTGCCGTCGAGCGCCGGGCCCATCCGCTCCGTCTGGGTCACGCGATGCTCGCCCGAGGGCGTCTGCGTGACGGCGGGCCCCCGCCAGCGGCCCTCCATCCAGGACAGGCGCGCCATCGCGGTCCGCTGCGCCTCGATCGCCGCCGCGTCGGGCGCCTGCGCCGCCGCCATCGGCGCGGCCGCCGCCGCGAGCGCCAATGCCAGGACGAACTTGTACCCCATCTTCGAACCTCCCTCGTTGCACAACGGCGCACCGGATGGCAGCCTTGCACCCATGCCGCCGATGCTCGCCACGACCCGGCCATCGCCGTCCGGCCGCGACAAGCCGAATTTCGCGAAGCGCGTTCGCGCCTTCGCGAAACGCGTTCCGCCGGGCGGCTCGCGCATCTGGCTCGGGTCGATCGCCGCGATCGTCGTCGCCACCATCGCCGGCGCGTTCGGGACCGGGGCGCTTCCGTTCGGCACCCGCCTCGCTTTCTGGACGCTGCTGCTCGGCTGGAACGCCGCGAAATGGCAGGCGTGGATCGCCGCGACGGTGAGCGGACATCAGGACTGGCCGGCCGCCATCGGCTGGGGGGCGATCTTCCTCAATCTGCTGCTCCCGATCGAGGTCCGCGCCGCGCTTTGGGCGGTCGGCCAGGCCGGGCCGGTCTCGCATCTCTCCATCTGGCTGTCGGCAGTGGCGATCAGCGGCGCGCTGGCGCTGCCGATCTTCGCCGCGCCAGGGCGATGGCCGCGGCGACGGCTCCGCGCGGCCGCGCCAACGCGACCGGCCGGGCCGCTGGCGCGCGCGGGCGTCGATCCCGCCGAGATCGTCGCGATGGAGGCGGAGGATCATTATTGCCGGATCCATCGCGCCGGCGGCGGCCAGCTCCTCATCCACGGTCGTTTCCGCGACGGCCTCGCCGAGCTCGACGGGGCGCCGGGGGCGCGTATCCACCGCAGCGCCTGGGTCGCGGAACGCGGCGTCGTCGGGGCACGTCGCGAGGGACGGCAGTGGCGGCTCGTGCTGGTCGACGGCCGCGCGCTGCGGATCAGCCCGCGCCACCTGGCCGACGTGCGATCGCGCGGCTGGCTGCGTCCGCCGGGCTAGCGTTGAAGCGCCGGGGAGACTAGATCGGGTTCGCCCCCCGATTCAGGCCAGAGCAAGCAGCATGACCCAGCGTCTCGCCATCGCGTCCGATCACGCCGGCTTCGACATGAAGACGGTGCTCGCCGAATGGCTGCGCGACGCCGGCCACGACGTGGTCGACCTCGGCCCCCATTCCGCCGACCGGGTCGATTATCCCGATTACGGCTATGCGCTCGCCGAGGCGCTGGCCGAAGGGCGGGCCGACATGGGAATCGCGCTGTGCGGATCGGGCATCGGCATTTCGATCGCCGCCAACCGCCACCCCGCCTGCCGCTGCGCGCTCGTTTCCGAACCTTATTCCGCGAGCCTCGCGCGCGAGCATAACGACGCCAACGCGATCGCGCTCGGCGCGCGCCTGATCGGGCTCGACATGGCCAAGGCCTGCATCGAATCCTTCCTCACCGCCGGCTTCGAGGGCGGCCGCCATGCCGGGCGCGTCGCCAAGCTTACCCACCCCCGCTTCGTCAAGGAACCCGCATGAGCAGCCAGCCGCTCTCCGACGTCCAGCCCGACGGCTTCTTCACCACGCGGCTTCGCGATGCCGACGGCGCCGTCGCCGATGCCATCGCCGCCGAGCTGGACCGCGAACGCCATCAGATCGAGCTGATCGCGTCGGAGAATATCGTCAGCCGCGCCGTGCTCGAGGCACAGGGTTCGGTGCTCACCAACAAATATGCCGAGGGCTATCCGGGGCGCCGCTATTACCAGGGCTGCGCGCCCTCCGACGCGGTGGAGACGCTGGCGATCGAGCGGGCGAAGCAGCTGTTCGGATGCGGCTTCGCCAACGTCCAGCCGCATAGCGGCGCGCAGGCGAACGGGGCGGTGATGCTGGCGCTGACGACGCCGGGCGACACGATCATGGGATTGAGCCTCGACGCGGGCGGGCACCTGACCCACGGCGCCAAGCCAGCGATGTCGGGCAAGTGGTTCAACGCCGTCCAATATGGCGTGCGCGCCGACGATCACCTCATCGATTTCGACCAGGTCGAGCGGCTCGCCAAGGAACACCGGCCGCGGCTGATCATCACCGGCGGATCGGCCTATCCGCGCCATATCGATTTCGCCCGCTTCCGCGCGATCGCCGACGAGGTCGGCGCACTGTTCATGGTCGACATGGCGCATTTCGCGGGGCTGGTGGCGGCGGGCGAGCACCCCTCCCCCTTCGGCCACGCGCATGTCGTCACCACGACGACGCACAAGACGCTGCGCGGCCCGCGCGGGGGCATGGTGCTGACCGATGACGAGGGAATCGCGAAGAAGATCAACTCGGCGGTCTTCCCCGGGCTTCAGGGCGGGCCGCTGATGCATGTCGTCGCCGCCAAGGCAGTGGCGTTCGGCGAGGCGCTGGAGCCGGGGTTCAAGACCTATGCCCGCGCCGTCATCGCCAATGCCAAGGCGCTGGCGGCCCGATTGAAGGAGCGCGGCGCCGATCTGGTCGCCGGCGGCACCGACACGCATCTCGCCCTCGTCGACCTGCGCCCGCTCGGAATCACCGGCAAGGATGCCGACGAGGCGCTGGAGCGCGCGGCCATCACCTGCAACAAGAACGGCGTGCCCTTCGATCCGCTGCCCCCGATCAAGACCAGCGGCATCCGCGTCGGATCGCCCGCCGGCACGACGCGCGGCTTCGGCGTCGCCGAGTTCCGCGACATCGCCGACATGATCGCCGACGTGCTCGACGGCCTCAGGGCGAACGGGCACGAGGGCAATGGCGCGGTCGAGGCGGCGGTGAAGGCCCGGGTCCGCGCGCTTTGCGACCGCTTTCCCATCTACCAGGATCTGTAATTGCGCTGCCCGTTCTGCGCCTTCGACAGCAGCCAGGTGAAGGACAGCCGTCCCACCGAGGACGGCTCGGCGATCCGTCGCCGCCGCCAGTGCGAGGATTGCGGCGCGCGCTTCACCACGTTCGAGCGGATCCAGCTTCGCGAGCTTACGATCCTCAAATCCGACGACCGGCGCGAGCCGTTCGAGCGCGCCAAGCTGGAGCGTTCGATCGCGACCGCCTGCCGCAAGCGCCCGGTGCCGCCGGAACGGATCGAGCGGCTCGCCTCCTCGATCCAGCGCCAGATCGAGACGAGCGGCGAGAGCGAGACCTCCTCCGCCGCGATCGGCGAGATGGTGATGGAGGGACTGAAGGCGCTCGATCCAGTCGCCTATATCCGCTTCGCCAGCGTCTATAAGGACTTCCGCGAAGCCAAGGATTTCGAGGATTTCGCCGGCTCCGTCACCGAAGCGGGCAAGGAGTGAGCGCGGGCCCAGCCATCGTCCTCGTCCGTCCCCAGCTTGGCGAGAATATCGGCAAGGCGGCGCGGGCGATGCTCAATTTCGGGCTGACCGACCTCAGGCTCGTCGCGCCGCGCGACGGCTGGCCCAATCCGGCGGCGGGACCGGCGGCGTCGGGCGCGGACATGGTGCTCGAACAGGCGCGGGTCTTCGATACCGTCGCCGAGGCGGTCGGCGACTGCCCCTTCGTCTATGCGACCACCGTCCGCCGGCGCGGGCTCGTCGTCCCGGTCGTCTCCCCCGAGGAGGCGGCGCGCGAGGTCCGGGGGAATGACGGGCCGTCGGCCATCCTGTTCGGCGCCGAGCGCTCGGGGCTGGAGACCGACGAGGTCGCGATCGCCGGCAAGATCGTCACCGTCCCGATCAACCCGCAATTCGGATCGCTCAACCTTGCCCAGGCGGTGATCCTGATCGCCTATGAATGGTCCAAGGGACGGGCGCTGGCGGTGCCGACGCGGAACGACAATCTGGAGCCGCCGGCCCCGCACGCCCATCTCGAAGGGCTGATCGAGCAGCTCTACGAATCGCTGGCCAGGGTCGATTATTTCCACCCGCCCGATCGGACGCCGGCGACGAAGAACACGATCCGCACGATCCTGACCAAGGCGCGCTGGTCTTCACGCGAGATCCAGGCGCTGCGCGGCATCGTGCGTGCGCTCACCGAGGGCCGGCGCGGGTCGGCTTGACGTTCGTTCGCCCTGATCGGATATTGCGACGGATCGAAGAATCAGGGATTTACGGAGAGTCATATGAAGAAGCTCATCCTGGTCGCGACACTCGCGAGCGTCGCGGGTGCGGCGGCTGCCGGGGCGATGGCCCAGCAACCGGCGCAAAAGGGCTCCGAGGATCCGGATCGCATGATCTGCCGCCGAATCACCCAGACCGGATCGCGCCTGCAGGGCGAACGCGTGTGCATGACGGCGGCGCAATGGGCCGAGCAGCGGCGCATTCAGCGCAGCGACATCGAGCACGCGCAGACGACGATCATCGACCATAGCGGCGGTTGATCGGCGGCCGCGCGGCGCGGGACGACCTCGTTAACCGCCAGATCCGCCAGACCAACCTCGATGGCGAGGGTTCCGGCGGCAATACCGGATTCTTCCGAAACCGTAGCGCGCTGCACGGCTGCTGACGCCCCTGCGGCGTCCGCGCGGTTGACTTTTGCGACCGCCGCGGTCATGTGCGCGCCTTCGCAATTGGCCCCGCACCCCTGGTGAAGCGGCGGCCGCGTCCGGCAGCATGGCGGGACGGTGCGGCTCCAGGGTCCTTTGAACACGCGAATTGGAGAATTTGAATGTCGAAGCGCTCAAGCGCCAAGTACAAGCTCGACCGCCGGATGGGCGAGAACGTCTTCGGACGCCCCAAGAGCCCGGTCAACAAGCGCGAATATGGCCCCGGCCAGCACGGCCAGCGCCGCAAGGGCAAGCTTTCGGATTTCGGCATCCAGCTGCGCGCCAAGCAGAAGCTCAAGGGCTATTATGGCGACGTGACCGAAAAGCAGTTCAAGCGCGCCTATAGCGAGGCCGCGCGGATGAAGGGCGATACCGGCCAGAACCTGATCGGCCTGCTCGAGCGCCGGCTCGACGCCGTCGTCTATCGCGCCAAGTTCGCGCCGACCATCTGGGCCGCGCGCCAGCTCGTCAGCCACGGCCACGTCCGCGTCAACGGCGTGAAGTGCAACATCGCATCGCGCCGCATCGACGTCGGCGACGAGATCACGCTCGGCGCCAAGGCGCAGGAAATGGCGCTGGTGCTGGAAGCGCAGGGTCTCGCCGAGCGCGACATCCCCGATTATGTCGTGCCCGACGGCGCCGCGAAGGTGACCTTCACCCGCGTCCCGACGCTGGACGAAGTGCCCTATCCGGTCCGCATGGAGCCGAACCTGGTCGTCGAGTTCTACTCGCGCTGATCCGGCTTCTCGAATTCCGGCAATGAAGAGGCGGCCCCGCCGGGGCCGCCTTTTTCATTGGCGGTGGAGATTGGCGTCGAGAAACGCGCCGATCCGCCCGAGCATCTGCGCGCGCGCCGTCGAATCGGCGAGATCGTGCTCAAGGCCCGGGAAGACCGTCAGTTCGCTCTGGTGGCCGGCGGCGCGCAGCGCCGCATCCATGCGCTGCGAATGGATGACGCGCACGTTCAGATCGTGATCGCCGTGGAACAGCAATACCGGGGCGACGATCGCATCGGCGTGCCGCAACGGAGAGCCCTCCGCCACATGCGGGCCCGAGCCGATGAATTCGGCGACATTGCGCGCGTCGGTATAATCGGCGACATCGTCCTTCGCCTGCTGGAGATCGGTGACCGGGGCGATCGCGACGATCGCCTTGAACAGGCCGGGCTCGGTCGCGCCGGCCTGCAGCGCGGCATAGCCGCCATAGGACCAGCCAAGGATCGCGAGCCGGTTCGGATCGGCGATGCCCTGCTGCGCCAGCCAGCGCGCGCCGGCGGTGATGTCGCCGATCGACGTGCGCCATCCCTGAAAGCCGTTCTGCCTGAGCCAGTCGTCGCCATAGCCGGCGGAGCCTCGATAATTGGCCTGGAGGACCGCATAGCCCTGGTGCGCGAGATATTGGGCAAGCCAGTCGAAACCCCATTCGTCGCGGGCCGAAGGGCCGCCATGCGGCAGGATCACCGCCGGAAGTCCGCGCGCATCCTCCCGCCCCGGCGGAAGCGTCAGGTAACCCGGAATCTGGCTTCCGTCGGCTGCGGGATAGGAAATCGACCGAACCTGCGAGAGCGCGACGTTCTCAAGCTCTGGCCGGGCGAGCATGATCTCGTTCAGCCGGCGGGTGGCGCGGTCGTAGACATAATAGCGGCCCGGATCGGAATCGGAGCCGGCGTGAACCAGAATCCGGTTTCCGTCCGCGCTGGCGCTGCCGAAATCGATCAACGGAAGGTTCGGGATGGCGTGGCCCAGGTTGCGCGCGAGCGCCGCATAATCCTGATCGAAATAGACGGTCCGGCGCTCCGCTTCCGCGAAGGTGACGCCGATGACCCGCAAACCCCGGCTCGATCGGACGACGTCGTCAACGTCGACATGCTCGTTCGCATAGACGAGCTCGCTCGCCATCGATCCGTCCAGCTTGACCCGATAGAGCGCGAGCCGGCCGTTGAGCTTCTGCAGCACATAGACCGCATCGAGATCGCGATCGACGGCGAGCGGATACAGGCCGGCGCCGGTGCGTGTGTCCCAGCTGCCAAGCGTCTGCCAGCGCTCGCTGCCGTCGGCGCGGTACCTGAAATCGACGGTCGCGCCGAGCTGGCCTGTCGCCCCGCGCATCGCACGCGTGGCCATGACGCGCACGACCCCGCGGCCGTCGCTCATGTAGAAGCTGGCGGTCGGGTTCGGGGCCTCGACCCGCGTCGCGCGCAAGGTCCGCACGTCGATCCGGTCCACCCCGATGCCGTCGCTCGTGCGCGAGATGTGCGAGCCGGTCCGCCCCGCCTCGGGCACGTAGCTGCGGCTCATCAGCACGGTGCCGTCCTCGCCGCCGCTCCAATCGACGATCTCGCCGTCGAACTGGCGGACGCGGGAGTCGTAGAAGGAGCTTTGCTGGCCCAGCAACTTCAGATTCTGGCCCGTCGTATCGATGGAAATCAGGCGCGTGAAGGGAAGCGCGACGATCCCGCTGAAGTCAACGGCGCTCATCTGGCAGATCAATCGATCGTTGGTGACGAAATTGCACCAGCGCAATCGCTCCGGATTGCCGTCCGAGCGGACGACCAGCCGCGATTCCCCGCCTTGGTCGAGATCCGCGAGGAACACGTAGGTCGCGCGGCCGGGCCCGGCCTGAAGATAGACGACATGATGGCCGTCGGGCGAGATATCGATATATTCGACATTTTCGCGCGCCCCGAATTGGACTGCTGCGCTCGCGGTCTGGGCCGTTGCGGCGATTGCCGCCATATGCAGCGGATCGACCGCGCAAAGAATTGCCGCCGCCGCGCCAAGAATGGTCTTTTTCATCGCCCCGTCCCCCATCATCCGCTCAGCTAAGCGACACGCGGGAATTCAGGCAAGAGGTCAAAAGGATTCGCAAGGCGACTACGAAACTTATTTGAAAACCCGCGCGGCGACGCTGCCCCTTGAACTTTTCGGCACGCCTGTCATGTCGGCCCCAGCCAGAGGGAGCCTATGTCCATGACCTTCCGCCTTTTCCTTCCCGCCGCGCTCGCGCTAATCGCCGTCGCGCCCGCATTCGCCCAGACCGCGGCGCCGCAAATTTCCGTCGACACGCTGAAGGAGGTCGATCGCACCCTTTCGTCCGACGAATATGAGGGGCGCGCGCCAACGACGCACGGAGAGGAGCTGACGATCAACTATATCCGCCAGCGCTTCGAGCAGGCGGGGCTGCAGCCGGGCAATCACGGCAACTGGTTCCAGGATGTGCCGCTGGCCGAGAATACGGCCTCGCCGACGCCGCTTGCGATCAGCGGCGGCCGCGAGCCGCTCACCTTCACCTATCGCACCGACTTCGTCGCCAACACCTATCGCCTCGCCACGCACACCGGGGTCGAGAACAGCGATGTCGTCTTCGTCGGCTATGGAATCAACGCGCCCGAACTGGGCTGGAACGATTATGCGGGGATCGACGTCCGCGGAAAGACAGTGGTCGTGCTGGTCAACGATCCCGACTGGCAGTCGCAATCGCTGGACGGCCCGTTCCACGGCCGCGCGATGACCTATTATGGCCGCTGGACCTACAAATATGAGGAAGCGGCGCGGCAGGGCGCGGCAGCCGTCTTCATCGTCCACCAGACCGAGCCGGCGGCCTATGGCTGGAACGTCGTCCAATCCTCCTGGACCGGCGCGCAGTACAATACCGACGATCCGAACAACCATGAAGACCAGAGCCAGGTGATCGGCTGGCTCACCCATGACGCCGCCGAACGTCTGTTCACGGCCGCCGGCCAGTCGCTCGACCAGCTCGAGCGCGCCGCGGGCCAGCGCGGCTTCCGCGCGGTCCCGCTCGGCGTGCGCGCGACGATCGGCCTCGACAATCAGATCCGCCGTTCGACCAGCCACAATGTGGTCGGCATCCTGCCCGGCACGACGCACCCCGACCAATATGTGATCTATTCGGCGCACTGGGACCATCTGGGCCGCTGCGACGCCGATGCGACGGGCGACGACATCTGCAACGGCGCGCTCGACAATGCGAGCGGCACCGCGGGGCTGATCGCGCTTGCGGAGGCCTACACCCGCGCCGGCGCGGCAGGCCGAAGCGTCATCTTCCTGGCCGTCACCGGCGAGGAATCCGGGCTGCTCGGATCGCAATATTATGCCGAGCACCCGATCTATCCGCTCGCCCGCACCGCCGGCGGCGTCAACATGGACGGGCTCAACATCTTCGGCCTGACCCGCGATCTCGTCGTCACCGGGCGCGGCAAATCGCAGCTGGACGAATATCTCCAGCGCGCCGCCGACGCGCGCCACCTCACCGTCCGCGACGAGCCCAATCCGGAGGCCGGCTATTATTACCGGTCCGATCATTTCAGCTTCGCCAAGCTCGGCGTGCCGATGCTCGACGCGGGGAGCGGCCAGGATCTCGTCAATGGCGGCACCGCCGCCGGCCGCGCGGCGGCCGACGATTACCGGCTCCACCGCTATCACCAGCCGAGCGACGAATATGATCCCAACTGGGATTGGTCCGGCGCGATCCGCGATCTCGGCATCTATTACGAGATCGGCCGCGCGATCGCCGATTCGACCGACTGGCCGAACTGGTATGAAGGCGACGAATTCCGCGCGATCCGTGACCGCACGGCGGCGGAGCGGCGGTAAAGGTGGTGCTTCGCCAGCCCCCCGAATGGGCGCCGCACGAGGCGGTGTGGATCGGGTTTCCGAGCCATGCCGACCTGTGGGAGGACGATCTCGGCCCGGCGCGGGACGAGGTCGCGGCCTTCGCGCGCGCGGTCCATGCCGACGGGGCGGGCGAGGAGGTGCGGCTGGTCGCGGCGGACGAGGACGCCGCGGCGGCGGCGCGCAATCTGGCGCCGTTCGCGACAGTGCTGGTCGAGCCGTTCGGCGACATCTGGCTGCGCGATACCGGGCCGATCATCCTCGGCCGCGACGGATCGCGGCGCGCCGCGCGCTTCGGGTTCAACGGCTGGGGCGGCAAATATGAACTGGCGGGCGACGACAGCATCGGCGCGCGGCTGGCCGAGACGATCGGGCTCGCGCCGGACGCGCACGACTGGATCCTGGAGGGCGGCGCGATCGACGTCGACGGAACCGGGCTTGCCGTCACCACCGAGCAATGCCTGCTCAACCCGAACCGCAATCCTGGGCTGGACAAGGCGGCGATCGAGGCGCGCCTTGCGGCCGATCTCGGCATCGATCGGCTGCTGTGGCTCGGCGAGGGGCTGATCAACGACCATACGGACGGCCATGTCGACAATCTCGCCCGCTTCGTTGCGGAAGGCGTGCTGGCGATCCCGGAGCCGGCGGCAGGCGATCCCAACGCCGCCGTCTATGCCGATGCGAAGGCGCGCGCCGAGGCATTCGGGGTGAAGGTCGTCCCCCTCCCCTCGCCCGGCCGGATCGAGCGGGATGGCGAAATCGTCCCGGCCTCCCATATGAACTTCTACATCGGCAATGCGGCGGTGGTCGTGCCGCTCTATGGCGGCGCGAGCGACACGGCGGCGGTCGCGGCAGTGGACGCATTGTTCCCGGGGCGCAAGGCGGTGGGCCTG
The DNA here is from genome assembly GCF_007995055.1 of Sphingosinicella ginsenosidimutans. Lineage (NCBI taxonomy): Bacteria > Pseudomonadati > Pseudomonadota > Alphaproteobacteria > Sphingomonadales > Sphingomicrobiaceae > Allosphingosinicella > Allosphingosinicella ginsenosidimutans. Next base: position 2,421,448 of record NZ_VOQQ01000001.1, on the reverse strand, counting down.
CGCGCCGATCATGTGCTCACCGGCGGCGGCAGCTTCCACTGCATCAGCCAGCAAGTGCCGAAATAGCCCGTTGCCTGTTCGCTCGTCCCGAGCGAAGTCGAGGGGCGTAATGATGAGTCCGTGCCGGCGCCCCTCGACTGCGCTCGGGACGAACGGAGATGGGAATGTCTAAGCTCACTGTCGCTGCCCTCCAGCTCGGCTTCACCGACGACATGGCGGAGAATATCCGGCGCGTCTCCGAGCTCGTCCGCGAGGCGGCGGGCAAGGGCGCGAAGGTCGTCCTGCCGCCGGAGCTGTTCGAAGGCCCCTATTTCTGCCGGATCGAGGATGAGGGCCTGTTCGCCAATGCGCGGCCGACCGCCGAGCATCCGGCCGTGCTTGCGATGCAAAGCCTTGCCGCCGAGCTCGAAATCACCATCCCGACCAGCTTCTTCGAGGCGGACGGGCCGCATCATTACAACAGCCTCGCGATGATCGGCCCCGACGGGAAGGTCATGGGCGTCTATCGCAAGAGCCACATTCCCGACGGCCCGGGCTATGAGGAGAAATTCTATTTCCGCCCCGGCAATACCGGCTTCAAGACCTGGCCCACGCCGCAAGCGACGCTCGGCGTCGGCGTCTGCTGGGACCAATGGTATCCGGAAACCGCGCGCAGCCTGATGCTGATGGGCGCGGAGGTACTCTTCTATCCGACCGCGATCGGCACCGAGCCGCACGATCCCGATCTCGACACGTCGCGGCTCTGGCGCCGGGCGATGATCGGCCATGCCGTCTCGAACGTCGTCCCGGTCGTCGCCGCCAACCGGATCGGCGACGAGCACGGCCAGGTCTTCTACGGCCACAGCTTCATCTGCGACGAGCGCGGCGACATCATCGCCGAATTCGGCGCGACCGAGACCGGCGTGCTGACCGCCACCCTCGACCTCGCTGCCGCCAAGCGCCACCGCGCCGCCTTCGGCTTCTTCCGCGACCGCCGGCCCGAGCTTTACGGACGGCTTACGCAGGACATCTGAGCTCAATCGCCCGCGCGAACACGGCCTCGAACATCGCCGTGGTGAGGCGGCCGGTATTCTGGTTGTAGCGCGAGCAGTGGTAGCTATCGATGAGCACGCGCCCATCGGGCAGCTTGTGCTCGGCGAGGTGCGCGAAGGGGAAGTCGGCAAGACGGCCGCCGGCGGTGCGGACGGCATTGTCATGCGCGATGCGGCCGAGCGCGATCAGCACGCGAAGGTTCGGCAGGAGCGGCAGCGCGGCCTCGTAATAGCGCCGGCAATGCGCGACCTCGGCCGGCAGCGGCTTGTTCTGCGGCGGCAGGCATTTGACCGAATTGAGGATGATGCAGCCGGTGAGCATCACGCCGTCATCCGGGCGCGCCTCATAGACGCCCTCGGCCAGAGCGAACCTGCCGAGCGTCGCGAAGAGAAGATCGCCGGCATAGTCGCCGGTAAAGGGTCGCCCCGTCCGGTTCGCGCCCCACATTCCGGGCGCGAGGCCGACGAGGCCGAGCCAGGCCTGCCGATCGCCGAAGACCGGCACCGGCGCGTTCCACCAGTCGGGATGGCGATCGCGCAACTCCTCGCGCAGGGCGACGAGGCGCGGGCAGAGCGGGCAATCGCGCGGCGCTTCGGCTTCGGGGACGGGGCTTTCGGGCGGCACCCGGAGCGTCTAGGCCGACGGGGATGGCCAGGACAAGCTATGCGATCGCGATCGGTTCGAACCGCCGCCACGGCCGCCACGGCGCGCCGGCCGGGGTGGTGCGCGCGGCGCTCCGCGAGATCGGCGGTGTCCGGATTGTCTCGCCGACCCTGGCGACGCCCGCGCTCGGGCCGGCGGGCCGCGCCTTCGCCAATGCCGCGGCGATCGTCGAGAGCGACCTCGATCCGGAGCGGATGCTGGCACGCCTAAAGCGGATCGAGCGCGCGTTCGGGCGGCGGCGCGGGCGGCGCTGGGGTCCGCGCGTGCTCGATCTCGACATCATTCTCTGGTCGGAAGGCCCCTGGGGCGGACCGGGGCCCGTCATTCCCCACCCATCCTTCCGGACACGCCGATTCGTGCTCGATCCGCTCACCCGCATCGCACCGGACTGGCGCGATCCGCTGACCGGGCTCACCGTGCGCCAGCTTCACGCCCGGTTGACCCGGCCCCGGCCCGTCCGTAGGTGAGCGGCTCGATTGAGGGCCCATAGCTCAGTCGGTAGAGCAACTGACTTTTAATCAGTAGGTCGCTGGTTCGAACCCAGCTGGGCTCACCATCCTCCCGGGAACGGACGACGCGCGCCGAACCGGGCGGGCGTCTCAGGCTTCCTTCAGGACCTCTTCGGCTTCGCGGATGCTTTCAGGGCGGCCGACATCGAACCACAAGCCCTGATGAACCGCGCCGAAGCAGCGCCCCGCCGCGATCGCGCGGTCCCACAGGATATTGGTCGAAAAGGCCCCGTCGGGCAGGTCGCCGCCGAACAGGCGCTTCGAGACCATCTGGATGCCGGAATAGACAAAGGGCGCCACGCCATGCGGCTTGCGACGGCGAAGCTCGCCTGTCGGCCCCATGTGGAAATCGCCGCGGCCGTGGTGGCAATGGGCGCGCGCCAGCGGGACGAGCAGCAGGAGGGCATCCATCTTCGCCTCGTTCCAGAAGGAGGCGAGCAGCTTCAGCGTGTCGATCGGCCCATCGATCCACAGATTGTCGGAATTGACGACCAGGAACGGATCGGCGTCGATCAGCGGCAGCGCCTTCACCAGCCCGCCGCCGGTTTCCAGCAACCGCCCGCGTTCGTCCGAGATGACGATCTCGATCCCCTTCTCATTGCCGAGATGCGCCTCGATCGCGTCGGCGAGATAGTGGACGTTGACGATCGCCTTGCGGACCCCGGCGGCCTTGAGCCGATCGAGCGCATGATCGATGAGCGGCTTGCCGGCGACCTCGATCATCGGTTTGGGACGCGTCGCGGTGAGCGGGCGCATCCGCTTGCCGAGGCCGGCCGCCATCACCATCGCGGTCGCCGGGACGTCGACGCCCGGGCTCGGCCGCAGCGCGAGCGGCTTGCGGTAGCGGCTCATGCGATCGCTCCCGCCGGCCAGGCCGCGGCGCGTGCCGGCGCGGGCACGCTGGCGTCGAACCAGGCCCTGACCGGGCCAAGCGCCGGGTGCGCGAGATCGCGTTCGAGCAGGCCCCACATGCGCGGTTGGAACGCCTTGTAGCCGGGCTTGGAATCGCGCTTCCACAGCCGCGTGAAGACGCCGAGGATGCGCGTGTTGCGCTGCGCCGCGAGCGTCCAATAGGCGGTCTCGAAACCGGGCCCCTGCCCGCTCGCCTCGCGATAGCGGGCGACCATCGCGGCCTCGATCGCAGGGGTGACGTCCCGCCGGGCGTCTTCGAGCACGGAGGCGAGATCATAGGCCGGATGACCGGCGACCGCGTCCTGGAAATCGAGAAGGCCGAAATGCGCGATGCCGTCGCGGCCCGCCACCAGCATGATATTCTCGGCGTGGAAATCGCGAAGGACGGTGACCGGGCCGAGCCCGTCGGCGGCAACCGGCGCCAGCACCTCGCGCCAGGCGCCGAGATAGGCGTCGACATCGACATCGAGGCCGAGCGCGGCGCAATACCAGTCCGGAAACAGCCGCAGCTCCTCCAGCCACTGTTCGAGCCCGTGCGGCCTCAGGCCCGGCATTGCGGGCCGGCGATGGAGGTGGACGAGAAGATCGACCGCGAGCGCATAAAGCTCCGCCTCGCGATGCGGCGCAGCATCGAGCGTCTCGCGCAAGCGCGCATCGCCAAAATCGTCGAGGAGAAGCAGCCCGCCCTCAAGATCGCTGGCGAGGATCGCGGGCGCCGACAGGCCCGCTCCGCCGAGCCATTCCGCGACCGCGACGAACGGCCGTGGATCCTCGTGCGGCGGCGGCGCATCCATCAGCACCGCCGTCTCGTCGCCGCGATGGACCCTGAAGTAGCGGCGGAAGCTCGCATCGCCCGCCAGCGGCCTGATCTCAGCTCCTTCCCATCCGTGCGCGGCGAGGAAGGCCGGCGCATGCGGCGGTGGAATCATCTCGGCGGCCATCGGCTTCCCCAAGCGGGCGGCAGGTGCGAAGTCAAGGCGCGTCCGGCGCCATGCGGGACGAGGGTCAGCCGCAGCGCGTCGGGCCACAAGGCGGGCAAGCGCTCCGGCCATTCGATCAGCAGGGCGGAATCGAGGCGCGCGTCATCGAGGCCGAGCTCGTCGAGCTCGCCCGCCTCCTCGATCCGATAGAGATCGACATGCCAGACCGGCAGCCGCGTATCCGGCGGCGCATAGGCCTGGACGATCGGGAAGGTCGGGCTGGCGACGTCGCCGGCGTGGCCGAGCCCGCGCAGCATCCCGCGCGCCAGCGTCGTCTTGCCAGCGCCGAGATCGCCGAACAGGGCGACGACATCGCCGGGACGCAGAAGCGCGCCGAGGCGACGGCCAAACGCCTCGGTCGCCTCGGCATCGTCAAGGAGGATCACCGCCGCGAGCCCCGCGCCGGATGCGCCGCCTGCTGATCGGCGGTGCGCGGCAGGGAGATCGTGACCGTCGTCCCCTGCCCCGGTTCGGACTGGAGCTCGATCGTGCCGCCATGCGCCTCCACGAACTGCTTGGCGAGCGGCAGGCCGAGACCGATCGCCGGGGCATTCTCACCGCGAACCTCGGCGGTCCGGTGAAAGCGATCGAACACCCGCTGCTGATCCGCGGCCGAAATGCCGCGACCATTGTCCGAAACGATGATCCGCGCAGCCTTTCGATCCCCCTCGGCGCGCAGCAGGACGCGGCCGCCTTCGTCGACATAGGCGATGGCGTTGGCCAGCACGTTGCCGATCGCCTGCGCGAGGCGGCGCGTGTCGCCGGTGACGATTCCGGCGGAGGCGTCGACCTCGACCGCCAGATCGATCGACTTGCGCGCCGCCGCCTCGCGCTCGGCGGCCGCGACATCGTCGCACAGCCCCGCAAGCTCGATCTCGTCCTCGGCGAGGAGGAGCGCGCCGGTCTCGCTCTGCGTCAGATCGAGCACATTGTCGATCAGCGCGCCGAGCCGCCCGACGCTGTCGAGGATCGCCGCGACATAATCCCGCGCGGTGTCCGAAAGCGGCCCGGCATAGCCGCCGTCGAGCATTTCCGCGAAGCCGCCGATCGAGGTCAGCGGCGTGCGCAGCTCATAGCTCATGTTGGAGACGAAGGCGGTCTTGAGCCGGTCCGCCTCCTCGAGCGCCGCGGTCCGCTCCCGAAGCGCGGCCTCGACCTTCCGGCTGTCGGTGATGTCGAGCATGATGAAGAGCGCGTTGCCGTCCGGCAGCGGCACCGCGGCGAATTCGAACTCGCGCCCGTCGACGAGGCCGACGCGCCCGGTGCGTTGCTTGCGCTCCAGCGTGGCGCTGCGAACCAGCTCGCGCACCAGGCCGGCATGGTTGGCGCGCTTCAGCCGGCCGGCGAGGTGCGGCGTCAGCGCGTCGACGCGCGGATGGGCGGCGAGCTGCTCCTCCTCGAAGCCCCAGAGATCGCGGAAACGGCTGTTCCACAGGCTGAGCCTGCCGTCCGAGGCGAACACCGCCACGGCCTCGAACAGATTGTCGAACGTCGCGCTGCGGACCCGAAGCAGCGTGTCGCGCGCGCTGGCGAGCTGAATCTGCTCGGTGCGATCCTCGAAGATCAGCAGCAGGCCGCCATCGGGAAGCGGCTGGGCGACGACGCGCACATGGCGCGATCCGGCGAGCAGCCAATCCTCCTCGTCCGCGCCGGGCCCGCTGGTGAACCACTGACGGCGCTCCGCCTTCCATTCCGGATAGTCGCGCACCTCCGGCAACTGCCCGGCCTCGCGCATCTGATCGATCAGGCGGTCGAACTCCGGCCGATCGGCGAGGAAATCGGCGGGAAGGCCGAACATGCGGGCGAATGGCTGGTTGAAGAAGATCAACCCGCGGTCCCGGCCGAACTGCGCGACGCCCGCGGACAGCCGATCGAGCATGTCGCGCTGGGCGCGCTCGAAGCGCAGCAGCTCGGCGCGCGCCTGTTCCTGGTCCTCGACATCGATGGCATAGCCCGCGCGGCCGTGATTGCCGAGCGGGACCTCGACCACGCGCATCATCCGCCGCGCGCCTGCGATGGTGGCCGGTACAAAGCGGTCGCTCGGCGCCTGGAACGCGCCATCCAGGTCGCGTGGCGGCTCGTCGACCAGCTCGATCCCTTCGCGCACCACGGCATCGGCATCCTCGGCCTCGACCGCCGCGACATAGGCGCCGTTGACCATGGTCAGCGACAGATCCGGTCCGCGATGCCAGATCGGGAAGGGCGCGGCCTCGATCAGTCGCGACAGCGCCTCCAGCGCCTCGGACCGGCGCTGAAGGCGGTGGCCAAGCGCGGCGGCGCGATCCTCGGCCTCGGTGACGTCCGTGAACCAGAGCAGCACCGCGCGCGAACCGAAGGCCGGAGGCGCGCTCGCCCCGTCGATCCGCCAGACGCGCGGAGCCTGCGCCGCGCGGGCAATGACCGAAAAGGGCGCGCCCGACGCGGCATCGGCGATCTGCCCCCGAATCGCATCGGCATCCTCCGGCGCGAACGGCGCTTCGGCCCCGAACAATTCCGCCACCAGGCCGGGAAGCCGGTCGAGCCCGAGCATTCCGGCGAGGCGATCGGAACCAGCGAGGGTCCCGTCGCCATCGATGAGAAGCGGCACGGCCGGCCCGCTCTCGAGCAAGGCGGCGAACCGGGCGTGCTCCTCGATAATCCGCGCGCCGGCGGCCGCGCGTCGGCGCCCCCGCAAGGTCGCCCATGCCGCCACGGCCAGCCAGGCCCCGGCGAAGAGCGCAAGCGACATGAACAGGGGCGAGGGCGGTCCGGCCACGCGTCACCGATCCGCGCAAAGCTGCGCGCGAAGGTGCGGCAACGGGATCAGGATGAGGCCCATCGATGCAACTTAGCTTCCCTCGCCCCGCACCGAAAGCGCGGGCTGAAGGTTTGGGCGAAACAGCGCCCATAAGGAAAGGGCCCCGGTTTCCCGGAGCCCTTCCATCGATCGATCGCGGATCGCGATCAGAAGTTGAAGTTCACGTTCGCGAAGAACTGCCGCCCGACATAATCATAGCCGGAATAGAGCGGCGCGTTGCCGATCGTGTTGTAGCCGACGGCCGTAATACGCGGCGGAGCGGTGTTGAACAGGTTCCGCACGCCGATCGTGAACTGGTAACGATCGCCGATGTTGAACTGGATCGACGCGCTGTGAAGGAAGTAGTCGTTCACTTCGAGATAGTAATTATCCCGATAGGCTTGGACCAGATCCGGATCGGTAATGCCGGTCAGGTTGTCGAACGCGAAATAATCGTACGTGCGATGATGGTCACCATCGATCCAGTCGATCCCGTAGCGGAACGTCACGTTACGATACGTGTAGCTGGCGTCGAAGTTGCCGACCCAGTTCGGCGTATCCACGGTTCCGTTCGCGTCAGCCAGGAACTCTTCGGGGAAGAGCCGGCTCGACTGCTCCGTGTAATGCGTCACGCGGGCGTTGAAGATGAACCGACCGCCGAAGATGTTGTTCGCATAGCGGGCGTTGAACTCGTAACCCTTCCGGATGTCCTCCGAGAGGTTCACGTAGCTGGTCGTGACCTCAAGACCACCATTGGCGTCGCGATCAACGAAGCGACAGAAGCCGCCCGTGGGATCGAAGCTCGAATCCCCGTAACAACGGCTGAGGATCGTGCTGGCACCGAGTTGCGACACGCCGTTGCTGACCTTCACGTCGAAGTAATCGAGCGACAGCGAGAGCTGACCGATCGCATTCGGAAGCCGCGGCGAGACCACCGCGCCGACGGTCCAGTTGGTCGACGTTTCCGCCTTCAGCCCCGCTTCGGCGCCACCAACCTGGAACACGGTGATGCCATTGGTCTGGTGGAAGTCCGCCGGCAGACCGATCGACGCGCAGTTCGCGGCGACGATCTGCTCGTTCGGGGACTGATCCGCCGGATCCGGAAGATCGGAGCACGGATCGGAGTCGGCGCCGAGGAAGCCGCTGGTGGCCCCCAGGAACTGCTCCGCAAGCGCCGGGGCGCGGTAGGACGTACCGTAGCTACCGCGGAAGGCGAAGCCACGGACCGGCTCCCACTCGCCGGCGATCTTGTAAGTCGTGTCCGAACCGTAGGACGCATAGTCCGTGTAACGGACCGAACCGTCGAGATTGAGTCGATAGAAGAACGGACGATCGGCCAGCAGCGGCAGGAAAAGCTCGCCGAAGACCTCCTTCACGTTGTCCTTGCCGACGGTGGGCGTGCCGGCGGTGAGGCCGAGCAGGTTTCCGTTGACCGCATTCGGATCGGGCTGATCATTGATGCTCTGGCGACGATATTCCACGCCGAGCGACAGCTGCGCGTCACCCCCAGGCAGGCGGAAGAGCGGACCGTCGATGTTGAACGCGAAGGTGGTCTCGCGGAACTGCGTATGACCGATCGTGTTCTGCAGGATGTAGTCGCGCCATGCCTGCGGCAGATCGCCACCGATCACCGCCGCGCTGAGGGCCGGAGCCGCAACGCAGTTCGGGTTCGTGGCGGCGCTGCGACAGCGGAAAGTGCCGTCACCATTGGCGACCACGTCGGTGGACGCCGCAACACGGTCGATCAGGAACGATTCGGTTTCATAGGTGCCGTCGTTCCACGACTTGCCGACATAGGCGTCATAGCGCCAGTGCGGGAAGAAGAAGTCGCCGCGAATGCCGCCCGAAGCCCGGACGTAATCGACCTGCTGGGTCGAATCGGTCAGGCCCCAGCCAATGAAGGCGCGGGCCGCGACCGGCACGCCGCTCGACGTGTTGACCGGGTTCGAGAAGATGCCGTCACGGATGTCGGCCGGAAGCAGCGGGCTGCCCTGGAGATAATCCAGAGCGAGCTGCCGATAAAGCGGCGCCGACGAGTTGCGGCGATTGATGAGCAACTCGCCATAAATCTCCGCGTTGCCGAGCGCGGTGCCGACGTCATAGGTACCGGAAAGGAAAGCGGTATAGGTTTCCTCGCCGTTGACCAGCGGCTCCTGCTCCTGGCGACGGTCGAAGGTGTCACGATCGTAGGTGCCGACGCCGAGATAGCCCGGGAAAGGACCCGTCGTCACTTCGGGAGCGGGAACGAAACGGTTGAAATTGCCGACCGTGCCGCTGGTGCGGCCAATCGCCTGGCGCGTCGGAAGGCCAAGGGTATTGATCGTCACGCCGCCATTGTCGAGCGTGAAGCAATCCCGGGGATCGCTGGGATCGAACGCGTCGCCCGAGCCGAACTCGCTGCCTTCGCCGTTGAGGAAGCCGCCGATCGGGCAGGAGAAGAACGGAACATCGGCGCGCGCCAGCGCCTGGCGCCGGCGATATTCAAGCGAGCCGATCACGCTGAGACGGCCGGCCTGGAAGCCGAATGAGCCCGACACGCGAGTATCGATGCCGTGGCCGACCTGCGGGACGTTGGTCTGCATTTCGAGATGCAGCCCCTGCAGACGCCGGTCTGTGATGATGTTGACGACGCCCGCGATCGCGTCCGAACCGTAGATCGACGACGCGCCGGCCTTCAGGATCTCGATGCGGTCGATAATCGCAGTCGGCAGGACGTTGAGATCGGCCGAGAGAACCGAGCCGCGCGTGCCGCCCGGCGCGAGCCGGTGGCCGTTGAGCAGGATCAGGGTGCGCGCCGGGCCCAGGCCGCGCAGACCGAGCGTGTTGGCGCCAGTGCCGCCGTCGGTCACGAAGCCCCCGAAATAATTATTGATCTGGCCGCCGCCGGCGGTGACCGCCGTGCTCTGGAGCGCGTCCGTCGCGCTGATAAAGCCGGCCTGAGTGATCTCCTCATTGGTGATCACGGTCAGCGGCTCGGCCGCGGTGAAGTTTGAGCGGCGAATGCGCGAACCGGTCACGACGACAGTCTGGCCCTCGGCCTGATCGGGCAGCGCGGTTCCAGCCGGTGCCTGCGCGTGACGGCACTCGTCCTGCTGCGCCGGGGTCGGCAGCGTCGAGCAATCGGTCGCCGCGGAGGGCGTCGAGGCATCCTGGGCATGGGCGGCAGCCGGCAGGCCGACGGCCGCGATGGCGGCAAGCGAAACGGTGCTAAAAATCGCTCTGCGAATCACAGTCATTTAGAGTTCCCCCTGAAGCGGGCTAGTTTGCCCTACGGATCGGATTCCAAGCGGCGCTGTTGGCCCGAAAAGTGTAGGCGTGGCAAGGGGTAACGACGCCCCCGGAATGATTAATCCGGTCGATCTGTTACAAAAATGCCACAACCGCCTGGCCGGGCGCGCGAAATCGTCGCGGCCGATCCCCGCGCCTGCCCGTGCGGCCCGGTTCGCGACGACACGGCGTCCCGGCACCGGGCACGCGAATTGGATCAGTAGCGGTAATGATCCGGCTTGAAGGGGCCTTCGACGGGCACGCCGATATAATCGGCCTGCTTCTGGTTCAGCCGGGTCAGCTTCACGCCGAGCTTGTCGAGGTGGAGCGCGGCCACCTTCTCGTCGAGGTGCTTTGGAAGGACGTAGACCTCGTTCCGATACTGGTCGGACTTGGTCCACAGCTCGATCTGCGCCAGCACCTGGTTGGTGAAGCTCGAGCTCATCACGAAGCTCGGGTGGCCGGTCGCGTTGCCGAGGTTCACCAGCCGGCCCTTGGACAGGACGATGATCTTCTTGCCGTCGGGGAACTCGACCTCGTCGACCTGCGGCTTGATCTCGGTCCACTTCATGTTGTTCAGCGCCGAAATCTGGATCTCGCTGTCGAAATGGCCGATGTTGCAGACGATCGCCATGTTCTTCATCGCCCGCATATGGTCGAGCGTCAGCACGTCCATATTGCCGGTCGCGGTGACGAAGATGTCGGCGCGGGTGGCGGCCTCCTCCATCGTCACGACCTCATAGCCCTCCATCGCCGCCTGCAACGCGCAGATCGGATCGATTTCGGTGACGAGGACGCGCGCGCCGCCGTTGCGGAGCGACTGGGCGCTGCCCTTGCCGACGTCGCCGAAGCCGGCGACGCAGGCGATCTTGCCGGCGAGCATGACGTCGGTCGCGCGGCGGATCGCGTCGACCAGGCTCTCGCGGCAGCCGTAGAGATTGTCGAACTTCGACTTGGTTACGCTGTCATTGACGTTGATCGCCGGGAACGGGAGCTTGCCCTTCTTGGCGAGCTCGTAGAGGCGGTGGACGCCGGTGGTGGTCTCCTCCGACACGCCCTTGATCGCCTGCACCGTCTTCGTGAGATAGCCCGGACGCTCGGCGAGGAAGCGCTTCAGCGTCGCGCAGAAAATCTCCTCTTCCTCGTTGGAAGGCGTGAACAGCGCCTCGCCGGCCTCGACGCGCGCGCCCCACAGCGCGAACATCGTGGCGTCGCCGCCATCGTCGAGGATCATGTTGCAGGTCTGGTCCTCGCCCCAGTCGAAGATGCGGATCACATAGTCCCAATATTCCTCAAGGCTCTCGCCCTTGACCGCGAAGACCGGAACGCCCGAGGCGGCGATCGCCGCGGCGGCATGATCCTGGGTCGAGAAGATGTTGCACGAGGCCCAGCGGACCTCGGCGCCGAGCGCGGTCAGCGTCTCGATCAGCACCGCGGTCTGGATCGTCATGTGGAGCGATCCGGTGATCCGCGCGCCGGTGAGCGGCTTCGACCCGCCGAATTCGGCCCTGAGCGCCATCAGGCCGGGCATCTCGGTTTCGGCGATCTCGATCTCCTTGCGGCCGAAATCGGCGAGGGCGATGTCGCGAATGACATAATCGTCGAACGAGGGCTTGGGCTGGGTGGCCACGACCAGATCTCCTGAAAAGATAGAAGGCCGCCCGTGAGGCGGCCGCATGCGGCCCACCTAGTCGGTCGCGCGCGCCAATGCAAATATAAAGATATCTTTATATGTGCTGGCTCACCGCGTGGCGGGTGAGCCGCTCCCCTCCCCCGCCAGCTCTGCCTCGAGATGGCGAAGCTTGTCCGGATTGCGAACGATATAGACACCGGCGATGCGGTCGCCCTCGATCAGGAGCGCGGTCGTCTGCAGCATTCCGTCGGCTTCGCGGGTGACGAATCCAGGCAGGCCATTGATGCGTCGATAGCCGACCAGCGACCATCCCGCTCCGCGCTGCAGTCGCGCGATGGCGGCGAAGACTGCCAGCGCCTCCTGCGCCCCGGCAAAGACGCGCCCGCCCGCCGGCCGCTTGCCGCCGCCATCCGAATGAACGGTGACATCGTCGGCGAGCATGGTCCGCAGCCGGCCGAGATCGCCGCCGCGCGACGCTTCGAGAAAGGCTGCCGCAAGCGCCATCCCGCGCTCCCTCCCCACCGGAAAGCGCGGCCGGCTGGCGCGGACATGGGCGCGGGCCCTGCTGGCGAGTTGACGACTCGCCTCGGGGGTGCGCTCCAGCGTGGTCGCGACCTCCTCGAACGGAAGGTCGAAAATGTCGTGGAGGAGGAAGGCGGCCCGCTCGAGCGGGGAGAGCCGTTCGAGCGCCATGAGCAAAGGCAGTGTCACCGCGTCGTCGATATCGGCTTCGGCTTCGGACTCCACCACGGGTTCGGGCACCCAGGGGCCGAAATAGAGCTCGCGGCGCCGCCGGGCCGACTTCAACTGATCGAGACACAGCCGCGTCACCATGCGGCGCAGGAAGGCCTCCGGCTCGCGCACGGCGCCGCGATCGGTTCGCAGCCAGCGCACGAAGGCCTCCTGCATCACGTCCTCGGCATCCGCGACGGAGCCGAGCATCCGATAGGCGACGCGCTGGAGGCCCGGCCGCAGCGGAGCGAAGCTCGCCGCGGCCGCTTCGGCCTCGCTGCCGCCGCGATCGCTCACGCCGGGATCGCTTGGCGGGCCGCCGCCGCGGTCTTGAGCGGATCCGGATCGAACAGGCCGAAGCCGATCGCGATCCGGTTCCACCCGTTGATCACGTTGATGACCTGGGTGAGATGGACCTGCTCTTCGGGGCTGAAGTGGGCAGCGAGCGCGGCATAGGTCTCGTCGCTCGGCGGCCCCTTGCTCGCGACGAGGGTCAGCGCGTCGGTCCAGGCGAGCGCCGCACGCTCCCGGTCCGTATAAACCGGCGCCTCGTGCCAGGCGGCAAGGAGGTAGAGCCGCTGCTCGGTCTCGCCGTCGCGGCGCGCTTCCTGGGTGTGCATGTTGACGCAATTGGCGCAGCCGTTGAGGATCGACGCGCGCGCCTTCACGAGATGGGCGAGGCCCTTGTCGAGCGCGGCTTCCGACTTCTGGCTGTAGGCGAACCAGTCGCCCATCGCATGGCGATCGGCGGCGTACGGGTTGATGCGTGCGGTCATGCTCATGTCCTTTCAGCAGGTGTGACGCCGACAAGACGAGACGCGGGGTCGCGATGTGACATGCGCCCCGAAAAAATCTTCAGGCCGTCCCCGAATGGGCGGCCAGCAGGCGCGGATCGACCCCGGCGCCGCGGAAGGCCGCGGCCCAGCGCGTCTCGACATCCTCGTCATAGAGCAGGGCATCGCTGCCGTCGGTCACGAACCAGCCGTGGCGCTGCATTTCGGCGTCCAGCTGACCGGGACCCCAGCCGGCATAGCCGAGCGCCACGACCCAGCGGCTCGGCCCCTTTCCCTCCGCGATCGCGCGCAGCACATCGAGCGTCGCCGAAAGCACCCAACGCCCCGCCACCTCGATACTGTCCTGCCCGCCCCAATCGGGCGTGTGGAGGATGAAGCCGCGCTGCGGCTCGACCGGGCCGCCATGATGGATCGGCGCGTTGGGCGCCTCGCCGGCCGGGATGTCGAGCTGCGCCAGGAGATCGTGGAGCCTGAGGCGCGGCACCAGCTCGCCAAGCCCGATGCCGAGCGCCCCGGCCTCGTCATGGACGCACATCGCGACGACGGCTTTCTCGAACCTCGGATCGCCGATGCCGGGCATCGCGAGCAGGAACTGGCCGACAAGATAACTGGGCGCGTCCATCACCCCCTTATAGGCGCCGGCGGCGGCGCGCGGCAACGCGCGGCGGCCTCTATCGGCGGCGCCCCACCGTTGCTAAGGGCAACCCGTCTTCACACGAACGGAGTCTGACATGACGATCCAGGTCGGCGAGCGAATCCCGGACATGACCCTCATCAAGGCCACGGCCGACGGGCCGCAGCCGATCGAGACCGGCGAATTTTTCGGCGGCCGCAAGGTGGCGCTCTTTTCGGTGCCCGGCGCCTTCACGCCGACCTGCTCGGCCCGCCATCTGCCGGGATTCGTGGACAAGGCCAATGAGCTCAAGGCCAAGGGCGTCGACGAGATCGCCTGCACCGCGGTGAACGACGCCTTCGTGCTGCAGGCCTGGGCGAAGAGCGCCGGCGCCGAGGGCAAGGTGACGATGCTTGCCGACGGCAATGGCGATTTCGCGCGCGCGCTCGGCCTCACCATGGATGGCTCCAAGTTCGGCATGGGCCAGCGCGGCTCGCGCTGGTCGGCGATCGTCGACGACGGCGTCGTCAGCGAGCTCAATGTCGAGGAGCCTGGCGCGTTCAGCGTGTCGAGCGCCGAATTCCTGCTCAATCAGCTGTAATTTAACGCAACCTTCGACGGAGCGGAACATTGGTGATGTCCCCAGTCCCATGATCGGGAAGGGCCATGACCGACGAATCCGATTCCGAAATTGAAGGCCGCCGTCCGTCTCTGGACGCGCGGGAGATTGCGCGGCGCAACCGGGCGGCGTGCGGAGACCGGCTGAGCCCGGTGCTCAAGACCGCCGCCACCGCCTGCGAGCTGGCCGAGGCGCCGCCCGGGCAACGCCGCGCGAGCCGCCGGGACAAGACCGGTTAGCGCCGTGCCGCGGGCGCGGCCGGCGCGGGACGGAGCACCTCGACCGCGAACCGCTCGGCCTGGTCGGCGAAGACGAGCAGGTTCACCGCCAGATTGCCGCGGATGATTCCGTAATCGGCGGTGAGGTAGCGCTGCAGCGCCGGCTTGCCGTCCTGCGTCAGATAGGCGCGCGAAAAGGCGTAGCGCTGGTTGAAGCCCTGGATATTGGCGGCGAGCCGATCGGCGGGGATGTTCGCAGGCCGGACCCAGACCGACTGGATCGAGATCGCCTTGCACGCCGCCCCCTGCCGTTCGCATGATCCGAACAGGATCGCCGCGCGGCGGCCGTTGCGGAAGGTGACCTCAAGCGCCGGGCGATCCGCCGTCCCCCGCCGCTCGAATCGCGCATTGACCGCGGTCAGCACCGATTCGACCGTCTGGTAGTTGAACGTCGGCAGCACCTGGCGGTTTTCGGGCGCGGCCGGGTTCCACGGCACCGGCGGCGCCGGCGATGGCTGCGCCGAAAGGTTTGCGGACCAGAGCAGCACGGATCCAATCAGCGCGGCGACGCGCATCGAACATTCCCTCCAACGACCAGGATTTGAAACGCGCCGCCTGAACTCAGCCGGAACGATCCGCAGCCCGAGATCGACCAGCCGTTGCTATTGCACGGCGAGTGCGGTCATGAGCGCCAGCCGCACTGCCGCCCTCGGTTCTGTTCGCGAAGCCAGCCCATCAACGGCTGGAAATAGTCCATCATCGGCTGGGCCGAGATTTCGCGCGTGCCGGTGAAGGTCTGGATCGCCTCGGGCCAGGGCCGCGACAGGCCGAGCTCCAGCATCTGGTTCAGCCGCCGGCCGACCTCGCGATTGCCGTAGAAGGAGCAGCGGTGGAGCGGACCGTGCCAGCCCGCAATGTCGCACGCCGCCTTGAAGAACTGGAACTGGAGGATCCGCGCGAGGAAATAGCGCGTGTAAGGCACGCTTGCCGGCACGTGATATTTGGCGCCGGCGTCGAAATTCTGCTCGGTGCGCGGGCTCGGCGGGACGATGCCCTGATATTGAAGGCGCATCCTGTCCCACGCCGCCTGATATTGGTTCGCCGGGATCTGGCCCGAGAAGATGCCCCAGCGATAGCGGTCGATCATCAGCCCGAACGGAAGGAAGGCGATCTTGTCGAGCGCCTGGCGCAGGAGGAGATTGCGGTCCTGCTCCGGCGTCGGCATCTGGTTCGCCTGCAACAGCCCGATCTCGTGCAGATATTCCGGCGTCACCGACAGGGCGATCGTGTCGCCGATCGCCTCGTGAATGCCGTCGTTTGCGCTGTCCTCGTAGAGGAAGGGCTGGTTCATATAGGCGCGCTGGTAGAAATTGTGGCCGAGCTCGTGATGCGCGGTCACGAAATCGTCGGCGTTGACACGCGTGCACATCTTGAGCCGGACGTCGGTGCGATTGTCGATGTCCCAGGCCGAGGCGTGGCAGATGACGTTGCGATCGCGCGGCTGGGTGATCTGCGATCGTTCCCAGAAGGTCTGCGGCAAGGGATCGAAGCCGAGGCTGGTGAAGAAGCCCTCGGCGGTCTGCACGATCCGCTGCGGCGTGTAATGCGCGTTCTCGAGCAGCTGGGTGAGGTCATAGGCCGGCGGGCCGCTGTTCGGCGGCGCGACGACATCGTAGATATTGCCCCATTCCTGGGCCCACAGATTGCCGAGCAGGTCGGCACGGATCGGGCCGGTCGCCGGCTGGACCTGATCGCCATAACGACGGTTCAGCCCGGCGCGGACATAGCAGTGCAGCTCCTCGTAGAGCGGCCGAACCTGCTGCCAAAGCCGTTCGGTGAGCTGCTGGAACTCCTCCGGCGACATGTCATATTTGGACCGCCACATCGCGCCGGTATCGGGATAGCCGAGCTCGCGCGCGCCCTGGTTCGCGATTTCCACCAGCCGCTGATATTCGCCGCGCATCGGCGATCCGACATTGTCGTTCCAGCTCGTCCACATCTCGCGCAGCTGGGTGGGATCGCGCACCGTGCCCATGCGGGCCTCGGTCTCGTTGCCGTCGATCGTCTCGCCATTCATCGTCGCATGGCCACGACCATATTGGGAGGCGAGATCGGTCGAGATGCGGTTGAGCTCGGCGGCCGCGCCGGCGGTCGTCGGCGCGGCAAGCACCAGCCCGTTGCGAAGCAGGCCGAGCTTGCGTCTCGTGTCCGCGCTGAGACCGCTCACGTTCGCATAGCGCGCCGCCTCGCCGGCGAGCCGAACGCGCATTTCCGTGTCGATCGTGCCGAAATAGGCGGCGAGCGCATTCGTATCGTCGGTGATGTAGGTCGCGTTCACCCATTGGGCGCGGTTGTTGATGAGCGAGAATTCGGCGAGCTCGCGCTCGGCGCGGGCGACGAAGGCATCGGCATCGGCGGCCGTGAGCGCGGCGGCCTCGTGCGGGGCCTGGGCGACGGCGCTCCCGCTCTGGGCCAATGCGGCGGTGCAGATGGCAAGGCCGGCGGTCCCGGCGAAAGCGAGCATGGCGATGCTGCGACGCATTTTCGATCCCCTCTTGTGGTTTGCCCTGTCCTGCCGCCGCGTGGGGAGCCTGGTCAAGAGGCGAGGAAATCCGCGATGGCGCGCCCGAGCTCGGGCTTCACCACCGCGCTCATATGATTGCCGGGGATCTCGACATAGCGGCCGTCGGCGAGCAGGTCGGAGAGCGCTTCGGCGGAGCCGTTGTCGTCATCATCGGCACCGGAGACGACGAGCGTCGGCGGGCGGATCGACCGCAGCTGTGCCTCGGTCGAGTCGACAAAGCTGTCGAGCAGCGGCAGCAGCGCCTCGGGATCGCCGCCGGTGGTCTTGAGGAACGCCTCCGACCGCCATTCCTCGGAGCCGCGCGGATGGGTGCCGAGGCCGCGCAGCACGTCGCGGAACATTTCCGCGCGTGGCTGGGTGGAGAGCAGACCGGTGAGCCCCATGCCGCCGATCACCAGGCGGCGCGGGCGCGCCCCCGCGATCACCATCCGGGCCGAGGTCCGCCCGCCCAGCGAATAGCCGCCAAGATCGTAGTCGACGAGGCCGAGATGGGCGATCAGCGCCATTCCGTCCGAAGCCAGCACGTCCGGCGGATAGGCGGCCGGATCGTGCGGCCGGGCGCTCGTCCCGTGGGCGCGCAGGTCCGGCATGACCAGCCGGAAGCCCTTGGCCGCGATCGCCGCGGCATGGCCGTAGCGGATCCAGTTGGTCCGGGCGTCCGAGAACAGGCCGTGGAGGAGAACCACCGCCTGCCCCTCGCCCATCTCCCAATAGGCGAGCTCCTGCCCGTCCGGCGCGAGAAAGGTCTCCCGGGTCGCATTCATGCCCTGTCTCCATCGCCGATACGGACGCGCGGCACGACCCGCGTGACGACGATCAGCAGCGCGATCCCGGCAAGGATCGCGGCGAGGATGAAATTGCCGCCCGTCTCGCCATGCTCGGCGCCAAAGGCAAGCGCCTGCGTCGTCGCGATCGGACCGACGATCTCCGCGAGACTGTTGATGCTGGCCATCCCGCCCTGGAGCGCGCCCTGGTGCGACGCATCGGTCATCCGCGACAGCAAGGCATTGAGCGAGGGATAGACGAGCGCCTGGAGCGCGCCGGCAAGGATGATCGCATAGACCTGCCACCCCTGCGTCACGAAGACATAGGCGAGAAAGCTCAGCGCGCCCACGGCCATCCCGATGACGACGGTGCGCGCTTCACCCAGCCGGGCGATCATCGGACCGGTGACGATACTCTGGGCGATCGCCATGACGACGCCGGTCGCCGCGAGCGACCAGCCGATCGCCGTCGCATCCCAGCCGAGCGCGATTTCCGCCCAGAAGGCCCAGGTCGCCGGATAGACGATATGGCCGAGCTGCCACAGCAGGGCCGCGAGCAGGAGCGGCGTCGCGCCGCCGGCGCTGAACAGCGGCCGGAAGGCGCCGAATATGTGGGCGTCGCGCCAGCGGAACGTCCGCCGGTCTTCCGGCGCCATCGTCTCCGGAAGGCGCGCAGCGATCCACAGCGCGTTGAGGCCGGCGAGCACGGCCGCCGCGATGAACGGCGTTCGCGTCCCGAACTGCGCGAGCAATCCGCCGATCGCCGGCCCGAGGATGAAGCCGAGGCCGAAGGCGGCGCCCATCAGACCGAAGGTGGCGCCGCGCTTTTCCGGCTCGGTCACGTCGGCGAGCACCGCGTTGACCGGACCATAGGTCGCGCCGGCAATGCCCGCGATCAGCCGGCCGACGAACAGCCAGGCCAGCGTCGGCGCGGCCGCCATCAACAGGTAATCGAGCGCGAAGGCGATCGTCGAGACGAGCAGCACCGGCCGACGGCCGAACCGGTCGCCGAGATTGCCGAGCACCGGCCCGGCGAAGAATTGCGCGCCGGCATAGGCGACGAGCAGATAGCCGGCGATCCGCGTCGCCTGCGTGAGGTCGACATGGCCGAGCGCGACGATCAGGCTTGGGAGCACCGGCAGGACGATGCCGAAGCCGATCGCATCGATCAGCAGCACGGCGAGCACGACCGGCACCGCCGGATGATGGAAGCGCATCGTGATCCCCCGTTCGTTCAGCCTCAATCGGCGCTGGTCGCGGTCGCCTTCGTCCAGCGATCGACGAGCGGCTGATATTCGTCGCTTCGGGTTTCCGGAAGGCCCGCCGTGTCGATCCACGCGCGGTGGATGCTCTCCGCGCCGAAATGGCTGACCGGGCGGAAACGCGAGGGATCGTCGAACGAGGCGACGGTCAGGTCCATCTTGTCGCTGTCGGGATAGGCGAAGCCGAGCGATGTCCCGCAGTCCCGGCAATAAGGCCGCCGCGCGATCGGCGAACTTTCGTACCAGTCGGGCTCGCCTTCCCATTCGACGTCCGCCCGACGCAGGTTCTTGAACGCGATCGAGACACTCCCCGTGGCGCGCTGGCACATCCGGCAATGGCAGAGATAGGCGTCCCTGTCCGCGACCGCGGCCGTGTAGCGCACGCGGCCGCACGCGCAGCCACCGGTCATCCGTTCAGCCATGCCCGACCTCGATCAGGCGGATCGATTCGAGCGTCGCGCGCCACGCATCGGGCAGCGGCGCGGGCCTGCGATCCGCGCGGTTCACATAGACATGGACGAAATGCCCCTCCGCCGCCGGAGCGGCCGCGCCCCTCGCGAAGACGCCGATCCGGTAACGCACGCTCGATGTGCCGAGATGCTCGACGCCAAGGCCGATCTCGACCGGCTCGGGATAGGAAAGCGATGCGGCATAGCGGCAGCCGGTCTCGACCACCAGGCCGATCGGGTCGCCGCGATCGACATCGAGCAGACCGGCCTCGATCAGCCAGGCGTTCACCGCGGTATCGAACCAGGAATAATGGACGACATTGTTGACGTGGCCGTAGACGTCGTTGTCGCTCCAGCGGGTCGCGATCTCGCGCCACACCGGATAAGCGGCGCGGCCGCGCATCGGCACGCTCACAGGGCCGCCTCGTAAAGCCGGCGCGCATCGCCCTCCCCGATCGGGCAGGGATTGTTGATCAGCAGCCGCTCCTGCTTCATCGCCTCGGCCGCGAGCAGGTCGAGATGCTCCGCGCCGATGCCGAGCGCCGAGAGGCGACGCGGCACGCCCGCGGCGTCGGCAAGCCTGTCGAGATGGGCGATCAGCGCCTGCGCCTGTCCCTGCCGGCCGAGCGTGGCGGCGGACGGATCGAGCAAGGCCCCGAGCTCCGCATAGAGCGGCATCGCCGCGGCCATGTTGTGGCCGAGCACATGGGTCAGCATCAGCGCATTGGAAACGCCGTGCGGCACATGGAAATGCCCGCCGAGCGGATAGGCCAGCGCATGAACCCCCGCGACCGGCGCATTGGCGAAGGCGACCCCGGCGAGATGCGAGGCAAGGAGCATGTTCCCCCGCGCCTCGACATCGTCAGGCGAATTGCAGGCGCGGATGAGATTGGCCGAAATCAGCGTCAGCGCCTGGCGCGCGAGCATGTCCGACATCGGGTTCTTGAGCCGCGCCGAGGTGTAGGCCTCGATCGCATGGACCATCGCGTCGATGCCCGTCGCGGCGGTGACGGCGCGCGGCAGGCTCAAGGTCAGTTCCGGGTCGAGCACCGCGATATCGGGCACCAGCGCGGCGCTGCTCACGCCCCGTTTCTCGGTCGCGCCGACGGTGATGACGGTGACCGGGGTCGCCTCCGATCCGGTGCCCGCGGTGGTCGGCACCAGCGCCAGGGGCAGCCGCGCGCCGGTCGCCTTGCCGACGCCCCACAAGCCATCGAGATCCTCGCCGGTCGCGATCAGATAGGCGGCGAGCTTGGCGACATCCATCGGGCTGCCGCCGCCGAAGCCGATCACCGAGGTGCAGCCCTGCCCCGCCGCGACCGTCGCGGCGACGGTCTCGCGCGACGGATCGGCCTCCACCGCATCGAAGATCACCGGATCGATCCCGGCCGCGGCAAGGCCGGCCAGCGCCGCATCGGCAAGGCCGAGCGCACGCACCGTCGCATCGGTCACGAACAGGCATCGTCCCTGCGGCAGCGCCTCGCCGAGCCGGCGCGACGCGCCCGGCCCGACGACGAGTCGCGGTCCATAATGGAATTCGAAGGGCTGCATCGCCCCTGTCCTATCGGCAATTCGCCGCGGCGTCACGCCAGGCGCGACTCAGAAGGCGCGTTCGAGCCGGCTCAGCAGGCTGCGGGCCGGGCTGGCTACCGGCTCGCGCGCATAGCTGCCTTCGTCGAGCCGGCGGACCCGCTCGTACAATTCCTCGCTGGCGCGGATCAGCTCTGCGCCCTGCTCGGGCAGTTTCGGCATCAGCCGGGAATCGCTCGCCTGCGCCTCGCCGAGCCGCCGCTCCGGCTGCCCGGCCTGCGCGTGGCTGATCTCCCCCGCCGCGAGCGCGCGCTGGGTCAGAAGCCAGGCGATGACGTGCATCAGGCGGGTCGTCACCTTGAGCGATTCGCACGAAAAGGCGACCCGATCGACGGGATCGAGGACCAGCCGGTCGTCGCGCGCCTGCGAATCGAAATAGGAGCGGGCCTCATCGGCCAGCACCATCGCCTCGATATAGAGCGCATCGACCAGACGGGGGGTCAGTGCAGCACGGGCAGCTTCGGTCGCCATGGCGCGATTCACTGCCACAGCATCGCCCCGCGGCGAAGGCGAAAAGGCAAAAGGGCTGTCCCGTATTGGGCAAGGGCCGGCACCGGGCCGGCGCAGCGCCGGGCGATCAGGCGATGATGTCCGGAACGCACAGATCTTCGAGCAGCGCGATCTCGTCCTTGAGGCGCAATTTTCGCTTCTTCAGCCGCGCGAGCTGAAGCTGGTCGGGCGCGGCCATGCTGCGCAACGCATCGATCGCGGTGTCGAGGTCCCGATGCTCGGTCCTCAGCGCCGCGAGTCGCGAGGCCGAATCCATGCCGGCGAACTCGCTCCTCTCCATGAGCCACTCCTCCTGCCCGGTCCGACGGAAGCGCTATCAATAGTCCTTCAACGAACCGCCGTATATACGGGTTGAGCGGTCGGAGAGGGGCAGACAAAGGCCCGCGATCGTGATTAGATGAAGGCTCAAGACAGGGGAGCCTCAGCCAAAGGAGATGGCAATGCAGCAGGCGCATGTTTCGGCACTGGAAGCGCGGCACGCGGGCCTCGAAGCCCGGATCACCGAAGAAGCTCAACGCCCCCTGCCGGACATGGCGACCCTCGCCAGGCTCAAGAAGGAAAAGCTCCGGATCAAGGAAGAGATTGCCGGCCTTCACTAGGGGCCCGATCATCGCCGGAAAAAAGCGCCGCCCGGCTCCGTGCCGGCGCGGCGCTTTTCATTTCAGTCGTCGCGGCTGATCCGCTCGTTCTTCTCGTGGCGCTCCTGCGCCTCCACGGTCATCGTTGCGATCGGGCGCGCCTCCAGCCGGGCGAGGCTGATCGGCTCTCCGGTCACTTCGCAAAAGCCATATTCGCCATTTTCGATGCGGCGCATCGCCGCGTCGATCTTGGCGATCAGCTTGCGCTGACGGTCGCGGGTGCGAAGATGGATGCCCCAATCGGTCTCGCTCGACGCGCGATCGGTGAGATCGGCCTCCTGGATCGGACCGTTGGCGAGCTCCGCCATCGTCTCGCGCGATTCCTTGAGAATTTCGTCTTTCCACATCAGCAGCTTCGACCGGAAATAGGCGAGCTGCTCGGGATTCATGAACTCTTCGTTGGCACTGGGCCGATAGCCGGATTGCGAAAGATCGAATGCGTCACCGGAAAGCGTAGCCATTACCCCTCCACCCAAGTCTCCCGGCCCGGTTCCCCTCTTTGAACGAAGGCCAGTCGGCTGAAAACAAGGCGCGGGTGTGGTGTCGTACGCACTCGTGAATCTCTCCCGCCCCGGGCGCGCCTATACCTGTCGCGGAGGGGCCAGACAAGCCGCTCGGGGAGAGGAGAAGATTTTGCTCCTTTTCGATCCGGGACGCGCCTCGCCGGCCCCCGCCGATTCGGATTCGCCCGATTTCAACCCCGGCTTAACCATGATCGCGCGCGCAGCCGCCGATCCCTTTGTTCACCAGCCTCGGGAAGCTGTGCAGCTTTGGGACGAAAGCCGCTGAAACCGGCGGATTCCGGGCATTTGCGGTGCATCGCGCTTGCGTGAACCGCCGGGCTTTGCATGTGCTGCATGTGATCGATCGGCCGCGATGCCGGCGTCGAAGAACAGGATGGTCTCATGTCGGTTCGAATGGCATTGGCGAAGCTCTGCGCCTGCACCTGCGGCGGCGCGCTCATCGGCGGGGGCGCCGTCCATGTCGCGGAAAATCCGCCGCAGCGCCCCGCGCTCGTCCGGCATGCCGCCGCCTCGGGGCAGCATCGCGTCGTGCGCCATTCCGGCGCCCGCTACCGCGTCGTCCGCCGGACGGTCCGCCGCATCGCCTGCGCGGCTCCCGCCGGCCAGGCCGTGACGACCCGGACGATCATCCCGCCGATGTTCATGCCACCGCCCGCGCCGCCCCCGGTCGCGGTCGGAAGCTCCGGCGGCAGCAGCGGCGTTCCCGTCGTCATCGGCGGATCGGGCGGCTTCGGCTTTGGCGGCGGTTTCTTCTCGGGCGGCTTCTTCGGCGGCGGCAGCTCGAGCGGCGCCAACATCACCATTTCCAGCTCGACCTCCTCCTCGGGCGGCTCGACGTCCACGTCGAGCGGCAGCATTTCGACCTCCACGGGCGGCGTCTCCACGTCCACCGGCGGCGTTTCGACCTCGACGGGTGGCGTCTCCACGTCGACGGGCGGGGTTTCGACCTCGACGTCGACCGGGGGTGTCTCGACCTCCAGCGGCAATGTCTCCACGTCCTCCGGCGTGTCCACCTCCAGCGGCAACGTCTCGACCTCGTCGGGCGTCTCGAGCTCGAGCAGCAGCTCAAGCTCCTCCAGCTCCTCGTCGAGTTCGAGCTCTTCCTCTTCCTCGAGCTCGTCTAGCTCCGGCGGATCGAGCGGCTGCCCGCATTGCGGCCATGGCGGCGGCAAGGGGCATCACGGCTCTTCCTCGGGCGGAAGCTCCTCCTCGGGCGGCAGCTCGGCCTCCTCGGCGAGCAGCTCCGCCTCGTCGAGCAGCAGCTCCTCCTCGTCGAGCTCGACCAGTTCGGGCGCGACCGGCGGATCGAGCAGCTTCGGCTCTTCGGGCAGCACCTCCTCCTCGTCGAGCTCGTCCTCGTCGAGCTCGAGTTCCTCCTCGTCTTCATCGAGTTCCTCGGGCGGCAGCTCGTCAGGCTCGACGGGCGGCACCCCCGTTCCGGCGCCGCCGATGATCCTCCTCTTCGGCGCAGCGGCGGCGACCCTCGTCGCGCGACGCCGGTTGGGGAAACGCGCAACCGCCTGAGCTGGCAAGTAAAGGGCGATTGGAGGCCCCGCCGGATTCCCCTTTCCGGCGGGGCCTTTGCTGCCTGGGTCGCCTCTTCGCCCGGGAGGATGCGCGAGCCCTTGGTCCCGCACCGCGCGCGGCGCGGTTCCGGTTGCGGCGCGGCGCCCTCGCCGCCATAGCGTCGGACATGCGCATCCTTCTGACCAATGACGACGGGGTGAATGCCCCGGGCCTTGAAGTGCTCGAACGGATCGCGTCGCGATTCTCCGCCGACATCTGGGTCGTCGCCCCGAGCGAGGAGCAATCGGGCGCCGGCCATTCGCTGACGCTGACCCAGCCGGTGCGGCTGAGGAAGCTCGGCGAGCGGCGCTTCTGCGTCACCGGCACGCCGACCGATTCGGTGATGATGGGCCTTGCCTGGATCATGAAGGACGAGCGGCCCGATCTCATCCTGTCCGGCGTCAACCGCGGCGCGAATCTCGGCGAGGACGTGACCTATTCGGGCACCGTTTCCGCCGCGATGGAGGGTGCGCTTGCCGGCATCCCGTCAATCGCGCTCAGCCAATGCTATGCCAAGGAGGGGATGGGAGACACCGTGCCCTTTGCCGCCGCCGAGGCCTGGGCCGAGCGGGTGCTGAAGCCGTTGCTCGACACGCCGATCGCCCCGCGCACCCTCGTCAACGTCAACTTCCCGGCGCTGCCGCCCGACGACGTGAAGGGAATCCGCGTCGTCCGCCAGGGCATACGCGATTATGGCCGCACCCGCATCGTCCAGCGCACCGATCCGCGCGGCTACAATTACTACTGGTTCGGCCTCGGGCCGATGATCGAGACGCCCGGTCATTCGACCGACCTGGAGGCGATCGACGACGGTTATGTGTCGGTGACGCCGCTCCACCTCGATCTGACGCACGAGGCGTCGCTGCCGGGGCTCGCCGCGCTTTATCCATAAGCGGGCGGCGCAGATCGCGCCGCCCGCCCCGGGCCTTCAGAATTCGAGGCTGAGCCGGCCGTAGACGAACCGGCCGTTGAACCCGAACGGCGAATAGAACGGGAAGGCCGTGACGCCGGTGGAGTTGAGCGCCGCCGGCACCGCGTCCGGATAGACGTCGAACAGGTTGTTCGCGCCAACCGCCAGCCGCACGCCGTTGAGCACCTGATAGCGCGCCTCGAGATCGACGACGAACTTCTGGCCGGTCCGCAGGTCCGACGCTTCGGTCGAACCGGGCTGGAGCACCGAATCATAATAGGTGCCGCGCAGCGTCGCCCCGGCGCGGCCGAGGTTCCAATCGACCGATCCGACGATCTTGGTTTCGGGCGTGCCCTCCTCGTAGGTGAGGATGCGGCTGCGCGCGAAGAGCAGCGGCGCCGGATCGAGGCCCGCCGCCGTGTTGGTCGGCACGCGCAGGACATCGACGTCGTTCAGATTGGCCGCGAGCGAGAGATCGAACCGGCCGGCGCTGGCGGTCGGAATCCGGTAGTTGGCAACGATATCGAGCCCGCGGGTGCGGGTCTTGATGCCGTTGATGTAGAAACGCGCGGCCTGGACGCCGAACGGCGCCAGGAGGGCCGCGACCTGCGGACTGAACGTCGCCGCGATGTTCTCCGACAGGCCGATCTGATCGCGGATCGTGATCTGATAGGCATCGACGGTCAGGCTGAAATGGCCCGAACGGAAAACGCCGCCGAACGACAGGTTCGTCGACTTTTCAGGCTCGAGCGGAAGTGCGCCGAGCGCCGAGGCGATCGCGCTGGTCGCCGGATAGGTGCCCGTTTCCAGCACGTTGCCGTCCTGGATGACCGACGCCGTCGAGGTGAAATAGGATTGCTGGAGCGACGGCGCCCGGAACCCGGTCGACACCGCGCCGCGAAGCGCGAATTGCTGCGAGAAATCGTAGCGCGCGGAAAGCTTGCCGTTCGCGGTCCAGCCGAAATCCGAATAATGTTCGGCGCGGCCGGCCACGCCGACCGTGAACTGTTCGACCGGCTTGTATTCGAGATCGAGATAGCCGCTGACGTTGGAGCGGTGGACCTCCAGCTCGTTGGCGGGCTGGAATCCGATAAAGCCCTGCGCGCCGCCGGCGAGCGCGGTGTTTCCGCCGAGCGGGCCGCGATTGTAGGACGCCGGCTCGCCGGCGATGATGCGATAGCCCTCGCGACGATATTCGGCGCCCCACGCGACATTGAGCGACCCCGAACCAACCGGGACTTCCCGGGTGACGTCGAGCCCGGTCACCCACTGGTCGTAGATCAGCGCGCCATCATAGAAATCCGTCTGCGACTGCGCGCCATAGGTGGCGTTCAGTGAATCCTGCGTGCGGAAATCGAGCCGGTTGCGGCCATAGGAGATGTTGAGATCGACGTTCCAGTCGGAGACGTCGCCGCGCAGGCCGACCGCACTGTTGAGATCGTGGCTCCGCACGTCGATCTTCGGCAGGAAGCCGTCGGGATAAATGGCCGGCACGTTGTTGACGTTGTTGCTCGGCCGGTTGAACGCGGCGCTGGTGCTGTCGCGATACTGGTAGCCGGTCCAGCCATAGAGCTGCCACCCATCGGCCGCGAGCGGGATGCCGGCATTGACGAAGCCGGTATATTGATCGACCTCGGGATCGCCGAAGCGCGCCCGGACGCGCGGCGGCTGGACGCGCGGATCGATGTCGGAGCGATTGGTCGGGTTGCGATCGAGGAATTCGCCGCTGATCGTCAGGAAGCCCTCGGCGCCGAGCGGAAGGCCGACCCAGCCGTTGAGCGTCGTCGTGTCGCCGTCGCTGACATGGCGATCGTCGCGCGCCGTCTGCACGTGGCTCAGATATTCGCCATAGCTGACGCTGGCGCCGCCGCCCGACCGCGCCTCGCGCAGGCGCAGGTTGATGACGCCGGCGATCGCGTCCGATCCATATTGCGCCGACGCGCCGTCGCGAAGCACCTCGATCTGGCCGATCGCGACGCTCGGGACGGTGTTGAGATCGACCGCCGAGGAGCCGCGGCCCACCGAGCCGTTGACGTTGACCAGCGCCGAGGCATGGGCGCGCACGCCGTTGACCAGCACCAAAGTCTGGTCCGGCGAGAGGCCGCGCAGGGTCGCCGGGCGGATCGAATCGGTGCCGTCGACCACCGCCGAGCGCGGGAAATCGATGGACGGCGCGA
This sequence comes from Sphingosinicella ginsenosidimutans, assembly GCF_007995055.1. Lineage (NCBI taxonomy): Bacteria > Pseudomonadati > Pseudomonadota > Alphaproteobacteria > Sphingomonadales > Sphingomicrobiaceae > Allosphingosinicella > Allosphingosinicella ginsenosidimutans. The sequence goes on along the minus strand of NZ_VOQQ01000001.1, from coordinate 2,393,726 downwards.
TATTGGCGAGCGCCTGGGCGATCTCGGTCGTGCCCTGCTGGCTCAGCGCCTGGTTGCTGAGCACGTCGACCGGCGACACCGTGTCGAGCGCGCTGCGCGGCGCGGCGCGCGACCCGGTGACGACGATCGCCTGCTCGTCGGGCTGGCCGGCAGTGGACGAAGCGGTATCCTGGGCAACGGCCGGAACGGCGATCGTGGCGGCCAGCGCGGTGCCGGCCAGAAGCAGAGTCTTCATCATATATCTCCCCGTGCTCAAACCCGCGCCGTCCCCTGCGTCGGGCATTCCTTCCAACAGCGGGGAGATAGGGAGGCCACCCATCCGTTTCGATTGCGTTCTCAGCCCCGGAAGGAGAATATTATACTCATGTTACACAAATGCCACAGTGGCGGCCGAGGCAGCGGCAGGGCCGCTCAGCGATCACCCTAGGAATCGCGCGGCCAAGCGCCTATGTGGCGCGCTTCCATGGAACTCGAACTTCCCGCTCCGCCCAAGGTCGGCATGGTTTCGCTCGGCTGTCCGAAGAACCTTGTCGATTCAGAGCGCATCCTGACCAAGCTCCGCTCGGACGGCTACGCCATGTGCTCGGACTATGCCGGTGCGGACGTCGTGCTGGTCAACACCTGCGGCTTCCTCGATTCCGCAAAGGAAGAAAGCCTCGAGGCGATCGGCGAGGCGATCGCGGAGAATGGACGCGTCATCGTCACCGGCTGCATGGGCAAGGAAGCCGAGGTCATTCGCGAGCGCTTCCCCAACGTCCTCGCGGTCACCGGCGCGCATCAATATGAGGAGGTCGTCGGCGCCGTCCATGTCGCCGCGCCGATGCCGCCCAGCGCCTATCTGAACCTGGTGCCCGACGCGGGGCTGAAGCTGACGCCCCGCCATTACAGCTATCTGAAGATCTCCGAAGGCTGCAATCACCGCTGCGCCTTCTGCATCATCCCGAGCCTGCGCGGCGATCTCGTCAGCCGGCGCCCCGACGCGATCCTCAAGGAGGCGGAGAAGCTGGTCGCGGCGGGGACCAAGGAGCTGCTGGTCATCAGCCAGGACACCTCGGCTTATGGCGTGGACATCCGCAAGGAACCGCGGATGTGGCACGGCCGCGAGATCGTGCCGCACATGACCGATCTCGCCCGCGAGCTGGGGCAGATCGCTCCCTGGGTGCGGCTCCACTATGTCTATCCCTATCCGCATGTCGATCAGGTCATCCCGCTGATGGCCGAAGGGCTCGTCCTCCCCTATCTCGACATCCCCTTCCAGCACGCCTCGCGCAGCGTGCTCAAGGCGATGAAGCGCCCGGCCAACGAGGCCAAGGTGCTGGAGCGCATCAAGGGCTGGCGCGAGATCTGCCCGGAGATCGCGATCCGATCGACCTTCATCGTCGGCTTTCCGGGCGAGACCGACGCGGATTTCGAATATCTGCTGGAGTGGCTGGACGAGGCGCAGCTCGACCGGGTCGGCGCGTTCCGCTTCGAGCCGGTCAAGGGCGCCGCCGCGAACAGCCTGCCCGGCTCGGTGCCGGAAGAGGTCAAGGAAGAGCGCTACGCCCGCTTCATGGCGAAGAGCGCCGCCATCTCCGCCGCCAGGCTCGCCGCCAAGGTCGGCCGCACCCTCGACGTGATCATCGATGCGGTGGACGAGGAGGGCGGCGCGACCGGACGCTCACAGGCCGACGCGCCCGAGATCGACGGCGAGGTGTTCCTGCGCGACGCGGGACATCTGGCTGAGGGCGATATCGTCCCGGTCAGGATCGAAGACGCCGACGAACACGACCTTTACGGCGTGCCCGCTCAGGCCGCGAGCGCGTAACCCGCGGCCGGCCATCGCCGCCGAAAGCCTCTCCACATCGCTGGCAATGCGCGGGCGAAGGCCCTAATTCTGGTGCCATGACCGAACTCGCAGCCCTGCTCCAGCCCGACAAGGGCCAGCCCGCGACCACCCTCGCCCTTGTCGACAAGGCGGGGTTCGAGACCTGGATGAAGGGTCAGCCCGAGCGGATGCGCCGCGCCGCCGAGGCGCAGGGGTTCAAGGGCGAAGGCTTCCAGATCGCCATTCTCCCCGGCGAGCGCGACGAATGGAGCGCCGTCCTCGGCGTCGCCGATGCGGGCAAGCTGTCGCCATGGTGTCTCGCCAAGGCGGCGGAGAGCCTGCCGGAGGGAACTTATCGCCTGGCCGCCGGCGGGCCGGGCCCGGCGATGCTCGGCTGGCTGCTCGGCCAGTATCGCTTCGATCGCTTTCGGGAGAAAAAGGAGCCGAAGGGTCCGCGCATCCTGTTGACCGACGCGCCGGCCCGGATCGCCGACGCGGTGGCGGAGGCGGAGGCGACCATCCTGGTGCGCGATCTCGTCAACATGCCCGCGGGCGATCTCGGCCCCGCCGAATTGCAGGCGGCGGTGGAGGAGGTCGCGGGGCGCTTCAACGCGCGAGTGACGGTGACGCAGGGCGCCGCGCTCGACCAGAATTATCCGATGATCGCGGCGGTCGGCGCGGCGGCCGTGCCGGCTCGCGCGCCAAGGCTGATCGAGCTCGAATGGGGCGACACGCGGCATCCGCGCATCGCGATCGTCGGCAAGGGCGTCTGCTTCGATTCGGGCGGCCTCGATATCAAGCCGTCGTCGGGAATGCGCCTGATGAAGAAGGACATGGGCGGCGCCGCCCATGCCCTTGCGCTCGCCGGGCTGGTGATGGGTGCGAACCTGCCGGTGCGGCTGCACCTGCTGATCCCGGCGGTCGAAAACGCCGTCGCCGGCGCCGCCTTCCGGCCCGGCGACATCCTTCGCAGCCGCAAGGGCGTGTCGGTCGAAATCGGCAACACCGATGCCGAAGGACGGTTGATCCTGGGCGACGCGCTGACTCGCGCAGCGGAGGAAAAGCCCGAGCTGATCCTCGATTATGCGACGCTGACCGGCGCCGCGCGAGTCGCGCTCGGCCCCGATCTGCCGGCGACCTTCGTCAATGACGAGGATCTCGCGGCGGCCCTTCTCGCCGCCGGCGAGGCGGTTGCCGACCCGTTGTGGCGGATGCCGCTGTGGAAGCCCTATGACGAGCTGTTCTCGTCGGACGTCGCCGATTTCGCCAACGCGTCCGACAGCGCCTTCGCCGGCTCGGTCACGGCGGCGCTCTTCCTCCAGAAATTCGTGCCCGAAGGCACGCCCTGGGCGCATTTCGACACCTTCGCCTGGCGCCCCTCGGGCAAGCCCGGCCGGCCCAAAGGGGGCGACGCGCTGGGCCTTCGCGCCGGCTGGGAACTGCTTCGAACGCGCTACCCGCGCTGAGCTTTTCGTCTGGTTTTCCAGCGAAAATCCGCTGGCTTGGAAACCCTAGGCGGCCTCGTTGGTTGTCTTTCCGAAACGTGGTTCCCCTTGCGTCCGGAGTGATCGTCGTGACCGAACAACCGCTCAGGGACTGGATGGAGGCCCTGATCGCCTATGTCAGGTCCGGCCAGCCCGATCTCACCAATCGCCAGATGGCGCTGATGCTGCTGGTCTACCTGACGCCGGGTCCGCACACGGTGCGCGGTCTCGCCGCGACGCTCGACGTGTCCAAGCCGGTCATCACGCGCGCCTTGAACACGCTCGGCGCGCTCGGCTATCTGCGGCGGATTCGCGACGAGGCCGACCGCCGCAACGTCTTCGTCGCCAAGACCAGGACCGGACAGGACTTCCTTGAAAGCTTCGAAGGCAATATCGCGCACAGCCCCGCGGACGGCAGATCGAAAGACGACCGCCGACTCCTCTTCCAGAACGGTTGACCTCATTCGCCTGAGCGGCCCCTCGCGGCCGCTCGATCCGCGCGTCAATGCATTTCGCGACGATCTCGCGGACATCGCGCTCGCGGGCGCCGTTCTCGCGCCGCACTATGCCCGCGCCCTGCCCCGCGCCTGCGGCGCGCAGGCCACGCCGGTCCGCGCCCGCCCCCAGGCCGAGGGCGAGGCGGTGAGCGAGCTGCTTCCCGGCGAAGGGTTCGAGGTGCTGGAATATGCCGGCGGTTGGGCCTGGGGCTATTGCGCCGCCGACCGCGTCGTCGGCTATGTCGAGGCGATCGCGCTCGCAGCCCCGATCGTGGCGACCCACATCGTATGCGAGAAATCCGCGCCGGTCGCGCCCGATTCCAACATCGCCTCGCCGCTGATCGCATCCCTGCCGATGGGCGCCCGCCTGCACGGCACCGAATGCGGCGCCTGCCTCACCACCGAATATGGCTGCGTCTCGCTCAGCCACCTGCGGCCGATCGGCGAGCATGAGGGCGACCCGGTCTCGGCCGCGGAGCGGCTGCTCGGCGCTCCATTCCGCGCCGGAGGACGGAGCGCGGCGGGGATCGACGGCCCGGGCCTCGTCCAGCTCGCCCTGGCGCTTGCCGGCATCGAGGCGCCGCGTTTCGCGGACGCGCAGCGGGAGCTTGGCGAGATCGTGCCGCCCGGCGCGCCGCGCGCGCGCGGCGATCTCGTCCTCCAGGATGACGGCGCGGGACTGATGATCGACGATCTCATGGCGATCCATGTCGGCCGCACGGCGGGCCGAGTCGCCGTCGCCCCGGCGGCTGAACTCGAAGCGCATGGCGCCGTTTTCCGCCGCATCGGCTGATGATTGCATTCTCGTAACGACAGGCGCACCCTCCTTTTGTCCGGCGTCGAGAACCGGACGAGGGGAGGATCAAATGACCGACACCATTTCCGGCGCGCCCGCGCCCATGTGGCTTCGCATCGTCGCCTTTCTCGGCCTCATCTGGAACTGCCTTGGCGTCTATGCCTATCTGAAAACGGTCGGGGTGGTCCCCGGTGCGCCGGCCGACATGGCGGAGATGCCGGCATGGGTGACCGGCTGTTTCGCGATCGGCGTCTTCGCCGGGCTGCTCGGCTGCCTTGGCCTGCTGCTGCTGGCCCGCTGGTCGAAACTGCTTCTGCTGCTGTCGCTGCTTGGAGTGCTGGCCGACGATGCCTGGGCCTTCCTGATCCGCACCGGCCCCGCAGAGAGCCCGGTCCTCCCGTTGCTGGTGACCGCCGTCGCCGTCCTGCTGGTCTGGCTGGCCTATTCGGCCGGAAGGAATGGCTGGCTGAGATAGGCGCGCCGTTCAGGCCCGACAGGGCCGCGGGCGACTGGCTTCGGCGCTCTACATCTCGCCGCGGGCGCGGCGGATGGCGTACCAGCGCGCGACGTTGGCATTATGCTCGGCCAGCGTCTCCGCGAAGGCATGCCCGCCGGTCCCGTCGGCGACCATGTAGAGCGCACCGCTCGGAGCCGGATCGAGCGCGGCGGCGATCGATTCCCGGCCCGGATTGGTGATCGGCCCCTGCGGCAGGCCGGCCCGCGCATAGGTGTTGTAGCCATTGTCCGCGCGCAGTTCGGACTGGAGGATGCGCCGGCCGAGCGGTCGCCCCCGCGTCACCGGATAGATGACGGTTGGGTCGGCATCGAGCCTGATCCCCTGGCGCAGACGGTTCGAATAGACGGCGGCGACCAGCCGGCGCTCGGCTGGCTTGCCGGTCTCCTTCTCGACAATCGAGGCGAGGATCACCGCCTGCTCCGGGGTCGTCACCACGGCTGTCGATCGGCGCGACGCCCATAGCCGGGCCAGCTCGCGTCGCATCGCGGCCTGCATCCGCGCGACCACCGCCGCGCGCGTCTCGCCGCGCTGGTAGGTATAGGTGTCAGGCAGCACCGATCCCTCGGCGGGCAGCGGCGCCGGCCCGTTCAGGAAGGGGATGCGGGCGAGCCTTTCCTGGACCAGGACCGAGGGAAGCCCCTCGGGAATCGTGACGAGTCGCTGGATCGGCCGGCCATGCTGGAGCAGGTCGAGGATGCCGCTCGCGCTCATCCCCGCGGGAATCTGGAACTCGCCGGCCTGGATCGGATCGCGTGCGCCGAGGACGCGCGCGAAGCCGCGGAAGGCCGCCGCGCTCCCGCGGATCGCATGTGCCGCCTGAAGCTGGTCCGCCACCCTCGCCACGCTCGCGCCCTGCGGAACGACGATCGTCGTCGGCGCCCGCGTCGGCCCCGGTCCGGCCCACCAGACCCAGAACAGGCCGGCCGCGACCATCACCGCCAGCACCGGCACGAACAGGAGGAGCCGGCGCATCATCGCGCTTTGCCTAGACCGCCTTCATCACCAGGCTGGCATTGGTGCCGCCAAAGCCGAAGCTGTTGTTCAGCACCGCCTTCACCGGCCGCTGCCTGGCGACATGGGGCACGAGATCGACGCCGGCCGTCCCCTCGCCCGGATTGTCGAGGTTGAGCGTCGGCGGCACGATCTGGTCGCGCAGCGCGAGGATGCAGAAGATCGATTCGACCGCGCCGGCGCCGCCGAGCAGATGGCCGATCGCCGATTTGGTCGAACTCATCGAAAGGCCGCCGATCGCATCGCCGAACAGCCGCTTGACCGCGCCGAGCTCAAGCTCGTCGCCAAGCGGCGTCGAGGTGCCGTGCGCGTTGATATAGTCGATGTCGCCGGGTGCGAGGCCGGACTTCTTCATCGCCATCTGCATCGAACGGAACGCCCCCGACCCTTCCGGGTGCGGCGCGGTGACGTGATAGGCGTCGCCGGAGAGGCCGTAGCCGACGACCTCGGCGTAGATTTTCGCGCCGCGCGCCCTGGCCCGCTCATATTCCTCGAGCACGACCACGCCTGCGCCTTCGCCCATGACAAACCCGTCGCGGGCCTCGTCCCAGGGGCGGCTGGCGCGCCACGGCTCGGTCTTGAAGCCGGTCGACAGGGCACGCGCCTGCGCGAAGCCGGCGATTCCGATCGGGCAGATCGCGCCCTCCGCGCCGCCGGCCAGCATCACGTCGGCATCGTCGCGCGCGATCATCGCGGCGGCGTCGCCGATCGAATGGGCGCCGGTCGAGCAGGCGGTGACGACCGCATGGTTCGGACCCATCAGGCCATATTTGATCGAAACCTGGCCGGAGATCAGGTTGATCAGCCGGCCATGGACGAAGTGCGGCGAGACTCGGCGCGGCCCCTTGTGCTCGAGCACCAGGCTCTCGCTCTCGATGCCGGGCAGGCCGCCGATTCCCGAACCGATCGAGCAGCCGGCGCGGAGGCGCTCCTCCTCGCTCATCTCGGTGAGGCCGGCATCCTCGATCGCCTGTCCGGCCGCGTCGATGCCATAGATGATGAACGGATCGACCTGGCGCTGCACCTTGTGGTCGACGCGCAGATTGGGATCGAAGCCATATTCGTGATCGGCAGGCTTCACCTCGCACGCATAATCACAGGCATAGTCGCTCGCGTCGAAACGGGTGATCGTCCCCGCGCCGCTCTTGCCGGCCAGGATGTTCTTCCAACTGGTTTCGACGTCGCCGCCCAGAGGCGTCACCAGCCCTAGACCCGTCACAACGACACGGCGCATTGCAAACTCCCGAGATAGAGAAACGGCCCCCCACCCGAAGGCGGGGAGCCGTTTTCATGTAAAGCGGCTCGTTCCCGCCGCAAGAGGCGGAAGGCCCGGCCGGTCAGGCCTTGCTCTGGTCGATATAGTCGATCGCGTCCTTGACCGTCGTGATCTTCTCCGCGGCATCGTCCGGGATCTCGACCCCGAACTCTTCCTCGAACGCCATGACCAGCTCGACGATGTCGAGGCTGTCCGCGCCGAGATCGTCGATGAAGCTCGCTTCCTCCGTGACCTTGTCGGTCTCGACGCCCAGATGCTCGACGACGATTCTCTTCACGCGGTCGGCAGTCTCGCTCATAGCTTACCTTTCCCTAGCAGGTATCGTGTTGCTTGCCGCTTGCCCTAGCGCCTCGCACCCGTCGAGCGCAAGGGGCTGGTCGGACGAGGACGCCAACATCGTTAACGCTTTCTTCCCGCCTCGGCGGGCATAGCCATGCCCATGTGGACTGCGCTGGCCGAGGGATCCTGGCTGACGGCGGAGCGGATGCGCGCCGCCGCGATCGCCTCGCTCGCCGTCGGCCTCGCGGCCTTCGCCTGGCTGTTCGCGACCGCGCACGGGACGCTGGACGCATGGGGCCGGCCGCTCGGCACCGATTTCTCGGACGTCTATGCCGCCGGCCGGATGGCGCTCGAAGGGCGGGCCGCGGCGGCGTGGGACTGGCCGAGCCACTATGCCGTGCAGCAGGCGGTGCATCACGATCCGCACGTCCCCTTCTATGGCTGGCACTATCCGCCGCCCTTCCTGATCCTCGCCGCCCTTCTGGCCCTTCTCCCTTACGTCACGGCATTGCTGGCGTGGCAGGCGACGACATTGGCGGCCAGCGCCGCGCTGGTGCGCGCCATCCTGCCCGGCCGCCGGGCGCTGCTCATCGCGCTCGGGGCGCCGGTCGTGTTCATCTGCCTCGGCCACGGGCAGAACGGATTCCTGACCGCCGCGCTGCTCGGCGGCGGCCTGTTCCTGCTCGATCGACGGCCGATCCTGGCGGGCCTCATGCTCGGCGCGCTGGTCTACAAGCCGCAATTCGGGCTGCTGATCCCGCCGCTGCTCCTCGTCGGCGGCCACCGCAGGGCCTTTGCCGGCGCCACCGCCGCCGCGCTCGCGCTGATCGCCGCGAGCCTCGCCTTGTGGGGCGCGCCGGTGTGGGAGGCCTTCGTGCATTCGCTCCCGCTGACCCGTTCGGTCGTGATCGAAAGCGGCGCGACCGGATGGGGCAAGATCCAGAGCCCCTTCGCGATGGTCCGGATGTGGGGCGGCGACGTCCCGCTCGCTTATGCGGTGCAGGGCGCAGCGACTTTGGCGGCGATCGGCGCGGCGCTGTGGTTGACCCGCACCAGCGCTCCGGCGCTCCGCAACGCCGCCGCCTGCGCCGCCGCGATCCTCTCAACCCCCTATGTGCTCGACTATGACTATGTCGTGCTCGGCATCGGCGCGGCCTTCCTGGTCCGCGACGGCCTCGATCGCGGCGTCCTCGGCTGGGAAAAAAGCCTGCTCGCCTTCGTCTGGTGCGCGCCGCTGTTCGCGCGGCAGGTCGCGACCCTGACCCTGATCCCGATCGGCCAGGCGACCGCGGCGATCGTCCTTGCCCTCGCCATCCGCCGCGCGCTCGTCCTCGACGGCGCCGGCCGGGCGCGGATCAGAGCATGGCCATCCCGCCGTTCACATGGAGCGTCGCTCCCGTGACATAGCCCGCCTCGCGGCTGGCGAGGTAGACGGCCGCGGCGCCGATATCCTCGCCCTCGCCAAGGCGCCCAGCGGGGATGCGGCCGAGCAGCGCCTCCTTCTGCGCTTCCGGCAGCACGTCCGTCATCGCCGATCGGATGAAGCCGGGCGCGATCGTGTTGACCGTGATCCCGCGCGAGGCGACCTCGGCCGCCAGCGCCTTCGACATGGCGGTGAGCCCGCCCTTCGATGCGGCATAGTTCGCCTGACCCGGATTGCCGGTCGCGCCGACTACCGACGTGATCGAGATGATCCGCCCGTAGCGCGCGCGCATCATCGGCTTCAGCGCCGCGCGCGCGAGCCGGAACGCGGCCTCCAGATTGACCCGGATCACCGTATCCCACTCCTCGTCCTTCATCCGCATGGCGAGATTGTCACGGGTGACGCCGGCATTGTTGACGAGGATGTCGAGCTGCCCAAGCGTCTCGACGGCGCGCGGGACCAGCGCGTCAACCTGCGACGCGTCGGCAAGGTCGCAGGCCAAGGCGACATGATCGCCGCCAAGCTCGCCTCGAAACGCCTCCAGCTTGTCCGCATTGGAGCCGGACAGGGCCAACCGCGCCCCCTGCGCGGCAAGCGCCCGCGCGATCGCCGACCCGATCCCCCCCGAAGCACCGGTCACGAGGGCTGTCATTCCAGTAAGATCGAACATGTATCAGGCTCCGAAAGAAGGGGCGTTCACGCGGAGGCGCGGAGAAGAAGGAGAAGACGCGGAAGGGTCGATAGTCGTCCCTATAATGCCTTCACCAGGGCTTCGACATCCTCGATCGTCACGACGCTGGTGACCTCGACGTCGGGGGCGATGCGTTTGACCATGGGGGTGAGGACCTTGGCGCCAAGTTCGACGAAATGGGTCACGCCAACCTCCGCCATGTTGGCGACGCTTTCGCGCCAGCGGACCATGCCGGTGACCTGGGCGACGAGGAGATCGCTGATATCCGCGGGCACGGCGACCGGCGCGGCGGTGACGTTGGCGTAGAGCGGCACGACCGGCTCCAGGATCGCCACGTCGGCCAGCGCCGCCGCCATCGCATCGGCGGCCGGCTGCATCAAAGGGCTGTGGAACGGCGCGGAGACAGGGAGCAGGATCGCCCGCTTCGCGCCCATTTCCTTCGCAATTCCGAGCGCTCGCTCGACCGCCGCCTTCGCGCCGGAGATCACGACCTGCGACGGATCATTGTCGTTGGCGACCGCGCAGACCTCCCCCTCGGCGGCCGCATCGGCGATCGCCTGGGCGGTGGCGAGATTGGCGCCGAGCAGCGCGGCCATCGCGCCTTCGCCCACCGGCACCGCCGCCTGCATCGCCTGCCCGCGCAGCTTCAGAAGCCGGGCCGTGGTGGCGAGATCGAAGGTGCCGGCGGCGCACAAGGCGCTATATTCGCCGAGGCTGTGCCCGGCGACGAAATCCGCCTTGTCCGCAAGGTCGATGCCCGATGCGCGCAGCGTCGCGATCGCATTGGCCATGATCGCCGGCTGTGCGTTTTCGGTCAGCGTCAGCTCCTCGATCGGCCCCTCGCCCATCAGCCGGAACAGATGCTGCCCCAGCGCCTCGTCCACCTCGGCGAACACGTCGCGGGCCTCGGAGCTCGCTTCCGCGAGCGCCTTGCCCATGCCGACCGACTGGCTCCCCTGCCCCGGGAAAATGAATGCGCGCATGTGGGTCCTCCTGTGGCGCGGGCTGGTAGGAGCGGGCGGCGCGATGCGCAAGACAGGGACAGCCAACAATGCTAGTCTTGCCGCCGGGATGGTCTGGGGGGAGCTTTTCCGATGCGCCTTTGGCTGATTGCCGCCTTGCTCAGCTTCTGCATCGGTGTCGCGCCGGCCCGCGCCGCGGAGCCCAGCTTTCCCGACCGTGGCCGGGCGGCGGTGGTCGATGCCGCCGGCGTCATCCCGGACGCACAGGAGGCCGAGCTCAACGACCGCATCGTCGGCTGGGTCCATTCCAGCGGCCACCAGCTCGCCGTCGTCACCGTCCCCAGCCTGGAGGGCCAGACGATCGAAGATTATGCCAATGGCCTGCAGCGCCACTGGGGAATTGGCCGTGCCGGGGCCGATGACGGCGTGGTCCTGCTGCTCGCGCCGAACGAGCGCAAGGTCCGCATCGAGGTCGGCTACGGTCTGGAAGGCGTGCTGACCGATGCGCTTTCCCGCCAGATCATCGCCGAGACGATCACGCCCGCGCTTCGTCGGGGCGACATCGCCGGCGCCCTTTCGGACGGCGCCGACCGGATCATGGCCGCGGCGGCGCTCGACCCGGCCGAGGCCCGCGCCCTGACGCTTGCGGCCGCAGAGGCTCAATCCAGCCGCGGTCCTTCATGGGGCACGATCCTCCTGATCGGAATTCCGGCCCTCATCGTCCTGGGGTTGATCGCCATCGTCGTCTACGAAGAGCGAAGCAGCAAAAAGGAAGAGGCGGAGCGGGAGCGCAAAGACATCCTTGAAGAGGAGCGACGCAAGACGCGCCTGAAGCGCCAGTGGGAAAAGCAGAAGGCACAAGGCCGCACCCCCTTCGCGACCTTCGAGGATTATTATGCCGACTTCCTCGCCAGGGAAAAGGCGAAGGAAGAGGAGAGGATGCGAGAATATCGGGCCAGGTGCGCGAAGGAGTCCCGGCCGTCCTCTGGCTATTCCGCTTCCTCCTATGGCTCCTCCTCGGGATGGTCGAGCGGCAGCAGCTCGGATTGGGGCAGCAGCTCGTCTTCGTCCTCGTCATGGGATTCGGGGTACGACAGCGGCGGCGGATCGAGCGGCGGCGGCGGCGCGAGCGGCAGCTACTGAGTCCGGCCCGTTGCGCGCCTCTCCCGCGCGGACTTGATTTCTCCCGCGCTTTCGGCCACATGCGGCCGCTCCGGGGCGAAGGCACCTGCCTTAGCGCCCCGGTTTACGTTTGAGACGACAGCCGGAGGGGCGTCCGCACTGGGCGGCGTCAGCGATCGGCCAAAAGAAGGAATGCGTGAGCATGGCTCTTTACGAGCATGTGTTTCTCGCGCGTCAGGATCTGGCCCAGGCCCAGGTCGACGCGCTGGCGGAAACCGCCACCAAGATCATCGAGGACAATGGCGGCAAGGTCGTCAAGACCGAGACCTGGGGTCTCCGCAACCTCGCCTATCGCATCGCCAAGAACCGCAAGGCCCATTATGTCGCGCTCGATTTCGAAGCGCCGGCGCCGGTCGTCGCGGAGCTCGAGCGCCAGACGCAGATCAACGAGGACGTGATCCGCTACATGACCATCAAGGTCGATGCGCATGAGGCCGGCCCGTCGGTGATGATGCGTCGCGGCGACAAGCGCGACCGTGACGACCGCGGCGATCGCGGTCCGCGCGGGGATCGCGAGGATCGTCCGCGTCGCAACCGCGACGATTTCGAAGCTTAAGAGGAGGCACGACACGATGGCACGCCCATTTTTCCGCCGCCGCAAGTCCTGCCCCTTCTCGGGCAAGGATGCGCCGAAGATCGATTACAAGGATGTCCGCCTGCTCCAGGGCTTCGTGTCCGAGCGGGGCAAGATCGTCCCGAGCCGCATCACCGCGGTTTCCACCAAGAAGCAGCGCGAGCTGGCGAAGGCGATCAAGCGCGCCCGCCATATCGGCCTGCTGCCCTACATCGTGAAGTAAGGAGGGCATCGACATGGACGTCATCCTGCTCGAACGAATCGAGAAGCTCGGCACCATCGGCGACGTGGTGAAGGTGAAGAACGGCTATGCCCGCAACTTCCTCCTTCCCCGCGGCAAGGCCCTTCGCGCCAACGAGAGCAACCGCAAGGTCTTCGAAGCCAATCGCGAGAAGATCGAGGCCCAGAACGCCGAGCGTCGCGCCGGCGCCGAGAAGGAAGCCAAGACGATCGACGGGCTGAAGATCCAGCTCATCCGTCAGGCCTCCAACACCGGCCAGCTCTACGGATCGGTCTCCGCCCGCGATCTGGCCGAAGCGCTCGAGGCCGAGGGCCACAAGGTGCCGAAGAACCAGATCGTGCTCGATCGCCCGATCAAGACGATCGGCCTCAACGACGTGAAGATCGCGCTCCACCCGGAAGTGTCGGTCACGATCCAGGTCAATGTCGCGCGCTCGCCCGAAGAGGCCGAGATGCAGGCGCAGGGCAAGGACGTGCTCGCCGAAATGTTCGAACAGGACGTTTCGGGCTTCACCGAGGAGCGGATCGAGGGTCTCGAACCCGGCGAGATCGCCCCCGAGCCGGCCGAGGCGCCCGCCGCCGAAGCGACCGAGGGCGAGGCCTCGGACGAGGCCTGAGCCACTCAGGGTCAAGCAAATCGAGGAGCCGTCCGCGTCCAGGCGCGGGCGGCTCTTTCCTTTGGGGCCTCCCCTGCCCTATCAGGCGGCATCGCCGATCCGGGGGACCTTCATGATCAAGCTGCGCGCGCTCTTCGCCCTGTTTCTCGCCATCGCGGCGCTGCCGGCCCACGCGCAGCAATTCAGCGCCGACGAGCAGGCGCGGATCGACCGGCTCGTCCACGACGCGCTGACCTCCACCGGCGTCCCCTCCGCCTCGATCGCGGTCGTCCGGGGCGGGCAGATCGTCTTCACCCGCGCCTATGGCACGCAATCGCCGACCATGCCGGTCGCGACCCCGGACGCGCGCTACCAGATCGCCTCCATCTCCAAGCAGTTCACCGCCGCCGCGATCCTGCTGCTGCGCGATCGCCGCCGCCTGTCGCTCGACGACACCGTGTCGCGCTACGTGCCCGGAATCACCGGCGGCGATCGCATCACCATCCGCCAGCTGCTCAGCCACACGTCGGGCCTGCAGGATTATTGGCCGCAGGATTTCAGCCCGGCGGCGATGGCGACCCCGATCACGCCACAGGGGATCGTCGATCGTTGGGGCAAACGCCCGCTCGATTTCGAACCCGGCGCCCAATGGCAATATTCGAACACCGGCTATGTCGTCGCCGGCATGATCGTCGAGCGCGTCGCGCGCCAGCCGCTGCTCGAATTCCTTCAGCAGAACATCTTCCGCCCGCTCGGCATGCATCCGATCGACCAGGATCTGGCCCAGGGTCCCGGCTTCCCGGCGGGCTATCGCCGCGCTGCGCTCGGGCCGGTGCGGGTGGAAACGCCGCCGGCGCGCGGCTGGCTCTTCGCCGCCGGCGAGCTTTCGATGACCGCCGCCGATCTCGCCCGCTGGGACATCGCCCGGATCAACCGCGAGCTGCTTCCGGCGCGCGACTGGCAGGAGCAGGAGACCGCGATCCGGCTCAACAACGGCATGGCGACCAATTACGGGCTCGGCGTCCAGTTCGCGGACATTGCCGGCCATCACGCCGTGCTGCACGGCGGCGAGGCGGTCGGCTTCCTGTCGACCAACATCGTTTTTCCGGAGGATCGCGAAGCGGTCGTCGTTCTGGTCAACGCCTGGTTCGGCGACGCCCATGAACAGATCGCGCGCGGCATCATCGACATCCTTCATCCGCAAGGCAGCGCCGGCGATGCCGCCGCCCTTGCCACCGCGCGGCGGGTCTATGATCAGCTGCGCGCCGGGACGCTCGATCGAAGCCTCCTTCTCGAGGACGCCAACCATTATTTCACCGACGAGGTCCAGCACGACTATCAGTCGAGCCTTGCGCCGCTCGGGGAGCCCGACAGCTTCGTCGCGACCGGCCCGGCGCGGCTTCGCGGCGGCTTCGTCAACCGCAACTACCGGGTGAGTTACGAGGGGCGCCAGCTCACCATCGTCACCTATGCCGAGCAGGGCGGCGCGGGCCGGTTCGAGCAATATCTGGTGATGCCTTCGGGCTGACGCGACGAATGATCCGCCGCCTGGCCCAGCTCTATGCGGGCCTCCTCCTCTATGGCGTTTCGACGGCGCTCATGGTCCGGCCCGATCTCGGGCTCGATCCCTGGGGCGTGTTCCATCAGGGGGCGGCGCGCCATTCCGGGCTGAGCTTCGGCACGGTCGTCATCATCACCGGCGCGGCCGTGCTGCTGCTGTGGATTCCGCTGCGCGAGCGGCCCGGCATCGGCACGATCAGCAACGTCGTCGCCATCGGCCTGGCCGCGGATGCGGCGCTCGCGCTGATCGGGTCGCCCGCGGGCCTGGCGGCACGCTACGCGATGCTCATCGCCGGGATCGTGCTGAACGGCGCGGCGACCGGCGCCTATATCGGCGCCCATCTCGGCCCCGGCCCGCGCGACGGGCTGATGATGGGGCTGGTGCGTCGCTCGGGACTGTCGGTGCGTCTGATCCGCACCGCGATCGAATTGTCCGCGCTGGGCGCCGGCTGGCTGCTCGGCGGCACCATCGGGATCGGGACGCTGCTCTACGCGGTGTCCATCGGCTGGCTGGTCCAGCTCTTCCTGCCCGTCTTCGATCCGCGCCGCCGCGAGCCGGCCCGGACGGCCGCCCGCCCGACCTAGCGGATATCCTCCAGTCGCACGCCCTTCGTCTCGCGCGCAAGCAATGCCGAGAGCCCGCTCACCGCGCAGCAGATCGCGACGTAGATCGCCGCCGGATGCGCCGATCCGAAGCGGTGATAGAGCCAGACCGAGATGAGCGGCGCGAGCGATCCGGCGACAATCGCGGTCAGCTGGTAGGCGATGGACGCGCCCGAATAGCGGATCCGCGTCGGGAAGAGCTCGGCGATCATCGCGGCCTGCGGCCCGTACATCGCGGCGTGGAACACCAGTCCGACGACCAGCGCCAGCGTGATCGCGACCGGCTCACCGCTCGCCAGCAACGGGAAGAAGGCGAAGCTCCACGCCGCCATTCCGAACCCGCCGATCGCATAGACCGGCCGCCGGCCGATCCGGTCGGAAAGCCGCGCGAAAGCGGGCACGGCGAACAGCTGCACCGCGGCGCCGATCAGCAGCGCGTTGAGCGCCAGGCTTTTGCTCTGATGGAAGAAATCGACCAGGAAGGTCAGCGAGACGACGGTCAGCACATAATAGCAGACATTCTCGCCGACCCGCAGCCCGGCGCCGGTCAGCACCGCGCCCGGCCGCTCGCGCAGCACATCGATCGCCGGCAGCTTCGGCGGCCCTTCTTCGGCCAGCGCCTCCTCGAACGCCGCGCTTTCTGTCACCTTGTTGCGGATATACCAGCCGACCGCGACAAGCACCGCCGACAGCACGAACGGCAGGCGCCAGCCCCAGGACAGGAAGTCGGCGTCGCTCTGCACGGCGGCCATGATCGCAAGCATTCCGGCGGCGAGCAGGTTGCCGGCGGGCACGCCGACCTGCGGCCAGCTCGCCCAGAAGCCGCGCCGCGCCGCATCGCCATGCTCGGCCGCCATCAACACCGCCCCGCCCCATTCGCCGCCGACCGCGAATCCCTGGACCAGCCGCAGGAGGACGAGCAGCGCCGGCGCCCAGATGCCGATCTGCGCGTAAGTGGGGAGAAGGCCGATCAGCACGGTCGAGATGCCCATCAGGACGAGGCTGAGCATCAAGAGCCGCTTGCGTCCGATCCGGTCGCCATAATGGCCGAAGACGATTCCGCCGACGGGCCGGGCGACGAAGCCGAGCGCGTAGGTGCCGAAGGAGAGCAATGTCCCGACCGCGGGATCGGCGGTGGGAAAGAAGAGATGGTTGAAGACCAGCGCCGCGGCGGAGCCGTAGAGGAAGAAATCATACCATTCGACGGTCGTGCCGATCAGGCTCGCCATCACCACCCGCCGAAGCGGCGTGCGCTGCGGATCCATTCGCTTCCTCCCTGCCCGTCTCAACCGGCGGTTCAAGCCGCCTTGTCGTTCGTCTTGGTCAGTAACCCATCAGCGCCAGCACCTCGCGGCGGCTGCGCTCGTCGTCGCGGAACACGCCCATCATCCGGCTGGTCGTCATCATCACGCCGGGAGTCTTGACGCCCCGCGCCGTCATGCAGGCATGGCTCGCCTCGATCACCACCGCCACGCCCTGCGGCTGCAGATTGTCCCAGATGCAGTCGGCCACCTGCGCGGTCAGCCGCTCCTGCACCTGGAGCCGCCGGGCGAAGCCGTGAAGCACCCGCGCGAGCTTCGAGATGCCGACCACCTTGTCGCCCGGCAGATAGGCGATCGCCGCCTTGCCGATGATCGGCGCCAGATGATGCTCGCAATGCGACTGGAACGGGATGTCCTTGAGCAGAACGATCTCGTCATAGCCGCCGACCTCCTCGAAGGTGCGGCGGAGATGATGGGCGGGATCCTCGCCATAGCCCCGCGCATATTCCCGCCACGCCCGCGCGACCCGCTTCGGCGTGTCGCGCAGCCCCTCGCGCTCCGGGTCGTCGCCCGCCCATCGGATCAGGGTGCGGATCGCCTCCTGGACGTCGTCGGGCACGTGCACCTTGCCCGGTTCGTCGACGAGGTCGCCGTCGTCCGACGCATCAGCTTGTTCCGCCATTCGGAGCCTCCTTGGCCGAAAGCGGATACACAGATGCGTGGCGAAGGGAAACTAGTGCGGCGTCCGAGGGACGCGCGGCGGCGGGGGCAGCGGCGGCGGCGCCGATCCGCCGCGCGTATCCGGATAGCCTTCGGCGGCGGAGCGATAGTCCCCGCATTCCCGATGAGGGCCGCGCTCCCGTGTCCGCCCGTGGCGGTCGCGCCGCCCGCGACGGAGGCCTTGCGGGCGGTCGCATCCGCGCCCACGATCCCAGTCGACCGGCGTCCCGGCCGGATCGTGCGAGGCGCGATAGAGGCCGCGATCCCTCGCGCAGCCTGCAAGCAACGGTGCGGCGATGAGGCCGGCGATCACGGCCCGGCGGCTCGGCAGCGGATCCATCGGTCTTCCCCTCCCACGCAGCACACCGAGAATGTGACGACACATCAACAGGTTGCGCGGTGAAGATGAACGGATGGTGACCCCGACAGGATTCGAACCTGTGGCCTACTGATTAGGAATCAGTTGCTCTATCCTGCTGAGCTACGGGGCCGTCCTGGATGTGCGCCATTTCCGCGATGCGCCGCCTCGGGTCAAGCGGAACCGGGCCGGGCGCGCCGGCGCGCTCCCGCGCCCATCCGCTCAGCGCTGCTTGGGGGTGCCGGCGCCGGCGGTGGCCTTCACGTCGGTCTCGGGGAGCGGCGCGGCGCGGACCACGGCGCGCTGCGGCGTCGCCTCGGCAAGCTGGGCGCCGCCGGCGAGCCGCACGACGACATCGTCGACGCGAAGACCGCCGCGCTCGACGATCAGATTCTGCGTGCCATGCTCCTCCTCGCGCGTGTCGGCGGGGATCTCGCCCTCCCGCCGGAACCGGCGCCGCACATAATCGGCGAGCTCGCCGGCCGTGACCAGCCGGTCGCCGTCCCTGTCGGCGTCGCCGGTCATCCCTTCGCGCAGGAAATAGGCGAGGAAACCCCCGGCCTTGAACCGGCTCGCGACAAGGCTGGTGAGATCCTCCTCGGAGCTGAACAGGCCCATCACATTCGGCCGGTTGATGAGGTTGCGGAAACCCCCCGAAAAGCAGCTGTCGAGCACCACCATCTCCATGCGCGCATGGACGGTATCGAAGAGCTGCCCGAGCTCGACATCGCGCATCGCCGCGTCGCGAAGCTCGATCGTCTCGCTGCGTCCGTCCAGCTCGGCCGCGCTCACCGGCACGTCGACCTGGTCGCCATGACCGGAGAAGAAGAAGAGGAAGAGGTCGTTCGGCCCGGCCGCCCGCGAAGCACGGGCAAAGGCATCCTGGACCGCCTTGGTCGTCGCCTGCTCATTGGTGAGCAGGATGCTCGCCGGGTGGAGCAGGCCGCTGGCGCGAAGGCTGTTGAAGAGCTCGCGCGCATCGGAATCCGTGTTGGGCAGGTTCGACGTGCGGCCGCCATAGTCGGATACGCCCACCAGGATCGCGATGACCCGCGCGCCGCCCGGCACCGCATTCTGGCGCGCGACGCCGGGGCTTGGCCCAACGGCGAGGCGATATTCGCCGGTCGCGCCGGGGCGATAGGAGGTCACGGTGACAATATATTCGCCGTCCTCCGGGAGGACCCGGTCGATGCGGCTGTCGAGCGATGTCTCGCCGTTTTCATCGCGGCGGTCGTCATTGTCGTCCTGGCTGCCGTCCGGGTGACGCAGGATCAGATAGGTGTCGAACTTCGCCGCGGTGAGATCGATCCGCACGCGCTGGCCGCGCCGCGCGGTGAAGCGATAACGATCGGTGAATTCGCCGCTCGCCATGCGGGCGTCGCCCTGCGCCAGCCGCCCGGTGACGACACTGCCGAACTGGATTGGCTGCGCCGGATCCGCGGTCGTGACCGGCATGTTCGCGGGCGGGAGCGAGGCGCGAAGCTGGTAACGGCCCGTTTCCCCCGGCCGATAGGTGGTGACGGCGATCCGGTAGGCGCCGTCGGCCGGAAGCTGCGCGACGATCCGGCTGTCGAGCGAATCGCCGCCGTTCGGCGCATCGTCATTGGCGAGGCTGAACCCGTCCGGTCCGGTGACGACGAGATAGGAATCGAAATCCTCGGAATGGAGATCGAGCGCGACGCGTTGCCCGCGCCGGCCCTCGAGGACATAGACGGCCTGATACTTTCCCGACGGCAGCTGCACGCTGTTCATCGAAAGCTCGCCCTGCGCGGTCTGGCCGGCCTGGATCGCCGTCGGCGCTGTGCCGCCGCTTTGTCCGATCGCCGCCGGCGCGCCGAGCATGAGCGCCGCCGCGAGCGTCAGAGCCGTCTTCAACCCCCTCATTTCGTCCTCCCGAAAGAACGGTTCGCCGCACCTAATCCGGAAGTGTGACTGAAGGAAGAATGAATATGTCCGTCAGCATTCGGCCAGCTTGCCCGCCCACGCCGCGAACGGTTGAAGGTGTCGTATCTGGATGATACACTCAGGCGATGCTGCTCAAGATTTTGAAACACGTGGCCTTTTTGCTGGCCATCGGGCTGGGCGCGGCCTCGGCGCTTTCGGCCGCCCCTGTCGATTGTCGCGCCGGGACCTATCGACTCGCCGACGGTGCGATCGTCGATGTCGCGCCATCGGAGGGCACGGCGCTGCGCTGGCGGAGGCTCGACGGCACGACCGGCCTTCTGTCTGGGCCCGGGCCCGAATATCGCAGCACGCTCGGCTGGACCGGCCGGCCGGCCGGCATCATTGTTTCCTTCACCCCCTGCGCCGATCGCGGCATCCGTTTCGGCGGGACGCAGGGACGCAGGATCGACTTCGATACGACCGAGACCAGCTTCCGCAGCGGCGAGGTTTCTCTCGCCGGTCGCCTCGTCCTTCCGCGCGGGGCCGGGCCGGTGCCGATCGTCGTCCTGGTCCACGGATCGGAGCATGATTCGGCGCGCGAGCTCTATTCGCTCCAGCGGCTGTTGCCGGCGATGGGGATCGGCGCGTTCGTCTATGACAAGCGCGGCACCGGGGGATCGGGCGGCGCCTATACCCAGAATTATCTCACGCTTGCGCTGGACGCGGTCGCCGCGGCGCGCGAGGCGCGGCGGCTGGCGGGCGGGCGCGCCGGGCCGGTCGGTTATCAGGCGGGGAGCCAGGGCGGCTGGGTGGCGCCGCTCGCCGCGCGGATCGAGCCGGTCGATTTCGTGATCGTGTGCTTCGGCCTCGCCGTCTCGCCGGCCGACGAGGAGCGCGAGGCGATCGCCTATGGCGTCTCCCGCCACGGCTTCGGCCCGGCGGCGGTCGCGCAGGCCAATGATTTCGCGGAGGCCTCGCTGACGATGCTTCGCTCCGGTTTCCAGGACGGCTACGCGCAGATGGAGGAGGCCCGCCGCCGCCACGGCTCCGCGCCCTGGTTCCGCCATGTGCGCGGCGATGTCACCCATGTCCTGATGCAGAAGAGCGAGGAGGAGCTGCGCCGGATCGGCCCGCCGCTCTTCGCCGGGCTCCAGCTCGATTACGATCCGATGCCGGTGCTTCGGAACCTCGATGTGCCGCAGCTCTGGATCCTGGCCGAGGAGGATATCGACGCGCCCAGCGCCGAGACCGCGCGCCGCCTCGACGCCCTCGCCGCCGCCGGCCGGCCGATCCGCGTCGCGATCTTCCCGGGCACCGAGCACGGCATCTACGCGTTCGAGACCACAGCCGACGACGAACGCCTCTCCACCCGCCAGCCGGAAGGCTATCTCAGGATGATGCGCGATTTCATCCTCACCCGACACCTCTCGGGCGACTATGGCGCGCAGCTTTCAGGCGCACGCTGACCGGCTCTTCGGAAGGGATTGGCGCGCCCGGAAGGATTCGAACCTCCGGCCCCCAGATTCGTAGTCTGGTGCTCTATCCAGCTGAGCTACGGGCGCGCGGGAAGGGGCCACATAGGGGGAAGGATCGGCGCGCGCAAGCCCGGACTGCACCGCTGTTGCCCCCGGCCGCCGCGCGGCATAGGGAGCGGATGTGACGATCGCCGCGCGCCGCCTTTCCCCCGCCCTTCTGATCGCCGCCTTCGCGCTCGCCGGCTGTGCGTCCAACGGGCAGTTTCCGTCCCTCGCCATACGACCGGCGGAGCTCGATTCGTCGATCGAGCCGCCCGAGCACGCACCCGTCGAAGTCGCGCCGGACGCCGCGCTCGGCCGCGACGTGTCGCTGCTGATCGGCGAAGCGGAGGCCGGCGGGCGCGACTTCGATGCCGCCTACGCCCCTGCCGAGGCGGCGGTCGCCCGTGCCGGGGCGAGCGGATCGGACAGCTGGGTCGATGCCCAGGTCGCCCTCTCCCGGCTCGAGGCCGCGCGGGGCCGTGCCGCCGGCGCGCTCGGCGAGCTGGAGCAGATCGCGGCGCGCCGTTCGAACCAGGCCACGAACGAGGCCGATTATGCGGCGCTCCAGTCGGCGATCGACCGGCTTTCGCGCCAGGCCGAGGAGCATCTCGACCGGCTCAATCGGCTGAAGGCGCGCCTCGGCGATTGAGCGCGGCCACGTGCCGCTCGGCGAGCTCGGCATAATGGGCGACGCCGGCCCGCATCGATTCGATATCGGCCAGGGTCAGATCGCGCACATATTTGGCGGGGCGGCCGGCCCAGAGCTGGCCCGAAGGCACGCGCCTGCCGCTCGTCAGCATCGCGCCGGCGGCGAGCATTGCATCGCCCTCGATCTCGCAATCGTTCATGACGATCGCGCCGAGGCCGACAAAGGCGCGATCATGCAGGCGACAGCCGTGGATCATCGCGAGATGACCGATCAGCACCTCGTCGCCGATGATCGTCGCGTGGCCGGCCTCTGCGCCGGGATGGGGCGATTCGACATGGATGACGCTGCCGTCCTGGACGTTGCTCCGCGCACCGATGCGGATCCGGTTCACGTCGCCGCGAAGCACGCAATTGTACCAGATGCTGGAGCCGGGGCCGACCGCGACGTCGCCGATCAGCCGCGCGCCCGGCGCGACGAAGGCCGCGGGGTCGACGAGCGGCGCCTTGCCGTCGAAGCTCAGGAGCGTTGCGCCGTCCATGCCGCCTTCTCGATCTCATAGACGATGATCGGACCCTCCGCCCAGGCGGGGCCCTCATAATCGAGATCGGCCCGGCGGGTCATGCCGAGCCGCTCCATCAGCCCCCAGCTCGCACGATTGCCGGTCACGGTGAGCGCGATGACGCGAGGAGCCCCGAGCCGGTCGAACGCGAAATCGAGCGAGGCGATCGCCGCCTCCTTTGCATAGCCCTGCCCCCAGGCGTCCTCGCGCAGCCGCCAGCCGATCTCATAAAGCCCCTCGACCGGCGATCCGGCATCGTCGGCGATCTTGATCCCGCAAAAGCCGAGCAGCGCCTTGTCCGCCTTTCGCTCGACCGCCCAGAAGGTGAAGCCGCGCTCGCCATGCCAGCGCATGATGCGCGCGCGCAGCCGATCGGGAATGTCCGCCTCCGGCAGCGGCCCGCCAAGCCAGCGCATCACCGCCGGCGTGTTGGTATGGGTGATGAACGGGGCGATATCCGCCTCGCTCCAGTCGCGCAGCACGAGCCGCGGCGTTTCGATCACCGCCGCGCTCACCGCCGCCCCGGCCACAGGTTGCGCCAGTTGATGATCGGCAGGATCGAGGCGTGATCGTCGCTCCACCCGCTGAAGCCCGGCGTCGGCGTCAGCGTCTCCCAATTGGCGGCGTCCGCCCCGCTCAGCCGCGTCAGTCGCTCCAGCGTCGTGGGATTGCGCGACAAAGCGATCCAGACCGACACGGTCGCGTTCAGCGTGAGCTCCTCGTCGGTCGGCACATATTCCATGACCTGCATCTGCCAGCCATCCTCGCGCGCGATCTCCGCGACCACCGGCTTGAGGTCGAGATAGCGGTTGGAGATGTGGAAAAGCACGATCCCGTCGAGCTGCACGGCGCGCCCATAAGTGGTGAGCGCCTCGCGCGTCAGCAGGTGCATCGGCACCGCATCGGATGAGAAAGCGTCGATCGCGAGGATGTCGAGCGAATTTCGCGGCGCATGGGCGAGGCTGATTCGGGCGTCGCCGAGGACGATCCGCGCCTGCGGGGCGCAGCGCGACAGGAAGCTGAACCG
Organism: Sphingosinicella ginsenosidimutans; assembly: GCF_007995055.1. Taxonomy (NCBI): domain Bacteria; kingdom Pseudomonadati; phylum Pseudomonadota; class Alphaproteobacteria; order Sphingomonadales; family Sphingomicrobiaceae; genus Allosphingosinicella; species Allosphingosinicella ginsenosidimutans. The sequence goes on along the minus strand of NZ_VOQQ01000001.1, from coordinate 2,370,252 downwards.
GTTGCGCGCCACCTCGACCATCGCCGGATCGATCTCGAAGATCGTCCAGCTTTCGCCCGGGCGGAAGTAACAGGAGAGCGTGCCGCTGCCGAGGCCGACGATGCCGACCCGCGGATGCGCGCCATAGAGCGCGAAGGCGTTGGCGAGGGTCAGCCCGACCCCGGATCGGCGCGCATAATAGCTCGTCGGCACCGTCTCCAGCCCGGGCAGGACGTTCTGGATCCCGTGCACGGTCGTCCCATGGGTCAGCACGCGCGCGGTGAGGCTATTCGTCACCGGATCGCGGCGGTCGCTCACCTCATAGACCCCGAAATAGGATCGCGTGCGCGCCTCGCCATGGGTGATGATCGTCCAGCCGCCATAGCTCAGCATCAGTGCGCCGAGCGCGATCACATAGGGCCAGGGACGACCCAGGCAGGCGAGCGCGATCAGCGAGATGATCACCGAAATCAGCATCGCCAGCATCGGCGACGATCCGAACATGCCGGCGCCCGCCTCGAACGACAGGACGAGCGCGAGCAGCGGCGCGACGATGCCGAGCGCGACCCGCCAGCGCGCGGGCCAGGGAACCAGCACATATTGGGGCACGAGCAGCGCGGCGGCGAGGATCAGCAGCGGATGCTCGTAAGCCCAGTTGAAGACGAGCGGAGCGACGATCGCGCAGAACAATCCCCCAAGCATCCCGCCGAACGACATCGCGAGGTAGAATTTCGTGAGGTGGCCGACCGCGGGCCGCAGCCGGAACAGCTGGCTGTGCAGCGCGACGGCGATCGCCAGCATCAGCACCAGGCCGAGGGTCACCGCGAACAGCGGGTTGCTTGCGCCGCGCGCGAAGACCGGCCCGCCGCACACCAGGATGACCAGCGGCGCGAGCAGGGTGATCGAATCGGCGAGTCTGCGCCGCTCGGCGAAGGCGATGACGAAGCTCAGCAGATAGAGGCCGAGCGGGAGCACCCACAGCAGCGGGATCGCGACGATATCGATGGTGAGATGCGTCGTCGTCGAGAGCATCAGGCCCGAGGGGACGGCGGCGAGCGCGATCCAGTGGAGGATGCGCCTGGCGGTCGGCGGCGCCTCGGTCTCCTCGGGTACCGATTCGACCGCCTTTCCCGGAACGGTCAGCGCGCAGGCGGCGACGAGCAGGACCAGCAGCGCGTAAATGCCGGTCCACAGCCAGCTTTGCTGGCGAAGGCCGAGCAGCGGCTCGACGATCAGCGGATAGGAGATGAGGCCGGCGAAGCTGCCGAGGTTGGACGCGGCGTAGAGCGGATAGGGATCGCCGCGGCTGCTTTCCAGCGCATACCAGCGCTGCATCAGCGGCGCCTGGGCGGAGACGATGAAGAAGACCGGCCCGATCGACGAGATCAGGAACCAGGGCACCCAGAATTCGGGCTCGCCCGTCGTCGGCGGCAGCGCGCTGGTCAGCCCGATCGGCAGCCACAGCGCGGCGAGGCCGAGAAGGATGATGTGGATGCCCACCTGCCGGCGCGGCCGCAGCCGCGCGAGCCAGTGGGCGTAACCGTAACCGGCCAGCAGCAGCGCCTGATAGACCAGCATCGCGCTGTTCCACACCGACGGCGCGCCGCCGAGCCGGGGCAGCGCCATGCGCGCCACCATCGGCTGGGTAAGAAACAGCAGAAACGAGCCGGTGACGATCGTTGCGACGAACAGCGACCGCGCATGGCGCTCGCTCATGCGCGCCGGCGCCGGCGTTTCCGCGGTGTCCTCGGTCACGCCCCGAGCAACCGCGCCGCATGGGCGGCATGATAGGTGAGCACGCCCGAGCAGCCGGCCCGCTTGAACGCCATCAGCGTCTCGAGCACCAGGGCGTCGCGCTCCCCTGCCCCGGCCGCGACGGCGGCCTCGATCATCGCATATTCGCCGGACACCTGGTAAGCGAAGACAGGGACTTCGAAGCGGTCCTTCACGCGCCGGATGATGTCGAGATAGGGAAGGCCCGGCTTCACCATCACCGTGTCGGCCCCTTCGGCGAGATCGAGCGCGACCTCGCGAAGCGCCTCCTCGGCATTGGCCGGATTCATCTGGTAGGTCTTCTTGTCGCCCTTCAGCAGCCCGCGCGATCCGACGGCGTCGCGGAACGGCCCGTAGAAGGCCGAGGCATATTTGGCGGCATAGGCCATGATCTGGACGTTGACATGGCCTGCCTGTTCGAGGGCTGAACGGATCGCCCCCACGCGGCCGTCCATCATGTCGGATGGCGCGACGATGTCCGAACCCGCCTCGGCCTGGACCAGCGCCTGGCGCACCAATATCTCGCTCGTCACGTCGTTGAGAACATAGCCGGCCGCATCGACGATCCCGTCATGGCCGTGGCTGGTATAGGGATCGAGCGCGACGTCGGTGAGCACGCCGATCTCGGGCGCCGCCGCCTTGATCGCGCGGATCGCCCGGCACATCAGATTGTCGGGATTGAGCGCCTCGCGCGCATCCTCGCTGCGCAGCTCGCGCGGCGTGTTGGGAAAGAGCGCGACGCATGGAATGCCGAGATCGCGCGCCTCTCTCGCCCGCTCGCCGATCCGGTCCACCGTCCAGCGCGAGACGCCGGGCAGGGTCGCGATCGGCTCCTCGCCCCCGTCGCCTTCGGTGACGAAAAGCGGCCAGATGAGGTCGGCGGGCGTGAGCACATTTTCGGCGACGAGCGCCCGGCTCCACGGCGCGGAGCGGGTGCGGCGGAGGCGCAGCGCGGGAAAGGAGGCAAGGCTCATGGCGGGAGGCGGCTTAGCGCGTGCCGGCGCCTTCGCCTAGAACATCTTAACCAGCCGGGTTGAGCCGTCCGCCCGGCTCGGTCGTCGCCTCCGCTTCCTCGATGGCTTCGGCGACGCTGATCGGTGCGCCCATCCGCGCTTTGCGCCATCCGCCATGAAGATAATAGCCGGTCGCCATCGCGAGATTGGCGAGCGAGCTGACCGGGAAGCTCAGCCACAGGGCGTCGGCGCCGAGCCAGGGATAGGCGCCGAGCGCGAAGCCGAGCCGCACCGGAAAGAGGCCGATGGCGAAGATGATGAGCGGCCCGACGACCGCACCGTTCGCGCGCACCGTGCCGAACAGGATCATCGTGACGCCGAGGAGGAGGAAGCTCCAGGTCGCGAGCAGCTGGATATGTTCGGCGATCGGCAGGGCGGGGCTATGCCCGCCCAGGAAAAGCGCGAGCGCCGGCCGATCCGCGATCGCCAGCAGCACGACGAGAATGCCGGTGATCGCGAAATTGTAGAGAATGCCCGATCGGGCGACGAGGCCCACCCGGTCCCACCGGCCGGCGCCGATATTCTGTGCCGCCATCGCGCTCACGGCGGCGCCCAGCGCCATCGCCGGCATCTGGATATAGGTCCAAAGCTGCATGGCGACGCCAAAGGCCGCGGTCGTGTCGACGCCCTCGCGATTGACGAGGCCGAGCGTGGCGAGCGCCGAGGCGGAGATGACGATCATCTGCAACCCCATCGGGATGCCCTTCAGGATGATCGTCCTGAGCAAGGCGGGATCGGGGATGAGGTAGCGAAGCTCCGCCCCGCGCAGCCGCAGCGGCAGATCGCGCGCGTAGATGTAGATGAGGATCCCGATCAGCGCGACATAGTTGGCGATCACCGTCGCCATCGCCGATCCGGCGATTCCGAGCCGCGGCGCCGGGCCGAGGCCGAGGATGAAGACCGGGTTCAATCCGCTGTCGAGCACGACCGAGACGATCATGAACCAGAGCGGGGTCATCGCGTCGCCCGTCCCGCGAAGGCCCATCATCACCACCACCGCGAGCAGCAGCGGCGGCATCGCGATGAAAATCACCCGCAGATAGGCGACCGCCAGCGGCTGCGAGGCCGGCGGAGTCGCGAGCAGGTGGAGCAGCGCCGGCGCGAATATCCATCCGAGCACCGCGATCGCGAGCGCTACCGGTACGAAGGCGCCGGTCACGGTCCCGAACGCGCGGCGCAGCCCGTCCATGTCGTGCCGCCCGAACGCCTGGCCGATCAGCACCGTCGCCGCCATGCCGAAGCCGAAGACGAACGACATCAAGAGGAACATGGTGAGATTGGCGTTCGATGTCGCCGCCAGCGCATCCTCGCCAAGGAAGCGCCCCACCCAGATCGTGTTGATCGATCCGTTGAGCGACTGGAGGATCGACGAGATCAAGGTCGGCACCGCGAAGGCGATCAGCGTCTTGCCGATCGGCCCCTGCGTCAGATCGCGCATGCCGGGGCGGCCCGAACCTTGCGGCGCCCGTCTCTCGTCCGTCATACCTGCCCCCTGAAAGGCGCGTCCCGGTGCGAGATCGGGCGCCGGCGCGGCGGGTTCATCGCGCGCGCCGCCCGGCCTCGCCCAGGGTGAGCGGACGCTCCTTTAGCCGAGCCGCGCGAGCGCCGCGCGATATTTTTCCGCCTCGGACGATTTTTCGGAATGATCCGCCCGGGCCTTTTCCACCGCCTCGGGCTTGGCCCGTTCGACGAAGCTCGGATTGGCGAGCCGCGCGGCGAGCGAATCGCGCTCCTTCTCGGCGGCTTCCGCGGCCTTGGCGAGCCGCGCCTTTTCCGCCGCGATGTCGATCACGCCTTCGAGCGGGAGGATGAAGGTCGCCTCGTCGACGACGATCTGGGCCGCGCCGCCAGCGGGCGCCGCCCCGCCTTGCGTCTCGACCCGGGCGAGCCGGCCGAGCGCCGCCGCATTGGCCGCGAGCCGCGCCGTCGTCGCCGGATTCGCCCCCTGGACGTGCAGCGCCAGCCGCGCGCCGGGCGGCACGTTGAGCTCGGAGCGCGCCGCGCGGATCGCGCTCACCAGTCGGATCAACCAGTCGATCTCCGGCCCCGCCTCTGGATCGATCGCGCGCGCGTCGGGCATCGGCCATCTGGCGACGATGATCGGATAGGGCCGGTCCCCCATCGCGTTCCACAGCTCTTCCGTCACGAAGGGCATGAAGGGGTGCAGCATGACCAGGATCTGGTCGAGCACCCAGCCGGCGACCGCCCTGGTCTCCTCGTCGATCTGGCCCTTGATCAGCTCCAGGTACCAGTCGCAGAACGTGCCCCAGGTGAACTGGTAGATCGCATTGGCGCTCTCGTCGAAACGGAATTCGGCGATCGCAAGATCGATCGCCTGCACCGTCTTCACCGTCTCGCCGACGATCCATTTGTTGACCGGCTGGGTCGCGGCCGGCGGCTCGATCGCCCTCGATGCGCCGATGCCGTTCGCCTGGCAGAAGCGCGCGGCGTTCCACAGCTTGGTCGCGAAGTTGCGATAGCCCTCGAGTCGCTTCTCATCCATCTTGATGTCGCGGCCCTGGCTCTCCATCGCCGCCATGAAGAAGCGCAGCGCATCCGCGCCATATTTGTCGATCAGCCCGAGCGGATTGACGACATTGCCCTTCGACTTGGACATCTTCTGCCCGTCGGCGGCGCGGACCAGGCCGTGCAGGTAGAGCGTGCGGAACGGCACATCGCCCACGAAATGCATCCCCTGCATCATCATCCGCGCGTCCCAGAAGAACAGGATGTCGAAGCCGGAGATCAGCACGTCGTTGGGGTAGCGGCCGAGCGCCTTCACGTCCGTGTCGGGCCATCCCATCGTCGCGAACGGCCAGAGCGCGGAGGAAAACCAGGTGTCGAGGACGTCGGGATCCTGACGCAGCGCGACGCCCGCGCCGGCCTGCGCCTGCGCTTCCTCTTCGCTCGCCGCGACGAAAATCCGGCCGTCGTCCGCGAACCAGGCGGGAATCCTGTGACCCCACCAGAGCTGGCGGCTGACGCACCAAGGCTGGATGTTCTCCATCCAGTTGAAGAAGGTCTTTTCCCACGTCTTCGGCACGATCCGGATCGCGCCGGAGCGGACCGCCTCGATCGGCCCCTTGGCGAGCGTCGCGGCATCGACATACCATTGGTCGGTCAGCCACGGTTCGATCACCACGCCTGAGCGGTCGCCATAAGGCGTCTGGATCGTGCGCGGCTCGGCGTCATGCTCGGCGCCGTCCTTGTCGACATAAGGGACCAGCGCGCCCTCGTCCTTCAGCCGCGCGACCACCAGCTTTCGCGCCTCGAACCGGTCGAGGCCGATCAGGTCCTCGGGGATCAGTCCGTCGGCCGTCTGGGTGACCTGCGCCCTGGCGTCGAGCATGTTGAGCATTTCGGCCGGCTTGAACCCGGCGCGCCTGCCCACTTCGAAATCGTTGAAGTCATGCCCCGGCGTGATCTTGACCGCGCCGGTGCCCAGCGTCGGATCGGCATGTTCGTCCGGGATCACCGGGACCAGCCGGCCGGTGATCGGCAACCGCACCTGCTTGCCGATCATCGTCCTGTAGCGCTCGTCATCGGGATGGACGGCGACCGCCATGTCGGCGAGCATCGTCTCCGGCCGGGTCGTCTGAACCTCGATGCTGCCCGAACCGTCGGCGAGCGGATAGCGCAGCTTCCAGAAGCTGCCCTGCACCTCGCGCGTTTCGACCTCCAGATCGCTGATCGCGGTGCCGAGGCCCGGATCCCAGTTCACCAGCCGCTTGTCGCGATAGATCAGGCCCTGGTTGTAGAGATCGACGAACACCTTGAGGACGGCCCGCGAAAAGCCCTCGTCCATGGTGAACCGCTCGTTCGCCCAGTCCATCGAGCAGCCGAGCCGGCGCAGCTGCCGCGTGATCTCGCCGCCGCTCTCGGCCTTCCATTCCCAGACCTTGGCGACGAATTCCTCGCGCGTGAAATCGGTGCGCTTCTGCTGGCGCTCGTTCAGCTGCCGCTCGACCACCATCTGCGTCGCGATGCCGGCATGGTCGGTGCCGACCACCCAAAGCGCGTCCTTGCCCTTGAGCCGGGCGTGGCGGACGAGAATGTCCTGCAACGTATTGTCGAGCGCATGGCCGATATGGAGCGATCCGGTCACGTTCGGCGGCGGGTTGACGATCGTCCACGGCTCCGCGCCCGGGCGTTCCGGGTGGAACAGCCCGTTGCGCTCCCAATGATCGTACCAGCGCGCCTCGATCGCGGCGGGGTCGAAAGTCTTCGGCAATTCGCTCATGCCGTGGCGCTTAGCGGAGAGACGCCGCGCCCGGCAATGGCGGCCTTTCGCCTTATCGCGCGGTCAGCGGCGCATCGCCCGGGCCGCGGTGGAGCCAGCGCGCCATCCAGCCCTGGACCTCCGCATACCACTGGATCGAATTGCGCGGCTTCAGCACCCAGTGATTCTCGTCCGGGAAGACGAGCAGGCGCGAGGGGATGTCGCGCCGCTGGAGCGCGGTGAACACGCCGAGGCCCTGGCTGTAGGGGATGCGGAAATCGCGTTCCGAATGGATCACCAGCGTCGGCGTGCGCCAGTTCTGGGTGAACCGCGCCGGATTCCACCGCTCCATCGTCGCCGCCGCCTGCGGGTTGGTATAGGCGCCGCCGAATTCGTGGTCGTTGAACCACAATTCCTCGGTTTCGAACGACATGGCGCGGGTGTCGAAGACGCCGTCATGAGTGACGAGGCAGCGGAAGCCGTCATTCCACTGGCCGGCGATCCAGTTCACCATATAGCCGCCATAGGAGCCGCCGAGCGCGCAGGCATTGTGGATGTCGATGCCGCCGTCCTCGCGACCCGCGGCGGCGAGGCCGAGCCGCAGGTCCTGGAGCGGCTTGCCGCCCCAGTCGCGGTTGATCGCATCGGTAAAGGCCTGGCCGTAGCCGGTGCTGCCGTGGAAATCGACCGTCACCGCCGCATAGCCGGGCGCGGAGAACAGCCACGGATTCCAGCGATAGGACCAGCCGTTGCCGAACGAGCCCTGCGGCCCGCCATGGATCAGCAGCGCGACCGGGAGGCGGCCGGCGGGGTTGGCCGGCTTCACGATCTGCCCCCACACCGTGTCGCCATTGGCACCGCGGAAGTGGAAGCGCTGGACGTGGACGGGATCGAGATCGGCGAGCTTGTCGGCATTGACCCGCGTGAGCTGGGTCACCCGCCCGTCGGGCGCGAGATGATAGAGATCGTCCGGCGCGGTCAGCGAATTGAGCGTGTAGACCACCGATCCGTCGGCGAGCGGGACGACGTTGCCGACCGTGCCGCCCTCGGTCAGCCGCGTCGCGCGGCCGGTGGCGATGTCGATCCTGAAGAGCGGTTCGTCGAGCACTTCGCCGGCGGTGACCAGCAGGCTGCGCGAATCGCTCGCCCAGGCGATCGACGCGACCGAGCGGTCCCAGCCTTGCGTCAGCGCCCGCGTCTCGCCGGTCTGGAGGTTGCGCAGGTGGATGACGACGCGATCCGATTCATAGCCCGGTCGCGCCATCGCGCCCCAGGCGAGCCAATGCCCGTCCGGCGAGACTGCGGGCAGCGTATCGGTCGCCTGGTTGGCGGCGGTGAGGTTGGCCGGCGCGCCGCCGTCCACCGAGGCCGCGAAAATGTCGAGATTGGTCGAGCTCGCCTCGATCCGCCCCGCCTCGCGAAGCGCGAAATAGAGCGTCCGGCCGTCGGGGCTCCACGCCAACTCTTCCGCGCCGCCGAAGGGCTTGGAGGGCGCATCGCCGGTGAGATTGGTCGCGACCGGCGTCCCCGCCCCCTGCGCCCGCCCGTCGCCCAGCGGCACGATGAAGATGCGCGAGCGCACGCCCGGCGTCACCCACGTATCCCAATGGCGGACGAAGAGCTGGTCGTAGGTCCGCCCGCTCCCCTGCCCGGCCGTCGCCGGCGGCGGCACGTTGCCGCATTCGATGTCGGCGCAGCGCAGGTCGCGATCCGCCCAGACGGCGACGCGATCGCCGGTCGGGGCCAGCAGGTAGCCGCCGAGGTCCACCGAAAAGCGGGTCACCTGCTGCGGCTGCCCGTCGGCGCCCTGGCCGCCGATCGCGATCCGCCACAGCTGGTCGCTGCCCGAGGCGTCGGTCATGTAATAGAGCCAGCGCCCGTCCGGCGAGAAATGCGGATCATGCTCATTATGGTCGGCGCTGGACGCGATCTTCACCGCGCGGCCACCCGGCGCGCTCATGTCGAGCAGCCACAGATCGGTCCGGCCGCGATTGGCCTCGAGGTCGGTCTCGCGCAGCTGATAGGCGATCCACCGCCCGTCGGGCGAGGCGGCCGGCGCGCCGATCCGTCGCATCGTGGCGAGATCGGTCGCGGTCATCGGGCGGGCGAAGGCGGCGGGGCCGGCGGCGAAGGCGAGCAGCGCAAGGCTCGCGGCGAGCAGCTTCTTCATGGCGCCAAGGGGTAGCGCAGCCGAAGCCCGCGCGGAAGACTTAAAGGCTGCGCCCGGTGATCCGCGCGATCTCGCGGGTGACGAGCGTCTCGACGATCCCGGGCAGATTTTCGTCGAGCCAGTCCTTCAGCATCGGCCGCAGCATCTCGCGCACCACCGCCTCGAGCGCGCCGGCCTCGGGCGGCGCTTCGGTGCGCTGGCGAAGCGCGGAGAGGCTGGCGAGCCGTTCGCGGCTGGCGGCCGCCGCATCGCTGGACATCAGCCCGGCGGCTTCCGACACCGGATCGTCGAGCTCGAGCACGTCATCCTCGGGCGCCGAGGCCGCAGGCTCCTCGCCGGCGACTTCCCTGCGGGCGCGCGGGCCGGGCTGGGGCGCGCGATGATCCTCCGCGATCACCCGTTTGATCGAGGCGAGTATCTCTTCCATCGACGGATCTTGGCGCGCGTCACCCATAGCGGCGCATCTATTGCCTATTGCGGCAGCTGTGTCACGGGGCTGTTTGCGTTCGTCGGCACGGTCCGCGTAGAGGTGATCCGCGGTTCGGGGCCATCGTCCCAATCCGACCAGTCGTGGCGATGGGCATTGTAGTCGGCGATCGGATCGTAGAGCGGCCCGCCGTCGAGGTTGAGATCCTCCGCCTCGGCCTTGCCCATGACGTTGAGCAGCTGGAAGCCGGCGACATAGGCGTCGTGCCGCGCGGTGACCAGCGCGACCTGGCTGTTGAGCAGCTCCTGCTCGGCATTGAGGACGTCGAGCACGTTGCGCGTGCCGACCGTCTGTTCGGCCCGCGTGCCTTCGAGCGCGAGCTGGTTGGCCGCCACCGCGACCTCGTTCGATGCGATCGCGTCCATCGCCGCGCGATAGGCGGCATAAGCGGCGCGGGTGCTCGCCACGACCTGCCGCTCCACCGCGACCGACTGCTCCAGGAATTGCGAGCGGGTCGCCTGCGCCTGGCGCACGCGTGCGGCGGCGCCGCCGCCCTGGTAGAGCGGCCAGTTGAGCTGGAGCCCGATGCCGTTCACGGTCGTGCTGTTCGGCAACGTCCCGTTCGGCAGGCCAGCCGATTCGTCGGCGGTGCCGAGTGCGTTGACATATTGGGTCTGGTTGACGGCCGAGATGGTCGGCAGCCGGGCGCCACGGGCGACCGCGACGTCAAATCCGGCGGCGCGCGCCTGGGCGACGATCGAGGCGAGATCCGAATTGTTCTCGAGTGCGACGTCGCTCGCCTCGTCGGGCGATCCGGGCAGCGCGGGCAGCGTCGGCGGCGGCTGCAGGTCGCCCGCCGACTCGCCGATCACGCGGCGGTAATTCTCCTCGCTCGATTCGAGCTGGCTTTGTGCCGACAGCAGCTGCGAGCGGGCGAGCGCAAGCCGCGCCTCCGATTGCGCGACGTCGGTGCGGGTGAGATCGCCGACCTCGAACCGGTCGCGCGTCGCCTGGAGATTCGTCTCCAGCACGCGGACGTTGTTCTGGTTGAGCTGGACGATCGATCGATCGCGGATCACGTCCATATAGGCGGTCACCGCGTCGGTGAAGACATCGCCCTCGGTCGCGCGCAGATCGGCGCGGCCGGCATCGACGCGGCTGTTCGCCGCCCGCACCGAATTGCGCACCCGGCCGCCCGAGTAGAGCGGCAGGCTCACTTCGGCGCCGGCGGAGAGCGTCCGCCCGTTCTGGCCGACGATATTGTGGGTGACGAGATCCTGGTTGAGCCCGGCATTCACCGAGACCTGCGGCCGCCCCTGTGCGCGGGCGATGGCGACGCTCTCATCGGTGCCGCGCAGCCGGGCACGCTCGCCAAGCAAGGTCGGATTGGTGTTGTAGGTGCGCACGAGCGCGTCGCGAAGCGTCTGCACGGGGCCGGTCTGGACCGGGGCGGGCACGTCCGATCGGGACATGTCCGCCGGCATCGGCGGGCCCTGGACCGGCGCCGCCGGCTGCTGTGCCGGGGCGGCGGTCGCCGCAAGCGCGGCCCATCCGACCGTGGCTAGAAAGGCTCCCCGCATCAGGCTGTCACTCCGTTTCAAAAGCTGAATCCGCGCGGCTTCGCGAACCCGGGAAGGATCGCGGCGGCCGCATCGGCGATGATCGTGGTGCCGAGCGCATGGCCGGCGACGCGGCCGATGGCAAGGCGGGTGACGCCCCGGTCGATCAGCCCATAGGCGATCTCGCCGCCCTCGACCTGATCGAGGATCGCCTGGGGAATCTCCTCGACGGCGCCGTCGATCAGGACGAAATCATAAGGTGCGCCGGCGGCATGGCCCTGGTTCAGCGGCCCTTCCACCACGGTCACGCCAGATCCGGCCAGCGCGTCGCGCGCCCGCGCGGCGAGATCGGCTGATTCCTCGAGCGCCGTCACCGATTCGACGAGACGGGCAAGGACGGCCGCCGAATAGCCGGTGCCCGCGCCGATCACGAGGGCCCGCTCGCTTCCCTTGAGATGCGCTTCGGTGAGCAGCCGGCCGAGCACCATCGGCGGGTTGAGCGCGCGGCCGCCACCGAGCGGCACCAGGGCGTCGGCATAGGCGATGGCGCGCCGGTCATCGGGCACGAAACGCTCGCGCGCGACCTCGCTCATCGCCGCGATCACCGCGGGATCGTTCACTCCTGTCGTCCGCAGCTGGCTTGCCACCATCGCGCGGCGCATCTGATCGAAATTCTGCTCGGTCATCTGGCGGGTTCTACTCGCATAACTGTTATAGCGATGCAATACACTTGTTCGTTTCGGAGGCTTTTATCGGCTGCCCCCCTCAAGGCCAAGCGGAGATGGCCTCTCTTCGCAAATGCAGCAAGGGCCATGCCAGCTTTTTCGGAACTTGCCGGCCAAGGCGGCCGTCGCCCCGAGCCGGCGCCGCGATCTGGTCCCGGCGTCCGTATCCGGACAGATGATGTCCGCCAGCGGACAGTTGGCGCGGCGGCGCCGCTCCTGTAGCGCGGGCGCGATGGACGGCGTGGACGGACCCTTCGACCGGCAGCTGCGACGGTTGCGGCGCGATCGCGCGGCGCGGCACCCCGATGCCGATTATCTGCACCGCCGCGCCGCCGCGGAGCTCGGCGAGCGGCTGGATCTCGTCACCCGCCGCTTCGATCGCGCGCTCGATCTCGGCTGCGGCGCCGGCGCGATGGGGGCCGAGCTCGCGGCGCGCGGGATCGCCGTCGTTTCCGCCGATGCCGGCCCGGCCTTCGCCGCCGCGGCCGGAGGCGTGCTGTGCGACGAGGATCGCCTGCCCTTCGCCGACGGCGCCTTCGATCTCGTCACGTCGGTCGGCGCGCTCGATTCGGTGAACGACCTTCCGGGCGCGCTGACGCTGATCCGCCGGGCACTGAGGCCCGACGGCCTCTTCCTTGCCGCCTTTGCCGGCGCCGGGAGCCTGCCCGCGCTGCGCGGCGCACTGCAGGCGGCCGAGGAGGCGGAGGACGTCGCGCCGGCGCCGCGCCTCCATCCGCAGATCGACGTGCGCGCGGCCGGCGACCTCCTCACCCGCGCCGGCTTCGCGCTTCCGGTGGTCGACCGCGAGGAGGTGATCGTCCGCTTTTCCTCGCTCGGCCGCCTGGTCGCCGATCTGCGGGGCATGGCGGCGACCAACATCCTGCTGGAACGATCGCGCACGCCGTTCGGGCGGTTCGGCCTCGCCGCCGCGACCGCCCATTTCGCCGCCTCGGCCGACGCCGACGGTCGCACGGCGGAGCGGTTCGAAATCCTCTACCTCAGCGGCTGGGCGCCGGGCCCCGATCAGCCGCGCCCCGCCCGCCGCGGCAGCGCCGTCGCCTCGCTCGCCGACGCGCTCAAAGCAGGGCCGCGAGCATCGGGATAAGGGGCGCATCGGCCGGGGGCATCGCCCCGGCGTCCATCTCCTCGGGGCGGAGCCAGGCGATCGCCTCGGCCTCGATCGGTCGCGGGGTGCCGCGCCACCTGCGGCACAGATAGAGCAGCAGGATCAGGTGCCGCTCGCCCAGCGGCGCGCTGGCGAAGCAGCCCGGAGCGACATCCGCCGGGTCGACCGCGATGTCCAGCTCCTCGGCGAGCTCGCGCGCGAGCGCCGCCTCCGGCGTTTCGCCAGGCTCGACCTTGCCGCCGGGAAATTCCCACAGGCCCGCCATCGCCTTGCCGGCCGGCCGGCGCTGGAGCAGCACCCGGCCTTCCGCATCCGCGAGCGCCGCGGCAACGACGATCATTGTCGGGATTTTTGCCACGCCTCGGACCCCCGGTAAGTTTTTCTTAACTTCTCGAACACTAATTTGCAGCCAAACGTACCAAAAAGATACGTGTGGAGGTCGCGATGTGGGAGCCTCACGGTTTATTCCGTGACGAAAAGGGCGCGACGGCTATCGAATATGGCCTGATTATCGCGATGGTGGTGCTGGCAATGTTCGGCGCCCTCTCCCAGCTCGCCGGCGTCACGACCGGAATGTGGAACAACGTATCTTCGGAAGTCATCGATCATACGTGATCCGATTAAGTATTTGGAAACTTCCTCCTCCTAGAACCCAGGCTAGCTGACCCGGATCTTTTGGAGCGGGGACGGCCCGGAAGTGTGGACTTCCAAAAGTGGGATTGGAACCAAGGAGACCGGAAATGCAGTTCATTCGCAAGATTTTCAAGGACAAGAAGGGCGCCACCGCCATCGAGTACGGCCTGATCGCCGCGCTCATCGCCGTTGCCGCCATCGCCGCCATGCAGGGCCTCGGCACCGCGCTGAACTCGACGTTCAACAACGTCTCGACCGCGATGACGACCCCGGCGAGCTAAGCTTCGACGCGACAGCGACGAAAGAAGAGGGCGGCGGAAGCAATTCCGCCGCCCTTTTCGCCGTGCGTCGCCGCGCTCAGCCGATCCGCAGATATTTCTCGCGCCGCGCCGCACGGACCTCGCCGGCAGACAGCGGCGCAAGGCCATCCAGTTCCTCTTCGATCGCCGCGCCCAGCGCCGCGATCGTCGCCGCCGGCTCGCGATGCGCCCCGCCGACCGGCTCGGCCACGATCCGTTCGATCACGCCGAGGCCGAGCAGATCCTGCGCCGTGACCTTCATCGCTTCGGCCGCGTCGGCGGCCTTCTCGGCCGTGCGCCACAGGATCGATGCGCAGCCCTCCGGGGAAATCACCGAATAGATGCTGTGCTCCAGCATCAGCACCCGGTTCGCCGCTGCGATCGCGATCGCACCGCCTGATCCGCCCTCGCCGACAATCGCGGCGACCATGGGCACGCCCAGCTTCAGGCACTGTTCGGTCGACCGCGCGATCGCCTCGGCCTGGCCGCGCTCTTCGGCCTGGACGCCGGGAAAGGCGCCGGCCGTATCGACCAGCGTCACCACCGGAAGCCCGAAGCGGTCGGCGAGCTGCATCAGGCGGATCGCCTTGCGATAGCCCTCTGGCCGCGCCATGCCGAAATTGTGGCGTAGCCGGCTGGCCGTGTCGTCGCCTTTCTCATGCCCGATCAGCATGACCTTGCGCCCGCCCATGCGCGCGAAGCCGCCGACGATCGCCTGATCCTCGCCGAAGCCGCGATCGCCGGCGAGCGGGACGAAATCCTCCACCAGCGCGGCGACGTAATCCTTGAAATGCGGCCGCTCCGGGTGGCGCGCGACCTGGGTCTTCTGCCAGGGCGTCAGCCGGGCATAGATATCCCTGAGCTGCTTTTCGGCGCGCTCCTGAAGGCGGCCGATCTCGGCAGCGATATTGGGCTCATCCGCCGAGGCGGTGTCCCTGAGCTCGGCGATGCGGGCTTCGAGCTCCGCCACCGGCTTTTCGAAATCGAGGAAGGTGGGCATGGCAGGCGGCGGGGGTTAAGCCCCCTTGCCGCCGCCGTCAACGCGGCGGCGCATCGGCGAGCGGATGGCGGCTGTTCACCAGCTCGACCAGCCGCCGCGAATCGACGTGGGTGTAGATCTGCGTCGTCGCGATATCCGCATGGCCGAGCAGCATCTGAACGGCCCGCAGGTCCGCCCCGCCCTCAAGCAGGTGGGTCGCGAAGGCGTGCCGCAGGACGTGCGGGCTGATCCGCTCAGGCGGGATGCCGGCATCGGCGGCAAGCTCCTGCACGAGCTGGTAGAGCCGTACCCGGCTGAGATGCTTCCGGCCCGAGGGGAAGAGCCAGGCCGAATCGCTTGGCACGTGCGCGGCCCATTCGGCGACTGCCGCCCGCGCCCGGTCCGAAATCGGGACCAACCTCTCGCGCCCGCCCTTGCCGGCGATGATCACGAACGGGCGGTCCGGCGCGATCGCGTTGCGCGGCAGCGACACCAGCTCGGTCGCGCGCAGCCCCGATCCGTAGAGCAGCTCGACCAGCGCCGCCATCCGCAGCGCCAGCGCCCCGCCCGCCGCCTTGCGCCGTTCGATCTCGGCGAACAGCGCGTCGACCGCCCGGTGATCGAGCACCTTCGGGAGCGGCCGCTGCATCCCGGGCCGCGGCAGGGCGGCCGACGGATCGTCAACGCGATAGCCTTCGTCGTGGAGGAAGCCGTAATAGCGACGCAGCGCCGCCGCCTTGCGCGCGACGGTAGCGCGGGCGAGCGGCAGCCAGGCATCGGCGAGTTGCCTCAGCTCGTCCGTCCCCGCCCGCTCGATACCGCCCGGCAGCAGCGCGGATGCGCCTTCGAGGTCGCGGCGATAGGCGAGCAGGGTGTTGCGTGCGGCGCCCGCTTCGGCCGCGAGCATTTCGATGAAGGCCCCGATCGTCCGTTCGTCGCCGGCCTTTGCGGGGTCGCGCTGGGCGCGGCCGGTCACAGCCTCGCCATCGCCTCGGCTGCGATCATCCGCGCCTCGAAATCGAGCCCGACCGCCTTCAGGTCGCGCACGATCCGGAACAGGTAGGCGGGCGGCACGCCGGCCCAGCGCTCCGTCTGGATCGCGGTCGCGGCGAGCAGGGCAACCGTTCCCGGCTGGTTGGCGCGCACCGCCTGGTCGATCGTCGTCGCCCACAGATCGTTCTGGACCGAAAGGCCAGCGGCGTTGCCGAGCCGCGACGCGTCTGCGCCGGAAACCCGCCCGAGCCCGGCGAGCGCGGCGACGAGCATCTGGGCGCGGACATGGCCGGGGCTGGTATCGGCGTCGATATAGGCCTGGACGCGGTCGCGGCCGAGATCGACCTGCGCGCGCGGCGAACCGACCGCCAGCATCGCCCAGGCGCGGCTGTCATTCGCATCCTCGACGACACGGCTCCAGCGCGCCGCCTCCGCATCCATTCCGGCCGACAGCATCGAGGCGATGAGATCGGCAGCCGCGTCCGCATGATCGGCAGAGGGCTCGATCCGCGACGCAGCGCCGGCGGTCAGGATCAGCCGCGCATAACGGCCAGTCGCATCGGACGGCTCGGCCCACAAGGCGCGCATCGCGGCGAGCCGGCCTGCCGCCGTCGGATCGATCCAGGCGGTACGCAGCCGCGCGGCGACGGTGCCGGCCTGCTCGGCCGGATCGGTCTGGTCGAAGACCTGGGCATACGCTTCGACCAGCGAGCGCGAGGAGAATATGCCGAGTGCCGCGGCCGTGCCGGCGGCGTCGAGCCGCTGATCGAGCGGCACCATCGGGGCGCGCGCGAACCAGGCGGCATAGCGCGGGCCAGCGCCGTTCAGCAGCGGCGCCGGGATCGGCGTCCCGGTGGCGCTGGCGAGGCCGAAGCGCCAGGGGTTGATCGCATCGACGCCGTCCCATTGGACATTGGCCGCCCGGCGCGCCTGGGCGCCGGCGCCGATCACCTTTTCGGCGAGCATCAGATCGATGCCGGCGGCGCCGTGCTGGCGCGCCTGGTCCGACAGCGCGGAGGCGCGCGTCGGCTCACCCGCCAGCGCCGCGCACATCGCCTCGGCCATCGTCCACACCGGCGCGCGCGAAGCGGCGCGCGTCGCCCCGGTCAGCGGGCAGAGCGCGGCGGGATCGGCGGTGGCGAGCGCGGTCTGCGCCGCCGTCTCGATCATCCTTGGCGTATAATTGACCGGATCGACCGACTGGACGAGCATCCGCGCCGCATCGGCCTCGCCCATGCGCAGCAGCAGATCGGCGCGCGCCGCGACCCAATCGACCGGATTGACACCGGCCGGCGCGGCCGCGCGTGACAGCAACGCCCGCCGCAGCAGGATCGACGTCCAGCGCGAGGGCAGCGGCGCATCCACCTGCCCCATCAGCGCGGCGAGGAAGGCGCCGTTGTTCGCGCCGAACGCGCCGGCGCCGAGCCCGCCATTGCCGGGATCCAGAACCCCGACCATTTCGACGCTGCGCGCCTTGCCCTCGGGCACGGTGAAGTAATTGGTGGGCTGCGGGGCTTCGAGCGGATTCTGCACCGCGGCCGGCGGCGCTTCGCCGGAAGCGGCGTCCAGGGCGGGCGGCGACACCCCGGGGACGGTTCCGGACGCGACCGGCGGCGGCGGCACATTGGCGGGCGGCGGTGGCGCCGCCTTCTCCTCGGGCGGCGGCAGGGCCTGGTTGTTGCCGAAGCCGGGCGGCAGCAGCGATTCGGGGCCGCCGCGCCCCTGGCTCAGCGCCGGGATCGCGACGATGGCCGCGGCGCAGGCGGCGCCGGCAAGAAACCTAGTGCGCCAGGACTTCATTGGTCACGTCCTGCTCGACCTGATGAACGGGCACCTCGTGCGGGCGCATCCCGAGCCAGACGAGGAAGGCGATCAGGGCGAGGACGAGGACCAGCAACAAGGTCGGCAAGGGCGACCGGCGGCGGCGGACGGGTTCGAAACGGGCCTGTGGCATGGCGACCTTTTGCCCCAGCGGGACGGGCTCTGTATAGCCCCTCGCATGGCCGAAAATGCCGCCTCACCCCGCCCGGCGGGCGAAAACGCGCCGAATCGCTCGCCGGACCGGTCGATCGCGCTGGTCGGGCTGATGGGCGCGGGCAAGTCGACGGTCGGGCAGAAGCTGGCGGCGAAGCTCGCCCTCCCGTTCGTCGATGCGGACACCGAGATCGAGCGCGCCGCGCGGCTCGATATCCCCTCGCTTTTCGAGCGTTATGGCGAGGCGGCCTTCCGCGACTGCGAGCGGCGGGTGATCGCCCGCCTCGCCGGTGGCCCCGTCCAGGTGATCGCGACCGGCGGCGGCGCGTTCGTCGATGAAGCGACCCGGCGCCTGCTCCTCGCGCGCTGCCATGTGCTGTGGCTCGACGCCCCGGTCGAAAGGCTCGCCGCGCGCGTGGGACGGCGCGGCGGACGCCCCCTGCTGGACGGACGCGATACGATCGAAGCCCTCGAGTCGCTCGCCGCCGCGCGCACGCGTTATTATGCCGAGGCGCATATCCGCATCGACGCCAGCGAGGATCGCGACGAAACCGTCGCGAGGATCCTCGCCGCCCTCCCCTCGGGCCTCGACTAGCCGCAGTCCGGCTCGATCCCCCGTTCGGGCGCGGTGATGATCCGGTCGATCCGCGCGCGCAGGTCGCCGGTCTCGATCTGCGCCTTCAGACGTTCGCGATCGCGGGCGCGATAGAGATTCTCCGTGCGGTCGATCTCCTCCTCGGCGACGCCGACGCTCTCCATCGCCATGCGCGCCATCCGCACCGCCGAATCGAGCACCTCGCGCACCGCCCCGGCGATCGGCGCGCCCCTGAGCTTGAGCAAAGCCCGCCGGTCATAGGCGCGCACGAAGATCGCCGCCTTGGGGAAGGCTTCGTGGACCGCCTCGACCAGCTCGGCGCTGATCTGGTCGTCGTCGAGGCAGAAGAGGATCAGCTCTGCGTCGGCGGCGCCGGCCTGGCGCAACAGATCGAGCCGCGTGCCATCGCCGAAATAGACCTTGGCGCCGAACGATCCGGCAACATCGATCATTTCGACGTCGCGGTCGATGAGCGTCACCGGGATTCCCTGCGCGATCAGCATCTGCGCGACCGTCTGGCCGAACCGGCCATAGCCGACGATGATCGCGTTGGCGCCGTCCGCGGTCGGCCCGTCGCGCTCGCCGCGATCCGCTTCAGGCTCGGCGCGAAGGTTGCGGGTCGCCATCATCAGGAACGGCGTGGTCGCCATGGACAAGGTCACGATCGCGCCGAACAGGCTCGCGGCGTCGGGCGTGATGATGAACGCCTGCTGGGCCTGAGCGAACAGGACGAAGCCGAACTCTCCGCCCTGGCTGAGCAGCAGGCCGAGCGCGATCGCCTGGCGCCAGGTCGTCCTGAAGGCGAGCGAGATGAGCGCGATCGCCACCGTCTTGGTCACGATCAGCGCCAGCGCCATGCCGACGACGAAGACCGGCCGATCGGCGATCGCATGGAGATTGAGCTGCATCCCGACGGTGACGAAGAAGAGGCCGAGCAGGATCGATCGGAACGGCTCGACGTCGGCCTCGATCTCGTGGCGATAGGGCGTGTCGGCGAGCATCACGCCGGCGACGAACGCGCCGAGCGCCGCCGAGACGCCGAGCCATTCCATCACCGCGGCGCTCGCGATCACGGTGAACAGGCCGGCGAAGACGAACATCTCGCGTTCGCCGAGATTGCCGATCAGCCGGAACAGCGGGCGCAGCAGGAACCGGCCCGCCAGCGTCAGGCCGACGATGGCGCCGACCGTATAGAGGCCGAGCAGCCATCCGGGCGGCCCATTCATGTCGGCGGGATTGCGCGACAGGGCGGTGACGATGGTGATCATCGGCACGATCGACAGATCCTGGAACAGCAGGATCGCGAAGGCGCGTTCGCCGAACGGGGTCCGCAGCCGTCCCTGCGACTGGAGCAGCGGCAGCACCTGCGCGGTCGACGACAGGGCGAGCGGCATTCCGAGCGCCAGCGCCGCCGCCCAGGAGACGGACGCGCCGAACCAGACCACAAGCGTGATCGCAAGGCCGCACAAAACGACCTGGATCAGGCCGAAGCCGAAAATGTCCTGCTTCATCCGCCACAGCCGAGACGGGCTGAGCTCCAGCCCGACGAGGAACAGCAGCAGCATGATGCCGATCTCGGCGATGCTCATCTTGTCTTCGGCATCGCCGACGAGGTTCAGCAATTGCGGCCCGACGAGCGCGCCGGCGACGAGATAGCCAAGGGTCGCGCCGAGCCCGAGCCGGCGGAACAACAGGACGAAGACCAATGCGAAGCCGAGCATCGGGACCGCCTCGCGAAGCAAGGACGTGCCCGATGCGACCACCTCGCTCATGCGCCGGCCGCCGCCTGCGCCGCCGCCGCAAAGGGCAGCAGGATCGCTCCGTGCCGCGCGGCGAGCCGCCGCGCGTCGGCGAAGATGTCCAGCCCCGGCCAGTCGCCGGGATCGTCGCGCGCGCCGGCGAGATAATCCGCCAGCGCCGTGTGCGCCGCGGCAAGCTCGCCCGCGCGCCGGCCGATGGCATGCGCGCCCATCAGCGCGGCCGATGCCTGCCCGAACGCGCAGGCGCGCACCTCCTGCCCCAGCGCCGCGATCCGGCCCTCATCGTCGAGGATCACGTCGACGATGATGCTGCTCCCGCACAGCGGCGCGCGCTTCTCCGCGCTCCCATCCGCCGCCGCGAGCCGCCCCACATGCGGGATCGACGCGGCGAGCCGGAGAATGTCGCGGGTGTAGAGCGTCGCGGTGGCCATGCCCGGCATATAGGCGGCAGGTCCGAAGCGCGCCACCGTCCGTGATCCTCCCCGGAACGGGGAGGATTTTACGCCCGCCGCCAGGTCGTGCCGCCCGGCCCATCCTCCAGCACGATCCCTTCCGCCGCGAGTTCGTCCCGAATGCGGTCCGCCTCCGCGAAGTCGCGGCGCTGGCGGGCTTCGAGCCGCGCAGCGATTAGCCCGTCGATCCGCGCATCCGCGCCGCCCTGGAACCAGTCCTTCGCCTCGCCGCCCAGCAGCCCGAGCAGCCGCGCCGAGGCGCGGAGCGTTTCCGCATCCTCGATCGCCGCCAGCCGCGACAGGGCGAGCGGCGTGTTGAGATCGTCCGCCAGCGCATCGACGACGCCGGGATCGGGCGGGCCATCGCCGGTGCCGCCGACCTGTCGATAGAGCCGGTCCAGCGTCGCCTTGCTCTGCGCGATCAGGCTCTCCGACCATTCCAGCGGCTGGCGGTAATGCGCGGACAGCAAGGCGAGCCGCAGCGTCTCGCCCTTGTGGCCCTGTGCGAGCAGATCGGCGACGGTGACGACATTGCCGAGGCTCTTCGACATCTTGTCGCCGCCGGCCATCGACAGGAAGCCGTTATGCACCCAGTAGCGCGCGAGCGGCGCGCCGGCGTGGACGCAGCGGCTCTGCGCGATCTCGTTCTCATGATGCGGGAAGATGAGGTCGAGCCCGCCGCCGTGAATGTCGATCGTCTGCCCCAGGTGCGCCTCGATCATCGCCGAGCATTCGATGTGCCACCCCGGCCGGCCGCGCCCCCATGGCGACTCCCAGCCGATCACGCCGTCGGGCGAGGGCTTCCACAGCACGAAATCGGCCGGGTCCTTCTTGTAGGCGGCGACCTCGACCCGCGCGCCCGCGATCATCGCCTCCCGGTCGCGACGGCCGAGCGCGCCGTAATCGGGATCGCTCGGCACGTGGAACAGCACATGCCCGTCCGCCTCATAGGCGTTGCCGCAATCGATCAGCCGCCGGATCATCTCGATCATCGGCGCGATATGCTGCGTCGCATGCGGCGCGATCGTCGGCGGCTGGACGCCGAGCGCACCCATGTCCTGGAGGTAGAAACGCTCGAAACGGTCGGTGATCACCGACGGGTCGACGCCCTCCGCCTCGGCCGCGGCGATGATCTTGTCGTCGACGTCGGTGACGTTGCGGGCATAGACGAGGCTGCCAGCGCCATAGACGTGGCGTAGCAGCCTGGCGAGCACGTCGAACACCACCGCCGGTCGCGCATTGCCGATATGGGCGCGGTTGTAGACGGTCGGGCCGCATACATACATCGTCACCCGGGCGGGGTCGGCCGGGGTGAAGACGCGCTTTTCCCGCGCCATCGTGTCGTGGAGCCGGATTTCGGTCATTGCCGGTTCGCCGCTGCGACTTCGTTGCCCGCGCCGGCATCGCGCCGCGCCTGGACCGCGCCGACGATCGCCTCGGCGCTGGCGTGGAGCAGCGGATAGGTGCGCGAGCTGGCCATCCATTCGGGCCGCTCGGCGCTGCGCCCCCAGATCGTGTCATAGACGAGGTTCGCGCCGAGATAGAGCAGGGTCGCGCCGATCAGGCCCTTGACCGCGCCGAAGCCGGCGCCGAGCACCCGGTCGATCGGCCCGACGATCGAGCTCCTCACCCGCTCCCCAACCCGGCGCGAGGCGAGCTTGCCGCCGAGGAAGACCAGCCCGAAGACGAGGGCGAAGGCAAGCACGGACGCGCCCGAAGCGGTGCCGATCGGATGCTCCAGCGTCTTTTCGACCGGGCCGTAGAAATAGCGCAGCGCGACGATCGCCGCGAACCAGGCGAAGAGCGACAGCAGCTCGGCGACGAAGCCGCGCAGGAAGCCGGTGACCAGCCCGGCGCCGACCAGCAGCAGGACGACGATATCGAGTGCGGTGAACCCCATGCCGGCGTGCCTAATCGAGGATTGTGCGAAGGGGAAGCGGGCCCACAAATCCGCCCCGCGATTTCTCGGGGCACGGACCAGGGCCCTAGCGGGCCCCGCCCAATATCCGGGCGATCGCGCGCAGCACTTCGGGACGGTTCTGGACGCCGACATGATTGGCGCGCACCTCGATGTCCGCGCAGTCGCCGCCGTGGCACAGCTCGCCGGAGACCAGCCCGTCGGTCGCGCTCCAGATGGCGGTCGCCGGCATCGGCAGCGGCGCGGCGATCTCCTCGCGCAGCCTCGCGACCGCCGGATCGTCGACCTTCTCGCCGGTCAGCCATTCGAAGACGCGCCACACGTTGGTCGCGCGCGGATCGCCGGCATAAGGCGCGCTCACCGTGATCACCTGCCGCACCAGATCGGGATGGCGGTGCGCGGCGAGCCGGGCGAGGATGCCGCCAAGGCTGACCCCGATCAGGGTCAGCGGCTGGCCCGCCCGGGCGTAGGAATCGCGGATCAGCGCATCGAGCCTCTCGCTCCCCGGCCCGATCGTCCGCCGGCCGAGGTTGAAGCCGAGCCCCCAGCCGCGCGCATCATAGCCGAGCGCGTTGAGGTAATGGCAGATCACCCGATAACGGCGGTCCGGATTGGCAAGTCCCGGGAAGACGATCACCGGCCGCCCGTCGCCGCGCGGCACCCCATCGGTAAGGCGCCGGCGCGCGAAGCCGAGCGACACGAGCCCCCACAAGGCGCGCGGAAATTCGGCCGCCCACAACCATTTGGGCGGCGGCGCGACGGCGTCGGAGGTCTGCGTGCCGGAAGCCGGGCCGGTCATGCCCTTGAGCTAGTGTCCGAGCAGGTGATCGACAAGCTGGCCGAGCGATTTGAACCCGGCCAGCGCGGGCATCCCCTTGCCGCCGCTCACCGAGGCCGGGACGATCGCGCGTTCGAAGCCGAGCTTGGCCGATTCCTTGAGACGCAGGTTCGCATGGGCGACGGGCCGCAGCTCGCCCGACAGCGCCACTTCGCCGAAGGCCACCGTCTCCGCCGGCACCGGCCGCTCCGACAGGGCCGAGACCAGGGCGGCGGCGACGGCGAGATCGGCCGCCGGATCGGTCACCCGATAACCGCCAGCGACGTTCAGATAGACCTCGGCGGTCGAGAAGCTGAGGCCGCAGCGCGCCTCCAGCACCGCGAGGATCATCGCGAGCCGCCCGGAATCCCAGCCGACCGCCGCGCGCCTTGGCGTGGCCCCGCTTGCGAGCCGCACCGTCAGTGCCTGGATCTCGACCAGCACCGGCCGTGTGCCCTCCAGCGCCGGGAAGACGACCGCGCCCGGCACCGCCTCGCCGCGATGCGTGAGGAACAGGGCCGAGGGGTTCGCCACCTCGGCCAGCCCCCCTCCTCCATCGCGAACACGCCGATCTCGTCGGTGCCGCCGAAGCGGTTCTTCACGGCGCGGAGGATGCGATATTGGTGGCTTCGCTCGCCCTCGAAGGAGAGCACCGTATCGACCATATGTTCGAGCACGCGCGGGCCCGCGATCGCGCCGTCCTTGGTCACGTGGCCGACGAGCACGATCGCCGCCCCGCTTTCCTTGGCGAAGCGGATCAGCTCGTGCGCGCTCGCCCGCACCTGGCTCACCGTTCCCGGCGCGCCCTCGATCAGGTCGGAATACATGGTCTGGATCGAATCGATCACCACCAGAGCCGGCGCGCCGCTCTCGCCAAGGGTGGTCAGGATGTCGCGCACCGAAGTCGCCGCCGCGAGCTTCAGCGGCGCCGCGCCGAGCCCGAGCCGGCGCGCGCGAAGCCGCACCTGATCCGCCGCCTCCTCGCCGGAAATATAAGCGACATGAGCACCTTGCGTCGCGACCTTGGCAGCCGCCTGCAACAGGAGGGTGGACTTGCCGATCCCCGGATCGCCGCCGATCAGCGTCGCCGATCCAGCCACCAGCCCGCCGCCGAGCGCGCGGTCCAGCTCGGCGATTCCGGTCGAAATGCGCGCCGGCAGCACCGCCTCGGCGTCGAGCCCGCTGAGCTCGACCTTGCGCCCACCACTGCGCAGGTCATGCTTGGCGGAGAAGGGCGTGACCACCCCGGCCGCATCCTCGACCAGGCTGTTCCACTCTCCGCAGTCCGCACACTGCCCCGCCCAGCGCGGACTGACCGATCCGCACAGCTGGCAGACATAACGTGTCTTGGGCTTCGCCATTAGTCGCGGCACTGGGCCATTTGCCGCGCCTGCGCGAGGGGCAGCGGCGACGATCCCGGCGTCGGTTGCGGAACCTGGCCGATGTCCTCACGCGCCAGCCGATAATGACCATCCCCTCCGCGATAGAGAACGATATATCCGCAATAGACGAGCATGCGCGAAAAGCTGCGCTCGAAATCGATGGCGACATAGACACCCGGAGCCGGCGCGCCGTCCGGGTTCACGTACCAGGTCGTGTGAACAATCCTGCGCTCGCCCGGTGCTCCTGCATCCCGCCGGAACGCATTCATTTGCGCCTGCCGCTCCTGCAAATCCATTCCGGCGCGATTCAACTCCGTCATCATCGCCAGAACGCCCTGTGCATCGGCCGCGTCGATCAGATCGAAATAGTGCTGAGTTTGCGTCGCTACCTCGTTCTCGTCGGCCGGCGACGGTTGCCAATCAGCCGCGACCGGGGCCCCCTGAGCGGGAGGCGGTGGCGCATCGAGACAAATATATTCCTGATGTATTGCAAAACGAGGCGAAGGATCGACGGAACTTCCGTCCCTATTGAGCACGCGCTCATTCCCGACGAAGGTATAATGCCCCAGTTGCGCATAACGCCCGGAGCAAGCGCGTATCGCGCGCTCGGCGATCAGACGCTGCCCCTCCGGCGTCTCCGGACTGACCGGCAGGGTCAAAGTGAAGGCTCCCGCCTGTGCAGCGAGCATGAGCGGCAGCATCCAGACCATGGTGCGAGTGTGCGCGACTCCCTTGCCGCGCGCAAGCCATTTTTGAACGAATAGAGAACATGGGTTCGGGGAAACTTCTTGGACGAACGAGGATTATCCGCGAGAGTAATACAATGATCCGGGTCGCCTCCTACAACATGCGCAAGGCCATCGGCACCGATCGGCGCCGCGTGCCCGAGCGCACGCTCGAGGTCATCAACGAGATCGGCGCGGACGTGATCGCGCTCCAGGAAGCGGACCGCCGCTTCGGCGCGCGGCTTTCGGCGATCCCGCCTCATCTCATCGGGGAGATGAGCGACTACAAGCCGGTCGCCTTCGAGGCGCGCGACGGCTCGCTCGGCTGGCACGGCAACGCGCTGCTTGTGAAGAAGGACGTGGAGGTCCTTGAAAAACATCTTTTCCACCTTCCCTCCCTGGAACCGCGCGGTGCGGTGCTCGCGGAAATCTCGGTGCGCGGCCAGCGCCTGCGGGTCGTCGGCATGCATCTCGATCTCTCCGGCCTGTGGCGCCGCCAGCAGGCCCACGCGATCCTCACCCACCTCGCCCAGTATGACGAGGCGGTGCCGCATGTGCTGATGGGCGATCTCAACGAATGGAGCGCGCATGGCGGCTGCCTGCGCGATTTCGCCCAGCATCACCGGATCGCCCCGGTCGGCCGCTCCTTCCACGCGCGCCGGCCGATCGCGACGCTGGACCGGATCATGGTCACGCCCGATCTCGCCATCGTCGCTTGCGGGACACACCGGAGCGCGCTCGCGCGGCGGGCGTCGGATCATCTGCCGGTCTGGGCCGATCTCGCGCCGGGCGATGCGGCGCCGGCACGGATCGCGGCGCCGCGGCCGACCTGGCCGTCGCGCGTCCGCACCTCGCTGATGCGCCCCGAATGGCGCCGTCCGGGATGACGGCGGCGTGCGCGCCTAGAAGGGCATCTTGAATCCGGGGGGGAGCTGCAGCCCGCCGGTGACGGACTGCATCGCCGCGCCGGCGGCGACATCCGCCTTGGACCGCGCATCGTTGATCGCGGCAGCGATCAGATCCTCGACCATCTGCTTTTCCGACGGCGCGAGCAGGCTTTCGTCGATGTCGACACCGATGATCCGGCCCTTCGCCGACGCCCTGATCTTCACCATGCCGCCGCCCGAGACGCCCTCGACCTCGATCTTGTCGAGATCCTCCTGGGCCTGCATCAGCTTGGCCTGGGCCTCCTGGGCCATTTTCAGGATTTCATCCATATTGGGCATTCAGGCGCTCCGTCTGTCTTCAAGATCATAGCCGACCAGCTCGGCATCGGGAAAAGCGGCGAAGGCGGCCTTCACGACCGGCGCGGCGAGCACGCTGTCGCGAACGGCGGCCTCGGCGGAGAGTTCCTGCGCGCGAAGCGTCGGCTGCGCCTCCTCTTCGACAAGCCTGACCTGCCAGGCGGCGCCGGTGACGCCCTTCAGCGCGTCGGCGAGATCGCGCGCGAAGCTGGCGGCAAGCGGCTTGGTCGGGCGCACGGCCAGCGCGGGCGGCGCATAGCTGACGAGCCCGACATAATCGTGAAGCTGCTGCGCGAGGTGGGCCCGGCCCTTGTCCTCCAACATCTTCACAAGGGACGGAAAATCCGCCGGCATGGCGGGCGGCGGCGCCGGGCCCGCAGCGGCGCCGGGACTCCCGCCCGCCGAGGGCGCCACCGGCCCCCCCGCGCCTGAGGGGCCGACCGGCTCGCCCCGCGCCAGCTTCGCCGCAAGCTCGCCGGGATCGGGAAGATCGGCAGCATGAATGATCCGCAGCAGCGCCATCTCCGCCGCCTCGAACGGCGCGGGCGCGGACTGGACCTCCGACAGGCCCTTCAGCAGCATCTGCCACAGGCGATGGATGGCGGCATGGCCGAGCCGCGCCGCCCAATCGGCATAGGCCGCCCGCTCCTCTTCGGCATCGGCCGGATCGTCACCGCCGCCGATTTTCGCCCGGGCGATGCCGTGAACCGCGTCCAGCAGGCCGCGCAGCAGGGACGATGGCTCGATGCCAAGATCATATTGGTCCTTGAGCTGGGCGAGCGCGCCGGGGGCATCGCCCGCGAGCAGCAGCCCTAGCAGCACCCGCAACGCGCCGCGATCGGACAGGCCGAGCATTGCGCGTACCTGCTCCGCCGTCACCGCGCCGCCGCCATGCGCGATCGCCTGGTCGAGGATCGACAGGCCGTCGCGCGCCGAGCCTTCCGCGGCGCGCGCGATCAGCGCCAGCGCCTCGCCCTCGATCTCGGCGCCTTCCGCCTTCGCCACCTCACCGAAATGCGCGGCGAGCCGATCGGCGGGGATGCGCCTGAGGTCGAAACGCTGGCAGCGCGAGAGGACCGTGACCGGGACCTTGCTCACCTCGGTGGTGGCGAAGAGAAACTTAACATGCTCAGGCGGTTCCTCGAGCGTCTTCAGGAGCGCGTTGAACGCGCTCTTGCTGAGCATGTGGACTTCGTCGACGATGTAGATCTTGTAGCGTGCCGTCACCGCGGCATAGCGAACCGCCTCGATGATCTCGCGGACGTTCTCCACGCTGGTATGGCTGGCGGCATCCATCTCGACCACGTCGATATGGCGCCCCTCGGCGATGGCGCGGCACGGCTCGCACACGCCGCACGGATCGATCGTCGGCCCGCCCTGGCCGTCGGGGCCGATGCAGTTCAGCGCCTTGGCGATCAGCCGCGCGGTCGACGTCTTGCCGACCCCGCGGACGCCGGTGAGCAGGAAGGCATGGGCGAGCCGGTCACGCGCGATCGCGTTGGCGAGCGTCTTCACCATCGCCTCCTGCCCGATCAGGTCGGCGAAATTCTGCGGCCGGTATTTGCGGGCAAGGACCCGGTAAGGCTGGGGGGATTCGGACATCGTGCGCCTAACCTAGGGGGCGACCCGGCGTCATTCCAGCGAAAGGTGGCAGGTGATGGGGGCGGCGTCGCGGCGGAGCCGCGCCTCGATCCTGTCGCGAAGCTTGAGGCCATGCGCGCTGCGCGGTGGGAGCCGGAACGACCCGGAGCGAAATCGTTACGGCTGCTTCCTTCCGGACCTGACCGGGTTGGCGACGACTCCGTCCGCCCGACTCCCGCGCGGGCATATGGCGGCGAGGGAAGCGGAACGCAAGCTCGGCCGCGATGACGCCCCGGTCCATGCGCGCACGAAGGACCCGAATGATCTCGACCGCATCACTTCATCCTGGCGATGCGTGAAACCCGGCTGCTGTCGAAAATTTGTCAGCCAAACGCCCCCTCGGGCGATCCGTTCTCTCAGCGCCCCTGCATATTGTGGACCCCGCCCGGGATATGCAGGGTCAGGGTCTCGAACGCCTCGCTGGCATAGAGCTGGCACGACAGGCGCGAATGACGGGTGACGTGGCTGGCGAGGTCCAGCATGTCCTCTTCCTCCTCGCTCGCCGGCGGCAGCTTCGCGAAATCCTCGGCCGCGACGATGACATGGCAGGTGGAGCAGGCCATCTGGCCCTCGCACGTGCCCTCGAGCGGCAGGCCGAGCCGCTGGCCAACGTCGAGCAGCCGCTCGCCGGGCGCCGCATCGGCCTCCAGCACCGATGCGCCGTCGGCGGAAATGAAGCGCACCAGCGTCATGCGGCGAGATCCAGCTGGCGCACGGCGGCCTCGTTGAGGAGGCCGAGCGCCTCGTCCAGCTCCTCCTCGCTCGTGTAGCGGCCGAAGCCGAGCCGGATGCTCGCATGGGTCTCCGCCTCGGTGAGCCCCATCGCGCGCAGGACATGGCTGGACTTGCCCGATCCGCTGCCGCAGGCGCTGCCGAGGCTGAAGGCCACCCGCCGCACGTCCGACAGCAGCCGCACGCCGTTCACGCCCTTGCGCCGCACGTTGAGATTGCCCGGATAACGATGGTCGAGCGATCCGTTGACCGTCCAGTCCGAGAGCCGTTCGAGCGCGACCCGCTGGAGGCGCGCGACATGCGCCCTGTCGGCCTCCATCCGTTCGACCGCCAGCTTCGCCGCCATGCCGAATCCGGCGACGAGGGCGGGCGAGACGGTGCCCGATCGCATCCCCCTCTCCTGCCCGCCGCCGAGCAGCAGCGGCGGCAGCCGCAGCCCGTCGCGCACCCACAGCGCGCCGATGCCCTTGGGCCCGTGGATCTTGTGCGCGCTGATCGCGATCAGGTCCGGCCCGTCCGGGATCGCCATCCGCCCATAACCCTGGACGGCGTCGCACAGCAGCAGGCTCCCGCGCGCACGGGCCGCTTCGGCATAATCGGCGACCGGCTGGATCGTCCCGACCTCGTTGTTGACCAGCATCAAGGCGACGAGACCGTTTTCGGGCAGCATCGACGCATCCGGCGGCGGCACCAGCCCGTCAGCGCCAACCGGGACCAGCGTGCCGCCCAGCGCTTCGAGCGGCTGCAACGCCGCATGATGCTCGATCGCGCTTCCGGCGAGGCCGCCCGGCTTCAGCCGCGCGCCGCACACGAGCGCCCAGTTCAGCGCCTCCGTCGCCCCGGACGTGAAATAGACCTGGCCGCCGGGAGGCAGGAGCTTCGCCACATGGTCGCGCGCCATCTCGACCGCGACGGCGGCCGCGCGGCCGGCGCGATACTGGCTCGCCGGATTGGCGAAGCCGTCGCTTCCCGGCCCGCCGAGCCAGGGCAGCATCGCCTCGAGCGCCTCGGGTGCGAGCGGGGTCGTTGCCTGATAGTCGAGATAGAGCATCGATACGGTCGGACTTCGCCTTGTTGCGAACGATTCGCAAAAGTTGCGATTTGCAACGAGCACCTATATAGGGCGCACCGCCCGGCCGCCAGCATCCCGCGCGGCGCCGACCAGGATCCTGTGTCATGCCAGAAGTCATCTTTCCCGGGCCGGAAGGCCGTCTCGAAGGCCGGTTCAGCCCCGGCCCGCGCCCCCGCGCGCCCGTCGCCATGATCCTCCACCCGCATCCGCAGGGCGGCGGCACGATGAACAATGCGATCGTGCTCGCGCTCTACAAGACGTTCGTGAAGCGCGGCTTCGCGACGCTGCGGTTCAATTTCCGCGGCGTCGGCAAGAGCCAGGGCGTGTTCGACAACGGCATCGGCGAACTGTCCGATGCGGCGAGCGCGCTCGATTGGGTGCAGTCGATCCATCCGGAGGCCGAGGTGACTTGGATCGCCGGCTTCAGCTTCGGCGCGTGGATCGGCATGCAGCTGCTGATGCGCCGGCCCGAGGCGCGCGGCTTCATCTCGATCGCGCCGCCGGCGAACATGTATGATTTCAGCTTCCTCGCCCCCTGCCCCGCCTCCGGCATCATCATCCAGGGCGAGGCCGACGAGGTGGTGACGCCGAGCGCGACCCAGAAGCTGGTCGACAAGCTGCGTACCCAGCGCCACATCACGATCGAGCACAAGACGATCCCGGGCGCGAACCATTTCTTCGCCAACGAAATGCCGCAGCTGATGAAGGAAGTGGACGATTATCTCGACTTCCGACTGGCGCCCGGCTGCCCGATCCGCTGAGTCGCGCCCTTCCCCGTCCGGGGAGGGCGGATCGGCTCAGGCCGTCCAGATGAGGACGTTGGCGAGCGCGACGGCGGCGGCGATCAGCATCAGCACGCCCTGTCGCCGCTGCCTTTTCCTGACGAGCAGATAGAGCCCGCCCCCGGCGAGCGCGAAGGCGGCGAGCATCAGGGCGGAGAGCAGGGTTGCGCCGGGTCCGTTCATCGCCGGCCTGATGGCACGACCGCAGCCTTTCACAAAGCCTTAAGCACGCGCTTCTAGGCTCGCGCCATGTCCAGGCCCGATCCGATCGAAGGCGCGCTGGCGACGATCGAGCGCTCGATCCTGCCCGATCTCGCGCGGTTGATCGATTCGCTCGCCGAAAGCGCCCGCGCCGCGCGTCCCGGCACGGATGCCGAAATGCGCGCGGAGGAGCTGCGCGCGCGGGCGGCGGAGCTGGCCGAGCTCACCGGCCTTGTGGCCGCGGTGACAGGCGGAGGTCCGGGCAGGAGCCCTGCCTGACCGAAAGCAGCTTCAGAAATTCGTGAGGAACGCGTCAAGACACTGGCGCCGCGTGGTTTCTATCAGATCCCGTCGAGCCGGCGTCCTGCCGGCTCCCTAGGGAGATTGACGATGCGACACCCCCCGCTTTCTGTCCTGCTGCCGCTCGCGGCGGTGCTCGCCGCCTGCGGTGACGGCGCCGCCGACAATGCCGCCGCGCCGGACGCGACGTCATCCAACGCCCCGAAGCCGGCGGCTGCGGCGGCGGATACCAATGCCGCCGCACCGGCCGACAGCGGTCCGACCGCCAACTGGCACCTGCCGATGCGCGCGGCCCAGCTGAGCGCGGCGGAGCGTGATGCCATCTTCCGCGCCGCCGGCCTCCACAAGCGCGGCGGCCATTGGGATGCGTCGGACGAGCCAGGCAATTCGCCGGCGGATTCGTGCCCTGCGGAAATCGCCGATCCTTCGGTCGACGAAGGGCCGGCGATCCGCGACCTCGACGGCGACGGCCGGCCCGAGGTGATCGTCACCTCGACCGGAATGGCCTGCCACGGCATGTCGGGAGTGGGCTTTGCGATCGTCACACCGACGCAGACCGGCTGGCGCCGCCTGTTCCAAGCCAGCGGAAGCCCGCTCTTCCGGCGCCGCGCCGGATCGGCATGGCCTGACCTGATCGTCGGCGGCCCGGGCACCTGCTTCCCCCGCTTTCGCTGGAACGGCCGCGATTATGGTCCTGCCGGGGGCGACGATGGCGAGGGCCATGCCTGCACGATCCCGGGCATGGAGGACGAGACCCCGGCCGCCGCGCCGCCGCGCCAGGCGGCCCGCCCGATCGGCCCGCTCGGCCTTGCCGCCGGCTATTTCGTGGAGGAAGCGAGCCGCTGCGACCGCCCGTCCGGAATGATCTATTATTATGACGGCCGGCGCTATGCCGTGATCTTTCCGAGCACCCCCGACACCACCCTCTCGCCGGTCGGCCGCCCGCAGCGCGAGCATGGCCGCTGGCAGATGGACGACGGGTCGCAGGTCGAGGTTCTCTCGCCGACGCGGATGCGCTTCACCTATGAGGAGACCGGCCCGCCGATGCGGCTATGCCCGACGGAGGAGATCCCCGCGCGCCTTCGCGTGCGCTGATGGCCCGGTCCAGGCCCCTCTCCCCGGCGCGGGAGAGGGGCGGACCTCAGCCCCCGTCCTTCGCCAGAATATGCGCGAACAGGGCTGGATCGACATTGCCGCCGGACACCAGGACGACGCTGCCCTCGGGCGGGTCGACCTTGCCCGACAGCACCGCCGCCAGCGCGACCGCGCCGCCCGGCTCGGCGACGATCCGGAGGGTTGCGAAGGCGAAGCGCATCGCCTTCGCCACCTCCGTCTCGCTCACCGCGACACCGCGTGCACCCGCCTCGCCGAGCGCGGCGAAGGTCAGCGGCGAGACCAATTTGGTCTGGAGCGCGTCGCACAGGGTCGGGGGCGCCGGCTCGGCGACCGGGACGATATGGCCGAGCGCGAGCGACCGGGCCATATCGTCCCAGCCCTCCGGCTCGGCGACCACGATCTCGCTGCCCGGCAGCGCGAGCGCGATTCCCGCGGCAAGCCCGCCGCCGCCGCAGGGGACGACGACCATCGGCGGCTGGCGGCCGAGCTGCCCTTCGATCTCGGCGCCGGCGCTCCCCTGCCCTTCGATCACGTCGACATCGTCGAAGCTCGGCACCAGCGTCGCGCCACGCTCGGTCGCGAGACGCGCGCCGATCTCCTCGCGGCTCTCGGTGGCGCGGTCGTAGAAGACGATCTCCGCGCCGAAGCGCCGCGTTCCCTCGACCTTCACCCCGGGCGCATCCGACGGCATCACGATCACCGCCGGAATGCCGAGCCGCCGCGCGGCGAGGGCGACGCCCTGCGCGTGATTGCCGGACGAGAAGGCGACGACTCCCGCCGCGCGCCGAGATTCATCCAGTTGCATCAATCGGTTGGTCGCGCCGCGCAATTTGAACGCGCCCCCCTGCTGAAGGCATTCGGCCTTCACCCACAGGCGCCGCCCGTCTCGATCGAGCGGCAGCAGCGGCGTGCGGGTCACCGCACCTTCGATGCGTTTCGCCGCGTCGCGGACACCATTGGTCGTGGGCTTCCGATTCGTCATTCAAACCTCTGGAAATACGGGGGAAAACACGGGTCTTTACATGGGGGGTGGACGCTCATATATCGCGCCTCCGCTGCCCCATGGGGACTTCCAACCGCAAGGCAGCTTTCGTCAACTACCCGTTGGAGGTCCCTTGAGTTGCACACGCACCATAATGCGCTGGGGCTAGCTTCCGCCCTCCGGCCGGTTCAGCCGGTCACGCTCATTCGTCCGCTCGCCGCCCGGCGCGCCGCCCGCTTCTTCGTCGAGAAGTTCCTGGGCCGGTCGCTCTATGCCGTGAAGGCCAATCCCTCGCCCGATCTCCTGAAGGAGCTGTGGGACAGCGGAATCACGCATTATGACGTCGCCTCGATCGCCGAGGTGCGGCTGGTGGCGGAGACGCTGCCGGATGCGGTGCTGTGCTTCATGCACCCGGTCAAGGCCGAGGAGGCGATCGCGGAGGCTTATCTGCGCTACGGCGTTCGGACCTTCTCGCTCGACACGATGGAGGAGCTTGAGAAGATCGTCACCGCCACCGGCGGCGCGACCGATCTCAACCTGCTGGTGCGGATCCGCGTCTCCTCCGATCATTCCAAGCTCAGCCTCGCCGCCAAGTTCGGCGCGGAGCCCGACGAGATGAAGGCGCTGCTGATCGCGGCCCGCCAGGCGGCGGACGCGCTCGGCATCTGCTTCCATGTCGGCAGCCAGGCGATGACCCCGGCGGCCTATGCCGAGGCGATGGAGCGGGTCCGCGCGGCGATCGTCGCGGCGGCGGTCACGGTCGACATCGTCGATGTCGGCGGCGGCTTCCCCTCCTCCTATCCGGGCATGGAGCCGCCGCCGCTCACGCTCTATTTCGAAACGATCCACCGCGCCTTCGAGGATCTGCCGATCTCCTATTCGGCGGAATTGTGGTGCGAGCCGGGCCGGGCGCTGTGCGCGGAATATGCGAGCCTGGTGGTGCGCGTGGAAAAGCGGCGCGGCGACACGCTTTACATCAACGACGGCGCCTATGGCGCGCTGTTCGATGCGGCGCATGTCGGCTGGCGCTTCCCGGTGAAGCTGCTTCGCGAACCCGAATCCGAGGTGCGCGACATGGCGTTCAGCTTCTACGGGCCGACCTGCGACGATCTCGACCATATGGCCGGCCCCTTCCTGCTGCCGGCGGACGTGAAGGCGGGCGATTATCTCGAGATCGGGATGCTCGGCGCCTATGGCTGCGCGATGCGCACGCGCTTCAACGGCTTCGGATCCGATCTCACGGTCGTTGCCGAGGACGAGCCGATGGCCTCGCTCTACCTGGGCGATGCCGAGGAACGCGCGGTTCCCTCGAACGTCGTGACGCTGTAGCGCCCCTCCCGATTGCTGGAGGCGCCGGGGATGGGTGGTGTCCCAGCCCCGCAAACCTTCTATAGGCCCACCCCTAACCCCTCCCGCAAGCGGGAGGGGAATGCGGAGAAATTGAAATGACCGACGCCCCGATCAACGACACCCGCAAGGCGGAGCTTCTGTCGAAGACGGTCGAGCATATCGACATCAAGAGCTTCGACGCGCGGCCGATCGTCGACGCGATGAAGAAGATGAGCTTCACCAGCCGCGATCTCGGCCGGGCGGCGGACATCTACAACCAGATGCTCGCCGACAAGGATTGCTCGGTCATCCTCGTCATCGCCGGTTCGACCAGCGCCGGCGGCTGCATGGACCTTTATGCCGATCTGGTCGCCAACAACATGGTCGACGCGGTCGTCGCGACCGGCGCCACGATCGTCGACATGGATTTCTTCGAAGGGCTTGGCCACAAGCACTATCAGGCGCTCGAAATCCCCGACGACGACACGCTGCGCTCGCTCTACATCGACCGGATCTACGACACCTATATCGACGAGGAGCAGCTCCAGGACTGCGATCACACGATCGCGGCGATCGCGGACTCGCTGCCGGCGCGGCCCTATTCCTCGCGCGCCTTCATCCGCGAGATGGGCAAATATCTGGTCGAGCACGGCAAGAAGCCGAACAGCCTCGTCAAGCTCGCCTACGAACATGACGTGCCGATCTTCTGCCCGGCCTTCGTCGACAGCTCGGCCGGCTTCGGGCTGGTGAAGCATCAGGTCGAGGCGATGAAGGCGGGCAAGCCCTATATGGTGCTCGACGCCATCGCCGATTTCCGCGAGCTCACCGACATCAAGATCAAGGCGGGCACCACCGGCCTGCTGATGATCGGCGGCGGCGTTCCGAAGAACTTCACGCAGGACACGGTCGTTTGCGCCGAAATCCTCGGCCACGACGATGTCGAGGTCCACAAATATGCGGTGCAGATCACCGTCGCCGACGTTCGCGACGGCGCCTGCTCCTCCTCGACGCTCCAGGAGGCGGCGAGCTGGGGCAAGGTAAGCACCGCGCTCGAGCAGATGGTCTATGCGGAGGCGACCAGCGTCCTGCCGCTGCTCGCCAGCGACGCCTATCACCGCGGACATTGGAAGACCCGCGCGAAGCGCGCCTTCGCGAAGATGTTCGACTGATCGTGCGCCCATCCTCCCCTCTTCACGGCGGGGAGGATTCAGGCTTTACGCGCGCCGCCATCCGTCGCAGCCTCCGCTGATGCACGCCGCCATCCTCGCCCCCGTCGTCGCCCTTGTCGCCTGGACGCTGGTGATGATGGCCTGGATGT
The DNA here is from genome assembly GCF_007995055.1 of Sphingosinicella ginsenosidimutans. Taxonomy (NCBI): domain Bacteria; kingdom Pseudomonadati; phylum Pseudomonadota; class Alphaproteobacteria; order Sphingomonadales; family Sphingomicrobiaceae; genus Allosphingosinicella; species Allosphingosinicella ginsenosidimutans. The sequence goes on along the minus strand of NZ_VOQQ01000001.1, from coordinate 2,334,017 downwards.
ATCTGGTCCGCTTCCCCGCGATGAAGCGCAAGGGGATCAGCCTCAAGGGCAGGATCGGCTCCACGGGCCGCTCGCTCGACGGTGTCGTCGAGGATTGGGTCCAGTGGAAGGCGCATAACTACAACCATCTGATGGAGCAGCCGACGCTGTTCTACGCGGTCGCGATCAGCCTTGCCCTGCTCGGCGGCGGCGATGTGTGGATCAATCTCTGGCTCGCCTGGGGCTATGTCGGCTTCCGCATCGTCCACAGCCTCATCCAGGCGACAACGAACGTCGTGCGCTGGCGCTTCCTCGCCTTCCTCGGCGGCTCCTTCTGCCTGCTTGGCCTGACCGTCCACGCGGCCGCGCGCGTCCTTCACGGGCTTTGACCCTTCAATCCTCCCTGTGAAGCGAAGGGTCATGGGGAGGGAACCATGCGAAGCATGGCGGAGGGGCATTCCGGCGCCGAAAGCCCCTCGTCCCCGTCCCCGTCGGCGACAGGAAGGATCGAATCGCCCCCGCCGCGCGCGGTGCCGGCTCCCATAAATCTGGCGTTCACTCTTTTCGTCGCGCCCGGAAACCGGTTCGTCGCTGGAATGCAGGTTTGACGATCCGTTCGCGGCCCCCGCCGCAAGGGCCGCGCATGTTCCGGCGCGATCGCTAGCTCTCCGCTCACAGACCTCCGGCGCGTGCCGGGGTTCAGGGAGAGACGAGATGATCCGTTCCTATTCCTGGTCGCTGGGAACCGCCCTGGCCGCGCTGATGCTCGGCCCCGCCGCCAGCACCTCCGCCCCCGCCCAGGTCGCCGAGCCGATGGCGGCCGCCAGCGCCGTCACCGCCCCGGTTGCGACGCAGGCCGCCGAACGCGCCACCGTCGAGGTCGCGCCGCCCGTCGCCGCACCGCCGGCGCCCGCGCCCGCGCCCGCCGTCGACGGCGACATGACCGCACGGATCGAGGCGCTGAACCCCGGCGCCTTCGTCTGGCATCCCGAGCGGGCAACCGCCGGGCCGATCGAGATCGTCGTCTCGATCCCGCGCCAGATCGCCTATGTCTATCGCGGCGGGCAGCTGATCGGCGCGACGACCGTGTCGACCGGGCGCCCCGGCCACCGGACGCCGACCGGCACCTTCCCGATCCTCGAGAAGGACCGCGATCATCGTTCGAACCGCTACAATGACGCGCCGATGCCGTTCATGCAGCGGCTCACCTGGGACGGCATCGCCCTTCACGCCGGCGCGATCCCCGGCCATCCGGCGTCGCACGGCTGCGTCCGGCTCCCGCTCGCCTTTGCGCGCGAGCTCTATTCGGTGACGCGGGTCGGCGCGGTGGTCCACATCACCGACGAAGCCCCGTCGGCCGAGACCGCGCTGGCGACGGCGCGCGGGGTCGGCATGGCGATCGCCACCTCCGCGCCGGTGCCGGCCGCCGCGATGACCGGGGCGATGCGCTAGGCGCGCGAAAAGCGGCCGACCAGCTCGACATGGGTGGACCAGCGGAACTGGCCCACCGGCTGCACCCAGTCGAGCCGGCAGCCGGCGTCGGCGAGCGTCCGTGCATCGCGGGCGAAGGTCGCGGGATTGCACGACACATAGGCGATCCGGGGGACCGGCGAGACGGCCAGCAGCGGCATCTGCTCCTTCGCGCCGGCGCGCGGCGGATCGAGGACGACCGCTTCGAACCGGCCCAGTTCGGCCGCATCGAGCGGCCGGCGGAACAGGTCGCGATGATCGACGAACAGGCCCTCTCGCCGCGCGCTCTTGAGCGCAAGCACCGCATCGCGGGCGCCCTCGGCGGCATAGACGCGCCCGCGGAGCGACAGGGCGAAGGTGCCGAGGCCCGCGAAGAGATCGGCGACGAGCCGCGCCTCGCCAACTGCCTCGCGCACCGCGGCGACCAGCGCTGCCTCGCCGTCCGCCGTCGCCTGGAGAAACGCATTGTGCGGAAGCGGCACCGGCACGCCGCCGAGCGTCGCGGTGACCGGCTCCGGCTCCCACATCGTCTGCGGCCCATAGCCGTCGTCGAGCGAGAGGCGGGCGAGCCGGTGCGTACGGGCGAAACCGGTCAGCGCCTCGGCCTGGGCGAGTCCCTCTGCGGACACGCCTTCGAGGAGCAAGTCGACGCCCTGGTCCGCCAGCGTCATCGCGGCGCCGGCGCGGCCGGTGAGCATGCGGCGCAGCGGCGCGACGAGATCGAACAGTTCGGGCCTCAGCACATGGCATTCGCGCATGTCGACGATGCGGTGGCTTCCCTCCGCGTTGAAACCGATCACCCCGCCCGCGGCCTTGAGCTGCGCGCGGCGGCGGCTGCGCGGCGGCGAGAGATGGGGCGTGCGGATTTCGGGCGGCGCGAGCCCCTGTGCCGCGAGCGCGGAGGCGATGCGATCCTTCAGATAATCGGCATAGGCCGCGTCGTCGACATGCTGGAGCTGGCACCCGCCGCACTCCGGGAAGTGGCGGCAGGGCGGCGCCTGGTGGTGCGCCCCGGGCAGGATCGCGCCATCGGCCGCGATCCGGTCGCCCGGCGCGGCGCCGGCGACGAACCGGCCGTCGCCCGTCACCCCGTCCCCGCGCGCGGCGAGGCGCACGACGATGTCGCCATCGCTCACAGGCATTCGGCGCAGGCGGCGGGAAGGTGCGCGATCAGATCGTCCGCGATCAGGAACGGCCCGGCCAGCGCCGCAGCGCGCCCGTGCAGCCAGATTCCGGCGCAGGCCGCCTCGAATGCCGCCATCCCGGCCGCGCGCATCGCGGCGATCGTCCCGGCGAGCACGTCGCCCGCACCGGCGGTGGCGAGCCAATGGGCGGTGGCCGCATGGATCGCCGCGCGGCCATCCGGCGCGGCAACGACGGTGTCCGGCCCCTTGTAGACGATCACCGCCCCGACCTTCGCCGCGGCGGCGCGGGCGCGCTCCACCTTGCTCCCGCCGTCCTCCCCGAACAGCGCTGCGAACTCGCCCTCATGCGGGGTAAGGATGGCGGTCGGCCCGGCCGCCGGCAGAGCGGCGCCGTCGGCGAGGATGCGAAGCGCCCCGGCATCGAGGACGAGCGGATGGCCCGATCCGGCCGCTGCCTCGAAAAGCGCGCGGCCTTCATCGTCCGGTGCGAGGCCGGGCCCGAGCAGCAGCGCGCCGATCCTTTTGTCGTCGATCCGGTCGAGGGGATCGCCGGGGGTCTGGATGATCGCCGCGGCGACGCCGTGGACCGGCTCGCGCGCCTGGAGCCGCACCGCCCCGGCCCCGGCCCGGAGCGCCGCGCCGGCGGAAAGCGCCCCGGCCCCGGCCATCCCGCCGGCGATCACCGTCACGAGCCCGCGCGTGAATTTGTGCGACTCCGGCCCCGGCGCGGCAAGGCGCGGGCGTGCGATTTCGTGGAGGTCGCTGGCCGCCTCGATACCGATGTCGGCGACGACGATCCGGCCCATGTGCCGCGCCGCGGGCTGGAGCAGATGGGCAGGCTTCAGCGTCTGGAAGGTGACGGTGAGATCGCAGTCGGGCACCGGCGAGAGGATCGCCCCGTCGTCGGTCGAAATGCCGCTCGGCAGGTCGATCGCGGCGGTGATCCGCGCCATTCCGGCGAGCGCCTCGAGCTCTGCCGCGGCATCGCGCAGGAGCCCGCGGGTGAGCCCCGTCCCGAACAGCGAATCGATCAGCAGCGGCGCCGGCTCGACATCGGCGAGGGCATGGACCTCCCGGCCCCAGGCCGCGCGCGCCGCGCTGGCGGCGGCCGTCTTCGGCTCGCCGGTCGCGGCGACGCGAACGTCCTGCCCCGCAGCCGCGAGCGCGCGCGCGACCACATAGCCGTCGCCGCCATTATTGCCGGGGCCGCACAGGACCAGCGCCGGCATCGGGCCGGCAAAGCGGCGAATCGCCGCCGCCGCGGCCTGGCCCGCGCGCTCCATCAGCGTCTCGACGCTCGTCCCGGCGGCGATCGATCGCGCCTCGGCCGCGCGCATCTCCCCGGCCGTCAGGATGACGCGTCCCTTCATCGCGGCGCGATCGTCGCGGGAAGGCGGAAGGCATCGGCGCCGATCGTCACCTCGATCCGCCGGTCGCCGATCACGCTCACGCGCGCCGGCTCCGCGCCGTCGGCCGCGATCACGCCGCGTCCGTCGCGCGTGACGAGCAGGCGTCGGAACCCGCCGTCCGGCTTGCGAAGGGTGAGCACGTGCCCCGCGCCGCTCTCGGCCTCCTCGACCGTGCAGGCGCGAGCGAACGGAGCATCGCCGGTCCGGCACTCGATCCGCCCATCCATCGTCGCGCCGCCCCCGTGGCCCGCGGGTGCATGCCCGCCGCAGGCCGCCAGCGCGACCGTCGCGGCGAGGGCGGCCCGCTTCATTGCCGCCGCAGCGCATCCAGCCGGCGCGCCACCTCCTCGCCGGAGAGCAGGGCGTCGAACCGCCGGTCCTGTTCCGGATCGCTTCGCACGCCCTCGGCGGTGAGACGGATCGAGCGCTTCAGCACGGCCAGGCTGTCGGCGCTGTTGTCCAGCATCGACTGGAGGATCGGCTTGGCGGCCGCCGCCGGCTCGACGATCTCGACCAGGCCGATCCGCCGGGCTTCCATCGCGTCGATCATGCCGGCGGTGAAGAGCAGCCGCGCCGCCTGCCCCGCCCCGACCAGGCGGACCAGCCGGTGCACGTCCTCCTGCGGATAGGCGAGGCCGAGCTTGGCCGGCGTGATCGCGAACTTGGCCTCCGGTGCGGCGATTCGAAGATCGCAGGCGATGGCGAGCGCGACCCCGGCGCCATAGCAGGGCCCTTCGATCATCGCGATCGTCGGGATTTCGAGCGCGCGAAGCCGATCGAGCGCGGCGCGGATACGCTGGCGCAGCCGCGCGCTCGCCTCCGCATCGCCAAGAAAGCGGCCGAAATCGGACAGATCGACGCCCGAACAGAAGGCGCCGCCGGCTCCGGAGACGATCAGGAGCCTGGCGTCGGTTCGCGCGATCTCGGTCAGCCGGTCGGCGATCTGGTCCCAGCCTTCGCCGGGGATTGCATTGCGCGCCTCGGGCCGATCGAGCGTGAGACGGACGACTTTACCTTCACAACCTAAGCGGATCATCGGGCCAAGTTGCCGCGCCCGCGTCCTTTTGTCTCGAAAAAAAAGCCGGGCCGGAGCGAATTGCTCACGACCCGGCACAGGGGGGCGCGGCGCCCGCCCGGTGGAGCGGGGGCCGCGGGCGAATGTCGGCGCGCGCCCGGCGCGCCTCGACCCGTTCCCCGGACAGCACGCAAGGCGCGTGCCACGACGGATTCGTGCGGCTTGCGGTGGTTAACGGGCGCGGCGGGCCGTGCCGGAACGGGACTCGCGGGTCATTTGAGACGGGTGGCAAGCATCCACCAATGCGGATGCCGGGCGGCGATCCCTGCCGCCGTCTCGTCCCGCGCCGCCGCGGAGTCGAACAGGCCGAAGCAGGTCGCGCCGGAGCCCGACATGCGGGCGACGCGCGCCGCCGCGAGTGCGTCGAGGACCTCGTCGATCGCCGGCGCGATCCGCCGGGCCGGCGCTTCGAGATCGTTGCGCCCCTCCTCCCAGTCGCCGAGGGGGCCGCCGTCGCGCCCGTCCCAGGCGCGGAAGACATCGGCGGTCGACACCGGAAGGCGCGGGTTCACGAGGAGCAGCGGCGTGCCCGCGAGCCCCGGGAGGTCCACGGCCCGCAGCCTGTCCCCCCGCCCCTCGCCGCGCATCGTCCGGCTGGCGAGGCAGGCGGGCACGTCGGCGCCGAGCCCGGCGGCGATCGCGCCGATCGCCTCATCGCCGATATCGAGCCGCCAGAACCGGCGCAGCAGCCTGAGCGTCGCCGCCGCGTCGGCCGATCCGCCGCCGATTCCCGAGGCGACGGGCAGCTTCTTGTCGAGCGTCAGCGCGGCATCGCCCACGATCCCGGCGCGATCCGCCAGCGCCCGCGCGGCGCGAAGGACGAGATTGTCGGGCTCGTCGGCAAGGTCCGCCGCGAACGGCCCGGTGACGCTGAGCGTCAGCCCCGCGCCGGGCGCCGCGGTCAGCACATCGCCCGCCTCGGCGAAGGCGAAGATCGTCTCGATCCGGTGATAGCCGTCGGCCTCACGCGCGCGGACGTGGAGGGCGAGGTTGAGCTTGGCGCAGGCGGTTTCGCGCATCAGCGCGCGGCGGCCTGCGCGTCCGGGCCGCCGGCGATCTTGCTATCGAGCCGAGCCGCGTCCTCGCCGTCGGCATAGACCCGCGCCGCGCGCCAGGCGAAGCGCGCATCGAGCCGCCGCCCCATCGCATAATAGGCATCGCCGAGATGCTCGTTGATCTCGACATCGGCGGGCGCCGCCTGCGCGGCGCTTTCCAGCAGGGTGATCGCGCCGGCCTTGTCGCCCTTGAGGAACAGCGCCCAGCCGAGCGAATCGGTGATCGCCGCATTGTCGGGCGCAAGTCGATGCGCCTCCCTCACCATCTGTTCGGCCGCGGCCATGTCCTCGCGGTGCGAAAGCTGGCCATAGCCCAGATAGTTGAGGATCAGGGCGTTGTTCGGCTGGATGCGGTTGGCGCGTTCGAGCAGGGCGCGTGCCGCCGGCCAGTTCCCGGCCTGGTCGAGCGCGCCGGCCTGGGCGAGCAGGATCGCCGCTTCGGGCATGTCGTTGGGGCCGCGAAGCTCGACCGCGCGACCGAAGGCGGCGGCGGCGTCCGCGCTGCGGCCCATCGCCATCAGCACCTGGCCAAGCCGGATCTGGTCACTCGCGCCCGCGCCTGGCGCGCCGGCCGCCGCCTCGGCATCGGCCAGCGCTTCAGCCGCATTCCCGGCCGCGACCAGCAGCCGGGCGCGCGTGTCGCGGACCACGTCGGCGAAGGGATCGGCGGCATCGACATGCGCGAGGAGCGGCACGGCTTCGGCCGGCCGGTCCTCCTTCGCGGTCAGCTCGGCGGCGATGAGCCAGCCCTCGCTGCTCGCCGGATCGAGATAGGTCGCGATCCGCGCGAAGCCGATCGCCGGCGCGGTGAGATCGCGCGAATCGAGATCGAGCGCGAAGCGGAGCAGCAGCTCGGCCATGCCGCTGTTCGCGCCGTCGAACGCGCCGGAGACCGGGCGGCCCGCCTGGACCAGCGAACGCGCGGCGACGATCGGGCCGTCGTCCCCGGCGAGCAGGGCAAGCGCGCCGGCACGATCGCCGCGGCTCGCGATCAACCCGGCGCCGGCGATCCTGAGGCGCATCGATCGGACGCTTTGCGCGCCGGTCGCCGCGTCGAGCGCCGCGCGGCCCTCCGGCCGGTTCATCGCGACGAGCAGCAGCGCATGATGCTCCTCGACATAGCCGCCGGCGCCATCGCCCTGGCCGAGCTGGGCGAGCGGATCGCCGGCGCCCGATCCATAGGCGATCCAGGCGCGCAGGATCGGCGCCATGAAGGCGAAGATCCGCTCGCGCTCGGCGGCCGCGACCTCGCGCCGCGCCGTGGCCCAGTCGCGGCGTCGGAAGGCGTCGGCGACGATCAGCAGGCGTGCGTCGGGCCGAAGCGCCCCGGCCTGCTCCAGCGCCCGCGCGCCGCGCAGCGCCAGCGGCCAGTCACCGGCCGAGATGCCGTGGCTCATCGCCTGGGCGGCGACGATCTGGTTGTCCGGCGCGGCATCGAGCACGGCGGCGAAATCGGCGCTGGCCCGGTCGTCGGCGCCGGACGAGGCGGCGAGGCGGGCCTGGACGTAGCGGGAGAGTGGCGATGCGGTGCCGATGTCGCCCGTCGGCGCCGCTGTCGCGCCGGCCGCGGCCGCCCCCATCGCAACGGCGAGGGAGAGGCGAACGAGCGGCTTACATATTGGGATAATTGGGGCCTCCTCCGCCTTCCGGCACCACCCAGTTGATGTTCTGGGTCGGATCCTTGATGTCGCACGTCTTGCAGTGGACGCAATTCTGCGCGTTGATCTGAAGCCTGGGTGAACCGCCCTCCTCGACGAACTCATAGACGCCCGCGGGGCAGTAACGCTGCTCCGGCCCGTCATAATCGGCGAGGTTCACCCGGACCGGGATCGTCGGGTCCTTCAGCGTCAGATGGACCGGCTGGTCCTCCTCGTGATTGGTGTTGGAGAGGAAGACCGACGACAGGCGATCGAAGCTGATCACGCCGTCGGGCTTCGGATAGGCGATCGGCGCGACGAGATCCTTGCGCCACAGCCCCTCATTGTCGGGGTGATGCTTCATCGTGAACGGAAGGCCGATGCCGATCTGGCGCATCCACATGTCGATCCCGGCGAGGAAGGTGCCGATCGCGCCGCCGAACTTCGCCACCATCGGCTCGACATTGCGGACCATGGCGAGCTCCTTGCCGACCCAGCTCGCGCGCAGGTTCGGCTCGTAATCGGCAAGCACGTCCCCGCCCCGGTCCGCGGCGATGGCGGCGAAGGCGCTTTCGGCGGCGAGCATTGCGGATTTCATCGCCGTGTGGCTGCCCTTGATCCGGGGCACGTTCACGAAGCCCGCCGCGCAGCCGATCAGGGCGCCGCCGGGAAAGGCGAGCTTCGGCACCGCCTGCCAGCCGCCCTCGTTGATCGCGCGCGCGCCATAGGAGACGCGCCGCCCGCCCTCCAGGAACTGGCGGATCGAGGGGTGCTGCTTCCAGCGCTGGAACTCCTCGAAGGGCGAGAGGTGGGGATTGCGATAGTTGAGCGCGACGATGAAGCCGAGCGCAACCTGCCCGCCCGCCTGGTGATAGAGGAAGCCGCCGCCCCACGCATCGTCGAGCGGCCAGCCCTGGGTGTGGATCACTCGGCCCGGCTCATGCTTCGCCGGATCGATGTCCCACAGCTCCTTGAGGCCGATGCCATAAGTCTGCGGCTGGCTGTCGGCGTCGAGCGCGAAGATGCGCTTCAATTCCTTGGTGAGGTGGCCGCGCGCGCCCTCCGCGAAGAAGGTGTAGCGGCCGTGCAGCTCCATGCCGGGCTGGTAATCGCTCTTGTGCGTGCCGTCGCGGGCGACGCCCATGTCGCCGGTCGCCACGCCCTTCACCGATCCGTCGTCGTTGAACAGCACTTCGGCTGCGGCGAAGCCGGGGAAGATCTCGACGCCCAGCGCCTCGGCCTGCCCCGCAAGCCAGCGGCAGAGATTGCCGAGGCTCACCGTATAGGTACCCTTGTTCGACATGAGCGGCGGCATCATCAGGTGCGGGAAGGCGAACTTGCCTTTCTTCGTGAGCACCCAATGCTCGTTCTTCGTCACCGGTACGGTCAGCGGGCTGTCGAGCTCGCGCCAGTTCGGGATCAGCTCGTTGACCGCCTTCGGATCGACCACCGCGCCCGACAGGATGTGCGCGCCGACCTCCGATCCCTTTTCGAGGATGCAGACCGACAGCTCGCGCCCAGCCTCGGCGGCGAGCTGTTTCAGGCGGATCGACGCCGCAAGGCCCGCCGGCCCGGCGCCGACGATCACCACGTCATAGGCCATCGACTCGCGTTCGCTCATTCACTCGCTCCCCTCGAAAGGCTCCTGTCGTCGCATCCCGCCAACGGCTGGCAGATAAACAGGCCCTGTCCGATTGACCAGCCCGTCGGCGGCTGACTCTATGGACCGGGAAATTACGGGGTAGAGCGAGGAATGAGCGGGGACTGGGCGACGAGCGCCCTTGGCTGGTGGCACGATGCCGGGGTCGACACGATCGTCGCGGAAGCGCCGCGCAACTGGCTGAAGCCGGCAAGCGCCGCGCCGACGGCGACCGCTTCCGACCTTCCCGATGCGGCCGTCCAGTCCGGCTTGCCCGACGATCTCGCGGCCTTCCGCCTCTGGCTCGCCGAGAGCCCGGATCTTCCGCTCGCCGCGCCGACGGCCCGCCGCTTCGCGCCGGAAGGCGATCCCACGGCCGATCTCATGATCATGGTCTCGATGCCGGGCCGCGCAGGGCTGGTCGACGGCGACGAGGGCGCGCTGCTCGATCGGATGCTCAAGGCGATCGGATATGCGCGCGACAGCGTCTATCTGGCGCCATTGTCGCCGATCCGCACACCGACCGGGCGGCTCAATGCCGACGACCTCAAGATGCTCGGCCCGATCGCACGCCACCATGTCGCCCTGGTGAAGCCCAAGGCGCTGCTGCTCTTCGGCGATGCGTGCGCGCAGGCGCTGGTCGGTGCGCCGGTCTCGGGCGCGCGCGGGCGCTGGCACGAGGTCGAAACCCCGGCCGGCCCGATCCGCGCGATCGCGACGATCCGCCCCGAGGACATGGATCGGACCCCAGGCCTCAAGAAGCTCGCCTGGGAAGATCTCCAGATGCTGATGGAAGGATTGAAGGCATGATCCGCACTGCCCTCTTCCTCTGCGCCGCAGGGATCGCCCTGTCGCCCATCCCGGCCTTCGCGACCGACGCCGGCGCCGACTCGGGCCCGCGCGCCGCCCGCGAGGCGGATGTGCCAAGGATGCTGAGCGCGTCCGAGCGCGACAATTATCGCGCGGTCTTCGCCGATCTCGACGCGGGCAATTGGGCGAGCGCGGCCGGCCGGCTCGACGGCATGACGCCGGGATTGCTCCACCCGCTCGCCCGCGCCCTGCTCTACACCATGCCCGGATCGCCGCGTGTCGAGGCCGGCCCGCTGATGGACCTGCTGCCGCGTGCGCGTGAGCTTCCCCAGGCGGCGGATCTCGCCCGGCTTGCGACGCTCCGCGGGGCAAGCGAGCTGCCGGACCTCCCGACCCCCCAGCGGCTCGCCAGTCTCGGCGGCCAGCCGCGGCGCGGGCGCGGCCCGCGCATCGTCGGCGATCCGGTCGCCGACCAGCTCGAGCCGCTGATCAACCCGCTCCTCGTCAACGATCGGCCGCAGGAGGCGGAAAGCCTCTTCGCCGCGCGCAGCGCCGATCTCACCGCCGAGGCGCGCACCCAATATCAGCAGCGGATCGCCTGGGTCTATTTCCTGAACGGCCTCGATCGCGACGCGCTGCGCGTGGCCGAAGATGGCGCGCGCGGAACCACCGAATGGGCTGCGCTCAGCGACTGGGTGGCCGGGCTCGCGGCCTGGCGGCTGGCCGATTACGACGCGGCGGCGCGCCATTTCGATGCGGTGGCGGGCCGCTCAAGCGATTACGAGCTCGTCGCCGCCGGCCATTACTGGGCCTCGCGCGCCGATGTCGCGGCCGGACGGCCCGAACGGTCGCAGGGCCGGCTCCTGGCCGCCGCCCGGCTCGGCGAGACGTTCTACGGCCTGCTCGCCCAGAGCGCGCTCGCCATCCACCGTCCGCCGACGGATCAGGATCCCTTTACCGAGCGGGACTGGCGGGCGATCGAGGGCAATTCGAACGTCCGCGTCGCCGTCGCGCTGACGGAGATCGGCGAGACGGGCCGCGCCGGCGATCTGCTTCGCTGGCAGGCCCGGATCGGCGCGCCGCGCGATCACCTTGCCCTGGTCCATCTCGCCGCGAAGCTGAACCTCACAAGTGCCCAGATGTGGCTCGCCCATAACGGCCCGCGCGGCACCAGGGTCGAGACGATCGACCGCTATCCGGAGCCGAGCTGGCGGCCGGCGGGCGGCTGGCGGGTCGATCCGGCGCTCGCCTTCGCCCACGCGCTCCAGGAATCGGGCTTCCGGCCGGAAGCGGTGAGCCCGGCGGGCGCGCGCGGGCTGATGCAGGTCCGGCCCGGCAGCGCCGGCGACATGGCCCGCGCGCGCGGCGCGAGCGTCACCGCGGCGCAGCTCAACGATCCCGTCGTGAACCTCGAATATGGCCAGGCCTATCTCGAATATCTGCGCGATCAGGATTGCACCGGCGGCCTGCTTCCCAAGGTGATCGCCTCCTACAATGCCGGGCCGCTTCCGGTGGCGACGTGGAACAGCCGCTACGACCAGAGCGATCCGCTGCTGTTCATCGAGACGATCCCTTATTGGGAGACGCGCGGCTACGTGCCGATCGTCCTTCGCAATTACTGGATCTACGAGGGCCGCGACGCCGACAGCTCGGTCAGCCGCCGCGCCCTCGCCCAGGGCATGTGGCCGCGCTTCCCGGGCATGAGGGGCGCCGTCGCGGTGCGTATCCCGCCACGCCCGGCGCCGGTGCAGACGGCGATGGCCCCCGCCTCCACCCAGACCGCCGGCGACTGAACGCGCGCCCGCGCGGCGCGGATTGTTCTTGATATGTTCCCGTCCGTCGCTTAATCCCGGGCGGATGCGGCCCGATGTCCGTCCCGGTCGCGGCGCGCCCGAGAATCGCACGCCGACGCGTTTCAACCTGAAGGTCCGCGAGGCCGACGGGGACTGGCTGGACGCGCGCGAGGAGCAGGATGGCGGCGCGCCGCCGCTGCGTACCAGCGTCACCGTCGAGCATCCGAAGACGATCATCAGCCGCAATCAATCGCCCGACGTCGGCTTCGATCGCTCGATCAATCCCTATCGCGGCTGCGAGCATGGCTGCATCTACTGCTTCGCGCGGCCGACCCATGCCTATCACGATCTCTCGCCCGGCCTCGATTTCGAAAGCCGCCTGTTCGCCAAGCCCGATGCGGCGAAGCTGCTTCGCGCCGAGCTGGGCCGGCGCGGCTATCAGGTCCGACCGATCGCGATGGGGACGAACACCGATCCCTATCAGCCGATCGAGGCGAAATGGCGGATCACCCGCTCGATCCTCGAAGTGCTCGCCGAAACGAGGCACCCGGTGACGATCACCACCAAGTCGGACCGGGTCACGCGCGACATCGACATCCTCGCGCAGATGGCGGCGCAAGGCCTTGCCGGCGTCGCGCTTTCGGTGACCTCTCTCACCCCGGCGATCTCGCGGACGCTGGAGCCGCGCGCGCCGGCGCCGCGCAAGCGCCTCGCGGCGGTGAGGCGGCTCGCCGATGCGGGCGTCCCCACCTACGTCTCGATCGCGCCGGTCGTTCCCGGGATCACCGATGACGAGCTGGAGGAGATCGTCGCCGCCGCCGCCGATGCGGGGGCAATCGGCGTCTTCTTCCTCCCCGTCCGCCTGCCGTTCGAGGTCGCGCCCTTGTTCCGCGCCTGGCTCGACGAGCATTTCCCCGATCGGGCCGGCAAGGTCATGCACATCATCCAGTCGCTCCGCGGCGGCCGCGACAACGATCCCGATTTCTTCACCCGGATGCGCGGGAAGGGCCCCTGGGCCGCGCTGCTGCGCACCCGATTCGAGCGCGCGGTGAAGGCGCACGGCCTCAACATCGAGAAGCGGCCCCTGCGCACCGACCTGTTCGAACCGCCGCAGGGCGATCAGCTGAGGCTGCTTTAGGCTCGCGACTCGTTGAGCCGCGAGCCCGGACCACTCGGGGCCGCGCTTGGCCAGTCAGCCGTTGGCCGCGACCTTGACCGGCTTCAGCGCGCGAACCACCATCCAGAATGCGTCGCACCAGGCGGGCGCGACGTCGCGCGGCACGTTCGGGCCGAGCAGGTCGCTCATCACAGGCACCAGCGCATCGCCGAACCGCGAATAGAAACGACCGTCGATGCCGAGCGCGGCGTGACGGCTCGAGACGTCGTCGAGCGGACGAAGCGTGCCCGTCCCGCTGAGGCTGTGCGCCTGATCGATCAGCAATTCGGTGAGCGTGCGTGCGATCGTCTCGACATCGCGGGCGCTGCGCTGGCGGGAAACGCCGCGCAGGGCCCAGGCGAGACGGGCGACGATCGCCTCCTTGTGCTGGCGGACGAGGGGGAGCGTGCGGACCAGCATGTCGCGCTGGTGCAGGCTGATCGGTGTCGACATGATTGAGTTCCTTTCGGCCGCGCCGCGCCTTCGCGACCGGCCTTTCAAACGGTGGAAATCGCGGCGCGGGCGGACCCGCGACACGGCCGGATTTTCGCGTGATGATCGCCCTCGCGGGCCGGGCGTCAGTGGACGCGCCGCCCCGAGGGCCGCGTGCGTGCCATCAGGCTGCTCCCATGCAGCCGGAACCGTTCGAAAGAGGGAAAGCGCCTCATGCCCTCAACATAGGCCCTGCTCCCAGCCGGGACAAGGCGGCAGGCCAGTCGAGCCCGGTCGGGCCGGCTGCGTAATCGCGCTCGCGATAGGCGAACCAGTCGAAATCCGCGGGGCGCGCGGTGCCGGCCATGTCCTGGCAGGCGAGCCCCACGAAGGCGCCGGTGAAATTGGGCAGGCCCGGCGCGCTGGCTTCGTCGGACAGGATCGAGGCATCGAAGATTTCGGGAATCCACGTCCAGCACGCCTGTCCCTCGGCCCGGAAGGCGAAGCGCAGACGTTCGTAATCCACCTCGCAGCGCAGCTCGATCCGCCCCGGCGGAATCGCGACCGGCGCGGTGAAGGCGTCGGCCTGCGGGGCGTCGGGGAGCGCGGACATGACGCGGATGTGCCGGCCCAGCGCCTCGTCATGGCTGACGTGGAGGTAATGGAACTTCGCCGCGTTATAATAGCAGACCAGCCCCGCCGCTTGCTGGTAATGCGCCGGATCGAAGTCCATCGCGCAGGCGGCGGAATAGCAGAAGGCCTGCTGCCGCCGCGCGACCAGCGCCTGGGTGAAGAGGCTGCCGATCGACTCGCGGCCGTATAGGCGCAGATGGCCGGGCCGCGCGGAAAGGCTGAAGATCGCCTCCGGCTCGGGCGTCCGCAGCCACTGGAAATCGATCGCAAGCCCGGGCGCGTCGAAATCCTCCCGCTGGTCGATCGATGGCCCGCGCTCGGCCTCGACCACGGGCAATCCGTCCCCCGCCTCGGTGCGCAGCCACCCGTCCGCGCCCCAGCACATCTTCTGGATCGCCGTCTCGCGCCCCATGACGCAGCGGCCCCGGTTCGACAGCGGGCGGCCGCACAGATAGACCATCCAGGTCTCCCCCGCCGGCGTTTCGACCAGATCGGCATGGCCGGCGCGCTGCAACGGCGCATCGGGCCGGTCGCGCGCCGACAGGATGTGGACGTCGGGATGGAGCTCGTAGGGTCCTTCGATCGATCGCGCGCGCGCCATCGTCACCGCATGGTTCCAGCCGGTGCCGCCCTCGGCGGTGAGCAAATAGTAATGATCCCCGCGCCGGTAGAGATGCGGCGCTTCGGTAAGGCCCAGCGGCGTGCCTTTGAAGATCAGCCGGCGCTCGCCGATCAGGCGGCGGGCCCGCGGGTCATATTCCTGGAGGACGATCCCGCCGAAGCGGTTGCGGCCGGGCCGATGGTCCCACAGCATGTTGACCAGCCATTTGCGCCCGTCCGCGTCGTGGAAGAGCGAGGGATCGAAGCCGCTCGAATTGAGGTGAACCGGGTCCGACCACGGCCCGTCGATCGTCTCGGCCGTCACCAGGTAATTGTGAAAATCGCGCAGGCTCGCGCCCGAAGCGCCGGCCGTCGTGGTGCGGCCGTAGCGCTTCACATCGGTATAGACGAGGTGGAAGCGCTGGCCGTCATGGCTGAGGCACGGCGCCCAGACTCCGCATCCGTCCGGATCGCCGCGCAGGTCGAGCTGGCTGGCGCGATCGAGCGGCCGGGCGACGAGCCGCCAGTTCTCGAGATCGCGGCTATGATGGATCTGGACGCCGGGAAACCATTCGAAGGTCGAGGTCGCGACATAATAATCCTCGCCCACCCGCACGATCGACGGATCGGGATTGAAGCCGGGCAGGATCGGGTTGCGGATCATGCGGCGGCGGGCCTCCTCACCAATGCCCAGAGCACCGCCGCGCCGAGCAGGTCGAGCAAGGCGAGCGCGACGAAGAAGGGCGTATAGCCGATCCGCGCGACCAGCCCGCCGATGGCGAGCGAGAAGAGGAGGACGCCGAGATTCGCGAACAGCCCGGCGGAGCCGGCGACGGTGCCGACCTCGTGCCGGCGGAACAGGTCCGGCGCCATGGCGATGACGGTGATCGACAGCGTCTGGTGCGCGAAGGCGCCGAGGCAGAGCAGGCCGATCGCGGCATAGGCGCTTTCCACCGTGCCGACGAACATCATCCCGGTCATCATCACGGCGCCGAGCGTGAACGCGCCCTTGCGCGCGGTGATGAGGTCGAGCCCCCGACGCTGCAGGAACAGCGCCACCGCCGGTCCGAACAGGCAGCCAAGGTCCGCCGCGACGAACGGGAGCCAGGCGAAGAGCGCGATATGGGCAAGATCGAAGCCGCGCGCCTGGGTGAGGTAGAGCGGCATCCAGAAGGTCAGCGTCCCCCAGGTGGGATCGGCGAGGAAGCGGGGCAGCGCGATGCCCCAGAAATTGCGCTGGCGGGCGATGGCGAGGAACGAGGGACGCGCATCGCCGGCGGCGAGATGCGGCTCCTGCCCCGCCGCGATCGTCGCGCGCTCGTTCTCCCCGAGCGCCGGATGCTCGGCCGGCGGGCGATAAGCGAGCCGCCAGCACAGCGCCCAGACCAGGCCGAGCGCGCCGGCGATGACGAAGGCCGCGCGCCAGTTCCACATCCAGATCGCCCAGACGACGAGCGGCGGCGCCAGCACGCCGCCGAGCGACGCCCCGATATTGTAGAGGCCGGTCGCCAGCCCCCTCTCCTTCGCCGGGAACCATTCGGCGACGACCTTGAGGCCGCCCGGGTGCGCCGCCCCTTCGGCGAGGCCGAGCGCGCCGCGCAGTCCGGCGAGCGCCCGCCAGCCGCCAGCCAGCCCGTGCGCCATGGTGATCGCGCCCCAGGCTGCGGCGAACAGCGCCAGGCCGGCGCGAATCCCGATGATGTCGAGCAACCAGCCGGTGATCGGCTGCGCCATGATGCCGATCTGGAAGGCGGCGGTGATCCACGAATATTGCTCGGCGTCGATGTCGAGATCGGCCATCATCGTCGGCGCGGCGACGCCGAGCGTCGATCGGGTCAGGAAATTGAGCGCCGTCCCCGCCATGACGAGGGCGATGATCCACCAGCGCAGCCCGCGGATATGCCGTCCCATAGGCGCTCGCCCTCCCCTCGCGGGCGATGCGCCGCCGCCCGTCATGTGAGCGCTAACATAGCCTCAGCGCCCCGCCTGTCCAGCCGCCACGGTCCAATGTTCGAGGCCGGCGATCCGGCCGGCCGCGGCGACGATCAGGTCGGCGAGCCGACGGTGATCGGCGAGATCGGGATGGTGGTCGCATCCGGTCAGCCCAAGGCCCTCATAGCTCAGTGTCGCGACCGGCTCGCGCGCCGTCCGGTTGAGCGCGGCGGCGACCTGTTCGAGGTCGGCGAAATAGGGATCGCGGCCGACGAGGAGCAGGCGTGCCTGCGGCTGGCGCGCCATCAGCGCGCGCGCGAAGGCGACATAGCGGGCGCGCCAGTCGGCGCGCAGCGCATCGCGGTTCGCCCATCGTTCGCCGGGGTGGAGATCGGTCGAAAAATCGTTCGCGCCGAGCGCGATCACGATCAGCTGCGGCCGCCACGCATCGCGCGCCGCATCCCACGGCATTGTCTCCCCCGGAATGGCGCGGCCGTAGATCGCCGGCAGGCTGAGGCCGGGCGCGACGCCGTCATAATTGCGGACGACGCCGAAGCCTGAAAAAGCGATGATCCGGTAATCCGCGTCCAGCCGGCGCGCCGCGAGCGGGCCGAACGCCTGGCTGGTGTCGGTCGTGTCGTGGACCTCTGCGCGGGTGCAGGCCGGGCCGTGCGCCGTATCGCCATAGCCGACGGTATAGCTGTCTCCGACAAATTCGATTTCCCGAGTCCGCGCCGGCGGGTCCAGCGGCGTCGCCTCGGGATCGGTGCTGAATCCGATGAAGCGGCTGCTCCCCTCCTGGCTCTCCGTCACCTTGTCGAGCCGGACGACATGGTCGCCAGGATCGAGCCCGCTGATGTCGAGGCGCACCTCGCCCGGCCCGATCAGCTCGGCGCGCACGGCGCCGTCGATGGAAAGCCGCAGCCGGTCGGCGCCCGGAACTGCGTCCACGCTCACGGCCGTGCCCCGGAAACGACTTTCGAAATAGACGCCCGGCCAGCCGAACCGCCAGCTCCCGTCCGCCTCCTGCACCGCCCGGCCCCCGACATGGACCGGCAGCGCCGCCGACGCCGCCGCCGGTATCGCAATGAGGAGCAGCAGTGGAAAGGCGCGCCGCCACATGGGCACGAGCCTAGATCGATTCGTCGCCGGAAGAAAAGCGCCGCTTCGCGCGTGCCGTTATCGCGCCTCGGGCGCCCAAGCCGCAAGGACGCGCGCGGTCAGCGCCTCGCAATCGGCGCCGGCGAAGGGGAAGCTGCCGAAGAGCGCTTCCTTGACGTCCGGGGCAAGCGCCTCGCGGAGGCGGCGACGGGCGCGCAGATGCCTCGTCTTCACCGTCGCCGGATTGAGATCGAGCGCATCCGCCACCTCCTCGACGCTCTGCCCCTCGATCTCGCGAAGCACGAAGACGATTCGAAACGGCGCGGGCAGCGCCGCGATCGCCCGTTCGAGCAACTGCCTGAGCTCGGCCCGCGCATGGGCCAGGTCGGGCGCGGTTCCGGCGATCGAGCCCTGCATGAACGTCTCCCGATAATCGTCGAGCACGGTGACGGCCGCCGCGTCGAGATGGGCGCGGCGGCGCTTCAGCGCGCGCTGCCGGGCCAGCGCCTCGTTGATCGCGATGCGGGTGAGCCAGGTGGACAAGGCCGATCGCCCCTCGAACCGGCCGATCGCCGCGAAGGCCTTGAGATAGGCGCTCTGCACCGCATCCTCCGCCTCCGCCCGGTTGCCGAGAATGGCGAAGACGGCGCGGAAGAGACGCTGGTTGTTGCGCGTCGTCACCAGCCGCACCGCATGGGGATCGCGCGCGGCGACGAGCGCGGCGAGCGACATGTCGTCGAGCGACTCATGGTCGCGCTGGACGAGTGCTGTCATCCCCCCCTCCACTTTCACGTCGCCTCGGTGGGCGCAAGCGAGGCGATCGGCCCGCGCCGCGCCCCGGCATCGTCGTTCCCCGCACAAGCCATGCGACGCATCTCCCACCCGAAACGGCGATTGGATGCCGCCGGGGCGGTCGACGTTCCCGAAAGCCCGTCGGCGCGGGCGATCGCCGGAGAATTTTCCGCCGCCCGGGAACGCGGCGGCGGCGCCGGCATCAAACAGGCCGCGAGCCCGAACCGAGGCCCGCCCAAAAGGGAGATTCACGATGAAGACCATGTTCGCGCTGGGCGCGATCGCCGCGCTCGCCATCGCCGCGCCGGCGGCGGCGCAGGCCCCGACCGATCCGCAGATCGCCCATATCGCCTATACCGCCGGCCAGATCGACGTCGAGGCGGGCCGCCAGGCGCTGCGGATCTCGCACAACCAGGCGGTCCGCGCCTTCGCCGAGACGATGGTTCGCGATCACGAGGCGGTGAACCGCCAGGCGCTCGCCCTGGTGCAGCGGCTCCACGTCACGCCGGAGGCCAATGCGACCAGCACCGCGCTCACCGCTCAGGCCGCCGCGGCGCGCGATCGCCTCTCGCACCTCACCGGCGCCGCCTTCGATCGCGCCTATGTCGCCAACGAGATCGCCTTCCACCGCACCGTCAACGGCGCGCTTCGCGACACGCTGATCCCGAACGCGCACAATGCCGAGCTGAAGTCGCTGCTCGAATCGGGGCTGGCGCTCTTCACCGAGCATCAGACCCATGCCGAACATATGGCGCAGGCGTTGAGATGAGGCGCGCCGCCCTCGCGGTCGCCCTCGTCGCGCTTGCCGCGGCGAGCCCGGCGCTCGCGGCCGATCATGTCGTCGTGCTCTCGAACATGCGGTTCGGCGCGCTCCCGGCGAACCTTCGGGTCGGCGACACGATCACCTGGGAAAACCGGGACATCGTCGCGCACACGGCAAGCGCGCGCGATCGCAGCTTCGATGTCACGCTGCAGCCGCACCAGGCCAGGCGAATCACGCTTCGGCACGCCGGGCCGGTGGCCTTCTATTGCCGCTATCACCCGGCGATGCAGGGGGAGTTGCGCGTCGCGGCGCGCTGAGCCCCGTCGAGCCAGGCGCGGCGGCCCCCATCGGCCGCGCTTCCCCTCCACCGGCCGAAACCGCCGGTGGAGGGGCTTTGCTCAGCCGAGCGCCTTCTTGAGCAGCTCGTTGACGACCTGCGGGTTCGCCTTGCCGGCCATCGCCTTCATCGTCTGGCCGACGAAGAAGCCGAACAGCTTGTCCTTGCCGCCGCGATATTCGGCGACCTTGTCCTGGTTCGCGGCCAGCACCTCGGCGATCACCGCCTCGATCGCGCCGGTGTCGCTGGTCTGCCTGAGGCCGCGTTCCTCGACGATCCTGTCCGGCGCATCGCCGGTTTCGAGCATGATCTCGAACACCTGCTTGGCGAGCGTGCCGGACAATGTGCCGTCGGCGACGAGCCGGAGCAATTGCGCCGCGTCGGAAGGACTTACCGGGCTGTCCTCGATCCCCTTGCCAAGTTTGTTCAGCGCCCCGAACAGGTCGGAGATGACCCAGTTGGACGCGCGCTGCGCCTGATCCTCGCCAAGCTCGGCGAGCAGCGCCTCGAACCAGCGCGCGGTCTCCACCTCGGCGGTGAGCACCGCGGCATTATAGGCCGACAGGCCGAGCTGGCTCTCGTAGCGCGCGCGCTTGGCGTCGGGCAGTTCGGGCAGGCTCGCCCGGCACTCGGCGAGGAAATCCTCGCTGAGCTCCAGCGGCAGCAGGTCCGGATCGGGGAAATAGCGGTAATCGTGCGCGTCCTCCTTGGACCGCAGCGACCGCGTCTCGCCCCGGTCGGGGTCGTAGAGCCGCGTTTCCTGGACGACCGTGCCGCCCTCCTCGATCAGGTCGACCTGGCGGCGCGCCTCATGCTCGACCACCGCCATGATGAAGCGCACCGAATTGACGTTCTTGGTCTCGGTCCGCGTGCCGAACGGCGCGCCGGGGCGGCGCACGCTGACATTGACGTCGGCGCGCATCGATCCCTGCTCCATATTGCCGTCGCACGACCCGACATAGCGAAGGATCGATCTCAGCTTGCGGACATAAGCTCCTGCTTCTTCTGGAGAACGCATGTCCGCCTTGGACACGATCTCCATCAGCGCGACGCCGGAGCGGTTGAGATCGACATAGGAATAATCGGGATGCTGATCGTGCATCAGCTTGCCCGCATCCTGCTCGACATGGATTCGCTCGATGCCGATCGTCTTGGTGGTGCCGTCCTCGAGATCGACGCTGATCTCCCCCTCCCCGACGAGCGGGTGGAAGAGCTGGCTGATCTGGTAGCCCTGCGGCAGATCGGCGTAGAAATAATTCTTCCGGTCGAAGCGCGACCAGGCGTTGATCTTGGCGTCGATCGCCATGCCGGTGCGAACCGCCTGGCGGATGCACTCGACGTTCGGCACGGGCAGCATCCCGGGCATCGCCGCGTCGATCAGGCTCACCTGCGTGTTCGGCTCCGCCCCGAAGGCGGTCGCCGCGCCCGAGAAGAGCTTGGCCTCGGACGTGACCTGCGCGTGGACCTCGAGGCCGATCACGACCTCCCATTCGCCCGTGGCGCCCTGGATGCGGTAATCAGCCATTTAAGCGCCTCATAAAAAGCAGATTTGTGCCCAGACAGAAGAGAAGCACGTAAGACCATGCTTGAAAAATTCTAAATGCCACAAGATAAGATTCTTGAATTTCAGCTGACATGAGCTGAAGCCCAGCAGTGATAATGAGAAATAACGTTACCGACCAAGCGTGAGATTTGTATCCGTCTCTTAATACGTCTATTGCCACCCTGTGGAAGTATATCAGCCAAGAACTAACTGCTGCCGCAAGCAGCATCATTAGAATTACCTTTGAATCCGAAAGTTCTCTTATCGCCAAAATGACGCCGATATAGCCGCCGAACGCCGTTCCGAATGCAAAATTCACGTACTGCAGATCGCGCTCAAAAACCCCGATGGAAGTGACATTATTCGTCACCACCACGCCTCCGGCCGCGCCGTGAACCCCGCCCGCTGCTCGATCGCCAGCCCGGCGTCGAGCACGCCCTGTTCGTCCAAGGCCTTGCCGACGATCTGGAGGCCGAGCGGCAGGCCCTGCCCGTCGAGCCCGGCCGGCACCGACATGGCGGGCAGACCGGCAAGGCTTGCCGGGACCGCGAAGACATCGTTCAGGTACATGGCGAGCGGATCGGCGGTCTTCTCGCCAAGGCCGAAGGCGGCGCTCGGCGCGGTCGGGGTGAGGATCACGTCGCACTGCCCCCACACCGCCTCGAAATCGCGGGCGATCAGCGCGCGCACCTTCTGCGCCTGGTTGAAATAGGCGTCGTAGAAGCCGGCGGAAAGCACATAGGTGCCGATCATGATCCGGCGCTTCACCTCGGCGCCGAAGCCGGCGGCGCGGGTCGCCTCGTACATGTCGTTGAGGCCGCCCTGCTCAGGCGCGACGCGCTTGCCGTAGCGAACGCCGTCATAGCGGGCGAGGTTGGACGAGGCCTCGGCCGGCGCGATGATGTAATAGGTCGGCAGCGCATATTTCGTGTGCGGCAGCGAGACCTCGACGATCTCGGCGCCGGCGTCGCGCAGCCATTCGATGCCCTGGTCCCACACCGCGTCGATCTCGGCGGGGACGCCGTCGATCCGATATTCCCTCGGGATGCCGACCCTTTTGCCCCTGAGATCGGGCGACAGCGTCGCCTCCCAGGCCGGTACGGGCAGGTCGAGCGAGGTCGAATCCTTCGGATCGAAGCCGGCCATCGCCTCGAGCATAATCGCGCAGTCGCGCACGTCGCGCGCCATCGGCCCGGCCTGGTCGAGCGAGCTCGCGAAGGCGACCACGCCCCAGCGCGAGCAGCGGCCATAGGTCGGCTTGATGCCGGTGATGCCGGTGAAGGCGGCGGGCTGGCGGATCGATCCGCCGGTGTCGGTGCCGGTCGCGCCGGGGCAGAGCCGCGCCGAGACTGCGGCCGATGAGCCGCCCGAGCTTCCGCCCGGCGCGAGCGCGGCATTGCCGCCGTCGCTTCGCCGCCAGGGCGAGATCACCGGCCCATAGCCGCTGGTCTCGTTGGACGAGCCCATCGCGAACTCGTCCATGTTCAATTTGCCGAGCATCCCGGCGCCGGCGGCGAACAGATTGCCGCTGACCGTGCTCTCATAGGTCGGCGTGAAGCCTTCGAGGATGCGGCTGCCGGCGGTGGTCTGGACGCCCTTCGTCGCGAACAGGTCCTTGATGCCGAGCGGCACGCCCGACAGCGGCTTCAGGTCGCCCGACGCGCGCGCGGCATCGGCGGCATCGGCGGCGGCGAGCGCATGGTCCGGAGTCTCGGCCACGAAGGCGTTGAGCCCCCGCCCCTTCTCGACCGCGGCGACGAACGCCTCGGCCACGTCGCGGGCGGAAAAGTCGCCGGCCTTCACCCCGTCGCGGATCGCCGCGATGCCGAGATCGGTCAGCGCGCTCATTCGATCACCTTCGGCACCGCGAAGAAGCCGTGTTCGGCGACCGGCGCGTTCTTCAGCACGTCCTCGCGGATGCCGCCATCGGTCACTTCGTCCTCGCGCAGGCGCAGCCTGTTGGGGATGACCGCCGTCATCGGCGCGACCCCGGAGACATCGACCTCCCCGAGTTGCTCGATCCAGCCGAGAATGTTGGAAAGCTCGGGCGCGAGCGATTCGACCTCGGCGTCGGTGACGGCGATGCGGGCGAGCTTCGCGATATGGCGAACGGTTGCGGTATCGACGGACATAGGGGCCTTTTGCTGTCGTGGGCCGGCGCGCGGCCCGCGATGGCGGCTAGCATCCCCGCTGCACTGCGGCAAGAAGCCGCGCCGTCAGCGCGTCTCCGGCATCGTCCGGCAGATGATCGGCAGCGGCTGCGCGGTCGCCCGGGCGATGCTCATCTGGGCCGGGCTCTGGCAGATGATCGTGTCGGCCGCCCGTGCATTGCGGATCTGCGCGTCGGTCAGAAAGGGCGCGACGCTGACGGAAACGCGCGCCTCGCGCACCCAGGAAAGCCGCGCGCGGTTGAGCCCGGCGAGCGGAACCGGGTGCGCCCCGGCCGTCGACGGGATCGTCTGCGGCGGCGACATGCCGAGATCGATCGTCTCCGATATCTCGTCGACGTCGCGGCGGTGGGCCGGCACCGGATCGCCGTCGAAGCTCAGGAAGACCCGCATCGGATAATGGTTGCGCGCAATCGATGCGGCCGCGGCCGGCGTATATTGGACATCGAGCGTGATCGGGCCGGCCGGCCCGGCAGGCTGCGCGGCCAGCGGCAGCGCCGCAAGGGCGGCGATTGCGACAATAACCAGCTCTTTCATGCAGGCACTCCCTCTTCGTTCCGGACTCGCAATTGCCCGACCGCTCGAGGCGGCACAACCCGCTTGACGATTGTGTAAGTCAATACTAACGGTAAGTCATGACGAACGGAACTGCCACGGCCGCGCTCGCCAGCCTCGCCGATCCGACGCGCCGGGCGATTTTCGAGCGCCTTGCCCGGCGTCCGTCCGCGGTCGGCGCGCTCGCCGAGGGGTTGCCGGTGAGCCGCCCGGCAGTGTCGCAGCACCTGCGCGTCCTCAAGGAGGCGGGCCTGGTGACCGACGAAGCCAATGGCACCCGCCGGATCTACCGCATCGATCCCGCCGGGATCGGCGCGATCCGCGCCTGGCTCGATGGTCTCTGGGCCGAGCAGCTCGGCGCCTTCAAGGCCTTTGCCGACCGGATTTCCGAGGAGGAGAAGCAGACGTGACCATTGCCCCCATCGTTCAATCGGCTGTCGTCGACGTGCCTCCGGCCCGCGCCTTTTCGCTCTTCGCCGAGCTGATGGGCGAATGGTGGGCCCGCGGCAAGACCGTGGGCAACAAGCCGCACGAGGCGATCGTGATCGAGCCGATGCCCGGCGGCCGCTGGTTCGAACGCGATGCCGACGGCAACGAGACGATGTGGGGAAATGTCATCGAATGGGCGCCGCCGCATCGGCTGCTGCTCGCCTGGCGGCTCGGCCCCGATTTCACTTATGATCCGAAGCTGGAGACCGAGCTGGAGATCACCTTCGAGCCGGAAGGCGACGGCACCCGCGTCACGCTGGAGCACCGCCATCTCGAACGTCTCGGCGCGCGGGCGCGCGAGATTGCCGAAAAGCTCGGCAATGGCTGGCCAGGCGTTTTCGCCCGCTTCACCGATTTCGCAGCGAAGGCGACGGCGCAATGAGCCGCTTCACCGTTCACGGCGTTCCGGGCAGCCCCTATGTGCGCGCGGTTCTGCTGACGCTCGAGGAGAAAGGCGCCGATTGGCGGCTCCAGGCCATGGGCATGGGCCACAACAAGACCCCCGACTATCTGGCGCTCCAGCCGTTCGGGAAGATCCCCGTCCTCCTCGACGGCGATTTCCGGCTCTACGAGACGCACGCGATCCTTCGCTATCTCGATCGGGTCCTCAGCGCGCCGCCGCTGGTGCCCGACGATCCGAAGCAGGCCGCGCGGATGGATCAGCTCATCAGCATCACCAATGCCCATGTCCGGCCGGAGGTGAGCGGCGCGATCACCTTCGCCCGGATCGTGGCGCCGAAGTTCGGCATTCCGATCGACGAAAGCACGATCCCGCCGGCCATCCCGGCGGCGGAGAAATGCGTCGCCGCGATCGCCGAGCTGATCGGAGGGCAACCCTATATGGCCGGCGAGGCCGTCTCGCTCGCCGATCTGATGCTCGTCCCGCACCTCGATTATTTCGCCCAGTGCGCGGAGGGCGAGGCGATTCTTGCCCCCCATCCCGCGTTGGGCGCCTGGCTGAGCCGGATGCGCGCGCGGCCGAGCATGGCCGCGACCGGCTGGGACAGGCTGCTGGAGGGCGTCGAAGCCGCCTGACCCCTTGCCAGCGGGCCCCGCATCGGCTTGGACGCGCGGGTGGCGAGGAAAAGATCACACCCGGCGGTGCGCTTCCTGTGGATCGTGGCGGGGCTTACCGTCCTGTTCATGGCGGGGGCGCTTGCCTATCGCCTGTTCGAAAAGGACCTGATGCGGCTCGCGCTGGTGCCGCGGGGCGACTTCCACGAGGTCGCGATGCCGGCCGGCGCGAATTATCGCGACGAATCGCTGTGGATCGCGCGGCCGGACATTCCGAACAACCCGTCGCTGTGGACCCCGCACGGCTTCAGCGCGACCGGCACGCCGCGGGTGTCGGTCTTCTTCATCCACCCGACCTCGTTCATGGAGCGATCGGCCTGGAACGCGCCGATCGACGATCGCGAATCGCAGGATCGCGCCCGCCTGTTCGTTCGCGGCGATGCGAGCGCCTTCAACGGCATCGGCGCGGTCTGGGCGCCCAAATATCGCCAGGCGACCTTCGGCGCCTTCCTCACCGATCAGGCCAATGCCCGGCGTGCGCTGGATTTCGCCTATCGCGACGTGCGCGCCGCCTATGAGGAATTCATCCGCGAGGCGCCGGCGGACCGGCCGATCATCCTCGCCGCGCACAGCCAGGGCAGCTACCATCTGATGCGCCTCCTCGCCGATCGAATCCGCGGCGCGCCCGAGGCGAACCGGATCGTCGCGGCCTATGTGATCGGCTGGCCCATTTCGGAGACCGCGGACCTGCCGGCGCTCGGCCTTCCCGCCTGCCAGCGGCCCGATCAGGCGCGCTGCATCCTTTCGTGGCAGAGCTTTGCCGAGCCCGCCGATCCCAGCCAGATCACCGATCGCTACGATGCCTCGCGCGGGCCGGCTGGACCGCGGGCCGGATCGCCGATGCTGTGCGTCAACCCGCTGACCGGCCGGCGCGGCGGCGCGGCCTCGATGAACGCCGATGCCGGGACGCTGGTGCCGAGCGAGGATTTCAGCGACGGCACGATCCGCCCGCACGCCGTCTCGGCCCGCTGCGACCTGCGCGGCTTCCTCCTCGTCGGGACGGTCGCCTCGTTGCCGCCGATGGGCAATTACGTGCTGCCCGGCAACAATTACCACGTCTACGATTACGCGCTCTTCTGGGCGAACATCCGCGCCGATGCCGCGCGCCGGCTGGCGGCCTGGCGCGGCCGATGATCGTTGCCGATCCCGCCGCCTTCGCCGCCGCGCTGCCGCTCAAGGGCCGCCTCCTCGGCCTCGATGTCGGCACGAAGACGATCGGCCTCGCGCTGTGCGATTCGGCCTGGACGATCGCCAGCCCCGCCGAGACGATCCGCCGGACCAAATTCGCCAAGGACATGGAATCGCTTCGCACCCTCGCCGCGCATCAGGCGGTGCGCGGTCTGGTCGTCGGCCTGCCCCTGAGCCTCGACGGCAGCGAAAGCCCGCGCACCCAATCGGTCCGCGCCTTCGCCCGCAATCTCGCCCCGCTCCACCTGCCGATCCTGCTGTGGGACGAACGCTGGTCGACCCAGGCGGTCACCCGCGCGCTGATCGAGGCCGACGCGAGCCGCGCCCGCCGCGCCGAGCTCGTCGACAAGATGGCCGCCGCCTACATCCTCCAGGGCGCGATCGACATGCTTGCGGGACTGGGGGACGCCCCCTAAGGCACGGCTTTGATGTCCGCGCCCGCCTTTCCCCACCCTCACCTGCTCGGGATCGAGGGCCTTTCCGCCACCGATATCAATTCGATCCTCGACGAGGCCGAGCCCTGGATCGATTTCAACCGCGGCAAGCGCAAGGCCGATGGCCGGCTCGCCGGGCTGACCCAGATCAACGCCTTTTTCGAAAATTCCACGCGCACGCTCTTCTCGTTCGAGATCGCGGGCAAAAGGCTCGGCGCGCAGGTGTCGAGCTTCCATCCCGCCGCCTCCAGCGTCCGCAAGGGCGAGAGCCTGATCGATACCGCGCAGACGCTGAACGCGATGCGCCCCGATCTCATCGTCATCCGGCACGAGGCGAACGGCGCCGCGGCCGAGGTCGCCGCCCATGTCGATTGCCCGGTGATCAATGCGGGCGACGGCCAGGGCGAGCATCCGACGCAGGCGCTGCTCGACGCGCTCACCATCCGCCGCCGCTTCGGCCGGATCGAGGGGCTGAAGGTCGCGATCTGCGGCGACATCCGCCACAGCCGCGTCGCCGGCTCCAACATCCGCGCGCTGCCGCTGCTCGGCGCCGAGCTCAGGCTGGTCGGGCCGCGGGCCCTGCTCCCCGCCGCGCTGCCCGAGGGAGTCGCCGCCTTCACCGATTTCGACGAAGGCATTGCCGGCGCCGACGTGGTGATGATGCTGCGTATCCAGCGCGAGCGGCTGGAGGCCGGGCTCGACGACGCGCTCGGCGATTATCACGCCCGCTACGGCCTCACCCGCGCCCGCCTCGCCGGCGCCGCGCCGCACGCCATCGTCATGCACCCCGGCCCGATGAACCGGGGGGTGGAGATCGACGGCGACCTCGCCGACGATCCAGCCCGTTCGGCAGTGCTGGAGCAGGTGGAATATGGCGTCGCCGTCCGAATGGCCTGCCTCGATCTCCTGACGAGAGCGCGGCGCTGACCCGATCCTCCCCGTGAAGCAAAGCTTCATGGGGAGGGGGACCATGCGAAGCATGGTGGAGGGCCATTCGGGCGCCCGAGCCCCCTCCACCAGCCTCCCATCACCGCTTCGCGGCGACAGGGAGGACTCGCAGATGCCAAAAAGGGCGGCCGGCCTTGGCCGCCGGCCGCCCTCCAGAGGGATCGCGATGAAGCGTCCCGAAGCCTAGACGTCGCGCTGCCGCCGCGCGTTCGGCGCGTAGCGGGCGGCCCAGCGGATCGAGGCGTCGCCCGCATTGGTCCGCACGAAACAGGCGCCGCCCTGCGAACGGATCGCGCCGCACAGCCGCGCCGCATCCCCCTGCCCGGCGAAGCCGGCGATCGACACGCGATGCATGGTGCGGCCGTTGACCTGGATCGTCGTGGTCAGCGGCGCGCGGCCGCTCAGCCCATAGCGCCGCGCGACGCCGAGCCAGGCGCGCTCGGCATTGGCCTCGTTCGAAAAGGCGCCGAGCTGGACGACATAGGGGCTGTTGCCGGCGCGGACCGGCGCGGCCGGATTGGCGCGGCGGAAGATCGGCGCGGGCGGAAGCGTGCTCTGGACGGCGCGCACGAGATGCGGAGCGGGGCGATCGAGCGTCGCCGCGGCGGCGGCATAGCGCACCTGCGCCGGGCTTTCGGCCGGGCGCGGCGCCGGCGCCGGCGTATAATAGGTCGGCGCTTCGGCCGGCGCGGCCTCGGCGATCTGGGTCGGCTGGGCCGGCGAAGGCGCCGCGCCCCAATCCGGATCGGCCGGGGCCGGGGCCGGCGCGGCCGATGCCAGCGCGACCGGCGCCGCCGGGGCCTGCGTCACCACCGGAGCCGGCGCCGCCGGCATCGGATCGGCCGCGGCGGTGCGGACCTGCGGGTCGGTGTTGAGGGCGAGCCGCACCGGCTGGCCGGAATCGGCGACCGGGCTCACGCCGAGCAGGCCGGCGACCCTGGTCTGGCCGCTGTCGGGGCGGGCCATCGCGGCCCATTGTTCCATCCGCGCCGGAAGGTCGCGCGGCGAGATGTCCTGCGCGGCGACCGCGCGGGCGCGGCGCCAGTCGCCGGCAAGCGCATAAGCGAGCGCGAGATTCTGGCGGGTCCGTGCGTCGGCGCCGGTCGCTCGCGCGGCTGGCTCCAGCATCCGGATCGCCTTGGCCGTCTCGCCGGCCAGCGCATAAGCGAGGCCGATATCGGCGGCCGAACCGCGATCGGCGAAAATGTCGAGCTGGGTCACGGCGGCGCGCGGATGGCCGAGCGCGATCTGGGTCAGCGCATAGCCGAGGCCGGCGCGAACCCGGTCCGGATCGAGCTCGAGCACGTCCGCATAGGTGGTGCGAGCCGATTCAAAGCGGCCGCTCTTCAGATAGAGGTCGGCGAGCGTCAGCCGGTAGCCGGCGTCGCGCGGCGACAGCGCCACCGCCTGCTCCATCGCCGTCAGCGCGGCCGAAAGCTGGCCCTGCTGAAGCGCGCGCGCACCCTGTTCGGCGAAATCGGCGGCCTGGCGATCGCTCTGGCTGGTCGCCTGGCTCACGTCCATGCCGCGGCGCATCGCTTCCGACGGGCCGGCGCTTCCGGTCATCACCAGCGCGACGATCAGCGTCGAGGTGGCGAGCTTGGTGGCGATCCCATCCATGTTCCTGTCCCTCGGTTTCCGGTTCAGCCGCGGTTGCGGCCCTTGGCGGGCAGCCGCGCCGCCATGGTTTCGATCTCTGGAATGGTCGCGAGCGCCTCGTCGAGCGCGGCGGTCACGATCTGCTGCGCCGACCGGCCGGTCACGGCACAGGCGAGCCGCAGCCGCAGGTGGCGCTCGGCATCGAGCCGCAGCGTGAAGGCGGCCTTCTTGCCCTCGGGAAGCGCCTTCGCCCTGGGCGCGCGCTTGGGCAGCGGCACGATCTCGGCGGGCGCGACGGCGGGCTCCGGCGCCTCGGCCGACGCCGGCTCGTCGTCAGGCTCGATCGCTCCCTCGAAGCTCTCGGCGATCGCGCGCTGCTGCGCGGCGACCGGCGGCTCGTCGCCGCGCGACATCGGCGTCAGCGCCGCGATCGAGCTCGGCACATGTTCGGCGATCGCCGTCTCGGCCTCGGGATCGACCGGCGGGGCGACATGGCCGCCCATGTCGTTCCAGCCGAGATCCTCGAACCCCGAATAGCCTTGGGGGCGCATCGCCGGCCGGGCGGTGCCCTTGCGGGCGAGGAGGCCGGAGGACAAGGACGCGTAGGGGCGGGCTTCGTTGATCATCGCCGCCTCCCCGTCACTGGCCCATCACGCGGCGGCCGAAGCCGGACGCGGGACGCTGCTGCTGGATCGCGTGGGGGACGCTCGCGGTCGGCGCCGCGAAGACGGTGCGGCGGAAATTCTTTTCGAGCCGGTCGGCGATATAGGACCACAATTCCTGGACCTCGGCCGCCGATTTGCAGCCCGGATCGACCTCCATCACGGTGCGCCCGTCGATCATCGAGGCGGCGAAATCGGTGCGGTGGTGGACGGTGACCGGGGCGACCGTGCCGTGCTGCGACAGCGCGACCGCGGCTTCATAGGTGATCTTCGCCTTGGGCGTCGCGGCGTTGACGACGAAGATGAGCGGCTTGCCGGCGCGCTCGCACAGATCGACCGTGGCCCCGACGGCGCGCAGATCGTGCGGGCTCGGGCGGGTCGGGATGACGATCAGCTCGGCGACCTGGATGACGCTCTGGATCGCCATGGTGATCGCCGGCGGCGTATCGATGACGGCGAGGCGGAAGCCCTGCTGGCGGAGCACCTCGAGATCCGCACCGAGCCGCGCGACCGTGGTCTGGGCGAAGGCGGGCGCTTCATCCTCGCGCTCGTTCCACCAATCGGCGAGCGAGCCTTGCGGGTCGATGTCGATGAGGCAGACGGGGCCGTAGCCCGCGCGCTGCGCCTGGACGGCGAGATGCCCGGAAAGGGTCGTCTTGCCCGATCCGCCCTTCTGGGACGACAAAGCCAGAACGCGCATGAATTGATCCTCGGTTCCCCACGATTGGGGAGGGATTTGGCCTTCCGATCCTAAAATCACGTTAACGCTGAAGGCGGACGGGCCGTGGACCGAACTGCCTCCGTTTCGGCGCAAAGCCATGATTTTCCTGCTAAGACGGCGTTAACCACGCCCCGGTAGACCCGGCCCGAAATTTCATTGGAGCCGCTTTCGATGCGTATGACCTCCCGGATGCTCGCCGCCGCCGCGATCGCTTGCGCCGCCCCGCTCGCCGCCCAGACGGTCGAGGCCGGGGTCGAGGCCTGGCAGCATGGCGATTATGACCGCGCCGTCGCAGCGTGGCAGCCGCTGGCGGCGCGCGGCGATGCCGATGCCGCCTTCAATCTCGGCCATGCCTACCGGCTCGGCCGCGGCGTCGCCCAGGACATGGCGACGGCGGAGCGTTATTATCGCCAGGCGGCCGAGGCGGGGCATGTCGAGGCGCAGGCGATGTACGGCCTGCTCCTGTTCCAGGACGGCCCGCGGCAGGAGGCGATGCCCTTCGTCCAGCGCGCCGCCGAACATGGCGATCCGCGCGCGCAATATGTCTTCGGCACGGCGCTGTTCAACGGCGATCTCGCGCCGCGCGATTGGCCGCGTGCTTATGCCTATATGATCCGCGCCGCCGCCGCTGGCCTGCCTTATGCGCAGACCCAGCTCGCCGAGATGGAGCGCAACATTCCGGACGCCGACAAGACGCGCGGCCGCGCGATCGCCGCGACGCTGGCGAGCCCGGCCAACGTGCAGGTGGCGAGCGCCAGCCCGCCGCCGCGTCCCGCGCCGGCGCCGGCGCCGGCGCAGCCGCCGCGGATCGCGACGACCAATGTGCCGCCTTCCCAGCCGGGCCGGGCCCAGCCGCCGCGCGCCGAAGCGCCGTCGCCCCGTCCGTCGACGACCGCGTCGCCCACCCCTGCCCCCGCGCCGGCCCCGTCCGGGCGGTGGCGCGTCCAGCTCGGCGCGTTCAGCTCGGATGCCAATGCGCGCGCCGCCTGGTCCCAGGTCCGCGCCCGCCTTCCCGGTCTCCAGCCCTTCTACGTCCGCGCCGGCGCGGTCGTCCGTCTCCAGGCCGGCCCGCTCGCCAGCCGCGACGCCGCGACCCGCGCCTGCGCCGCCGCGCGCCAGGCCTGTTTCCCGGTCGCGCCCTGACGCTTTCTTAACCATCCGATTTAACCGGGCCTTGGCGGCTGCCGTTTATGGCGGTTGCTGAGCAGGGGAAAAATCGTGGCGGCTGCTGGGGTTATCGAAAATCGGTCGACGATGGCGTCGCGCTGGCGGCGGCGGCGGATGTGCGTGCTGGTCGCCGAGATGCCGATGCCGGCGGCGCTGCGGCGCGTCGATGCCCGCGGCGCGATCGTCGAGACCAATGCGCGGCCGGCGCTTGGCGATCGGGTCAGCCTCAGCCATCCCGAGGCCGGGACGATCGATGCGCGGGTGGATGCCGTCACGCTCGACGCGGTGTCGCTGCGCTTCGCCTGTTCGGAACGCTCGGTCGCCTTCGCCCTCGCCGCGATCGCCGCCGACATGAGCCGCCCGGCCTAATCCTCGACCCATTCCGCGCGGGCATAGCCCTGGGCGTAGAGCAGCGCGGTGAGGTCGTTCACCTCGATCCGCGCATCCGCCGCCGCCGCCGCCCTGGGCTTGGCATGATAGGCGACGCCGAGCCCGGCGGCCTCCAGCATCGGGATGTCGTTGGCCCCGTCGCCGACCGCCAGCGTCTCGGCGATGGCGATGCCGCGCGCCGCCGCGGTCTCCAGCAGAGCCGCCCGCTTCGCCTCGGCCCCGACGATCGGGCGCGCCACCCGGCCGGTGAGCGCGCCGGCCTCGATCTCCAGCTCGTTCGCCCGCGCCGCATCGAATCCGATCGAATCGGCGACCGGCAGCGCGAAGCGGGTGAAGCCGCCGGAGACGAGCAGGGCATAGGCCCCGTTCGCCCGCATCGTTCGCACCAGCGCCCGCGCGCCCTTCGTGAGCCGCACCCGTTCCTCGCGGCACCGGTCGATCGCCGCCGCATCGAGCCCGGCGAGCAGCGCGACCCGCGCATCGAGCGCCGCCTCGAAATCGAGCTCGCCGCGCATCGCCCGCTCGGTGACCTCAGCGACCTCGGCCCTGAAGCCCGCAAAGTCCGCGAGCTCGTCGATGCACTCCTGCCCGATCATCGTCGAATCCATGTCGGCGAGGAGCAGGCGCTTGCGGCGGTTGGCCTGCGGCTGGACGATCACGTCGACATCCTCGATCAGCCCCTCCAGGCCACGCCGCGCCGCGCCGGGATCACCGGAAAACACGAAATCCCCCGCGCGATCCTCGTCGATCCACGCAAAACCACGCGTTCCGAGCACATCCTCCGCCGCGGAAATATCGCCGCGCGCCAGCCGGTCCTTTGCTATCAGGGTCGCGATGAACATGACGTCTTCTGGAAAGCCTCCGGTCGCGCTCATCGCAGGCCCGACCGCGAGCGGCAAGTCGGCGCTCGCCTTGGCGCTTGCCGAGGCCGCGAACGGTACCGTGATCAACGCCGACAGTGCCCAGGTTTACAAGGACTTGCGGGTTGTTTCTGCGCGTCCGTCCCAAGCCGATGAAGCGCGCGCGCCGCACCGGCTCTACGGCACGCGCGACGGCGCCTTCGCCTGCTCGGCCGCCGATTGGGCCGCCGAGGCCAAAGCCGAGATCGCCGCCGCCCACGGTGCCGGCCGCCTGCCGATCCTCGCCGGTGGCACCGGCCTTTATCTGCGGACCCTCATCGAGGGAATCGCGCCGGTCCCCGACATCGATCCGGCGATCCGCGCCGCCGTGCGCGCCCTTCCCGTCGCCGAGGCTCATGCCGCGCTCACCCGGGAGGATCCCGCCGCGGCGGCGCGTCTGCGGCCGAGCGACACCAGCCGGATCGCGCGGGCGCTGGAGGTCGTACGGTCCACCGGCCGGCCGCTCGCCGACTGGCAGAAGGAAAAGGTCGGCGGCATCGGCGGGCGCGTCGCGCTGCGCCCGATCATCCTGCTGCCGCCGCGCGCCTGGCTCTACGCCCGCTGCGATACGCGGTTCGAGGAAATCTTTTCCGATGAAGGGATTGAGGAGGTTCTCTCACTTCTTGCGCGAGGATTGTCGCCCGCCGCTCCGGTGATGCGGGCCATCGGCGTGCCGGAGATCGCGGCCTTCCTCGCCGGCTCGCTCACGCGCCCCGAGGCGCTGGCGGCCGGCCAGGCGGCGACCCGTCAATATGCCAAGCGCCAATATACCTGGCTGCGTCACCAGCCGCCCGCGGACTGGCCGAGGTTCGAAAGCGCGCTGGACTCGCCGTCCATCGAGGCCGAGCTTGTCGCAGCCCTTTCGCGATCCTAGGCCCGGCCCATGCACGTCTATCTCGACAAGGATATCGACCTCGGCCTGATCCGCGCCCGGCGGGTCGCCGTCATCGGCTATGGCAATCAGGGCCGGGCGCAGGCGCTCAACCTGCGCGACAGCGGCGTCGAGGTCACCGTCGCCCTGCGCGCCGGCTCACCCCGGCGGCACGGGGCGCAGAGCGAGGGGTTCGAGGTCGTCACCGCCGCCGAAGCCGCGGCGGAATGCGATGTCGCCATCCTGCTCGCCGCCGACGAGGATCATGGCCGCATCTATGAGGAGGAGCTGGCCCCGCATCTGCGCGCGGGCGCGGCGATCGGCTTCGCGCACGGCCTTTCGATCCGCTTCGGCCTCATCAAGCCGCGCGCCGATCTCGACATCTTCCTCGTCTCGCCCAAGGGCCCCGGAACCGCGCTTCGCCGCGATTTCGAGGCGGGCTCGGGCCTCGTCTCGCTGTTCGCGGTCGATCAGGATGCGAGCGGCGGCGCGGAGGCGCTGGCGCTCTCTTATGCCGGCGCCATCGGCAGCGGCCGGGTCGGCATCCTCCCCACCAGCTTCGCCGAGGAATGCGAGGCGGACCTGTTCAACGAATCGGCCGTGCTGTGGGGCACGATCCCCGAGCTGATCCAGGCCGGCTTCGAAACCCTGGTCGAGGCCGGCTTCGCACCCGAAATCGCCTATTTCGAATGTCTTACAGAGGTGAAGCTCATCGCCGATCTCATCTATGAGCGAGGCATCGCCGGGATGCGCGAGGCGATCAGCAACACCGCCGAATTCGGCGCCCTCGACGGCGGCCCCCGCATCGTCACCGACGCGACCCGCGCCGAAATGCGCCGCATCCTCGCCGAGGTGCGCGACGGCCGCTTCGTCGAAAAGCTCCTCGCCGACGCGAAGGCGGGCTATCCGCGCCTCCGCGCCTCGCGTGAAGCGGCGCGCGCGCATCCGATCGAGGCGGTGCGGCGCGAGATTCTCGATCTGGGAGGGACGACATGACGAAGCCGACGATCCTGGCGGCGCTCTGCCTCGCCGCGGTGGGCGCCCTCCCCGCGTCCGCACAGACGGCGCCCGCGCCGAGCGCCGCACCCGCCAATGCGCTGGTCGGCACCTATCGATTGCAGGGCGGCCCCGACACCGTCTCCGTTCTGGAGCTCGGCGCCAATGGCCGCTTCCGCTTCATGCTCTCGGCCGGCGCGGTCGATTTCCACGCCGAGGGCAATTGGCGAAGCACGCCGCGCGCCGTGATCCTCACCACCCAGCCGCGCCCAGTCCCCGCCGCCTTCACCGCCGGCGCGCCGAGCCACGGCGACGGGCCCTTTCATGTCCTCGTCGCCGATCCGCAGGGCCGAGGCCTCGCCGGGATCGATCTTCGCGTCGGCTTCGCCGATGGCGGGGTGGTCGAGGGCTATACGCAGGACGACGGCTGGACCCTCCCCGATCGTCGAGGCCGCGCGGCACCGGCCTGGATCGAGCTTGCGCTCGCGATGTACAATATTCCGCCGCAGCGTTTTCCGATCGATCCGGCCGCGGGCAACCGCCTCGCATTCACGTTCGTGCCTAACGATTTTCAGGTCTTCGATTTCGACAATCAGGCACTCGACATTTCCGGCACCAGCCTGATCATCCACGGTCCCGGCGGCGACGGAACCTATGTCCGCGAGGCGGCGCGCGCCACTTCGTCGAATTGAAGCCCGCCTTCAGCCCCGGGGGCGGTGGAGCGCTTCGTCGCCCACATAGCTGTGGACGTAAGCAACGGTTTCGAAGCGGTCGGGAGATGACACCGTCATTTCCTCCCGAACAGTTTCTCGATGTCGCCATGCGCGAGCTTCACCCAGGTCGGGCGGCCGTGGTTGCACTGGCCGCTGTGGGGCGTCACCTCCATCTCGCGGAGCAGCGCGTTCATCTCGGCGACCGAGAGGAGGCGGCCGGCGCGGACCGACCCGTGGCAGGCCATGGTCGCGGCGACATGGTCTAGCTTTTCCTTGAGGCCGAGGGCGGAATCGAAGGCGGCGAGATCGTCGGCGAGATCGGTGACGAGCCCCTTGATATCACCCGCGCCGAGCATGGCGGGCGTCGCGCGGACCAGCATCGCGCGCGGGCCGAAGCGCTCCAGCTCCAGCCCCAGCTCGGCCAGCTCGTCGAGCCGTGCCTCCAGCCGGTCGCAGGCGGGCTCGTCCAGCTCGACCACTTCGGGCAGGAGCAGCGCCTGCCGCGCCACCCCGCCATTCGCCATCGCGCGGCGCATCCGCTCGAGCACCAGCCGTTCGTGGGCGGCGTGCTGATCGACGATCACCAGCCCGTCCTCCGCCTCGGCGACGATATAGGTGGCCGCGACCTGGCCGCGCGCGACGCCGAGGGGGAAGGATTGCGCTTGCGGGACCGGTTCGACAGCGGCTTCGGCCCGGGCCTGGGGGGCGAAGTCCTGCGAACGATCCTGCACTCGCGTCACCCCCGCGAAAGCGGGGGTCCAGCTGCCTTGCCCGGCCCCTCCGCCGGGGAAGAAGGAAGCTGGATTCCCGCTTTCGCGGGAATGACGGAGGAGGTCGGGGGAGTAGCGGTGGAGATCGGTTTCACTCTGCCAGTTCCCGAGCGCCGCCGCGCTCGGCCGCTGCGCGGAGCGGTGGCCGGCTTCGTCGAGGGCGTGGCGAAGGCCGCCGACGATCAGGCCGCGAATGCCGGCGGGATCCTTGAAGCGGACCTCGGTCTTGGCCGGATGGACGTTGACGTCGACCTCCTCGGCCGGAACGTCGATGAAGAGGGCGAGGACGGGATGGCGGTCGCGCGCGAGCAGATCCTGATAGGCGCCGCGCACCGCGCCGATCAGCAGCCGATCCTTCACCGGGCGACCGTTGACGAACAGATATTGGTGATCGGCGATGCCGCGGTTGAAGGTCGGCAGGCCGGCGACGCCGCCGAGCCTTGCATTGCCCCGCACATAGTCGACGGCGATGCTGTTCGCGGCGAGATCGCGATCGGTGAGCGCGGCGACCCGGTCCGGCCGGTCCTCGCCCGCCGCGACGCTCAGAACGCGCCGCCCTTCATGGTCGAGGCTGAAGGCGATGTCCGGGCGCGCCATGGCGAGCCGCTTCACGACATCGAGGCAGGCGGCATATTCGCTGCGGACCGAACGGAGGAACTTGCGGCGCGCCGGCACCTTCGCGAACAGATCCGCGACGCTCACCCGCGTGCCCGGCGGCAGTGCGGCTGGCCCCTCCCCCGCCAGCCGGCCATTGTCGATGGTCCGCGACCAGCCATCCTGCCCGCGCGTGCGGCTTTCGATCGTCACATGGGCGACGCTGGCGATCGATGGCAGCGCCTCGCCGCGAAAGCCCAGGGTGCCGACCTGGTCGATCTCGTCGCCCTGCAGCTTGGAGGTGGCGTGGCGCTCCAGCGCGAGCGCAATCTCGTCCGCGGCCATGCCGCATCCGTCGTCGGCGACCTCGATCCGGTCGATCCCGCCGCCGGCAAGGCTCACCGCGATGCGCGTGGCACCGGCATCGATCGCGTTCTCGACCAGCTCCTTCAACGCACTGGCCGGTCTTTCCACCACTTCACCGGCCGCGATTCGATTGACCAGATGCTCGGGCAAACGCCGTATTGACATGATTTTGTCTCTAGACGATGCGCGGCCGACCCGCGAGACGTGTTCGACTCTTTTGTGGACCGGGGGCGCGGGCCCATCCTATAGAAATGTCGCCGGAAGGCCGTGCCGGCCGCCCGCCAGCCGAAAGCGAAACGCAAGCATATGTCGATGTTCAACTTTCTGAGGCTCCCGTCGCACGACATGGCGATCGACCTCGGCACCGCCAACACCGTCGTCTATGTCCGGGGCCGCGGCGTCGTCCTGAACGAGCCGTCGGTCGTGG
This sequence comes from Sphingosinicella ginsenosidimutans, assembly GCF_007995055.1. Taxonomy (NCBI): domain Bacteria; kingdom Pseudomonadati; phylum Pseudomonadota; class Alphaproteobacteria; order Sphingomonadales; family Sphingomicrobiaceae; genus Allosphingosinicella; species Allosphingosinicella ginsenosidimutans. The sequence continues at coordinate 2,295,685 of NZ_VOQQ01000001.1, read as the reverse complement.
CGATCGAGACGACCAACGGCGTCAAGCGCGTCAAGGCGGTCGGCGACGACGCCAAGCTGATGATGGGCAAGACGCCCGACCAGATCGAGGCGATCCGCCCGCTCCGCGACGGCGTGATCGCCGACATCGACGTCGCCGAACAGATGATCAAGCATTTCATCCAGAAGGTGCACGGCCGCCGTCGCTTCCCGCGCTGGCCGGAGATCGTGATCTGCGTACCTTCGGGATCGACCAGCGTCGAGCGGCGCGCCATTCGCGATGCCGCCTCCAATGCCGGCGCCCGCCAGGTCTATCTGATCGAGGAGCCGATGGCGGCCGCGATCGGCGCCGACATGCCGGTGACCGAGCCGATCGGATCGATGGTCGTCGACATCGGCGGCGGCACGACCGAGGTCGCGGTGCTGAGCCTTCGCGGCCTTGCCTATACGACCTCCGTGCGCGTCGGCGGCGACAAGATGGACGAGGCGATTTCCTCCTACGTCCGGCGCAACCACAATCTCCTGATCGGCGAGGCGACGGCCGAGCGGATCAAGAAGCAGGTCGGCATCGCCAAGCCGCCGGCCAATGGCGGCGACGGCGAAACCGTACACATCAAGGGCCGCGATCTCGTCAACGGCGTCCCCAAGGAGATCACGATCAACCAGCGCCAGATCGCCGAGGCGCTGTCGGAGCCGGTCGGCACGATCGTCGAGGGCGTCCGGATCGCGCTGGAGAACACCGCGCCGGAGCTCGCTGCCGACATCGTCGACCAGGGCATCGTGCTCACCGGCGGCGGCGCGCTGCTCAAGGGGTTGGACGAGGTGCTTCGCGACGAAACCGGGCTGCCGGTCACGGTCGCCGACGATCCGCTCACCTGCGTCGCGCTCGGCACCGGCCGCGCGATGGAGGAAGAGGTGTTCCGCGGCGTCCTCCAGACCGCATAAGGAAGGGGCACGATGGCGCCGCCCGCCAATCGGCGCCCCGGCTACTCCCGGCGGGCGCAATATGGGCTGTTCCTCGGCTATGTGATCGCCGTGGCCGGGATGCTGGTCGCCGTCCTGCTGCTCGTCATCTCCATCGTCGATCCGCGCGGGTTCGCCGCGATCAAGGGCGCGGCGCTCGATCTCACCGCCCCGGTGAGCGGCGCCGGCCGTGCGGGGGTGCGCGGCGTCACCGGGATCGGCGACTGGATTTCCAACTATATCAATGCAGGATCGCAGAATGCCGGGCTCCAGGCCGAGCTTGCCGCCGAGCGGCGCGAGCTGGTCCGCGCGCGCATCGCGGAGGCGGAGAATGCTCGCCTTCGGCGCCTGCTCGGCCTCGCCCAGCGCGTGGAGGACGAGGTGACGATCGCGCGCATCGTCGGGTCGAGCTTCGATTCCTCGCGCCGGATGGCGATCCTGTCGGCGGGCAGCGCGGCGGGCGTGCGCCCGGGCCAGCCGGTGCGCGCGCCCGACGGCCTGATCGGCCGCGTGCTCGACACGGGCCGCTGGGCCTCGCGCATCCTCCTGGTCAGCGACGGCGCGTCGAGCGTCCCCGTCCGCGCGCTGCGCACCGGCACCCCGGCCCTCGCCGCCGGACGAGGCGACGGGACGGTGGAGCTTCGCACGCTCGAGGTCGGCGAAAATCCGTTCCGCGTCGGCGACATTGTCGTGACCTCCGGTGTCGGCGGCATTTTCCCGCCGGACGTGCCCGTCGCGGTCGTCACCGGACGCAACGGCGACACCGCCATCGCCCGGCCGCTCGCCAATCCGGCCCGCACCGATTTCGCGATCGTACAGCCCGTCTACCAGCCGGCGGCGGTGACCGGATCGGTCGACGCGGCGACCAGCCAGCTTGCCTTGCCACCCGTCGCCGCCCCGCCCCAGCCACCGCAGGGCGCCGCGCCGCGTCCGGCCCCGATCGCGCCCACGGGCAACAGCGCCGGGGCCGCGCCGCGATGAGCACGCGCATCGCCTCGTCCGAAGCCGAGGTCGCCGTCCGCGACCTTCGCCGCCGCTTCACGCCGCTGGCGTCGATCCTCGCGGCGACCCTGCTCGCCCTGCTGCCGGTCGTTGCCGCGACTCCGCTCCTCCCCGATTTCGGGTTCCTGATCTTCCTTGCCTGGCGGCTGCTCCGCCCGGAAATCTGGAGGCCATGGATGCCGCTCGGCCTCGGCCTCGCCAGCGATCTGATTGCCGGCCATCCGATCGGCCAGGCGATGCTGCTGTGGACCATGATCGGCCTTTTGGCCGAGCTCATCGATACCAGACTGGGCTTCCGCGATTACTGGATGGACTGGCTGATCGCGGCCGGCGCAATCCTGCTGCAAAGCCTTGGCGCGTGGTACATAGGCCTGCTCATGGGCAGCGACGTGCGATTCACCATCCTCATTCCCCAACTCGTCCTCGCCGCGCTCGCCTATCCGCTCGCGACGCGGATCGTCCTCGCCCTCGATCGCTGGCGGCTGGCGCGATGATCGGCCGCCGCCGCAACCGCCCGACCTCGCCGGCGGTCACCGAACTGGCGCAGGCGACCAGCTTTTCGCGGCGCGCCATCTTTCTCGGTGTCGCCCAGGCCGGGGTCGCCGGGCTGCTCGCCGGGCGCATGGGCTATATCGCGATCGCCCAGAACCAGCGCTATCGCGAGATGGCAGAGGACAATCGGGTTCAAGAGCGGCTGATCCCCCCGCGGCGCGGCTGGATCGTCGACCGGCACGGCCGGCCGCTCGCCGCCAACCGAAGCGATTTTCGCGTCGATCTCATCCCCGATCGGCTCGAGGACAAGGAGCGCGTGATCGCGGAGCTCGCCCGGATTCTCGATCTCACCCCCGATGCGCTCGCGCAGCTTCGCGAGGATCTCGCCAACGCCGCCGGCTTCCAGCCGGTGCCGGTCGCCGAAAACCTGTCGTTCGAGAAATATGCCGCGATCACGCTGCGCCAGCCGGAGCTTCCCGGCGTCGCGCCGATGCGCGCCTTCGCCCGCTTCTATCCCGAAGGCGCCGCCGTCGGTCACCTGGTCGGCTATGTCGGCACGCCCAATCGAGAGGAATATGAGGCCGAGAACCGCAATCCGCTGCTGATCGCGCCGGGCTTCAAGATCGGCAAGAACGGCATAGAAAAGGTCGAGGAGCAGCGGCTGCGCGGCCGCCCCGGCGCGGCGCGGATCGAGGTGACCGCGCGCGGCCGGCTGGTGCGCGAGCTCACCACCCGCCCCGACGTCAGCGGCGCGCCGCTCAGGACCACGATCGATGCCGAGCTCCAGAGCTTCGTCGCGCGCCGCTGCGGCGAACAATCGGCCGCCGTCGCCGTCATCGACGTGCCCAGCGGCGACATCCTGTGCTTCGTGTCGATGCCGAGCTACGATCCCAACAGCTTTTCCGACGGGATCAGCCACGCCGAATGGAACATGATGGCGCAGGACGAGCGCCATCCGATGATCAACAAGGTCCTCCAGGGCCTGTATCCGCCGGGCTCCACCTCAAAGCCGATGACGGCGGTGGCACTGCTCAAGGCCGGGATCGACCCGGAGCAGCGGATCAACTGCCAACGCGCCTGGCGCCTCGGCAACGCCGTGTTCCACTGCTCCGGCGGGCCGCACGGCCCGATCGCGATGCACCAGGCGATCGCGAAGAGCTGCGATATCTATTTCTACCAGATGGCGCTCCAGGCCGGGGTCCAGAACATCTCCCCGGTCGCCCGGCAGTTCGGCATGGGCGAGCGGTTCGATCTGCCCTTCCCCTCGCAGCGCTACGGGACCTGGCCCGATCCCGAATGGTTGCAGCGGCGCTTCCACCGCGAATGGCAAAGCTACGACACGGTGAACATGTCGATCGGCCAGGGCTATGTGCTGGTCAATCCGCTCCAGCAGGCGGTCATGGTCTCGCGCATCGTGAGCGGCCGCAAGGTGATGCCGCGCATCATCGCCGAGGGGCCGGCGCCCGCGTTCGATCCGCTCGAGGGGATCGACGAGGAGCATCTCGCTTTCGTCCGCGCCGCGATGACCGACGTGGTCAATGGCGGTGGCACCGCCAGCCGTTTCCGGCTGCCCGTCCCGGAAATGATGGCCGGCAAGACCGGGACCGCGCAGGTCCGCCGCATCTCGATGGCCGAGCGCGCCAGCGGCGTTCGCTCCAACGCGAGCCTTGCGTGGCGGATGCGCGACCACAGCTGGTTCGTCTGCTTCGCTCCGGCCCAGGCGCCGCGCTACGCCGCCTGCTTCCTGGTCGAGCATGGCGGCTTCGGCGCCAGCGCCGCGGCGCCGATGGCGAGGGACGTGATGACCTACCTGTTCGACAAGGACCGGGCGATGGCCACGCTCGCCGCCATGGAGCAGCAATGGGGCGGCACGATCGAGCAGCGGATGGAGGCCCGCGCCCGGACCTGGGCCGCAGCGGCGGCCGCCGGCGAAAGTCCGCCGGCGCCGACCGGCCACCTCTAGGCGGCGGCTGCCGATGGCCCTTCCAAGATTTCCGGCGCCGATCGCCAGCCTCCCGTGGCGCATGTTGTGGATCGTGATCGCGCTTTGCGGTTTCGGCCTCGTCATCCTCTACTCGGCCGCCGGCGGGCACATGACCTGGGCGCTGCCCCAGGGCATCCGCTTCGCCGTCTTCCTCGGCATGGCGATCGCGATGGGTTATCTGCCGCCGAGCTTCTACAAGGAATGGGCCTTCCTTGCTTATGGCGGGCTCATGATCATGCTGGTGCTGGTGGAAGCGCTTGGCGCGATCAGTGGCGGCGCGCAGCGCTGGCTCGATCTGGGGCTCGTGCGGCTCCAGCCATCGGAGCTGATGAAGCCGGCCATCGTCCTGGTGGTCGCGCGCTTCTACGACATGCTGCCGGCGCGCGAGATCAGGAGCTGGACCGCGATCTGGCCGGCGCTCGTCCTGATCGGCCTGCCCGCCGGGCTCATCCTGATTCAGCCCGATCTCGGCACCGCGACGATGGTGGCGCTTGGCGGGATCACGGTGATGTTCCTCGCCGGCATCCCGCTGCGCCTTTTCGTGGGCGCGGGGGTGGCGGCGGCGATCATCGTCCCGCTCGCCTATTTCTTCGGGCTCCACGATTATCAGCGGCAGCGGATCGCCATCTTCCTCGATCCCGAAACCGATCCGCTCGGCGCCGGCTATCACATCACCCAGTCGAAGATCGCGATCGGCGCCGGCGGGCTGACCGGCACCGGCTATCTGCAGGGCACGCAGAGCCATTTCGCCTTCCTTCCCGAGCCGCAGACCGATTTCGTCTTCGCCACCATGGCGGAGGAATGGGGGCTTGCCGGGGGCCTGTTCATCATCATCGGCTTCGCGCTTCTGATCCGCTGGGGGATCATCGTTGCGCTCGACACCAAGGGGCGGTTCGAGCGGCTGACCGCGGCCGGGCTCATCACCACCATCTTCTTCTACATGGCGATCAACCTCGCCATGGTGATGGGCCTCGCGCCTGTCGTCGGCATCCCCTTGCCGCTCATCTCCTATGGCGGATCGGCGATCATGACGGTGATGATCTGCCTTGGCGTGATGATGTCGATCGATCGCCGCAACCGCCTCGATCCGCGACGCAGATGAGCGTGCAAACAGCGGTTGCAATCGTCGCGCCCGGCCCCTAAATGCCCCCCTCGCGCCGGAACACCGACGCGCACCGCCCACCGGCGACGGACGCATAGCTCAGTTGGTAGAGCAGCTGACTCTTAATCAGCGGGTCCTAGGTTCGAGCCCTAGTGCGTCCACCATTTTTCTTTATAAAAATCAGCGACTTATGTCGCCGATCCCCAATTGCGGCTCGCTGCTTCTGGCATGCTAGCGCTATATTAGCCGGTGCGGAGTTTCGGCTCAGAACTGGAACTTCGCCGTCACGCTGGGACTGGCGGGAATTCCGTCACCATTGGAGCAACAAATGCGTGGACCCTGTGGTCCTCCGGGCTGTCCATCTGGATCAGCCACAGGTCCTTCGTGCCAGCGAAGTGAACCAAATGGTGATCCAGCAGCGCAGCGATGCGCACAATCCACTCCGCGATCGGGCGCTGGAAGTCGAGCACGCGCTCTGCGTCCTTGAACGGGTTCCAAGTGTGGATGCCACTGCTCGCCGTGTCGTAGAGGAAGACGAATTCGTCCTTCGTCAGGAAGCCGTCCTCCACCGGATCAAAGTGGTGGTGAACACCCAAGTGCCTGCTGACCCCGCGCTTAATAGGAGACGGGTAGAACTCGGGGTGCAGCTTGTCCATGCGCTCAAGGAGGCGCTTCGCTCGCCAGATGCTGCCGAGGTCGTTATGCACGGCCTCGTAGGTCTCGCGGTGAGCGATCAGCGAACTGAACGCAATCTGCTCAAGCACCTTCCGTAGGAGCAAACAGACGACCTCACCGTCTAGCCCTTCCGAGCCAAGAGGAGAGCGCCCCTCGGTGATCTCCTTGATGAGCCTCAGCCGAGCCTTCACGTCTTCCATGCAGTTGCAGTAGGCGACAGCGGCTTCCGTCATCCGTCCATGGTAAACGATGCCTTGCTGAGCCTCAATCGTGGTGACGTTTGTGCCATACCCGACGAACTCGTGCCGGAGTTGCGGGAGAACTGGCGCACTTGGGTCATCGGCAATGCCCTGCGCGAATTGGACCAGTTCCTCAGCCCGCCGCGGCCCCAGGTTGATCCAGGTTAGCACGATTTCGTGCAACCGATCGCGTCGCGCGCGGCTTTGAGGCGCATGACCAATGCGCGCAACGTCCCACGATACCCACGGCCGGGCACGCCGGCCGCAGGATGATCGCAGCCCGCCCTCCGCTCGAACTATGGGCCGGACCCGAATGCACGATCGTCCGGGTCGGCGATCGCTGGCGGGACCAGTTCCTCGAAACCGGACACCGGGACCGCGACGACGATATCGCGCGGATCGCGAGCCTGGGCGTGCGGACGGTGCGCTATCCGCTGCTCTGGGAAAGCATCGCGCCGGAACGATCGGATTGCTGCGACTTCGGCTGGAACGACAAGCGGATCGCGCTGCTGGACGCGCACGGGATCGAGGTGATCGGCGGCCTGCTCCATCACGGTTCGGGCCCCTGCTACACCAATCTGCTCGATCCGGATTTCCCGGCGAAATTCGCGGACTTCGCCGCCCGGGTCGGCGCGCATTATCCGGGAATCAGACGATGGACCCCGATCAACGAGCCGCTCACCACCGCGCGCTTTTCAGCGCTCTACGGCCATTGGTACCCGCATCTTCGCGATTATCCGTCCTTCCTGCGCGCCCTGGTCAATCAGTGTCTCGGCACGCAAGCGGCGATGCAGGCCTTGCGCGCGACCAACCCCGATGCCGAGCTCGTCCAGACCGAGGATCTCGGCAAGACCTTCGCGACGCCGCCGGCGCTGGAGCAGAGCCGGCACGAAAATGAGCGACGCTGGCTGTCCTGGGATCTCCTGTGCGGCCGGGTCGATGCGGATCATCCATTGTTCGACGATCTGGTCCGGGCGGGAATTTCGCCGCGCGAGCTCGAACGGCTGCACGGCGGAGCGGCGGCGCCGGCCATGCTCGGGATCAATCACTATCTGACCAGCGACCGCTTCCTCGATCACCGGATCGATCTTTATCCGGACCTGCCGGCCGGCGGAAACGGGCGGATCGCCTATGTCGACGCGGAGGCCGTCCGGGTGCCCGGCCTCGAAACCGGGCTTCGCCACCGGGCGCGCGAGGCCTGGGATCGCTACCGCCTGCCGATCGCCATCACCGAGGTGCATCATGGCTGCACGCGCGAGGAGGGGCTGCGCTGGCTCGCGGAGGTGATGGACGCCGCCGCTTCGGCGCGGGCCGAAGGAATCGATCTTCGCGCGGTCACGCTCTGGTCCCTGTTCGGCAATGTCGACTGGCGCTCGCTGGTCACCCGCGAGGATGGGCATTACGATCCGGGCGCGTTCGACGCGCGGGCGCCGGCGCCGCGTCCGACAGTGATCGCCAGGGCGGCAAGCGCCTATGCGCGCGGCGAGCGATTCCGTCACCCGGTGCTGGAGACGCCCGGCTGGTGGCGGCGGGACGCGCATTTCTACGCCTGGTGCGCCGGCGAAACTCATGCGCGGCAGCCGGCCGGAACGCCGTTGCTGATCACCGGCGCGACGGGCACGCTGGGCCAGGCCATGGCGCGCATCTGCGCGCACCGCGGGCTCGCCCATCGCCTGTCCGACCGGCGGGCGCTGGAGATATGCGATGCGGGGAGCATCGGCGCGGCGCTGGATCGGACACGGCCCTGGGCGGTCATCAACGCCGCCGGCTATGTGCGCGTCGACGACGCCGAGCGGGAGCCCGAGGCCTGCATGGCCGCCAACGCGCTCGGCCCCGAGCTGCTTGCCCGCGCCTGTGCGGAGCGCGGCATACCCCTCGTCACCTTCTCCTCGGATCTGGTCTTCGACGGAACCGGCGCGCGTGGCGCCTATGTGGAAAGCGACACGCCGAACCCGACCTCAACGTACGGGCGAAGCAAGGCCGAAGCGGAGCGCCGGCTCGCCACGATCGACGCCCAAACCCTCGTCATCCGGACCAGCGCCTTCTTCGGTCCCTGGGACCGCTTCAATTTCGCCTGGGACGTGCTGTCCGCGCTGAGCCAGGGCCGACCCTTCGCGGCCTCGCGCCACGTCGTGTCGCCGACCTTCGTCCCCGACCTGTGCCATGCGGCACTCGATCTGCTGATCGACGGCGAGACCGGCATCTGGCACCTCGCCAGTCAGGGCAGCCTCAGCTGGCATGATTTCGCACTCCGGATCGCCGAGGGCGCCGGGCTGGACCCCAAGCTGATCCTGGCGGATGAAGACGGCCCGGTCCGCTCGACCGCGCTGTCGAGCGAGCGCGGATGGATCATGCGGCCGCTCGACAAGGCCCTTGAATCCTACCTTCAGGACATCGCGCGCGCGCCGGCCGTGCGCGCCGCCTGATCATTCCGCCGCTTCGGTCCACATCTCCGATGCGGGCGTGCGCGCGGCCAGGCGACGATGCGCGGCAAGCGCCTGCCCCACCACCTGGTCCATATTGTAGTAGCGATAGGTCGCGAGCCGCCCGACGAAGGTCACCCCCGGCGTTGCATCGGCAAGCGCTTCGTAACGCTTGAACAGCGCCTGATTTTCCGCCCGAGGGATCGGGTAATAGGGATCCCCCTCGTCCTGCGGATATTCGTAGGTGATGCTGGTGTGGGGATGCGCCTGGCCGGTCAGGTGCTTGTATTCGGTGATCCGGGTGTACGGCACCGAGGGGTCCGGATAATTCACCACCGCGGTCGGCTGGAACGTCGGCACCTCCAGGGTGCGGTGCTCGAAGCGCAGGCTCCGATAGGGGAGCTGGCCGAAGCGGAAGCCGAAATATTCGTCGATCGGGCCGGTATAGATGATGTGCCCCGCCTCGATCTCGTCCGCCACCTCGCTATGGCTGGTGCCGAGCAGCAATTCGATGCCCGGCTGGTCGAGCATCTTTTCGAACATGGCGGTGTAGCCGTCGCGCGGCATCGCCTGGTATTTGTCGCCGAAATAGCGATCGTCGGTGTTGGTCCGCGTCGGAATCCGGGCGGTGACCGATTTGTCGAGGCCGCTCGGGTCGATACCCCACTGCTTGCGCGTATAGCCTCGGAAGAACAGCTCGTAGAGCTCGCGCCCCACGGCGGAGACGACGACGTCCTCCGATGTGCGGATGTCGGCCACCGGCTCGGCCCGGCCGGCCAGATAGGCGGCCGCGTCCGCCTCGCTGGCCAGGTTCAATCCGAACAGACGGTTCAGCGTGTCTCGGTTGATCGGGATCGGCACGAGCTGGCCGCGAACCTGCGCGAGCACGCGATGCTCGTAGGGGCGCCAGGCAGTGAACCTGGAAAGATATCCGAAAATCTCGTCGGAATTGGTGTGGAAGATGTGCGGTCCATATTGGTGGATCAGGATCCCGGCCGCGTCCGCGCGATCATAGGCGTTGCCGCCGACGTGGGGCCGCTTGTCGACCACGGTGACGCTCGCGCCTTGCTGGCTGGCCAGCCTCTCGGCGAGCACGGAGCCGGCGAAGCCGGCGCCAACGACGAGATAGTCGCAGCGCCGCTTCCTGCGCGCGAGGATCGCGGGCGCCTGTGAAGGTCCCTCCATCGCCTCGCGGATCAACCCCGCCATGCGCGCGAAGGTCGTGTCCCAGCTCAGATTGGCAAGCTTGGTGTCGACCTCGGCGAGCCAGTCGCCGTCGGCCCCGAGTTCGATCGCCCGTTCGCATGCCCGGACAAACGCCTCACCGCGTTCAGCGATCAGCACGCCCTCGACATCGCCATAATGGCGGATCACGTCGGTGATCGGCGTCGAGACCACCGGGCGACCTCCGGCGAGATATTCCGGGGTCTTGGTGGGCGAGATGAACCGCGTCGATTCGTTGATCGCAAAGGGCATCAACGCCACGTCCCAGCCGCCAAGATAGGCGGGGAGCTCCTCATAGCTTCGGCCACCGAGATAATGCAGGTTCGGCCGGCGCGGCAGATCGGCCGGGTCCACCTTCACCACCGGGCCGACGATGACGATCGACCATTCGGGGTGGGCATCGGACAGCGTGGCGAGCAGATCGAGGTCCATCCGCTCGTCGACGACGCCGTAAAAGCCGAGGCGCGGCCCGGGAAGGTCCGCCTGGTCGGCCGGCTCGCGCTGCGGCTCGCGCGCCTGCGCGAAATGCGCGCGATCGACGCTCGACGGGAAGGGGTGGATGTTGTGATGCCGGTTCCGCTTGGCCTCATAGAGGCTGTAACCGCCGGTGAACACAACGTCGGCGCGCTGGAGAAGCTGCTGCTCGAGCTGGAGGAGCTCCGCCGGCGCAAAGCGGAAATTTGCAAGCTCGTCCATGCAATCATAGACGGTGCACGACGCGGGCACATGCTGCGCGAAGGGCAGCATCATCGGCGTATAATACCAATGGATGAGCGGCCCGGCCTCACCGGCCAGGAACCCGTCGAGCAGCTCCTTGAGCACCGCGGTCCGCTTTTCTCCCGTCAGCCCCTCGGGAATCGACGGGGTCACCACGACGACGCCGGTTTCCGCGCAGGTCCTGATGCCCAGCGCCGGGTCGCATTCCGGCAGCGCCGGCTCGGGCTCCTCCCAGTAGATGACCCGCCGCTCGCGCGCGAAGCGGCTCATCAGGTGCTGCGGCCTTTGGAACACGAAGTTCCAGCGAAGGTGGGAAAAGCAGATCAGGCCCGGCTGGGCATCGGACGGGCGCACGGCCGGCGCGGCGGCGTCGGTGGGAGGAAGCAACTCGAAATCCCTGTTAAAACGGGTTACGGACATTTCCAGAACGTCGCGCAAACGCGCGCGGTTCCTGCGCCCGCGACGAAATCTCGCTGATCCAGGTTAGGCCGCGGCCCTGATTTGATCCCTGTCCGCCCGGACCTGTGCTGCTATGCTGGGCGAATGGGATGGTCCGCCGCCTTTCTGTGCCTTGCGCTCCTCACCGGAGCCGCGGACGGATCGCGCGGCGCGCCGGCCACCTACGCCAATCCGGTGATCGACCGCGACTTTCCCGATCCCGCCATCCTCCAGGCACCGGACGGCGCCTATTACGCTTATGCGACGCAGAGCGCGCACGACGGCCACATGCTCAATATCCAGGTGGCGCGTTCGGCCGATCTGGTGCGCTGGGAGCAGCTGGGCGATGCCCTCCCGGTCAAGCCAGTCTGGGCGAGCCGGACGCAGGATTTCTGGGCGCCGCACGTCGTCCGGCACGATGGGCGCTATTATCTCTATTATTCCGCCCGCCCCGATCCGACGCCCGCCGACGCGGAGCCAGGCCTTTGCCTCGCGGTCGCGACGGCCGAGCGGCCCGAGGGGCCCTTCACGGATGTCGGCCACCCGCTCCAGTGCGGGTCGGGATTCGTCAACATCGATCCGATGGCCTTCGACGATCCAGCGACCGGGCGGCGGCTGCTCTATTGGGGCTCCGGCTTCGGCCCGATCAAGGTCCAGGAGCTCGCCCCCGACCGCATCTCCTTCGCGCCCGGCAGCCGCCCGGTTGAACTGGTTCAGGTCCATCAAAATGCCGGTCCGGATGATTACCAGCGGCTCGTCGAGGGCGCCTGGGTCGTGCTTCGCGGGGGATGGTATTATCTCTTCTATTCCGGGGACGCCTGCTGCGGCCCGAACGCCCATTATGCGGTGATGGTCGCCCGTTCGCGGCACGCGACAGGCCCCTTCCAGCCCGGCGGCGTCATCCTCGCGAAACGCGGCCTATGGACCGCGCCTGGCCACAACAGCGTCATTGCCGATGCCCGCGGGCAGCTGTGGATCGCCTATCACGCCGTCGACACAAGGTGGCCGCGCGAAAACCCCGCCGACGAGCTGAATACGCGCCGCGTGATGCTGCTCGATCGGCTCGTCTGGCGAAACGGCTGGCCGCGCCTTGCCGACGGCGGGCCCACCGAAACGGTCCAGGGCGCGCCCGCGGCGCCCTAGCCGACCGTCACCCCGTCCGGTCCGAAATGGAGGCGCGCCGTCAGGAGCGCCCGAAACTCGTTATAGCCCCCGGTCCCCGGGAAGAAGGCGTGGAAGAAAAGCTGCGGCTCGCCGTCCAGCCCGGGGGCGACCGACGCATGGCCCGGCGCCCACCAGCTGCGGCTGGACTTCAGCAGCGGCTCGGGCTGCTTCACATAGGGCCCAAGCGGATGATCGGCGACCGCGACACCGATGCCGTAAGCGGGCGTCCCGAAATCGTTTCCGGCATAGAAGAGCCAGTAACGGCCCTGCTGGCGCGTAACCCACGGCCCCTCGATCAGATGGCCTTCCCAGTCGAGATCGTTGGTCAGGACGATCGTGTCGCTGCCGATCAGCTCCCCCTGTCCGGACAGCGGCTGGGCGTGAATGGGGGTGCTCATTGCGTCGAGGATCCAGTCGGCGCGCTCGACGGTCGCGAGCACCTCCTTCACATGGCGCCAATTGTCGAGCACCGCCTCGATCAGCGGCTGCATGAAGAAGAATCGCTCCATCGGCCGCCGGCTGTTGGCCCAGGGGAGGACGGCGGCGGCGAAGGCGGCGGTGCGGCGATCGCTTTCCGACGAGAACAGACGGTCGATCAGCTCCGGCTGCTGGCCCAGCAGCCCGGCGAGCGGACGCGGCCACACGCCATTCGTGTCGCGCTTCCAGAAGAGGTAGCGATCGCCATTGGCGTCGATGAAGATATGGCTGTCGATAACCCCGCCACTCAGCACGGCCTGCGGAGAATCGTCAGGCAAGCCGGTCGTGTTGATCGCGAAGCCGCCGACCAGCGGGTGGCCGAGATCGCGCCACGGACCGGTCGGGTGCGGTGCCTTCGCCAGCCCGATGGCGAGCGCGTTGCTATGCTGGCGCGCCGTGTAGACGAGCCAATATTCATCGCCGACCTTCGCCATTTCGGGCGCCCAGAAATCGCCCACCGTCCGGCCATGGGCCGTCCATTCCGGCGCCGATCCCGAGGGGAAGACGAAGCCTTCGTGCCGCCAGCTCTCGAGGTCCTCGCTGTGCAGGATCGGAAAGGCATCGGGCGCGTCGTTCGACGTCGCGACCAGCCAATAGCCGTCCTGCGTCTTGAGCACGGCGGGATCGCCATAGCCGGCGGTGGTGAGCGGGCTCAGATTTTCCAGGATGAGCGGACGCCAGTCCGGCTCCTCCCCCTCCGCCGCGAGCCCCGGGCCGTCATTGACGTGCGGGACGCGCGTGCCGAAATCGCGGGCGAGCTCGCTGAAGAACAAGGTGTAGTGACGGTGGTTGCCGGTGGGCAGGCGATAGCTGCGCTCCTGCTCGCCGCGGCGGACCGTGATGCGGGTGGCGATGCCCTCGGCGCGGGCCTCTACTTCGAATGGCTGAGTCGACATGCGGCGCCCGATAGACGCATCTCATGCCGCCTTGAAAGCCACTAAATCACATTTATAAGATAATTATGGACTCGACGGTGAGCGCCGGGCCGGCAGGCCCCTGGGAAGCCGCGGACATCATGGCCGGGCTCTATGGCGACGGCATCATCGCGCTCAAGGGCGCGTTCAGCGTCGCCTTCGCCGATCGCCTGCGCGAGGACATCGAAACGCTCTACGAAGAGGCGCGGGCCGTGCCCGGCGGGGCGCTCCCCCGCGGGCCCAATCGTTTCTACGTGGAGGTCCAGCCCGAACGTGTGCGCGGCTTCGTGGAGATCGCCACCCATCCCTGGTTCGTCGCCGTGTGCGAGTCGGTGCTCGGGCCCGATTACCGCATCGTCGAGATCGGCTTCGACATCCCCTTCCCCGGCGCGGCCGACCAGCCGTGGCACCGCGACTTCGCGGCCCCGGAGGCGACGACGGTGGGACGCCGCCTCAATTCGCTCGCCTTCAACCTGACCTCGGTCGACACCAGGCCCGAGCACGGGCCGTTCGAGATTGCGCCGGGGACGCAATGGGACCGGATCGAGGGGTGCCCGAAAGGGATGTTCCCGCCGCGCGAATTGTGGCCCCGCTACGCCGAGCGGATGGTCCGCACGCTTCCGCAGCGCGGCGACATGTCGGCCCGATCGGCGCTGACCATCCATCGCGGCACCGCCGACCGATCGGATGAGGCGCGCCCGGTCCTGGTGGTGGGGGTCGATGCGCCCGACGCGACCAATGCCGCGCACCACGATCTTCAGGTTACCCGCGCCTATCTCGACGCTCTGCCCGCGCGCGTCCGGGATCACCTCACCTGCCGCGTGACGGATCTGCTGGAGCCGGTGGTCCAGCACCACATGATCGACGGTCTGCTGACACCGGCTTATTGAAGCGCATTGACGGCGGAAGGCGCTTCGACAAAAGTGCGATAAATAATATAAAAGAGGACAGGGTGACGAGCCTGGAGCTGCTCAACATTCGCAAATCCTATGGCGGCACGCGCGTTCTCGACGACGTGTCGCTGGAGATGGACGATTGCGAGTTCGTGGCCTTTCTCGGCCCGTCCGGAAGCGGCAAGTCCACGCTTCTCAGGATCATCGCCGGCCTCGAAACGGCCGACGCCGGTGAGGTGCGGCTCGCCGGACGGCGGATCGACCAGCTGCCCCCCGGGGAGCGCAACGTCGCGATGGTGTTCCAGAGCTATGCGCTCTACCCGCACATGACGGTGCGCGAGAACATGGCCTTCGGGCTTCGCAACGCGCGCGTTCCGAAAGACGAGATCGACGCGCGCATTGCCCAGGCCGCCGAGGTGCTCGAGATCAAGGATCAGCTCGACAAGAAGCCCGCGCAGATGTCCGGCGGCCAGCGCCAGCGCGTCGCGATCGGCCGCGCCATCGTCAAGCAGCCCGGCCTGTTCCTGCTGGATGAACCCTTGTCCAACCTCGACGCGGCGCTTCGCACGCGGACCCGGGTCGAGCTTGCGCAGCTCCGCCGGCGGGTCGCCGCCGCCGTGATCATGGTCACGCACGATCAGGCGGAGGCGATGACGCTCGCCGACCGGATCGTCGTGATGAACGAACGGCGGATCCAGCAGGTCGGGACTCCCATGGAAATCTATGCGCATCCCGCCAACGCCTTCGTCGCGCGCTTCGTCGGCTCGCCGGCGATGACGCTGGCGCCGGCGACGCTGGTGGATAGCGACGGCGGCCATGCGCGCGTGAAGCTGAGCGACGGGGCGGAGGTCGGGACCCGCATAGCCCGCAAGGCGCTTCCGCCGGGCGCGCTGCGGCTCGGGCTGCGGCCCGAGGCGGTGTCCGTGGTGGCGCCGGGCGCGGGCACGACCGATGCCGAGGTACAGCTGGTCGAGCGCCTCGGCGATCGCACCCTCGTCTATGCGAAGCTCGCCGACGGACAGGACATCACGGCGTCCGATCAGGGAAACAGCCGCGTCGCGATCGGCCAGAAGGTCGGGCTCTCCATCGACGGCGGCGCCGCCCACCTGTTCGGTCCCGACGATGTCGGCCACCACGCCGAGCCGGCGACATGAACGCGGGCGGCCGGGCGCGCTACGCGGGCTTCGCCTTCGTCGGGCCGTTCCTCCTCCTCTATCTGGTGATCCTGATCTATCCGTTGCTGCTCGGCATCGGGCTCAGCTTCGATCATGCCGACCTGTTCGGGGCGCGTCGCTGGGCCGGGATCGACAATTATGCGCGGCTCCTCGCCGATCCGGTTTTCCTGCGATCCATCGTCAACACGATCAAGCTCGCGCTCCTGATCGTCCCGCCGCTGACCCTGATCGCCCTGCTGCTTGCGCTTGCGCTCAACCGGGCGACGCGCGCCGCCGCGATCTTTCGCGGGATCTTCTTTTCCTCCTCGGTCCTGTCGGTGACGATCGTCACCCTGATCTGGCGCTTCATCCTGACCCCGGATGCGGGCCTGCTCGCTTACGGCGCCACCGCGCTCGGGCTCGCGCCCGCCCCGTTCCTCAGCGATCCGAGCCTCGTCATCCCGGCGGTCGCCATCACGACGATCTGGTGGTCGCTCGGCTTCCCGACGATGCTGTTCCTCGCCGGGCTGCAGCAGATCAACCCCGACATCTACGAGGCCGCGGCGCTCGACCGCGCCGGCAAGTGGACGACCTTCCGGCGGATCACCCTGCCCTCGCTCCGCCGCACGCTGCTGCTCGTCGTGATGCTGCAGACAGCGGCCCAGCTCCAGCTGTTCGGCCAGGTCCAGCTGCTCACCGGCGGCGGCCCCGGCGGCGCGTCGCGCACCATGGTGCTCTTCATCTACGAGGCCGCGTTCGGCCGTTGGGAGCTTGGCTACGCATCGGCCGCCGCGGAGCTGCTCTTCGTCCTCGTCCTGGCGGTCACCCTGCTTCAATACTGGCTGGTCACGCGCCGGGAGCCGGAGCGGTGAGCGGCGGGCCGCAGCGCGACCGGCTGGGGGTTCCCGCGTTGATCGGCGTGACGATCGGCGCGGCGATCATGGTGACGCCGCTCATCTGGACCCTGCTGCTCTCGTTCAAGAGCAATGCGGAGCTGATGCGAAGCAGCGCCGCCGCCTTCTCCGGCCCCTACACGCTCGAAAATTATCACGCGATCCTGGTCGGCTCGCAGATCGGCCGGTGGCTGCTCAACAGCCTGATCGTATCGCTGGGGACCACGGCGGGCGTCCTGATCCTGAGCTCGCTCGCCGGCTACGGCTTCGCCCGCCTCGATTTTCCGTTCCGGCGCACGCTCTTCGTCCTCGTGCTGCTCGGCCTGGCCATTCCGGAGCAGGCGGTGATCCTGCCGCGCCACCAGTTCTTCGCGGTCCTGCACCTGCACAACAGCTATCCCGGGTTGATCCTTCCCGGATTGGTCGCGCCCTTCGCCGTCTTCTTCATGACCCAATATTTCCGGGCGATCCCGGTCGAGCTCGACGAGGCGGCGATGCTCGACGGCGCCTCGCGGCTGACGCTGTTCTGGAAGGTGCTGCTGCCGCTCACCCTGCCGGCCCAGGCGACGCTCGGCGTCTTCACGTTCCTCGGCAGCTGGAACGATTATTGGTGGCCGCTCATCTCGGCCACGACGAGCGACCGCTTCACCCTCACCGTCGGCCTCGCCTCGGCGCAGATGAACTATGCGCAAACGAGCGGGCTCGGCTTCCTGATGGCCCAGGCGGTCTTCGCCTCGATCCCGATCCTCATCGTCTACATCGTCTTCCAGAAGCAGATCGTTCGGGCGATGGCCGGGGCGGCGATGCGATGAGACGTCTGATCCTCGCCATTGCCGGGGCGCTCCTGCTCGGCAGCTGCGCGCCGCGGGACACACGCGTCGAGATCGTCGTCCAGCGCTTCTTCGGCGAATGCGGCGCGGTTTACGGGCACAGCACCGACGTCGCCGCCGCCGATACCGAATGCGGCATCCTGACGACGCTCATCAACCGCTTCCAGGCGGAAAATCCGGACATAAGGGTCAAGGTCAACGTGGTCGCCTGGCCCGGCTATCCGCAGCTTTCCGCGCAGATCGCGGCGGGTGATCCGCCCGATCTGGTGACGATGCACCAATCCACCATCTCCGATTATCAGGGCCGCGGCCTGCTCGAGCCGATGGACGGATTGCTCGCCGAAGCCGGGATCCAGCCCGCCCAGTTCACCGACGCGGCCCGCGCCGGGGTCGTCAAGGCGGGCCGGATCTACGGGATGCCCTGGGACACGATCGGGCGGCTGTGGCACATCAACACCCGGCTGATGGCGCAGGCGGGGCTGATGGACGGCGATCGGCCGATCCTGCCGCATTCGCCCGCCGAGCTTCTGGCGCAGGCGCGGCAGTTCCGCGCCCGCACCGGCAAGCCCTATCTGATCCAGGCGCAGGTGAACGCGCCCGATTATCATGTCGCCAATCTCTACACCTGGTTGATCGCCCAAAACGCGGTCATCTTTCCCGACGCCCGGCATGTCCGGCTGAACACCCCGGAGGCGCGCGAGATCGTCACCCTGTTCCGGACGCTGAACGCCGAGGGCCTGACGACCCGCAACCAGGACTTCCCGGCCGCGACCGCCAGCTTCACCAATGGCGACGGCGGCATCTTCCCGACCGGCACCTGGATGATCGGGCCCTATGACAAGGAAGCGACAACGTCGGGCCATCCGCTGTACCGCGCCTATGTCGTCCGCCCGTTCCCGCGCCTTTGGGGACACGAGGCCGCGTTCGTCGACGGCCACGCCTGGGTCGTCCCCGGCGCCGAGCGCAGCCCGGCGGAACGGCGGGCGATCGCGCGGCTGCTCCATTTCCTCGCCGCGCATGAGTTCGAGTGGACCCGTACCGGGCAGCTCCCCTCGTTCCGCGCCGTGCTGGCGATGCCGCGGTTCCGCGCCTTGCCGCATCGCGCCGACATCGCGCAGATGGCCGCGACCGGCGCGCAGCTGCCCGATTATGTCCAGCGGCAATCGGCGATCCAGGGATTGATCGGCGAGGAGCTGGAGGCGGCCGTGACTGGCGCCAAGCCGGTGGACCGGGCGCTCGCCGATGCCGAACGGCGCGTCGACGAGCTGCTGGCGCAGATCATGTGAACCGGAAGACGTTCGCGTTCAGCGCCTCGTAACCTGCGTAAACATAGATTACATATTGTGCGTCGAATCCGCAGGGGTAGAAAGGCCCCGGGGATGAGCGGGGAAGAGATATGTCGAGATTGATCAAGGATTATGTCGAGGTCGGGGATCACACCTCGCTCGACGAGCTGATCGGCCGGTTGACCGCGATCCGGGACAGCCTGCCCGAGAAGACCGATGCCGAGCTGCTGGTGCGCGGTGACGATATATTCGGCCGGCACCTGTGCATCGGCTTCATGCGCCCGCTGACGGCGGAAGAAGCCGCCTGCGAGGGCCGCTACGGCCAGGCGGGCAGACCGAAGCTCAAGCGCGCCGCCTGAGCGGCCGCCACTAACCTCCGATTTCGGGCGACGACGCCTCGGTGGAGACGTCGTCGAGATGTTCGGCCGCTGCCTCCCTCTGTTCGCGGGCATGGCCGCTTTCGGCGCGGGACGGCGGGACCACCGGCACGACCAGGCACAGGCTTGAGGCGGGCAGCAGTTCGCGCCAGTCGGCGATCAGCTTCTTGTAGGCCCGGCCCACCGGGCGGATGTTGCGGTCGAGATCGTAGAGACCGACCGGATGGACCCTGTTGTTGCGCTCGCGGAGCGCCGTGTCCCAGTCGATCTGGTCGGTCAGCGAATACCAGGTGAAGCCGACCGTCGGGATGCCGACATTGCGGATCCGCAGGACATTCGCCCATTCCTTCCACAGCCACTGCACGGCCTCCTGCCCGGTCGGCCCCTCCCGCATGTTGGTTTCGGTGTGCATGATCGGGAGGCCGTAGCGTTCGTAATATTGCCGCGTGATCTCGGCATAGCCGAAGACCTCGCCGGATGCCTCGCTATGGCCGTCGGCGAAGACGCGATGCTCGTTGGTGAGATAATAATCGTTGCCCAGGATGCAGTGCTGCTTGAGCCGGTGGGTGAGGAACCAGTTATATTCCTCCTTCGTCATCCCGTTCTCCAGAAGATATTCGTACATCTCGCTGTTGACGCGGTTGCCGTAGTTGAGATCGAGCGGAAGGAAGCGCCAGCGGTTGCGAAGCTCCGCCTCGTGGATCGCCGCGGGGCTGTCCGCGTGGAAATATTCCGACGACTCGCTCTGGATGAAAATCGCGTCGGGACGTCGCTTGAGGATTTCGGTCATCGCCATGACGTTCGCCTTGACGATGTGCTTCAAGGCGGTGACGAACGCCCTGTCGCTCTGCAGCTGCTCGTTCCACCATCCGTACATGGCCGAGAAGACGGCGCAGATGAACATCTCGTTCATCGGGGTATAGAGCTGCACCCATGGATAGCGCTCGGCGAAATCGCCGGCATAGCGGGCGAAGAGATGCGGAAGATCGGGATTCTGGAAATCGCCGATCCAGTCAGGGACTCCGAAATGGCACAGATCGACGATCGGGATGATATCCCGACGCTTGAGGTCCGCGAACGTCAGGTCGGCGAATTCCCAGTCGTAGCGGCCGGGCCCGAGATAGGTGCGGTGCAACGGCGGCCCGTAGCGCAGGAATCTGAGACCCAGTTCCTCGACGCAGTCGAAGTCGAGCTTCCAATGTTTGTAATGGCCGCATGACTCCATCTGGTCGACCCGGGTCCGGCCGTTGTCGATGGTGGGGATGCTGTTCTCGATCCCGGTGGCGAACATGAAGCTGGCGATGATCGGTCTCCCGTGGACTCAGCCGGCGAAAAGCGGCTCCGGCATGCCGGAAACGCCCGGCACGGCCATGAAGAGCCCGCCGGCATCAGGCTGCCTTTCGAGGTCCTCCGGCGTCAGGTCGCGCCGCGCCGAGGTGATGAAGAGCCGGTCCAGATCGGGGCCGCCGAAGGCGCAGCTCGTCGGACGCTGGACCGGCACGCGCAGCTCCGCGAGCCGCTCCGCCTTCGCCGACAGGCGGCGCACGCACCAGCCGTCCCAGAAGGCGATCCACACGCAATCCTCGGCGTCCACGGTCATGCCGTCCGGATAGCCGTCCGCTTCGCCGAACTCGGCGAAGACGCGCCGGTTCGCGGCGGTCCCGTCCGGCGCGAGGTCGAACGCGTAGACTCGGCGGCGGGCCGAATCGGTATGGTACATGGTCCGGCCGTCGTTGCTGAAGGCCGGGCCGTTGGTGACGAGATAGCCGCTGTCGACCTGCGTCCACGAAAGATCCGGATCGAGCCGGTAGAGCTTGCCGCTCGGCTCACGTTCGAAACGATCCATCGTCCCCGCCCAGAAGCGCCCTTCGCGATCCACCTTTCCATCGTTGAAGCGATTGTGCGGAAGGTCGGGTTCCGGATCGCCGAGCGGGGTCACCGTCAAGTCCGGTGCGATCGCGAGGAAACCCTCATGCCCGCCGCCGATGAAGCCGCCGCCCGCGCGCGGCGCGAGCGAGCACAGGCCAAGCTCGAAGGTCCGAAGCGCCTCCCCTTGGGACCAGCGGAACAGGCGCCGCTCGACAATGTCGACCCAGTAGAGCGCCTGCTCGCGCGCGACCCAGACCGGACCTTCGCCGAGCGTGGCGCGCACGGCCGCGACGCATTCCACGCTCAGCCGTTCCGTTCCGCGCCGGCGATCAGGTTCATGACATCGGCGATCAGATCTTCCATGCCCGCCTTGGCGCCGACGGCATCGCCCCGTTCGATCGCGCTCATCACCGCATGGTGCTGGGGCAGGCTCGCGGTGCGGCCCTTGAACCGGTTGGTGAACCGGATCGAGGTGCGAAGCGCCGTCGTGACCACGTCGCGGAACTGCTGGTAGAAGGGATTGGCCGAGGCTTCGAGAATGGCGATGTGGAAGGCGATATCGGCTTCGAGCGGGACGTCATTGCCGGCCTCCGCCGCCACCATCCGGGCATAGCCCGCGCCGATCGCCGCCCTGCCCTCCGCATCCGATGCGCGCGCCGCCAGCGCCGCCGCCGCGGGTTCGATGGCGATCCTGAGCTCGCTGAACTGCCGCAGCAGCTCCAGCGAGAATTTGCGCTCAAGGAGCCAGCGCAGCACATCGGGATCGAACAGGTTCCAGCGCGAGGGCGGACGCACCGTCGTGCCTTTTCGCGGTCGCGCGGTGAGCAGGCCCTTGGCGGTGAGCATCTTCACCGCTTCGCGGGTCACCGAGCGGCTGACGTCGTGGCGACGTGCCAGCTCCGCCTCGGTCGGAAACGGCTGGTCGTCATAGCCGCCGGTGACGATCTCCTTTCCCAGCGCGTCGAGCATCGCATAGGTGAGGTTGTTGCCAAGCATGACCCCACGAGCTTTATCGGCCTCCGATCCGTGCGTCCATGCACTCACTCGAACGGCTCCGTCGTCTCGCGGCGTCCGACCAGAAATGCGTCGGCGACGATCCGCAGCGGCTCGCCATCGACCTCGCTGGCCCCGTTCGCGACGAGGTCGGCGAAGCGATCGTAGATGGATGGATATTCCCCCCGCGGCTCGACCGCCTGTTCCGCCCCGTCGATGGTGAAGTGGGCGCCGCCGCTGCGAAGTTCGACCTTTTTGCCCATTTCGGTCATAACTGAGATCGTCCATTGCTCGCCGTCGCGGTGGCGCCAGTCGAAGCGGGCGGCGAGACGATCGCCGAAATCGAGATCCGCCGCGATCGGGGCCTGCCGGCCGGAGGGAACGACCAGCCGGGCCGAGCGGACGAACAGCGGCATCGGCAGGATGCGCGTGGCGATCGACAGCGCGTTGATGCCGGGATCGAAGACCCCGAACCCGCCCGGCTCCCATATCCATTGCTGCCCCGGATGCCATTTGCGGACGTCCTCGAACCAGCGGATATCGAGCGCGGCGATCCGCTCCCCGGCAAGCGCAGCCTTCGCGCCGGCGACCCCCGCGGCATGTTGCGAATGCCAGCCGGCGTACAAGGCGCGGCCGGCGCGCGCGGCCAGGCGCCCGAGATCGTCCATCTCGCCGAGCGTCGACGCCGGCGGCTTTTCGAGCAGCACGTGAAGGCCCGCCTTCAGGGCATCGGCACCGATCGAATGACGAACCGACGGCGGCGTACAGATCGCGACGGCATCGAGCCCGCCCGGCATCGCCGCGAACATCTCGTCCGGCGTCGCGAACCAGGGGACGCCGATCGCCGGATCGCCCTGCCGGGTCGCAACGGCCGCGAGCTCGTAGCGCGGATCGCCGTGGATCGCCGGCACATGCTGATCCGCGGCGATCTTGCCATAGCCGATGATGGCGATCCGGATCGTCATGCCCGCGCCTCCCTGAGCGCGGCGAGGAAGGCCCGTGCCCGCCGCGCCGTCTCGTCCGCGTCGAGGCCCGGCTGATAGAGCGCCCCGCCGAGGCCGAAGCCGTCGGCGCCGGCGGCCAGATAGCCGGCCACCCTGTCGGGCGTCACACCGCCGACGACCGCCAGCGGGACGTGGCGCGGAAGCACCGCGCGCTGCGCCTTCACCACCGCCGGCGGCGCGGCTTCGGCCGGGAACAGCTTCAGCACATGGGCGCCCGCCGCGAGCGCCGCAAAGGCCTCGCTCGGCGTGAAATAGCCCGGCGCCGAGACCAGGCCGCCACGGACCGTCGCGGTGACCACTTCGGCGTTGAAGTTCGGCGAAACGACGATCCGTCCGCCGGCATCGGCGACCCGCGCAACATCCGCCGCCTCCAGCACGGTGCCGCCGCCGACCAGGGCCTCGTCTCCGAAGCGTCGGGCGAGGCGGGCGATGCTGTCGAGCGGATCGGGCGAGTTGAGCGGCACCTCGATGATCCGGATTCCGGCATCGACAAGCGCGCCGCCGATCGCCTCCGCCTCCTCGGGGCGAACGCCGCGGATGATCGCGATCAGCGGACATTGCCCGAAATAGCGCCGGAAGATCTCGACAGGGTCCATCACAACATCTCCGTCAGCACGCGGATTCCCGCCAGGAAGGCGGCCGCGCCATCCACCACGATCGTCTCGCGCCCCGCGACCGCAAGCGCCGCTCCGTAGAGCGCGCAAAGGCCGGGATCGCCGACAAGGGCGATCGGCCCGCCACGGTGCAGGGCAAGGCCGGCCCGCACGTCGCTGCCGATCAGGAGGCCGCTCGCATAGCCGGCCGCATCGTCGCGATCCTCGCCCAGGACGTGCCGCGCGCGAATGCCGAACAGGCGCGAGAGAAGGCTCGCCTCGCCAAGGCCATCGCCGACGCCGCGGCGGAACGAAGCATCGTCCACGACCTCGCCGCGCATCTGTTCGGACAGGATGCTGTGCGTCTTCAAAAGACCGAACATCTCGCCGGTCATCATCGTCCGGAAACGGCCGATCCGCCCCTGATCGACGAGAATCCACTTGGTATGGGTGCCCGGGTGGCACATCAGCGCATCGGCCGGGATCGATCCGGCCGCGACCGCACCGATCACCTGCACCTCTTCACCGCGCATCACATCGGCATCGCCAGGCCCGCGCTGCGCGACGCCGGGAACGATCCCGGTCCGGCCAGGCTCGATCCACAGGATCGACGCGGCAAGCTCGGCCGCGCCGGCGGGCGCGTCCGCATAGGGCGCCTCGCGCCAGCCGCGATTAGAGCCGACCATGCCGGCAAGCAGCATCGGCCGATCGCCGAAGCGCTCCCGCATCGCCGCGGCTTCGCGCGCGAACGCGTCAGGAGGCGTCGACAGCAGACCGCGCCGATCGGACAACCTGTCTTCGACGCGGCCATCCGCGGCGACGAGATAGGCGCGGCGGTTGGTCGTTCCCCAATCGACCGCGATATAGCCGTCCCGCCAGGTCATTCGTCGCATCCCGTCGTCATCGCACCCCGGCGATTCATTGCGTCGCAGCCTATTAGCCTTGCTCGCTCCATTTTATAATATAAATGTGCAGAAACCACTTTTCAGAAGATCCTGGGATGAAGATCGCCCGCATCGAAACGTTCCATGTGCCGCCGCGCTGGCTGTTCGTCCGAATCGAGGCCGAGGACGGCAGCTTCGGCTGGGGCGAGGCGAGCCTGGAGGGCCATTCCGAGGCCGTGGACGGCGCGTTCGAGGCGATCCGCGACCGCTTCATCGGCGCGGACCCGAGGCGAATCGAGGATATCTGGCAGGTCGCCTACCGGGGCGGATTCTATCGCGGCGGCCCGGTGCTGATGTCGGCGCTGGCCGGGCTGGACCAGGCCTTGTGGGACTGGAAGGGCCGGCATTTCGGCCTGCCTGCCTGGGAAATGCTCGGCGGCAAGGTGCGCGACCGTGTCCGGGCCTATGCCTGGATCGGCGGGGATCGACCGCATGACATCGGCGCGGCCGCCAGGGTCCGCCGGGATCAGGGTTTTTCCGCGATCAAGATGAACGCGACGGGCGAGATCGACTATCTGGTCGCGCCGGATCTGGACGACGTGGTCGAACGGGTGAAGGCGGCCCAGGCCGAGGGAATGGACGTCGGGCTCGATTTCCACGGCCGGATCCACCGGCCGATGGCGAAGCAGCTCGCGAAGCTGCTCGAGCCGCTGGGCCTGCTCTTCATCGAGGAGCCCATCCTTTCCGAAAATCCGGAAGCGCTGCTGCAGCTCGCCAACCTTGTCAGCACCCCGATCGCGGTCGGCGAGCGGCTTTATTCGCGCTGGGACTTCAAGCCCTTCCTGGCGAGCGGGGCGATCGACATCATCCAGCCCGATCTCAGCCATGCCGGCGGGCTCAGCGAAAGCCGCAGGATCGCGGCGATGGCGGAAAGCTATGATGTCGCGGTCGCGCCGCACTGCCCGCTCGGGCCGCTCGCCCTCGCCGCCTGCCTCCAGCTTGCGGGCTGCACGCCGAACGTCGTGATCCAGGAAATGTCGCTCGGCATCCATTACAATGCCGGCGGCCACGATCTGCTGAACTTCTGCACCAATCCCGAGGTCCTGACGCCGCGGGACGGCTACCTTGCGATCCCGGATGGCCCCGGCCTTGGCGTGGAGATCGACGAGGCGGCGGTGCGCGCCGCGGCCAAGGACGGGCATCGCTGGCGCAACCCGGTCTGGCGCCACGCCGACGGCAGCTTCGCCGAGTGGTAGGCTAGACGAGCGCGCGCATGACCGCATCGGCGGTTGCGCGGTTGCAGGCGAAGGGGATGTCGGCAAGCGTCGCGACGCGGATCAGTGCCTTGACGTCGACATCGTGCGGATGGGGCGACAGCGGATCGACGAAGAAGATGAGCGCGTCGATCCGCCCCTCCGCGATCATCGCGCCCAATTGCTGATCCCCGCCGAGCGGGCCGCTCAGCAACCGGGTCACTTCGAGGCCGGGCAGCGCCTCGGCCACGCGCGCGCCGGTGGTGCCGGTCGCGAAGAGCGCGAGGCCCTCCAGCCGCTCCGCCCAGCCGCGCGCCCAATCGACGAGATCGTCCTTCATTCGATCGTGGGCAACGAGGCCGAGCACCCGTGGCCGCGCGGAAGATGGGGTCATCTGCGCCTCCGGAGACTGACGGTCCGCGACTCGCACGAGCGGCGGACTCCGTCCATATTTTCACACATCAGATAAATCTTATAAATTGCTTGTCACCTCTGGTCCGTAACGATATTCCGGCCAGTCAGAGAGCCGCTCGACGGCCGGTCATCCTGTGGGGAGGAAGATATGCGCTTGGGCATCTTGATGCGTTGCACGGTTTCGGCCGGAGTCCTCGCCTTGGCGGCGACACCCGCCTTCGCCCAGGGAGGCGCGCAGGCAAATGCGAGCGACCCGGCCCAGGCCGGCGCGACGAGCGACTCGCAGGACGACGCGATTGTCGTCACCGGCATCCGCCGCAGCCTCCAGTCGTCTGAGAATATCCGGCGCAATTCGGACCAGATCGTCGATGCGGTGGTGGCCGAGGATATCGGCAAGCTGCCTGACCTCAACACCGCCGAAACCGCCGCGCGCATCCCGGGCGTCCAGGTCTATCGCCAGGGCGGCGAGGCCCAGAACGTGCTGGTGCGAGGCCTCCCGTTCTTCACGACCACCTATAATGGTCGCGAGATCTTCACGGCGGAAACCCGTCTCGTCGCGCTGCAGGATTTCCCGTCGGCCAACATCGCCGCCCTCGAAGTGTTCAAGACATCGACGGCCGATCTCGTGGAGCCGGGTCTCGCCGGGCTCGTCAACGTGCGCTCGCGTCGCCCGTTCGATTTCGCCGGCGGCCAGGTCGCCGGCTCGATCTGGGAATTGCGTACCGTCCAGGGCCATTCGTGGCGGCCGAGCTTCAACGTGCTCGCGACCGATCGCTGGGAGACGGGGATCGGCGAGATCGGCATCCTCATCAACGGGTCCTACGACCAGATGGAATATCTCGATGCCGAGATTTCCAATACCGACTTCATCGCCGATCCGGTCGTGCCGCCCAGCGGCCAGCGGGTGCGGCTGCCCGATATCCAGCGGCTCTTCTATCGCTCCGGGCGTCGCGAGCGGCCGTCGATCAACGCGGCGGTGCAATGGCGGCCGAGCGACAATCTGGAATTCTATGGCGAATTCCTGTGGCAGGGATTCCGCAACCAGATCGACGACCGGCTGCTCGAAGAGCCGCTTTATGGCGGCCAGGCCTATAACAACCTCACCTTCCGCGACGGCACCAATCTCGTCAGCAGCGGGACGGTGGTCAATCCGGCCGGGAACCTCTTCTCGTTCCAGGGCGGCACCTACAACCGCACCAACACGTTCCAATATGCCGGCGGGCTCCGCTACAATCAGGATCGCCTGCACATCAACGTCGATATCGCGCGCACGATCTCCACGTTCCGCGGCTCGACCGAGTCGCTCGACCGGATCTGGCCCGGCGCGCGCACCGTCGATTTCGATCTCGAGCGGCCGTCCTTCTCGGTCAGCGGGATCGATTTCGGCGATCCCGCGGCGCAGACCTTCCAGGGCCTGTTCGAAGAGAACCAGAAATCGGCCGGGCAGGACTGGCAGGTGCGCGGCGACCTTACCTACGATGTCGACAATCCCGTGCTGCGCAACATCCAGGTCGGCGTGCGCTATACCAACCGGGACGCGCAGCGATTGTACAGCAACCGCTACGCCAACATCCTCGGCCTCGGCCTCAACGCCACGACGCTGCCCGTCGATTTCGACATTTTCCGCGGGGTGGACCAGGCCAACCCCACTTACCAGTGGGCCGCGCCGACCTATCAGAGCATCCGCGACAATCTCGTCCAGCTGCGGCAGTTCATCATCGATAACTGCCCGACCTGCGGCTACACGACCGCGCCGGTCGTCCCCGCCCTGCTGTTCGACGCGCACGAGAACACGCTGGCCGGCTATGGGCAGCTCGGCCTCGGCGACAACGACCTTTCCGGAATCATCGGCCTGCGCGTCAACCGGATCGATTCGGAGGTGAGCGGCCCGAGCGGAATCACGCCGCCCGAAGCGGCGCGGGAGCGCACCGAGGTGCTTCCCAATGCGAGCCTGCGCTGGCGCTTCGACCGCAGCTTCCAGCTGCGCCTCGCGATTTCGAAGACGATCACGCGGCCCGATTTCGGCCAGCTCTCCTCGGCCGTCGTGCTCGGCGCGCCGCCGCCGGGCGGGGTCGGCACCGACAGCAGCCCCTATGGCGCGTCGAGCGGAAACCCCGCGCTCAGGCCCTATTCGTCATGGAATTACGACGCGAGCCTCGAATATTATTTCGCGCGCTCCGGCTTCGCCGCGCTGACCGCGTTCCACCGCACCGTCAACGGCTTCATCCAGAACGAGACGTTCCGGGTCACCGATCCGGTGCTCGGCGTGGTCGAGATCAGTCATCCGGTGAACACCGGCAAGGGCCGGATTTCCGGCGTCGAGTTCCAGGCCCAGGCCTTCGCCGATTTCAGCTGGCTTCCGGACTGGGCGCGCGGCTTCGGCGCCCAGGCGAACATCACCTATCTCGACGCGAAGACGCAGCAGCCGGACGGCGCGGGCGGGCTTGTCTTCCTGCCGATCACCGACCAGCTGAACGGCGTTTCGCGCTGGAACTACAATCTGGTCGGCATCTACGAGCGCTACGGCTTCTCCGCGCGGCTGAGCTACAGCGGACGTTCGCATTTCGCGGCGACGCGCCAGTATCGCGGCGACGACATCTACACCGAAACCGCGCGCCCGGCCGACCGGCTGGACCTTTCGGTCAACTACGCCGTGCTGCCCAATCTCACGATCTTCGGCGATTGGACCAACATCACCCGCGCGCACTTCCACCAGGATTTCAGCTCGGCCCGCGCCGGGGCGCCGCGCGCGGACTATCTGCGCTACATCCGGTTCGACGAGACGACGGTGTCGCTGGGCATCCGCTTCAACTTCGGCGGATAGGGCGGGGCGGGCCGGCCGCCTAGTTCGAGGCGCCGGGCCTGAGGCTCATGCCGATCACCGGCGCCGGCCCGGAAAGATCGAGCGGCGCGACATAGAGATAGCGCCGCGCGTCGGCAGGCCGGCACTCCGATGTCGCCGCCCAGGCGTGGAAGCCGAGGAACCAGCGTCCCCGCGCCTCGAACACGCTTTGATGGCCCGGGCCGCTGAGGCACCCCGCATCGCGCGTGTCGAAGCTGTGCAGGATCGGATTGGCGGCGGCCGGCGTGCAGGGCCCGAGCGGCCCATCGCAGCTCGCATATCCCATGGCGTAGGGCGAGAAGCGCTCGGTCGCGGGCCAGCCGAAGAAGCCCGCCGAGAAGAACAGAAAATAACGCGCGCCAGCCTTCACCATGGTCGGCGCCTCGACGAGGCCGTTCTCCCAATCGGAATCGACGCCAAGAACGGCGGTCGGCGTGCCCACCACGCTCAGGCCGTCTTCGGCCATCGGCTGGGCATAGAGGTGGACCGGCCGCCGCACCGCATTCCCGTCATTCTTGTAATAGAGAAAAAGCCGCCCGTCCGAGTCACGGAACGGGCTGGCATCGATCGATCCGCCAAGGTCGCGCTGGCAGACCAGCGGCTCGGCGGCATCGCTGGTGAACGGGCCGAGCGGATCGCTCGCCCGGGCGACGCCGATGCACTGGCGGCCGCTGCTGCGCTCCCGCGCGGTGAAATAGAGGAGATAGCTTGCGCCGACATGCGCGACCTCGGGCGCCCAGGTCCAGCCCTCGCGCGCCCAGGCCGGCAGGACAGGCATGGCGTCATGCGCCCGTCCCCCGTCGCGAACCCTTTCCCAGTGGACGAGGTCCGATGACCGGGCCACCTGGACGTTCGTGCCGGCACTGTTCGTCGCGTAGGCGAGGAAATGATCGTCGACCGGGAGGATGAAGGGATCAGGAAAGTCGGTCCTCAGCACCGGGACGAACGAAGGCTCGGCCGCCTGGCCGGGCGCGAACGGCGCGCCGATGAGCGCGGCGACCAGAAGCAAGAAGGATTTGCGCACGCTCACTCCCGCGGGCTGCACGAACAAGTGCGGATTGCAACGGCCGGTCGGATAGTGACTCCACCCGCCCCTGTCTATTATCATATCAATCATACGAAATTGAAAGGATGGATGGATGGGGCTTGAACGCGCCGCTTTCGGAGTTCTGCCGGACGGCATGAGCGTCGAGGCGATCACGCTCACGAACG
Source organism: Sphingosinicella ginsenosidimutans (assembly GCF_007995055.1). Lineage (NCBI taxonomy): Bacteria > Pseudomonadati > Pseudomonadota > Alphaproteobacteria > Sphingomonadales > Sphingomicrobiaceae > Allosphingosinicella > Allosphingosinicella ginsenosidimutans. The sequence goes on along the minus strand of NZ_VOQQ01000001.1, from coordinate 2,265,396 downwards.
AGCGCGGGATGGACGTGCGCCTCATCACCTATGGCGCCGGGATCCAGGCGCTGCGCGTTCCGGATCGCGAGGGCCGCCTCGGCGATGTCGCCTTGGGCCATGCCAGCCTCGCGGCCTATCTCGATCATCCGCAATATCTCGGCTCGACGGTCGGGCGTTTCGCCAACCGGATCGCTGCCGGGCGCTTCCGCCTCGATGGCGACGATTATCAGGTGCCGATCAATGATGGGGACAATGCGCTGCATGGCGGCCCCGGCGGGTTCGACAAGGCGAACTGGGAAATCGCGCGGATGGACGACGGGCCGACGCCGGGCGTCACGCTGCGCCATGTGAGCCCGGATGGAGATCAGGGGTTTCCGGGCACGCTGACGGTGACCGCCGCCTACCGGCTCCATGCCGACAACAGCCTCAGCGTCGACTATCGCGCCGTCACCGATCGACCGACGATCGTCGGCCTTTCCAATCATGCTTACTGGAACCTGTCCGGCGAAGGCAGCGCCGAAAGCGCGATGGATCACCTCCTGACCATCCATGGCGACACCTTCCTTCCGACCGATGCGGGCGCCATTCCCACCGGCGAGTTCCGGCCGGTCGCCGGCACGCCTTTCGATTTCAGGGCGCCTGCGCGGATCGGCGGGCGGGTCCGCGATGCGCGCGACGATCAGATCCGCCTCGGCCGGGGCTACGACCATAATTGGGTGATCGGACGGGAGCTCGCCGACGGCGCCCGGCCGGTGGCGCGGCTCGCAGATCCGGCATCGGGCCGCGTGATGGACCTGCTTTCGAACCAGCCGGGCCTGCAATTCTATTCCGGCAACTTCCTTGACGGGACGACGATCGGCAAATCGAACGGCTGCTACCGGATGGGCGACGGCGTGGCGCTGGAGCCGCAGCTTTTCCCCGACACGCCGAACCGGCCGGCCTTCGGTTCGGCGCGCCTGGCGCCGGGCGACATCTATCGCAACGTCATTGTCTGGCGCTTTTCGACCGACCGGTCGTAGCCGCAATCGCCCGGCGGACGGCGCTCAGCTTTCTTCGGCCCCGTCGCGCCCAAGCGCGTCGAGCCAGGACGCGGGCGTGAGCCGATCGGTGGGCGCGGTCTCGGCGCCCATCGCCTCGCTCATATTTTCCAGCGCCGCGCGGTGCCGTTCGTCCGACAGGGCCGCCACCGCGTCTTCCGGAACCCACAGGGCATAATCGCGCAGGTGCGCGTCGGCGGCCGTGAAGAGGATGCAGATATCGGTCGCGAGCCCGGCGAGGATCAGCCGGCTCACCCCCAGTTTCGGCAGCAGGACCGGCAGGTTCGTCGCATAGAAGCCGGAAAATTGCGGCTTGATGATGAAATAGTCTTCGTCGCGCGGCACCAGGCGCACGACCGGGTCGCGGCCGGCATCGAGCGCGCGCTCCACGATCCGACGCCGCTCCGAATGCCATTCGCCGAAATTGTCGTTGACGTAGATGACATAGCCCCCCGCCGCCTCGACCGCGTCGCGCAGCCGCAGGATCGGGGACGCGATCGCGCAGGCCTTGGCGCGCAACCGTGCGCCCGCCTCGAAATCGAAATCGTTCATCATGTCGACGATCAGCAACGCGATGCCGCCACGGCCTGCATCGCGATAGGGAGCCGTCGGCGGTTCGCTGTTGTCGTCCATGCTCAATGCCGGCGAACGAAGGCGGCCGGATCGGGTTCCCGTGGCCTCGGGCGCGCCTCACTGCTCGACGCGCGGGATGTGGTAGCGATCGAGGAGCGCCCCGATCTCGGCGGCGCGACTTTCAAGCACATGCTCCACCTCGCGCTGCAGCGGCAGATCGGTCTTCTGGACGCCGACCGAAATGTCGTAGACCATCGGCCATTGTGAATCGTCCAGCCACGGCGTGACCCGCTCAACGGCAAGCGGGACGGGCGAGCGCGCCGCGAAATAGCCGCCGAGCGGGCCCCAGGCGATCCCGACATCGACATCGCCGCGCGCCACCGCTTCAACGATTGCGGCCGGCGGATTGGGCCGGCGATAATCGCCATAGAGCATGTAGCCGCGCACGTTGGCGACGATGCCGCGCCGGGCGAGCGCATGGGCCGGCGGGGTGTTGACCCCATCGTCGCCGACGAGCTGGACTCCGATCCTGAGATGGCGAAGGCGCGGATCGTCGAGCGTCAGGCGGTCGAGCCGGTCGCTCGCCCTGGTGACGAAGACGTAGGTCGAGCGGTAATAGGGCCGCGTCGTCGCCAGCATCTCGACCGTGCTCGCGACCCCCGGCCACAGATCGCATTTGCGCTCGTTGAGCGTGTTGCGGACATAGCCGCGCCGCTGCGCCCACCAGACATAGGCGAGGTTCGCGTGGAGATCGCGCGCGATCAGCTCGGCGAGCTTGTTCTCGAACCCCTCGCCGGCGCGATTGGAGAAAGGGAGGTTGTTGGGATCGGCGCAGACGGTGAGCGTGCGCTGGCGCGCGCAGCTGCCGAGCAGCAGCGCGGCGGTCAGCGCGATCGCCGCCTTCATCGCGCCACCGCCAGCGCGGTCCACGGGCGCCCGCCGAGATTGACCGTTCGCGCGACCCGGTTGCGCGCGAGGTCGACAATGGTGAGCGTCCCCGAAAGCCCGCTCGCCGCGTAGAGCCTGGTCTCGTCGGGCGACAGGCCGATGCCCCAGGTCCGCTCGCCGGTCGGGAAGGCGCGGACGACCTGCATCGTCGCCGGATCGATCTCGGCCACGCGGTTGGATCGGCCCATCGCGACGAACACGCGGCGGCCGTCGCGGGTCGCCTTCATCTCGACCGACTGGACCTGATCGACGTCGGGGAAAGCAGGGACGAGATCGATGACGTGGACGATGCGAAGCGTCGCCGCGTCGAACACGCTGATCGTGCCGCGCTGCTCGGACGAAACCCAGATGCGCCGGCCATCGTCGAGGAAGAGCACGTCGCGGGGGCGATTGCCGACCATCACGGTGGCGCGGACCGCGCCGGTCGCGGCGTCGATGAAATGCGCGGTGCTGGAGGCCTCCGATGTCGCGACCACCAGGCGGCCGTCCGGGCTGACCCCCATGCCCTCCGGCTCGGGGCCGACCCGGACCGCGCGGATCGGGCGGTTGGAGGCGATGTCGAGGAACGAGACCGCGCTGTCATTTTCATTGGCGATGTAGAGGCTGCGACCGTCCGGGCTGACCACGAAGCGCTCCGGGTCAGGCCCGGAATTCAGGAGGCGCGTGCGCCGGCGCGTGGCGATGTCCCACGCCTCGATCCGGTTCGCGTTGCCGGCGGCGACGTAGAGCGTGCGGCGATCCGGCGAAAGCTGCATCCCGCGCGGTCGCCCGCCGGTCGCGAGGACGCCTTCGATCCGGCCGGTCGCGCCGTCGACGATGTGGACGACGTTCGCCTGTTCATCCGACACGAAGACGATGTCGTTCGATCGGGCCGCGGGCGTGCAGCCAGCCAGCAGGACGGCGATCAGCGCCGCCAGCCAGGCCCGGATCAATTGGCCGGCCCGATCGTGCCCGGCGGCAGTTGCCAGCCGCCGTGCATGTCGGCCTCGCGCGGCACCGGCGCGGGATGCTGCGACGGCGTGTCGCCGGTATTGGCGGCGAGCGTCGCCGGCAGCGACATCGAACGGACATAGGCCGCGATCTGCCAGATCTGCTGATCCGGGATGCGGCCGCGCCAGGCGGGCATCCCGTTCGGGCGACCCTGGTAGATCGTGTTGTAGATCTGGTCGAGCCGGCCGCCATAGATCCACACATCGTCCATCAGCGCCGGGCCGATCCCGCCGCCGCCGTTGAAGTGACAGCCGGCGCAGTTCATCTGCTTGTACATCCGCATGCCCTGAACGACGGCATCGGCATTGTCGTAATAAGGCAGGGCGCGCGGATCGATGCCGGCGGGCGGGCCCGCGCCACCCGGAATCAGGCCGGAGACGGGAGCGCCGGTCACCGCGGCGCCCGCGGGCGGGCCGGGCGGTGGCTTGCGGTGACAGCCGGCGGCGAGCAGGCCGAGCGCCAGCGCAAGCTCAATGCGGCAGCGCGAAGACATGGAGCGTCCCTCCTGGCGTGGTGCGGTGGGGAAGATCGCGCATCGTGCCGACGAAGCCCAATGCCGCGGCGCCGTCGCGCGGATCGAGCGCGCCGGAGACGATCGCGCCGGACCAGCCGCCGACCCCGGTCAGGATCGCGACATATTGGTGGCCGTCCGGCCCGCGATAGGAGACCGGCTGGCCGATGATCCCGCTGTCGAGCCGCACCTGCCAGAGCAGGTGGCCGTCGCGCGCGTCGACCGCCTTGAACAGGCCGTCCATCGTTCCGTAGAAAACGACGTCGCCGCCGGTCGCGACCGTGCCGGACCAGATGGGGAGATCCTCTCGGATCGTCCAGCGCGGGCGCCGCATCACCGGGTCCCACGCCGTCAGCTCGCCGCGATGGCCGCCGGGGCCCGGCTTCATGTGAACCTCGGCGCCGACATAGGGCGTGCCGGAGATGTAGTTGGCCTCGAGATTCTCCCAGTCCATGCACAGATTTTCGTGCGGGATGTAGATGAGGCCGGTGCGCGGGCTGAACGAGCTCGGGTTCCAGTCCTTGGCCCCCGAGGCGGTCGGGCAGATGTCGCGGACCATCTGGCCGAGATGCGTCTCCTTGGCCGGATTGACGATCAGCCGCCCGGTCCGCAGATCGACGCCGCGCGAGCTGTTGACCGGACCGAACGGATCGGCGGAGAGCACCTGCCCGCTGTTGCGATCGATCACATAGACATAGCCGTTGCGCTCCATCCGCACGAGCACCTGGCGCATCCGGCCGCCGAACGGCATGTCGAGCAGGATCTGCTCGTTGATCGCGTCATAATCATGCTCGTCATGCGGGCTGAACTGGTAGAACCAGCGCGCGGCCCCGGTCCGGGCGTCGCGGGCGAAGATGCCGGCCGTCCACTTGTTGTCGCCGGGCCGTTCCTCGGAATTCCACGGGCCCGGATTGGCCGTGCCGTAGAAGATGAGCTGCGTCGTCGGATCATAGGCGATCCAGGCCCACATCGTCCCGCCGCCGATCCGCCAGTGATCGGCCGGCCAGGTCCGAACGCCGAGATCGGTGCCGCGATCGGCGGCATAGAAGGGATGGAAATCGTTGCCGATCAGCACGTCGCGATCCGGCCCCGTATGATAAGCGCGCCACGCAATGCTGCCGTCCGCGAGATTGAGGGCGGTCAGCCAGCCGCGCACGCCGAATTCGCCGCCGCTGTCGCCGACCAGGACATGATTGCCGACGATGAGCGGCGCCATCGTGATCGTCTCGCCGCGGTTGATGTCGCCGAGCTGGGCCCGCCACACCTGATGGCCGCTCTCGGCATCGACCGCGATCGTCTGGCCGTCTAGCGTGTTGAAGACGATCTTGCCGTCCGCATAAGCCGCGCCGCGATTGACGACGTCGCAGCAGGCGACGCCCTGCGAGGCCGGGACCGGATCGGGGGCGAACCGCCATTTCAGCGGCGCCTCGGGATGGGTGAGATCGAGCGCGTAGAGATAATTGGGATAGGCGGTCACCACATACATCATGTGGCCGACGACCAGCGGCGCCGCCTCCTGCCCCTTGTTGACGCCGAGCGAGAAGCTGAACACCTCGCGCAGGTTGCGGGCATTGGACGGATTGATCTCGTTCATCGCCGAATAGCGGGTCGCGGCATAATTCTTGGCCGGCATCAGCCATTGGCCGTCATCCCGCGGCGCGGCGGCGGCGGGGGCGACGGTGCGCCCCGCCCCCGGCGTCGGCGGCGCGAGCGCGTGGCCGATCTGCTCGCGCGTGAAGACCTCGTCGGCGGGCACCGCATCGGGCACCGGCGGCTGCGCGGTCTGGCGAAGGGGAAAGTCCATCACCGCGCCCGCCGCGAGCGGCATCGCGCCGACGACGGCGATGGAGGCCAGCAGGATCAGCGTCGTCTTCATGTCATCGATCCATCGCGTAGAGATAATCGGCGATCCGGTTCGCCTGTTCGGGGGTGAGGCCGGTATCGGGCATTGCGTTGCCGGGCAGCATTTCCTGCGGACGGCTGATCCAGCGGATCATGTTGGCGCGGCTGTTGGCGAAATGGCCGGCGAGGATCTGCTGCTGGCCGATTCCGGCGAGCGACGGCCCGACCCGTCCGACCGCGCCGTTCACGCCGGGGACGCGGTGGCAGGCGCCGCATTTGGCGGCGATCAGCTGCCTGACGTCGCCATAGGTGCCGCCGCCATGGCAGGCGGCGAGCAGCGTCGGGGCGGCAAGAAGGATCAAAGCCCGCACGGGGTCACTACGATCATGGCGATGCCGTTGACGAGGATCACCGCGGCGAATCCGAAGCCGAGCAGCATCCCCCAAAAGGCGACGAACCGGGTCCGGCCGTGGCCATGTTCGATCAGGCTCCCCTCGGTCTCGCCGCGGGTGCGCCGGAACAGCATCGCCGAGAGGATTGCGGCCGCCAGCGCAACGAGCAGGCAGGCGACATAGACGACCACCGCCAGCATCCAGCTGCCGGCCATCGGTCCCGCGTCGCGCTCCGGCCCGACATAGCAGGCGAGCGAGAAGATGGCGTAGCCGGCGCCGAGCTGGACGATCCATGCGAGCGGTCCGCCGGCCACGGCGAACGCCAGCCTGCCACGACGCGCCTCGCTGCGTTGGGGCGCCGGATGGTGGCTGAGCCCGCTCATCGCGCGAACCCCAGATAGGGCGTGACATAATAGGTCGTGAAAACGAACAGCCAGACCGCGTCGACGAAATGCCAGTAATAGGTGCCGTTGGTGACCGCGATCCGGCGGACGGGGCTGAAATAGCCGATCGCGGTCCACAGGAAGAGCAAGGCGAGGATGACGAGCCCGACGAGGACGTGCGCCATGTGGAAGCCGGTGGTGACGAAATAGAGCGAGGCATAGCTCGACGCGCCGGGGCCATAGGTCTTCGCCTTCCATTCGAGGAGCTGCACCGCCGCGAACAGCGCGCCGAGGACGAAGGCGAGGCCGGTGCCGACGAGCGCGTCGCCGCGCCGGTTCAGCTTCACGCCGCGCTCGCCCCACCACATGGCGACGCTGGAGAGCAGCAGGACGATCGTGTTCGGGCCCGCGAGCTTGAGCGAGGGATGCGGCTCGAGCAGCCAGCCCGACGGCGCGGAGGCGCCGAGATAATAATAAGCGAAAAGCAGGTAGGCGAAGAGCGCGGCCTCGGTCGCGACCAGCGCGGCAAGGCCGTTCCAGCCGGCGCCCTTCGCGCCGGTCGGGCCGACGGCGAGCTCCGCCGGGCGGGCGGTGGCGAGCTCAGCCACGGGCCGGCTCCCGCTGGCTCAGGTGCAGGCTGGGCCACAGCCACGCGACGAGGCAGGCCGCCGCGCCGAGCCCGCCAAGCGCGACCACCGGCCATGGCTTCAGCAGCAGGCCGACGAACAGGATCGTGGTCGCAATCGCGAGGAACAGCGGGACGAGCGTGTCTTCCGGCATTTCGAGGATCCGGTCCGGCTCGGCATCGAGCGGCGTCGTCGCAAGCGTCTCCTTGCCCTCGTCGAGGATCAGGCCTTCATCGAGGTTCGACCGCTCGGGGGCCTCGCCGAGCCGGTCTTCCCACAGCGGATAGCGGGATACGATCGTCGGGATGACCGCGAAATTGTATGGCGGCGGCGGCGAGGAGACCAGCCATTCAAGCCCGTAGGCGTCCCAGGGATTGGCGGGGGCCGCCGCGCCGCTCCTGAGGCTCTTCAGCGCGTTGACGATGAACAGCAGCACGCCGATCGCGAACAGGAACGATCCGATCGTGGTGACGAGGTTGACCGCGCCAAGCCCCATTTCGGCCGGATAGGTATAGACGCGGCGCGGCATCCCCCACAGGCCCGACAGGTGCATCGGCAGGAAGCCGAGATTGAAGCCGACGAACATCGTCCAGAAGTTCCAGCGGCCGAGCCGTTCGTCCATCATCCGGCCGGTGAACTTCGGGAACCACATGTAGGTCGCGCCGACGACCGGGAAGACGTTGATCCCGATCAGCACGTAATGGATGTGCGCGACGACGAAATAGGTGTCGGTGAGCTGCCAATCGACCGGCACGCTGGCGGTCATGAAGCCGGAGACGCCGCCGATCACGAACAGCAGGATCATCGAGGCGAAGAAGAGGAAGGCGGTGGTGAAGACCGGCCGCCCGAACCAGATCGTCGCCAGCCAGGCGAAGACCGCGAGCGCGCTCGGCACCGCGATCAGGATCGAGGCGCCGGAGAAGAAGGCGAGGCCGAGCCCCGGCAGGCCGGTCGCGAACATGTGGTGAACCCACACGCCGAAACCGAGCACCATCGTCGCCACCGTGCCGAGCGCGACCGGCGTGTAGCCGACCAGGGGGCGCCGGCAGAAGACCGGCAGCCCGTCCGAGACCATGCCCATCGCCGGCAGCACGATCGCGTAGACCCAGGGATGGCCGAACATCCAGAACAGGTGCTGCCACAGCAATGGCTGGCCGCCGCCGCCGGTATCGAAGAAGTGCGTGCCATATTGCCGATCGAGCCAGAGCAGGAAGAAGGCGAGGCTCACGGCCGGGACGACGACGAGATTGGCGACGCTCGCGGTCATCGTGCCCCAGGCGAGGATCGGCAGCCGGTTGATCGACATGCCCGGCGCCCGGTTGCGAAGCAGGGTCACGACGAAATTGGCGGCGCCGACGGTGGTCGAGATGCCGAGCAGGATCATGCCGAGCGCATAGAAATCCTGGTTCATCCCCGGATTGAAGTCGCGCTCCGCATAGGGGACGTAGTTGAACCAGCCGTCGTTTGGCCCGGCGCCGACCAGGAATCCGGCATACATGAAGAGCGCCGCGCCGAGGTAGATCCAGTAGCTGAGCGCGTTGAGCCGCGGGAAGGCCATGTCGCGGCTGCCGAGGATCAGGGGCCACAGATAATTGGAAAATCCCGACAGGATCGGCGACGCATAGAGGAAGATCATCGTCATCCCGTGCGTCGAGAAGAGCTGGTTATATTGCTCGGGCGTCAGCAGGTGGAGATCGGGCCCGGCGAGCTGGAGCCGGATCACCAGCGCCTCGATGCCGCCGATCGCCAGCAGGATGAAGGCGGTGACGATGTAGCGAAGGCCGATCGATTTATGGTCGACGCTTGCGAACCAGCCGTAAAGGCCGGGCTTCGTCTCCCAGATCGCCTCCAGCCGCTCGCGAAGGGCCGGGGTGACGGCGCCGATCCGTGGCGTGCGAACCGCCGCCTTGACGCGCGCGCCGCTCATCGCAGCGTCTCCAGATAGGCGCGAAGGCTGTTGAGATCGGCGGCGGAGAGGCCCTGATCGGGCATCAGCGCGCCAGGCTTGATCGCCTGCGGATTTTCGATCCAGCCGGTGAGGCTTTGCGGATTGTTGGGAAGGGTGCCGGCAGCGAGGGTGCGGCGGGACATGAGGTGGGTGAGATCGGGGGCGGCCGAGGCGCGTGCGCTGGTGCCGCGGATCGAATGGCACATGCCGCACCGGGAGGCGAACAACGCGAAGCCGGCGGCCTGGGCCTCGCTCGCCGGCGGCGGCGCGGTCTGGAGCTGGCGCGCGCGCCATCGATCGAACGCGGCGCGCGGCTCGGCGACGACCTCGAACGCCATATGGGCGTGCTGGGCGCCGCAATATTCGGCGCACTGGCCGCGATAGATGCCGGGCCGATCGGCCTCGATCCACGCCTGGTTGGTCTGGCCGGGGATGAGATCGGTCTTGCCCGACAGGCGCGGCACCCAGAAGCTGTGGATCACGTCGCCGCCGTGGAGGCGGACCAGCACCGGCTCGGCCACCGGGACGTGGATCTCGTTGGCGGTGTGGAAGATCTGGTCCGGCTGGGGCCCGTCATAGCGCACGTCCCACCACCACTGGTTCGCGGTGACGTCGAGCGTGACGCGCGGGTTGCGCGGCAGCGGGCCGACCTGCGCCAGCACCGCGACCGTCCACACGAGGGTGGCGAACAGCGGCACCAGCGAGATGCCGACGCCGATCCAGATCCAGCGCGCGCCGTCGACGCCGCGCTCGAGCGGCGGCAGCGCCTCTCCCTCGGCCGGGGCCGGCGCGCGCCGGCGCCACAGCCCGCCGGCGAGCAGCAGGGCGATGATCGCCGTCACCGCAACCGAGATCGCGATCGTCGCCCAGAGCAGCGGTTCCACCGTCGCCGCCTGCGCCCCCGCGACGTCGAGATATGAGAGAGGGTGGCTCATCGGGTCGCCGGGCGCGCGGGGCGATGCCACAGCGCGCTCATCGACCGCATCGCGGCGAGCAGGAAGAGCACGCCGCCCGGCACCCACATGATGACGCCGCCAAGCTGCTGATCGGCGAGCGGCGTGAAGCCCCAGTCGGCGGTATAGGGCAGGTGCCACAGGAACAGCGGCCGGTTGCACAAGGCCAGCACGGCGCCGAGCAGCGCCATCGCGACCGAGGCGGCGGTGCCGGCGGCGAGGACGTGAAAGGTGCGTTCGGGCGAATGGTGGATGAGATCGCGCCACAGCCAGATCGCGCCGCCGAACAAGGTCGCGTGCATCGCCCAATAAGTGAGGTCCGACCGGAAGGTCGCATCATAGGGCGCGGGCATGTGCCAGAACCACAAGGCGGCCGAGAAGGCGAGTGCGCTGGCCCAGATCGTGCGCCCCCGCCCGCCCGGAAGCCCGGCCGCGATCAGCGGCGCCGCGATGAGCGCCAGGATCATGTGCTGCAGCACGCGGGCCGAAAAGAGCGACACCGACAGCGCACACAAGGGCGAGAGGAACGCGAACGCCGCGACGATCCAGCCGGCGGCGGCGAGCCGGCGTTCGGCGGCCGGCGCGCGCGCAAGGTGGAACGCCGCGATGCCGACCAGGGCGGCGATGAGGATCGGATCGCCGTTCCAGCGCTCCAGCAGTGATCCCGGGACCGGCGGCGCGCCACAATAAGGGATCATCGCGATGTGCCTCCCGACTCCATCCGATCGTTCTTGAAACGCGAACCCGCGCGCCGAGGCGCGTCGATCGGGAAAGAAGCGAGAGCGGTGCCCGGTTCCGTCGGGGCCGAAAAAAAGCCGCGCGCCGGCGGGCTGGCGGAACCGCGCGCGCCGCGCCCGGTTTTCCGGTCATGCGTCCCCTCGCCCTCGGGCTTGCGCTGGCGTTGAGCGCCTGCGGATCGGCCCGGCCCACGCATGGCGCGGCGCATGGGCGCGTCCTCATCGCGCGCATGGCCTGCGGCTCTTGCCACGTCATCCCCGGCATCGCCGGGGCGGACGGGCGCGTCGGGCCGTCGCTCGCCGGCTTCTCGCGCCAGCGCATGATCGCAGGCGCGCTTTCCAACGATGCCGCCAATCTCGCCCGTTACCTCAAGGCGCCGGCGGCGGTGGTGCCGGGCAATGCAATGCCGGACCAGCGGTTGACCGACGCCCAGGCGCGCGACATCGCGGCCTACCTGGCGACGCGGGACTAGCCGCCGTGCGAATGAAGCGCCCGCGCGGTTTTCTTGCCGGCTGGATCGTCGGGCTGGTGACGGCTGGCCTGCTCGCCGCCGCCGCCGCTTTCGCGATCCTTGGGTTCGGCCTGTTCGACACCAGCGCGAGCCGGCAGCACGGCGCGGTCATGGCCTGGGCCGTCCACAGGACGATGGTGAATTCGGTCCGGCGCAGCGCGACGCCTGCCGACGGCGATTTCGCGATCGACGGCGCGATGGTCCTCGAAGGCGCGCGCCTCTACGAACGCAATTGCATCTCGTGCCATGGCGGTCCGGGCACGGCGCGGGCGCGCTGGGCGAGCGCGATGGTCCCGACGCCGCCCTTCCTGATCGACGCGCCGCGGCGCTGGTCGCGCGGGGAGCTCCACCTCATCATTCGCGACGGAATCAAGATGACGGCGATGCCCGCCTGGGGCGAAATCCTCCCCGACCGCGACGTCAGGAGCCTCGTCGCCTTCGTCCAGGCGACGCCGAAGCTCACGCCCGACCAGTTCGCCGCGCTGCGCGCTTATGCGAAGGCCCGCCCTATCCGTTGACGATGGTGCCGCCATTGGGGTGCAGCACCTGGCCGGACATGTAGCTCGAATCCTCGCAGGCCAGGAACAGGAAGGAGGGCGCGACCTCGTTCGGCTGCCCCGGCCGGCCCATCGGCGTGCTTTCGCCGAAATGGGCGAGCTTTTCCGGGCTCGCGCCGCCGCACGGATTGAGCGGGGTCCAGATCGGTCCCGGCGCGACCGCATTCACCCGGATCCCCTTTTCGACCAGGTTTTCGGACAGCGAGCGGGTGAAGGCCGTGATCGCGCCCTTGGTCGCCGAATAATCGAGCAGCTCGCTCGATCCTTCATACATGGTGACGCTGGTCGTGTTGATGATCGCGGCGCCTTCGCCCAGGTGCGGGAGCGCCGCCTGGACCATGTAGAACATGCCGAAGATATTGGTCTGGAAGGTGCGCTGCAGCTGCTGTTCGGTGATGTCTCCGATATCCTTGTCGGGATGCTGTTCGCCGGCATTGTTGACGAGGATGTCGAGCCGGCCGAACGCGCCAACCACGTCGGCGACGATCCGCTCCGCCATCTTGCGCGATCCGACATCGGCCGGAATGGCGAGCGCACGCCGGCCCTCGGCCTCGATGATCCGCTTCGTCTCGGCGGCGTCGTCGCCCTCCGTCAGATAGACGATCGCGACATCCGCGCCCTCGCGCGCGAACAGCGCCGCGACGGCGCGGCCGATGCCGCTGTCGCCGCCGGTGACGATCGCGACCTTGCCTTCCAGCCGGCCCGATCCGGGGTAGCGTGGCTGCCATTCCGGTTTTGGCTCAAGCTCGCTCTCATGGCCCGGAAGCCCGTCTTCGTGGACCATTTCGACGATATTCGTGCTCATCTGGGTCTCTCCTGCGCGCCCCCGGCGTCGAGCGGTCAACGCCCCGTGTCCGCACCGGTTGCGGCCGGATCGACCTGTCATGGATACGCGAGGCGGTTTCGACGTTGACCGTCCACGACCGCCCGGCCCCCGGCGGTGAAAGAGGGAGATTCCAATGGCCGAGACCGAATATACGGACGCCATCGCCTTGCTGAAGGCCGATCATCGCAAGGTCGAGGATCTGTTCGAAGCGTTCGAGAAGTCGTCCGACAGACGCCGCAAGCGAGCGATCGCCGACGAAATCTGCAACGAGCTCAAGATCCACACGATGATCGAGGAAGAGATTTTCTATCCGGCGTTCCGCGGCAAGATCGAGGACGACGATCTGGACGAGGCCTATGTCGAGCATGACGGCGCCAAGGTGCTGATCAACGACATCGCCGGCGGCGACGAAGAAGACGAATTCTACGAAGCCAAGGTCAAGGTGCTGTGCGAGGAGATCGAGCATCACGTGAAGGAGGAGGAACGGCCGTCGGAGGGCATCTTCGCCCAGTGCCGCGACACCGACGTGGACCTGGTTGCGCTGCGCGACCAGTTGCTCGCGCGCAAGCAGGAGCTGATGACGCAGGCGCAGGCGGGCGGCCTTCCCCCCGCAAAGCCCACCGCGGTCGACGTCGAGCCGGTCTGACCGGGCGCCGCGGCGGAGAGCCATGGGCTGTCCGCCCGAAATGCTGCGCAGCATGTCGTGACCGAGATCCGACCGGAGCTGCCCGCCGCGCCGATGGAGGCGAAGCTCGCGCAGGAGCTTCCCGACGGGGACGGCTGGCAGTTCGAGCCCAAATGGGACGGCTTTCGCGCCCTCGTCCGCCGCGACGGCGGAGAGGTCGCCATCGTCTCGAAATCGGGCCGCCCGCTCGATCGCTACTTCCCTGAGGTCGCGGCGAACCTGCGGGCGCTGCGCGAAAACAGGTTCGTGCTCGACGGCGAGCTGCTCCTTCCGATGGACGGCCGGCTCGCCTTCGATGCCCTCCAGGCCCGGCTCCATCCGGCCGAAAGCCGCATTCGCCGGCTCGCGCGCGAAACGCCGGCGCTGCTGATGCTGTTCGATCTGCTGTTCTGGAAGGATCGCGATCTGACCGCCTGCCCGCTCGCCGAGCGACGCCGCTGCCTCGAAGCCTTTTTCGCGGGCGTTCGCGATCCCGGGATCAGGCTATCGCCCTGCACCGACCAACGCGCGCAGGCGATCGCCTGGCTGGAACAGGCCGGCGGCGCGCTCGACGGCGTGATCGCGAAGCGCACCGACGAGCGCTATCAGCCCGGCAAGCGGGCGATGGTGAAGGTGAAGGTGCGCCGCTCCGCCGATTGCGTGGTCGGCGGGATGCGACGGGGCGAAGGAGGCAGGATCGCCTCGCTCCTCCTCGGCCTCTACGACGATGACGACCGGCTCAATCTCGTCGGCTTCCTCGCCAGCCTGACGGCGGCGCGCAGCGCGGAGATCGAGCGTCTGATCGCGCCGCTGATCGGCGGCGAGGGGTTCACCGGAAAGGCGCCCGGGGGGCCGAGCCGATGGAGCGCCGGCAAGGACACGAGCTGGATCCCGCTCAAGCCCGAGCTGGTCGTCGAGGTGCTCTACGACCAGGTCACCGGCGCGCGCTTCCGCCACGGCACCCGCTTCCTGCGCTGGCGGCCGGACAAGCGGCCGGACCAGTGCCGCATGGAGCAGCTCGATCGCCCGCTCGCGCTCGCGCGGCTGGGCGCGATCTGATCCCTATTTGCGCGCGCTGCCAGGCTCGGCCATGCCGCGATGCTGCTCGGCGAGCATGTCGGCGGGCATGACGTGCGACGCGGCGGCGCGCATCTTGTTCGCGAAGCCGCTGACGACATGGCCCTCGCCGGCCTTCATCGCTTCCCAGCCATCCTGGGCGACATCGGCCGGATCGGCCTTGGCCGAGGTGCCGACCTTGGTGTCCATCATGTCGGCACGCCTGAAGAATTCGGTGTCGGTGGCGCCGGGCATAAGGGTGGTGACGACGACGCCCGTGTCCTTGAGCTCGTTGCGGAGCGCATCGGCGAAGCTGTCGATGAACGCCTTGGTCCCGTTATAGACCGCCTGGAACGCGCCGGGCATCAGGCCGGCGATCGAGCCGGTGAACAGGATGTTGCCGCGCCCGCGCTCGACCATCCGCCGACCGACCTGCTGCACGAGGTACAGCGTGCCGGTGATGTTCGTGTCGATGACGCCGCGCCAATCGGCTGGGTCCTGGCCGAGGAAGTCGCGACCGAGCCCGTGGCCGGCATTGGCGCACAGCACGTCAACGTCGCGCTCCCCGATGGTGTCGACGAGCCGCTGGACGCCATCGAAGGTCGACAGGTCCGCCTCGATCGACTGGACCTCGGCGCCGAGATCCCGGAACGCGGCCGCGGCGTCGACGAGCGGCGTATCGGCGGCGACCAGCAGGTCGTAGCCCTCCTTCGCCGCGAGCCGGCCGAGCTCGTAGCCGATCCCGGTCGACGCGCCGGTGACGATCGCGAACTTACGCTGTGGCATGGTTGCTCTCCATTCCCGGCTTCAGGATGATCTTCGTGTATTCGTTCTGGTCGTCGTGCCAGTGCTTGTAGAGGGCGGGCCCCTCCTCCAGCGGCGCGCGGTGGGAGATGAGGAAGGTCGTGTCGATCTTCCCGTCCGCGATGAGGCCGAGCAGCATCTCGCTATATTTCTGGACATGGGTCTGGCCGGATCTGACCGAGAGTCCCTTTTCCATCAGCGCGCCGATCGGGAACTTGTCGGCCATGCCGCCATAGACGCCGGGGATGGAAAGCCGACCGCCCTTGCGGCAGGCGAGCACGGCCTGGCGAAGCGCCGCCGGTCGATCCGTGCCGAGCCGCACCGCCGCCTTCACCGTGTCGGCGATATTGTCGATGCCGAGCCCGTGCGCCTCCATGCCGACGCAATCGATGCAGGCGTCGGGGCCGATCCCGCCGGTCATCTCCCAGAGCGCCTCGCGGACGTCGGTTTCCTTGTAGTTGAGCGTCTTGGCGCCGAGCCGCGCGGCGAGCTCCAGCCGCCGCGGGAAGTGATCGATCGCGATCACCTGATAGGCGCCCATCAGCAGCGCAGACTGGATGGCGAACAGGCCGACCGGGCCGCAGCCCCAGACCGCGACCGTGTCGCCCTCCTCGATCTCGGCATTTTCCGCCGCCATCCATCCGGTCGGAAGGATATCGGACAGGAACAGCACCTGATCGTCGTCGAGCCCTTCCGGAATGACGATCGGGCCGACGTCGGAATAAGGGACGCGGACATATTCCGCCTGGCCGCCGGCATAGCCGCCGGTGAGGTGCGCGTAGCCGAACGCGCCGCCCATCGGATAGCCGTAGAGCGTCTCCGACATGTCGGACGTGGTCGCTGGGTTGGCATTGTCGCAGGCCGAATATTGCTGCTTCTTGCAGAAGAAGCAGTCGCCGCACGACACGGTGAACGGGACGACGACGCGATCGCCCTTGCGAAGCGTGCTTCGCGGCCCGGTTTCGACGACCTCGCCCATGAATTCGTGGCCGAGAATGTCGCCGGCCCGCATCGTCGGGATATAGCCGTCGTAGAGATGGAGATCGGAGCCGCAGATCGCGGTCGAGGTCACGCGGATGATCGCATCGCGCGGATTGACGATCTCGGGATCGGGGACATTGTCGACCTGGACCTTGTGCCGGCCCTGCCAGGTGATGGCGCGCATGATGGTCTCCTTGTTACAGGGCTTGTTCGGTCGGGGATTCGGAGGCGCGGCCCGACGGGCTCGCCGAGCTCGTCACCTCGCCGGTCTCCAGGAACTGCTTGAGCCGGCGAAGATCGCGGCGGGATTGCTCCTCCGGCTCGCGCTGGAGGATCTTGGCGATCCATTCGCCGATCACCCCGCCCGGCGGATCATAAGCGAAGGCGGCGCGGACCATCGTCCCGCGCCCCGGCGCCGCGTCCATGAACTCGATCCGCCCGGAGCTGGAGACGTCCGCGCCTTCCACCGATCGCCAGCCGATCAGCCGCCCGGGCTCGTCCTCGGTAACCACCGAGTCCCATTCGACGGTCTTGCCGCCGGGGCCCTTGACCACCCAGTGCGAGCGGCGGTCGTCGACGACGTCGATCCGCTCGATATTGTCCATGATCCGCGGAAGGTTCGAAAAATCGCGCCAGAAGGCGTAGATGTCGTCGCGCGGCCGATCGATCGTCACCGTCCGGCCGATGACGGCATCTTCATCTTCACGCCCTGCGGCGGTCCGCCGGACGTCGGCGTCGCGGGCCGCGGTCGGCGGTGCATCGGTCTCAAAAGCCATCGTCGTCTCCCGAGCCCCCCGCCCGTCAAGCGGTCGCGAGGGGGTCCGGGTTCCGACGAAATCGTATCGATCGAGATCAATCGGGCCGCGTCAACGACGCGCCGTTCGCTCCGGCGCCTCGGTCAGCCGCTGCTCAGGATCGCGGGCAGTTGCGGCGGATCTGTTGGCCGAGATCGCGCATCTTCTCGGCATAGGCCGCGGCGGGCGATCCCTGCTCCTCAACGCCCATGAACCCGCTCTGGCGCAGCGACTCGTTGGCCTGTTCCCGGGCAGCCGGCGACTGGCGCGGATCGGCCGCGATCGCCGCCGCGAGCATGATCGCCTTCTCGTCCGACGTCAGGGCGGAATCGAGCGCGTTCACCGCGCAGGTGCAGTCGCGCCCGCCGAACCCGGCATTCCCGGAGCGCGACTCGGTGCATATCGCCATCATCTGGCGCGAGAAGGCGGACGGCCCGCACCCCGCGACGGCGAGCGCGCCCGCGGCGATGAATGTGGCACAGGCGATCTGCTTGATGGTCATTGCTCGGCTCCCTTCATGGCGTTCGCAGGCGCGGTCCGCACCGACGAGTTCGATCCGGAAGCGAGATAGAAATCCCGGCCGCTCAAAGTCTTGATGCAATTCTCAAGAATTTCTAACGTGATCGGCAGGGGGTTCCGGATGGACATTGGTGGTACGTCCCGGCGTCGGCGCCGCTTGTGGCGCTTCGTCGACGCCGAGTTCGACGAAGCGGGCTGGACGCTGCGCGTGGACGGGCGCGCCGTGCCGCTGGAGGGCAAGCCGCTCGAGGTTCTCCATGAACTGCTGCTCCATGCCGGCGAGGTCGTCTCCAAGGACGAGCTGCTCGATGCGGTGTGGCCCGGCGTCACCGTCGTTGAAAACTCCCTCGCGAATGCGGTGTCGAAGCTGCGCAAGGGACTTGGCGAGGCAGGCGACACGATCGTCGAGACCGTGCCCCGCATCGGCTACCGGCTCGCCGTGCCGGTCGCGATCGAGACGCTGGACGCGCCCCTCGCGCCGCGCTTCGCCTTCCAGGCCGGCGATCCCGTTCCCGGCCGGCCGCAATGGCGGCTCGTCGGCCCGCTCGGCCAGACCGGCGCGGACGATGTCTGGCGGGCACGCCACGACAAGACCGGCGAGACGCGCGTCTTCAAGTTCGCCGACGCTTCCGACCGGCTGCGCGCGCTGAAGCGCGAGGCGACGCTGGCGCGGCTGCTGATGGCCGCACTCGGCAAGGGCGCCCCGTTCGTGCCGCTGCTCGAATGGAATTTCGAACATTCGCCCTATTTCCTGGAAAGCGCCGACGGCGGCGACGATCTGGGCGGCTGGGCGCACATGCAGGGCGGGATCGCGGCCGTTCCGCTGACGACCCGGCTCGCGATCGCCGGCGCGATCGCCCGCGCGCTCGGCGCCGCGCACAGCATCGGCGTTCTCCACAAGGACCTGAAGCCGGCCAACATCCTGATCGAGACGCGCGCGGAAGGCCCGTTCGTCCGTCTCGCCGATTTCGGCAGCGCACGGCTGCTCGACACGGACGTGCTCGGCGCCAATCTGATCACCGATTTCGGAGGGCTCGACCAGGATGAGGCAAGCCGGTCGGGCACGCCCGCCTATCGCGCGCCGGAATTGGCCGGCGACGGCGTGCCCACCGTGCAGAGCGACGTCTATGCGGCCGGGTTGATCCTCTTCCAGCTCGTCGTCGGCGATTTCGGACGCTTTCTCGCGCCAGGCTGGGAAGATCTGGTCGACGATCCGCTGCTGCGCGAGGATATCGCTCTCGCCGCCGCCGCCGATCCGCTCCGTCGCCCTTCGGCGGACGAGCTCGCCGATCGCCTCGCCAGGATCGACGCGCGTCGCGCCGAGGCCGAAGCGGCGGCGCTGGAGGCGGCGCGCGCCGAGGCGCTGGCCAGGGCGGAGGAGCGGCGGCGTCACCGCCGGCCCTGGATGCGGGCCGCGGCCGCGGCGGCCTTCATCGCCCTCGCCGGCACGTCGACCATGACCGTGCTCGCGTCGCGCCAGCGCGATCAGGCGCGCGCGGCCCAGGCCCAGGCGGAGGCCAGCTATGCCTTCCTTGCCGACGACATCCTCGCCAGCCCGGACCCAGCCAAGGCGGACGGAGCGGACGAAAAGCTGGTGGATGCGGTGCGCCGGGCAAGCGCCGGGATCGACCGTCGCTTCGCCGGCCAGCCGCTGATCGCGGCGCGGCTCTATGCGACCCTCGCCCGCGCCTTCGACCAGCGCTCCGAATATGCCGCGGCGCGCGATTATTATGCGCGGGCGTGGCGCTGGTTCGGCCGCGCCGGCGCGACGGGCGATGTCGAGGCCAACGTGATGCGGCTCCAGCTCGCCTCGGCGGAAGCGCTGTCGACCCAGCCCGGATCGCTCGATCGCGCGCGTCGTCTCGTCGCCGCCACCCGGGCCAGCCTTGGCGAAAAGGCAAGCGCCGGCGAGCCCGCCGTGTGGCTGGAATCGGCCGAAGGAATGATCGCACTGGTGGACAACCAGGTCCCGTCCGCCCGCGATCATTTCGCGCGGGCGAGCGCCCTCGCGGATTCGATCCCCGAGGCGTTCGAGGCGCGCCAGCGCCTGAACTTTCACCAGCGCCACGCCTTCGCGCTGCTGCGGCTCGGCGATCATGAAGGGGGGGAGCGAGAGCTCGCTCCGCTCGTCGCGGCGATGGGCCGCCTTCAGGGGCCGGAGCATCCCGACACGCTGCTGCTGCGCCTCAATCTCGCCCAGTCGCGCGCGCTGAGCGGCCATTATGAGGCGGCGCTCACCGATCTCAACTGGCTCGTCCCGCGCCTCGAAGCGCGGCTCGGGCCGGATCATCGCACGACCCTGTTGGCGCTGAGCGTGCGTCAGCTCGCGCTTGGCTCGCTTGGCCGCTACGGGCCGGCGGCGGCGGATGCGGAGCGGGTGTGGCGCGCCGCGGCGGCGAAGGACGGGCCGGGCTCATTCACCGCGGTGGCGATGCGGGCGGACCTCGGCACCACCCAGTGCCGCGCCGGCGCGCTTGTCCAGGGCGAGGCGAATCTCCGCGCCGCCTATCAGGCGTCGCGTGCCGGGCCGGGCCCCGAATCGCCCATCGCGCAGGCCCTCAGGGCCGCGATCGCCGACTGCCTGATCGCCGGGGGCAAGGCGGAGGCAGCGGCGCCGCTGCTGCGCAACATCGATCGCGAGCGCGTCAACCAGCTTGTCGGCGACGCCCACTGGGACGCCGGTCTCGACGTGTCGCTTGCGGAGGTGGCGCTGGCGAAGGGCGATCGGACGGAGGCGGCCGCACGGCTTCGCGCCGCCGCCTCCGCCTATTCGAGCCCGCCGAGCGATCGCTATCTCGCCGACCGGCTGGCCCGGCTCCACGCGGCCCTCGGCATCTGAATCGCCGCTCCCCCGGCCGTCAGAGCTGCCATCTGACGGTCAGGCCATAGGTGCGCGGGTCGCCGGGTTGGCCGACGACAAGCCCCGTGCTGCCCGATTGCGTCGCGAGCAGCTCGAAATAATGCGTGTCGAACGCATTGCGGACCCAGGCCATGATATCCCAGCCCCGATTGCGATAGCCGAGGCGCAGGTTGGTCAGCGCATAACCGTCGACATCGGTCGAGATCGAGCGCGACGGGTTTGACGAGAATTTCGTCCGGACGCTGCCATCGATGCCAAGGTAGATTTCCCGGCCGCCACCGCCGCCCGGCAGCGGGATCGAATATTCCCCGCCATAGGAAGCCGACCAGCGCGAGATGCCGGGAAGCCACTGGCCGGAAATGTCGCAATTGGCCGGGCTGATGCCGCCGGGCGTGCCGGCCGGGCTCGGCGTCTGGCCAGCCGCGGCCGTGGTGCCGCCGCTGAGCTCCGGCGGGCACGGCGCGTCGGTGAAGCGCACGTAGCGACCGTCGGTGAAGGCGCCGCGCAGGTAAAGGTTCAGCCGCCGGCTCGGCCGCCCCGACAATTCCAGCTCGACACCCTGGACCCGCACCAGATCGGCATTGGCAAGATAGCCGCGCAGCACGCCAAGCTGCCCGTTCGTCACCGTCGCCTGATAATCGTGGACCTCGGTGCGATAGGCGGCGAGGTTGAGCGTCAGGCGCCGATCGAACCACTGCGTCTTCAGGCCGAGCTCGTAATGATTGAGCCGCTCGGGCGCGACCGCCGCCGCCTCCAGGATCGGATTGCTGTTCGCGTCGAGCGGCAGGCCGGACAGGTTGATGCCCCCCGATTTGAAGCTGCGCGCATAGGTCGCATAGGCCATGATCCGCGGCGCGAGATCGTAGGAGACCGTGAGATCGCCCGACACGTTCCAGTCGCTGAACCGCGGCTCATAGCTTTGCGGCGCGAGCACGCCGCGCTGGTCGCCGGTCAGCACCGTGCTGCCGGCGCCGTTCGTCACCACCGCGACATAGGATCCGCGCTTGCGGTCGTAATTGAGCCGGACGCCCGGCTGGATCCGCAGCCGATCGGTGACGCGCCAGCCGACCTGTCCGAACAAGGCGAGGCTCACATTGTCCAGCCCGATCGTGTTGGTCGACGTGAGACCGTCGAGCACCGCCGGGTTGCAGGCGTTCGTCGTCGGCGTGGCGCAGCCGCTGCTGCCGGGCGCGACGTTGCCGGGATTGAGCAGCCAACGGCTCGCCGCCGGTCCCTGCACCTGCGATCCCTGCGTATCGAGCGACTGATCGAAACCGAAGGCGCCGACCACGAAATCGAGACGGCCGACCGTCCCCGCATAGCGGATTTCCTGCGTCCATTGCTCCTGCTGCGACGGGTTCTGCGAGATGGTGGTGATCGGAAGGCCGGTGAAATCCCGGTCGTTGGAGGGCCGCCAGTCCCAGAACCGCCAGGCCGTGATCGACGTCAGCGTTCCGGGGCCGATCGCCCATTCCGCCCGCAGCGAGACGCCGCCCAGCTTCTGGCGGGCGCTCAGTTCGCTGTCGAGATCGGTCAGGCGATCGAACGGGTCGAGGCTCGGCGGCGCATAGCCGAAGGCGGCGGCGAGCGCGTCGAACTGGCGATTGAGAGGCCGCTGGGTCGGGCCCGTGCGGACATAGATCTGCGCGCAGCATTCCGGATTCTGGTAGCTGAAGTCGCCAGACAAAGTGAGGTTGAGATTGGGGGCGGCGCGCCAGAGCAGCTGCCCGCGCACCCCGGAATTTTCGAGTTCGTTGACGTGCCGCCCGGTGGCGACGTTGTAGATCGTGCCCTGCCGGCGGGTCAGCGATCCGGCGACGCGGATCGCGAGCCGATCGGCGACCAGCGGCCCGGAAATCGATCCGCGCGCCTGCACATAATCGAGATTGCCGAGGGAAAGCTCCGCCCGCGCGTCGAGGTCGAAGCTCGGCGGGCGCGAGATCAGGTTGATCGCGCCGGCGGTGGTGTTCTTGCCATAGAGCGTCCCCTGCGGCCCGCGCAGCACCTCGACCCGCTCGACATCGAGAAAGTCGAAGGTCGTCGATGCGATGCGGCTGTAATAGACCTGGTCGACATAGACGCCGACGCCCTGCTCGATACCGTCATTGGTGAGGCCGAACGGGGCGCCGAGCCCGCGGATGTTGGCGGCGGAATTGCGCGGGTTGGACGAATAGAATTGAAGGCCCGGCTCAAGCTGCCCGAGCCGGGCGACGTTGAACGTGCCGGTGCCCTGCAACTGGGCGTCGCCGACGACCGACACGGCGACGGGAACGTCCTGGAGATTCTCGTTCCGTCGTCGGGCCGTGACGACGATATCCTGGTCCGCCGCGGCGGTCGGAGGCCCGCTGCCCTCTGGCGTATCAGGCGTGGAAATCGCCGGCGCGGCGCCGGCGAGCAACAGGAGGTACGCGATCATCGAAGTTTCCCCTCTTGATCGCGACGCCTCCGGCGGTCCGGTCGGCATCGCTGGTGATGAATGTTCAGGTCGCCATGAAGCGGTAGATCCCGAACAGGCTGGTGGTTGAAAGCACGGTACCGACCAGCGCGAGCAGCAGTCGCGGCTTCGCAGTCCTGGCGATGAAGGCGCCGACCGGCGCGGCGATGACGCCGCCGATCAGCAGGCCGACGGTCGCGACGGTGAAGGCCGCCAGGCCCATCGATGCGATGAAGGTCGCGGAAACGGCGGCGGTGACGAAGAATTCGGCGGTGTTGACCGTGCCGATCGTGCGGCGCGGATCAAGACCCTGGACGAGGAGGTTGCCGGTGACCACGGGCCCCCAGCCGCCGCCGCCCGCGGCATCGAGAAAGCCGCCGACCAGCCCCAGCGGCTCGACCACTTTCGCCGGCTTCGGCTCGACCGGGCGGGCGAGGCCGCGCCAGACCAGGAACAGCCCGATCGCGGCGAGATAGGCGAGCACGAAGGGACGCGCGGCGGCCGCATCCACCTTGGTCAGCACATAGGCGCCCATCACCCCGCCGACGGTGCCGGGGATGGCGATCCGCAGGAACAGGCGCCAATCGACATTGCGGTGGAAACTGTGGCTGATCGCCGAGACGCCGGTGGTGAAGGTTTCGACCGTATGGACTCCGGCCGAGGCCGCGGCCGGCGGCAGGCCGAGGCTGAGAAGCAGGGTCGTCGAGATGACCCCGAAGGCCATGCCGAGCGCGCCATCGACAAGCTGTGCGGCGAAGCCCACCGCGACGAACGGCATCAGGCTCAGCAGCAGGAATGGCAGATCGTGCGGCACGGGGACTCCTTCCTGTGGGGGGGCGCCTCCGGGGGACCGGTAGGCGCCCCGGCGCGCGGCTACCTCGCAAACAGCCGGCGCTTTTCGGTCACGTCGAGCTGGACGACCTGGCCATCATGGATGGTGAGCGCGATCGAACCGAAGTGAATCCTGGCGAGTTGCTCCCGGATCGCCGCGAGCACCTCTTCCGATCGTGCAATCCGCGGCAGCCGGAGCGGGCGTGGGTCGGTCATGTCGAACGTCTCCTTGGCGAAACGGGCGCATCGCCCTGTGGCCCGCCGAAGAGATACTCTACCAATCGAGTTGACAATATGCGTGAGCCGAAACGAAGCCTCCGCGCGGCCGGTCGCGAGGCCCGGAATTTCCTTGCGGCATGCATCATTTTCAGATGATCCAGTCCCAATCCGCGCCGGGATCGGAGAGGTTTATTTCGGGCCCCGGCGCGCTCTCCGCCGGCAGATCGAGCGACAGCAGCACGGTCACCCCGGCGCGGCTGAGGAGGCGAGCCGATTCGGCGGCGCGGCGGGCGAAGGCCGCATCGTCCTCGCGGAGTGGCTCCTCCGACAGATCGGCCAGCGCCGCGCGATCAAGCACGAAGCTGGGCCGACCCCGCGCCAGCAGCCGGCGCCGCGCCTTGCGGGCGAACTCGTCGCGCTCGGCGGCATTGGCGCCGGTCAGCCGGATGATCCGGCCGCTGCCCTGATGGCTTTCCTCCATCGCGCCGGCATCGAGCGCATCGATCATCCCCGCGGCGAGCGTCGCGTGGGTCGCGCGGTCGATCAGGATGAAGCCGCCGAGCCGCCGGGAGCGCGCATAAGGCAGGGCCGGGACCGGGCGATCGAGCAGCAGCTCGCAGCGCGCGATCTCGTTGAGCGAAAGGCCGCGCCCGTCGCCGCGCGCCGCCCCTTCGATCTCGACCGTCTCGACGATCCGCGCGACGCTTGCGGCGACGGTCAGCGGACCGATCTTGAGCCAATAGGATCGCCCCGGGACCAGCGGCTCGCTGGCCATCCAGATCAACGTCGCCGCGATCCGGTCGACGGTCTCCACCTCGGCCCCGTCGCCGACGATCATGTCGCCGCGCGAGCAATCGACCTCGTCGGCAAGGACCAGGGTCACCGCCTGCCCCGCGCGCGCTTCGGCGCGCTCGCCACCGAACGTGACGATCCGCGCCACCCGCGTGCGCCGGCCGGAGGGAAGGATACGAACCGGATCGCCGGCGCGCACCGCGCCCTCGGCCACGGTGCCGGCATAGCCCCGGAAATCCTGATTGGGCCGGTTCACCCACTGGACCGGGAAATGAAAGCCCGCCGCCTCACCGCTCCCCGCGTCGAGCTCGACCCGCTCCAGGTGGCGAAGCAGCGGCGGGCCGGCATACCAGGGCATGTTCATGCTGGACCGGATCACATTGTCGCCGGCGAGGCCCGAAAGCGGAATGGCCGTGAAATCGCCGATCCCCGCCGCGCTGGCGAAGTCGCGATAGTCCGCGACGATCGCGTCGAAAGCCGCCTCGTCATAGTCGACGAGGTCCATCTTGTTCACCGCCAGCACGAGGTGGCGGATGCCGAGCAGGTGCGCGATGCGGCTGTGGCGGCGCGTCTGGGGAAGCACGCCCTTGCGCGCGTCGATCAGGATGATCGCGAGATCGGCGGTCGATGCGCCGGTCGCCATGTTTCGCGTATATTGCTCGTGCCCGGGAGTGTCGGCGACGATGAACTTGCGCGTGTCGGTCGCGAAGAAGCGATAGGCGACGTCGATCGTGATGCCCTGCTCGCGCTCGGCCGCGAGCCCGTCGACCAGGGACGCGAAATCGAGCTCCGCGCCGGCCGCCCCCGGTCGCGCGCTGTCGCGCTCGAGCGAGGCGAGCTGATCGTCGAGCAGCAGCTTGCTGTCATAGAGGAGCCGCCCGATCAGGGTGGACTTGCCGTCATCGACGCTGCCGCAAGTGATGAAGCGAAGCAGGGTCTTGTCGGCGCCGTCGGGAAGGATGTCCGCCGCCGGGGCGGCGACGCGCAGCGCGGTGGCCATCAGAAATAGCCCTCCTGCTTCTTTTTCTCCATGCTGGCCGCGCCGGCCTCGCGGTCGATCGCGCGGCCCTGCCGTTCGGAGCTGGTGGCCGCCATCGTCTCGCGGATCACCTCGTCGAGCGTGTCGGCCCGGCTCTCGACCGCGCCGGTGAGCGGGTAGCAGCCGAGCGTCCGGAATCGCACCCAGCGCTCGATCGGCGCCTCGCCCGGATGCAGGCGGAAGCGATCGTCGTCGACCATCAGGATGAGACCGTCTCGGCTCACCGTCGGGCGCGGCGCGGCGAGATAGAGCGGGACGATCGCGATGTCCTCGGCCGCGATATATTGCCACACGTCGAGCTCGGTCCAGTTGGACAGCGGGAAGACGCGGATGCTCTCTCCCCTGCCCTTGCGGACATTGTAGAGATCCCACAATTCCGGCCGCTGGTTCTTCGGATCCCAGCGATGGCTCGCCGAGCGGAAGCTCAGCACGCGCTCCTTCGCCCGGCTCTTCTCCTCGTCGCGCCGCGCGCCGCCGAAGGCCGCGTCGAAGCCGTGCAGGTCGAGCGCCTGTTTCAGCCCCTGGGTCTTCCACATGTCGGTGTGCAAGGCGCCGTGATCGAACGGGTTGATGCCGAGCGCCAGCGCCTCCGGATTGGTGTGGACGATGAGCTCCATCCCGCTCTCGCGCGCCATCCGGTCGCGCAGCGCGTACATGTCGCGGAACTTCCAGGTCGTATCGACATGGAGCAGCGGGAATGGCGGCGGGGCGGGATGGAAGGCCTTGCGCGCAAGGTGCAGCAGGACCGCCGAATCCTTGCCGATCGAATAGAGCAGCACGGGCCGCTCCGCCTCGGCGACGACCTCGCGGAAGATGTGGATGCTCTCGGCCTCGAGCGCCTCGAGGTGGCTCATCGGCGCACGCGCCGCCGCGGTCGCCATCACGCCGCCTTCCGCGCCTCGGCCGCCGCGACATCGCGGAGGACGTGGCCGATCATCACCGTCACCGGAAGCGCCGGATCGAGCGTCCGGAGCAGGCCCGGCAGGCCGGCGATGGGGCCGCAGACCTCCGCCTGGTCCGGCCGGGTCGCGGCCGCGACGGCGGCGGCGGGGGTCGCCGGGTCGAGCCCGGCGGCGATCGCGCGCTCGACGAACGCCGCCAGGGTCCTTCGCGGCATGTAGACGACGGTGGTCGCGCCGGGATCGGCGATTGCACGCCAGTCCACGTCCCCGGGCAGCCGTCCGTCGGCGCCATGGCCGGTGACGAACTGGACACGCCGGGCCGTTTCCCGCTCCGTCAGCGACACGCCGAGCGCCGCCGCCGCGCCCTGCGCCGCGGAGATGCCGGGCACGATCTCGACCGCGATCCCGGCGGCGCGGCAGGCGTCGATCTCCTCGGCGGCGCGGCCGAAGATCATCGGATCGCCGCCCTTCAGCCGCACGACATGCTCGCCGGCGCGGGCGAACGCCACGAGCCGCGCGCTGATCTCCGATTGCGGGCAGGAAAGCCGGTGGCCGCGCTTGCCGACCGCGATCCTCCGCGCCTCGCGCCGCGCGAGATCGAGGATGCCGGGTCCGACCAGGTCGTCGTAAAGAATGACCGTCGCCTCGCGAAGCGCGCGGGCCGCCTTCAGCGTCAGGAGATCGGGATCGCCCGGGCCGGCGCCCACAAGGACGACCCTGCCCCGCGCCCCGGCCTCGACGCCGGCCAGCAGGGCGCGGCGATCCGCCTCGGTCGGCGCGCGATCCGCATCGGCCCAGGCGCGGCGGACGAAGCGGGCCCAGAAGGCGCGCCGGTCCGCGAACTCGGGCAGCACCGCCTTCAGCTCCGGACGCCAGCGGCGCGCGGCCTCGGCCCAGCGCGACAGGCCGCGGGGCAACAGGCTTTCAATCCCCGACCGGATCGCCTGGCCGAGCATCGGCGCGGCGCCGTCGGTCGAAATGCCGATGACGATCGGTGCGCGGTTGACGATCGTGCCGACGGTGAAATCGCTGAGCCCGGCCTGGTCGATCAGGTTGACCGGCGCGCCCGCGGCCCGCGCCGCCGCGGCGAAGCGCCTCGCCTCCTCGTCGGGCAGGTCGGCGATGGCGACGGCCGCGCCCGTGAGATCGGGCTCGCGCCAGCCGCGCGCAAGCACGGTGGCGCCGATCCCGTCGAACAGCCTCGCGCCGGCTTCGTGCCCGGCGAGCACCAGCACCTCGGCCCCCGCCGCGGCCAGCAGCTCGGCCTTCCACACGGCGCCCTGCGTGCCGCCGGCGACCACCGCCCTGCGGCCCGCGAGCCGAAGGAAGACGGGGAGGCTCGGCAAGGGCGCGATCCGCGCCGGCCGCTGCTCCTCGGGGGCGCGCGCCCGCGTCATGCCGCCTGCCTCCGCACCAGCCGGCCATCGTCACCGACATGAAGGCCGCATTCCTTCGCGCCCTGCTCCCACCACCAGCGGCCGGCGCGCTCATCCTCGCCCGGCGCGACCGCGCGGGTGCAGGGCGCGCAGCCGATCGACGGATAACCTTTCGCGTGAAGCGCGCTCACCGGCACGGCTTCGCGCGCGGCAAAGCCGGCGACTTCCGCGCCGGTCCAGTCAAACAACGGTGCGACCTTGAGGAGACCGCGCGCCTCATCCCATGCGGCGAGCCGGACGGCTTCGCGCGCCGCGGACTGGCCGGCGCGAAGGCCGGTCACCCAGACCGCGGCACCCGCGAGCGCGCGGCCGAGCGGCTCGACCTTGCGGACCGCGCAGCAGCTCTCGCGCACCGCGCGCGATTCATAGAAGCCGTCGATGCCGTGCGCGCCGACCCAGGCTTCGAGCGCCGCACGATCCGGATAGAAAGCCCGCACGCGAAGGCCGTAGCGCGCCTCCGTCCGCGCCCAGGTTTCGTAGGTTTCGGGAAAGAGGCGTCCGGTATCGAGCGTCGCGATCTCGATGTCGTGCCCTGCCGTCGCGATCAGGTGCGTCAACACCTGGTCTTCCAGCCCGAAGCTGGTGGTGAAGACGATCCGCCCCTCCGTCGCCGCCCGCAGCGAGGCGAGCCGCTCCGCCGGCGTCGCGCCGGCGATCCGGGCGGGATCGAGGCGGCTCATGCCGCCCGCCGGCGCAATTCGAAGATGGACGGGCGCGCAGCCGAGTCCTGATAGGCAAGATCGATCGCGGCCAGCGCCGCCAGCCACTGCTCGACCGGCTGACGCCCGGCGCGCGTCTCGTCGATCTCGACCTCGTCGAAGCCGCAGGCCAGCGCGAAGCCGAACTGGTCCGGGATCAGCGCGCCGGTCGCGCGCAGCCGCCCGGCGAAGCCGCGCTCGCGCAGCTGGCGGGCCAGGCTGAACCCGCGGCCGTCGCGATGCTGCGGAAACAGGATCGCGATCAGATCGACCCGGCCGAGCCAGGGATCGAGCGCGCCCGCATCGGTCGTGTTGGCGATCTCGATGCCGATCGGGTCGCCCTGCGCGATCGCGCTTTCGGCCTGTGCGAACGGAACGAGCGTCGGGCGGTCCCCGTCGCGGACGAACGGGTCGGCGATCCAGCCGGTGCGATCAAGCAGCCTCACGGACGCCCTCCTGCGGGGCCGGCGCGGCGAGCGCCGGCCGGAACGGATCGAGCCCGATCCGGCGCACCGTATCGGCGAACGTCTCGCCCTCCTCGCGCGTTTCCAGATAGACCGCGACGATCCGCTCGATCACCTCCGGCACCGCCTCCGCGTCGACTCCCGGCCCCAGCCGCTCGCCGAGCGCCGCATGTTCGCTGGCGTCGCCGCCAAGCGTGATCTGGTAATTCTCGACGCCCTGCCGCTCGAGGCCGAGAATGCCGATCTGGCCGACATGGTGATGGCCGCAGGCGTTGATGCATCCGGAAATCTTGATGCCGATCGGCCCGATCTCGCGCGCCCGCGCCGGATCGGCGAAGCGCCGCGAAATCGCCTGCGCGATCGGGATCGAGCGGGCGGTGGCGAGCTTGCAATAATCCATGCCGGGGCAGGCGATGATGTCGCCGATCAGACCGGCATTGGCGGTGGCGAGCCCTGCCTCCACGAGCCGCGCCCACACCGCCGGCACGTCGTCCAGCCGGACATGCGGAAGCACCGCATTCTGCATATGGCTGATGCGAAGCTCGTCGAACGAATAGGTTTCGGCAAGATCGGCGAGCACGCGCAGCTGATCGGCGGTGACGTCGCCCGGGACGCCGCCGACCGGCTTGGCCGAAATGGTGAGCGCGGTGTAGCCGGCCCGCTTGTGCGCGGTCAGGTTCGTTCGCGCGAACAGGTCCAGCGCCGGATCGCGGCGCCGCGCCGCCTCCAGCACCTCCGAACGCTCGGGCAGGTCGGCGAAGGGCGGCGGTGCGAAATAGGCCGCGATGCGATCCCGCTCGGCCTGGTCGACCTCGATCCGGTCGCGGTCCAGGCCGGCGAAGATCGCCTCCACCCGCGCCTTGAACGCGGGGAGGCCGAGCTCGTGGACGAGGATCTTGATCCGCGCCTTGTGCTTGTTGTCGCGCCGCCCCTCCAGATTATAGGCGCGCAGGACCGCCTCCAGATAAGAGAGCAATTGCTCCTTCGGGAGGAAATCGCGGATCACCTTGCCGATCATCGGCGTGCGCCCCATCCCGCCGCCGACGCTGATCCGGTAGCCGAAGCCGCCGCGATCCTCGTCGTAGAGGATCTGGATGCCGATGTCGTGGATCGCCAGCGCCGCGCGATCATGGGTGGCGCCGGTGACGGCGATCTTGAACTTGCGCGGCAGGTAGCTGAACTCGGGATGGAGGGTCGACCATTGCCGGATCAGCTCGGCCGTCGGGCGCGGATCCTCGATCTCGTCGGCGGCGGCGCCGGCCAGATGATCGGCGGTCACGTTGCGGATGCAGTTTCCCGAGGTCTGGATGCAGTGCATCTCGACATCGGCGAGGTCGTCGAGAATGTCCGGCACGTCGACGAGGCGCGGCCAGTTGAACTGGATGTTCTGGCGCGTCGTGAGGTGGCCGTAGCCGCGGTCGTAGCGCTCCGCGATCATCGCGAGCTGGCGCGTCTGGCGCGAATTGAGCGTGCCATAGGGAATGGCGACGCGCAGCATGTAGGCGTGGAGCTGAAGGTAGAGCCCGTTCATCTGACGGATCTGGACGAACTCCTCCTCGCTCAGCGAGCCGTCGAGCCGCCGCGCCACCTGGTCCCGGAACTGGGCGACCCGCTCGCGCACGATCCGCGCGTCGAATTCGTCATAGCGATACATGTCGGTGCTCCCCCACCGCCTGCGGGCCGAGATCGCCGCGCACGGTCGGCCCCAGCGCCCGGATCCGGTCGCGATAATGATCGGGAACGATCCGGCCCGCCGCATCGAGCGCGACCGGAACGAGGACTGGATCGATCACGCCATCGGCCGCCTCGGCCGCGCGCAGCGCCGCTTCGAGCCGGGCGAGACCGTCGGCATCGCGCGCGACCTCCGCCTCGCCGAGCCGCTCGGTCCATCCCTCGCGCGTTGCATAGAGGACGACGCCGTCGATCAGCGCGTTCGCGGTGAGGATCGCGGGCAGCGAGGGCGCTTTCACGGCCATGCTACGCCCTCGCCGCAAGTGCAGCAAAATTGGAAGATTTTTCCCGTTTCATGGCGTCCTGCGAGTCTTCGCCCCTTGGCCGAGGTTGTCCTCTTAGGTCGCAGATAAAATTATGCTTTTCGGCGCACAACCGGGCCGGGAAGAAAACATCTTCTTATAGGTTGCACCGCACAATCTTAGGCAAAACTTGCCGCCTCAGGCGTCGGCGGGAAAAGCTGTCGTCTCCTCGGGCGCCGCTGGGCTGAACGCGAAGGGCGCGCGCGCCTCATAATCCGCGATCGCCGCCTCGCTTTCCAGCGTGAGCCCGATTTCGTCGAGGCCCTTCATCAGGCAGTCGCGCCGGAATGGGTCCATCGCGAAGACGAACCGGTCCTGAAGCGGGCTCGTCACGCTCATCGTCTCGAGATCGACGGACAGCGGATGGTCGCGCGCGATCTCCATCAGCCGGTCGATCGCCGCCTGCGGAAGCACGACCGCGACGATGCCGTTCTTGAAGGCGTTGCCGGAAAAGATGTCCGAAAAGCTCGGCGCGATGACGGCCCTCACGCCCATGTCGGCCAGCGCCCAGGCGGCATGTTCGCGGCTCGATCCGCAGCCGAAATTGTCGCCCGCGATCAGGATCGGCGCGCCGGCATGGGCCGGATCGTCGAACACGTTTCCCGGCTCCGCGCGAACCGTCTCGAACGCATGCCTGCCAAGGCCCGTCCGAGTCACCGTCTTCAGATGATGCGCGGGGATGATGACGTCGGTGTCGACATTGCTTCGCCCGAAGGGATAGGCGCGCCCCTCGATCCGCGTGACGCCGCTCATGCCGGCACCAGGTCGCGAACGTCGACGAGCCGGCCGGTCACCGCCGCCGCCGCCGCCATCGCCGGCGACATGAGGTGGGTGCGCGCGCCGGGCCCCTGGCGACCGACGAAATTGCGGTTGGAGGTGGAGGCGCATCGCTCCCCCGGCGGCACCTTGTCCGGGTTCATCGCGAGGCACATGGAGCAGCCCGGCTCACGCCATTCGAAGCCGGCCTCGATGAAGATGCGGTCCAGCCCCTCCGCCTCGGCCTGGCGCTTGACGAGGCCCGAGCCGGGGACGACCAGCGCCTGGCGCACGCCCGAGGCGACGCGGCGGCGGCCGACGACGGCGGCGGCCGCGCGCAGATCCTCGATCCGGCTGTTGGTGCACGATCCGATGAAGATGTTCTCCACCGCGACATCGCGCATCGCGGTGCCGGGCGCGAGGCCCATATAGTCGAGCGACTTGCGCGCCGCCGCCCGCTTGGCGGGATCGGCGAAGCTGTCGGGATCGGGCACGGCGCCGGTGATCGGCACGACATCCTCCGGGCTCGTCCCCCAGGTGACGTTGGGGGCGATCTCGCCGGCGTCGATGACGACGCTTCGATCGAAGCGCGCGCCCGGATCGGTGACCAGCTCCCGCCATTTCCGGGCGAGCCGCTCCCAGTCCGCCCCCGCCGGCGCCATCGGCCGGCCTTTCAGGTAGGCGAAAGTCGTCTCGTCCGGCGCGATCAGGCCGGAGCGGGCGCCCGCCTCGATCGACATGTTGGCGACGGTCAGTCGCCCCTCGATGCTCATCCGCTCGAACGCCTCGCCGCGATACTCGATGACATGGCCGGTCCCGCCGGCGGCGCCGATCCGGCCGACGATGGCGAGGATGAGGTCCTTCGGGCTGACGCCGAAGCCGAGCGCGCCATCGACCCTCACCTCCATCGTCTTCGAGGGCCGCAGCAGCAGGGTCTGGGTCGCAAGCACATGCTCGACCTCGCTCGTGCCGATGCCGAAGGCGAGCGCGCCCAGTGCGCCGTGGGCCGCCGTGTGGCTGTCCCCGCAGACGAGGGTCGCGCCCGGCAGCGTGAAGCCGAGCTCCGGCCCGACGACGTGGACGATGCCCTGCCGCGCATCGGTCGCGCCGAGATAGGGCACGCCGAATTCGGCGACGTTGCGCTCCAGCGCGGCGAGCTGGCCGGCGCTCGCCGGATCGGTGATCGGCAGCCGCCGTCCGTCCGGCCCCACGCGCGCCGTCGTCGGCAGGTTGTGATCGGGCACGGCGAGCGTCAGGTCCGGCCGCCGCACCTTGCGCCCCGCCGCGCGCAGCCCTTCGAACGCCTGCGGGCTGGTCACCTCGTGGACGAGGTGCCGATCGATATAGAGAAGGCAGGTCCCGTCGGGCCGGCGATCGACGACATGCGACTCCCAGATCTTCTCGTACAGCGTTCGTGGCATCACGCGGTCATGCCCCTGTTCACGCCGACCAGGCTGCGGACCGCATCGACCCTGCAAAGCCGCGCATCGATCCGGGTCCGCACTGCCTCGCCGAATTCGGAGCAGCTCGCGCCGCCGCCCAGGTCCGCCGTCAGCGTTCCGGAGCTCAGCACATCGTCGAGCGCGCCGCGCAGCAGGAATGCCATTTCGGACTGGCCGACATGGTCGAGCAGCATCGCCGCGCTGGCGATCGCGCCGGCCGGATTGGCGACGTCCATCCCAGCGATCTCGGGCGCCGAACCGTGGATCGGCTCGAACAGGGCGGCGCGCTCCGTCCCCGTGCTCGCGGAGGCGAGCAGGCCGATGGAGCCGGGAATCACCGCCAGCTCGTCGGACAGGATGTCGCCGAACATGTTTTCGGTCAGGATCACGTCGAACCGGCGCGGGTTGGTGATCAGCGCCATCGCGGCGGCATCGACATAGACATATTCGACCGCGACCTCGGGATAGCCGAGCGCGATCTCGCCGACGACCTGCCGCCACAGCCGCGACGTGGCGAGCACGTTCGCCTTGTCGACCAGGGTGAGCCTGTTGGCGCGGCGGCGGGCGGCGGCGAAGGCGACATGGGCGACGCGCTCGATCTCCTCGCGGGTGTAGGCGAACTCGTCCGACGCGCGCTCGGCGTCGATCGTCTTCGTGCCGAAATAGGCGCCTCCGGTGAGCTCGCGAACGATCAATATGTCGGCGCCGCGGACCAGATCGCCACGGATCGGGGACAGATGCTCCAGCCCGGCGATGACCCGCGCCGGGCGCAGGTTCGCGAACAGGCCCAGCGCGGCGCGAAGGCCGAGCAGGCCCGCTTCCGGCCGCGCCGGGGCGTCGTCCCAGTCGGGACCACCCACCGCGCCGAGCAGGATGCCGTCGGCCGCGCGGCACGCGGCGAGCGTCGCTTCGGGCAGCGGCTCGCCGTGCCGGTCGATCGCGGCACCGCCGAAATCGTGGGTCTCGAAGCTGAGGTTCAGCTCGCGCCGTTCGGACAGATAGGCGAGGCACAGCCGCGCCTGCTCGGTCACTTCCGGGCCGATGCCGTCGCCGGGCAGCAGGACGATGCGGGTCATTGGGGTCTCCTTCAGGCCGCGCGCTGCGCGGGGGTCGAATGGGCCCGCGCGCGGCGGACCGCGGCGGCATTGCTGGCGGCGTCGACATAGGCGGCGACGCAACAGGGCAGGATGTCGCGATCGCGCGCGCGACCGGAGAAGACCTCTCCTTCGGCGTCGATGCGGATCTCGACCAGCACGCTCGCCCCCTGCCCGTCGCTCGCCCGGTCTTCGGGATCGGCGGCGACATATTGCATGTCGAGCCCGTCGACCCGGGCCGGCACGCCCATGATCTGGCTGACCGCGAGGAAGGCGGCGTCGAGCGCGCCAGGCGCGGAGGCAAGGTCGGTCAGCCGGCCGCGATTGCCATGCTCCAGCTCGACGCGCGCCACCGGATGCGCCTGCGGCGTCGCCGGCGCGCGGATCTCGACCCGCGACAGCGTCCACAATTTGTCGTCGCCGCGCCCGTCCTGGGCGGCAAGCAAGGCGGCGAGCCGGGCATCGTCGACCAGCCCGACCTCGTCGGCCACCTCCTTGAATGCGGCGAAGGCGCGGTCGAGCGCCGCCCCTTCGAGCGCGAAGCCGAGCGCGTTCGCCCGTTTGGCGAGCGCGTGGCGCCCGCTATGCTTGCCAAGGACGATCCCGTCCGTCGCAAGCCCGATATCCTCTGGTTTCATGATCTCGTAGGTTTCCCGGTTCTGCAGCACGCCATGCTGGTGGATGCCGGCCTCGTGCGCGAAGGCATTGGCCCCGACGATCGCCTTGTTCCTCGGCGGCGACACGTTGGTGACCTGGGCGAGCATCCGGCTGGCGGCCATGATCTTGGTGGTGTCGACGTCGGTGGTGACGCCGAAAGCATCGGAGCGGGTCTTGAGCGCCATCACGACATCCTCGAGCGCGCAATTGCCCGCCCGTTCACCAATGCCGTTGATGGCGCATTCTACCTGCCGCGCCCCGCCGCGTACCGCCGCCAGGCTGTTGGCGACCGCCATGCCGAGATCGTCATGGCAATGGGCGGAGAAGATCACCTCCGGCCCGCGCTCGACCTGGTCCCCCAGATGGCGGAACAGGTCGTAAATCTCGTCCGGCGTGGTGTAGCCCACCGTGTCGGGGACGTTGAGCGTCGTCGCCCCCGCCGCCGCGGCGACCGACAGCGCCTCGACCAGGAAGTCGCGCTCGGTGCGGATGGCGTCCTCGGCCGAGAATTCCACATCGTCGGTGAAGCCGCGCGCGAAGGCGACGGAGTCGCGGATCGCGTCGATCACCTGCCCCTTGTCCAACTTCAGCTTGAACTCGCGGTGCAGCGGGCTCGTGCCAAGGAAGATATGGATGCGCTTGCGCGTCGCGGGTGCCAGCGCCTGGGCCGCCGCCTCGATGTCGCCGCGCGTCGATCGGGCGAGCGAGCAGATGATCGGCCCCTCGATCTCGCCGGCGATGGCATGGATCGCGCGCGCGTCGCCCGGCGAGGCGGCGGCGAAGCCGGCCTCGATCACGTCGACGTTGAGCGCGGCGAGCGTGCGCGCCATCTTGCGCTTGCCCTCTTCGGTCATCGAAAAGCCCGGCGCCTGCTCGCCGTCGCGCAGGGTCGTGTCGAAAATGCGTACGCGGTTCATGCGGCTTGCTCCCGGATCAATGCGGTTTCGTGGTCGACGCGGCCGACGCCGTGGAGGCGGCCGAGCTGAAGTGCGAGGCGATCGATCGAGCGGCTCTCGTCGCGCGGCTCGACCGTAAGCGCGAGCGTCGCGCGACGGCCGCAGGGCTGCTCCGCCATGGCGGCGCGGTGGACGATGAACCCGCGCCGCTCGACCAGGCCGAGCATCCGCACCATCGCGCCTTCCGCGGCCGCGAATTCGATGAACATCCGCGCGTGATCGGGGGCGTTCCTCATCGGGATTTCTCCATCATCTCGGTGTTGGATTTGTTGGGTGGCACCAGCGGCCAGACATTCTCGCGCGGGTCGATCCGCGCATGGCAGAAGATCGCGCCCGGCGTTTCGAGCAGGCGGCGGATCGCGCCCGGCACCTCGTCGCGCCGGTCGATCGTGAAGGCCTCGATGCCGAAGGCGCGCGCGATCTCGGCGAAATCGGGATTGTCGGACAGGTCGACCTCCGAGAAATTCTCCTCGAAGAACAGTTCCTGCCATTGCCGGACCATGCCGAGCTGGCTGTTGTCGAGCAGCAGGATCTTGAGCGGCAGGCGGTAGCGCCGGATCGTCGCCAGCTCGTGGATGTTCATCATGATCGAGCCGTCGCCGGTGACGGTCAGCACCGTGGCCTCGGGGTCGGCGAGCAGCGCGCCGATCCCGGCCGGGATCCCATAGCCCATCGTGCCGAGCCCGGCGCTGGTCAGGTGCGCGTTCGGGCGGGTGAAGCGGCAATGCTGCGCCACCCACATCTGGTGCTGGCCGACGTCGCAGGTGACGATCAGATTGTCGGGCGCCGCCTCGCTCAAGGCCTTCAGCATCGCGGGCGCGTAGATGCCGCTCCCCGGCGCATCGTAGGTCGGCGCCCAGCGGGCCGCATTGGCCGCGCACTCGCCGCGCCAGTCGGCGGCGTCCGGCACGGCGACCAGCCCGTCGAGACTTTGCGCGAGATCGCCCGCGATGCCGACCTCCGGCCGCCGCAGCTTGCCGATCTCGGCCGGATCGCCGTCGATGTGGATCACCTTCGCGCGCGGCGCGAACGTGTCGAGCTTGCCGGTCGCGCGATCGTCGAAGCGGGCGCCGACGCAGATCAGGAGATCGCAGGCGTCCACCGCATTGTTGGCGGCGCGGGTGCCGTGCATCCCGATCATGCCGAGGAAGCCCGGCGCGTCGGTGGGCAGCGCGCCAAGGCCCTTCAGCGTGGCGACCGATGGGATCCCGGTGCGCGCCGCAAAGCTCCTCAGCGCCGCCTCCGCGCGGGCGATGCAGACGCCGCCGCCGAAATAGAGGATCGGCCGCTTCGCCGCCGCGATCAGCGCGTTGGCGCGGGCGATCGCGTCCGGATCGGGCGCCAGCCGGAGCGGCGCCGCGGCCGGCGCGGCGGGCGACGGCGCGCCGGATTTCTGCCCCATGTCCTTGGGCAGATCGATCAGCACCGGGCCGGGCCGCCCCGAACGCGCCAGCATGAACGCCTCGGCGAAGACGGCCGGTATCTCCTCGACCGATCGGATCACATAGCTGTGCTTCACGATCGGCAGGGTGATCCCGAAAATGTCGACTTCCTGGAACGCGTCGGTCCCCATCAGCGGGCTCGCGACCTGGCCCGTGATCGCCACCATCGGGACGCTGTCCATGAAGGCATTGGCAATGCCCGTGACGAGGTTCGTCGCGCCCGGGCCGGATGTGGCGATGCACACGCCCGGCCGGCCGGTGACGCGGCCGTAAGCGTCGGCGGCGAGCGCCGCGGCCTGCTCGTGGCGGACAAGGATGTGGTTCAGGCCTGATCCCGGCAGCGCGTCATACACCGGCATGATCGCGCCGCCGGGATAGCCGAAGACATGGCGCACGCCCTCCCGCTCCAGCGCCTCCACGACCAGCCGGGCGCCGGAGACTGGCTCCGCCGCCGGGCTGGCCGGTGCTTCGGGGGACTTCGGGACGCTGGCGGGAAACATGGGCTACGCTGCCTTCGAAGCGGGTTGGGACTGGAGCCAGGCCATGTGCGCGCGCAGGCGCGCGCCGACCTGCTCGATCGGCTGGGCGAGATCGGCGTCGAGCATGTCGCGATAGCGCGGCTTGCCGGCGCGGTTCTCCTCGATCCAGTCGCGGGCGAAGGCGCCGGACTGGATGTCGCCCAGGATCTCGCGCATCCGCGCCCGCGTCTCGTCATTCACGACGCGCGGACCGGAAACGAGGTCGCCATATTTGGCGGTCTCCGAGATGAACTCGTGCATCTTCGCGATCCCGCCCTCATAGAGCAGGTCGACGATCAGCTTCAGCTCGTGCAGGCATTCGAAATAGGCGACGGCGGGCTGGTAGCCGGCATCGACCAGCGTCTCGTAGCCCGCCGTGACCAGCTCGGTCGCGCCGCCGCACAGGACGGCCTGCTCGCCGAACAGGTCGGTCTCGGTCTCCTCCGCGAAGCTGGTTTCGATCGCGCCGGCGGTGGTCCCGCCAATGCCCTGGGTATAGGCCAGGGCCCGCGCCCGCGCCGCGCCGCTCGCATCCTGATGGACCGCGAACAGGCACGGGACTCCGCGCCCGATCTCATATTCCCGGCGAACGAGATCGCCCGGCCCCTTGGGCGCGACGAGCACGATGTCGATATCGTCGCGCGGCGCGATCTCCTTGTACTGGATCGAAAAGCCGTGGGCGACGAGCAAGGTGGCGCGCGACGCCAGATTGGGCGCGATCGCCTCTTCATAGACGGCGCGATGGCTCATGTCCGGGGTCAGCAGCGCGACGAGCTTCGCCGCGCGCGCCGCCTCGGCGGGGGCGAAGACACGAAAGCCGTCGGCCGCCGCGCGCTTCGCCGCCTTGCCGTCCGGCCGCGCGCCGACGATCACGTCGAAGCCGCTGTCGCGAAGGTTGCGGGCGTGGGCGCGCCCCTGGCTGCCATAGCCGACGATCGCGATCGTGCCGTCCTTGAGGGCGGCCGGGCTGGCATCGTCGTTGGTGTAGATTCGTTCCATCTTGGGGTTCTCCTTCGCGCAAAAGAAAACCCCCGCTCCGGTGGGGAGCGGGGGCCTCGTATCCTTGGGTCCTGTCTCGTTCAGGACCGTCAGCCGGGCACCGCTCCCACAAGGAAGCTGATAAGTACGATAAGGGTAATAAGGAGCGCGGCGGCCGGAAGGGCCACCTTGTGGGTCTCGAAGCTGATCGCGGTCAGCGTCACACAGGCTCCATCGAAATTCGTTGCATTGCAAAATACGGGCGCGAGTCGCGAAGGCAAGCGCAAAAAGCCACGCGCAAAAATTTCACCCCACGGGGCGCCTGCACGACAGATCCCTTTCTCTCACCGGATGGTTAACAACAGGTTTCATGCGCCGCTCGTCACCGCGCCCTGCGAAGCCGAACCGACGAGGCGCGCATATTTCGCGTAAGCGCCAGTCACTTCGCCGCGATCGACCGGCGCCGCCGGCGCGCGAGAATCGAGATCGGCGTCGGTGCCGATCGTGCGCGCCTCGACGTCGATGACGATGCGATCGCCGGTGCGCAGCCGCGCGATCGGGCCGCCGCGCGCCGCTTCCGGTGCGACATGGCCTACCATGAAGCCGTGGGTCGCGCCCGAAAAACGCCCGTCCGTCACCAGCGCGACGCTGTCGCCGAGCCCCCTGCCCTGGATCGCCGCCGTCACGCCGAGCATCTCCCGCATCCCCGGCCCGCCGACCGGGCCTTCGCCGCGGATCACGACGATGTCGCCATCCTCGATCTCGCCGGCGCTCACTGCGGCGAAGCAGGCCTCCTCGCCGTCATAGACCTTGGCCGGCCCTTCGAAGCGCAGCCGCGACTGGCCGGCGAGCTTCACCACGCAGCCTTCGGGCGCGAGATTGCCGTAGAGCACGCCATAGCCGCCGCGCGGCTTGAGCGGCTTGTCGACCGTCAGGATCACCTCCTGCCCCGGCGTTTCGGCAGCATCGGCGAAGGTCTCGAACAGGCTCCGTCCGGTGACGGTCGGCGCGTCCGCGATCAGCCCCGCCTCGGCGAGCCGGCGGCCGAGCAGCGCCGATCCGCCCGCCTCGCTCATGTCAGGCGCCATGAAACGGCCGGCGGGTTTGAGGTCGGCGATCACCGGGGTCGCTCGGCTGACCTCGTCGAACAGGTCGATGTTGAAATCCGCCTCGGCGATCCCCGCCTCGCGCGCGATGGCGAGGAGATGGAGCACGAGGTTGGTCGAACCCGCCGTCGCCGTCCCCGCGATGGCCGCGTTACGCAGGCTGGTCGGGGTGATGAACTGCCGCGCGTTGCGCCCGGCCTTCAGCGCCTCGACAAGGACGCGCCCCGCCTCCTCCGCCGCCTTCGGTTTGTCCGGATGGGTCGCGGGAATGTCGTTGAGCCCGGCCGGCGACAGGCCGAGAAAGGTCATCGCCAGCGCCATCGTGTTGGCGGTGAACTGCCCGCCGCAGGCGCCGGCGCCGGGGCAGGCCGCGGCCTCCACCTCGCGCAGGCCCGCATCGTCGATCCGGCCGGCGCCATGCGCGCCGATCGCCTCGAACACGTCCTGGATGGTGAGTTTCCTCTCGCCCAGCCGCCCCTGCATGATCGAGCCGCCGTAGAGGATGACGCTCGGCACATCGAGCCGCGCCGCCGCCATCGCCGCGGCCGGGATCGTCTTGTCGCAGCCGACGATGAACAAGGCCGCGTCCAGCGAATGGCCACGCACCGCGAGCTCCGCGGAATCGGCGATCGTCTCGCGGCTCATCAGGGAGGCGCGCATTCCGCCGGTCCCCATCGCGATTCCATCGGTGACGACGATCGTGTTGAAATCGACCGGCGTCGCGCCGGCCGCGAGAATGCCCCGCCGCGCATGTTCGGCAAGGCCCTTCAGGTGGATGTTGCAGGGCGTGACGTTCGACCAGGTGTTGACGATCGCCACCATCGGCCGCGCCATCGCCGCATCGTCGAGGCCGGTGGCGCGCAGCATTGCCCGCGCGGCGGCCCGCGCCGGGCCATCCTTCATCTCACTCGAAGGCAGGGTCTTGTCAGTCATTGAAATCCTCAGGCGTGTGCGGGTTCGGGGGCTGGCCGGAGCGCGGCCACGAGCGCGTCGAGCCGCGCCGGGATCGCGCGTCTCGCCAGCGGCCGATCGGCGATCGCGGCCAGCGCCGGCGACGGCGCGATCGCCGCGCCGATCAGCGGCTCGACGATCTCAGCGAACTTGAACGGGTGCGCGGTCGCCGCCGCGATCCACGTCACCTCGTCGCGGACCCGATCGGAGAGGCGCGCATAGGCCTCGACGGCGGTTGCCGAATGCGGGCACCAGACATAGCCGCTCGATCCATGTTCGATGCGGATCCGCTCGCGGATCTGGGCGTCGGTCACCAGCTCGACCCCGAGCCTGCGCTGCTCCGGCGGCAGCGCCGCGAGCCGCTCGAAATTGCTCGGCGCGCCGACGTCCATGGCATTGGCGATCGTCGCCACCGACGCGCGCGGCGAATAGACGCCGGTCGCCTTCCAGTCGGCCAGCGTCCGGTTGGCGTTGGTCGCGAGCACGATCGGCCGGATCGGAAAGCCCATCGCCCGCGCATAGAGAGCGGCGAAACCGTGGCCGAGATTGCCGCTCGGGATGATGAAGCCGACTTCGCCGCCGGTCTCGCGCGCCGCTCGGACCGAGGCATAGGCGAGATAGGCGACCTGCGGCAGCAGCCGGCCGATGTTGATCGAGTTGGCGGAGGTGAGATTGTGCGCGCCGGCGAGCACGCGATCGGCGAAGGCGGCCTTCACCAGCCGCTGGCAATCGTCGAAATCGCCATCGACCTCCAGCGCCTGCACCGGCGCGCCCCAGCAGCTGAGCTGCGCCGCCTGGAACGGCGAGACGCGGCCGGCGGGATAGAGGATCGTCGCGCGCACCGCATCGCGCCCTTCGGCGGCGCAGCCGACCGCCCCGCCGGTGTCGCCGGATGTCGCCACCAGCACCGACAATGGCCGGCACGGATCGCCGAGCCGGTCGAAACAGGCCATCA
The DNA here is from genome assembly GCF_007995055.1 of Sphingosinicella ginsenosidimutans. NCBI lineage: Bacteria > Pseudomonadati > Pseudomonadota > Alphaproteobacteria > Sphingomonadales > Sphingomicrobiaceae > Allosphingosinicella > Allosphingosinicella ginsenosidimutans. The sequence continues at coordinate 2,223,198 of NZ_VOQQ01000001.1, read as the reverse complement.
GGAAGCGTGCGCCGAAATCCTTGAAGGCGCCGGTCGGCCCGTGGAACAGCTCCAGCGCGCGGAGCCCCGGCCGCGCCGGATCGGGCGTGACGATCGGCACTGGAAAGTCGAACGCCTCGGCGCAGATCGCCGGCAGCTCGTCCGCCAGCGGATCGCCGGCGAAAAAGGGCGCGAGCATGGCCGCCGCGAACTCGGCCAGCGAAGCCTCGGCGAGCTCCGCCGCACCGGCGGCGGGCACGTCTTCGGGCACGTAGAGCCCGCCGTCGGGCGCGGCGCCGGCGCGGATCGCCTGGCCGAGGCCGACGCCGGCCGCTCCCCTGGTGCTCACATATCTCACGCGGCCTCCCGTGCGGCTTCGCCGTCCTCCAGCCGCGCGCCGGCGCTTTCGACCGGCGCACGATAGGCTGTCGCTTCGAGGCCCGCCGCGCGGAACGCGGCGGCCATTGCGCGCTCGACCCGGCCCGCCTCGTGCGCCAGCGCCCAGGCGAAGACCGATGGTCCGGCGCCCGAGAAGGAGCAGCCGAGCGCGCCGGCGGCGAGCGCCGCCTGCTTCACCGCCGGGAGCGCCGGCAGCAGCGGCGTACGCTGCGGCTCGACGAGCAGATCGTCGAGCCCGGCGCGCAGCAGATCGACATTGCCGGTCGCGCAGCCGGCGACGAAGGCCGCGATACGCCGCGAATGTTCCACCGCGATCCGCATCGGCACCTGCGGCTTCAGCAGCCGCCGGGCGGTGCTGGTCCTGGTTTCGACCGGCGGGTGCAGCAGCACCGCGACCACGCTCTTCGGCGTCGGCAGGCGGTGGACGCCGCCGGGCCGCTCCCGCGCGACGAGCGCGAGGCCGCCGAACAGGCTGGCGACGACATTGTCCCAGGGCGGCGGATCGGACGAGACGCGCTCGCCTTCAAGCGCGAACGGAAGCAGGTCGGCCAGCGGCAACGGCGTCTCCAGCAGGGCATTGACCGCGACCACCGCGGCAACCGCGGAGGCCGCCGATCCGCCCATCCCGGCCGACAGCGGCACGCCCTTCGTGATCGACAGGCGCACGCCAAAGGGCGCGTCGACCGCATCGAGCAGCGCCTTCGCCGCCGCCAGAGCGGTATTCCGGGCGGGCACCTCGGGGAGCTGCGTCACGAGGCCGCCCACCTCGCCGAGCCGCGCCCCCTTCTTCGCCTCGCGCACCGCCGTGACGCTGTCGCGCGCGGCATCGAAGGCCTGGCCGAGCACGTCGAAGCCGACCGCGACATTGCCGATGCTCGCCGGCGCGCTCGCCGTGGCCCGATCGGTCATCATTGCGCTCCTCATGCACTGAGCTTCAGCGGCGCGGCCTGCGCTTCGGCGGCGAGCCGGCGCTGCAGGTCCATCACGTCGCCGAACAGGGCCGCCGCGGTGGGCCACCGCCCGGCGCCCTTACCATAGACGGCGTGGACCCTGCCATCGCGCTGGCGGACGAGGAAGCGATTCTCCTCGTCGCGCGCGCCGGCGAGCGGGTGATCGACGGGCAGCGCCTCGATCTCGACCGAGGCCGCGACCAGCCCGTCCGCGCCGCGCGCGCAGCGACCGATCTGCTTCAGGACCTTGCCCTCGGCGAGAGCGGCCTTCACGGATCGCGCGCTCACGGTCCGCAGCGAGGCCTTGCGGATCCGCGCCGCCGACAGCGGCACGCCGAATGCGCGGCGCGCGAGCAGCGAGAGCTTGTCGGCGGCATCGTGCCCGTCGACGTCGGTCGAGGGGTCGGCCTCGGCGAAACCGAGCGCCTGCGCCTCGGCCACCGCTTCCTCGAACGATCCGCCCTCGGCAAGGCGGCTCAGCAGGAAGTTGCACGTGCCGTTCATCACGCCTTCGATCGCGACGACCCCGCCGTCGCCGCGCAGCCGCGCGACCGTCTCGAGGATCGGCGTACCGCCGCCGACGGCGGAGGAATAGGAAAGGCTCACCCCGCCCGCCTCGGCACAGGCATGGAGCGCATCGTAATGCGCGGCGAGCGCGGCCTTGTTGGCGGTGACGACATGGGTCCCGCGCTTCAGCGCCGCGCACATGATCTCCGCCGGATAGTCGGCCCCGCCGATCGCCTCGACCAGGAGGTCAGGCTCGATGGCGAGCGTGTCGGCGAGCGTATCGGTATAGGTCTCGTCGCCCATCGGCTCATGCGCGCCCGGCCGTCGCACCAGCACCGGGCCGACCTCGAACAGGTCCGGCCGCTGCTGGAGGTAGGAGAGGACGCCGGCGCCGACCGCGCCGCAGCCGAGGAGCGCGACCCGCAGCTTCGGAAAGGCGAGCGGCACCTCGCGCCGCGCCGGCAAGGCGGCGATCACCGTCGCCTCGTGATGGCCGATGGCGGCGATCTCGATCGCGACGCCCGCCGCCTTCGCCGCGTCGATCGCCTTGGGCTGGATCAGCCCGGCGCTCGCCTCATGGGCGCGCTCGTAGGACAGCGTCCCGTAGCGCTCGGCATTGGGATGGACCGCCGGATCCTGCGCGTAGACGCCGTCGACATCCTTCAGCAGCCGCACCCGCTTCGCGCCGAGCCGCGCGGCGAAGAACACGGCCGAAAGATCGGTTCCGCCGCGGCCGAGCGTCACCACCCCATGTTCGGCATGGCCGGCGGTGAAGCCCGGCACCACCACCACGTCATGGTCCGCGAGCTTCGCATCGACCGCACCGGCATCGAGCGAGACCAGATCGGCGTCGAGCGGCGCGCCGGTCGCGACCAGCCCCATCTCGTCCGGATCGAGCACCCAGGTCCGGACCCCCATCCGGCCGAGCGCGAGGCCCATCAGCGCCGCCGACCGAAGCTCCCCGACCCGGGCCAGCCGGGCGACGAAGCCGGGCGCCGGATCGCCGCCGACCCGGGCCGCCTGCGCGAGCAGCGCGTCGGTCTCGCCGGCGAGCGCGGAGACGACCGCGACGACCTTCTCGCCGTCGCGGATGTGACGATAGATTTCCTGCGCGCAGGTCCGGTAATCGTCCTCGCATTCGAGCACCGAGCTGCCGAACTTGAGCACGACGAGCCGCCGCGCGCCGTCCTGTCGATCCAGATTGTCCATCGTCTTGTCGCCTTCGTCCTGGTGGTGGGCGGCGAGTTCGGGCGTTAAAAAACCCGCTCGCCGGTTTCGGGGAGCGGGTCGGTGGAAGCCTTGCTTTCCGGGCCTTGTGATCAGCCGCTACCGTCCCGCTTTCGCGTGGTGGTAATCGTCGTAATCATGGCAAAAAGCGTGCAGGCGGCCGTGTCCATGCCGATGCCGGCACGGTCGAAAGAGCGGAACTGGGCGACGGTCGACATCGCGCGCAACTTCTCCACGGCCGCGGCCCGGCACCATGCCGGATCGCTCGTCTAAGCATGAAGCGGAGAACGGTTATCCGTCAACCGGGTTAATTTTGGGTGCCGTCAGTCGCGAAGATTTCACCCGCTCCAGGCCGCTCCGTCATTCCGTCGAAAGCGGGAATCCATCTTCCATTAAACGACTGAAAAACAAGAAAAGATACGGCAAACGGCGTTCGCGGAGCTGACATCGTGAAACGCGCCGGCGAAGCAAAAGATCGCCGATCGGGCCGTCACTTTGGCAAAAGATTCCGCACCTGCGAAGGATTCAGGGACGCGTCTGGCCGGCGCCGCGGACGACATATTTGTAGCTGGTGAGCTGTTCCGGCCCGACCGGCCCGCGCGGCGCGAGCCGCCCCGTCGCGATGCCGATCTCCGCCCCGAATCCGAACTCGCCGCCGTCGGCGAACTGGGTCGATGCGTTGCGGACCACGATCGCGCTGTCGACCTCGGCAAGGAAGCGCTCGGCGGCCGCGTCGTCATCGGCGACGATGGCGTCGGTATGGCCCGATCCGTGCGCCGCGATGAAGCCGATCGCGGCGTCCAGCCCGTCGACGATCTTCACGGCGAGCACCGGCGCGAGATATTCGCGGCCCCAATCCGAGTCGTCGGCCGCCGCGATCCCGTCGGCGAGCGCGCGGCTCTCCGGATCGCCCCGCAACGCGCAGCCGCCCTCGCGAAGCGCCGCGGCGATCGGCGGCAGCAGCACGGGCGCCGCCGCGCGATCGATCAGCAGGCATTCGGTCGCGCCGCAGACCGAGGTGCGCCGCAGCTTCGCATTGACGACGATCGCGCGCGCCATCGCCGGATCGGCCGATTGGTGCAGGTAGGTGTGGCAAATGCCTTCGAGATGGCCGAGCACGGCGACCCGCGCTTCGCGCGCGACTCGTTCGACCAGCGCCTTGCCGCCGCGCGGGATGATGAGATCGATCGCGCCGTCGAGCCCGCCGAGCATGTGGCCCACCGCCGCACGGTCCGGCGTCGGCACGATCTGCACGCACGCCGCGTCGAGCCCGGCCTCGGCAAGCCCCGCCGCGATCGCCTCGTGCAGCGCAAGGCAGGTGGCGAGCGCATCCGATCCGCTGCGCAGGATGACGGCGTTGCCCGATCGGATGCAGATCGCGGCGGCATCGGTGGCGACGTTGGGCCGGCTTTCGAAGATCATGCCGATGACCCCGATCGGCGTCGCGACGCGGGCGATGTCGAGCCCGTTCGGCCGCTGCCAGCGCGCCGTCTCCCGGCCGAGCGGATCGGGCAGCGCCGCCACCTGGTCGAGCGCGTCCGCGAGCGCCTCGACCCGCCCGGGATCGAGCCGCAGCCGATCGATCATTCCGCTCGCGCCCGCGACATCCGCGGCATTGGCGCCGAGGATCGCCGGAACACGAGCCCGCACCTGCCGCGCCATCGCCGCGATCGCCGCGCTTCGCGTCGCGGCGTTCGTCTGCCGCAATGTCGCGGCGGCGGCGCGGGCGCGGCGGCCCATGTCCTTCATGTCGTCGGCAAGGCTCATCGCGCGATCATCGCCAGATCGTCGCGGTGGATCAACTCGCTCGCCCGCGCATAGCCGAGCCGCGCGGCAATCCCGCCCCTGGGACAGCCGATCAGCAGCCGTGCTTCCTCGGCGTCATAGGCGCTGATGCCGCGCGCGATTTCGCGCCCGTCCGGCGCGAGCACGGCGATGCACTCGCCGCGCTCGAACCCGCCGGAGACCGCGGCGACGCCGGCGGGCAGCAGGCTCCGCCCCGCCGCCAGGGCGGCCTCCGCGCCGGCATCGATGCTGACGCTTCCGGCGGGCACGAGCGTGCCGGCGATCCACTGCTTGTAGGCGCTTTTGGGCGTGCCGTCGGCGAGGACCAGGGTCGCCGGCGCGCCTGCCCTGAGCCGCGCCACCGGCCTCTCCTCCCGGCCGGAGGCGATCAGCGTCGCGCAGCCGGCGGCGCGCGCGATGCGGGCGGCGGCGAGCTTGGTCCGCATTCCGCCCGATCCATGGGTCGATGCGCCCCCGGCACAGGCCTCGATCTCCTCGGTCAGCTCCTCGACGACGGCGATCCGCCGCGCCTCGGGATCGCGCGCGGGATCGGCGGTGTAGAGGCCGTCCACATCGGACAGCAGCATGAGCAGATCCGCGCCCACCATCTGCGCGACCCGCGCCGACAGCCGGTCATTGTCGCCATAGCGAAGCTCGTCGGTCGCCACGCTGTCATTCTCGTTGATGACCGGCAGCGCGCGCCGCGCGAGCAGCACCGACAGCGTCGCGCGCACGTTCAGCCAGCGCCTGCGCTGTTCGGTGTCGCCGAAGGTCAGCAGCAGCTGCGCGGTCGGGACATCGTGCGGCGCGAAGGCGCGGTCCCAGGCCTGCATCAGCACCGCCTGCCCCGCCGCCGCCGCAGCCTGCTTGTCCTCCAGCCGGCCGGAACGCGCGAGGCCGAGGCGCGGCCGGCCCAGCGCCACGGCTCCGGAGGTCACGAGCAACACCTGCTTTCCCGCCGCGATCAGCGCCGCGAGATCCTCGGCAAGCCCGGCCATCCACGCTTCGCGGGCGCCGCCCTCGCCGATCACCAGCGAGGAGCCGACCTTCACCACGATGCGCCGCGCCGCGCCGATTCGCCGCGCCGCCTCGCTCGCTTCGCCCTGTCCGCTCGCCGTCATGGCGGGTTCCTTGACAGGCAAGCGCCGGCTTGTCACCCGTCCCTGCTGCATCGCAGCACGGGATGGACATGGATCATTTCACGATCAGGGACGGCGCCCTTCACTGCGAGGACGTGCCGCTGCCGACCATCGCCGAGGCCGTCGGCACGCCGGTCTATGTCTATTCGACCGCGACGATGCGGCGGCACGCCCGCGTGTTCCAGACGGCCGTCGCGCCGGCCGGCGATTCGCTGACGGCCTTCGCGGTCAAGGCCAATCCCAATGCCGCCGTGCTCGCCACGCTCGCCACCGAAGGGCTTGGCGCGGACATCGTCTCGATCGGCGAATATCGCCGTGCGGTCGCGGCGGGGATCGCGCCGGCGAAGATCGTCTTTTCCGGCGTCGGCAAGACCGAGGCGGAAATGGAGGAGGCGCTCGCCGGCGGCCTTTCCCTATTCAACCTCGAATCGGTCGAGGAGGCGGAGATGCTGTCGGCCGTCGCCGTCCGTCTCGGCCGCGACGCACCGGTGGCCTTCCGCGTGAACCCGGACGTCGACGCGCGCTCCCACGCAAAGATCTCGACCGGCGCGGCGCACAACAAGTTCGGCGTGCCGATCGATCGCGCGCGCGCCGCTTATGATCGCGCCCGCGCGCTTCCCGGGCTCGCGGTCACCGGCGTCGCCGTCCATATCGGCAGCCAGCTCACCGATCTCGCCCCGCTGGAGGCCGCCTTCACCCGGATCGGCGAACTGATCCGGCAATTGCGCGAGGATGGGCACCACATCCGCCGCGCCGACCTGGGCGGCGGGCTCGGCGTTCCCTACGATCCCGATCGGCCGCCGCCGCCGGAGCCGGAAGCCTATGGCGCGATGGTCGCCCGCGTGACGCGCGGCTGGGACGTGACCCTGGTCTTCGAGCCGGGGCGGCTGATCGTCGCCAATGCGGGCGTGCTGCTGAGCCGGGTCATCCGCGTGAAGCCGGGCGCCGGCACCCCGTTCGTGATCGTGGATGCCGCGATGAACGATCTGATGCGCCCCGCGCTCTACGACGCCTTTCACGCGATCGATCCGGTGATCCCGCGCGACGGCACGATGACCGCCGACATCGTCGGCCCGGTCTGCGAGACCGGCGACACCTTTGCCACCGGCCGCACGATCGGGCGGGTCGAGGCCGGCGACCTCGTCGTCTTCCGCACCGCCGGCGCCTATGCCGCGACGATGGCCAGCACCTATAACAGCCGCCCGCTCACCGCCGAGGTGATCGTCAACGGGTCGGACTGGGCGATCGCCCGCGCGCGGCAGACGCTCGACGCCCTCATCGGCGCCGACCGCGTCCCGGCGTGGCTGAAGGACCGCTGACGGGCTGATCCGATTCCCGCTTGCGCTCGATCCCGGCCTCGATTAGTGGGCTCGTTCTGTTACATCGTGCTAACACAATGGATCGACCGATGGCCACCGCCACTGCCCTGCAACCGAGCCGCGACCCCGACGTCCTGACCGGCGATCTGTGCCGCGCATTGCTGCAGCCCGGGGATGCGGCGGCGATGGCGCGCCTGCTCGCGGACCTGTGCACCCCGGCCGAAATCCGGACCCTGGCGGAGCGCTGGCACGTCGCCCGGCTGCTCGATTCGACCGATCTCACCTATCGCGAGATTCACGACGCGACCGGCGTCAGCACCACCACGATCGTGCGCGTCGCGCGCTTCCTGAAGCAGGAGCGCAACCACGGCTATCGTGCCGCGCTCGATGCGCTGGAGACGCGCGATGCTGGTTGATTCGGGGCGGCTCCACATCGCGGTCCAGAAATCGGGCCGGCTCGCGGACTATAGCCGCGGGCTGCTTCGCGATGCCGGGCTCAAGATCCAGAACGGCAAGAATGCGCTCACCGCGCGCGTCGACAATTTTCCGATCGACCTCATGTTCGTGCGCGACGACGACATCCCGACCTTCGTCGCCGACGGCGTGTGCGAGTTCGGCATGGTGGGGCGCAACGTGCTGGAGGAGTTCGCGCTCGACCAGCCCGAGGCGCGCTTCGAGGTGATCGCACCGCTCGGCTTCGGCCGCTGCGCGCTGAAGATCGCGGCGCCCGAGGCGACGCCCTATCGCGGCCCCGAAAGCCTCGCCGGCGCGCGCGTCGCGACCTCCTATCCGCGCCTCACCCGGCGCTTTCTCGACGAGCGCGGGATCGACGCGACGGTCGTCAGGATGAACGGCGCGGTGGAGCTCGCGCCCCGGCTCGGCATCGCCGGTTTCATCTGCGATCTCGTGTCGACCGGCGCGACGCTGGAGGCGAACGGCCTCGTCCCGGTCGAAACGGTGATGGAGAGCGAGGCGGTGCTGGTCCGCACCCTGAAGCCGCTGTCGGCGGCGAAGCAGGGGCTGAGCGACAATCTGTGGCGGCGGATCGAGGGCGTGCTCGCCACGCAGGAATCCAAATATATCATGCTCAACGCGCCCGAGGAGGCGCTGGACGCCATCGCCGCGATCCTGCCCGGCGCCGAATCCCCGACGATCATCCCGCTCGCCGGCCGCGCCGGTCATTTCGCGGTCCATGCGGTGTGCCAGGAATCGGTCTTCTGGGAGACGCTGGAGAAGCTCAAGGCGGCGGGCGCCTCGGCGATCCTGGTCATGCCCATCGAAAAGATGATGATGTGATGCGCCGGCTGGTCTGGAGCGAACTGGATGAGGCCGGCCGCGTCGCCGCGCTCGCGCGCCCGGCCTCGCGGCGCGATCCGGCGCTGGTCGATGGCGTTCGCGCGATCGTCGACAAGGTGCGAGGCGGCGGCTGGACCGCGCTCGCCGACGAGGCGATGCGGATCGACGGCGCGATGCCGCAGCGCGTCGCCGTCGCCGACATTGCCGCGCGGGCGCGCCGCGATCTCCCGCCGGCCGATCTTGCGGCGATCGAGCTGGCCGCCGCCAATATCGATCGCTTCCACCGCGCCGGCCTGCCGAACGAGGTGGCGGTCGAGACCATGCCGGGCCTCGTCGTTCGCAAGGTCTGGCGGCCGATCGAGCGGGTCGGCCTCTACGTGCCGGGCGGCCGGACGCCCCTCTTCTCGACCCTGCTGATGCTCGCGCTTCCCGCCCGCGCGGCCGGCGTCGGCGAGATTGTCGCGGTCACCCCGCCGCGCCCCGATGGCGGGCTCGATCCGCTCGTCGCGCTCGCCGCCGATCTGGCCGGGATCGAGGCGGTGTGGACCGTCGGCGGCGCCCAGGCGATCGCCGCGCTCGCCTTCGGCGCCGGGCCGATCCCGCGCGTCGACAGGATCTGCGGGCCGGGCAATGCCTGGGTCGCGGAGGCCAAGACGCTCGTCGCCGGCCTTCCCGGCGGCCCCGCGATCGACATGCCGGCGGGCCCCAGCGAGCTGATGGTGATCGCCGATGCCGGCGCCGATCCGCGCCTCGTCGCCGCCGATCTGCTCAGCCAGGCCGAGCATGACGCCGCCGCGCAGGTCATGCTGGTGACGCACGCGCCGGCCCTCGCGGATGCGGTCGAGGCCGAGGTCGCGCGCCAGCTCGCCCCCCTGCCGCGCCGCGACATCGCCGCCGCATCGCTCGCCGCCGCGCGCGTCCTGCTGGTCGGCGGCGATGACGAGGCGGCCGCGATCGCCAACGCCTATGCGCCCGAGCATCTCTCGCTCGCCGTCGCGGAGCCGCGGGCGCTGCTGGCGCGCCTCGCCAATGCCGGCGCGATCTTCGCCGGCCGCGCCGCCGCCGAGACGTTCGGCGACTATCTCGCCGGCTCCAGCCATGTCCTGCCGACCGATGGCGCCGCCCGCGCCTGGAGCGGGATTTCGGCGATGAGCTTCATGAAGTCGATCACCGTGCAGGAGGTGACGGCCGAAGCGGCCCGCGCCGCCGCCGGTCCCGCCGCGGCGCTCGCGCGGCTGGAGGGCCTCGAAGCCCATGCCCGCGCGGCGGACCTGCGCGCGGAGGCGGCGGCATGAGCCTCCTCGCCCGCCTCGCGCGCCCCGAAATCCTCGCTCTCCCGCCGGTCGACATCGCGGCCCAGGCCAATGAGTCGTTCGGGCCGGACGCGATCAAGCTCGACGCCAATGAAAACCCCTATGCGCCGCTGGTCGAGGGTTCGCTCGCGGACGGGGTGAACCGCTATCCCGAGCCGCAGCCCATGGCGTTGCGGCGCGCGCTGGCGGCCCTCTACGGAGTCGCGCCGGACAATGTCGTCGCGACGCGCGGCGCCGACGATGCGATCGACATCCTGATCCGCACCTTCTGCCGCCTCGGCATCGACGCGGTTTCGATCTGCCAGCCGACCTTTTCCGCTTATGCCCAGTTCGCCCGGCTCCAGGGCGCGCGCGTGATCGAGACGCGGCTGACCGACAGCTTCGATTTCGACGCCGATGCCTTCCTCGCCGCCGTCGCTGGGGAGGCGGAGCTCAAGCTCGCCTTCCTCTGCGCGCCCAACAACCCGACCGGCAACCCGGTCGCGGCGTCCGACGTGCTTCGCGTCGCCGACGCCCGTCCTGATACGATCGTCGTCCTCGACGAAGCCTATATCGAGTTTTCGGAGCAGCCGAGCCTCGCCGCCGAGGCCGCCCGCCGCGACAATCTCGTCGTCCTTCGCACCCTCTCCAAGGCCTATGGCCTCGCCGGCGCACGCATCGGATGCGCGATCGGAACGGGCGAGCTCGCGGCGCTGATCGGCCGCGCCCTGCCGCCCTATCCGCTGCCGTCGCTGTCGATCCGCGCCGCCCTGGCGAGCCTCGCGCCGTCGCGCCGCCCGATTCACGAGGATCGGATCGCGCGGATCAAGGCGGATCGCGAGCGCATCGCCGGGCTGCTCGCCGGATCGCCGCTGGTCAGGTCCGTGCGAAGCGGCGGCGGCAATTTCCTGTTCCTCGATGTGGACGATCCGGCGGCGCTGGCGGCGAAGCTCACCGCGCGCGGCATCCGCGTCCGCTTCCGGCCCAATGCCGTGCCCGGCGGCCTGCGCCTGACCATCGGCACCGATGCCGAGAACCAGGCGGCGCTCGCCGCACTGGGCGTCGCGGCCGGCGGCCGGCCTTCCCGCCGCGCCACGGCCGCGCGCGATACGAAGGAGACGCGGATCGCGGTCGCGGTCGATCTCGACGCCGCCGCGCCGCGCAATATAGCCACCGGAGTCCCCTTCTACGATCACATGCTCGATCAGGTCGCGGCGCATGGCGGCTTCGCGCTCACCCTCGCCTGCGAAGGCGATCTCGAGATCGACGCGCATCACAGCATCGAGGATTGCGCCATCGCCTTCGGCCAGGCGCTGAGGGCGGCGCTCGGCGACCGCCGCGGCATCGGCCGCTTCGGCTTCGCGCTGCCGATGGACGAGGCGGAGGCGCAGGTGCTGATCGATCTGTCGGGCCGCCCCTTCAGCCGCTTCGAAGGCGATTTCGCGGCCAGCCATATCGGCGCCTATCCGACCGAAATGACGGCCCATGTCTTCCGCAGCCTCGCCGACACGCTCGGCGCGGCGATCCACGTCAAGGTTTCGGGCGAGAACGATCACCACAAGACCGAGGCCTGCTTCAAGGCGCTCGGCCGCGCGTTGCGGCAGGCGATCGCGCGCGAAGGCGGCGACGCGCTGCCGAGCACGAAGGGCGTGCTGTGACGCTCGCCATCGTCGATCTCGGCTACGGCAATATCGGATCGATCCGCATCGCGTTCGAGCGGCTCGGCGTGACGCCGATACTCACCGCCGACCCGGGGGAAATCGCCCGCGCGGACCGTGTCGTCCTGCCCGGCGTCGGCGCGGCGGCCTTCGCGATGGCGCGCATCGAGGAACGCGGCCTCGGCGATGTGCTGCGCGCCTTTCCGCGGCCGCTGCTCGGCATCTGCCTCGGGATGCAGCTGCTCTTCGATCGGTCCGAGGAAGAGGATGCGGCCTGCCTTGCCCTGATCGAGGGCGTCGTCCGACGGCTCGAACCGGCTGCCGGCCTCAGCGTGCCCCACATGGGCTGGAGCCGGCTGGCCGTCGCCGATCCCGGCTGCGGCCTCGCCGATGGCGACTATGTCTATTTCGCGCACAGCTACGCCTGCGACGACGGGCCGGCGACGATCGCGCGCGCCGATCACGGGCGCCCGATCCCGGCCGCGATCCGGCAGGGCAACGTGCTCGGCGCGCAATTTCATCCCGAGCGCTCCGGCGCGGCCGGCGCGCGCTTCCTCAGGGCCTTTCTCGACTCATGATCGTCTATCCCGCCATGGACCTTATGGGCGGCCGCTGCGTGCGGCTCGCGCAGGGCCGCTTTGACGAGGCCACCGTCTATGCCGGCGACCCGGCCGAGGCGCTCGCTGGCTTTGCGGCCGCCGGGGCCGAATGGGCGCATGTGGTCGATCTCGACGGCGCCAGGGCCGGCCGGCCGGTGCAGCACGATCTGGTCGCCTCGCTCGCCGGGCGGGCCCCGCTCAAGCTCCAGGTCGCGGGCGGCTTTCGCGACGCGGTGTCGGTCGCCGCCGCGCTCGCCGCCGGCGCGTCGCGGGTGGTGATCGGCAGCCTCGCGGTGCGCGATCCGGCGGCGGTGCGCGCGATCCTCGCGGCCAATGGCGCCGATCGGATCGCGCTCGCGCTCGACGTCAACGTCGTCGATGGCGCGCCGCTCGTCGCGACGGCGGGCTGGACGCAAAGCTCGGATCGCACGCTCTACGACGTTGCCGCCGACATTCCGCAGGCGCGGCACATGCTCGTCACCGATATTTCGCGCGACGGGATGATGCGGGGCCCCAATCTCTCCCTGATGCGCGAGATCGCATCGCGCCTGCCCCATGTCCGGCTCCAGGCGTCGGGCGGAGTCGCCGGCATCGCCGATCTCGCCGCGCTCGCCGGAACCGGCGCGGATGGCGCGATCGTCGGCCGGGCATTGTGGGAAGGACGCGTCGATCTTGCGGAGGCCCTGTCGCTTGCCCGCGCGTAGGATCATCCCCTGCCTCGACGTGAGGGACGGCCGCGTCGTCAAGGGCGTGCGGTTCCGCGATCATCGCGACGTCGGCGACGTCGTCGAGCACGCCTTGCGCTATCGCGACGAGGGCGCCGACGAGCTGGTCTTCTACGACATCACCGCGAGCGCGGAAGGGCGCGCGCTCGACACCGCCTGGATCGATCGGATCGCGCGGGTGATCGACATTCCCTTCGCGGTCGCCGGCGGAATCCGCGGCCTCGATCAGGCCGCCGCCTGCCTCGATGCCGGCGCCGACAAGGTTTCGATCAACTCGCCCGCACTGGAACGGCCGGCGCTGATCGCCGAGATCGCGCGCGCGTTCGGCAGCCAGTGCGTCGTCCTCGGGGTCGACAGCCTGGAGGCGGACGGGGATTATCGGGTGAAGCAATATACGGGCAGCGTCGCCGCGACCCGGGATTCCGGCCGCCGCACGCTCGATTGGGTCAGGGAGGCCACCGATCGCGGCGCCGGCGAGATCGTCCTCAACTGCATGAACCGGGACGGCGTGCGCGGCGGCTACGACATCGCGCATCTCGGCGCCGTGATCGATGCGGTCACCGTCCCGGTCATCGCCTCGGGCGGCGCCGGCGCGCGCGACCATTTCCGCGACGCCTTCGCGGCCGGCGCGAGCGGCGCGCTCGCAGCCACCGTTTTCCACGACCGGATCATCGCGATCCCGGACCTCAAGGAGTATCTGGCGACATGCGGGATCGAAATGCGCCGCTGAGCGCCGACGACATCGACAGGCTCGGCTGGGACAAAATGGACGGTCTCCTCCCCGCCATCGTCCAGGACGCCCAGACGGCGCAGGTGCTGATGCTCGGCTACATGAACCGGGAGGCGCTGGCGGCCACGCTCTCCTCGGGGTTCGTCACCTTCTTCAGCCGCTCGAAAGGGCGGCTGTGGCAGAAGGGCGAAACCAGCGGCAACAGGCTCGCTTTGGCCGCCATCCTGCCCGATTGCGATGGCGACGCGCTGCTCGTCACGGCGACGCCGGCCGGGCCGACCTGCCACCTCGGCACGCCGAGCTGCTTCGGCGGGGATGGCGCGCAGGGCATCGGCTTCCTCGCCCGCCTCGCCCGGATCGTCCGCGATCGCGCCGCCGCGGTGCCGGACCAGAGCTACACCGCCCGCTTGCTCGCCGAAGGCACGCCCCGCATCGCCCAGAAGATCGGCGAGGAGGGCGTCGAGCTCGCTCTGGCCGCCGTGTCGCGCGATCGCGACGGGTGCATCGAGGAGGCTTCGGACCTTCTCTATCACCTGACCGTGTTGATGGAGGCGCGGGGCTTCGGCTGGGCGGACGTGACCGCCAGGCTCGCCGAACGGCACCGCTAGAGCGCGAGCGTCCTCACCGCCGCCTCGAACAGCGCCGGCGTCGCCGCCGCGAGGACCTGCCCCTGGGCGAAATCCGCCTCGCCGCGCCAGTTGCCGACGACGCCGCCGGCCGCGCGGATCAGCGGCACGAGCGCCGCCCAGTCGTGCGGCTTCAGCCCCGATTCCGCCACGATATCGATGCTGCCCGCTGCGAGGCGCGCATAGGCATAGGCGTCGAAGCCGTAGCGGGTGAGCCGCGCCGCGCCGCGCAGCCGCGCAAAGGCTTCGGCCTCCACGCCCGCGAACAGATAGGGGTCGGTGGTCGCGAGCCGCGCGGTGGCGAGCGCCCGGCAATCGCTGACCGCGATCGGCGTCGCGCCGCCGCCGCGCTCCAGACGAGCCGTGCCGCCGAAGCCGACATAACGCTCGTCGAGCCGCGGCGCATCGACCAGGCCGAGCACCGGCCTGCCCTCGTCGAGCAGCGCGACCAGCGTCGTCCAACCCGGCAGCCCGCAAATGAACGCACGCGTCCCGTCAATCGGGTCGAGGCTCCACACAAACCTCGCATCGCCACGCAGAACCTCGAATTCCTCACCCGAAACCCCGTGATCGGGATAGTTCGCTTCGATGAGCGCGCGCATCGCAAGCTCCGCCTCGCGATCGGCGACGGTGACCGGATCGAAGGCGCCGCCTTCATTCTTGTCCTCTGCCGCCGACACGCCCGACTCGGCCGCCGGCAAGGTCACCGCGCGGGCCGCATCGGCGATCCGGCCGGCAAAGGCCGCGAATGTCTCGATCCTGCTTTCGTCCACTGGCGCGCTCCGGCCGTTTCCCGCGTGATAAACGCCCGCATTCCCGGCGCGCCAATCTTTTTTCGCATCCCGGCGATTCGCCATTTTGCTGCAGGGCAGCGGACGGGGAGTGCGCGTCCGTAGAATAATATTCCCATTCGATTTAGGCCACTTAGTCAGACCAGGCGTGAATTGTTCGCGCTCGCGTTGACGCACCGCAGCAATATCTCCTCCATTGTCCACGGAGCTTCGTCGCGGCGCCCTTGCCGCATCGGAGCGCCGGTTCATGGCCGGCATCCTGCCGGCCCGGGAAAGGGGGCGGAATGAAGCTGATCATAGCGATCATCAAGCCGTACAAGCTGGAGGAGGTGCGCGACGCGCTCGCCGCCATCGGCGTGGCCGGCATGACCGTGACCGAGGTGCGCGGCTTCGGCCGGCAGCGCGGCCAGCCGGAAATCTATCGCGGCGCCGAATATACGACGACCTTCGTGCCGAAGATCCGGCTCGACATCGCGGTCGCGGCCAATCTGGTGCCCGGCGTCCTGGAGGCGATCCAGGAAACCGCGAAGACCGGATCGATCGGCGACGGCAAGCTCTTCGTCCTCGATCTCGAACAGGCCGTCCGGATCCGCACCGGCGAGCAGAATGAAGACGCCATCTGACATGGGGGCACCAATGAATCGAACCAACTGGACTCGCGCCTCCGTGGCGGCGCTCGGCATCGCGGCGCTCGCCCTGCTGCCGGCGGCCGCCTCCGCGGCCGCGCCGGCGCCCGCCGTCGACAAGGGCGACGCCGCCTGGATGATGACCTCGACGATCCTCGTCCTCGCGATGATCGTGCCTGGCCTCGCGCTCTTCTATGGCGGCCTCGCGCGCGCCAAGAACATGCTTTCGGTGATGACCCAGGTCGGCGCCGTCGCCGCGCTCGCCATGCTGGTGTGGGTCGGCTGGGGCTATACCGAGGCGTTCGGTGACGGCGGCAATGCCTTCATCGCCGGCTTCGACAAGGCATTCATGCGCGGCGTCACCCCGGACAGCGTGTCGGGGACGATCCCCGAATATGTCTTCGCCTGCTTCCAGATGACCTTCGCCGCGATCACCATCGCGCTGGTCCTCGGCGCGGTCGTCGAGCGGATGAAGTTCTCGGCGGCGATGGTCTTCGCCCTCGTCTGGCTGACGATCGTCTATTTCCCGATCGCGCACATGGTGTGGGCATCGAACGGCCTCTTCTTCACGATGAGCCCGGCGGCGCTCGATTTCGCCGGCGGCACCGTCGTCCACATCAATTCGGGCGTGTCCGCGCTCGTCGCCTGCCTGATCCTGGGCAAGCGCATCGGTTATCCAAGGGAGCCGATGCCGCCGCACTCGCTGACGCTCACCGGGGTCGGCACCGGCCTGCTGTGGGTCGGCTGGTTCGGCTTCAACGCCGGATCGGCGCTTCAGGCGAACGGATCGGCAAGCCTGGCGATGATCAACACCTTCGTCGCCACCGCCTCGGCCGGGCTAGCCTGGATGCTGGTCGAGAAGATCACGGGTCACAAGCCGTCCGCGCTCGGCTTCTGCTCGGGCATCGTCACCGGCCTGGTCGCGGTGACTCCGGCAGCCGGCAACAGCGGCCCGATCGGCGCGATCGCGCTCGGCGCCGTCGCCTCGGCGATCTGCTACTTCGCGGTGACGAAGCTGAAGCCGAAGCTCGGCTATGACGACGCGCTCGACACGTTCGGGATCCACGGCGTCGGGGGCACGGTCGGCGCGATCGGCACCGGCATCGTCTACTCCTCCGCTCTTGGCGGGCCGAGCGGCGAAGGCTGGTCGATGGGCGCGCAGCTCCTCGTCCAGGTCGAGGCGGTCTTCACCACCTATGTCTGGGCCGCCATCGGCACGGTCATCGCCATCTATGCCGCCAAGCTCCTGACCGGCCTCAGGGTCACCGAGGAGGTGGAGCGCGAGGGTCTCGACCTCGGCGAGCATGGGGAGCGCGCCTACAACTGATCCGCCCGCCGGATCGCGACCGAAGACGCGTCGCCGGCGGCGGGATCCGCCGGCGACAACGGGGAGAACGACGCCCCGCGAGACCGCCTCGGGCACCCGGACGGGCGCCTGTGAGGACCATGCCAGACCCATAGAGGGGGAGATTATCGATGCGCCTTCACAACGTCCTTCACCTGTCCCTGCTCGCCGCCGCGGCGGGGACCGCCCTTGCCGCGACACCGGCCGCCGCGGCCGACATCGGCGGCGGCATTTCGGTCGGCGGAACGGCCACGCTCGTCAGCGACTACCGCTTCCGCGGCATTTCGCAGAGCGACCGGCGGTTCGCGCTCCAGGGCGGCTTCACGCTCACCCATGATTCCGGCGTCTATGCCGGGATCTGGGGTTCCTCGATCGACGATTATGTCGCCAATGGCAGCGACCAGGAGGTCGATTTCATCGCCGGCTATCATCACACATGGGGCGGCACGACGCTCGATTTCGGCTTCGTCTATTATTACTATCCGGGCAGCCACGGCGCGAACACCGACTTCATCGAGCCTTATGTCTCCGTCGCCCATACGCTCGGCCCGGTGACGGCGAAGGTCTCCGCCAATTATGCGCCCAGCCAGGGGGCACTGACGATCGGCAATGGCGACGAGGACAACTTCTACCTTGCCGGCGATCTTTCCGGCTCGTTCGGCGACAGCGGGTTCGCGGCCTCGGCCCATATCGGCCACAGCTTCGGGCCGAGCATCCTCACCATCGGCGACGAATATACCGACTGGAACGTCGGGCTCACCTATACGCGCGGCCCGCTGACGCTCGGCATCCAATATGTCGATACCGACGCCACCGCGATCACGCCGAACGGCCGCAATGCGAGCGGCTCGGGCGTGGTCGGCTCGATCGGCGTCTCCTTCTAGCGATCAGCCGCGCCAGTTGAGGCCGATCCAGAAGGTGCGCGGATTGGCCCGTTCGACAAGGTCGTCGCCGGAAATGCCGGCGACGACCCGCGCGCCGGCCAGGTTCTCGCCGCGAAGCTCGATCGAAAGGCGCCGCGTAACCGGAACGGCGACGACGGTGTCGACCGTCAGCGCATCGGGGATAAGCTGGCTGTTGCGATCGTCTTCATACTGCCCGCCGACATAGCGCGCCGTGACCGACGCATAGGCGCCGCGCGGATCGGACCATGACAGCGTCGCGACGGCGCTGGGGCGGGGCGTCTGCGCGGGCCGAAGCCCGTCAAGCCGCAGCGCCGGCCCGCTCCCCCTCACCGTCGCATCGGCGAAGGCATAGCCCGCCGAAAGATGCCAGCGGCCGACATCGATGCGGGCATCGAGCTCGACACCGCGGCTGACGATCGCGTCGAGATTGCCGCGCTGGCTGAACGTGCCGCCGGCGGCGACGAAGCCGACCTGCGGAAAGGTCCCCGGCCCTTCGCCGAGGCTGATGTTGGCGATCGCATCCTTCAGCCGGTTGGCGAAGACGGTCGCGCCGAACCGGACATGGGGCAGCGGCCGCAGGTCGATCCCCGCCTCGATCCCGTCGAGCCGCTCGGGCGAAAGGCCGGCATTGGCGGCCGTCGCGTCGGGCCCGGCGCGGAATGGGCGATAGAGCTCGTTCAGCGTCGGCAGCCGCCAGCCACGATAAGCCGCCGCGCGCAGGGTCAGCGCATCCGACGCATGCCATGCGGCGCCTGCCCTCCCGGTCGGCTCCCAGCCGCGGCGCGATGGAAAGACGGTGCTGGCCAATGGCGCGCCGGTGCCGAGCATCCGTTCATCGAGAAAGCCCGGCGCGATCGCCCAGCGATCGATCCGCCCGCCCGCCGTCAGCGTGAAACCGCCGGTGCGCGCGGTCAGCTCGGCGAAGGCGCCGTAGGTGTCCGTTTGCCCGCCGGCGATGCGCCCCTTCGTGCCGGCGCCGCCGACGAAGGCGAAGCGCTCCTCGGTCCGCCCGCGCGTCTCGCGCCAGTCGGCGCCGAGCCGCAGCTCGACGGGCCCGGTCAGCGGCCGGATCTCGCCGCGCGCGCCGATGCCGGTCGAGGGAACGGCATATTGTTCGGACACCCGGGTCGCGGCGCTGCGCTCGGCGTTGACCGAGGCGAAGCTGTTGTAGAATTGCCGCGTCTGGACATAAGCGAGCAGCGAGAACGGCACCGCGCCCTTGCCGACGAGACGGAGCGACGCATCGGTGCCCTGCGTCTCGATGTCGCTGAATGCGGTGCCGCGCTCGCGCCGGTCGTCGAAAGCGTCGAGATTCGCCTGCAGTTCAAGATCCGGCCCGACCGCCGCGATCCCGCGCAGATCGATGCTGGCCTGTTCGTAGGGCGCAGGGCGATCGGCCGGACCCCGCTGAGCCGCGACGATCGGCGCGAAGCCGTCGCCGCGCGCATAGGCGCCGGACAGGCTGACGAAGCCGGCCCCCGCATGGACGCCCAACCCGGCATAGGCATCGATGCTGTCGCGGCTGCCATAGGCGATCCCGGCACGCAGCCCATCGATCTCGTCCGGCGCCGCGCTTTCCAGCTCGATCGTCCCCGAAAGCGCGCCCGGCCCCGACACGCCCGATCCGCCGCCGCGGATCACGCGCACCCGGCCCAGCCGGCGGGGATCGAAGGCCGGCCAGGTGATCCAGCCGCCGAACGGATCGCTCTGCGGCACCCCATCGAGCAGCAGCAGCGCCCGGCTCGACGCATTGCCGCCGAGCGCGCGGAGCGTCGCGCCCTGGCTGGTCGGATTGGCGGAGGAGGAATCGGAGCGGCGGAAGAGCTGGAAACCAGGCACGTCGCCGAGCACGTCCTCCATCCGGTTCGACGGCGCGTTGACGAGCCGATCGCGATCGATCGTGACGACGTCATAGACGGCGTCGCCGGGGCTTTCGGCAAGACCGTGGCCGGTGACGACGATCGTCGGACCGATGTCAGCGGGTGCCGGCCCCCCTGCACTGGCCAGGCAAAGGAGGACGAAATCGAGGCTCATTCCATCGTCAGTCGAGCGCCTCGGCCATGATCCGCTCGGCCTGTGCGAACAGGGCCGGATCGACCGTGGCGTCGGACGCCGCTGCATTCTCGACCACCTGAGATGGCCGCGAGGCGCCGATGATCGCCGAGGCGACATTCGGCTCGCGCAGCACCCAGGCGAGCGCGAACTGGGCGAGGCTGAGCCCCGCATCCGCGGCGACCGGCTTCAGCTTCTGCACCGCCGCGAGGATCGGCCGGTCCATGAAGCGATCCATCCAGCCGCCCATCTCCGGATCGTTGGCGCGGCTGTCGGCGGGCGGCGGCGAATCCGGATCATATTTGCCGGTCAGCA
Organism: Sphingosinicella ginsenosidimutans; assembly: GCF_007995055.1. Taxonomy (NCBI): domain Bacteria; kingdom Pseudomonadati; phylum Pseudomonadota; class Alphaproteobacteria; order Sphingomonadales; family Sphingomicrobiaceae; genus Allosphingosinicella; species Allosphingosinicella ginsenosidimutans. Next base: position 2,202,933 of record NZ_VOQQ01000001.1, on the reverse strand, counting down.
CGCCCTGTCCCAATGGCGACCAGACGATCTGCGAGATGCCGTTGGCTGCGCAGAGCGGGATCACCTCCGCCTCGGGCTCCCGCCACAGCAGGGAATATTGCGGCTGGCTCGAGACGAAGCGGGCCACGCCTGCCATCTCGATCGCCGCGCGGATCTTGTCGGCGGGCCATTCGGAAAAGCCGATATAGCGGGTCTTCCCGCTCTCCACCGCGCGGGTCAGCGCCTGCATCGTCTCCTCGAGCGGCGTCTCCTCGTCGTAGCGATGGCATTGATAGAGATCGACATGGTCGGTCCGCAGCCGCTGCAACGACGCGTCCAGCTGCTTTTCCACCTGCGCCGCCGAAAGACCGCGATCGGTCTCCGTCATCGGGAAATAGAGCTTCGTCGCGAGCACGTAGGAGTCGCGCGGCCGGCCGGCGAGCGCCTCACCCAGAAAGCGTTCCGCCGCGCCGCGGCCATAGATATTCGCGGTGTCGATGAAGTTGATCCCGACATCGAACGCCTTGTCGATACAGGCACGCGCCGCATCGGCCTCGACCCCGACGCCGAACGTGAGCCACGAGCCGAGCGAGATTTCGGAGACCTTCAGGTCGCTCTGGCCAAGCCTGCGATATTTCATCCGTCCTGCTCCTCCCGGTGAATGTCGCGAACACCCCCGCGCGACCAACATTCGCCGCAGCGAATCGCTCCATCGCATCTAGGCCGCGGCGCCGCGCTAGGCGACGAGGATCGCCCGGAAATCGTTCACGTTGGTGAAGGTCGGACCGGTGACGATCCCATCGCCCAGCGCGGCGAAGAAGGCGTGGGCATCATTGTCGGCGAGCGCGGCGGCGGGATCGATGCCGAGCGCGCGGGCGCGGGCGAGACTGTCGGGGCCGATGATCGCGCCGGCCACCTCCCCGACGCCGTCGATCCCGTCCGTGTCGGCCGCGAGCGCGTGGATGCCCGGCGCGCCGTCGAGGGCGATGGCGAGGGCAAGCAGGAATTCGGCATTCCGCCCGCCTCGCCCACGCCCCCGCACCGTCACCGTCGTCTCGCCGCCGGACAGGAGCACGCAAGGCCGCGCCGTGGCCAGCGTCCTCGCCGCCATCGCGCGGGCGACCTCACGCGCCTCCCCTTCGATGGCATCGCCGAGCATCGTGACCGGCAGGCCCGCCGCCCGGGCGACCCCGGCCGCCGCCTCCAGCGCCAGTCGCGGCGCGGCGATGATCCTCGCCCCCGCGCGCGCGAGCCGGGGATCGCCCGGCTTCACCGATTCCGCCGCGCCGGTGACAAGCAGATGGCGCGCCGCCGCCGGCACCTGAAGTCCGTGCCGGTCGATCAGCGCCAGCGCTTCGGCGCAGGTCGTTGGATCGCCGACGGTGGGGCCGGAGGCGATGTCGATCGGATCGTCGCCGGGCACGTCGGAAATGAGCAGGCTGAGCACCCGCGCCGGATGGCAGGCGGCGGCGAGGCGGCCGCCCTTGATCGCGGAGAGGTGCCGCCGCACCAGGTTCATGCCGCCGATCGGGACGCCGGAGCGAAGCAGCATCTCGCTCAACGCGCGCTCGTCGTCGAGGGTGAGCGGCGGCACGGGCATCGCCAGCAGCGCCGATCCGCCGCCCGACATCAGGCACAAAGCGAGATCGTCCGGGCCGAGGCCGGCCGCGATCGCCATCATCCGTCGCGATGCATCGAGGCCCGCTTCGTCCGGGATCGGATGGCCCGCCTCGACAATCTCGATCCGGCGGCAGGGGACGGCGTGGCCGTAGCGGGTGACGACCAGCCCGGAAAGCGCGCCCGGCCAATGATCCTCCACCGCCCGCGCCATCGCCGCGGACGCCTTGCCCGCGCCAAGCACGACGAGGCGGCCCGGCGGCGGTTCGGGGAGATGTCCCGGAATGACGTTCGCCGGCTGCGCGGAGGCGACGGCCATATCGAACATCATGCGAAGGAACCGGCGGGGATCGGTCACTGCCCCGCAATCACCTCGCGCACCCCGTCGGCGTCGCCGCGATCGATGGCGTCGAGCGAATCGAGCAGGCTCGCCGCCATGTCGATCCGCGCGGTCATCGTCGAGCTGCCGATATGCGGCATCAGGAAGGCGTTGGGCAGATCGAGATAGCGTCGATCGAGATTGGGCTCGTTGTTGAACACGTCGAGCCCGGCCCCAGCGATCCGCCGATCGCGCAGAGCGGAGATCAACGCGTCATCGTCGACCACCGCGCCGCGCGCGATGTTCACCACGATCGCATCCTTCGGCAGCAGCGCGATCCGCGCCGCATCGAGCAGGCCCGTCGTCTCGGGCGTGACCGGACAGGCGAGCATCAGCACGTCGCAGGCGGCGAAGAAACTTTCCTCCGCCTCGTGGTAGATTGCGCCCTGCTCCACCTCGGGCGCCAGCGGGCGGCGGGTGCGGTAATGGATCTCCATGTCGAAGCCGCGCGCGCGCCGCGCGATCCGCTGTCCGATCCGGCCCATGCCATAGATGCCCATGCGCCGTCCGGTCACCTGAAGCCCGACCAGCTCGGTCGGGTTCCAGCCCGCCCAGGCGCCCGACCGAAGCAGTTCGATGCTCTCGGTCGCGCGGCGCGCGGCGCCGAGCATCAGCAGCATCGCGGTCTCGGCAACCGCATCGGTGAGGACGTCGGGCGTGTGGAGCACGCGCAGCCCGCGCGCCTGTGCCGCGGCGAGATCGATATGCTCATGGCCGACCGAATAAGTGCCGAGGATCTCCACCGATGGCGCCAACGCAGCGATCGCAGCCTCGTCCATCCGGTTGGCGGGCGAGACGATGAGAGTGCGCGCACCGGCGCTCGCCCCGGCGATCTCGGCGATGCCCATGGTCCGGCCCGAGAGGTTGAAGGCGGCATCGCGGCGCGAGGCCACCAGCGCCCGCACCTCGGGCAGCAGCGGCACCGCGACGAACAGCTCGGCTGACATGGCCTGCTGCTAGAAGCCGCGGCGGCGCGAGGCAATGCCGACGCGGCGCCTTTGTCAGTCGAGCCGCATCCGATCTTCCACCGCGTTCAGCATTTTCTCGCAAAGCTGCGCGAGCTTCTGCCGTTCCCGCGGGCTGAGCGGCGAGGGCTCTCCGACGATCGGAAAGGCCTGAGCGAGCTTCGTCAGCGATTCGTCCGCCATATCGCGTCCACGATCGGTCAACCGGATCAGGAAACCGCCGGCATGTGAAGGATCGGGCCCGCGCTCGACCAGGCCGGCCGCGGCGAGCCGATCGACCTGCTTGGTGATCGCCCCCGACGTGACGAGCAGCCGCCGGAACAATTCGGTCGGCCGGAGCGCATAAGGCTCCCCGGCCCGGCGAAGTGCGCGAAGCACCCGCGCGTCGGAGCTGCTTATCCCGAACCGCTCGAGGCTATATTGATTGTCGATCCGGTCCAAAAGTCTTCCAAGTCGCCGGATATAAATGATGTGGAGATAGTCGGCCGGGTCGAGATCGGGCCGCTCCCGCGCAAGCGACGAGGCGATTTCCTGAGCGCTGTTCGACTGGGGCGGATTCTTCCTCCTGCCCATATTCTTGATCCTTCCCCACAATCAGGAGGATTTATTTAATTAGTGTCGCAGAAACTTCAAAGCCCGGCGAACGCATGACAATAATGTTCATGTGTGTGGCAGTTGCGCGTTGGCTGCGGCCCTGCCTAGACTGGCGCCGGGCGGCGCGGGGCCGTCGAGGGGGAATCGCAGATGCAGGCCAAGCCGATCGACGGAGGCCCGCCGCCGATCGATGCCGGCGCGTTCGCGGAGGCGCACCGGCGCCTTCTGGCGGACCGCGCCACCCAGTTCGATCTTCCCCGCTATGAGCCGCCGCATACGCCCGCGTGGCTCCACGATCTATGGACCTGGCTGAAAGCCGGGGCGCCGGTCGTCTTCTGGATCGGAGTCGCGGCCCTCGCCCTCTTTCTCCTCCTTGTCCTCTTCCGCTGGGCGACGGGACGCGACTGGCGCTGGCGGCGGCGTCGCAAGGATGAGACGGCCGAGGACTGGCGGCCGGACGAAGCGCCCGCGCGCCAGCTGCTCGCCGAGGCGGACCAGCTTGCCGCGCAGGGGATGTTCTCGGAGGCGGCGCATCTCCTGCTCTTCCGGTCGATCGCCGATATCGACGCGCGCCGGCCCGACCTCATCGGTCCCGCGCTCACCAGCCGGGACATCGCCGCCCTCACCGCCATTCCCGATCGCCCGCGCGGCGCCTTCGCGCTGATCGCCGCGCTCGTCGAGCGCAGCCTGTTCGCGCTGCAGCCGCTGGGCGAGGGCGACTGGCGCAGGGCGCGATCGGCCTATGAGGATTTCGCCTTCGTCGAGGGATGGCGCGGGTGAGCGCGCGCGGCCAGCCCTTCGATCCGACGGTGGTCGTCGGCATCATCGTCGCCGGCCTGATCGCCTTCGGGGCCCTCATCCTGCTGCTGGCCTTCGGGAGCGATCTCAACCGGCCGGGCACTGGCTCTCCCGGCCGCGGCCATGCCCTGTCGCGCTCCGCCATCGGGTTCAGCGGCCTCGTCGCGCTCGCCGGGGAATTCCGCGAGGTCCGACTCGTGCGCGATCCAGCCGATCTCGACGATGAGAACCTGGTCGTCGTCACCCTCGAACCACTGGGCAGCCCAGGCGATTTCGAGCGGCTGCTCGATCGTCGCGGCAGCCGGCCGACGCTCGTCATCCTCCCGAAATGGGCGACGGTTGCCGACCCCCGCCATCGCGGTTGGGTCCGCTCGATCGGCCCCGGCGCCGGGGCGATCGGCGCCCGGCTGCTCGGCAAGGATGTCGGCATCGATATCGCGCGCAACACGGACCGGGCACGCGTGGAAGGACGATCCTTCCTCCGGGGCCTGTCGATCGCGGCGCCCGAATCGCCCCAGATCATCACCGCCGACAACCTCGAACCGCTGCTGACCTTGCCTGATGGCGCGACCCTGCTGGCGCGGCTTCCGAACCGGGCAATCTACGTCGCCGCCGATCCCGACCTGTTCGACAATCTGGGGCTGAAGAACCCGGAGACGGCGCGCGCCGCGCTCAGGATCCTCGACGAGCTGAACGAAACCGGCGCGCGGCGGATCGACTTCGATCTTACGATGAATGGCGAGGGAGGCGTCGAGGAGCGTCATCCCAACATGCTGCGCACCGCGTTCGGGCCGCCCTTCCTCGCGATGACGCTCGCGATGCTGGTCGCCGCGCTGCTCGCCGGCCTGCATGGCGCCGTCCGCTTCGGCCCCGCCCGGCGCGCGGCGCGCGCGCTGCCCTTCGGCAAATCCGCGCTGGTGGAAAACAGCGCCGGGCTCATCCGCCTCGCGCGGCGCGAGCCGAGCCTCGGCGGTGCCTATGCCGCGGTGCTGCGCCATGAAGCCGCCCGCGCGGCCGCGGCGCCGCAATGGCTGAGCGACGAGCAGCTCGACGCCTATCTCGACCGGCTGACCCGGCCCGGCGCCGAACCTTTCAGCACGCTGGCCGCGCGGCTCGGCGAGGCCCAAGACCGCGCCGGCCTGATCGAGGCCGCGCGGGCCCTGTTTCAATGGAAGAAGGACGCGATCCGGTGAGCATGAACGTCACTGAGGTGAAGGATCTGGCGGAAGAGATTCGCCAGGAGATACGGCGCGCCATCGTCGGCCAGGACGAGGCGGTCGAGCTGATGCTGATCGCGCTTTTCTCCTCCGGCCATATCCTGCTCGAAGGCCCGCCGGGGACGGCCAAGACCTTCCTCGCCCAATGTTTCGCGCGTGTGCTCGGCCTCGATTTCGGTCGCATCCAGTTCACGCCGGACCTGATGCCCGGCGACATCCTCGGCTCCAACCTGTTCAACTTCCAGACCAGCCAGTTCACGCTCACTCGCGGGCCGATCTTCTGCGAACTGCTCCTGGCCGACGAGATCAACCGCACCCCGCCGAAAACGCAGGCCGCGCTCCTCGAGGCGATGCAGGAGCGGGCCGTCACCATCGACGGAGAGACGCACCGCCTGCCCGATCACTTCATGGTGATCGCGACCCAGAACCCGATCGAGCAGCAGGGCGTCTATCCGCTGCCGGAGGCGCAGCTCGATCGTTTCCTGTTCAAGCATGTGATGGCCTATCCCTCCGCCGAGGAGGAGAAGCGCATCGTGGCCGCGCATGGCGCCCGCTTCGGCGCGCCCCGGGCCGAGGATTGGGGGATCGAGGCCAAGGTCGATCGCGCGCGCCTTGCCGACCTCAGCAGCGCCGTCGCAGCCGTGCCGATGGTCGATGCGGTGACCGACTATATCGTCGCGCTGACGCGGGCGACGCGCGAGGCGCCGGACCTCGAAACCGGCGCATCGCCGCGCGCCGCCGCGATGCTCGCCGGCGCGGCCCGGGCGCGCGCCGCGCTCGAGGGGCGCGATTATGTGCTCCCCGACGACGTCAAGGCGCTCGCGCCCGCGGTGCTGCGCCACCGCGTCATCCTTTCGGCCGCGGCCGAGATCGAGGGCCGCCCGGTCGAAAGCGTGATCACCCGCCTGATCGACGAGGTTGGAGCGCCCCGTTGATCTATCCGACGCGCCGGATGATCCTCGTCGCCGCCGCGATCGCGCCGGCCGCGCTGGTGCTCGGCCTCGTCCTGCCCGCCTGGTGGACCGCGGGGCTCGCGCTGCTGGTGTTCCTCATCCTGCTCGCCGGGGTCGATATGCTTGCCGGCGTTCCGACGCGCAGCATCGCTGTGACCTGCGAAGGGCCGGGATCGGTCGGCGTCGGCGAATCTTTCTCCATCCTCGCCCGGCTGCGGTTCGAAAGGCAAGCGCCCGGCTTCGCCGAGGCGGCGCTCGGCATGGATGGGCCGATCGCCGCGCCGCAGGGCTGGCGCGCCAACGTCGATCTCGTCGGCGATGGGGGCAGCGCCGCCTTCGCGCTCATCGCCGAGCGGCGCGGCACCATCCGGCTGGAGGCGATCTGGACGCGCTGGACCGGACCGCTCGGCCTCATCTGGAAACAGCGCCGCCTCGTCCTCGACCAGGCAATTCTGGTTCTCCCCAATATCCGCCCGGTGCGCGAGGATGCCGCGCGCATCGTCAATCGCGATGCAATGCACGGCCTCATCGCCCAGATGCAGCTTGGCGAGGGCGCGGAATTCGAGGCGCTCGCCGAATTCCGCCAGGGCATGGACCGGCGCGCGATCGACTGGAAGCAATCGGCCCGCCACACCGCCCTTCTCGCCAAGGAGTATCGCACCGAGCGCAACAACAATGTCGTGATGGCGCTCGATGCCGGCCGGGCGATGTGCGAGCCGATCGGCGGCGTGCCGCGTATCGATCGCGCCGCTTCGGCCGCGCTGCTCACCGCCTATGTGGCCTTGAAGGAGGGCGACCGCGTCGGCTTCTTCGCCTTCGATTCACGACCGCGCGCGTCGAGCGCGCCGATCGCCGGCCCGCGCGCTTTCCCGATGCTTCAGCGGGTCGCCGCCGGGATCGACTATTCGGACAACGAGACCAATTACACGCTCGCGCTCGCGACGCTTGCCGGGTCGCTGTCGCGACGCTCGCTCGTCATCGTCTTCACCGAATTCGCCGATACGATCAGCGCCGAGCTGATGCTCTCGGCGCTCGGCCCCCTGCTCAAGCGCCATGTCGTCCTGTTCGTCGTGCTGAAGGACGAGGAGCTTGAAGCCTTCACCGCCGCCGAGCCGGCCGAAGCCGACGATGTCAGCCGCGCGGTGATGGCCGCCGCGCTGCTGCGCGAGCGGGCGCTGGTGCTGACCCGCCTGCGCCATCTCGGCGTCGAAGTGGTCGAGGCGGCGGCCAGCCAGGCGGGGCCGGCTCTGGTCCAGGCCTATCTCGACATCAAGCGGCGGAGCCTGATCTGATGGCGGGGAGCCGATCGTGAGCGGTTCAACCGACAGGAGCGGCCTTCGCGCCGCCCGCGAAGCGGATTGGGCGCGGCTGGAGGACATCCTGCGCCGCGCCGAACGTGGCTCGATAAAAGCGCTTCCCGACGAGGAGCTGCTCGCGCTCCCCGTCCTGTATCGCGGCGCGCTCTCCTCGCTCTCCGTGGCTCGCGAAACCTCGCTCGATCACGCGCTCGTTACCTATCTCGAAGGCCTTTGCGCGCGCGCCTATTTCTTCGTCTATGGCGTGCGTACCTCCCCAGGTCAGCGGCTCGCGGCCTTCTTCGTCCACGATTGGCCGGCGGCTGTGCGCGCCCTGTGGCGCGAAACCTTGATCTCCTTGGCGCTCACGGTGATCGGCACGCTATCGGGCTACCTGCTCGTGAGCGCGGACCCCGCCTGGTATGCGAGCTTCGTCCCGCCCGAGCTGGCCGGCGGCCGCGATTTTTCCGCCGATACGAATTTCCTGCGGGAAACGCTCTACCATCCGAGCGGTGCGAGCGGCCTCGGCTTCTTCTCGACCTTCCTGTTCACCCATAACAGCCAGGTCACGATCATGTGCTTCGCCCTCGGCTTCGCCTTCGCGGTGCCGACGGCGATGCTGCTGATCTACAATGGCGCGATGCTCGGCGCCATCCTGGCGCTCTACATCTCGCACGGCCTCGGAACGGGGATTGGCGGCTGGCTCATCATCCATGGCTCGACCGAGATGTTCGCGATCATCCTTGGCGGCGCGGCCGGAATCCGGATCGGCTGGGCGATCGTCTTTCCCGGCGACGCGACGCGGATCGACGCGGCGGCCAGCGCCGGCCGCACCGCTGCAACCGCCATGGCGGGCGTCGTCGTCATGCTGATGTGCGCGGGTCTCCTCGAAGGCTATGGCCGGCAGCTCGTCACCAGCGACGTGGCCCGTTATGCGATCGGCCTCGCCATGCTCGCCTGGTGGCTCGGCTATTATTATCTCCCGCGCCGCCGCCGGATCGCCGAAAATGGCTGAGTTCGCCGCCGTCAGCCGACGCACCCTCGCCGGGCGCCGCCGCAGCCTGGTGACGCCCGAAGGGGTCGATCTTCACCTCAGCCTGGCCGAGGGCAATCAGCGGATCGGCGCGTTTCTCCTCGATCTCGTCATCATGATCGGCGCGCTCATCGCGCTGTTTCTGATCTGCCTGTTCACCTTCGCGGCGATCGGCTCGGCCGTCGGGGCCGAGATTGCCGGTGTGATCTTCCTGCTCGGCTTTCTCGTGCTGCGGTGCTTCTACTTCATCCTGATGGAAATGGGGCCGCGCGCCGCGACCTTCGGCAAGCGCGCGCTGGGCATCCGCGTCGTCGCCCGGAACGGCGAGCGATTGACCGCGGATCGCGTGATCGCCCGCAACCTGATGCGCGAGATCGAATTCTACCTGCCGCTCACTTTCCTCCTCTACAATAACGCGCAGGGCGTCGGCGATGCGCTGACGGGCCTGGCGGGGCTCATCTGGGCCGGGCTGTTCCTGCTCTTCCCCCTTTTCAACAAGGACAGGCTTCGCGTCGGCGACCTGTTGGCGGGGACCTGGGTCGTGAACACGCCGCCGCGCCAGCTCGGCCATGAGATCGGCGCCCCGCCCGGCGTGCCGCCGCAGCAGCAGTTCACCGAAGAGCAGCTCGACGCCTATGGCATTTTCGAGCTTCAGACACTCGAGCGCGTGCTTCGCGACGACCAGCCGGACGCGATCGCCACCGTCGCGGCGACGATCCGCGGAAAGATCGGCGCGCCGGATCACGGCTATGATCGCGATTTCCTGGTCGCCTATTACGACGCGGCCCGCGCCCGCATGGAGCGCGGCCTCCTCTTCGGCCGGCGCCGGGAGGACAAATATGACCGGCCGGGTCCGCTCTAGCGCCGCTGCGAGCTAGCGGCGGGTGGTCGTTGCGGCCGGCGCGGCCGGCGGCGGCGCATTGACCGGAACCGCCGGCGCGCCGGCGACATGCGCCGGGCCCGCAGCCGGCGCCGGCGCGGGCTGAGCGTTCGGCGGAGAGGATTCCTCCGGCGTCGTCGCCCAGCGACCGAGCGGGCGCTGCGGCGGGCTGGCGCTCTGGCCGGTCAGCGCCCAGCGCGCGCTGTCGCTCATCTGCGGATCCTCGGCGGCACGCGCGGCGATCAGCGCGTTGGCGTTCGCGCTGGTGATCGGCACGTCGTAGCGGCGCAGCACCGCATTGGCGAAGCTGTCGACGCTGCCGCGGCGCGCCTCGGCCGCTGCGGCGGCTGCGATGGCGTCGCGATCCCCGGCGGCGGCCGCCGCGGCGAGGCGCTCCGCCGCCGTCGGCTGGCCGAAACCGCCGCGCCAGTGGATCAATGGCTCGGCCCCCGCATAGCGGTTCACGAAGGCCGGCGGGCGGCCCCATCCGCCGGTCCAGCGATAGAAGATATGGGCGCCGACCACCGCCGTCTTCACCAGCGTCGACGACCAGTAGGGCACGACATAATTGGCGTGATAATGGGTCGCCCAGCCGACCGGCGCATAGACATAGCCGTTGAGCGCCGCGACCGCGATGTCGTGCGCGCGATCCCAATAGCCCTGCATCGGCGCGCGCCGCAGCGATCCGTCGCAGGTGAAGCTGAACTGGCAGCCGGTGTAACGCTGCGCCCCTTCGAAGACGACGCCGCACACCGTGTCCGGATAGGCCGGATGACGCACCCGGTTCAGCACCACCTGCGCCACCGCGCGCTGGCCATCCGCGGGCTCGCGCGCCGCCTCGTAATAGATGGCGGCGGTAAGGCAGTCGATCGATCGCGCGCGGCTTTCCTCGTTGCTGGTCCACACGAAGGGGCGCGCGGCAGGATTGGAGGCGTTCGACAGCGGGATGGAGGCGTTGATCGCGAGCGCATCCTGCGGCGCGACGGCGCGGAGCTCGGTCGCGGAGGTCGCGTCCGCCGCCGCCTGGAGACGCTGGATTTCGCCCTGGGGAAGCGGACGCGGCGCCGGCGAGTTGAAGCCGAAGCCGCTGCCGTGGAGCGCCATGCTGACCGCCGCCGCCAAGGCGAGCGCGAGGATCGCCGCGACCAGCACCGCCGCGCCGCCATATTGGCGCAGCACGGCGAGCGAACGGCGCTCGTCAGGCTCGAGGGCGAGGTCGGTCATGCAATTCCAAGTGTATTATTAGAATAGGACGCTATAGCGAAAATCGCGCGGCCTCGCAACATGAGCACGTGGCGGGGCGGTTTCAATGCGGGCCGAAGGGCGCCGATTCTTCGACGAACGACCTGCCGACATGCTTGTCGCGCCGACCGGAGCCTTCGTCGCGCGGCGAAAGCATCCGCCCGGCGCGGCCTCTACTGGGCGGCCGTTCACGAGCGCCTGGCGCTCGACCGAAAGCTTGAAGAGGGACTTTCGCGATGAAGAAGGCATTGATCGTCGCTGCCGCGACGAGCGCCGCGGTAGCAGCCAGCGGTTCGGCGCAAAATCGCGGCAGCGGCACCGTTTCCTACTGGATGTCGGCGGAAACGGTGAGCGGGCTGGGCGCGATGGCCGCCGGCCAGCAGGGGGGGCGAAGCGCCATGGTCGCCGCGATGATGAGCGGACGGGGGCCGCGCGCGGACGCTTATGCCCACAACCTGCGGCTCGAGCTCGGCAGCCCGCGCCGCCCCTCGGGCGCGCCAACAGCGGATCACTTCATTCCCGCCGGGCTCAATGCCGGCCCGTCCCTGCCGCTGGTGACACCGGAGGCGGCGCCGCCGACGCCGGTTCGCCCTTATGAAAATCCCGGGCTCGCCGATGGCCCGTCCAACGGCCGGATCCTCATCTACTGGGGCTGCGGGGACCATGCCCGCCAGGGCCAGCCCTATGAATTCGATCTCGCGAGCCTTCGCGCCGGACGAGTGCCGCCCGCCATGGCGTCGCTCGCGATCCACGCGATGAACCCGCCGAGCCGGGCGAGCAGCACGACCTTCGGCGAATGGCCCAACGAGCGGTCGCGCACGCCGATCCCGGCCAATGGCTCGCTGGTCGGCGCCCACCGGATCAGCGGCAACTACTCGCCGGACATCAATTTCACGCTCGCCCAGGGGCAGGATTTCCTGCCGCCGATCACGCTGACCGCCAACACGCCGGCCGCCGGCGGCGCCGTGCCGGTCGCGTGGCAGCCGGTGACGAACGCGCGCGCCTATTTCCTGATGGCGTCGGGCGCTGGACCGGACAACACGATCGTGATCTGGACGTCGAGCGAGGTGCAGTTCTCGCAGGCGGGCGCGTTCGATTATCTCGCGCCCGAGGAGATCAGCCGCCTGCTCGCCCAGCGCGTGCTGCTCCAGCCGACGGTGACGCAGTGCACGGTGCCGGCCGAGGTCGCGACCCGCGTCCAGGCGGCGAGCCTGATGATGACGGCGTTCGGGCCGGAGGCGAACTTCTCATACCCGGCCCGGCCCGCCAACGCGCCGCGCGGCTGGGCGCCCGACTGGACGGTGAAGCTGCGCACCCGATCGGCCTATACGGGCCTGCTCGGCCGCGACATGGCGGCGATGATGCGCGGTGAAGGCGCCAGCGACGAGCGCCGCGGCACGCAGCGGCAACAGCAGCAGGAGCAGCGCCGGCGTCGAAACCCTCTCGGCGGCCTGCTCGGGCGGGTCGTCGGACAGTAGCGCCCTCGGCCATCGCGCGTTAGGATCGCGCCATGGCCGAGCGCATCCCCGTCCCCGCCGCCCGCGAGGGCACGCACTGCACCGCCGCGCAATATGAGGAGCTGTACCGGCGATCGATCGACGATCCCGACGGCTTCTGGGCCGAGGAGGCGCGGCGGCTGGACTGGTTCACGGCGCCGACCAGGATCGCCGACTGGTCCTACGACCCCGTGGCGATCAGATGGTTCGAGGACGGGGTCCTGAACCTGTGCCACAATTGCGTCGACCGCCACCTCCCCGAGCGCGCCGACGATGTCGCGATCCTGTGGGAAGGCGACGAGCCGGGCAATGTGCGAACGCTGACCTTCCGTGAGCTTCATGCCGAGGTCGTCCGCATGGCGAACGCGCTGAAGCAGCTCGGCGCGTCGAAGGGCGATCGGATCACCCTCTATTTCCCGATGATCCCGGAAGCGGCGATCGCGATGCTCGCCTGCGCGCGGATCGGCGCGATCCACAGCGTCGTCTTCGGCGGCTTTTCCCCCGAAGCGCTGCACGGCCGCATCGTCGATTGCGCCAGCCGTTTCGTCATCACCTGCGACGGCGGGATGCGCGGCGGCAAGCTGGTGCCATTGAAGGCGAATGTCGACGCCGCGCTCGCCGAAGGCACGCCGGTCGAGGCGGTGATCGTCGTCTGCCATCTCGGCAACGAGATCGCCTTCAACCCCGCGACCGACCATTGGTATCACGAAATGGCGGACCTTGACGGCGATTGCCCCTGCGCGTCGATGAATGCCGAGGATCCGCTGTTCATCCTCTACACGTCGGGATCGACCGGCAAGCCCAAGGGGGTGCTGCACACGACCGGCGGCTATGCGGTTTGGGCCGCGACCACCTTCCACTATGTCTTCGATTACCGGCCGGGCGAACTCTTCTGGTGCACCGCCGACGTCGGCTGGGTGACCGGGCACACTTATGTCGTCTATGGCCCGCTCGCCAACGGCGCGACCACGCTCATGTTCGAAGGCGTGCCCAATTATCCCGACAGCAGCCGCTTCTGGGACATGGTGGAACGGCACAAGGTCGACATCTTCTACACCGCGCCCACGGCGATCCGCGCGCTGATGCGCGAAGGCGACGGGCCGGTGAAGAAGCATGATCGCTCGTCGATCCGCCTGCTCGGCACCGTCGGCGAGCCGATCAACCCCGAGGCATGGCTGTGGTACTGGCGCGTCGTCGGCGACGAGCGCTGCCCGATCGTCGACACCTGGTGGCAGACCGAGACGGCTGGGATCATGATCACGACCCTCCCCGGCGCGCACGACATGAAGCCGGGATCGGCGGGCCTTCCCTTCTTCGGCGTGGTGCCGGAGCTGGTCGATGCCGACGGCCAGGTGCTTGAGGGCGCGGCCTCCGGCAATCTCTGTCTCGCCCGCTCCTGGCCGGGGCAGATGCGGACGGTCTATGGCGATCACGAGCGCTTCGCCCAGACCTATTTCAGCGCCTACCGCGGCAAATATTTCACCGGCGACGGCTGCCGCCGCGACGAGGACGGCTATTACTGGATCACGGGCCGGGTGGACGATGTGCTCAACGTCGCCGGCCACCGGCTCGGCACGGCCGAGGTGGAAAGCGCGCTGGTCAGCCATCCCAAGGTCGCCGAGGCGGCGGTGGTCGGCTATCCGCACGACATCAAGGGCCAGGGCATTTACGCCTATGTGACGCTGGTCGTCGACGCCGAGCCGGACGCGGCGCTCGAACAGGAGTTGCGCCAGCATGTCCGAACCGAGATCAGCCCGATCGCGACTCCCGACATCATCCATTTCACGCCCGCGCTTCCGAAGACCCGATCGGGCAAGATCATGCGCCGCATCCTCAGGAAGATCGCCGAGAACGAGTTCGGATCATTGGGCGACACCTCGACCCTCGCCGACCCGAGCCTGGTCGACGCGCTGATCGAGGGGCGGCGGAATCGCTGAGCGCGGCGCCCTTCACGGCGCAGTAGCGCGCGGCGATCTTGCCGGTTAAAGGGCCGGCATGCCCTGCCGCCCTAACCTTCGGAACGCGCGCTGATGCGGATCGTCGTCGGCGATATCGGCGGCACGCATGCGCGGTTCGCCATCGCCGAACTCGAGGGAGGCCACCGCCCGCGCATCGGGCCGATGAAGCGTTACCGCACCCGCGACTATCCAGGCCTCGCCGCCGCCTGGGCGCGGTTCGAGGAGGAGAGCGGGGCGCCGCTTCCCAAAAATGCCGCGCTCGCGGTCGCCGCCCCGATCGAGGGCGAGATCCTTCGCTTCATGAACAGCGACTGGCGGATCGAGCGGCGAACGCTCCGCGCCGATCTCGGGCTCGATCAGCTGTTGCTCCTCAACGATTTCGGCGCGGTCGCGCACGCCGTTTCGGTGCTGGAGCCGGATGATTTCATCCACCTTCACGGGCCCGAAGCGCTCCCGGAGGATGGCGCGATCACCGTGCTCGGTCCCGGCACCGGCCTTGGCGTCGCGATCCTGCTGCGGCGCGGCGGCCAGGTCTCCGTGGTCGAGACGGAGGCCGCGCATATCGGGTTCGCCCCGCTCGACCCGGAAGAGGAGACCCTCGCCGACGCGATCGTCGAGCAGCATGGCCGCGCCTCGGTCGAGCGGGTCGTCTCGGGGCCCGGCCTTATCGACATCTACCGCAATCTGGGCGGCGAGGCCGATGTCGATCCCAACCGCGCCGGCGACCTGTGGAGCGCGGCCATCGACGGCACCGATGCGGTCGCGGTCCACGCGCTCGACATCCTCGTTCGCTGCCTCGCCGCGGCCGCCGGCGACTTCAGTCTGGCGCACGGCGCGATGGGCGTCGTCATCACCGGCGGCCTCGCCAACCGCATCCCGAACCTGCTCCAGACGCCGATGTTCGCCTCGCGCTTCACCGCCAAGGGCCGCTACCGCGAGCGGATGCAGCGGGTGCCGGTGATGCTCGCCACCCACGCCGAGCCTGGTCTGCTCGGCGCGGCGGTGGCGTTCCAGCGGACGTTCGGCTGAACCTCCCCCGCCTCAGCGCGGCGCCATCCGGATCGCGCCGTCCAGCCGGACATATTCGCCGTTGAGATAGACATTCTCGGCCATGAAGACGGCCAGCCGCGCATATTCCTCCGCCGTGCCGAGCCGCTTCGGGAACGGCACCTGGGCGGCGAGCGCGTCCTGGACGTTCTGCGGCATCATCGCGACCATCGGCGTCTTGAAGACGCCGGGCAGGATCGTGTTGACGCGGATGCCCTCGCCCATCAGGTCGCGCGCGATCGGCAGCGCCATGCCGAGCACCCCGGCCTTCGACGCCGAATAGGCGGCCTGGCCGATCTGCCCGTCCTGCGCGGCGACCGATGCGGTGTTGATGATGCAGCCCTTCTCCCCATCCTCCATCGGATCGAGGCTCGCCATGCCGGCAGCCGATGCGGCGAGCACGCGGAAGGTGCCGATGAGGTTGATCTGGATGGCGAGCTCGAACTGATGGATCGGGTAGCGCTTGATCGCCCCCGTTTCCTTGTCGCGCCCGACCGTCTTCACTGCATTCGCGACGCCGGCGCAGTTGACGCACAGCCGCTCCTGTCCGTGCGCCTCGCGCGCCTTGGCGAAGGCCGCATCGACCTTCTCGTCCGACGTCACGTCGACCTCGCAGAAGATGCCGCCGATCTCCGCGGCGACCTTTTCGCCCCTGGCGACATCGCGGTCGAAGACGGCGACCTTGACGCCCTTCGCGGCAAGCGCCCTGGCGGTGGCCTCGCCGAGGCCGGAGGCGGCGCCGGTAACGACGGCGGCGATGGACGAGTCGAGCTTCATTTCGGATCTCCTTCGCCCCGCTCCCTAGTGGCCCGGCCGGGTGCTTCGCAAGGCTCGCGCGCGCGAACGTCGTTTCGCCGACGTACTTAACTGCGCCTTAGGGTTTATGGCGCATAAACCGCCGCACCGGGGAATTACGGGGATTCGACGAAATGGCCAGCAAGGCGCTACTCAATCTGGTGACCCAAGGCGGACACGACATGCGCCGGCGCTGGTCGCGCCAGCCGATGATCCTGTCCGCCCGGCTGATCACCATCGCCCAGGAATATCGGGTGCGCATCCGCGACCTTTCCGCCGGCGGCGCGCGGATCCAGGCCGACGACCTGCCGGAGGTCGGCACCGATGCGCTCCTGAAGCGCGGCGAGTTCGAGACGTTCGGCCATATCGCCTGGGTCCATGACGGCCAGGCCGGAATCGAGTTCGACGATCCGCTGAGCGATGCGGAGGTGGCCGCGCTCCAGGCCGCGCCGATCCACACGCCGACCCCGACCGCCGAGGATTATCGTCGCCCCGGCTTTGGCCGAAAGACCAGCAGCCATCCGCGCTGGTCCGACGGGACGGGCTGGATCGACGGCTAGCCCCGCACGCGCCGCCTGCGCTAAGCGCGGGCGATGCGCGAGATCAGCAACATCGTCATCCTCACCGGCGCCGGCATTTCGGCGGAAAGCGGGCTCGCCACCTTTCGCGGGCCCGAGGGGCTGTGGGAGGGCCACCGCGTCGAAGATGTCGCGACTCCAGAGGCCTTCGCGCGCGATCCGGTGCTGGTGCATCGCTTCTACGATGCGCGCCGGGCCAATCTGAAGACGGTCGCGCCGAACGCGGCGCATCTGGCGCTCGCGCGGCTCGATGCCGAGTGGCCGGGCGAACTACTGATCGTCACCCAGAATGTCGACGACTTGCACGAGCGCGCCGGCGCCAAGCGCATCCTCCACATGCACGGCGAGCTCCGCTCCGCCTGGTGCCTCGCGTGCGACGCGCGCAGCCGGTGGGAGGAGGATCTTGGCGATCATCCGCCCTGCCCGTCCTGTGGCGCGGCGGGCCGGCTTCGTCCCGACATCGTGTGGTTCGGCGAAATGCCCTACGCGATGGAAGCGATCGACGCCGCGCTGATGAATGCCGACCTGTTCGTCTCGATCGGCACGTCCGGCGCGGTCTATCCCGCCGCGGGCTTTGTCCAGACGGCCCGTTATCGCGGGGCGGAGACCCTGGAGATGAATCTGGAGCCGAGCCTCGGCAGCTTTCATTTCCACGAAAGCCGGACTGGACGGGCGGGCGAGCTTGTGCCCCAATGGGTGGAGGAGATGCTGCGATGATCGAGGGAAGCTGCCATTGCGGGGCCGTGCACCTGAGCGTGCCCGACGCGCCCGCCGACCTCTCGAGCTGCAACTGCTCGATCTGCCGGCGGATCGGCGGACTGTGGGGCTATTATCGGCCCGACCAGGTCAGCGTCAGCGATCCTGACGGCCGCCTCGTCGGCTATGTCCATGGCGACGAGACGCTGACCACCTGGCATTGCGGCAAGTGCGGCTGCACCACCCACTGGTCCCCGCGCGATCCGGCCTATGAGCGAATGGGCGTCAACATCCGCATGTTCGATCCCGCCGTCTGGGCGGAATTGCCCCACCGGCTTGTCGACGGCGCGAGCTGGTAAGCGCGGGACCTTGCGTGAGCCCGGTGATTCGCGTAACCACCCGCCCGCTATGAACCCGCGTCTAGATATATCCACGAAAGTCCACACCGTCGGTCGGTGACGGGCGGGTCGCTGCACCCGCTCAGGGTGTAGCTCATGGACGCGAGCGTCCGCACAAGCGGAAATCCGGTCAAGCCGGGCACTCCCTGAAAAACGCGCAGCCGTGCACAAGGGAGTAAGGCCAATGGCTCAGTACAGCATCCACGGGACGCACAACGTTCCACTCAAGCTCTGGGACAGCGCCGGTCCGTTCGAGGCCGGGGCAATGCAGCAGCTGCGCAACGTCGCGAGCCTGCCCTTCATCCACCGGCATGTCGCCGGGATGCCGGACGTGCACTGGGGCAAGGGCGCGACCGTCGGATCGGTGATCGCCACCAAGGCCGCGATCGTGCCGGCTGCGGTGGGCGTCGATATCGGCTGCGGCATGATGGCGGTTCGCACCAGCCTCGGCGCCGATCAGCTGCCGGACAGCCTGTCGGCGATCCGGGCCGAGATCGAGCGCGCCGTGCCCAAGGGCTTCGAAAGCACCCAGGGGACCAACTTCCTCAAGGGCGGGTGGCGGGAGACGCCCAACGCGATCTCACGGATGTGGAACGAGCGGTTCGACCGGCGCTATGCCGCGATCCTCGCCAAGCATCCGAAGATCGACGGACCGACCGCCGCTCAGCTCGGATCGATGGGCGGCGGCAACCACTTCATCGAGCTCTGCCTCGATGAGGGGGATCGGCTGTGGGTGATGCTTCACTCGGGGTCGCGCGGGACGGGGAACCGAATCGGGACCTATTTCATCGACGCCGCGAGGGAGGCGATCGCGAAGGAGACGCTCGATTTCCACCTGCCGGACCGCGACCTCGCGTTCCTGAGCGAAGGTTCGCAGCTCTTCGATGATTATATCGAGGCCATGCACTTCGCCCAGGATTATGCGAAGGTGAACCGCGAGCTGATGATGCTGCGCGTGCTCGAGGCGCTGCGCAAGCATCTTCCCGCCTTCACGACCGACAAGACGGCGATCAACTGCCACCACAATTATGCGGTGCGGGAGACGCATTTCGGGGAGCGCGTCTGGGTGACCCGGAAGGGCGCGGTGCGCGCCGGCGCGGGCGAGCTCGGGATCATTCCCGGTTCGATGGGAACGGGGAGCTTCATCGTCGAAGGGCTCGGCAATGAAGAAAGCTTCTGCTCCTGCTCGCACGGCGCCGGCCGGGCGATGTCGCGCGGCGAGGCGAAGCGGCGGATCACGCTGGAGGAGCACCGCGCGGCGATGCAGGGCATCGAGGCGCGGCTCGACGAGGGCGTGCTCGACGAAAGCCCGGCCGCCTACAAGGACATCGGCGCCGTCATGAAGGCGCAGGAAGATCTTGTGCAGATTCGCCACCGGCTCCGGCAGGTGGTGAACGTCAAGGGCTGACCGAAGGGGTGAGGCCCGTGCGGTGCGCGGGCCTCACTCCACCCAATCCAGACCGATCTCGCGATAGAGGCCGCGATCTTCCTCCCATTTCGGGTTGACCTTGACGTGGAGGAAGAGGTGGACCTTGCGGCCGAGGAGGGTCGAAAGCTCCTTGCGCGCCGCCTCGCCGATCGCGCGGATGCGGGCGCCGCCTTTGCCAAGCACGATCGCCTTCTGGCTGTCGCGGGCGACGAGGATCTGCTGGTGGATCGCAGCCGAGCCGTCGGCGCGCTCCTCGAACCGCTCGGTCTCGATCGCGCTGTCATAGGGCAGTTCGGCATGGAGCTGGAGATAGAGCTGCTCACGCGTCACCTCGGCGGCGAGCATCCGATCGGTCGCGTCCGACACCTGGTCCTCGGGGAAATGCCACGGCCCCTCGGGCATCCGCGCCGCGAGCGTCGCCTTCAAATCGGCGACGCCGTCGCCAGTCGCCGCCGAGACCATGAAAATCTCCTCGAACGAGGCTCGCCCGTCGAACTGGGCGACGAGGGCGAGGAGGTCCGGCTTCTTCACCAGATCGACCTTGTTGAGGATGAGCAGCTTCGGCTCCGGCCGCTCGCGGAGGCGATCGACCAGCTCGACCACGCCGCGCGTGAGCCCGGTCGTCGCATCGACGACGAGCGCGACGAGATCGGCATCCTGCGTTCCGCCCCAGGCGGCGGCGACCATCGCCCGATCGAGCCGGCGGCGCGGCGCGAAGATGCCCGGCGTGTCGATCAGCAGGATCTGCGCCTCGCCAGCGATCGCGATGCCCATCAGGCGCACGCGGGTCGTCTGCGCCTTCGGGCTGACGATCGCGACCTTCTGCCCGACCAGGGCGTTGACGAGCGTCGACTTGCCCGCATTGGGCGCGCCGACGACCGCGACGAAGCCGCAGCTCTGGCTCATCGCATTTTCTCCAGCAGCGCCGTTGCGGCGGCAGTCTCGGCCTCCTGCTTCGAATGCCCCTCGCCCCGCGCCTCGCCGATCCCGCGCACGCTGACTTCGATCGTGAAGCGGCGGGCATGATCCGGTCCGCTGGTTTCGACCACCCGATATTCGGGCGCACGGCGGCGCTGTGCGGCGGTCCATTCCTGAAGCGCGGCCTTGGGATGCTTGGGCGGCTGGGCGAGCCGGTCGACCCGGTCCCCCCAGGCGCTGCGGACGAAGGCATTGGCGGCGTCGAAGCCGGCGTCGAGGTAGAGCGCGCCGATCAGCGCCTCGATCACATCGCCGAGGACATTGTCGCTGCGAAACACGCCATCGTCGAGCGCCTGCTTGCCGAGCCTCAGGCGCGGTTGCACATCCAGCGCGCGCGCGATTTCGGCACAGACCTCGCCGGTCACCAGCGCGTTGAGCCGATGCGAGAGCTTGCCTTCGGGCTCATCCGGATAGGTTTCGAACAGCCAGCGCGCGACGATCAGGCCGAGCACCCGATCGCCCAGAAATTCGAGCCGCTCGTAATTGGCCTCGCCGAAGCTCGAATGGGTGAGCGCCCGCTCGTAGAGCGCCAGATCACCGGGGGCGCGGCCGAGCGTCTTCGCAAGCCAATCGGAAAGGTCGCTCATTCGTAAAGATGCCCGATCCGGCGCCAGCGGGCTGCGGTGAACCAGGTCCAGGGCTTGATCCAGGACGAAGAGCCGTCGGTCGACCAGTAGGCGATCTCGGCCGGGCCGAGCACATTTTCCACCGGCAGCATCCCGACGCCGTTTTCGAAGACCGGCACGCGGCTGTCGGCGCTGTCATCGCGATTGTCACCCATCACGAACAGATTCCCCTCGGGAACGGTGACCGGCGGATAATTGTCCGTCGGGCCATAGCCTTGATCGAGCACCTCATAGCTGCGCCCGCCGGGCAGGCTCTCGACATAACGCGGATAGTGGCAGACCGGTCCGTCCGGGCCCGCTACGCGCCGGGCCGCGGGATCATCGCCGACGAAGCGGCACGGGCTGTTCGGCGTCTCCGGCATCTCGAAATCCGCGATTCGCCGACGCGGGAGCGCGCGGCCGTTCAGGAACACGACGCCGCCCCGAACCTCGATCGTGTCGCCCGGCAGGCCGATCACCCGCTTCACCAGATCCTCGTCACGATTGCCGGGATAACGGAACACGACGATGTCCCCGCGCTCCGGCAACCGCTCGAACAGCCGGCCCGAAAAGCGCGCCATCCCGAAGGGCAGCGAGTAGCGCGAGATGCCATAGGGCCATTTCGCGACGAACAGATGATCGCCGATCATCAGGTTCGGCAGCATCGATCCGGACGGGATGTTGAACGGCGCGAAGACGAAGCTGCGGAGCATCAGCGCGCCGACGAACAGGAAAAGGAAGAAGCGCAGCGTCTCCCACCAGCTTTCCTTCTTTTCGGGCGCCGGCGCGTCCGCCGAGGGCGCGGCGGCGGGATCGGTTGCGGCTTCGCTGTCCATCGGCTCCGCTTTCGCTTGGGCGCGGGGGGCGGTCAAGTTCGCACGCGCTAGGAATGTGCGGGCGGCGTCTCTAGATAGGCCGCTCCACGAGAAGGAAATGCGATGGCCGATGCCTGGAAGATGCTGGAGGAGATGGCGCCGACGAGTCTGCGCGACCTCTTCGCCAGCGAGCCTGACCGGCTGGCGCGCCTCAGCCTCGACGAAGCCGGCCTGCATTTCGATTTTTCCAAGACGCATCTCAGCCGTGCCGCCATCGACGCCTTCCTCGATCTCGCCGAATCCACCGGCCTCGCCGCGCGGCGCGATGCGATGTTCGCCGGCGGGATCGTCAACCCGAGCGAGGGCCGAGCGGCCGAACATGGCGCCGAGCGCGGCGAGGGCGCGCCGGAAAGCGTCGCCCGATCGGGCGCCTTCCACGCGCGGATGCGCACCCTGATCGACGCGATCGAGGCCGAGGCGTTCGGCCCGGTGCGCCACATCCTCCATGTCGGCATCGGCGGCTCGGCGCTCGGCCCCAAGCTGCTCGTCGACGCGCTCGGGCGCGATGCCGGACGCTACGACACGGCCATCGTGTCGAACGTCGACGGCGCAGCGCTCGAGGAAGCGGTCAGGGACTTCGATCCGCACACCACCCTGCTCGCCATCGCCTCCAAGACCTTCACCACCAGCGAGACGATGCTGAACGCGCGATCGGCGATCACCTGGATGGCCGAAAACGGAGTCGACGATCCTTATGGACGCGTCGTCGCGCTCACCGCATCGCCCGAAAAGGCGATCGAATTCGGCGTCGACGAAACCCGCATCCTGCCCTTTTCCGAAACCGTCGGCGGCCGCTATTCGCTCTGGTCGTCGATCGGATTTCCAGCGGCGCTCGCGCTCGGCTGGGACGCATTCGAAAGCCTGCTCGAAGGCGCGGCGGCAATGGACCGGCATTTCCGCCTCGCCCCGTTCGATCGCAACGCGCCGGTGCTCGCCGCCTTCGTCGATCGCTATTATGCCAATATCCGCAAGGCCGGGACGCGCGCCGTCTTCGCCTATGACGAGCGGCTGCGGCTCCTGCCCGACTATCTCCAGCAGCTGGAGATGGAATCGAACGGAAAGTCCGTCCGGCTCGATGGCTCGCCGAGCCCGCGCGCGACGGCCGCGATCACCTGGGGCGGCGTCGGCACCGACGCGCAGCACGCGGTGTTCCAGCTCCTCCACCAGGGCACCCATCTCGTCCCGGTCGAGTTCGTCGCGGTGGCGGAGCCCGGCGACACGCTCGATCCCGCGCATCATCGCCAACTTCTCGTCAACTGCTTCGCCCAGGGCGCCGCGTTGATGGCGGGGCGGCCCGCGGACGATCCCAACCGCGCCTATCCGGGGGATCGTCCGTCGACGACGATCCTCGCCGAGCGGCTCGATCCGCGCACGCTCGGCGCGCTGATCGCCTTTTACGAGCATCGCGTGTTCGCCAACGCGGCACTGCTCGGGATCAATCCCTTCGATCAGTTCGGGGTGGAGCTGGGCAAGGAAATGGCCAAGGCGCTCGACGGCGGCGACGATCTCGCCTTCGATCCTTCGACCGAGGCACTGATCGCGCGGGCGTTCGGGGAGGACATGGGATGAGAATCACCGCCGCGCTCCTTGCCGCCTTGGTCGGCGCAGCTCCGGCCGCCGCCGCGCCGCTCGAACAGTTCAACCAACGCCTGTTCCTGCCCGTCACCGTCAACGGGCAGCCGACCGTCGCATTGCTCGATTCCGCCGCGGAGATGACGGTGCTCGACGACGATTTCGCGACCGGCCAGCTTGGCCTGCGGCTCGATGGCAGCGCCACCGCCCATGGCAGCGGCGCAGAGGAGATGGAGGCCCGCTTCGCCGATCATGTCAGCGTCGCCGTGCTCGGGACGCAGCTGGACCTGCGGGCCGTCGTGATCGATCTGGACGAGGTCTCTCAGCGCTTGCTGGGCCGTCCGGTGCGGATGCTGCTGGGGCGCGAGCTGTTCGATCGGGAGCGGCTTCGGATCGACATTGCCGGCGGCACGATCGACCGCACGAGCGGAGCGGCGCGCGGCACCCGCCTCGCGGTCGCGGACTATCGCGGCAATCCCGTCATCGCCGCGACGATCGAAGGCCATGAAACCTCCCAGGCCGTGTTCGATCTCGGCAATGGCAGCGGCATCCTGATCGGCCGCGCCTTCGCCCGACGCAACGGCCTGGACGCGCCCGACCGGATCGTCGGACAAGCGGACGGCGGCGGGCTCGGCGGCACGATCCGTCGCGACCGGATCGTGCTTCGCGACCTGACGGTCGGCAGCCGGACCTTCCACAATGTCCCGGCTGAGATCGACGACACCGAAACCGCCGCCGACGTGAATCTCGGCACGGCGGTGCTCGGGAATTTCATCATCACCACCGATTTCGCGCAGCATGCGCTTTGGCTGGAGCCCCGAGAGTGACCAAGACCTACGATTACGACCTTTTCGTCATCGGCGCCGGATCGGGCGGGATGCGCGCATCGCGGGTCGCGGCCGCGCATGGCGCGAGGGTCGCGGTGGCGGAAGAATATCGGGTCGGCGGAACCTGCGTCATCCGCGGCTGCGTGCCCAAGAAGCTGCTCGTCTACGGCGCGCATTTCGCCGAGGATCTGCAGGACGCGCGGCGCTTCGGCTGGGAGGTGCCCGACTGCCGGTTCGACTGGCCGACGCTGCGCGACAACGTGCTGGCCGAGGTCGAGCGGCTCGAAGGCATTTACGGCGACATTCTCGACCGCCACGATGTCGAGCTCTTCACCCAGCGCGCGACGCTGACCGGGCCGAACGAGATCGCGCTCGCCGACGGCACGAAGGTGACCGCCGCGACCATCCTTGTCGCCACCGGCTCGACGCCGATGGTCCCAGACATTCCCGGCGCCGAGCACGGCATCACCTCGAACGAGGTGTTCAACCTGCCCGCGATCCCGCGCCGGATCGCGATCGCCGGCGGCGGTTATATTGCCAACGAATTCGCCGGCATCTTCCACGAATTTTCCTGCCGCGTGACACTGATCAATCGCGGCGACCGGATCCTTCGCGGCTATGACGAGCAGATCCGCGACCGATTGCTCCAGATCGGTCTCACCAAGGGACTCAACTTCCGCTTCAACGCGCCGATCGAAAGGGTCGAGAAGCAGGAAGACGGCAGCCTCCTCATCCATATGGGCGGCCAGGAGCCGATCGAGACCGACATGCTGCTGTGGGCCGTCGGGCGCCAGCCGAACACCGGCGGGCTCGGGCTCGGCGCCGCGGGCGTGAAGCTCGGCCGGAACGGCGCGATCCTGGTCGACGAGGACAATCAGTCGAGCGTGCCGAGCATCTATGCGGTGGGCGACGTCACCGATCGAGTCCAACTCACCCCGGTCGCGATCCGCGAGGCGCAGGCCTTCGCCGACACCGTCTTCGGCGGAACGCCCTCACGGGTCGATTATGCCAACATCCCCTCGGCTGTATTCAGCCACCCGCCGATCGCCGCGGTCGGCATGACCGAGAGCCAGGCGCGCGACAAGCTCGGCGGCGAATATCAGACCTACACGTCCGATTTCCGGCCGATGAAGAACGTGCTGGCCGGCCGCAACGAGCGCTCGCTCTACAAGATCATCGTCGATCGCGAGACGCAGAAGGTGATCGGCCTCCACATGATCGGCCCCGACGCCCCCGAAATCCTCCAGGCCGCCGCGATCGCGGTGAAGGCCGGCCTTACCAAGGCGCAGTTCGACGAGACGATCGCGCTGCACCCGACGATGGCGGAGGAACTGGTGCTGATGAGATAAAGACATCTTGCACAGCGCGGTGGGCCGCATCGCCGCTCAATCCCACCAGAAATACCACCAATCGCTGGACATCAGCTGCGCCGCGAGGGCGGAGATGGTGCCGCTCCCCTGATCGACAATGTCCGGGCAATAGCGATATTGCTCCCGCGCAAGCGCAAGCGCCTCATCCCTGCCCGCGGGCCGGCGAGCGGCGCGCAGGTTCATTGTATCGCCGTTTATGCCCACGACCACCGTGCCATACCGCTCGTGCCAGGACCGCAGCGCCGCGACATGATATTCCGGCGGAGGACAGGCGTTCCAGTCGCCCCAGCGGAGATAGGCGGGAGCCTCCCAACCGTTCCGAGTCGGAATCAGCAGGATGTGGACGCGCTCGAAGGCCTGGTCAGTCAGCACGTTGCGCGCAACCGTGAGGCCGTCTTGCTCGGCGGCGTCATCCATCCCGCCTTCAGGCCACTCGCCGACCGGCGACCGCAGGTCCCCCTCGCCATAGGCGCCAGGCCAACGCGCAAGGTCAGCCGGGAATCGCAGACGCGCGGCCGCCGCAATGATCTCGGCGGGCACGCGCGGCGCAGGGAGGATCGAAGAGCCGGACACCTGCGGATCAGCCATGCTGAACTGGTCGGCGATCCGCTCAAGCGCATCGTCGTCACCAACGACGATCGGCCAGCCACGCCCGGCAGACCTCAAGCGCTCCCATTCGGCGAGGGCATCAGCGCCAGCCACCGTGACTCGCTCGTAGGAGAGCGCCGCCATCATCCGCATGTGCATCGCCTCGGCGCGAGCGCGCTGCTCGGGCGCCAGGTGACTGAAATCTTGTGCCATCATCGCTCCCCGAGACGTGGGCAAGAACGAAAAGAAGCCCATGCCGGCCACGCCCGCGAGCATCGTGCGGCGGTCAATGAAAGCTGCCATATCCCGACGACTCGCGGCCCCCTTTTGTCTCCTCTATAGGCCGAGCATGGCATCAAATCACGACAGCGACATCCTCATCATCGGCGCCGGGCATAACGGCCTCGCCTGCGCCTTCTATCTCGCGCGGCGGGGACTGAAGGTCACCGTGCTGGAGGCGCGGTCCGTGGTCGGCGGGGCGGCGGTGACGGAGGCGTTTCACCCGGGCTTCCGCAACTCGACGGCGAGCTACACGGTAAGCCTGCTCAATCCGACCGTGATCCGCGACATGCGGCTCGCCGAGCATGGGCTGAAGGTGGTGCTCAGGAAGATCGACAATTTCCTGCCGACCGAAGGCCCGGAATATCTTCTCGCCGGACGCGGCGGGCTGACGAAGCGGGAGATTGCGCGGCTCTCCCCCGCCGATGCCGAGAATTACGATGCCTATTCGGCGGCGCTCGATTCGGTGGTCGGCATTCTGAAGCAGTGGCTGCTTCGTGCGCCGCCCAATGCCGGCGGCGGGCTCGGCGACCTTCTTGCCCTGCTCAAGCTCGGCAACGGCGTGCGCGGGCTTGTCGCGGAGGAGCAACGGCACCTCGTCGACTTCTTCACCAAATCGGCGGCGGACATATTGGGCCGCTATTTCAGCCATGATCTGGTCCAGGCCCTGTTCGGCTTCGACGCGGTCGTCGGCCATTATGCGAGCCCCTATGCGCCGGGCACGGCCTATGTCCTGCTCCATCACGTCTTCGGCGAGGCGGACGGGGTGCCGGGCGCCTGGGGCCATGCGATCGGCGGCATGGGCGCGATCACCCAGGCGATGGCCAAGGCGGCGCGGGCCGAAGGGGTCGAGATCCTGCTCGACACGCCGGTGGACGAGATCATCATCGAGCGCGGCCGCGCGGCCGGCGCGGTGGCCGGGGGCAGGACGTACCGGGCCAAGGCGGTCGCCGCCGGCGTGAACCCGAAGCTGCTCTTCACGAAGCTCCTCCCCGCCGGCGCGGTCGAGCCGGAAATCGAGCGCCGCATGGCCCACTGGCAGAGCGAGTCGGCGACTTTCCGGATGAACGTGGCGCTGTCCGAGCTGCCGCGCTTCACGTCTCTGCCCGAGCCCGGGGATCAGCTCACCGCCGGCATCATCATCGCGCCGTCCCTCGGCTATATGGATCGGGCCTATCTTTCCGCGCGCACCGAGGGCTTTTCGGCCGAGCCGATCGTCGAGATGCTGATCCCCTCGACCCTCGACGACAGCCTGGCCCCGGCGGGGCAGCATGTCGCGAGCCTCTTCTGCCAGCATTTCCCCTATGATGCGCCCGGCGGCTGGGACGCTCGCCGCGAGGAGGCGGCGGACCGGATCATCGCGACCGTCGATCGCTACGCGCCCGGCTTCGCGGCGAGCGTGATCGCCCGGCTCGCCCTCTCGCCCCTCGACCTCGAACGCCGCTTCGGCCTGGTCGGCGGCGATATCTTCCACGGCAAGATGGGATTGGACCAGCTCTTCTCGAACCGGCCGATGCTTGGCCATGCCGATTACCGGATGCCGCTTCCCGGCCTTTACCTGTGCGGATCGGGCGCGCATCCCGGCGGCGGCGTCACCGGCGCGCCCGGGCACAATGCCGCCGCGGCGATCCTCAAGGACCGGCGCAAGCTTCGGCTTTGAGACGTCGCGACCGGGCGTTTCCACGCCGCAACGACTGGAACCCGCGGCTCCGTCGGGCGCTTCTGGCGCGATTGACGGAAGGATCGCCGTGCCCGGATCGTTCGCCAGCTTCTCCTTCTTTGCCGCGAGCCTGCTCGCGATCGCGACGGGCGCCGCGGCACAACGGCCACCCCGGCCTCTCCCCCTCCTGCGGATCGCACCGCCCAGCCCACCGCCGCGCTTCGTCCTGCCGCGCGATCAGGTCCGGGATCTCGGCAGGAGCCCGCGCAACGGGCTGATCGCCGCCTATCCGCTGCGATCGAATCTGGAGCTTGGCATCGGCCGCTATCGGGTGGGTGGCCAGCATCGCCCCCCGACCAACACGGCCGGCGATTCGCCCCAGCGCCGCCGCGGAGTCGCCGCCATCGGGCTCAGCCTCAGCTTCTGAGCCGCCGCGCTCAGATGATCGGGTGGCGTTCCCAGTTCACCTTGTCCGCCCGCCCGGTGAGGCGGCGGTTCAGCTTGCGCGTCGTGTCGCTGCCCGTCGTGACGCACAGGAACGGAAAGACGGCATGGACCAGGCAGGCCAGACCGCCGCCGATCATCCGCAGCCCGAATCCGGCGGCGGCCATAAAATGCTCGCCATAGCTCTCGCCGACTTCCCGCGGATGCCGAGTGAAGGGATTTTTTGCCATTCGAGTCCTCGTTTGAGCAACTTCTAACCCCTTTCGTTTCGGTCCGCCAGACGCACCCGCTTGCGATGTACGCAAGCCTCCCCCATGAAGCGGGGCATGACGCGGATCGGCATATTCGGGGTGACCGGACGGATGGGCCGGGCGATCGGCGAGGCGGCGTCGGCGCAGGGCGCGACCGTGGCCGGCGGCCTTGATCGCGAGGGCCGGGCGCACGGCGGCCCGGCGACGGCCGCGGCGCTGGCCGAGGCGAGCGACGTGCTCGTCGATTTCACCGCGCCGGATGCGCTCGCCGGCCATCTCGATCTTGCGCTGGCGGCCGGCAAACCGATCCTGATCGGCACGACCGGCCTCACCCCCGCGCATCACCAGCGCATTCGCGAGGCCGCGCGGCGGATCGCCGTGCTCCAGACCGCGAACACATCGATCGGGATCAACGTGCTTCGCTATCTGGTGCGCGAGGCGGCGCGGCGGCTGGGGCCGGACTGGGACGCCGAGATCGTCGAGATGCACCATCGTCACAAGCTCGATACGCCCTCGGGCACCGCCCTGCTGCTCGGCGCCGCGGTCAACCAGGGGCGCGGCGCGACGAGCGACGATGCGCTGAACCGCTTCGATCGGATGCAGGACGGGCCGCACGAGCGCGAGGAAGGCGGCGTCTACTACGCGTCGCTTCGCGGCGGATCGGTGGCCGGCGACCATGAGGTGATCTTCGCCGGCGAAGGCGAGCGGATCGAGCTTGGCCACCGGGCCGAGACCCGCGCCGTTTTCGCGACCGGCGCGGTCAGGGCCGCGCTCTGGCTCGCGGGCAGGCCCGCCGGTGTTTACACCATGCAGGACATGCTCGGGCTTGACTGACGCGTCGAAGATCGATGCCGCCACCGGGCTCGCGAGAAAGCTCGGCCTGTTCGATGCGACGATGATCGTGATGGGCGGGATCATCGGCTCCGGCATTTTCGTGAACCCGGCCGAGGTCGCCCGCCATGTCGCGACGCCGTCGCTGATCGTCGGCGCCTGGCTGATCGGCGGCGCGGTCGCCATCATCGGCGCGCTCGTCTATGCCGAGCTTGCCGCGCGGCGGCCGCAGGTGGGCGGCCAATATGCCTATATCCGCGACGCCTGGGGACCGGTGCCGGCCTTCCTCTACGGCTGGGGCCTGCTGCTCGTCATCCAGTCCGGCGGGATGGCGGCGGTCGCGATCACCTTCGCGCGCTATGCGACCGAACTGACCGGGACGGCGCTTCCCGAAGCCGGCCTCGCGGTCGCAGCGCTGGCGGCGCTCACCGCGATCAACTGCATGGGTGTCCGTTCGGGGAGCAATGTCCAAAGCTTCCTGATGCTGCTCAAGATCGCCGCGATCGCAATGCTGGTCGGCGCCGGCTTCCTCTTCGCCCCTGCCGCGCCGATGCCGCGCGCCGCGCCGGCCGAGCCGCTCGGCCTGCTCGCCGCGCTGACGCCGGTGATGTTCGCTTATGGCGGCTGGCAGACGGCAAGCTTCGTGGCGGGCGAGATGCGCGATCCGCGCCGTGATCTTGCGCGCGGCCTGCTGCTCGGCGTCTCCGGGGTGATCCTGCTCTATGCCGCGGTCGCCTTCGTCTGCGTCCACGCGCTCGGGCCGGAGGGGCTGGCTAGCTCGGCGACCCCGGCCTCGGACGTGATGCGCGTCGCGCTCGGCCCGCGAGGCGCCCAGCTGATCGCGCTCGGCATCGCCATCTCGGCCCTGGGCTTCCTCAGCCAGTCGATGCTGACCGCCCCGCGCGTCTATTTCGCGATGGCCGAGGACCGGCTCTTCTTCGAGCGAGTCGCGACCGTGAGCCCGCGCACCCGCGTGCCCACCGTCGCGATCCTCCTCCAGGGCGCGGTCGCCATCGTGATCGCGCTGTCCGGCGCCTATGGGCAGATATTGAGCTATGTGGTGTCGGTCGATTTCATCTTCTTCGGCCTCACCGGCGCGGCGCTGATCGTCTTCCGCCGCCGCCAGCCGGAGAGCGAGGGCTTTCGCGTCCCGCTCCACCCCTGGTCGACCCTGCTCTTCGTCGCCGCCTGCTGGATCATCGTCGCGGCGACCGTCGCGAGCCATCC
Organism: Sphingosinicella ginsenosidimutans; assembly: GCF_007995055.1. Classification (NCBI taxonomy): domain Bacteria; kingdom Pseudomonadati; phylum Pseudomonadota; class Alphaproteobacteria; order Sphingomonadales; family Sphingomicrobiaceae; genus Allosphingosinicella; species Allosphingosinicella ginsenosidimutans. The sequence goes on along the minus strand of NZ_VOQQ01000001.1, from coordinate 2,172,077 downwards.
GGTCAACAGCCTGATCGGCTTCGGCATCCTGGCGCTCGGCATTCCCGCCTGCCTCTACTGGCGGCGCAAGCAGAAGGCCGGCGCATGAGCGGACGGGTGCTGCAATCGGACTATATGCACTGGGCGAAAACGAGAGCGCCCGTGACCTACAACCTCGCCTCCAGCGAGGTGCCGCATTTCCGGCTCGACCGCTTCGCCATCGAGATTGCCGATCTCGAGCTCGATGGCGCGAGCCGCCACCGCGATCCGCCGCTGCGTGCCGCGATCGCGCGCAAGGCCGGTGTCGATGCGGCGCAGGTCGTCATGGCCGACGGCACGTCGATGGCGAACATGCTCGCAATGGCTGCCTTGGTCGGCCCGGGCGACGAGGTGCTCGCCGAGACGCCGGCCTATGAGCCGATGATCGCCACCGCCCGCTTCCTCGGCGCGGGCATAAGCAGCGTCGCCCGGCGCGCGCCCGATTTCCGGATCGATCCGGAAGCGATCGCCGCCGCGATGACGCCGCGAACGAAGCTGATCCTCCTCACCAATCTCCACAATCCCACAGGGGTCCTCGCGAGCGAGGCGGAGCTTCGCGCGATCGGCGAAATCGCGGCGAAGGCGGGCGCTTATGTGCTGGTCGACGAGGTCTATCTCGACGCCGCCGCGACGCCGCAGCGCAGCTGCGTCCATCTGGGCTCCCAATTCATCGCGACGGCGAGCCTCACCAAGGTCTATGGCCTGTCGGGCCTGCGCTGCGGCTGGATCCTCGCCGCGCCGGAGCTGGCCGAGAAGATCTGGCGGCTCAACGAACTGTTCGGCGTCTCGCAGGCCCATGCCGACGAGCGGCTTTCGACGATCGCGCTCGACCGGCTTGGCGAGGTCGCCGCCGACACGCCTGCCCTGCTCGCGCATAACCGCGCGCTCGTGAACGACTTTCTCGCCGGTCGCGACGATCTGGAGGCACCGCCGGTCGTCGGCGGCGTCACCTGCTTCCCGCGGCTGGTGCGCGGCAATGTCGACGCGCTCGATGGGCTGCTTCGCGCGCGCTACGACGCCGCGATCGTGCCCGGGCGCTTCTTCGGGCTCGCCGATCATTTCCGGCTCGGCTTCGGTCAGCCGACCGGGATCGTCGCCGGCGGGCTGGAGCGGCTCGGCGCGGCGCTGGATTCGCTGAGGTGAAGAAGGCCGACGTCGCGGAATTCTACCGCCGCCTCGCCGAGCGCAATCCGAACCCGGTGACCGAGCTTGAATCGGTCAATCCCTATACCCTGCTCGTCGCCGTGGTCCTCTCCGCCCAGGCGACCGACGCCGGCGTCAACCGCGCCACCCGCGATCTCTTCAAGGCCGTGACGACGCCCGAGCAGATGGTCGCGCTCGGCGAGGAGGGGTTGAAGCAGCACATCCGGACGATCGGCCTGTTCAACACCAAGGCGAAGAATGTGATCGCGCTGTCGAAGGCGCTGATCGCCGATCATGGCAGCCAGGTGCCGGCCGATCGCGATGCGCTGCAGAAACTGCCCGGCGTCGGCCGGAAGACCGCCAACGTGGTGATGAACGTGGCTTTCGGGGCGGAGACCTTCGCCGTCGACACCCATGTCTTCCGCGTCGCCAACCGCACCGGCCTCGCGCCCGGCAAGACGGTCGAGAAGGTCGAGGCCGCGCTCGACAAGGTCACGCCCGCGCCCTGGCGGGTCACCGCGCACCACCTCTTGATCCTGCACGGCCGCTATGTCTGCAAGGCCCGCCGCCCCGAATGCTGGCGCTGCGTGGTCGCGGACCTGTGCGCCTACAAACCCAAGACCCCGCCGCCGGCCGACGCCTGAGGAAGGCGGGTGGCGCACCCAAGAGGATTCGAACCTCTGGCCTCTGCCTTCGGAGGGCAGCGCTCTATCCAGCTGAGCTATGGGTGCATTCGCGCCGGAGCGGGGCGCTTAGCAAAGCGGCGCCAAAGGGGCCAGCCCCTTGTTCACGATGTTGGCGACCAGATCGGATCACCGGTTCGGGGGGAAGTTGCGGCGCCTGCTTCCGTTTCGGCTCCCAATCAGACGCGTCAACTGGCGCACTTCGTTCGCACGATGCCTGAGAACGCCAGAATTGCCGCAATTGCTTGAGACCAGAACGGCGTGGCCAAGATCGTCATGTCCATTGAAAACGAAAATCAGATAGTCTTCTCCCACGGCCATAGGTGTCCGAGCGGTGCTATTCTCGCTGAAGATCGTCAGGAGCCGGGTCGGCTGGCCCTTGAAAACACGATTCACTCGAACGCGATAGTTCGCGCCCAGATAAGGGTCGAAGCCGCCGGGCATCGAGCCAAAGGTCAGGTGACCATGAAGCCGGGTCGGCCTCCCCGTTTCATCCAGCCAAGTCTCGCTCAACACACGTGCCGCAACAACATAGCGAGCCTGCGCGAGTTCGCCACGAAGCGAGTAATCTACCATTTCAGGTATACAGGTTGCGGAGGTTGGCGTTGTCGCGGCGCTGCACCCGACTAGGGCCAAGGCAATGTAAATCACAGTTCGCATGGCCAACGGTATAGCGGATATGCTTGCGAGAATAAGAAAAATCCGAAGCGGCCTGCGTGCCGAATCGAAAGACCATTATTCCACCGTCACGCTTTTCGTCAGGTGCCTCGGCTGATAGACGTCGATGCCCTTCGCCCCACTCTTGGCGAGGCATGCCGCGACCGCCTCTCAGGCACGCGGCTGGATGATCGTCTTTCCCTTGCGCCGTCCGGTCGGATTGAAGGCGGCGACGGCGTCGTCGAGAGAGGCGACGGTGCCGATATTGGTCCGGAGCCGTCCGTCGCGCACCCGCGCCGCGATCTCCGCGAGCTGGGCGCGATCCGATTCGACCACGAAGTCGATCGCCCGGACGCCGGCGGGCAGGTCTTCGGGCGCGCCGACGATCGACACCAGAAGCCCGCCGGGGCGCAAAAGCCGTGCCGAGCGCGCCCCGATCTCGCCGCCGATCAGGTCGAAGACGAGATCGACCGTGCCGACCTCCTCCAGCGCCTGATGATCGAGATCGACGAACTCGTTCGCGCCAAACCCCATCGCCGTATCGCGATCGGCGGCGCGTCCGGTCCCGATTACATGGGCGCCGAATTCGTGCGCGAGTTGCGTCACCATCGATCCGACCGCGCCGGCCGCGCCGTGCGCGATCACCCGCTGCCCCGCCTTCAGCTGGCCGTGGACGATCAGCCCCTGCCAGGCGGTGAGGCCCGAAATCGGGAGGCTCGCGCCGGTCGTGAAATCGACATCGTCGGGCAGCGGCGCGAGATTGCGCGCCTCCACCGCCACCGTCTCCGCAAGCGTGCCGTCGCGATACCAGTCGGTGAGGCCGAACACCCTCTGCCCGACCGCCAGCCCGGTCGTGCCATAGCCGAGCGCGGTGACGACGCCGGCGAGCTCGTGCCCCGGAATCGTCGGCGTCCGATCGCGACCGAGGCGATCGGCCCAGGTCGACGGCCAGGCCAGCTCCGTGTTGACGAAGCCCGACGCGTGGACCTCCACGAGGACATCGTTGATCGCCGGCATCGGCGCGGGCCGCTCCACGAGCTTCATCCCTGCCGTCCCCGCCTTCGGGTCGGTCACCACGACGGCCTTCATCAACTTCTCCTCGTATCCCCGGCCGCTCACTCCACCGTCACCGATTTGGCGAGGTTGCGCGGCTGATCGACGTCGGTGCCCTTGGCGACCGCGACATGATAGGCGAGCAGCTGCACCGGCACCGCATAGACGAGCGGTGCGATCAGCGGGTGGACCTTCGGCATCTCGATCGTCGCGATCGGGCCGTCGCCGGCGGCGGCAAGCCCCTCGGCATCGGAGATCAGCACCACCTGCGCGCCGCGCGCCATCGCCTCCTGCATGTTGGAGACGGTCTTGTCGAACAGCGGACCCGACGGCGCGAGCACGATCAGCGGGACGGAATCGTCGATCAGCGCGATCGGCCCGTGCTTCATCTCGCCCGAGGCATAGCCTTCGGCGTGGATGTAGCTGATTTCCTTGAGCTTCAGCGCCCCTTCGAGTGCCAGCGGATAATCCGGCCCGCGGCCGAGATAGAGGACATCGCGGGCGGCGGCGATCGTGTGCGCCATCGCCTGGATCTCCTCATCATGCTCGATCGCAGCGTTGAGCGCGGCGGGGGCCTCGACGAGATGGCGGACGATCTCGCGCTCCTCGTCGCGCGTCAGCCGCCCCTTGGCGCGGGCCAGGTTCACCGCGAGTGCGGCCATCACGGCAAGCTGGCAGGTGAAGGCCTTGGTCGAGGCGACGCCGATTTCCGGCCCGGCATGGGTGGGAAGCAGCAGATCGACCTCGCGCGCCATCGAGCTGGTCGGGACGTTGATGATCCCGGCCGTGGTGACTGCGTTCGCCCTCATGTGGCGCAGCGCCGCGAGCGTGTCGGCGGTCTCGCCGGACTGGGAGACGACGACCCCCAATGTGTTCGACAGCAGCACCGGATCGCGGTACCGGAACTCGCTCGCGACATCGACCTCGACGGGCACGCGCGCGAACCGCTCGATCCAATATTTGCCGATCATCCCGACATAGGAAGCGGTGCCGCAGGCGACGATAGCGACCCGCTCGATCGACTTCAGATCGAAATCCATGTCGGGGAGCGCCACCTGCTCCTCCAGCGGGCGCAGATAGGAACCGAGCGTCTGGGCGACGACGACTGGCTGCTCGTAAATCTCCTTCTGCATGAAGTGGCGGTGATTGCCCTTGTCGATGAGCTGGCCAGAGGCGCCGCTGTTCACGATCTCGCGCGTCACCGGGTTGTTGTCGCGATCGAAAATCTCGACCGACTCGCGGGTGACGCAGGCCCAGTCGCCCTCCTCCAGATAGGCGATGCGCTGGGTCAGCGAGGCGAGCCCGATCGCGTCCGATCCGATATAATTCTCGCCCCTCCCATTTTCGTCTTTGGCGCCATAGCCGACGGTGAGCGGCGCGCCGAGCCGGGCGGCGATCAGCAGATCGGGATCGGTGCGGAACAGGAACGCGATGGCGAACGCGCCATGAAGGCGCGGCAGCACCGCGGCGACCGCCTCGCGCGGCGCCCTTCCCCGCTCCACCTCGCGCGCGACGAGATGGGCGACAACCTCGGTATCGGTCTGGCTTGCGAAGGTCCGGCCTTCGGCGACCAGCTCGTCGCGGAGCGGCTTGAAATTCTCGATGATGCCGTTGTGGACGATCGAGACGTCGCCGACGATGTGCGGATGGGCATTGTCCTCGGTCGGCGCCCCATGCGTCGCCCAGCGCGTATGGGCGATGCCGATGGCGCCCGGAAGGGGGCTTTCGGCGAGCCGCCGGGCGAGATTGCCGAGCTTGCCCTCGGCCCGCCGCCGATCGATCCGCCCGTCATGAAGCGTCGCGATGCCGGCGCTGTCATAACCGCGATATTCGAGCCGCCTCAGCCCGTCGAGCAGCCGCGCCGCGACGTCTTCCTTGCCGACGATTCCGATGATCCCGCACATAATCCTGCTCCGTCATTCCCGCGCACGCGGGAACCCAGCGTCCCTTCGCCAATCGCTTTCAGGGAGAAAGCGGCTCCCCCGCTTTCGCGGATGCGGCGAATGGGCTCAATTGGGTTTGCTCTTCTTTCTCGCCGCCATGATCTCGCGGAATTTGAGCGCGAAGCCGGGCTTTTCAACCTGTTTCCCGCGCGCGATGGCAAGCGCGTCCTCGGTGACGTCGGCCGTGACGACCGAGCCGGCGGCGACGATCGCGCCGGGCCCGATCCTGACCGGCGCGACCAGCGCCGAGTTGGAGCCGATGAAGGCGCCCGCGCCGATCTCGGTGCGGTACTTGAAGAAGCCGTCATAATTGCAGGTGATCGTGCCGGCGCCGATATTCGCGCCCGCCCCGACATCGGCATCGCCGATATAGGAAAGATGGTTGGCCTTCGCGCCGGCGCCGAGCACCGCTTTCTTGATCTCGACGAAATTCCCGACCTTCGCCGCCGCGCCGATACTGGCGCCGGGGCGCAGCCGCGCATAGGGGCCGATCTCCGCCCCCGCCCCGATCGTCGCGCCCTCGATATGGGAGAATGCGCGGATCCGCACCTGATCGCCGACGCTCACACCGGGGCCGAAGAAAACATTCGGTTCGACAAGCACATCTCGGCCGAGCTTCGTATCGAAACTGAACCAGACTGTCTCAGGGGCAATCAGGCTGACGCCGTCGGCCATCGCGTCGGCACGCCGCCGCGCCTGCCAGGCGGCCTCGGCCGCGGCAAGCTCGGCGCGGCTGTTGATGCCGGTCACTTCGGCGGCGTCGGCCTCGATCGCCGCGGAAGCCCGGCCGTCGGCGGCGGCGATCATCACGATGTCGGGCAGGTAATATTCGCCCGCCGCATTGTCGTTGCCGACGCGCGCAAGCAGCGGCCAGAGGTCCGCCGCGCGCACCGCCATCAGGCCCGAATTGCACAGGCCGATCGCGCGCTCGGCGTCGCTCGCGTCCTTATATTCGACCATCTTCGCGATCGTGCCGTCCTCGGCCGCGACGATGCGCCCATACTGGGCCGGATCGTCCGGCCGAAAGGCGAGGACGACCGCCGCGGGCCGGTCCCCGGCCTCCAGCCGATCGAGCATCCGCCGCATGGTCTGCGCGCCGACGAACGGCACGTCGCCGTAGAGGATGAGGACATTGCCCGCGAAGTTAGCCAACGCGTGTTGCGCCTGCTGCACAGCATGGGCGGTGCCGTGCTGCGGATCCTGGATCGCGACCACGCCGCCGAACGCCGCGACCAGTGGCTGGACCTGCTCCGCCTTGTCGCCGACCACGACCACCGTCTTCGCCGGCTCGAGTTCCGCCACGCTGGCGAGAAGGTGGCCAAGCATCGGCCGGCCGGCAATCGGATGCATCACCTTGTGCAGATCCGATTTCATCCGCGTGCCCTTGCCGGCGGCGAGGATGATGGCGGCGACGGGCGTGGTCATGGAGCGCGCACTGCCACGGAACGCTTGCCATTTCCATAGCCGCCGGGAAGAGCGGGGCGAATGGCGCGCATCCCTTTCGACATCGTCCTCTTCGATCTCGACGGCACCCTGGTCGACAGTTCCGGCGATCTGGCCGCTTCGCTCAACCATGTGCTCAAGGCGATGGGGCGGCCGGTCGTCGATCTGGAGACGGTGAAACGCCTCGTCGGGCGCGGCGGCCGCGTGCTGATCCGCGAGGGACTGGCGCTGAGCGGCGAATCGAGCGAGGCGCTGGTCGACGAGGGCTATCCGATCTTCCTCGAACATTATGCCGCGCACATCTGCGACCACACCCGGCCTTATCCGGGGGTCGAGGCCGCGTTGGACGCGCTCGTGGCGGCTGGCGCATCGCTCGCGATCTGCACCAACAAGCCCGAGCGGCTGACCCACCTGCTGATCGACGCGCTCGGCTGGCGCGGGCGTTTCGGCGCAATCGTCGGCGCCGACACGCTCGCCGTGCGCAAGCCCGATCCGGCGCCGGCACGCGAAGCCATTGCCCGCGCCGGCGGCGGGCGCGCGGTGTTCATCGGAGATTCGATCACCGACGCCGAAACGGCGCGCGCCGCCGGGCTGCCCTTCGTCGCTGTGAGCTTCGGCTTTGCCGACCGCCCCGCCGAAGCGCTCGGCGCCGACGCGGTGATCGATCGCTACGCGGCGCTCGCCGAGACGCTCGCCGCGCTTTGAGCCTCAGTGGCCCCGGCTGCCGAGGCGATTGCCGTTCTGGTCGTCGTCATCCGAGCCCGCCCGGCGACGATCATTCGAGCGGCGATCGTTCTGGGTGCGGTCGGTCCCGGCGCCGGGGCGGCGACCGTCGTTCCCGCCGGCGTTCGGGCGGTGATCGGCGTTGTTGCCGGCGTTGGGACGGTGATCGCCGTCGGGACGCGCATGATCGCCGTCGTGCCGATTGCCGTCATTCGCGTCGGGGCGACCCGGCCGGTTGCGGTCTGGCGTCGGGCGCGAAGGCGCGCGCTGCGCCTCCTCGCGTTCGCGGCGCGACTGCTGCGCCAGCCGCTCAGCCTCCGCGCGGCGCGCGGCATCGACCTGCGCGGCATGGCCGGATCGGTCATAGGCGCGCCGCGGCTGGCCACCCGAATAAGCGAAGCCGCGATCGCCCTGCTGGACGTAGAAGGGCGCGCTCTCGCCGGGGCGGAAATAGGAGACCCGCGTGCCATCGCGCGAGGCGGTGCGGATGATCTGGCCGTTGCGGCGCCATGCCCACCCGTCCTGATAGGGCACGCGCTCGACACTGCTGTCCTGGGCAATCTCGGCCGCGACCTGCGTCGCCTGGACGAGCGGCGCGGCATCGTCGGCGCTGAGATCGTTGGGCGGCGCAGGCAGCGGCGCGACCTCGGCGCTGGCATCGCCCTCGTCGATATTCTCCGCCGCCATTTCGTCGTTCGCGATGGTGTCGTTGGCGGTGAGATCGGCGTTGGCGGCAACATTGTCGCTCGACGCCGCGCCATTGCAGGCAGACATCGCAAGGAGGATGGCGAGAGGCGGCAAAAGGCGGACAGGCTTCATCATTCGCTCCTGGGTTGATCGGCGGCAAACGTACGAAGGGCCGATCGGGTCCGTCGCGAGTGAATGAGACCGACGTCGCGCTGACGCGACGAAGCGCGCGTCAGCGCCTCGCCTTGACCCACAAATGCCGCGCCAGCATCGCCGGTGGCATCCGCAGCCAGTGCGAGCGCACGTAAAAGGCGAAGCGGAGCAGCGGCCGGCGCGGCTGGCCCCAGCCGTTGCGGGCGAGCAGGCGCGCTTCGAACAGGCGGTCGGCGATGCGATCGCGGCCCGCCAGGCCTCGGTCGATCGGACTGCCGTAGAGGCGCGCGGCGAGCCGGAGGGCGCGCGCGGTGGACCGCCGGAGCTGGTGGAGATCCGCGCGGGCAGCGAGCTGCGCGCGGAAGGCCGCCGAATCGAACTGGCGAAGCAGCCGATCGATATCCCAGAGATTGCGAAGCCCGCCGGCGAGATCGCCGTCCGCGAACAGGTGCGCGGCGGCGTGGATCACCATGTCGGCGGGGGCAAGGATGCGAAGGCCGGATTCGAGCGCGACGCTGTCGGCGATCAGCGCCCTTGCGTCCGGCGTCGGCCGCGCCGTGGGGGGCAGGATCGTGTGGTGGACGTCGATCATCCGATCGCGGTCGCGGTGGATCAGCGGCGGCAGCTCGTGCATCCAGCGGCGGTAATAGAGATCGTCATAGCCGTCCGCCTCCTTCATCCGCTCCCAGCCGGCGGCGAGCAGGGCCGCTTCGACCTGCGCCATCCTCTCGCGCGGGACAAGGATATCGAGATCGCCGACGCTGCGGCCGGCGGCCGCGGCGAGGTTCGCGGCGTGGAAGGCCGTCCCCTTGAGCAGCACGACCGGCACCCCGAGCGGGGCGAGCGCCCGGCGGGCCATTTCGGCCTCCCACAGCGCCCGCGTCCGCTGATGCGCGCTCTCGCGGCGGGCGGCGGCGAGGATTTGCGTGGTTTTGCGGGGAAGCGCGTGGTTCCGGAGCCGTTCGGCGAGGCTTCCGAGCAGTTGTTCGGCGCGCGCGGCGGCAATCAGTGCCGACCAGTCGGGATCGGCGAGCGAGCCCGGATCGCGGAGCGCCGAAACGAGGAGCCGCCCGGCGCTCATGCCGCTTCGGCCCACAAGGTTTCGACCAGATCGACCGCGCTCGCCGTGTCGGGATAGTCGATCGCCGCCGCCGGCGTCGCGACGAGCCGGGTCAGCGCATCGAAGCCGGCCTGGCCGAGCGCGACATAATTGGTCGAGGCCTGGGTGAGGCGCATGAAGATTTCCGCCGGACCGACCGCGCGCGCCGCCGCCGCCTCGCCGAAGCGAGGGAAGAGGATCAGCGCGGGTGACGCCGGCACGTCCATCCGCGCCAGCGCCTGCGCGTTGGGCCGGAGGTGCCGGATCGCGCCCTTGGGGGTGCCTTCGAGACGGGGGCCGAAGCGGGCGGAGTCGACCTCCCCTTCCATCACCCGGATCGCGCCATTCTTCAGGCTGACGGCGCGCGGGAACGGATGGAGGGCGCCGCTTTCGGGATCGAGCAAAGCGAATTCGTCACCCATCAGCCGCCAGCCGCGCTCGCCGAGCAGGGCGGCGAGCGTCGACTTGCCAGCGCCCGATTCACCGGTGAGGATCAGCGCCCGCCCATCCTTCTCGACGCTCGCCGCGTGGAGCAGCAGCCAGCTTTTCTGGCCGAGCGCCATCTGGAGGTTCATTCCCATTTCGGCGGCGAGCAGGCCGTGGGCGAGCGCCATCGGCGCGGCATCGGGGAGGACATAATCGCCCTGGATCGCGACCGAGGGGCGCAGCCAGCGCCGCCACGGCTTTTCGGGCTCCAGCCGGACGGTGAAATCGCAAATGCCGTCCTCGGGGGCCGGATAGCCTTTATAGAGCGCGGCGAGGGCGTCGATCGGGCCGCGCCACGCGGAGCCGATGCGGAAGCCCACCGGGCCGATGCGAAGCGTGAGGCTGTGCTTCATGCCCGCCGCACCAGCCCCGCCGCCTCGAGCTCGCCAAGCCGGGCGCCGATCGCGGCGGCGGCATCGTCGCCCTCGACATCGAAATGCGCGGCGAGCCGGGCGAGCAATTCGGCGACGTCCGCCGGCCCCTCGCGAAGCGCGGCGAGGATTTCAGGGGCGGGCGACGCGACGATGTGGGTGGTGCCGGAAGGCACATGATAGAGGACCGACAGGCCGTCGAGCGCGACGGCGCGCACATCTTCCGGCGGATCGGCGAGGTAGCGGAGCGGGGCCACAAACGGCCTCGCGGGTTTCAGCGCGGCATCTGCAGCGAGGCGTAGCAGGTGAAACCGCTCATCCCCGCCTGCAGACGGCGAATATAGTTCGCATAAGCCTGGGCGGCGGCGGGATCGACGCCCGGCGGGGTCGAGCCGCGCAGCAGCACCTTCGCTTCCTCGCCGGTCAGCGGGCGGGCGAGCGGCGGCGCGGCGCCAGGGGTGCCGGGCGCGACCGGGCGCCCGTCCTGTCCGATATAGCTGCCCGCCGCCTGCGGCCCGGGCACCGGGATCTGGCAGGCCATGATCGATCCGGCCGTCTGGGCGAGCGCGGGGCGCACGGTGACAACCGTCGAGGCCGCGATCGCGCCGAGCGCGAGCACGGCGCGCCGGCTGGCGACGAACCCGTCGCCCTCCCCTTTCGTCTCGTCAGGACCGCTCATGGAAAATCCGATACACGCGCGCCGTTTAATAAGCGTAAAGCCGGGCCGAATCGAGCGAGGCGGGCCGGCTTGTCCCGCATCGGGACGGGTGGACGATGGGGCGCGAGGCGTGATCCGGACGATCGGTGCGGCGATGCTTGCGGTGGCCGGCGGCGTGATCGCGGTCGCGCTCGGCGCCCCCGTCCTCGCGGCGCTCGCCGCGCTGATCGCGGGGGCGCTCGCGATCGCTCTCCTCCCCCGCTTCCCCACGTCGCCAACACCGGCCCCGGCCGAGCCGGAGACGCCAGCCCGGGACACGGCGCCGGGGCTCGCCGAGCTCCTGCGCGCGATGGTCGAACCGATGCTGCTGGTCCGCGACCGGCGCGTGACCGCGGCCAACGACGCGGCGCGCGCGCTGCTCGGCGCCCATATCGAAGGGGAGGACGTCCGGCTTGCGATCCGTCATCCGGCCGCCGCCGAGCAGCTGTCGGGCCCGCGCGCCGAAGGGGAAGGCGGGACGAGCCGAACGGAGCTGATCGGCCTCGGCGAGGATCCGGGCCGGGCCTGGGCGATGATCGTGAGCCGGCTGAGCGACGGCAGCCGGCTGGTCCGGCTGACCGATCTCAGCCAGCTGCGCGCCGCCGAGCAGATGCGGGCCGATTTCGTCGCCAATGCAAGCCACGAACTGCGTACGCCGCTCGCCACGATCCTCGGCTTCATCGAGACCTTGCAGGACCCCGACACCGGCGGAGACGCCGAGACTCGCGACCGCTTCCTTCGCATCATGCTGGACGAGGCGACGCGGATGCGCGACCTCGTCGACGATCTCATGTCGCTGTCGCGGATCGAGGCGGACCGGTTCGCCGCGCCGCGCGATCCGATCGACGTCGTGCCGGTGATCGAGGATGCGCGCGCCAGCCTTTCCCAGCCGATCGCGGTGCGCGGCGCAACGCTGGCGGTGGAGCGCGAGACCGAATCGACCCATGTGCTCGGCGATCGCGCGCAGCTCGTCCAATTGTTCAGCAACCTGATCGCGAACGCGCTCAAATATGGCCGCGCGGATGCGCCCGTACGGGTGCGGATCGAGGACGGCGGCGGCGATCTCCTGCGCATTTCGGTGATCGACGAGGGCGAGGGGATCGCGCCCGAGCATCTGCCCCGCCTCACCGAGCGTTTCTACCGGGTCGATGCCGGCCGCAGCCGCGCCGCCGGCGGAACCGGCCTCGGCCTCGCCATCGTCAAGCATATCGTGCTGAGGCACCGGGGGCGGCTCGACATCCGATCGACCCTAGGCGTCGGCACCGAAGTGCGGGTCGATCTGCCGCGCGCCGGGCCATTGTCATCAAAGAGTCACGGCAAGGTCACACAAGCCCCCCGCAAGCGACCGAGTCGCTCGCGTTGACGGCGTCTCCCGACGGGAGCGCATGGAGGGCAAGTGGGATTGAGGCGTCTGATCGTTGCGGTGGCGCTCGCGCTCGCCGGGTGCGGCGGCGGCGGCGCTTCCGGCAATGGCGCCGGGGCTGGATCGGCGAACGACCTTACCGGCGCCGGATCGACATTCGTCTACCCGCTGATCGCCGCCTGGTCCGCGGACTATCACGACGCCTTCGGACGGCGGATCAACTACCAGTCGATCGGATCGGGCGGCGGGATCGCGCAGATCAAGGCGGGGACGGTCGATTTCGGCGCCAGCGACAAGCCGCTGCCACCCGACGAGCTGGCGCAGGCGGGCCTCGCCCAATTCCCGGTCGCGATCGGCGGCGTCGTTCCGGTCACCAATATCGAGGGGATCGGGCCGGGCCGGCTGCGCCTCTCCGGGCCGCTGCTCGCCGACATCTATCTCGGCCGGATCGCGCGCTGGAACGACCCGGCGATCGCGAGCCTCAACCCGGGCGTGGAGCTGCCCGACGCGGCGATCATCGTCATCCACCGATCGGACGGGTCCGGCACCAGCTTCAACTGGACCCATTATCTGTCGCAGGTGAGCCCGCAATGGCAGCGGGCCGTCGGCGAGGGAACGTCCGTGCCGTGGCCGACCGGGATCGGCGGCAAGGGCAATGAGGGCGTCGCCGCCTATGTCCGCCAGATCCCCAATTCGATCGGCTATATCGAATATGCCTTCGTCATCCAGAACCATATGAACTGGGCGGCCTTGCGCAACGCGGCGGGGCGGTTCGTCGCGCCGGGCACGGCGAGCTTCCAGCAGGCGGCCGCGAGCGCGGACTGGGCGAACGCGCCCGATTTCCACCTGGTGATGACCAACGCGCCGGGCGCCGATGCCTGGCCGATCACCGCGGCGACCTTTGTCCTGATGCACCGGCGGCCACGCGATCGCGGCCGCGGCCAGGCGTCGATCGACTTCTTCCGCTGGGCGATCGATCATGGCGAGGGGCGCGCGCGCGCGCTCGATTATGTGCCGCTGCCCGGTCCGCTGGCGCGACAGGTGGAAACCTATATCGAAAGCCGCATCCAGTGAGCGACGCCGCCCTTCCGATCCCGATCCGCGCAGCCGCGCGCGGCCGGGCCGGCGACCTTGCCTTCCGAATCGCGACGGCGGGCGCCGCCTGGCTCGTGCTCCTGCTCCTCGCCGGGGTCGCGGTGGCGATGGCCTGGGGCGGGCGCGAGGCCTTCGCGACCTTCGGCCCGCGCTTCCTCGCCAGCACGGAATGGAATGTCGTCGACGGCAGGTTCGGCGCGCTCGTGCCGATCTACGGGACGATCGCGACCTCGGCGATCGCGCTCGTCATCGCGGTTCCGGTCAGCATCGGCATCGCCTTGTTCCTGACCGACATCGCGCCGCGATGGAGCCGCGGGCCGATCGGGATCGCGATCGAGCTGCTCGCGGCGATCCCGAGCATCATCTACGGCATGTGGGGCCTGTTCGTGTTCGCGCCGTTCATGGCCATCCACGTCGAACCCTGGCTGATCGACCATCTCGGCCATGCGCCGCTGATCGGGCCGCTCTTTTCCGGGCCGCCGATCGGCATCGGCCTGCTCTCCGCCGGGATCGTGCTCGGCATCATGATCACCCCGTTCATCGCCGCGGTCGCGCGCGACGTGTTCAACGCGGTGCCGCAAGCGCTTCGCGAAGCGGCGGTGTCGCTCGGCGCGACGCGATGGGAGATATTGCGCCGGGTCACCCTGCCCTACACCCGATCGGCGATCGTCGGCGCGATCTTCCTCGGGCTCGGCCGCGCGCTCGGCGAGACGATGGCGGTGACCTTCGTGCTCGGCAACGCGCACGAGCTCAGCGCCTCGCTGCTGCTGCCGAGCAATTCGATCGCCGCCGCGATCGCCAACGAATTCACCGAGGCAGACACCGATCTCTACCGATCGTCGCTGATCGCCCTCGCCTTCCTGCTCTTCCTCGTCACCTTCATCGTCCTGGCGCTCGCCAAGCTGATGCTGCGCCGGATCGACCGCGAGCAGGGGCGGACGAACTGATGAACCGGATCGTCCTTCGCCGGAAGATGTTCGACTGGGCGGCGATCGCCTTCGCCGGCTTCGCGACCCTGTTCGGGCTGTTCTGGCTCGCCTGGATATTGTGGACGACGGTGAGCCAGGGCCTCGCCGCGCTGTCCCCTGCGATCCTGACCGAAATGACGCCGCCGCCGGGCCATGACGGCGGCCTCGCCAACGCATTCTACGGAAGCGCGGCGATGGTGCTGCTCGGCACGCTGATCGGCGCGCCGGTGGGGATCGCGGCCGGCACCTATCTTGCCGAACATGGCCGCCACACCCGGCTCGCGGCGAGCGTGCGGTTCATCAACGACATCCTCCTTTCCGCGCCGTCGATCGTCATCGGCCTTTTCGTCTACGAGCTGGTGGTGCGAACGAGCGGCCACTTTTCGGGCTATGCCGGAGCGCTGGCGCTGGCGATCATCCTGATCCCGATCGTGACCCGGACCAGCGACGAGGCGCTGCGGCTCGTCCCCAACCAGATGCGCGAGGCCGCCTTCGCGCTCGGCCTGCCGCGCTGGAAGGTGACGGCGCGAATCATCTACAAGGCCGCGGCGAGCGGGATCATGACCGGCGTGCTGCTCGCGCTCGCCAGGATCAGCGGCGAGACCGCGCCGCTCCTCTTCACCGCGCTCAACAACCAGTTCTGGAGCGCGGACCCCTCCGGGCCGATGGCCAACGTGCCGGTCGTGATCTTCCAATATGCGATGAGCCCCTATGACAATTGGCGCGCGCTCGCCTGGGCGGGGGCGCTCGTCCTCACCGCCTTCGTGCTCGCGCTCAACCTGCTGGTGCGGCTCGCCGCGCGAAAGGGACGCAAGTGATGAACGACATCGCCCCCATGATCGGCGCCGAGCCGACGGCCGGCGCGGCGGACGAGGCCCACCCTGCCAAGATCGCGATCCGCGGCCTCGATTTCCATTACGGGCGCCACCGCGCGCTGTGCGACGTCACCCTGTCGATCCCGGCCGGATCGGTGACCGCGATCATCGGCCCGTCCGGGTGCGGCAAATCGACGCTGCTCCGGACGATCAACCGCATCTACGAACTCTATCCGGACCAGCGCGCCACCGGCGAGATCCTGATCGACGGGAAGAATGTGCTCGACCGCGGCTACAGCCTTTCGGAGCTGCGCCAGCGCGTCGGCATGGTCTTCCAGAAGCCGACTCCGTTCGCGAGCTCGATCCGCGCCAATGTCGGCTTCGCGCTCGGCCATTACGAACGGCTGAGCCGATCGGAGACCGATGACAGGATCGAGGATGCGCTGCGCCAGGCGGCGCTGTGGGACGAGGTGAAGGACAAGCTCGGCGCGAGCGCGCTCTCGCTCTCGGGCGGCCAGCAGCAACGGCTGTGCATCGCCCGGACGATCGCGGTCCGGCCGGAGATTGTCCTGCTCGACGAGCCGACTTCGGCGCTCGACCCGATTTCGACCGCGAAGATCGAGGAGCTGATCCACGAGCTGCGCCAGCGCTTCACCATCGTCATCGTCACGCACAATATGCAGCAGGCGGCGCGGGTCAGCCAGCGCACCGCCTTCTTCCACCTCGGCAGCCTCGTCGAATATGGCGACACGACCGACATCTTCACCAATCCGAAGGCGGGCCGCACCAAGGATTACATCACCGGCCGCTACGGCTGAGGAGACCGACATGGCCAGCGGACATACAGTGAAGGCATTCGACGACGAGCTCGACGAGCTTCGCGCGACGATCGCGGAAATGGGCGGCCTCGCCGAGGCGGCGATCCGCGAGTCGATGGACGCGCTGGTCGCCCGCGACGACGCGGCCGCCGCCGCCATCGTCGAGCGGGACGCGCGGATCGACGCGCTGGAGACCGAGGTCGAGCGCATGGCCGTGCAGATCATCGCGCTGCGCGCGCCGATGGCGGACGACCTCCGCGACGTGATCGCCGCGCTCAAGATCGCAGGCGTGGTGGAGCGGATCGGCGATTATGCCAAGAACATCGCCAAGCGCGTCCCGAGCCTGGAGGATTCGAGGATCCGGCCGATCTCGCTGCTCCCCGAAATGGCGCGGATCGCCGGCGAGATGGTCCACAACGTGCTCGACGCCTTCGCGGCGCGCGATGCGGACAAGGCCGCCGCGGTGGTCGACCGGGATGCGGCGGTCGACGATTTCTACAATTCGATCTTCCGCGCGCTCCTGACCCACATGATGGAAAATCCCCACAATATCACACCGGCGACGCACCTCCTGTTCGTCGCCCGGAACCTGGAGCGGATCGGCGACCATGCGACCAATGTCGCCGAGATGGTCTATTTCGCGCGCACCGGCATCCATCTTGCCGAGCGCGTGCGCGGGGCCGACGCGGCCCGAATCGCGCCGGGGGACCTCGGTGCCTAAGGCACGGATCCTGCTGGTCGAGGACGACCGCGCGCTCGTCGAGCTGCTGACCTTCCATCTCGAGCGCGCCGATTTCGAGGTCGGGTCCACCGCCGACGGCGAGGACGCGCTCGTCATGGCGCGCGAGATGCCGCCCGATCTCGTCATCCTCGACTGGATGATCGAGGGGATCGCCGGGATCGAGGTGTGCCGGCGGCTGCGCCGGATCGACGAGACCGCGAACGTGCCGATCATCATGCTGACCGCGCGCGGCGAGGAGGCGGACCGCATCCGCGGGCTCGAGACCGGCGCCGACGATTATGTGACCAAGCCCTTTTCCCCGCGCGAGCTGGTGGCACGGGTCGGCGCGGTGCTCCGGCGCGTGCGGCCGGCCCTCGCCGGCGCAAGGCTGAGCTATGCCGATCTCGAAATGGACCTGGTCGGCCACAAGGTGAAGCGGGCCGGCGGCGCGGTGTCGCTTGGGCCGACCGAGTTCCGCCTGCTTCGCCATTTCCTCGAACATCCCGGGCGTGTCTTCTCGCGCGAGCGGCTGCTCGACGCGGTCTGGGGCCATGACAGCGACATCGAGCTGCGGACCGTCGACGTCCACATCCGGCGGCTTCGCAAGGCGATCAACGCCGGCGGGCAGGCCGACATCATCCGCACCGTGCGCAGCGCCGGTTATGCGCTCGACGCCGAAGGCCGGGCGTGACGCAGGAAAATCCGTTACGGACGGAGAAAAATCGGACGTTCGTCGTTTAGCCACTTGCCGTCCCTGCCATCCGCGGCAGGGAATGATCCGCAGCGCCCGGGCCCGGGCGCCGAAGCAAGGAGAACAGCGATGAAAGCTCTTCTGTTCGCCGCCGCATTGACGTTTGGCGGCGCCGCGATCGCGCAGGACACCCAGGCGCCCGACAACGGCTCGCCCGAGCGAGACGCCCGCGGGATTCCGGTGGTCTCCGCCCCCGCCTCCGCGCCCGCGGGCGCGAACCAGCCCGCGCCCTCGGGTGGCGGCCCGGTCGTGGTCGCCCCGAACCAGGCGCAGGTGTTCACGCCGCAGCCGGCCCAGGGCGAAGCGCCGCCCTGCACGCGCGAGGTGACCGATCATTGCACCCAGACCTATGAGGGCGGGCGCCATCGTCGCCCGCATTGATCACAAGGGCTTTTCGCCCGCCGGTTGATCTTTTACCCCGCTGGCCGGTTCATCCGGTTCAGCGGGGTTTTCAGTCATGACCATCTCTTTCGAAGGCCGCGTCGCGATCGTCACCGGCGCCGGCGGCGGCCTGGGGCGCGCTTATGCGCTCGAACTTGCAAGGCGCGGCGCGAAGGTCGTCGTCAACGATCTCGGCGGATCGCGCGACGGCACCGGCCATAGCGACGCGGCGCTGAAGGTCGTCGCCGAGATCGAAGCGGCGGGCGGCGAGGCCATGTCCGACGGCGGCTCCGTCACCGATTACGACCACATGGTCCGCATGGTCGAAAAGGCGAAGGAGCGCTGGGGCGGCGTCCATATTCTCATCAACAATGCCGGCGTGCTTCGCGACAAGAGCTTCGCGAAGATGGAGATGGAGGATTTCCGCTTCGTCGTCGATGTCCACCTCAACGGATCGGCCAATTGCACCAAGGCGGTGTGGGAGACGATGCGCGAACAGGCCTATGGCCGCATCCTGATGACGGCGAGCTCGACCGGGCTCTACGGCAATTTCGGGCAGGCCAATTATGGCGCGGCGAAGCTGGGCCTTGCCGGCTTTGCCAAGACGCTCGCGCTCGAAGGGCAGAAATACAATATCCACGTCAACACGATCGCGCCGACCGCGGCGACGCGGATGACCGAGGACATCTTTCCGCCGGCCCTGCTGGAGAAGTTCAGGCCGGAGCTGGTGGCGCCGGCCGCGCTCTACCTCGTCTCGCAGGACGCGCCGACCAACGCGATCCTGGGCGCCGGCGCCGGCGTGTTCCAGGCCGCCTATGTGACGCTGACCCGCGGCGTCGCGCTGGATGAGGCGACGCCCGAGGCGGTCGCCGCCCACTGGGCCGAGATCACGAGCCGCGACGGCGAGATCGTCCCGCAATCCGGGGCGGAACAGGCGATGACGATCATGCAGAGGCTGCAGGGCCAATAGGCCCTGAAAAGGCGGTGGAGCTCGGGCGCCGAAAGCCCCTCCACCAGCCGGTGGCTGGTCCCCCTCCCCATCGCCTTCGGCGACAGGGAGGATTGGGCGCCGACCCAATCCTGCCTGCGAAGCAGAGCTGCTCCACCGCCCTGTCGTCGGTTGGTGTATTGCTCGCATCACACACCTGTGCTATGCCTCCGCTCAAACAGAGGGAGGAGAGCCATGTATAGCGAGAGCGATCTCGAGGCCGCGGTGGCGGCGGGGGCGTTGACCGCCGAGCAGGCGGCGCGGCTTCGCGATTTCGTCGCCGGGACGCGCCAGACACCGGCGGTGGACGAGGAGAATTTCCGGCTGCTGACCGGGTTCAACGACATTTTCGTGGCAATCGCGGCGGTCATCCTGCTGGTCGCGGTCGGCTGGATCGGCCATTCGGTGCCGCCCCATGTCGATTATGACGGACCGACGCCGTTCATGGGCCTGTTCGTGGCCGCGACCGCCTGGGGCCTGGCGGAGTTCTTCACCCGCCAGCGGCGGATGGCACTGCCGAGCATCATCCTGCTGCTCGCCTTCGTCGGCGGCGTCGTCGCGACCGTCGGCTTCGGCCTGATCGCCGGGATCGGCGAGGATGCCTTCAACAACAATCCGACCGGCGGCACGCTGGTGATGGCCGCCAGCGCCGCCGCCGGCGCGATCGGCGCCTGGCTGCACTGGCGGCGCTTCCGCGTGCCGATCACCATCGCCGCCGCGACCGCGACCGTGGCCGGGCTCATCGTCGCGCTGATCGCCGCGGCGATCGCCGGCGGAACCGAGATGATCTCGGCCGCCGAACAGGAGCGGATGACCAACGTCCTGCTGGTCACCACCTTGGTGCTCGGCATCGCGACCTTCCTGTTCGCCATGTGGTGGGACGGATCGGACCGCACGCGCGAGACCCGGCGTTCCGACGTCGCCTTCTGGCTGCACCTGCTCGCGGCGCCAATGATCGCCCATCCCATCTTCGCGCTGCTCGGCCTGACCGAAGGCCATGTGTCGGGCGGCGGGGCAGTCATCGTGGTCGCGCTCTACATCCTGTTCGGGCTGGTCGCGCTGGCGGTGGACCGGCGGGCGCTGCTCGTCTCCGCGCTCGCTTACGTGCTCTACGCGCTCGACAGCCTGTTCCGCGATTATGGCGCGGTCGAACTCAGCGTCGCCTTCACCGCGCTCATCATCGGCTCGGCGCTGCTGCTGCTTTCGGCCTTCTGGCACAATGCCCGGCGCGCGGTCGTCCGGCCGCTGCCGGACGGGCTCAAGGGCCGGCTGCCGGTGCTGGATCGCGCCCCGGCGGCGATGGCGGCCGCAGCCGCCTGATCAAGCGCCAACCGAACCTCGCACCCCCTCCCGGCCCGACCGGGAGGGGCTTTTTTTTTCAGCCGTTGACGATCTTCAGCAGCCGCCGCTCCAGGGGGGCGAGCACCGGGCCGAGCTCATGGCCGCGCTTCAGCACTTGCCCGGCCTCGCCGATCAGCGCCCATTGTCCCTGTCGCGCGCGCAGCGCCGGGCGCTTTTCGATCCGATATTCGGGCCGCTCGGCGGCGCGGCGGAAGGCCCAGAAGCTCGCCGCATCGGGCCGGAACTCGATCGCATAATCCTTCCACAGGCCGGCGGCGACCATCCGGCCGTAGAGATCGACGATGCGATTGAGCTCGAACCTGTCGAAGCCGACCTGCCCTTCGCCTGTCGCGGCTGGAAAGGGCAGGACCGTGCCCATCAGGCGCGGCCCGACGTCTTGCCCGCGCCGCGGCCCCGGGCGGGCTTCTCCTCGCCCGCGTCGCGTTCGGCGAGCAGCTCCGCGATGCGCTTCCTCATCTGCTCGACCTCGCACTGGAGCAGCTCGAGCTTCTGCGTCGCCGGATCGTAGATTTCGGAGCAGGGCGTCCCGTAGGGCAGGAAGCGCGCGCCG
This sequence comes from Sphingosinicella ginsenosidimutans, assembly GCF_007995055.1. NCBI lineage: Bacteria > Pseudomonadati > Pseudomonadota > Alphaproteobacteria > Sphingomonadales > Sphingomicrobiaceae > Allosphingosinicella > Allosphingosinicella ginsenosidimutans. The sequence continues at coordinate 2,151,109 of NZ_VOQQ01000001.1, read as the reverse complement.
CTGCTTTCGCCGGCATCGACGAGCGTGGAGCGCGCGGGGATGCCGACCATCGTGGCGCCGGGCGGCACATCCTTGGTGACGACGCTGTTGGCGCCGACCCGCGCCCGCTCACCGACGGTGATCGGTCCGAGCACTTGCGCGCCCGAACCGATGATCGCGCCGTCGGCGATCGTCGGGTGGCGCTTGCCGGCGACACCGTTGGTGGGATTGGTCCCACCGAGCGTCACCTGCTGGTAGATGGTGACATCGTCGCCGATCTCGGCGGTCTCGCCGATCACGACGAAGCCATGATCGATGAAGAAATTGCGGCCGATCTTCGCGCCGGGATGAATGTCGATCGCGGTCAGCATCCGCGCGACATGGTTGACCAGCCGCGCGAGGAAGAAGAGCTCCCCGCGAAACAGCCAGTGCGCGACGCGATGGAAGGCGAGCGCCCAGACGCCTGGATAAAGCAGGATCTCCCAACGCGAGCGCGGCGCGGGATCGCGCGCCTTGATCGAATCGAGATAGGCCAGAAGGCCGTCAAGCATCGGGTCCACCCTTTGTCCGTTCAACAGATAGACCGCGCCGCGCGCGATTTCCAGACGCCCCGCCGCACCGATGCGCGGCGGCCGCGTCCGCGATCTCCCGTCAGCCCTGGAAAAAGGCGCGGGCGTCGCGCTTGAACGCGGCGCCGCTGTCCGGCCGGCTGTAGAACATGTGCCCGCCCGGATAGACCGAAAGGCGCACGCGGTTCTCCTGTCCGAAGGAGGGCATCTGATCGACGATCAGCCGGGATCCGAAATAGGGGCAGGACAGATCGTTATAGCCGTGCGCGATCATCACCCCCATGCGCGGATCGTTGGCGATCGCCTGGCGCAGGTCGCTAACCGGCGAATCGTCCGGCGTGCCGCGCTGCCACGCTTCGTTCACCGCATAGGACAGGGTGTTGTAGCGCTGGTCGGTATCCCAGCCGACGACGCGGGTGACGAAATCGACCATCGCGCTGGTCGTCGGCGCGATCAGCGCGTTGAGGATCGGATCGCCGCTGCGCCGGCGGGCCGAGCCGGGAAATGGATCGAAGGCGGTGACATTGCTGTCATAGACGCTTCCGATCTGCCGCTGATCGCGATGGATTTCGCGAAGGAACGTGTTTTCGTCCACCCGCCCGTCGAGGCGATCGACGAGATCATGGGGCAGGCCGGTCAGTTCGGTCACGCGATCGACGATGCGCTGGCGCGAGCCGGGATCCGAGCGGCCGGCGAGGAGATCGGTGACGAACTGGGTGCGCGTATAGTGCTCGATCGGCGCCATCGTCTCCGCCGACAGCCGCCCTTCCCGCTCGAGCCGGGCCGCGGCCATCGACGGAAGATTGATCATCCACGGCAAGGGCGAGAGGGCGGTGCCGTCGCCGACCGCGGCCGGATCGAGATAGGGCGAGACCATGAAGATGCCGTTCACTCCGACGCCGAGCTGGGTCTGGAGCTCAAGCGCGATGCGCGGCGCGCGATAGCCGCCATAGCTTTCGCCGATCACATATTTGCGCGAGCGCATGCGGTGATTGCGCTCCAGCCAGTCATAGACGATGCGCGAGAGGTAGCGAACGTCGGGCTCCGGCGAGAAGAAATCGCGCTTGGTGGCGTTCTCGTCCTCAAGGCTGCGCGAGAAGCCGGTACCGACCGGATCGATGAACACGAGGTCGGTCATGTCGAGCCAGCTGTCCGGGTTGTCGACCGTCACCGCCGCATCGGACGGGGCGTCGCCGTTCGTGCCGAACTGGATCCGCTTCGGCCCGATCGCGCCGAAGTTGAGGAAGACCGACGCGGCGCCGGGGCCGCCGTTGAAGGCGAAGGTCACCGGGCGATCCGGCGCGCCGCCGGGAACGACATAGGAGGTGAAGACCACCTCGGCGATCTTCTTGCCGCGGGCGTCGAGGACCGGGATGGTGCCGACCGTCACGTCATAATTGACGACCTGGCCGCCGATCCGCGCGCTCTGGCGGACAGTGCGATCGGCGGGAAGCGGCGGAAGATCGATGTCGGACGCCTTGTTGCGATCCTCCGCGCGCGAGCTGCCGCTCCCGCTCCCGCCCGCGCCCCCGCCCCCGCCATCCTGCGCGAGCGCGGCGACCGAGGAGGCGCCGGAAACGACGAGCGCGGCGAGAATCGGGGCAAGCAGGCCTGGACGCATGGGTGATCCTTCGTGAAGGCGTAAGGTGGCGCCGATTGCTAGTCCCCCGATCTCTTCCTCGCCAGAGAAAAATCATGCGGCAACCGGCCGGGCAGTAACGATTTTTCAATCCGGCGGCGTTTCTTCGCACTGTCCTGTTCAGGAACAGCGTGGGGGGCGCGCGACAACTTGGTCTCTGCTATGTTGCGCCGAAATAATGCAGCAATAAGGGACGCTGCTTGACCTCGCGCGAACGACAATGACGCAGCACGAAGGCGGCGCGCTGCCGCCGTTCGAGCAGATCGTCGCCGATCACGGCGCGCTGATCTCGCGCATCGCGATGTCGTACGAGGCCGATCCGGCGCTTCGCGAAGACCTGACCCAGCAGATCTTCCTCGCCATCTGGCAGGCGCTGCCTTCCTTCCGTGCCGATTCGTCGCTGCGCACCTTCATCGCCCGGATCGCGCAGAACCGGTCGATCTCCTTCGTCGCACGGCAGGTGAGGCTGCCCCCGGTGGCCGAGCTGAACGAGGGGCTGGAGGCCGACGAGCCCGATCCGGAGCAGAAAGCGATGGAGGCGAGCGACAGACGCGTGCTGCTCGATGCGACTAGGAAGCTGCCGCTCCCGCAGCGGCAGGTCATCGTCCTCGTTCTCGAAGGCTTCGATTATGGCGAGATCGCCCAGATGCTCGACATCGCGCCCAACGCGCTGGCGCTTCGCCTGTCGCGCGCCAAGGCGGCGCTGAAGGCGATCATGGAGCAGGCCCGATGACTGATTTCGATCTCGATCGGCTCGGCGAGCTGTGGCGCCAGGATCCCGATCCGGAGGAAATCGAGCGGATGCGCCAAACCGCCTCCGCGCTCAGCCGCCGCGCGCGCCGGGCGCAGATCGCGGACACGTTGGGCGCGGTCGTTGCGTGCGCCGCCATGGTCGCGCTCGTCATCATCAATCACAATCCGAAGACGCTCCTGGTCGCGATCGGGGTGCTGCTGTTCCTGCTCTATGTCTTTGTTCGCAACCGCAAGCTTCGCGAGACGGAAATCGGGATGCTGACCGGCACGACCGAGGAGATGCTCGACCAGTCGATCGAGCGCGCCGAGGCAACGCGCAAGCGCGCGCGATTCAACCTGATCGCCGGGCCGACGATGGTCCCGATCCTTGCGCTGCTCGTGACGATCCGCGGCCCGGCCCGCGGCATCCTCGCCGCGAAATTCCATCTTCCGCCCTGGAGCAGCTGGATTGTGATCGGCGTGTGCGGCGTCGTCCTGACGATCATGATGGTGGATTATGCGCGCAGCCACGCGCGCAGCGGCGACGAACTGAGACGACTCCTGCGTCTCCGCGAGGCTTATCGAAGCGAGCGAGACGAGGCCGAATAGACGACGTTCCCCGGCCCGTTAGCAAAGTATCAATTTTTCGATGCGAAGAGCCGTACCCATAAGAAAAGATGGGGAAGGCAACATGAAGAAAGACAATGGGAACGTGCGCATCGACTTCGAAAATCTGCCGGAGATCGCGACGAGCGTAGCGCTGTCGACGAGCCACAAGCGGCAGGAAGTCGGTGGCGTCGTGTGTCTCGGCGTTGCCGCCACGGTCGCCGTTTACATGATGGCCTGAAGCGCCACCGGACAGGGTCGGGGAAACGGCATGACTTCTGAAGCGGGAGGCGGTTGGAATGGCGACGGCCCCCGCAACGAGCCAAAGCCGACCATGACCGCGAGCATCGGCCGACCGCCCAGGCGTCGTCGGCCGTTGCGAAACAGAGTTCGCGGGTTCGTCCAGCGCTACTACTTCTCGTCCATTCTCATCGTATCCCTCCTGACCGCCGCCGTGCTGTACCTGTGGCGCACCCTCGCCGCCGCCTATCTTAGGACCGGGTGATGGACAAAGGCCGCATTGCAGCGCTGGCGGACATCGGCGATCCCGATGCCCGCGCCCAGGCCACGCGCGAGCTGCTGGCCGATGACAGCTGGATCGGGCCGTTGATCGCGGACGCGGCGAAGACGCTTCGCCGCGACCCGCTGTTCATGGTGCCGATGCGGCCGGCGCGCAACGATCTGCGCGCGGGCCTTGTCGTGGTCGACCGGCCTTACCTGCGCCTCACGATCGATGTCGTTCACGCCGCGGCGCTCGCCGCGAAGAAGAACCGGCCACGGTCCGGCTCGATCGGCTTTTCCGGCGAGATCAACGTCATCCGCTTCGTCAAGGCGGGGGGCGCCGTCCTGTCCTTATGGGAAGCGCCGCCGATCGGCCTCGACTTTCGCGCCGCCGATGCAGGAACCTGCCGCGAGACGGGACGCCGGCCCGTCGCGGACGGCGAAAGTCTCGTCATCGACGGCCGCCGCGAAAGCTTCGTCATCGAAGCCGCGCGATCGAACCTGCTGCTCGTCAACGCGACGATCCGGACCGAAGCACCGGTGAGCGTCGAATATGATGCCGCGACGGGCGCCTATCTGGGCTGCAGCGCCGTCGAGGAGGGCGATTCGCGCCTGCAGATGGTGGCGACGCTCGCGCGACTGCTGGAGGCGGAAGCGGCCTTCCCGGCCATCGCCGCCCTGCTCGACCATCGAAGCTTCTTCGTGCGCTGGCACGCGATGCGCGAGCTCATCGCGATCGATGCCGAGGCGGCCCTTCCCTATCTCCGGCTCTTGTCGAGCAACGATCCGCATATGGACGTGCGCGAAGCGGCGCGCGCGACGCTGGACCTTTTGAGCGGGCCGGCCGCGGTGCGGGAGGCGGCCTGATGCCGCGCGTGATCGACCTTGAGGAGGCGGCGCCGATCGATTTCGGCGATTTCATCGCCGCGCTCGACGACTCACGCTTCGATCCGCGCGACGAGGAAAGCTTCGTCGCGGTGGCGCCGCTGCTGAAGCGCCTCGCCGCCAATCGCAGCTTCCTCGCCGATCTCGCCGTCGCGGAGCTCAAGGACCGCTGCGCGCGCCAGGACGAGGCCAATGGCTACACGCCGCAGGTGCTGATGCTGCACCGGGCGAGCGAGGCCTATTTCATCCGCGCCAATTTCTGGCCCGGACCGCGCGATCCGATCTTCAAGGCGAGCGGACCCGGCCCCTTCTTCTACCACGTCCCGCACGATCACAATTTCTCGTTCCTGACCGTCGGCTATTTCGGGCCGGGCTATTGGAGCGACTATTACGAATATGACCGGTCCGACGTGGTCGGCTATCCGGGCGAGAAGGTGGACCTGCGCTTCGTCGAGCGCGCGCGGCTCGAACAGGGCAAGGTGATGCTCTATCGCGCGCATCGCGATGTCCACCTGCAGCTGCCGGCGGACGAGATGTCGATTTCGATCAACATCATGGAGAGCGATCCGGCCCTCAATTTTGCGGACCAGTTCCGCTTCGACGTTGCGAAATGCGAGATTGCGGGGATGCTCAACGTGACCTCGACCGAGGCGCTGCTGGCGCTGGCCGCGAACTTTCCGGACGGAAATGCGCGCGACCTGGTCGAGGATTTCGCGGCCGGCCATCCGTGCGCCCGCATCCGCTTCACCGCGCTGCGCGAGCTTGCCGCCGCCGAGCCCGATATCGATGACGGGCTCGAAATCCTGGCGCGCGGCGAGCGATCGCCCGAACCTCTCATTGCCCGGCTCAGCGCCGCCGAGGCCGAGCGGCTTCGGGCGAACCGCGGCTGGCTGGAGCGCGCGCTCTAGGCGCGGATCGCGCCCGCGGTCATCCGGCCGGTGCGTTCGAGCTTGCCCCACCCGACCCAGCGTCCGCGAAGCGCCGCGCCGACCGCCTTCAGCACCACCCAGTACATGATCTGCCGATAGACGAAGCGCTGCGCGATCAGCAGCAAGGCGGGGAAGCGCCGCTCGCGCTCGTCCAGCCGGAACGCGGCCCAGCCGCAGGCAAGATCGACGAGGACGAACAGGGTCCAGAAGAAGGCGATCCAGCCGAGATCGGTCTGCGTCTGCGCCCAGCCGTGCTGCTCGATCCGGCCCCAGGTCATGAAGAGGCTGAACACCAAGGCGAGGTCGATCACCGGGGAGACGAGCGAGAAAGCGATCTGGAACAGCCAGGCCTGCGGCAGGCCGATGAGCGCGAGCCCGCGCGGCCGGCCCTCGCGAAGGATCGCGCGATGCTTCCACAGGCACTGGAGCGTTCCGAACGCCCAGCGGAAGCGTTGCCTGGCGAGGCCGCCGAGCGTCGCCGGGGATTCGGTCCAGGCGATCGCATCGACATCGTTGGCGATCCGCCAGCCCGCCCGCTGGACGGCGATGGTGAGATCCTGATCCTCCGCCAGCGTCTCCATCGGGAAGCCGCCGACCTGGTCGAGCGCGGCGCGGCGCCAGGCGCCGACCGCGCCGGGCACCACCATGATCGCGCCCAATCGCGCCAGCGCGCGCCGCTCCAGATTCTGCGCGGTCACATATTCGATCGCCTGCCAGCGGGTGACGAGGTTGACCCTGTTGCCCACCTTGGCGTTGCCGGCGACCGCGCCGATGCCCGGATCGGCGAACCAGCGCGCGAGCCGTGCGATCGTCTCCGGCTCGAACTGGGTGTCGGCATCGAGCGCGACGACGATCGCGCCGGTCGCGAGCGCGAGGCCGCGATTGAGCGCATTGGCCTTGCCGCCATTCGCCAGCGTCAGCAGGCGCACCCGCGGATCGCCGGCAAAGGCGCGCGCGACGATCGCGCTCGTCTCGTCCTTCGATCCGTCGTCGATAACGATCACCTCGATATCGGCGCCGGTGCTTGCCAGCACGCGGCGGACCGACGCCTCGATCACGCGCGCCTCGTTATAGGCCGGGATCAGGACCGAGATCCGCTGGTCGACGGGCGCCGCCGGCGGCGACTCCTTCGGCGCGCGCACGGCGAGCAGTGCGAGTGCGACCGCCCGCATGAGGCCGAGGCCGATGGCAAGCGTGAACAGGAAGCTGAGGAAGGCGGCGAGCCCGGCCAGCGCCATGAAGATGGCGACGTCCGCGCGCACTTCGAGCAGGTCCCTGCCCTGCACCACCGGCATCACTTCGTCGGCGGTCAGCCCGGCGAGCGCCGAGACCGGCACGAAGCGATAGCCGCGCGCGCGCAGCGCATCGATGATCCTCGGCAGCGCCTGGATCGTCTGCGAGCGATCGCCGCCGCCGTCGTGGAGGAGGATGATCTGGCCGGACCGCGCGGCATTGCCGGCCTCGACCTCGCGGATCGCCCGATCGACGATCGCGTCGACGCCCGGCCGCTTCCAGTCGTCCGGATCGACGTGCAGGCCGACATTGATATAGCCGCGCCGCTGCGCCTCCAGCGCCGGGCCGAGCTCGTCCGCGGTCGTCGGCTCGGCGTCGCCGAAATAGGGCGCGCGGAACAGGCGCATGCCGCGCCCGGTATATGCTTCGACCAGCCGCTCGGTCGTGTTGAGCTCGATCCCCGCCATGCCCTGGGACAGCGTCGCGAAATTCGGGTGGGTGTAGCTGTGGCTGCCGATCTCGTCCCCCTGGGCGACGATCCGGTTCAGGATGCGCGGATGAGCGAGCGCGTTCTCGCCAACGACGAAGAAGGTCGCCGGGACATGCCGGGACTGAAGGATGTCGAGGATGCGCGGCGTCCAGTCTGGGTCCGGGCCGTCGTCGAAGGTCAGCGCGACCTCGCCCGGCCGGTAGCCGGTGCGCCGCACGACATAGGGAGTCGGCAGCGACCGGTAGCGTTCATCGCGGATCAGCCCGAGCCGATCGGGCGCGACGATCCGGTTGCCGACGGTGGGCGTCGCGTCGATCCGCAGAATCTCGCCATTGCCCTCGACATCGACATCGCCGGGCATGGTGATCCGCGAGAGATCGGGGACGGCGGCCCGGGTGAAGCCGCGAAGCGCGTTCCAGATGCTCGGATCCTCGCTCCCCAACCGCCACAGCGCGACGCCCGACACCCCTTCGAGATGGGCGGCGCGAAGCTGGTTCCAGCCGCTCGCCGCGTCGAGCAGCCAGACATGGTGGGCGACGCCGTTTTCCTCATAATCGAAATGGGCATTGCCGCTCGCCCTGTCGAAGCGGATCGGCGCGTCGCTGTCATGCGCGGCGAGCCACGCCTCCTCGACCGTCATCGCCTCGGCGGCCTGGCCGGGCGTCCAGTCATAGCCGTAATTGGCGACGGTCGCGATCGCCTTGTCCGCCCCCACGGCGCGCACCGATTGCTGGAGATGGGTGACGAACCAGGCCTGCGAGGCGATCGGGCCGGCATCGCCGCTCGCCCAATGTTCGTCATAGAGCATCAGGAACAGCTTGTCGGCGACCTGGGCGTAGGCGCGCAAATTCCAGTCGGCATCGCCGACCGGCGCCGCCATGGCGACGGTGAGATGCTGCGGCGCGAAGCGGGCATGGGCCTCGGCGATGAAGCGCAGATAGTCGCGCTGCGCGCTCACCGGCAGCTCCTCGAAATCGAAGACGACGCCCGCCCCGTGCCTGGCCGCGACCATCGCCTGGACGCCGTCGAGCAGGCGGGCGCGGGCGGCGGGATCGCGCAGCAGGGCGGCGAACCCCGCGCCGTCCCATTGCCCGTTGCGGGCATTCTGGACCATCGGCAGCACCGCGGGGCGCTGCGCCACATTGGCGATGACCGAATCGAAGCGCGGATCGGCGACGACGCGAAGCTGGTGCGCCGGGCCGGTGACGAAGCCGAAGGCCGGCACGACCCAGTCCATGTCCGAGACATGGGCGGCGAGCGAGGCGCGGCTGGCATCGTCCCAGGGGACGTAGAAGCCGGTGACGATCTGCCGCCCGTGCGCGCCATGCGCGGGCGCGGCCGGCACCCAGGTCGCGCCGAGCGCGCGCGCCGCGCGGCGGCCGAGATGGCGGCCCGCCCGACCCATGGAATCGGCCAGCGCATGAAGCTGCGCCTGCTCCATCCGGAGCGGCAGCGGCCCGGGAATGGGCACGTCGGCGATGGTGAAGGCGAACAGCGCCCCCGCGCCGAGCACGATCAGCACCAGCGCCGCGAGCGACGACCATGTCCACCGCCCACGGCGGCCGGTGGGATCCAGGAAAACCGGCTTGGTCAATTCGAACGTCCCCTCGATGGTGCGCTGTTTACCAAGCCGAGGGTGACGCCACGGTGGGCGGCGGGTGAATTTTCGGTAATGATGGCGCGGCGGCGCGATCTTGCCTTCTTCGCCGTCCGCCGCTATGTGCCCGCCATCCCGCAAGGGTGAGAGCTGAAGCGTCACGGACGCACGCTGGCCGGCGAGGTTTCGCCCGCCGGCGTTTTTCCGTTTGGCGCCAGGCCAGGGTCAAGGAGCGACGCCGATATGTTCGAAAGCCTGGGAGATCGCCTGTCCGGCGTGTTCGACCGGCTGCGCGGCCGCGGCGCGCTGACCGAGGCCGATGTCCGCGCTGCGATGCGCGAAGTGCGGATCGCCCTGCTCGAAGCCGATGTCGCCCTCCCCGTCGTGCGGACTTTCGTCGACAAGGCGACCGAAGAGGCGGTCGGCCAGCAGGTGCTGCGCTCGGTCACACCCGGACAGCAGGTCGTCAAGATCGTCCATGACGCGCTGGTCGAGATGCTCGGCAGCGAGGAAGAAGGGCTGAACCTCGCCGTCACGCCGCCGGCCGTGGTGATGATGGTCGGCCTCCAGGGCTCGGGCAAGACGACCAGCACCGCCAAGCTCGCCAAGCGGCTCACCGAAAAGGACCGCAAGAAGGTCCTGATGGCGTCGCTCGACGTCGCCCGTCCGGCCGCGCAGGAGCAGCTCGCCGTGCTCGGCCGCCAGGCGGATATCGCGACGCTGCCGATCGTTCCCGGCCAGCCGCCGGTCGAGATCGCCCGGCGCGCGCTCAACGCCGCGAAGCTGCAGGGCTTCGACGTGCTGATGCTCGACACGGCCGGCCGCCTCCACGTCGACCAGGCGTTGATGGACGAGATGAAGGCCGTGGCGCAAGCCACTGAGCCGCAAGAGGTTCTCCTGGTTGCCGATGCGATGACCGGGCAGGACGCGGTCAATGTCGCAAAGAGCTTCGCCGACCAGATCGATCTCAGCGGTGTCATCCTGACCAGGATGGATGGCGACGCCCGCGGCGGCGCGGCGCTGTCGATGCGCGCCGTCACCGGACGGCCGATCAAATATGCCGGCGTCGGCGAGGGGATCGACAAGCTCGAGGCCTTCCATCCCGAGCGGGTCGCGGGCCGGATCCTCGGCATGGGCGACGTCGTCAGCCTGGTCGAGCGCGCGCAGGAGACGATCAAGGCCGAGGAGGCCGAGGCGCTCGCCGCCAAGATGGCCAAGGGCCAGTTCGATCTGAACGACCTGCGCGCCCAGCTCCAGCAGATGCAGCGCATGGGCGGGCTTGGCGCGCTCGCCGGGATGCTTCCCGGCATGGGCAAGATCAAGAACCAGATCAACGAGAGCGGCGTGCTGGAGGGCAATGTGCTCGGCCGGCTCGACGCGATCATCACCTCGATGACGCCGAAGGAGCGGGCCAAGCCCGACATCCTCAACGCCAAGCGCAAGATCCGCGTCGCCAAGGGATCGGGAACGACGGTGCAGGAGGTCAATCGCCTGCTGAAGATGCACCAGGAAATGTCGACCGCGATGAAGCGGCTGCGGAAGATGGGCGGGCTCGGCAAGCTCGCCGCAATGTTCGGCGGCGGCGGCGGCGGCGGCATGGGTGGCCTCGGCGGCCTCGGCGGTCCTGGCGGCATGGGTGGCCCCGGCGGAATGGGCGGGCCTGGCGGCCTTGGCGGACCGGGACTTCCGCCGGGCGGCCTGCCTGGTCTTCCGGGCCGTGGCGGCGCACCGTTCAACTTACCGAACAAGTTCAAGAAATAGACGTATCACTCAGAAAGGAATGAACAAATGGCAGTAGCAATCCGGCTGGCTCGCGGCGGCGCGAAGAAGCGGCCTTATTACAAGATCGTCGTCGCCGACGCCCGCAACGCGCGCGACGGCAAGTTCATCGAGCGCGTCGGCAGCTACAATCCGCTGCTCGCCAAGGACAATCCGGAGCGCGTGAAGCTGGACGCGGATCGCATCCGCCACTGGCTCTCGGTCGGCGCGCAGCCGAGCGACCGCGTGCTCCGCTTCCTCGACGCCGCCGGCATCAAGGAGCGCGCCGCGCGCAGCAACCCCAAGAAGGGCGAGCCGGGCGAGAAGGCGAAGGAGCGCGCCGAGGAGCGGGCGAACAAGGCGGCCGAAGCCGCCGAGGCCGCAGCCGCGCCGCAGACCGAGGAGCAGCAGGAGGCGGAGACCGTCGCGGTCGTCGCCGAGCTGATCGACGAGGCATCGTCGGAGAGCGCGGAATCGCCGGTCGCCGAAGCGCTGGCCGAAGAGCGCCCGGACGCGCCGGCGGCTGAGGAAGCCCCGGCCGAAGCGGCGCCTGCCGCCGAGGAAGCCCCGGCCGTCGACGGCGAGGCAACGCCCGCCGATGCGGCGAGCGACGAAGGCGTTTCCGCCGAGGATCCGGCCGAGGGCGCCGCTGACGCCGCCCCGGCGGAAGATGCCGAGAAGGCCGAGTAAGCTTGGCTGACGAGGTCACCCTCGCCGCCGTCGCCGGTGCGCACGGCGTCGGCGGCGAGGTGCGCCTCAAGCTCTTCGGCGAAGGGCCGGAGAGCCTCAAGGTTCACAAGCAGCTTTTCGCCGACGGGCGGCCGCTGACGTTGAAGGCGGTCCGTCCCGGCAGCGCCGGCGCGATCGCGCGCTTCGCCGAGATCGCCGATCGCGGCGCCGCGGAAGCGCTGCGCGGCACCCTCCTCACCGTGCCCCGCGCCGCCTTGCCCCCGCTTCCGGAGGGCGAATATTATCATGCGGACCTGATCGGGCTCCCCTGCTTCGACGCGGCCGGCGCGCCGCTCGGCACGGTGACGGGAGTCGAGAATTTCGGCGCCGGCGACCTGCTCGAGATCGAGCGCCCCGAGGGCAAGCGCGCGCTCATTCCCTTCCGCCCCGGCATCGCCGACTGGATCGATGGCCGGATCGTCGCCGATCCCGGCTTTCTCGCCTGAGGCGCGCCGCAGCCGCCACCGTTCCTCCGTTGCGGCGCTGCAACCATTCCACGCCCCGCGCATTGACCGCCCACAACCACATGAAGGAGAGGGAGATGCGTGCAATTCACCTGGGCCTGCTGGCGGCGACGTGCCTCGCTGCGGGTTGCACGACCGACGGGATGGGCAGCCAATATGGCCGCTACGACTGGAACCGGCCCGATCCCGCTTATGGCGGCTATTATGCGGACCGCTATTATCGTGACGACGCCCGTTATCGCGAGCGGCGCCTGAGCCGGCGGGACCGCATCTATCGCGGCAGCGACGGACGCTATTATTGCCGGCGTTCGGACGGGACGACGGGCCTGATCGTCGGCGGCATCGCCGGCGGCGTGCTCGGCAACATCATCACCTCTGGCCATTCGGAGGTGCTCGGCACGATCGCCGGGGCCGCCGCGGGCGCCGCGATCGGATCGGCGATCGACCGGGGCGAGGTGCGCTGCCGTTAGTCCGGGGCGGCGGCGCTAATCGGCGCCGCCGTTGCGCTCCGCCTGGAGCAGCTGCACCAGCGGCTGCAATTCCGGCGTGTAGCGCGCCAGCACTTCATGATCGGCCGCGGCGTCGAAATGGCTGACGAGGTTGCGGCCGTCCCACAGATGCAGGGCGAAGCAGGGATCGTCGGCGACGATCAGCGCGCGCTCATCCGGTTGCGCGGGATCGACCGCCGCCAGATCGAGCGCCACCTGGGGCGCGGTCGACGGGCACACGATCAGCATCGCCCCTGCCCATGAGGTCACGATCGGCCGGTGGAGATGGCCGGCGATCAGCCCGACGACATTGTCGCGGCCGTCGACGACGTCGCGCAGCCGCTCCATCCATTCGGCGTCGGGATTCTCGTCGAGCCAGCTCAGCCCCGTCGCCACGGGCGGGTGATGGAGCGCGATCAGGGTCGGCCGCTCCGGCTGCTCGTCGAGCCGCGCGCGGAGCCAGGCCGCCCGCCGCTCGCAATAGCCGCCGCCGTGCCGCCCCTCGGCCAGCGTGTCGAGCACGAGGATGCGAAGCGAGTGATCCTCGATCGCATATTGGATGAATCCGTCCGGCGCCGGCGTGTCGGGAAAGGCATCCCGATAGGCGGCCCGATCGTCATGGTTGCCCATCGCGCCGTAGACCGGGAACGGCACCTCGGCGATCGCCTCGCGAAAGCGGCGGTAGGACTGGCGATCGTCGCCCTGATCGGCGATGTCGCCGGTCACGAGCAGGAGATCCGGGCGCGGCGTCATCGCGACGAGCACCGCCAGCGCCGCATCGAGGCGCTGGCGGTTGAACTCGTCCGGGGTCGTCGGATCGAACCCCAGATGGACGTCCGTGATCTGCGCGATGAGCATAAGCTCAGCGTGACGGCGCTGCTGCCGGCTGGACGCGGATCACGGTGGTTTCCCAACGGTGGCCGCGCACCTGCTGCCGCAGCAGCATGGCCGGCGTGCCTTCGTTGATGTGATAATCGTGGCACATCGCGCAGCCTGACGGCACCGGCGCATTGCTCCGCTCGCCGCCGTGGCAGGCGCGGCAGCTCTCCATGTTCGGGATCATGAGATCGCTCGAATCCGAGGACTGGTCCGCCCGGTGGCAGGAGAGGCACGCCTGGGTGCCCGTCAGCCGCGGCCCGCCCGGCCGCTGCACGACAAGGTGCGCCTTATGATCGAACCAGCCGTGCAGCATGTAGCGCTGCGTGAACATGACCGGGCGGATCGAATAATCGAGCGTGCCCGGCGCCGGCTGGACGACCTGGTGGCAATCGAAGCAGGCGCCGCCCTGGCTGAACACGCCGCGGATCGCCTGGTCGGACCGGGCGCCGAGACCCGCCTGGGCGCGGGCGAACTGGACCGCGGCGCGGATCTGCGTCACGTCGCCCGGGACGGCGCGGGGGCCGGCGTCGAGCTCGGCCGGCCGCTGCGGGCCGCCGGCGCGATACCAGGCGCGGATGTCCGCGATCACCTGCCGCGGGTCGCCATGGCGAAGCGTGCGGATCGTGCCGCCGATGCGATCGAAGGCAAGGCTGTGGCAGGCCGCGCAATCGCTCTGCATGTCGATCGGCTGGAACCGCACGCCGTCCGGCGTCGGCGTGTGGCAGTCCGAACATTCGAGCTGCTGGCCATAGCCGTTCGCGGCATGGAGCGTGCGCGCCATCTGGGCGACGCCGCCGGTCGGCTGGAGGTGCAGCGCGTGCGGGAATTTGAGGTTGCTCTGCTCGCGTGGGTTAGAGTCGAGCGAGGCGCGCTGGACCTGCGGCTGATCGCCGTTCCAGTTGACGAGGACCGCCGGCTGGAACTGCGGATGGGTCTGCCCGAAATCGGTGACGTTGCCGAGCCTTGTGTCCGGCAGCCGCGAGCGCAGGTCGGCATGGCAATCGGCGCAGAATTGCTGCGGCGTCGGCGCCATTTCCTGGGCGCCGAGATGCTCCATATGGCAATCGACGCAGCGCCCCGGATCCTGGCCGAACGTTTCGGCGACGGCGAGGCGAAGGCGCGCGAACCCGCTCACCTCCGGCCGCGCGCGGAGCATCCGCGCCTGATCGGCATGGTCGTGAACATTGGTGTGGCAGGCGCGGCAGGAGCTGTCGCGCACCGACACGAAGGCCTGTTCGTGGCAGGCGGTGCAATTATGCTCGAGCGCCTGGTGCCCACGCGAAAGAGCGCCAGGGCTCCACGTCTGATCGGCGTGGAAGCTGTTGCTGTAGGCGGTCTGGGCGCCGCGCGGCTGCGTGGTGAAGGACCAGATCGGCCAGACGAGGAAGAGGCCCAGCACCGCAAGCACCGAGACCCAGGCGATCGGCCGCTTGCCCGGCATGACCGAGGCGAGCGCGAAGCGGCGGGGATCGAACCGGTCCTCTTCCTCCTCCGTGTCCGCGCGCTCGACGTCGATCGCGATATCGTCGGACCCCATTTCGAGCGGCGAGACGCGCAGCCGGAACGGGCCGATGCGGATCGTGCCGCCGGCGGCGAGATCGATCTGGCCGCCCTGCGTCGGGGAGCCGTCGATGTCGATCGTCGTCCCGGATTCCGCGGAGACGCCGAGGGTCTGCGCCGACACCTGCTCGAGCGTCGCATGGTGGAGCGCGACGGCAAGGTCGTTCAACCGGATGTCGCTGTCCGGATCGCGTCCGATCTTCAACAGATCGTCGCGGATTCGCGACGAGCGGACGATCTGCCGACCGTCAGCGGAATAGCTGATGTTCCTGAGGACGAACGCCATCCCTGGTACCCCCCTACCAGTAGAAGAAGACGCTGATGATATGCGCGATCAGGGCAGCGATGCACGCGAATGTCATCGGCACGTGAACGTAAAGCCAGATTTCGAGAAGCGCGCGGCGCTGCACATAGCCGCGGACCCGCTGGAGCGCGGCCGCCTTGCGCTCGAGCAGCTGGACGATCTGCTCGATCGCCGCGGCTTCCTTGCCCGAACTTTCGGCGAGCCGGCCGCGCATCACGCGCAGCGCCTCGCGATTGCCGCAGCGCGGATAACGCCCGGACAAGCGCCGCATCAGGCCGCCGCCGAACGGATCCTCGCCGAGCGAGCCGAGCACCACTTCGCTGTCGGCATCGGACAATGGCTGGGCGGCGATCTGGATCTGCTTGTCGAGCTGTCCGATCGCATCGATCATCTGCGGCCCGGTCATCTCCGCGCGGCTGTCCGACAGGCCCTGCGGCAGCATCCCGTAGACGAAGATGCCGTAGACGCCGGAGAAGATGACCAGCATCATCAGCACATAAGCGAGCGTGTGGACGTTCCACCCGAACTGGAATCCGGTGTGCAACGTCGCGATCACGATCAGCGACAGGCCGAGATAGACATGGGCCGAGGTCCACGCCTTCAGCGACCAGCGGCCCCGGGTCATCGCCCGCTTGCGGATGCCGAGCATCGCCAGCCAGACGATCAGCAGCGCCGCGATCGTGCCGAGGATATACCCTTCCCAGCTGCCGCCGTTCGGGCGCGGCGTGATCTCCACCAACGCATAGACGACGATGAAGAAGAGGCACATGAGTGCCGCGATCTTGAACCAGCGGAAGCGCTTGTACTGGAGGAAGCTCTCATGCGCTGCCCCCTCGCCGAAATCGGTGCGGTCGACCCCCCTGCTCGCCACGTTCTAGCCCCCCTGTCCCATCCTCGCCACGGAGAGAAACTCTTCCGGCGACACGCGGATCGCGGCCCCTGTGGGGCAAGCCCGAACGCAGGCCGGCCCGCCCTCGATGCCGGAACACATGTCGCACTTGATCGCCTTCTTGGGCGCTTCGGCGCCCGATTTCGACTTGTTTTTCTTCGCCCACTTCTCGTCGGCCTCGCCCGGCCCCGGTCCCGAGCCGAAGAACAGCCATTTGAGCAGGCCCGGCTTCTTCGGCGGAACCTTGGCCAGCCGGATCACGCCATAGGGGCAGTTGCGCTGGCAATTGCCGCAGCCGATGCAGGTGTCGTTGATATAGACTTCGCCGTCCGGCCCGCGATTGAGCGCGTTGGGCGGGCAATCGGCCATGCAGTGCGGATGCTCGCAATGGCGGCATGAGGTCGGCACGTGAAGATGGGCATAGGTCCGCCCCGCCTCGCGATCGAGCCGGGACAGGCCCTCGTGGCTGTCGGCGCAGGCGCGCTCGCAATTGTCGCAGCCGATGCACAGTTTCTCGTCGATCAGCAGCACGTCGGTCGCCTCGCCGATGCCGTTCTCGACGAGGAAGCCGGCGACCTGCGAATACATGTCGACGACGCCGCCGAACCCGTCCTTGCGCGCCTCGATGAAGCTGGTCAGCTCCTGGCGCGAGGACATGTCCTGCTTGAACCGCGCGAGCAGCTCCGGCTTGCGATCGAGCAGGCGGCGGAAGGCGTCGCCATCGAGCCTGATGACCTCGGACTTGATCGCCGCGCGCACCGTCGCGGTGCGCCGGCCGCGATCGACCAGGGCCATTTCCCCGACATAGGAGCCGGCGGGCAGATAGGAGAGGAAGACCGGCTTCCCGCCGATCGATTTCTCCACGACCATCGAGCCGAGGCGGATGACGAAGATGTCATAGCCTTCCTCGCCCTCGTTGATGATCGTCTCGCCGGCGCGCACGTTTCTGATCTCGGCGGTGTCGAGCACCTCCTTGAGATCGTCGGGCGAGACCGATCCGAACATCTGCAGCAGCTGGCGTTCGGTCGCGATGCGGGTGATCTCGCGCTTGGCGGCATCGTTGGTCGCGATCAGCTTCAGCGCGGCGCTGCGCGGAATCTCGATGACGATGGCGCCCTCGCCGGTCCGCACCGTGGCGCCGCGCTTGCGGCCCGAAATGAGGCCGACCTCGCCGACGATCGAGCCGCGCTCGATCGACACCGTCCTGTCGGGATTGGCGGGATCGATTTCGACCAGCAGCGAGCCGTCGGCGATCGCGAACAAGGAGGCGCCCGGCTCGTTGCGGCGGAAGACGACCTCGCCGGCCCGATAGGCGCGCGGCTCGGAATCGAGCATGAACTCGCGCATCTGGAGCATCGACAGGTCGTTGAGGATGCTGACGCGGCGGCGCAGGAAGGCGAGCCATTCGGTGACGCTTCGCGCGCCCGGCAGCCCTTCGAACTTCTTTTCGAGCAACGGCTCGTCGGCCGGCTTGAGGTCGGTATTGCCGTTGATGAACTCGACGGCATCATAGCCCTGGTTCATGCAATGCTTGATCAGCGGATAGCCGGCGAGCGCGCCGATCACGTAGATGCCGGGGACGCTGCTCTCGAACTGCGGCGACAGGGCCGGGAAAGCGTCGGCGCTGTCGCTGGTGAACTGGATGCCGCATTCCTCGACGAACTTGCGCGGCGGCGCCGTGCCCATGCGCGCGATGATGCGATCGCACTTGATCTTCTGCTCGCCGTCGCGCGTGTCGAGATAGAGATAGCCGGGAACGACGCGCGCCGGCGTCGTCTCGCACATCACGTTGACCCGGCCGGTGCGCCCCGCCTCGGTGATGAGATCGATATTGCCCTGCTTCGCGCGCGCGAATTCCGGTGATCGATTGAGGATGGTGACGACATTGCCCTGCTCGGGATCGGCGGCGAGGCCGATCGCATTCTCGATGCCGGCGTCGCCCGATCCGATCACGGTGATATGCTCGTCCACATATTCGCCGGGATCGTCGAGCGTATACTGGATGTGCGGCAGATCGCCGCCCTCGCACCTGAGCTTGTTCGGATTGCCCTGCGTGCCGATGCCGAGGATCACATATTCGGCCTTGATCTCCTCGCCGTTGGTGAGGGTGAGCGTGAAATCGCCCTTGCTGCCGGTGATCTTCTTCACCTCCGCATTCATGCGGACGTTGACCTGCCGTTCGGCCACCTGGCGATCCCACACCTCGAGGATGGCCTCGCGCTTGCCCGCCTCGAAATCCATGTCGGAGCGAAGCACGAGCTGGCTCGGCGTCGCCATGACGTGCTTGCCCTTCTGATATTTGTAGATCGTATCGGAAAGGTGGTCGGTCTTTTCGAGCAGGATGTGGCTGAGCCCGAGCTGCGCGGCGCGGCCGGCCGCCGACATGCCCGCCGGACCCGATCCAACCACCGCGATCTTGAACGCCGACGCCACTTTAGGTCCCACTCCCCCACAGAGCGGCAAGGCCCATCCCGTCCCAGCAGCGGGACAAGCGGCAGGCACACGCCATAGGCGTTCAGTCTAGCAGCTTCTTTGGGCGACGCCAGACTTGACGTCCGCTTTTTTGCCGTAATGATCCGCGGTCATGGCCGATCCAAAGCCCGCTTCCGCGCCGCGTTTCGCGCCGGCAACCCTGGTCCTGATCGCGGCGGCCCTGATCGCGGCAGTGGCGGTGATCGTCTCGATCGCGCACGCCAACGGCGCGGACAGGACGCCGACGACCAACGCCATGGCGGCGGACGCCGGTCAGGCCGATGCTCCGGGCGACGACGTTCACAATTTCGTCGGCCAGCTTCGCGAGCGGGTGCGCCGCAATCCCGAGGACGATGACGGCTGGTACCAGCTCGGCCTCGCCTATCGCCAGATCGGGCAATATGAGGAGGCGGAGCAGGCCTTCCGCCGCGCGATGCAGCTTCGCCCGAACAATGCCGACTATGTCGCCTTTCTAGGCGAGACCGTGCTGCTGCGCGGTGGCGCGACGCCGCCGCCGGAGGCCGAGCAGCTGTTCCGCCGGGCGCTCCAGGCGCAGCCGGGCCACCCGCAGGCGCGCTATTATCTCGCCACGCTGCGCGATTTCCGCGGCGACCATCGCGGCGCGCTCGACGACCTCATCGCCCTCCTGCGCGACGCGCCCGACGGGGCCGCCTGGTACAGCCAGGTGCGCGACGCGGCGACGAGCATCGCCGAGCGCAACCATATCGACATCGCCGATCGCCTGCCCCCGCCGCGCGAGAGCCCCGGTTCGGTCGCGACCGCCGCCATTCCGGGGCCGACCCAGGAGCAGATGCAGCAGGCGACCTCGATCCCGCCGAGCCAGCAGGATCAGATGGTGCGCGGCATGGTCGATCGGCTCGCCGAGCGCCTCCGGCAGAATCCGCGCGACGCGGACGGGTGGATCCGCCTGATGCGCTCGCGAATGGTGCTGAACGATGCGCCGGCGGCGCGGCAGGCCTTCACCTCCGGCATGACCGCCTTCAACGGCGATGCCGCCACCCAGCAACGCCTGCGCGACGCCGCCCGGCAGCTTGGCGTTCCGACCAACTGATCCCGACCCTGCCGGTCGGAAGGGCAAGGCCGCGGGACCAAAAAAAGGCCGCTTCGCCAAGGGCGAAAGCGGCCTTTTTCCTATGCAAAGAGAAAAGCGCGTTACGAGATCCGCACCGCCTCGACCCGGCGGTTCGACGGATCGGACGCGCGATGACCGGGAAGCGGACGATCGAAGCCGAACCCGCGCACGTCGAGCCGGCTCGCCGGCACGCCCTGGCTGGTCAGGAAATCGGCCACCGCTTCGGCGCGGGCCCGGGACAGCGCCATGTTGCTCGCGCGGCTGCCGATCGAATCGGTATGCCCCTCGATCCGGAAGCGCATGCCCGAAAGCTGCGGCCGACGAAGCGCCTCGGCGAAGGCGCGCATCCGATCCTGCTGCGCCGGAGAGAGGACCGCCGAGCCGAGCGCGAACTCGACGCGAAGATCGACGCGGCCGCCGGGGCGCGCCGCCTGCGGGCGATGGGCCACCTGGCGCTGATTGGCGCGCTGGCCGGACGCCTGGACCTGCGGACGCGATCCACCGCTCGGCGTCACCGCCATCGCATTGGGACGGGCGAGCGAGAAGCCGCGGGTCGCCGAAATGCGCGGGCGGCCGGACGGCGTCTGATCGGACTGATCCTCCGCCTGCGCCTGGTTCGCGCAATCGCCCGAAAACTGGCAGACATAATCGTCGGCGCTCTGCGGCGCCTGCGCCTGCTGCGCCAGCAGCGCGCCCGGAGCGGCAACGAGCCCCCCCGCGAGCAGCGCGAAAGCAAGTTTACGCATGGAAAGCCTCCTCTGAATCGAGTTCGTGTCGTTGGGCGCTTTTTCCGTGAAGCGAGATTACTACGCGATGAATTGAGTGCGGACAAGAAAAAGCCGGCCCGATCGACGGCCGCGCGCGCCGTTGTCGGGCCGAAGCGAGGCTGCTAGGATCGTTTCACGGCCGGCGCTCGCCGCGCCGTTCCGGGCCCGGCGGGCCTGCCCATGCCAACATTCGCGAGGGGGTTGATCGGCGCATGTCTCTGGTCCTGACGATCCGTAATGCCGAGGCGATG
Organism: Sphingosinicella ginsenosidimutans; assembly: GCF_007995055.1. Lineage (NCBI taxonomy): Bacteria > Pseudomonadati > Pseudomonadota > Alphaproteobacteria > Sphingomonadales > Sphingomicrobiaceae > Allosphingosinicella > Allosphingosinicella ginsenosidimutans. Next base: position 2,130,295 of record NZ_VOQQ01000001.1, on the reverse strand, counting down.
GAGCCGGGCATGATGCCGAGCTTCACGCTGGAGCAGGGCACGGCGCTGATCGGACGCTCGAAGAATTGCGACTGGAACCTGCCTGACCCGAAGAACGCAATCTCCTCGCGCCATGCCGAAATCCGTCGCGAGGGCGATGGCTATGTCTTCAAGGACATGAGCACCAACGGCACCTTCCTCAACGGCGCGACCGAGCGGATGGCGGACGAGCGCAGGATCGAGGATGGCGATGTCTTTTCGATCGGCCATTTCGAGATCGCCGCCAAGGTCGTCGCGGACGCGCCCCCCGCGCCGCCGCCGCCGCCTCCTCCGCCGCCTCCGCCACCACCGCCGCCTCCCCCGCCGGCAGCGGCGGAACCGGCGCCGGCCGCGACGGCCGAGCCGGCGGCCGAAAGCGAGGCGGACGCCGAGGACAAGATTCCGGAAAACGTGACCATGATGTGGTCCGAGCTGGCCGACATCAACAAGGTCGATTGGGCGCGCGGCGGGATCGGCGAGACGGAACCGGCGGCCGCGCGGCCTTCGGTCGACGGCGAGCCGGCGGATGTCGACCAGCTCGTCGACATCTTCCTCGAATCGGCGGCGCTCGCCGAGGACAAGACGGTGACCCGGTCACCGGAGCTGGTCCGCCGCGCCGGCCTGCTGCTTCGCCGGCTCGTCTCCGGCATGGTCGTGATGGTCGAGGCCCGCGCCCGCGCCAAGGCGCAGATGGGCGCCGAGGCGACCGCGCTCCAGCTCGAAGGCAACAACCCGATCAAGTTCGCGCGATCGCCCGAACAGGCGCTGGCGCGGCTGTTGAGCCCGCCCGAGCCAGGCTTCATGGACGCCGATCGCGCCGTCCAGGACGCCTATCTCGACCTTCAGTCGCACCAGGTGGCGACGCTTCAGGCGATCCCCGGCGCGCTGCGTGCGACGCTCGAGCGCTTCTCGCCCGGATCGATCCGCCGCCGCGCGACCAAGGCCGGCGTGCTCGCGCGGATCATGCCCTCGCTCCAGGACGCCGCGCTGTGGCGCAACTATGAGCGCGAATATACCAAGGTGAAGAACGAGTCCGACGAAGCCTTCATGGAGGTCTTCGCCAAGCAGTTCCGCAAATCCTACGAGAAGCAGCTGCGCGAGGGCTTCAGCAAGGACGATTGATCCCGGCCCGGCCGGGCCGCGCCATATCGGCCCTCGCCTTACTTCCCGCCACTCCCCTCCTGATCCGCCGGCGGCGTCGAGGACGGCCCGGACTCGCCGGCCGGCGGGGCGGCGGCGCCCCCGTTTCCGCCGTTGACCGACTGGAACCACACCATTTCCGCGTGCCATTGCTGGTTCGAAGCGGTGCTGACGAAGGATTGTGTCCAGTTCGGCCCGCGCGCGCCGAGCTGCGGCGCGACGAGCGCGGGATCGAACGGCCCCTGCCCGGTCAGCAGCAGGATGCCGGACCAGCCCTGATGGTTGAGATCGATGTTGAGCCGATAGCGGCCATTGCCCTCGCTCGCGATCGGCCGGCCGTTTTCGGACTGTGCGAGCGCCGCCTCGAAGGCCGCCCGGCTCGGGATCAGCGTGGTGATCGCACCCGACGGCTCGAGCCCGACGATCGTGAAATCGGTGTTCGAATCGCCGAAGTTGAACTCGACCGAGGCATTGGCGGCGAGCTGGCCCGCATAGCTGGTGCCCTCGGGCTGCATCACCATCTGGAAGCGCGGCTGGGCGACCGACATGTGGGTCGATTCCGTCGCGCGCACCTGGCGATAGGTATCGAGCGCCGAGCAGCCGGCGGGCGTGATCGGCGCGACATCGGAGAAATCGAGCCGGGCATTTTCAACATGGGCGGCGGCGAGCGCGCGGCCGAGCTCCTGCTGCGCCGCCTGGGCGTCGCCGGCGACACCACGCATCGCGATGTCGACCCCGCCATTCTCACCCGCGCTCGCGCTGCCGATCTCGAGCCAGGTGCAGTTGACCGACGGGATCACCGAGTTGATCGCGCCGCGGGCGGCCTGGACCGGATCGCTGCTGGCCACGTTGCCGGCGCCGGGCGCGGCGCCGGTCTGCTGAGCGGAGCGGCCCATGAACCACCAGGCGCCGAGCGCCGCGAGCAGCGCGAGGATCAGCACGCCGACGACGATCAGCGCCTTGGATCCGCCGCCTCCCCCGGTCGGCGCCTGCACCGGCGCGACCGGCGCGGGCGGCGGCGGGGCCGGCGGCGCGGCGCCGCCGCCGAGCATCGCGACGACATCCTCCATCGAGCGCAGCCGATCCTTCGGGTCGGGGCGAAGCATCGCCTCGATCGTCGGCTTGAGGCTGTCCGGGATCGCCGAGATGTCCGGCCCCTTGCGGCGCTTGTCGATCGCATCGACGAGCGAGCCGGACATGTTGACGTTCTTGCCCTGCGCGACCGCCAGGATGACGAGCGCGAGGCTGTAGACATCGGTCCACGGCCCGATCTCGCGCCCGTAATCGCCAAGCTGTTCGGGGGCGACATAGTTCAACTTGCCGGCGAAGCCGTCGCCGACGATCGTCGCCGAGGAGGAATCGAGATCCTTGGCGATTCCGAAATCGATGATCTTCGCCTGGTGAACGTCGCCGGCCGGCAGCAGCACGTTGTCCGGCGACATGTCGCGGTGGATCGCGCCCAGCTTGTGCGCGGCGCCCAGGCCCGAGGCGAGCCGGCGAAGCAGGCCCTTGAGCTCGTCCGGCGTGCGCTCGACCTTGCCGAGCACGTCGGCCAGCTCGACCCCTTCGATGAATTCGGTGACGATGTAGAGCACGCCGAGATTGGGCTCCTGCGCGAGCACGCGATAGGAGACGAGCGCCTCGTGCTGGAGCTTCGTGAGGGTGCGCGCCTCCTTGCGGAACATCGCGACGACCTTCTCGTCCGCCGCCATCGCCGGCAGCATGACCTTGATCGCGACCCGTTCGTCGGTGTTGACGTTGCAGCCTTCGAACACCTCGCCCATGCCGCCGCGCGCGAGGAATCGCTTCACCTCGAAAATATGGTTGAGCACGTCGCCGACCTTGATCGCGCGCGCACTTTCGGTGGGGGTGAAGGCGGCCTGGGTTCCGGCCGTGGTCGGCTGCGACACCTCAGCCGGGGCCGGAGTCTCGGATGCGGGCGCCGCCGGCTCCGCGGCCGGCGGTTCGGAAGCGCCCGGCTGCCCTGCGGTCGGCTCGGGCGCGGCCGTCTCCGGCTCCGAGGCCGCGGGCTCGGCCGCGGGGGCGCCGGGCTCGGTTCCGGACGGCATGAAGACGGTGCGCTCCTCGCCTCCCTCGGGCGGAGTCTTGTCCTTGTCGTCGCTCATAATCCTACCGATCCGGAAGTGAGAGAAGGGTCGGGTCGCTGGCCCAGACCGCGATCACGGTGACATTGTCGGGAGCGCCGTTGGCGAGCGTCATCTCGACCAGCTCCTCGGTGACATGTTCGGGGGGCTGCGGGTCAGCGTCCGCACGATGTCCGCCTCGGCGACATAGCCGTGCAGGCCGTCGCTGCAGATCAGGAAGATGTCGCCCGGCCAGACCTCGCCAGTCACCTTGTCGACCTCGATCTCGTCGCGCACGCCGACGGCGCGCGAGAGGATATGCCCCATCGGATGGCCGATCGCGTCCTCCGGCGACATGATGCCGCGCGCCACCATCTCCTGCACCTGGGTGTGATCGTGGCTCAATTGCTTGAGCGCGCCGTCGCGAAGCAGATAGGCGCGGCTGTCCCCGACCCAGAGCACCGCATAGCGCTCGTCGCGAACGAACAGGGCGACGACGGTCGATCCCATCTGCTTGGCGCGCCGCCGCGCCTCGACGATGATCGCGCGATTGGCCTTGCGGATCGCCTCCGCGATGGCATCGCAGGCGGCGTCGAAATCTTCGGGCAGTTCCATCTCGTCGAGCTTCTCGACGATCTTGGCGGACGCCCATTCGCCCCCCTCGTGCCCGCCCATGCCGTCGGCGACGGCCCAAAGGCCCTGCCCTTCCTTGGCGACGAACGAATCCTCATTATGGTCGCGCACGCGGCCTTCGTGAGTCTTCGCCCCGCTTTCGATCCGGAAGGGCTGGTAGCTCACGGCCACGTCGGGCTTCCCGGCCTTGTCGGCGACGGCCCCGGACCGCGGCCCGGGGCCACGAAAGGGTGGAAAGGAAACCGCATAAACGCCCCCCGAGTGCTGCGCGATGCCTTATCTAAGCATAGCGTGCGCCCGCGATAAAGCGACTCTTCCGTAACGGTGCCGACCTGGTTAGACAGGCGGACCTCCCACAATATCCGGGGCCGATGATGAAAATCCTGACCCTTGCCGCGGCGAGCGCCGCGCTCCTCTCCCTCGCCGCGTGCACCCAGTCCGGCGCCGCCAACAACAGTGCGGACAATGGCGCCGATGCGAACGCGGCCGCCACTGATACCAATGGCAGCGCCGATGCCGGGGCCAATGCGGGCGCCGACGCGGTGAAGCCGGGCGCGGAAGCTGCATCCGGCTCGAGCGCGACCGGCGCCGCCGACAAGCCGGCCGCTCCCGCCGACGATGCCGAAAGCACCCCGCCGGCGGACACCTCGACCGGGACCGGCGGCGGCAAATAGGCCAGCGGCCGCGCGCACCGCACAAGAGCGGCGCCCCTGGCCGGCGCCGCCGCTTTTCGCGCGCCCTTCCTTGACAGAGCGCCCCCCAAGCCCATATGCGCCCCGCTTCCGCTTCAGCCGGCCCCTTCGTCTAGCGGTCTAGGACGTCGCCCTCTCACGGCGAAAACACGGGTTCGAGTCCCGTAGGGGTCACCAAAAATCCCTCGCAGGGGGTTTCATTGGGTGTCAAAAATGGCTGTTTTCCGCCGTTTTTTCGTGGTATAAGCATCCCAGTCGGATCGGCTCGATACCACCGGATACCAACAGATTGATGGTAGATGCGATGGTAGTGCGCCGGCCCTGATCGGGAGATACCATCATGGCCTTGAGTGCCCTCGCCATCAGAAACGCCAAGGGCCGCGCGAAGCCCTACAAGCTCGCGGACAGCGACGGCCTCTATCTCCTGGTGACACCTTCGGGCGGGCGGTGCTGGCGGATGAACTATCGCTATCTCGGCAAGCAGAAGACGCTGGCCTTCGGCACTTTCCCCGATACCGGCCTCGCCGACGCCCGCGAGCGGCGGGACATGGCCCGCAAGGTTCTGGCGCGGGGCGACGATCCCGGCGAGCAGATCAAGCTGGAGCGGGTCGCCGCCACGGTCGCCGTGTCCAACAGCTTCAAGGCGGTCGCCGACGAATGGCTGACCAAGGTCGAGAAGGAAGGCCGCTCCGCCGTCACGATGAAGAAGCTGCGCTGGTTGCTCGCCTTCATCAACGCGTCGATCGGCAAGCGGCCGATCGCCTCCATCTCCGCGCACGAGCTGCTGGTCATGCTCCGCAAGATGGAGAGCAAGGGAAAGTATGAGACGGCGAAGCGGTTGCGCAGCACTTGCAGCCAGATCTTCCGCTACGCCATCGCCACAGCCCGCGCGGAGCGCGACGTTGCCGCCGATCTTCGCGGCGCGCTGATCGCGCCCAAGCCGGTGCATCGTGCGGCAATCACCGATCCCAAGGAGGCCGGAGGCTTGCTCCGCGCCATCGAGGCGTTCGAGGGCTTTCCCGAGACGCGGGCGGCGTTGCGGCTGTTGCCGCATGTGTTCGTCCGGCCGGGCGAGCTGCGCCATGCCGAGTGGGACGATTTCGACTTCGAGAAGGCGGTCTGGACCATCCCGCCGCACAAGACCAAGATGCGCCGGGCGCACACCGTTCCCCTGTCCCGGCAGGCTTTGGATATGCGTCAGCTTCAAGCTGGGTGATTTCGCTCCGCGCCGCTTTCAGAAAGGCCGTCTTAGTGCCGAAATGATCCCCTTCACTCTTCCCGTCTCCATCCCTGCGATTGGCGTGCAATGCACAATCGCATAAGGCTTTTGCGCTTTCCTGGACCGCATCCGAGGAGAGCAAGGAAATTTCCGCAAGCATGGCGAATAGCGGCATCACATTGTCGATCGATTTAGCTCCGCCCGCCACGATCAACAGCATGTTGCGGTCGGCTTCGGCCATGAATCTAGCATAGAGCTGACGGCGTTCGAGCAACCTTTCCCGAATAAGCGCCAATCGCCATTCGTGCGAGCGCGTTCCGCGCCCGACGAGATAGCTCGCATAGCCGGCGACAACAGCGCCGCCGAGCGATACACAGACGGGAACGATGATTTCAGCGAGTGTCGCGGCCATACAGAAAGAGATGAACTACCAGTGGCAGGACCACAACGTCCGTCGAACGGCATGACCATCCTTATCGTTCAATCAAGCCTCCGGAATTTCCTTGCTCGGCCTCGAACGCGCGTCTGCCGCGCCGTTTCCACAGGACGAGCGCGCGGTCGCGATACTCGCCTTCACCAACAAGGCCGGCGTCATCCACTCCGAAGTGCTGCTGCCGAACGGCGCGCCGGAGCAGTTCGGGGACCGCGAGCAGCTGTGGAACGCGGCCGAGGCGGCGGAGGTAAGGAAGGACGCGCAGCTCGCCCGCGAGGCCGAGTTCGCATTGCCCCGCGAGCTGGACCAGGCCGAGGGCATCAGGCTCGCGCGCGAGTTCGTGCAACGCGAGTTCGTCTCGCGCGGCATGATCGCCGACCTCAATGTCCATTGGGACGTCGGCGCCGATGGCGAGGCCAAGCCTCACGCCCATGTGATGCTGACCATGCGCGAGGTGGATGGAGACGGGTTCGGCGCGAAGGTCCGCGACTGGAACCGCACCGAGCTCTTGCAGCACTGGCGCGAAGCCTGGGGCGAGCATGTCAACGCCCGCCTCGCCGCGCTGGATATCGATACGCGCATCGATCATCGCAGCCTCGAAGCGCAGGGCATTGCGCTGGAGCCGCAGCACAAGATCGGCGCGGCGGCGGGACGCCGGGTGGGGCATGGACTGGAGGCCGAACGGCTCGAAGAGCATCGCGATATCGCGCGCCGGAATGGCGCGCGCATCCTCGCCGACCCGGCGGTGGCGCTGGACGCGATCACGCACCAGCAAGCCACGTTCACGACCCGCGACCTTGCCCGGTTCGTGCATCGGCATAGCGACGGGAAAGAGCAGTTCGATCGTGTGCTGGCGGCGGTGCGCGCTTCGCCCGAGCTGGTGGCCCTGGGGAAGGACGGACGCGGCGAGGAGCGGTTCACCTCGCGCGCCATGCTCGCGACCGAGCAGCGGCTGGAGCGGGCGACCGAACGGCTGGCCAGTCGCGGCGATCATCCTCTCGGCGACATCCACCAGCGTCATGCGCTCGCCGATGCCGAACGGCGCGGGCTCATCCTGTCGGCCGAGCAGCGCGGCGCGTTCGAACATGTGACGCAAGGGCGGGATCTTGCCGTGGTGGTGGGCTATGCCGGCACCGGCAAGAGCGCGATGCTTGGCGTCGCGCGCGACGCCTGGGAAGCGGCCGGCTACAATGTGCGCGGCGCGGCTTTGTCCGGCATCGCCGCCGAGAACCTTGAGTCCGGCTCCGCTATCCAATCACGCACGATCGCCAGCCTGGAGCATCAATGGCGCCAGGGCCGCGAGCTGCTTGGCGCCAACGATGTGCTCGTGATCGACGAGGCCGGGATGATCGGCACCCGCCAGATGGAACGGGTGATCGCCGAGGCGGAGAAGCACAAGGCCAAGGTGGTGCTGGTCGGCGATCCCGAACAGTTGCAGGCGATCGAGGCCGGAGCGGCGTTCCGGTCGATCGCGGAGCGCCATGGCAGCGTCGAGATCACCGATATCCGTCGCCAGCAGGAGGACTGGCAGCGCGAGGCCACGCGCCAGCTTGCGACCGGGCGGACGGGCGAGGCGCTGGATGCTTATCGCGAGCACCACATGGTGCATGAGGCACCGAGCCGGGAGGAAGCGCGCGGCGCGCTGATCGAGCGCTGGGATGCGGAGCGGCGGGAGCGGCCCGATGCCAGCCGGGTCATCCTCGCCCACACCAATGACGACGTGCGCACGCTCAACGAGCTGGCGCGTGAGCATAAGCGGGGCGAGCTTGGCGAGGAGGTGAGGATCGCCACCTCAAAGGGACAACGCATGTTCGCGCGCGGCGACCGGGTCATGTTCCTGAGGAACGAGCGGAGCCTTGGGGTGAAGAACGGATCATTGGGCACGATCGAGAGCGTCTCTCCCGTCCGCATGTCGGTGATGCTGGACGATGGGCGCAGCGCCGCGTTCGACCTTAGGGACTATGCCGATATCGACCATGGCTATGCCGCCACCATCCACAAGGCGCAGGGCATGACCGTGGACCGTGCCCATGTGCTGGCGACGCCGGGGCTCGATCGGCACGCCGCCTATGTCGCGCTGTCGCGGCATCGCGACAGCGTCGATCTCCATTACGGGCGGGATGACTTTGCGGACCGGGAGAGGCTTGCTCGCACGCTCAGCCGCGAGCGCGGCAAGGACATGGCCAGCGACTATGCGCGCGATGTCGATCGGCCTGCGCCGATCGTCCGGCCTGCGCCGATCGTCCGGCCCGCGCAGATCGATATGTTCGAGACATTGGGCGCGACATCGCCCGAAGCCTCACGCCGCAGATTGGAGCAGGCGATCGTGCGGTTCGCTCAGGCGACCAGGGAGATCGTCGCCACACGCCGCAACGGCCTTGAGGAAAGCCCGCACCAGCGCGCGGCGTTCGAGCAGGCCCGCCATGCGCTCGATGCGGTCCGACCGCAGGGCGCGCGCGACCTTCGCGCCGCGTTCGTGCGGGACATGGGCCTGGTCGACGAGGTCGCCGGCGGCAATGCCAGGACCGGCATCGGGGTCATGGACTGGGAGCAGCGCTATCGCACCGAGCCGGCGCTGCGCGCCGACATGTTCGTCAAGGAGTGGCGACGGCTTGATCGCCAGGTCCGGGCCGCGGATCGCGAATGGGATTACGACAAGGCCGACAGGATGAGGAACGCACTCACCGACATGGCCAAATCGCTGCACCGCGACCCGCAGCTCGAATCGCTGCTGCGCAACCGGAAGAAGGAACTCGGGCTCGACATCTTGCGGCGTGGTCAGGGATCAATCGGACACCAGCTCGCCGACTGGGTGCAAGTTGGGAGGGGGCGAGGTCTGGGGCGTTGAGCGACCATTTCCTCCTGAAGGCGAGGGTAAATCCAACAACTGTAGAAATTTATAATCACTGCGTTTCAGCCGCTTACCCATCGATATCCTACAAAGTAAAAAATAGGATTTGCAATGTAGGATTTCGTTTGTTGTTCTTTGGTCATCCAGGCAATCGAGTCGAACCTGAGGTTGGGGGAGATGATCATGAGACGTATCGAGAAAGTCATTCTCGTGATTGCGGGGCTTGTCGTTGCGGCCGCGGCGGTCGCCTCCGAGACGATCAGCTACAGCTACGACGCGCGTGGCCGGCTGGTAAGGGTCGACCACAGCGGCACCGTCAACAACAACGTCGCGACCAACTATGTCTACGACAAGGCCGACAATCGCACCAACAAGACGACGACCGGCGCACCGTAACCGCGCGTTCGCGCCCTTTGCCGCGCGATATCTGAATTGAAGCGGGCCTGAATCCGCAAACCGGAGAGCTTTGAGATGACCAACATCCTGCTTCGCGCGGGGGCGCTGTCGTGCGCCCTGCTCGCCACGACCGCCCTCACTGCCCCGGCCGACGCGCAACCGGCGTTCCGCAACCTCGATGCGAACGGCGTCGATCTGGTGCAGGGCGACCATGTCCTGGCCTTGACCGAAGGCTCGATCGGATCCGGCCGGGCGGAACTCTCGCTGATCCGGCAGCGGCCCGGCAACACCGGGAGCCAATGGGACGGCTACACGTTCCTGCGCACCACCAGCGGCACGCATGCGACGATCCGGATCGGCCTGCCGAACCGCACGCGGGATACTTTCACCGGCATCGTCGGCGGCCCCCTTTACATCGCGGACAAGGCCAATGGCGCGATCCTGACCAAATCGGGGTTCGATTACATCTATACCGCCCCGGACGGAACCCGGATCACGTTTACCGATCCCACGGGCAGCGGCGAGGCGGGGCTCGCCCCCAACATGTTCTGCTCGGTAAACTCGCAGACCAGTTGCACCATGCTGCCCTACAGCATCGTGGGCCCGGACGGGCGGACGGTCTTCATGACCTGGAGCATCTATTCGATAAACTGGATTCCCTACGCCCAGCGCCTGTCGGGGGTCGCCAACAGCTTCGGTTATTCCATCGGCTTCACCTATGCCAGCAACAGCTCTTCGCCGAGCGCGCCCCCCTCGCCCGACTGGTTCGTTCGCACCGGCGCGCACTTCAATGGCGGCGGTTCCACTCAGGCCTCGGCGAGCTACGCATATCCCTCCACCGGCGTGACCGAGATCACCGACATGGGCGGCCTCACCTGGCGGCTGACCGACAGCAGCGGCACGCTCACCGCGATCCGCCGGCCGGGCGCGGCGAGCGACACGACAACGATCAGCCATTCGGGATCGATGGTCTCGTCGGTCACCAACGAGGGGGTCACCACCGGCTATGGCTGGAGCACGTCGGGGACGATCCGGACGCTGACCGTGACCGACGCGGCGAGCCATACGAGCACAATCGTCTCGAACACCGGCACCAGCCGGATCAATTCGATCACCGACCAGCTCGGCCACACGACCAGCTTCACCTATGACGGCAGCAGCCGGCTGACGCGGGTGACGCAGCCCGAGGGCAATTACGTCAACTACACGCTCGATGCCCGCGGCAATGTGACCGAGACGCGCCACGTCGCAAAGTCGGGCTCGGGCCTGTCCGACATCGTCGAGACGGCGGGTTATCCCTCGACCTGCGCCAACCCGGTCACGTGCAACGAGCCGACCTCGACCACCGACGCGCGCGGCTACACGACCGACTATACCTATGACTCCACCCACGGCGGCGTGCTGACCATCACCGCCCCGGCGCCGTCGGGCACGGGCGACCGCCCGCAGACGCGCTATTCCTACACCAACACGACCGGCGAATATTTCCTGACCGGTATATCGTCCTGCGCGAGCGGCGCCTCGCCGGCCTGCGTCGGCACGGCGGCGGAGAGCCGGGTGGTGATCGGCTATGACGCGAGCGGCAACATGACCTCGGTTCAGCGGCGCGACGGGACAGGGGCGCTCAGCGCGACGACGACCATGACCTACGACGGCGTCGGCAACATGATCATGGCCGATGGGCCGCTGTCGGGGACGGCGGACACGACCCGTTATCGCTACGATGCCGGGCGCCGGCTGGTCGGCGTGGTGGGACCCGATCCCGACGACACAGGGACCCTCAAGCACCGCGCGGTCCGCACCACCTGGACGAACGGCCTTGCGACGCGGGTGGAGCGGGGCACGGTGAACAGCCAGTCGGATGCCGACTGGGCGGCGTTCTCGAGCCTCGAGCAGGTGGACACCGCCTATGACGCCAATGCCCGCCCGGTGACGCAGGCGCTGTCTTCGGGCGGCACGACCTATGCGCTGACCCAGACGAGCTACGACAGCCTCGGCCGCGTCAGTTGCACGGCGCAGCGGATGAACCCCGCGATCTACGGAGCGCTGCCGTCGAGCGCCTGCACGCTCGGCACGGCGGGCACATTCGGGCCTGACCGCATCACGCGCACCACTTACGACAATGCCGGGCAGGTGGCGTTGGTCCAGACCGGCTATGGCGTCACCGGGGTGCAGGCGGACGAGATCGCCTCGACCTGGACGAACAACGGCCGGCAAGCGACGGTGACCGACGCGAACGGCAACCGCACCACCTATGTCTATGACGGGTTCGACCGGCTGAGCCGCACGCGCATGCCCTCGCCGACGACGCCCGGGACGAGCTCGACGACGGACTATGAGGAGCTGGGCTACGACGCGGCGAGCAACGTCACCAGCCGGCGGCTGAGGGACGGCACGAGCATCGCGTTCACCTACGATCACCTGAACCGCCCGACGCTCAAGAACCTGCCGGGCAGCGAGCTGGACGTCAGCTACACCTACGACCTCACCGGCCATCTGCTGACCGCGAGCACCTCGGCGCAGACGCTGACGTTCACCTGGGATGCGGTGGGGCGCAATCTGACGCAGGTGGGCCCGCTCGGCGCGGCGACCTCGGCGTACGATCCGGCCGGGCGGCGTACGCAGCTTACCTATCCGGGCACCGGGCTCTATGTGAACTACGATTACGACTCCGTCGGCGATCTCACCAAGGTCCGCGAGAACGGGGCGAGCACCGGCGTCGGCGTGCTGGCGACCTGGGCCTATGACGATCTCGGTCGCAGGACGACGCTGACCAGGGGCAACGGCACCACCACCAGCTACGGCTACGACGCTGTATCGCGGCTCTCCAGCCTGACGCAGGACCTGGCGAGCACCGGCAACGATCTGACGCTGGGGTTCAGCTACAACCCCGCCTCGCATATCACGAACACGACCCGCTCAAACGATGCTTATGCCTATGGCGACCTCGCCAACGGCGCCACCGCGAGCAGCGTCAACGGGCTCAATCAGCTGACCGCGATCGGCGGGCAGTCGGTGACGCACGACAGCCGGGGCAATGTGTCGGCGATCGGATCGAGCGGCTACGGCTACTCCTCCGAGAATCTGCTGACCTCGGCGCCGGGCAGCGCGACGCTGGCCTACGATCCGGCGCTGCGGCTCTATCAGACGGTCGGCGGCGGCGTGACCACAAGGTTCGCCTATGATGGCGATAACATGATCGCCGAGTATAACGGCTCCAGCGCCTTGCAGCGCCGCTATGTGTTCGATCCGGCGAGCGGCGATCCTCTGGTCTGGTATGAAGGTACGGGCACGAGCACCCGGCGCTGGTTCCACGCCGACGAGCGCGGCAGCGTGGTCGCGGTCAGCGACACCAGCGGCAACCTGGTCGGCAGCCGCAACGCCTATGACGAATATGGCAATCCGCAGGGCGGAAGCATCATCGGCCGGTTCGGCTATACCGGACAGGCGTGGATACCCGAGGCGAACCTGTGGTACTATCGTGCAAGGATGTACAACCCCAGCCTCGGCAGGTTCATGCAAACCGATCCCATCGGGTTCGGTGGGGGGATGAATATCTACGCCTATGTGTTCAATGACCCAGCCAATCTTACCGACCCGAGCGGGCTTGGCAACTGCCTCTACAATTACTCCATCGAATATGAGGACAAGAACAACAATCATCGACGCGATCCGGGAGAGCCATCATTCCCCGATAGCCTGATGGAAACAGGCCGCGTCTGCCTGAGCCATCAACCGTCCCTTTTCTGGGGCGGAGGCGGCGCGGGAGGCGGCGGAGCGGTTAGCTCGTCTCAAAATGGCAATACTGGAGAAAATTGCGAAGCACGACTTACATCACTCATAGGATCTGCTCGCGCCGTTCTTGAAACGACGCAAGACGGAGTGGATGTTGCAACGATCGTAAATGCCGCAATTGGCGACGAGCCAGGCGCGCTCGGATTAACGGTCCTAAATGACTTTTTAGAGACTCAGCTCGGTTTGGTTAATCTTTCGGATGGCCTAAATAGTGGAGACTGGGGCCCGCTTGTGGTTCAAGGGCTGGCTCTGCCGATCAGGTTGTTACCTGCTGGACGATCTCTCCAAAATGTCTTGGTGAGATTTAGGTTAGATGGGGGCGTATTAAGAGACATTCGGGGTCGGTTTAGATCTACTCGATTACGTAATGCCGCGGTAAGAGAGGCAGGACAGCAAGCCGCAGAACATGGAGGACAATCTATTCTAAGTGCTGTAATTTGCGGAGGACATTAATGCTATATGTCTATATTATAATAGCCCTGTCTATTCCTCCGATGCTGATCTATAAGCACAATCAGCAGCTGGAATATATGATAGACACATTTGCTAGAAATAATGAACTGAACCCCGCTCTTGCAATTTCGAAGCTAAGAAAAGATGCATCATTAAGACTAAGTAATATTATGATAATAATATCAGCTGAGCTAACTATATTTATTCTTTTTTTATCGCAGATTTATCGCGTAAATCACTTGGTTATGATAATAATACTTGGGCTATCCGGTATTATCTTTGTATCTGGAATAACATTTAAGTTCTACTTTTTAAGTAGATTTTATCAAAATCTACGTATCGCCCAAGTGCGATGACAGATAAATAAATCGATTGTGTTTGAGTTTGGGTTACGGTGGCACTTTACTTAGCCACCAATTAGGATCACGGCGCCAGTTTACTAGGGTCCGGACCCTAATTTTGATGAGGCCGGCGGCCTATGCCGTCGGCTTTCTCGCATCGACAGAAGCCTGTGCGGTCCCTACGACTACGATACCGCTGGCGATCTGCTGACGGTGCGCGAGAACGGCGCGTCGTTTGGCGTCGGCGTTGGGCCTATGACGATCTCGGCCGGCGCACGTCGCTGACCTCCATCGACGGGACGAGCGCGAGCTACGGCTATGACGCGGTCTCGCGGCTTTCGAGCCTCAGCCACGATGTCGCCGGCACGGCCAACGATGTGACGTTCGGCTACAGCTACAACCCGGCCGGGCAGATCGTCGCGACGACGCGCTCGAACGATGCCTATGCCTGGGGCGGCCATGCCGACCAGGCCGTGGCCGAAACGGTGAACGGGCTGAACCAGGTCACCGCGACGGGGGCCACCAGCCTGAGCCACGACGCGCGCGGCAACACGAGCGCGATCGGGAGCGCGGGCTACGGCTATTCGTCCGAGAACCGGCTGACGAGCGGCCCCGGCGCGACCGCCCTGACCTATGATCCGCTGGGGCGTCTCTATCAGGTGTCCGGCGCCTCGGGCACGCGGCGGTTCGTCTATGACGGGGATCGGCTGATCGCCGAATATGACGGCGCGAACGCGACGCAGATGACCTACGTGCTCGGGCCGTCCGGGGAGCCGCTGGCCTGGTTCAACGTCGCCGGCGGCGGCTATGGCGGCTTCCACGCCGACGAGCGCGGCAGCGTGATCGCGCGCAGCGACGCCGTCGGCGGGACCACGATCAACAGCTACGACGAATATGGCGTGCCCGCGCCGGGCAATGCGGGGAGGTTCGGCTATACCGGCCAGGCCTATGTCCCCGAGCTCGGCCTGTGGTACTATCGTGCAAGGATGTACGATCCCGGCCTCGGCAGGTTCATGCAGACCGATCCCATCGGTTACGGATCGGGCATGAATCTCTATGCCTATGTCGGCAACGATCCCGTCAATCTGATCGATCCGACGGGGCTGCTCGGTGAATGCATCGATACTTATTCTTTCGCATATGTCGATCTGAACAATGACAGGCAATTCAATCCCGGAGAACCGATTGAGCCCAAGAGCGGCAGGAGAGATTCTCATGTTTGCGATTATCAGCCAACGAATCCATGGATGGGCGGTGATGGATTTAAGGGGGGAGGCGGCGGAGGCGGAGGAAGCGGGTCGACCGGGCACTCGGCACCGCAAAATAGGTGCCCCGCTGTTCCGGCTGGCCGTAATCCTCCACGAGGCAACCGATGGCTCGCGCAGGCCCTGGCTGGACTCGCCGATCCGCTGGGTCTGCCCGTCGCCGAAGAAGCGGCGGATCAAGCCTACGCTAGGTCTGCCGAAGCATATCCGCACCTTTTAGGAATAAACGATACTAGAGACGCATACCGGCATTTCTATTGGGTCGCGGCTATGACTCGGATGCTCGGTGCGAGCAGGGCTCTTGCCTATGCAGCTTCTCATGAGGTTGGCTCAGCGGATATACCCGGCAGTCAAATGGATGATTACAATAACCACGTAGCCGCAGTGATGATGTCAGATCCAGCTAACGCGAATATTCCCACCGCAGATCTTGCCGAGAGAGCCGTCAGTGCGGGATGCTTGGAGATACTAAGATGAAATTCCCAAAATCGATTCTTACTCTGGCACTCTTGCTGACTTCGTGTGACTATTATTATAGTAGGTTTCGTGTAGTAAATCAGACTCGCGCTGACGTGCAGATCATTCTACTTGACAATGGTCGGCCGGTGATGACGGAGACCTTGAACCCAGGGAGAGAAATCATCATAAGCCGACATTTCACTGGAGAATCTGGTCCTAATAGTGCAAAATTATACTGGCGGACTGGTCGAAAGACATTTTCAACTGACTTATGCTATTATACGGATTTTCATCCGCCGCGTGGATCAATTTACTTACGGGCTTCGAGCGCCGCGCTCGATTGCGATCCGTAGCCCATAGACGGAGTTCGATTCCCGTTTTCGTCACGGGGGGTTACGGTGACAGGTGCGAAAACCCCTAAATTGACGTTGCCCCCAATCCGCCCGAGTGTGGCGGCATGGCGCGTCTTCCCCGCATGGTTCTGCCTGGCATCCCGCATCATGTGACGCAGCGCGGCAACCGGCGTGAGCGGACGTTTTTCGAGGATGGCGACTATGCGCTCTACCTCGATCTGCTCGCCGATGCGAGCGTGCGCCATGGGGTCGAGGTTTGGGCCTATTGCCTGATGCCCAACCATGTCCATATCGTTGCCGTTCCGCGCGACGCCGACGCGCTTGGCCGGACCTTCCGCCACGTGCATCGTCACTACACGGGCTATGTCAACGCGCGGATGCGGGTGACGGGGCATCTGTGGCAGGGACGGTTCAGCTCGGTGGCGATGGATGAGGCGCACTTGCTGGCGGCATTTCGCTATGTGGCGCTCAACCCCGTGCGCGCGCGACTGGTGGCGCGGGCCGCGGATTGGCGTTGGTCGAGCACTCGCGCCCACCTCGCCGCGCGCGATGATCATGTGGTGCGCGTTGCCCCGGCGATCGAGCGGACCGGCGATTTCGGCGCCTTTCTCGCGGAAGAGTTCGACGAGGCCTTCACCTATGCGGCGTTGCGCAAGGCAGAAACACTCGGCCGTCCCGTCGGCAGCCGCGAATGGCTCGAGGGCATGCAGGCAAAATCGGGACAACAACTCCTTCCCGGGAAGCGCGGACCGAAACCCAAGATTGTTTCGGGGCTTTCGCACCTGTCACCGTAATTCCCGGTGGGAAGAAATGGGCAGGGACGTGTCATAGCCGTCGGATCAACCGCTCGACTTGAAGGGCTGCCGGAAGCAGCTGCGCGGCTCCATCATTTAATAGTCCAGAAGGGGAACGAGACATAGGAATGATCCCTTCACACCTTTCTCCATGACTCCTGCAGCGACGAATTTTGGAGTTAACGTGAATGCTATCGCGCAAAACATTGCTAATCATCGCGCTGCTGTCAGCCCCCATTCTATACAAAACGGCCATAAACTGGAACTTTGAGCGCCTATGTCGCAATCATATCAAAGTTGCTATCGACAACAGAGAGGAATTTTCTAGATTCATTAATTTCATTTTCAGAACTCAAAGAAATCGTACGCAAAAGATGTGGGTAGATGAACTTTCTCTCGGTGGTTACTCAGTGGAGGATAGCGCTCGCAGATACGGCTGGGGGGCTGGGAATACAGAATATTACATATTAGTTCGGCACAATGGAAGGATTATAGCTCACATTTATAACTTAGTTGTAAATTTGCCCAATTATTCGACAATAATCGGAGCCGACGGCCCACAAATAGATAGAAATTGTGCCTATGGCCATATGGAATATTATCCGCCGTTTTGGCAAGTTCTTCACGGAAGATAACCAGATGTCGAACCCACCCGTCTTCGCACGCGACTACGTTTTTAGCGCCCAACTGACGAATCTCGCATATTCCTCGTCTCACCTTGAAACCGGCATGACGGGAGATCGATTGGCTGCCGCGATTCGTGAGAACGGCAATCCTTTTGCAAGCGAGGCGGAGCTAACCGCGTTCGCGCGAGATTATGAAGTTGTACTCTCTAGCAGTTCGATCGCAGGAGACACGAGCGGCGCTAACTTCGTTGCTTTTCATAAGCTCGGCACCGGCGTTATTTCATTTGCCATAGCTGGAATCGGCAGTGAAGCGGAAGCAGAGAGTACATTTTCGCGAACCATGATGTCTGGATTTAATGATTTACAATATGCAAGTGTCAGAAATGCTATAGAAATATTGTGGGAAACATTTCCAAATGCTCAGTTCGATTTATCCGGCCATTCCCTTGGCGGACAACTGATTCAAGTGTTGACGGCAGATTTTTTTCTACATGGACGGGAGGATCAACTTCTTTCTGCCGTTACATTTGGTACATATGGAGTAAATTTGAGTGCGGCGGGGAATTTTGTTTTTGGTAGCAGTCTCGTCCCGGACTTTCGTCAGCTTTTGAATGAATTAGGTCGTAGACTCATAAGCACGCATCCACAGCCGCATTGAGGCGAGCTGGACCATGGCGAGGAAGTTCTCGGCGAGCTTGTCGTAGCGGGTGGCGATGCGGCGGAAGTGTTTGAGCTTGCTGAAGAAGCGCTCGATCATGTTGCGCTCGCGGTAGAGGCGCCTGGAGAAGCACGGCTCCCACTTACGGTTGGATTTGGCCGGGATGTTGGGCGTGGCGCCCTGCTCCTCGATCAGCGCGCGGATGCGGTCGGCGTCATAGGCCTTGTCGGCGAGCACGATGGTGCGCGGGCCGAGACGGTCGAGGAGCTTGTCGGCAATCTGTCCGTCATGCGTCTGACCGGCGGTCAGGCCGAGCCGGATCGGGAGCCCCTGCGCATCGACGACGACGTGGATCTTGGTCGTGAGCCCGCCGCGCGAGCGACCGAGACAGTGATCTCGACCCCCCTTTTTGCTGTCGCAGCCTGCTGGTGCGCCCGGACGGAAGTGCTGTCGATCATCTGGATGTCGCCGTCGTGCGCGGCGGTGATGGCGTCCATCAGCCGGGCCCAGACCCCGGCTTTGCGCCACCTCGTGAAGCGATTGTAGCAAGTCGTCCTTGGACCATAACGCTCCGGCAGATCGCGCCAGGGCGCGCCCGACCGCAGCACCCAGAAGATGCCATTCAGCACGCGCCGATCATCGACACGCGGCACGCCTCTCGGCTTGTTGGGCAACAGCGGTTCGACCATCCGCCACTCGAAATCGGTCAGATCATATCGGCTCATCCGACCCCTGAATCAGAACTCCGTCGCCAAGGGAATCCCGTTTATGCGTTCACGGCCTAGCTCGGTGAACGCGAAAATCCGCAAGTCCGGGGGCACATGCGTGATTGCGCCGGCTTTCTAACGGGCCGGCACCGAGGCCCCAGCATAGGGATCGGCGTTGGCAGGTGGCGCCGGCGGAGAAGGTGGGGGCGTCACGGGAGGCAGGTCCGGCGAAATGCCGGCGATCTCCCGTCCGTCCACCAGTAGGGATTGGAGCCCACTCGCGATCGCGGAGGCTCCGAACAGGATGAAGCAGCCCGCGATCACCGCCAGCCCGCGGCGGACATCGATCCGCCCGCCCAGCATCAGCAATCCAACCGACGCCACCGCCACAACCGCAACGGCGATGGCGATAGACCCAAGCAGCGCCCCTTGCAGCCAAAGGACAGCTAATCCGATCGGACTCGAACCCGGTGGGTCGGCAAGCGACATCATTATCGTGACTTGGCCGTCAGCAAGCATGGGGACTCCGCACCGACTCGGTCAGATAGGCCGCATGGGCCTACACCCGTTTTGTATCACAGGTGGCATTGAAGCGATGCTCGCTTGCATTTCGCGATGGAGGGAGGCGATGATAAGGCTTGGCCATGCGCATCAAGGAAGCCCAAGAAATCCGCGCGGTCCGATGGCGTTTCCAATGGTATTTGCTGGCCCCGTGCTAGATTTTCACATATATTCCAACATCATAGAATAGAAACGCGAGTCCCGTAGGGGTCACCAGCGATTTCAATGGCTTAGCGGATCGCGAACCTGACGACGGGAGTAGGCGGTCGGTGGAACCTTTACGCCGCCGAGCCTATCACCCAAGGTTCTCAGGTCACCCAGCGTGGGCAACTCCTATCGTGATGCGAACGAAATTGTTCGGGGGCGACGCTTCCGCGGCGTCAGGCCTGCATTGTCACCGGCCGGTGCATTGGCTCTGACCATCCCCCTTCAACGCAATTGAAAGCTGCCGAGCGCCGGCCAACAGCATGGACTGGTCCGAACCGGAAACGATGACTGAAACGCGCCTCTCGAGCGCCTCGGGGATATGATCGGCAGAAGGCACGAACATCCCCATCGCTCGGCCGTGCCGCCGGCCGGAACCGAGGATTTTGGCGATCGCCTGGTCGAGGATATCAGGGTCAGGCCCGTCAGGACATAGCGACCAGCCGAGATCCGCAGGGCCAATGAAGAGGCAGTCGATCGCGTCATGGGCGGCGATCTCGTCAATGCACTCCAGCGCGTCCGCATCCTCGATCTGGCACCAGATGGAGCTGCGCTCATCCGCGCGGGTCCGGTAGGCTGCGGCCTGCATCGTGCCGTAAGCGCCAGCCCGCGACGAGGGCGAGAAGCCCCGCCGCCCTCGGCCATATTTCACGGTATCGGCGATCGCCTCGGCATCGGCCGCGGATCGGACATGGGGCACCAGGATGCCGTCTGCGCCCAGATCCAGGCAAGCATTGATCCCTGCCTGACTCACGAGCGCGCGGCCGGATGGGACAATCTGAGGAGGCCATCGGCATTTTCGTGCGCGATCTTCTTCTTCTCGTGGTCGGCGAGAGGAAGGCTGCGCAGGAAGTCCGTCCCCCTCCTGTTCGAACTGAAGGGGTAGTCCACCGAGAAGAGCAGGCGATCGACGCCGAAGGCCGCGAGGGCCGCCTGAAATGGAATGGCGGAGAAAAAGCCGCTCGTGGTGACCCAGACGCGCGACCGGATCGTCTCGCCGATGCCTGCCGTAAGATTATGCGCGGCAAAGCCGCCAAACACTTCGTCGAAGCGGTCGATCATGGTTGCGAGGCCTTCGCCCATATGGCCGACGATGATCTTGAGGCCGGGGTGGCGCTCGAACACGCCGGCAACCACGAGCCGAAGTACGTGGAGCGCGGTCTCCGCATGCCAGCCGAAGCCTGGCCCCGCCAGGAGGAAGGATGTCGCCCCAGGCAGATCGTCATAATAAGCGTCGAGAACGGATCGGGGCGGCAGACTCGGGTGAACATAGATCGGAACGTCAAGCGCTTCGGCCCGCGCCAGGACCGGCCCGAAGCTCGGATGATCGAGGAACCGGCCATTCGACGTTCCGTTGACGAGGGCGCCCCGCAGCCGCAGCTCGCCAACCGACCGCTCAAGCTCATCAGCGGCGGCCTCCGGTGTGCCCATCCGCGGGCTCAAGCTCTGCCGCCGGATCATGCGCGCGCCGGCCCTGAGCGCCTTGATCGAGCGCGAAATACTTCCATCAGCCGATGAATATGTTGGGGATTCCGATCTCGAGCATCACGCGCGAACATTCGCCAAAACGGTCTACCATCCTTCCTGCACCTGCAAGATGGGAACGGACGCGATGGCTGTTGTCGATCCGCGATTGCGCGTTCACGGCGTCCCCCGCCTTCGCGTCGCGGATGTCTCGGTGATGCCCGAACTCGTGAGCGGCAACACGAACGCGCCCACGATCATGATCGCCGAGCGATGCGCCGACTTCCTGCTCGATCGACACGCGCACTGACCGACCCGCGCGTCAAAGCGGGCGCACATCGACCCTGCGGAAGCGGACAATCCCGGCGCCATATTGGAGGGCGAGCTGTCCCTCGCGGTAGCGTCCGTCGCGCGCGCCCGCGACGGTCACATGCCCGTTCAGGGCGACGCCGAGCATGTCGCCGAGCGCGCGGATCGTCATGATGTTCCAGCGTCCGCCGGCCCTCGGCATCGGCGAGACCGGGGCCACATCCACGATTGCGCCGGTGCCATAGGCCGGATCGGGCCGCCTGTCGAAGATATTGACCTCGTAGGCGTTGCGCGCGGCAATTTCCGCCGGGTCCTGACAGCGCAGGAATATCCCGGAGTTGGCGTCATCGCTTGCCCAGAATTCGGCCCGCAGCTCGAAATCGGAATAGCGGTCGGTCGAGACCAGGAAGCCAGGCGATCCTGCGTCGGCGACGATATCGCCCTCTTCCACCCGCCAGTTCGCGCCGCCAATTCGCGTCCACCCCTCGAGGCTTCGTCCATCGAACAGTCGACGCCATCCCGATCGCCGCGCGAAAGCTGGCGACGCGGCGACGACGGCGCCGAGCCCCAGCACGAAATCCCGTCGACTGGTCATGATTTTTCCTGCCCGGCCCTGGTGACGGATCTTAAGGCTTCGGGCGGCAAGCCGCAACGGCACCGCATGTGAGCCCGCCTCCGCTTCCCAACGGCGAAATCCGGCCCCGACGTCGACCCCGCTGCAATGGCCGCGCTCGTTGCGCCGCGCATCCCGCCCTTCACAAAAAAGGTAGTATTGCTTAAAACCGTCAAATCTGCCTTTAATTGAGATCAAACTCGAGAGGATGGATGATGGCGCGGATCGATTTGCCAGAGGGGCCCGGTGAAGAGCGCGAGCGGATGTGGCGCTTTCGGCCTGAAATGGGTGCCGCCGCCGATGCTTTCAGCGCGGCGGTGCAGGAATGCTCGACGCTGACGGTGCGGGAGCAGGAGGCGGCCCGGACCCGCATCGCGCACATCAACCGCTGCATCCCCTGCACGGACGCCCGCATCGACGACATGGCCGCCTGGGGCCTTGACGAGGCCTTCTACGCAAATGTCGATGCGCCCGATCCCGATCGATATTCGCTGCGCGAGCGGCTGGCGATCGGGTTCGCCGAGCGCTTTGCCGCCGGCGCCGAGACGTTCGACGACGCCTTCTGGGACGATATGCGAAATGCCTTCGACGACGGGGAGATCGTCGATCTTGCCGCCGGCTGCGCCAAGTGGCTTGGCCTGGGGCGGATCAACGCGGTGTTCGACCTTCAGCGGTCGTGCCCGATCAGGCTGAAACCGTCGACCCAGGCAAAGGCCGCATGAGCGGTCGCCTCGCCGGAAAGGTCGCCATCATCACCGGCGCGGCCAAGGGCCTCGGCGCCGCCGACGCGCGCATGTTTGCCGCCGAAGGCGCGACCGTCGTGCTGACCGACGTTGATCCGGAAGGCCAGAAGGTGGCCGACGAGATCGGCCCGACGGCCTGCTTCTTTCACCATGACGTTCGGAGCGAAGCGGCATGGGCGGCGCTGGTCGGCGACGTCGAGCGTCGGTTCGGACGGCTCGACATCCTGGTCAACAATGCGGGCGTGGTCGAGGTCGGAACGCCAGAGAGCGTGACCGAGGCCGACTATCGCTTCATCATGTCGGTCAGCGTCGACGGGGTCGTCTGGGGCTGCAAGCATGCCATTCCGGCGATGCGGCGGGCGGGCGGCGGCTCGATCGTCAACATGTCGTCGATCGCGGCCGCCCAGGGCGAGCCCAATGTGGCAGCCTATGTCGCGGCGAAGGGCGCGGTCGACGCTTATACCCGCGCCGTCGCCGTCTATTGTGGCCAGCTGCGGCTGCCGATCCGGTGCAACGCGATCCTGCCCAACGGCATCATCACGCCGATGGTGCAATCCATCCCGGCCAAGCGGGCCGCGGCGTCGGGGGCCGGGCTGATCAGCGACCTGCCCGGCGACAGAAATGATCGCGGCGCGCCCGAGGACGTCGCGGCGCTTGTCCTGTTTCTTGCATCTGACGAATCCCGATGGATCAACGGCCAGTCGATCCTGGTCGACAACGCCGCATCGGTCACGAAGGGCGCGATCCCCTCGCTCCAGGCCTAGGGCGCGGGACGCGGCGCGCCCGTCAGCGCGATCACCGCCGCGTCGATTTCGGCCCGTGACGGGTTGCCGCGCAGCGTCAGCCCGCCGTTAACCTGCAGGTTCTGGCCGGTCATGAAGCAATCGTCCCCGGCCAGCCACAGCACCGCGGCGGCAATGTCGTCGGCGGTGCCGAGGCGACCGAGCGGATATTTGGAGCGGTAGGTCTCGAAGACGCCGGGGATCGTCTTGGCCGCGGCAGCCATCGGGCTGTCGGTGAGCCCCGGCGAGATCGAGTTCACGCGTACGCCGCGCGGGCCGGCGACGAGTGCGATGCAGCGCATGACATGATCGAAGCCGGCCTTGGTGCCCATATAGGCGGCATGGTCGTCGAGCATGATCGTCGCGGTCGCCGAGCTGATCTGGATGAGCGAACCACCGTCGCGCACCACCGGCAAGAGCGCCTGGAAGAACAGGAATGGGCCGATGAACTGTAAATCGACAATCTCCCGCAGCTGCGCTTCGGTGAGCGATTCGAACGGCCCGCGCAGGCCGTGACCTGTTGCGTTGACGACGATGTCGACCCCACCCGTGCGCGCCCTGATGCCGTCCGCGAGCGATTGGGCGTCGGCCTGGGAGGTGATGTCGCAGACCGCCGCCCAGCCGCCGATTTCTTCGGCGAATGCCTCGAGCGGGGCGAGGGTGCGGCCGGCGACCACGACTTGCGCGCCTTCAGCGGCAAGCGCGCGGGCGATCACCTGCCCGATATTGTCCTTGCCCCCGGCCCCGATCACCAGCGCGACCTTGCCATTCACGCGGCCGTTCCAGCTCATGCGAAATTCTCCGGATTGAGTTCGTGAAGAAGCGGGCCGCCGGAAAGGTAGCGGCCGAGATTTTCGATCAGCAGGGCGTCGGTGCGGCCAATCAGGCCCGAGCCGATCCCGGACGTGTGCGCGGTCAGCGTGACCTGTGGATGCGTCCACTGCCATTCGCCCCGAGGCAATGGCTCGACCCGGGTGACGTCGAGCACGCAATGGCCGACCCGGCCGCTGTCGAGCGCGGCCCGGAGCGCGGGCTCGTCGAGCAGCTGGCCGCGTCCGACATTGACGAAGAGCGCGCCCGCGCGAAAGCCGGCGAAGAAATCGCGGCCGTAGCTGCCATCGTTATCCGGCGTGAGCGGCACCGAAAGAACCACGACATCGGCCGCGGCCAGGGCGTCACCCATCCGGTCGGGGGTGACGACCAGGTCGGCGCAATCGCTGTCGCCCCCGGAGCGGCGCACGCCGGTGACATGGGCGCCGAGAGCCCGCGCCCGGCGCCCGACCTCCCGGCCGATCTCACCGAAGCCGACGCAAAGCCAGCGGCTGCCGGCGATCTCCTTGAACGGGAGGGGCCGCCATTCCTGCGCTTGCTGCGCGAGGCGACGCTCGGGGCCGCGCTGGAACCGGTCGAATACCGAGGCGATCACATATTCGGCGATGGCCGGCGCCGGTGCCGTGCTGCGCGACAGCCGGACGCCGCGTCGGGCGAGCTGCGCGAAGGCCGGATGGTCGAAGCCGGAGCGACCGCTCTGCATCCAGCGCACCGTCGGGCAGCCGAGCACGGCGGCGAGAAAGGCCTCGTCCTGTTTCAGCGCGAACAATTCGGGGCTGAACCAGGCCGCCTGGAAATCGCCGTCCGCAAGTGAACCGTCGGGTTCGAGCAGGAGCGGCTGCACCGCGAGTCCGGCCTCCTGGATTCGCCCCCGCACCCGCTCCCACGCGTCGCGGCCGAACAGCATTCTCAACGGCGCGCGTTCAGGCATTGTCGTCGGTGGCGAGATCGCGGGCGGTGGCCCCGCCAATGCCGTCGCCGGTCAGCAGCAGGTTATGGGCGTGGGCAAGATGGTGCATGTGAAACACCGACTCCATCGTCCCCCGCTTGCCGGCGAGATCCTCCTGCGCGTTGAAGGCCTGTTTGGCGAGCGCGACCCCGAAACGCGGCAATTCAGCGATGCGACGTGCGATCGCGAAGGCTTCGTTCGCCAGGCGATCCGCGGGCACGACCCGGTTCACCATGCCGAGCTGATGGGCTCGCCTGGCCTCCATCCGCTCGCCGAGGAACAGGAACTCGCGGGCCACGCGCGGAGGAAGCTCGAAGGGATGGGCGAAATATTCCACGCCCGGGATGCCCATGCGAAGCACCGGATCGGAGAAATAGGCGTCCTCCGCAGCGACGATGATATCGCACACCCAAGCCAGCATGAGCCCGCCGGCAATGCAGGCGCCGTGCACCGCGGCGACGGCGGGCTTCGGACAGGCCCGCCACCGCCGGCAGAGGCCGAGATAGAGCTCCTGCTCACGCAAATAAGCCTTCTCGGCCCCCGGCTTGCCGGCATGGTCGGGCCAGAGGAGACGCCGGTCTTCACGGCTGCATTCGGCGTCACGGCCCGGCGTGCCGATATCATGCCCGCCGGAAAAATGCCGCCCGGCGCCCGAAAGCAGGATTGCGCCGACGGCGTCGTCCGCTGTCGCGCGTGTCCAGGCCGCATCCAGCGCGTAAAGCATCTGGCCGTTCTGGGCATTGCCGTAGCGCGGCCGGTTCAACGTTATTCGCGCGACCCCGTCCTCGGCGGCATACAGGACCGGCTCGTCGGTCTCGTAAATCGGCTCGGCCATTTCACCCCTCGGCTTAAAAAGCGCAACACGTTTTCCCATTGCTTTTGAGCGTGAATGGGCTAGCACGCAACAAAAATGATAACATGTGCTCATTTATGGAGGACCCATGGCCGGAACCCAGTCGATACCGTTTCCGGGGTCCGGAGCCTCGTCCGCCGAGCCCGCCGCGGAGCCGGTTCGTGAGGGAGCGTGGCGCGCCGTGGCCGTGCTTACCCTGCTCTACTGGTTCGGCACGCTGGATCGTCAGGTCGCCGCGCTGCTCATCCCGATGATCAAGGCCGACCTCAGTCTCACGGATCTCCAGATCTCGATGATCCAGGGGCTCGCGTTCGGGCTGTTCTTCATGATCATGAGCCCGCTGATGGGCTGGCTGGTCGATCGCTACAGCCGGCGGGTCATTCTGTTCTGCGGCGTGGTCGGCTGGAGCATCTCCGCGACCGCCTCCGGGCTCGTGAAATCGTTCGGCGGCCTGTTCGCAGCGCGTGCGGGCGTCGGCGGCTGCGAAGCGTCGATCAACCCGACGGCCTATGCGATGCTGAGCGAGCTTTTCCCGCCGAAAAAGCTGTCGCTGCCGATGTCGCTCTTCGTCATGGGCGGCAATCTCGGCAGCGGCATGTCGTTCCTGCTTGGCGGTGGCGTCATCGCCTGGGTGTCGACATCACCCCAGATGTCGCTGCCATGGATCGGCCCGCTCGCCGGCTGGCAGCTGGCATTCGTGGTGACCGGCCTGCCCGGCCTCCTGCTGGCGCCACTCCTCTTCACCATTCCGGAATCCCGCAGGCCTCGCACCGCCGGAGTGACCGCGGCACCGTCCGGATTCGGGGATTTGTGGCGCCATTACCGACGTTTTCCGGTCTTCTACCTTACCCACGGCCTCGGCTTCGCGCTGATCATGGCATTCGTCGTCGGCCTGCAGTCGTGGAACGCCACCTTCCTCATGCGCGCCCATGGCTGGGCGCTTTCCGACATCGGCTATCTGCTCGGCATATTTCAGGTGGGCTCGGCACTGATCGGCCTGGCCTTTCATGGCTGGGCAGTCGACCGTCTGTTCGGGCGCGGGCGCAAGGACGCCCATCTCGCCTACTTCGCCTTGATGTGCGCGCTCGCTTTCCCCTGCGCGACCGCGGCCTACCTCATCGACAGCGGCATGGCGACCTTGCTGCTCTACAGCCTCGCCTATTTCTTCATCATGGCCTTCGCCAGCATCGGCCCGGCCGCGCTCCAGATCACGACTCCCGCCAATCTGCGCGGGAAGGCCTCCGCGGTCTACATGGTCGGCGTGTCGATCATCGGCACGATCCTGGGGCCGATCGTCGTCGCCAGCTTCACGGATCTCCTGTTTCAGGACGAGAAGGCGCTCGGTTGGTCGATGGCGCTGTTCGCCGCCCTGACCACGGGGCTGGCCGGCGCGCTGTTCTTCGTCGGTCGTCCGGCGATGCGTCGTGCGATCGATGCGCGGATGTCAGCCGGCGCCTGAGCGCGCCCAGGCAAGCGCGGCGGGCGAGGTGACCCAGCGGATCGCATTTTCAACCAGCCGCCGGACATGCGGATCGTCATAGGCGGTGGGACCGTCGCCTGGCTGCAGATAAACGAGCGGGCTCGCGAGCGCGCGTTTGACCCAGCCGACGAGGCCCGATCCATCCGGATGCGACCAGCCGGAATTGTCGAACATCCGACCGTCCATTGCCGCAGCCGAAGACCAGAAATTCGCCGCGGTGAAGGCGTAATCGGATCGCAGCAACGGGATCAGCGTGTCATCGAAAATCTCGGCCAGGTAGAGTTCGTCGCGCAGGCGGAAGCGGGGCGGCAACCCGGCCACGACGGGATGATCCGCCAGCACCGTCACCTCGTGGCCGATGTCGTGGCGATAGCCGGAATCGGCGACCGGGCGCCCACGCACGACCCCGGGCCGGTAAAGGAAACGACCGCCGAGCCACTCCCCATATTCGGGCCAGGCCGGCCAGCCGGCGAGCGCGTGGTGCAGCGCGACCACCCCCTTCCCTGCCTTCAGCAGACTGGCCAGCCTGTCGCGAAGCCAGGGCGGCGGCTCGACCGCGCTCGGCTTGCCGGGCCCGCCAAAATCGATGCCCGGCATATCGTAGAGGACCAGCGCCTTGTAATCGGCCATCGCCTCCGGGTTCATCAGCTGCGCCGAGGCGGGCTGATCGACCATCGTCGCCTCGATTCCGTCCATGTCCGAAAAGAGTCGATCGAATGCCGTGCGATCGAACCCATGCCCCCGCACCGAGACCAGCACGCGCAGCGGGGTCGAGTAGTCGATTCTGGGCATTGGCACCGTTCCGCAAAAAGTATAGCGTGTATTCGTTTCTTGGATCGGGCTCAATCCGATCCTCAAATCCGGGCGATCAAGGCCGGGACCGATCCTCTTGAGGAGCAATGATGCCGAGACTGCAAGTGACGACGCCAGCGGGCGATTCGCGTGAGATCGAAGCGAAGACCGGCTGGTCGGTGATGGAGAACATCCGCGACGCCGGCTTCGAGGATCTGCTCGCCTTGTGCGGTGGCTGCTGCTCGTGCGCCACCTGCCATGTCTATGTCGATGATGAGTTCGCCGGGACGCTGCCGGCCATCTCGGCCGAGGAAGATGCGCTGCTGGACAGTTCCGAGCACCGCCGGCCCAATTCGCGCCTTTCCTGCCAAATCCCGTTTTCCGCGGCGCTTGACGGACTCGCGGTGGAGATCGCGCCGGAGGATTGAGCAAATCAGCAGTCCATATTGACTTTTTCAGGCTTTTCATCCTGTTTTCTCCGGCAGTGCGTCCGAATGGGAGAGCGACCGTGGCTAGTGAATTCGATGTCGTGGTGATCGGAACCGGCGCCGCCGGCATGACCGCAGCGATCGCCGCTCACGAAAACGGCGCTTCGGTCGCGATCTTCGAAAAGCACGAGAAGGTTGGCGGCACCAGCGCCTGGTCGGGCGGCCAGGTCTGGATCCCCAACAACCCTCACATGGCCGATCTCGGTCTGACCGACTCGAGCGAGCGTGCGACCGGCTACATCATGTCTTTGTCCCACGATCTCATTTCGCGCGATCTCGTCGAGGCCTATGTCGAAGCGGGACCCGAGATGGTGCGATTGCTCGAAGAGCGGACGCCGGTCGAATTCTATGCCGTCGAGGGCATGCCGGACTATCATCCCGAATTCCCCGGCGGAAATCCGGGGGGCGGCCGAACGATCGAGTGCCCGATCTATTCCTTCGCCGAGCTCGGCGATTGGGCCGACCGGGTGACTCCGTCGCCTTACTATCCCAATCCCCACATCACGATGAGCGAGACGCCGCTCGGTCGGGCCGTCCCGCAGCCGCCGAGCGTCGAGGAGGTCGAGCATCGTCGCGACACCAATGCGCGGGGCTGCGGCCAGGCGTTGATCGGCCGGTTGCTGCGCGGCCTGCTCGACCGGGGCATCGAGCCCGTGACCTCCGCCGCAGCCACGGAACTGACGCTGGAGGGGGGCCGCGTTGTCGGGGTGAAGTTCGAGATCGACGGACGAGAGGAAATCGTCCGCGCGCGACGCGGCGTCATCCTCGCCTGCGGCGGCTTCGAATGGGATCGCTCGCTGGTGCGCGCTTTCTTGCGGGGGCCGATGACCCACCCGGTCTCGATCCCCACCAATCAGGGCGACGGCCTGCGCATGGCAATGAAGGCGGGCGCGATGCTCGGCAACATGCGCGAGGCCTGGTGGGTGCCGGTCGCCGACGTCCCGGCGAGCGAGAATCCGATGGAGCGGATGATGATCGCCGGCCAGCGCACCCTGCCGCGTTCGATCATGGTCAATCAGAAGGGCCGGCGCTTTACCAACGAGGCGGCCAATTACAATGCGTTCGGAGCCGCGTTCCACGAGCAGGACGTGGCCCATTTCCGCTATGCCAACCTGCCCTGCTGGCTCGTGTTCGATCAGGGCTATGTCGACCGGTTCGGCTTCGGCCGCTGGGCGCCGCCGGGCGTGGTGCCCGACTGGGTGATGCGCGCGCCGACGCTGGCAGGCCTCGCCGACAAGCTCGCCATTCCGGCAGGTGCGCTCGAAGCGACGGTCGCCCGCTGGAATGACCTGGTCGCCGCAGGCGCCGACACGGATTTCGGCCGCGGCGAGAGCGCGTTCGATCGCTGGTGGGGCGATCCGAATGCCAAGGGAAAGAAGGAGGCGACCTTGGGCCCGCTCGAAACCGGACCCTTCTATGCGCTGCCGGTGAACAGCGGTGTGCTTGGAACCAAGGGCGGGCCTCAGGTCGACGTCAACGGCCAAGTGGTCGACATCGACGGCGACACGATTCCCGGCCTCTACGCGGCCGGCAACGTCATGGCCTCGCCCTTCGGCATGACCTATGGCGGACCGGGAGGCACGCTTGGCCCGGCGATGGTGTTCGGATTCCTGTCCGGGCGCCACGCGGCGATGCACGGCCACAATCAAGCGATGCAGGCGGCGGCGGCGGCCTGAAAGAATCGCCCAACGTGTCTAGGCGAAGCTTGCCCCGAGCCGGGCGAACGCGAAATTGTGATCACCGTCGAACTGGATGAGCTCGAAGACATTGCCCTCCGGATCGCGTCCGTAGGTGGCGCGCATCACGCCCGGCGGGCCGGGCGGCGCATGGAAACGGGTCCCGGCCGCACAGAGCCGCTCGTAATCGGCGTCGATGTCGTCGGTGACGAGGCAGATATGAGTGAGGCCGGCGTCGCAGACCGGCCGGTCGGGGTCGCCGGGACGGCCCACGGGAGAGCTGTACTGGAACATCTCGAGATAGAGATTGCCCCCATGCAGCATGACATAGCGGGCCGACGATCCTTCCAGCCCGACCAGGGCGTCGAGCCGGGCATTGCCGACCTCCCAGCTGCCTTCGTGGATCAACCGGAAGCCGATCAAATCCCGATAGAAACCGAGCATCTTGTCGAGGTCGCTGACCGCGATGCTGGTGTGATGGATTCCATGGATCATCTGCCCTCTCCCCTCTTCCCCGCTTTATAAATCAGGATCGCCTGATTATAAGAGGACATATAGATGGTTTTTTGGGGGATGTGATGCCCAATCCGATCGCACTGGCATCCGGCGTTCTGCCGGAGTTCGACGTGGAAGTGACGATCGATTCGGCGGCGCGCGCGGGCTTCGGCTCGGTCGGACTGTGGATCGAGCCCGACAAATGGACGCCCCGGAAGGTGACGGCGGTTCGTTCCGCGCTCCGCGCGCACGGCCTCAGCGCGATCGATGCGGAGGTCGTCCGTCTCGTCGCCGGCCCGCTCCCCCCGGCGCAAAGGCGCATGGTCGAGATCGCGGCCGAGGTCGGCGCCGCCAACGTGCTGGTCGTCGGCCAGGATCCCGATCTTCCCGGCGTGGCCGATGCCTTCGCACAGATGTGCGCGCTCGGCGAAACCTGCGGGGTTCGGATCGCACTCGAATTCATGCTGTTTTCCTCGGTGCGAACCTTGGACGATGCGATCGCGATCGTCCGCGGAGCGGGTTCTCCCGCCGCGGCCCTGCTGATCGATCCGCTTCATCTTGACCGTGCGGGCTATGCGCCGGGCGATGTCGCCGCCTTGCCGGGCGAGTGGCTTCCTTACGCCCAGTTCTGCGATGCGCCCGCGGCGCGCCTGGATCGTGACGACCATGTCGGCCTCCTTGCCGAGGCGCGCGACGACCGGGCCTTGCCGGGCGAGGGCGTGCTGCCCCTCCGCGCGCTGCTCGGCGCGCTTCCGCCGGACATCCCGCTGAGCATCGAATTGCGCTCCAAGGAGCTGCGCGACGCCTTCCCCGACCCGGTCGAACGCGCCGCTGCGGTCGAGCGCGCGACGTCCCGCTTTCTCGGCGCGGGAGCGATGGCTTGAGGCGGGCCGAACTGTTCGCCGCCGATCACCTGCAGCCGGGCGAGATGGAGGCGGTCGACGCGCATGGCTGGCCGGTGCTCGTCGCCCGATTGCCGGACGGCTATCGCGCCGTGCTCAACCGATGCAGCCATGTCGCGGCCGCCCTGGACGGCGGCCGGATCCGGCGAGGCGCTATCCAGTGCCCGAAGCATGGCGCGATGTTCAACCTGGACAACGGCCACTGTATCGGCGGCGCCTATCAGCCGCTGCGAATCTTCCCGGCCGGCGTTGCGGACGGCGCGGTCTTCGTGGACGTGCCGGATGAAGCGCCGACAATAAACGATCTGCCGGTGGTGGGGATTTGAGAGCCACCGATGACGAGCGAGCTTTCGGGGGGTCGATACATCAGTCCGTGAACAGCAAACGGGCAAAAAGTGCTGCGAAGGATACTTTTTGACTTTATGCAGGTTGCCGATGCGGAGACGGTCCGCCATGGTTATTTGCTGAGGGAGCGTCGCAACCGCGCCGTGCGCGCCGTTTGGGCCCGTTGAGGAGGGTTTGTGCTGGACAATAGCGACGGGGCGCTGAGCCCGAATCCGGAACGCGAGCCGGTCTATTCGAGCACCTCGATCCAGGAGCGGCGCAAGCGCATCCTCAGCGAGGCGCGGCACATGATCGCCAAGAAGGGCATCGACGGCTTCAGCATTCGCACCTTGTGCAAGAATGCCGATGTTGCCCAACGCACGCTCTACAACGCCTTCCACAGCAAGGACCGGCTGATCGCGCTCGCCATCCGCGAAGCCTATGAGGACGTGAACCGCCACCTCATGTACCGCACCTCTCCCGAAACGCTGGAGGGGATCGTCGATCGTCTGATTGCGGTGAACACCCGCAACTTCAAGGCGCGGAACTACACCAAGGCGGTGGTCTCGCTCTATTTTTCGCCGAACATCAGCACCGACATCTGGGATGCGCTGCGGGGGATGGTCTTCCTCAATCTGCGGCAATGGCTCAATCGCCTGCAGCGCGACGGCGGCCTGCAGGACTGGGTCGATGTCGAGGAGGCCGCGGGCGATTTCGCCAATCTCGAATATGCCACGATCAACGACTGGGCGGTCGGCCGGTTGTCGGACGAGGATTATGTGCGGCGGCTGGTGATGGTGGTGCTGTCCCACACCATCGGCATTACCGCCGGCCCGGCGCGCGAAGAAGCGCTGGCGATGGCCCGCACCATTCGCGAATCCGGCGAGCTGCCGTCCTTTCCCAAGCCCGTGTTCAAGCCGGACGCGGCCGGGGACTGAGGTCTAGGCCGCCGTCATCAGATTGGCGGCTTGCCAGGCAAAGGCGATCGCGGGGCCGTTCGTGTTGCCGGAAACGAGCCCGGGCATGGACGAACAGTCCACCACCCGCACGCCATCGACCCCGCGCACCCGGCAGGCCGGATCGAGCGCGGCCTCCGCGCCGCCCATGGCGCAGCTGCCAACCGCATGCGTGCCGGCGCGCGACAGCCGCCTCACCTCGTCGAGGATCTGCGTATCGGTCTGGACATGCGCGCCCGGCAACAGCTCTTCGCCGAGTTCGCAGGCGAGCGCGGGTTGGCTCGCAAGCCGGCGGATCGTGCGCACCATCGCAACCGCCGCCGCCTGGTCGCCGTCGGTCGACAGCCAATTGGGCAGGATGGCGAGCGGGTCGTCGAGGCCGGGGCCGGTGACATGGACCGTCCCTTCGGATTCGGGCTGGAGCAACTGACCATAGATGGTCAGCCCCGGCGCCTTCTCGACCTTGCTCAGCTGCACCGGGAAATTGGGATCCTGGTTACGCGCGAACGAGAAAGCGCCGACATAGATCTGGAGATCCGGCCGGGCGGATTGCGGGCGCGATCGGACGAAGGCGCCGATCTCATACGGGCCCGTCGCCAGCGGTCCCGTGCGGAACAGGCCGTAGCGCAAGAGATTGCGCATGAGCCCGAGCTTGCGAAACTCACGATTGTTCCCCGGCTGTCGGCGCAGCCGGTAGGGGATGGAAAGGCCAAGGTGGTCGCGCATCCCCGTCCCGATCGCGGCCCGGTCCGCGAGCACCTCGATCCCGGCCGCGCCGAGCGCCGCCCCCGGCCCGACGCCCGACCGCTGCAGGATCGCCGGGCTGGCGATCGCGCCCGCCGACAGCACCACCTCGCCATCGACCTGGAAGGTTTCGATTCGGCCGTGCACCCGCGCCTCCACCCCGACGGCGCGCCTGGCTTCGAAGACGATCCGCGCGACCTCCGCCCCGGTCACGACCTTGAGATTGGGCCGCCGCATCGCCGGGCGCAGGAACGCCACCGCCGCGCTCTGTCGCCGGCCGTTCCGGATATTGTGCGGATAGTAGCCAATCCCTTCCTGCGACTCTTCGTTGAGATCCTCCTTGCGCGACAGGCCCATCTGCTCGCCGGCGCGGATCGCCGCCTCGGCCAGCGGATAGCGAAAGGTGCCGAGGCTGACATGCACGGGTCCGCCGACGCCTCGCGCCGGCCCTTCTCCCAGTTCGTGATCCTCGATCGCGATGAACGCGTCGCGCATGATCGGCCAATCCCAGCCGGTCGCACCGGCTGCCGCCCAGGCGTCATAATCCTCCGGCTGGCCATGCATCCAGATCATGCCGTTGATCGACGAGGAGCCGCCCAGGCCGCGCCCACGCACCCAGACCTCGGTCGCGGGCGTTCCGTGGCGACGCGGCTGCTGCACCGGATATTGCCAGGCATGGCGGGGATCGAGCACCAGCTTGCCGATGCCCTTGGGCATATGGATGAGCGGGCTGCGATCCTTGCCGCCGGCTTCGAGCAACAGGACACGCTTGCGCGGATCGCGGGACAGGCGGTCGGCCATCACGCAGCCGGCCGATCCAGCGCCGACGACGATATAATCCCAGATCCCGTCAGTCGGCATAATCGGGCGCGATGCGTTTCACCTCGCGGGTCAGCGCGATCCAGTCGAGCGCGCCGCCGGGGCGCCCGCCGGCGCCTTCCACGACCTGGCTGTCGACGAGATCCTGGATCTCCCGAGACAGCCGCCGCACCGGCACGCCGCCGGCAAGCGCCGCGATCTGGATCTCGCAGGCGCGCTGCGTCATCATCATCAGCCAGAAGGCCTCGCCGATCGTGCGCCCGGCGGTGAGGAGACCGTGGTTGCGGAGGATCAGCACCGACTTGTCGCCGAGATCGCGGGCAAGCGAGACCCGCTCGCTCTCCACCAGCGCGACACCCTCATAATCATGATAGGCGACGCGCTTGCCGATCACGAGCGCCTGCTGGCTGATCGGCAGCAGCCCCTCCTCCTGCGCGGAGACGGCGACGCCTGCGGCCGTGTGGGTGTGCATGACGCAGAGGACATCCGGCCGCGCGGCATGAATGGTCGAATGGATGAGATATCCGGCCGGGTTGATCTCGCCACCGGGGGTCAGCACCTCGCCGTCGAGCGTCACCTCGACGAGATTGCTCGCCTTCACCTCGTTGAACAGCGCGCCGAACGGATTGATCAGGATGCGATGGCCCGGCCCCGGCAGCCGCGCCGAGATGTGCGTCGCGATCAGATCGGTCATCCGATAGTGATGGGCGAGCCGGTAACAGGCGGCGAGTTCCTTGCGAACCTCGTAATCCTCATCGGAAAAGCTGTGCTGCGACGGGCTTAGGACCGAAACACCCATGATCGTTCTCCTGCGCTAGAGACCCCCGAGGGTTTTGGCGATGATGCCGAGCTGGACTTCGCTCGTGCCGCCGAAGATCGTCGCGGCGCGGCTGTTGAGATAATCGCCGACCAGGATGTCGGCTGCGCTGCCCGCCTCGCGGCGGAGCGCCTCCGGGCCGAGCAAGTCCATTCCGAGCCGCGCGACCGCCTGTTTCAGCCGGCTTGCCCTGAGCTTCAGAACTGAAGACGCCGGGCCGGGCGGCGCGCCGTTGGGCAGCACGCCGATCGTCATCAATTCCAGCATCTCGAAACTGTCCAGGTCGATCGCGACCTCCGCGATCCGCGCGCGCTGGACGGCGTCCGGCGGGGCCGGCAGGGCCGCCTCGACCCGTTTCAGCGCGGAACGAAGCCGACTGCTGGCGAGGCCGGTGCCGCGCTCGAACTCCAGAAGATACTTGGCATAGGACCAGCCCTTGTTCTCCTCGCCGATCCGGTTGCCGCGGGGCACCCGCACATCGTCGAAGAAGACCTGGTTGACCTCATGATCGCCGCCAATCGAGACGATCGGGCGGATCTCGATGCCCTTTCGGTCGAGTTCGATGGCGAGGAAGCTGATGCCGTCCTGGCGGCGCGGCGTGTCCGCGGTGCGGACCAGCGCGAACATCCAGTTCGCATGATGGGCGTGGGTCGTCCATATTTTCGACCCGCTCACGACATAATCGTCGCCGTCCGAAACCGCGCGCGTGGTCAGCGAGCCCAGATCGGATCCGGCGCCGGGCTCGGAGAAGCCCTGGCACCAGTAATCGTCGCCCGAAAGGATGCGCGGCAGCCACCTGTTCTGCTGCGCCTCGCTGCCGAACGCCATGATAACCGGCGCGACGAGCCGCAGGCCGATCGGGTAGACGACCGGCGCGCCGGCAAGGGCGCATTCGCTTTCGAAGATGAAACGCTCGAGCGCGGTCCATCCGGTGCCTCCGAACCTGGCGGGCCAGGCCGGCGCCGCCCAGCCGCGCTCGGCGAGCCGGCGCTGCCAGGCAAGCGACACGTCCGGCTCGGGATAGACGCCGATGGTGCGCGCCTGCCCGGCGCGCAGCTCCTCCGTCAGCGCATCGGCGAGAAAGCGCCGCACCTCGTCGCGGAAGCGCTGCTGGTCGGCATCGAGGAGCAGATCCACGCTCATGCCTCCAGCAGGACGGCGCTGCGATGATGCGCGCCGCAGGACACGACCGATTCCGCATAGGCCGCGACGCCGCCGTCACAGGCGCGGAATGCCTGCAGGTGGCGGAAATGCGCGGAGATATCGAGTTCGTCGGATACGCCCATG
Source organism: Sphingosinicella ginsenosidimutans (assembly GCF_007995055.1). Classification (NCBI taxonomy): domain Bacteria; kingdom Pseudomonadati; phylum Pseudomonadota; class Alphaproteobacteria; order Sphingomonadales; family Sphingomicrobiaceae; genus Allosphingosinicella; species Allosphingosinicella ginsenosidimutans. The sequence continues at coordinate 2,093,289 of NZ_VOQQ01000001.1, read as the reverse complement.
CCGCCGTGCAGCTGGACCGCGCCGTCGGCAACCACCGACGCACTCGCGGCGATCCGGTGCGTCGCGACCGTCAGGACCCGCGACGCTTCGGGGCCGATGCCCTTGCCGTCCAGGACGAGCGCCGCCAGCAGCGCCGCGACCTCGGCCTCCTTGGCCGCGACAACCATCTCGGCGATGCGGTGCTGGACCGCCTGGAACGCGGCGAGCGGCCTTCCGAATTGCCGACGCTCGCGGACGTGGGCCGTGGTCGCCTCCAGCGCCGCCTCGATCGAGCCGAGCGCTTCCCAGCATCGCGCCAGCTCGGCGCGCGCCGCAGCCAGCGCCTGCATGTCCTCCCAGTCGTTGCCGACGTCGAGGCGAACGGCCGGAGGATCGTCGAACCGGATGTCCGCCGCCATCGCGTCGCTCAACAATCTTACGCGTGATACTTTTAAGGCATCACTGTCGACCACCAGAAGCGCGTCCTTCGTCGGAACGAGGATTTTCTGCGCCGCCGCGCCTCCCTCGACGGTCCGCTCGGTCCGGCGAAGAGCAGCATCGTCATTGTCGGCCCGGGGGACCGGCGCGAAACGCACCGCACCCGTGACCAGATCTGCCAGATAGGCCTGCGCGTCGCGTGCGCCCGCCAGCAGCGTGCCCGAGACGACCGCCGCTCGCACCGGCTCGAGCGCGAGGCGGCGGCCGAGTTCCCGCATCATCAGTCCGATCTGGACGGCATTCCCGCCGAATCCGCCAAGCTCCTCGGGCACGGCGATCCCGAAGCAGCCCATCTCGCCCAATTGCGCCCAGATCGCCGGATCTCCCCAGGCCCCGGCCGCAACCAGCGCGCGCCGATGCTCGAATCCGTACTCGGCCGCAAGGAAGCGGCGGAGGGCATCGGCGAAAATCCGCTGCTCGTCCGAAAATTCGAGATCCACACAACCTCCGGCCCCGGCTCCGACGCCGGGATTCCGATCAAGGATACAGGTCTGCGACCGCGAAGCAAGCCGGATGGACTGTTTTTGTAGCACGCGCGCGAATTTTATGCGGTTCACAAAACCGTCAGCCTTGTCTAATACCGCCAGAAAGGACGGCGCGAGGCGGACTCGCCCGGCCGGCGAGGAGAGATGCGGCGTGTTCACAGGGCCTGAATCCGATCGATTGGCGCTTCGCGAACTGCTCGATCGCTATTCCGACGCGGTGATTCGCCGCGACGAGGCCGCCTGGGGCGCGACCTGGGCCGAAGATGGCGTCTGGCGTCTGCGCGGCGAGCCCGTGATCGGGCGGGAGGCAATCGTCGCGCTCTGGAGCAAGGCGATGACCGGTTACGAGGCCGTCTGGTTTTCGGCTTTCCCCGGCGAGATCGCGGTGACCGGCGACACTGCGCGCCTGCGCACGCATACGTTCGAATATCTCGTCCCTTCCGGCGGCACCGGCCGGCTGCAGTCCGGCATCTACGAGGATCGCGCCGTCCGCACCGCGGAAGGCTGGCGCTTCGCCGAACGCTCATTCAGCCCCAAGGAGATGTCGTTGTGATCCTGATAAGCGCCGTCATGGATATCGATCCCGCCCACGCGGAACGGATCATTCTCGAGGCCAGGCCGCTGATCGAGGCCTCGCAGGCGGAGCCCGGTTGCCTCGCTTATTCCTGGGCGCTCGATCCCCTCGTCCCGGGCCGGGTCCACGTCTTCGAAAAGTGGACGGACGAGGCGGCGCTCGCGGCGCATTTCGAGCTGCCCAATTATACCGAGATGCGGACCCAGCTCCGCTCCGCCGGGCCGATCACCTCGAGCAGCCGCAAGTATCGGGTCGACCATGACGAGCCGGTCTATGACGAGACCGGCACGCCGCGCGCCGATTTCTTCACGCTGGACACCGCCTCGGCTGCCTGACTGGAGGGCTCCATGGCCACGCTCGTCGACCCGTCCCGGACCGATCCCCGCCTCGAAGAGGAGCGCCGGCGCTCCCATTATGCGTTGCGCCGGCGGACGCTGGAGCGGATGCGCTCGAAATCGACCGATCTCGACGCGGAGCCGATGCGGATCGATCCGGCGATCTACACCGATCCGGCCTATGCGGAGCGCGAACGGCGCGCCCTCTTCCACGATCTGCCGATCGTCGCCGGCCTCAGCCGCGACATCCCGGCACCCGGCGACATGATGCTGTTCGATGTGCTCGGCCCGCCCATCCTGCTGGTCCGGGCGAAGAGCGGCGAGGTGAACGCCTTTCTCAACATCTGTCCGCATCGCGGCGCCAAGGTCGTCACCGAATGTTCGCGGCGCACGCGGCTCACCTGCCGCTTCCATGCCTGGACGTTCGATCTTGAGGGAAAGCTGATCGGCCAGCCGGGCAGCGAAGGGTTCCAGGGGATCGACAGGGCGGACCTCGGCTTGATGCCGGTGCCGGTGGCGGAGCGCTACGGCCTCATCTTCGTTTGCGCGACGCCGGGCGGGCAGATCGACATCGACGCCCATCTCGGCGACTTCGCGACCGAACTCGCGCATCTGGAGCTCGACAAGGCCGAGCCGATCCGGCGCTCCGAAATCAGCTGTGACGCCAACTGGAAATATGCGCTCGACACCTATGGCGAGAGCTATCACTTCGCCTCGCTGCACCCGACGACGATCGGCCAGCTCGCCTATTCCAACATCATGGTCTACGACAATTACGGGCTGCACGCCCGCCTCGCCTTCCCGCGCGCAGAGTTCATGGACTATAGCGACCGGCCGGAAGCCGAGTGGCCGCACACCGATTATGGCGGCCTCTACATGCTGTTCCCGAACATGGTGATCAACGTGAACTCGATCCCCGGGGTCGGCCAGTTCTACGGCGTTTCGCGGATTTTCCCGGGCGACACGCCGGACACGTCGCGCACCCTGCTGTCGACCTACCAGCCGGCCCATTCGGGGACCGAGGTGGACGTCGGCAAGTGGGCGGACATGCACGATTTCATCCAGAAGGTGATCACGGAAGAGGATTATTCGGTCTCCCGCGACGGGCAGGCCAATCTGCGCTGGGCGCCGCCGGGCTTCCGCACCGTTTTGGGCCGGAACGAGATCGCGCTGCAGCACTGGCATCGCAACCTCAATCGCCTGATGGCCGGGCGCAACTGAGCCGATGATCTTCCTCAAGGCCGAGATCGCGATCAACCCGGGCCATCTCGAGGCGATGCTGGAGTTGCTCGAAACGCGCATCTTCCCGATCATGGAGACAAAAGGGCGCTGGCGCCTCGTCGGCTGCTTCGTCCAGCGTACGGGACGGCTCAACACGATCGTCGATCTGTGGGAAATGGACGATTATGCCGATTTCGCCGCGACCTATGCGGCGTTCCGGGAACAGCCCGACTATCCCGAGATCCGCGTCCTGCTCGATACCTATGTCGAGACCGAGACACTCACCTTCATGGAAGCCAGAGGCGGCCTGATCGCCCGACGGGAGAATGATCTGTGGACCTGAAACTGACCGGCAAGAAGGCGATCCTCGCGGGCGCCAGCAAGGGCATCGGCCGCCACACCGCCGAGCAATTCGCCGCCGAAGGCGTCGACATCGCCTTCTGCGCGCGCGACCAGGCGTCGATCGACGAGACGATCACCTCGCTCCGGCGCCACGGCCACGCGGTGCACGGCGCCAGCGTCGACCTTGCCGATCCCACGGCTTACCGTGACTGGGTGAACGAGGCGGCGGCCGCGCTGGGCGGCTGCGACATCTTCATCTCCTTCGCCTCCGCTGGCGGCCCGCCGGCGTCGGAGGAAAGCTGGAGGAACGCCTTCGAACTGGACGTGATGGGCACCTGGCGCGGCATCGACGCCGCCCTGCCCCATCTCGAAAAGTCGGACGCCGCCGCGATCGTCGTCGTCGCGACCAATGTCGCGATCGAGCCCAGCTTCGGGCCCCAGCCTTATGCCGCGATGAAGGCGGCGATCACCCATCATGCCGGCGCGCTGGCTCAGAAGCTCGCGCCGCAGGGCATCAGGGTGAACACCGTGTCGCCCGGTCCGATATTCATCGAAGGCGGCGCGTGGGACAAGATCAGGCAGGGGCGTCGCGAATTTTACGACGCGACGGTCGCCAAGGTGCCGGCCGGCCGCCTCGGCAACCCCCAGGAAGTGGCCGCGGCGATCGCGTTCCTGGCGAGCCCGGTCGCCGGCTTCGTCAGCGGGACGAACCTCGTGATCGATGGGGCGATGACCCGCCGCGTCCAGTTTTAGTGCGCGTTATACTTTTATATTGTCCCCCTTCCGGCCATGCGATAGCGTGACCGGGTTCAGGTTTCCGCCAGCGGAGAAGTCCGATGCAGCTCAGCCGTGAGCAGATGCTCAACGCCTATCGGCAGATGAAGGTGATCCGCGAGTTCGAGGAGCGCCTGCACGTCGAGATCCAGAAGGGCGAGATCGCCGGCTTCACCCATCTCTATTCCGGCCAGGAAGCGGTCGCGGTTGGCGTCTGCGAACATCTGACGGACGGCGACTTCATCATCTCGACCCATCGCGGCCACGGCCATTGCATCGCGAAGGGCTGCGACGTGAAGGGGATGATGCGCGAGATTTACGGCAGCGCCGAGGGGCTGTGCAAAGGCAAGGGCGGCTCGATGCACATCGCCGATGTCGAGAAGGGAATGCTCGGCGCCAACGGCATCGTCGGCGCCGGTGCGCCGATCGCGGTCGGCGCGGCCATCTCCGCGAAGCTCGACGGCCAGGGCCGGGTGTCGATCGCCTTCTCCGGCGACGGCGCCTGCAACCAGGGAACGACGTTCGAGGCGATGAACCTCGCCTGCGTCCTCAAGGTGCCGTGCATCTTCCTGTTCGAGAACAACCATTATTCCGAGCATACCGGCGTCGACTATGCGGTCGGCACGTCAGGCGACATCGCCAGCCGCGCGGAAGCGTTCGGGATGAAGGTGTGGCGCGGCAATGGCTGCGACTTCTTCGACGTGTACGAAGTGATGCGCGAGGTGATGGACTATGTTCGCGCCGGCCACGGCCCGGCCGCGGTCGAGCTCGATACCGAACGCTTCTTCGGCCATTTCGAGGGCGACCCGCAACGCTATCGCGGGCCGGGCGAGCTCGATCGGCTCCGCGCCGAGCGCGACTGCCTGAAGGCGTTTCGGGACCGGGTGACCGGGGCCAAGCTGATCGAAGCCGCTGATATCGATGCGGTCGATTCCGAAGTGCTGCAGCTCATCGACACGGCCGTGGAAGAGGCGCGCGCCGCGCCACGCCCGACGGCCGCCGACGTCCTCGAAGACGTCTACATCAGCTATTAGAGGACGCGACAATGGCGGTCATGCAGTTGCGCGAGGCGATCAACCTCACGCTGCATCAGGAAATGGAGCGCGACCCGAACGTCATCGTGCTCGGCGAGGATCTCGTCGGCGGCATGGGGACGGCCGGCGGCCCGGAGGCGATCGGCGGCATCTGGAAGACCTCGGTCGGGCTCTACGACAAGTTCGGTGCCGGGCGCGTCATCGACACGCCGATCTCGGAATCCGCGATCATCGGCGCGGCCGCGGGCGCCGCGCTCGCCGGCAAGCGGCCGGTCGCGGAGCTGATGTTCGCCGACTTCATCGGCGTCTGCCTCGACCAGATCTGGAACCAGATGGCGAAGTTCCGCTACATGTTCGGCGGCAAGACCAAATGCCCGGCGGTCATTCGCATCGCCTACGGCGCCGGCCGCAATGCCGGGCCGCAGCACAGCCAGGCGGCCTATGCGATGATGACCGCCATCCCCGGCCTCAAGATCGTCATCCCGTCGAGCCCGGCCGAAGCCAGGGGCCTGCTCACCACTGCGATCCGCGACGATGATCCGGTGCTCTTCTTCGAGCCCAAGGCGCTCTACGCCGCGCGCGAGGAGGTGAGCGAGGAGGAATATCTGATCCCGTTCGGTCATGCCCGGACCGTGCGCGAGGGATCCGACGTGACGATCGTGACGTGCGGTCAGCTCGTCGCGGTGGCGGCCGAGGCCGCCGACCGGCTCGCGCAGCAGGGCATCGGCTGCGACGTGCTCGATCTTCGCACCACCAGCCCGATCGACGAGGAGGCGATCCTCGATTCGGTAGAGCTGACCGGACGCCTGGTCGTCCTCGACGAGAATCCGCCGCGCTGCGGGCTCGCCGCGGACGTGGTCGGGCTGGTTGCCGGACAGGCTTTCGCCGCGCTGCGCGCCCCGCCCCGGATGGTGACGCCGCCCCACACGCCGGTGCCTTTCGCAGTCGAGCTCGAGCGCGCTTATCTTCCCAACGCCGACAGCGTCGAGACGGCGGTCATGGAAGTGCTCGCCTATCGCGGGAATGCGCCGCGATGACGGGCCTGCGCGCCTTCACCATGCCCAAATGGGGCATCGAGATGGAGCAAGGGACCATCGCCGAATGGCTGGTGGCCGAAGGGGCCGATTTCGCAAAAGGCGAGCTCGTGACCTTGATCGAGACCGACAAGATCACCAACGAATATGAGGCCGAGTTTCCGGCCCGGCTGGCGCGGATCGTGGTGCCGGCCGGCGAGACGCGCCCGGTTGGCGCCCTGCTGGCCGTCTTCGCCGATCCAGGCGCGCAGGCCGATCCGGCCGCGCTCGACGCCTTCGTCGCCGGCTATCGCCCCGGTGGCGCGGCTGCGGGGAGCGCCGCCCCCGCGCCTGCGGCCGCAACAAGCACGGCGCAGCCGGCAACGGCTCCCGCCGCCATTCCCGAAAACCTTCCGATCAGTCCCGCGGCGCGTCAATTCGCCGAAAGCGAGGGGATCGACGTCGCGGCCCTGGCCGGCTCCGGCCGGAACGGGCGCATCACCTATCAGGATGTTGTCCAGGCCGGGCGCCCCGCCGCGCGGATGCCGCCCGCCGCGCCCGTCTCGATCGCGCCGACCACCGCCGGCCTCGATTCCATCTATGCGTCGCCGCTCGCCAAGCGGCTGGCGGTTCAGCATGGCGTTGACCTCGCCGGCGTGACCGGCACCGGCAAGCGCGGCAGGATCTGCAAAGCGGACGTCATCGCGCGCATTTCCGCGACATCGGCCCCGGCTCCCGCTGCGGCCGGCGGTGTCGAGGTCGTCAGGATGTCGGCGATGCGAAAGGCGATCGCCCGCCAGCTCGGCCTTTCCAAGAGCACCGTCCCGCATTTCTACCTGCGCGGCACCGCACGGGTCGATGCGCTTCTGGCGCTGCGCGAGCGCGCGCGTCAGGCCACCGGTTCGGCGCCGTCCGTCAACGACTACCTGATCCGCGCCGTCGCGCTCGCTTTGCGCGATCATCCGGACGTCAATATCCAGGTCCATGAGGACGAAATCCATCGTTTTGGCCAAGCCGACATCGCCGTCGCCGTGGCGACCGGCAAAGGGCTGATCACGCCGATCGTGCGCGCGGCGGACGGCAAGTCCGTTGCCGCCATCTCGGCGGAGATGAAGGATCTGGCCGCCCGCGCCCGCGCCAGCAAACTCGGCGCCGACGAATTCCAGGGCGGGAGCTTTTCGATCTCCAACCTCGGCATGTTCGGCATCGAGCAATTCGATGCGATCATCAATCCGCCGCAGGGCGCGATCCTGGCGGTCGGGACGGCGAAGCGCCAGCCGGTCGAGATCGACCATGCCCTCGCCTTCGCGACCTGTCTTCACCTTTCCCTCTCGTGCGATCACCGCGCGATCGACGGGGCAACCGGCGCGCGTTTCCTCGCAGGACTGATCGAGCTGATCGAAGCGCCCGAGCGGCTGACGGCATGAGCAACGAGCCGACGCTCGGCGCGCTGATTCGCGCGCAGGCGAGCCTGTATGCGGACAAGACGGCGCTGCGCTTCAACGGCGTCGATCTGAGCTATGGCGAGCTTGACAGCCGCGCGAGCCGCATCGCCAACGGGCTGATCGCGCGCGGCTACGCGCCGGGCGACCGGATCGGCTATCTCGGCAAGAACGATCCGCTCTATTACGAACTGCTCTTCGGCGCGGCCAAGGCCGGGATCGTCATGGTGCCGCTGAACTGGCGCCTCGCCGACGCCGAAATCGACTGGATCGTTCGCGACGCCGCGATCCGCTGGCTGGTGGCGGGCGACGGATTCGCCGAGCGATATGGCGCCTCGCGCGCCGACGCGACCCCGTTGCTCGTCAAGGCGGGTGACGTTCCTGCGTGGCGGGACAGCCAGTCCGGGAGCGATCCGTCGACCAGCGTCGCCGATTCCGACGTCGCGGTGCAGCTTTATACTTCGGGTACGACCGGGCGGCCCAAGGGCGCGATGCTGACGCACCGCAATCTCCTTGTCTATCGCGCGCTGCCAAGCGAGGAACAGCCGGCCTGGAACCGCTTCACCGACGACGATGTGAGCCTGATCGTGATGCCGGTCTTCCACATCGGCGGCACGGGCTTCGGCATCCAGACACTGGCCGCCGGCGCGACGGGGCTGGTCGACAGCGAATTCGACGCCGGCCGGATCCTCGACTTCGTCGAGCATGAGCGGCTGAGCAAGATTTTCGTGGTGCCGTCGGCGCTGCAGATGCTGGTGCGCCATCCGCGCGCCCGCAAGGTGGACTATAGCCGCATCCGGACCATCCTCTACGGCGCGTCCCCGATCCCGCTGGCCTTGCTGCGCGAGGCGATGGACGTGTTCCGCTGCGGCTTCGTCCAGATGTATGGCATGACGGAAACCTCCGGCACGATCTGCGCGCTGACTCCGGACGATCACGATCCGGACGGCAATCCGCGAATGACCTCGGCCGGACGGCCGATGATGCCGGGGATCGAGATTCGCATTCAGGGCCAGGACGGCGCCATACTTCCCGCCGGCGAGACGGGCGAGGTCGCCGTGCGCGCGCCGCTCGTCATGGCCGGCTACTGGCGGCAGCCGGAGGCCACCGCCGATGTTCTGTCGCCCGACGGCTGGTTCCGGACCGGCGACGCCGGCTATCTCGACGCGGACGGCTATCTCTTCATCCAGGACCGGGTGAAGGACATGATCGTGTCCGGCGGCGAAAACGTCTATCCGGCCGAAGTCGAGGCGGTCCTTTTCGAGCATCCCGATGTCGCCGAGGTGGCGGTGATCGGCGTCCCTTCCGACACCTGGGGCGAGGAGGTGAAGGCGATCGTGGCGCCGAAGCCGGGCCGCGCCCCCGACACCGCCGAGATGATCGCCTGGGCCCGCAAGCGCATCGCAGGCTACAAATTGCCCAAGAGCATCGATCTGATCGAGAAGCTGCCGCGCGGCCCGACCGGCAAGGTCCTGCGCCGCGAGTTGCGCGCGCCCTTCTGGGAAGGACGCGAACGCAAGGTCAACTGAGCAGAGGGTCTTTCACCCAGGCGAGGCCCCGCCGCAGCAGCTCATAATATTCCTGCGTCCGCCAGGCGCCGCGCTGGACGGTCGGAAACCGGTCGAGCTTGGGCTGCATGTCGAGGTGGCCGCGGCAGTGGCCGAGCGCGTTGTAGAGCACGGCGCCCTCGCCGATCCGGCGCAGATACATGAGCGGATGACGTCCCTGCTCCCACCGATCCTCGACGAAGGCCGGCGCGTCGCCGGCGAAATCGACGTGCAGCAGCGTTTCAATCTCGGCGGTCTGCCGAGAGAGGTAGAGCTCGTCATCCTCCAGATCGAACGGAGCGATGCCCGCGACGAGAGGATGGTCCGGCGCCGTCACCTCGACCCGGAACGGCCCGACCGGCGGATGGGCGACGAAGGCGGTGCCGAGCGTCTCCATGAAGTGCGGCGCCCAGTCCGGCGCATCGACCTTGCCGTTGTCCAGGAAGCGCAGCACCGAGTTGCAGCCGTGCAGCGCAAGCCAGCGCCGACCGCGTCCGACCCAGGCGCGCAGCCGCTCCTGGACATCGAGCGAGGGGGTCACGTCGCACGTGTAGCTGACCAGCATCCCCGCCGCCTCGATCGCGTCGATCGACTCGTAATCCTCGAAGACGCGGACGCGGACGCGATCGTCCTCGGCGAGCAGTTTCAGCAGCTCGAGACGCGCGAAATCGATGTCATGCCATTTGCCGCCGGCGACCAGGACGCAATCAATGCGCAAGATGGCCCACCTCCCCGCCGGCCGCACCGTACGGTTTCAAGCAAGACAGCTTGCTATTAGCCGCGGTGACGATACGACTGTCACAATGACGCCGCACACTGGATCGAAACTGGCCGAGCTGGAGCCGGCCGGCATGGCGCCGCCGGAAGCGGGGCTGCAGCAGCGCAAGAGCGCGGAAACGCGGATCACCATTCTGGACGCCGCGGTCGACTGCCTCGCGAGCCACGGCTATGCGCGCACGACGACGCAACTGATCGCCAAGGTCGCGAAGGTGTCGCGGGGCGCGATGCTGCATCACTATGCCACCAAGCAGGAACTGATCGAATCGGTCACCGATTACGCCTTCTATCGGCATATGGAGGAGTTCGTCCGCGCGGTGCGCGAACTGTCGGAAGTCGAGCGCACGCGGCGCAATGTCGGCATCCTGATCGACTGGAGACTCTATCTTTCGCGCGAATATAGCGCCTATCTGGAGCTGACCGTCGCGGCGCGCACCGACGCCGAACTGAAGGCGACCTTCATTCCCAAGGCGCGCCGTCACGACCGGGTCTGGCGCGACGAACTGGCGCGCGTCTTCCCGGAATGGGCGAGCGACCCGGAGCTGTTGTCGCGCTCGCGCCGGCTCGTCCAGTCGGTGATGAGCGGCATGGTGCTGAACCGCGACATCTGGGAAGACCCGGCGATGGAAAAGTCCCTGCTCGCCTTCCTCTCCCATGCGCTCGTCCAGGTCCGCGATGGCGCGCTGGACTGGCCTGACGGCACCGATCTCGACATCTAGGTCCGCGCGCACGAGCGTCACCCGCGCGCCATCCATCGATCCAGATTGTCGTGGAAGTAGCGCACCCTCGATTCCTGCCCGGCCAGCACTTCGCGCTTGTAGCCGCGCGAATGCAGCGCCTTCTGCTGCGCGCTCCACAAGGCGAGGTCCTGATCGATGGTGGGGCCCATCGTATATTCGCCCGCCTTGCCGGTCTGGTGCGGCGCCGGAGTCTCCATGCTGACCCAATCCCGCATCGTCGGGGAGTAATAAGTCGTCTGCCCCTCCGGGAAGAGGTTGAGATACCACATGTCGAAGAAACACTTTTCCGGATCGGTCGGATGCGGCCGCGCGCGCAGCCAGATGTTGCCGTCGGGCTTCATGCTGAACGACAGGTTCGGGAACAAGGTGTAGTGCCAGTTGTCGGTCAGCATGACGTCGTCATAGCTGGAGAAGTCATAGCCCTTCTCGGCGCCAAGCTTGCGCTTCTGCCGCTGCAGAGCCTCGCGAAGATCGTGCATCCGGCCCGCGAAGTCGTCCGGATCGAGGCCCCAGAAGCGGATATGCTCCCCCATCTGGCGGATGATTTCCGGCTCGCCGCCACGCACCGTGCGGCTCGGCGCTCCGCCAGCCATCAGCATCCGGGCGTGGCCGCTCGGATAGAGATCGAACTGGGAGTAGAGATAGGAGAATTCCGCGACATATTTGAGCTGCGGATGGGCATGGAAGACGTGATAGGATTCGTTGAAATTGTCCTGCACCAGCTTCCAGTTGAAATCGCCCTCGATCGTGACCCAGGTGGTGCGGACCATTTTCTCCATCGGATAAGCGTCGAGATGGTCGGCCACCGGCGCGAGGAACTCGCGCAGCGGCATGGCCTCGTCGTCCATGTTGAACCAGACGAAGCCGCCCCAGCATTCGGTGCGGATCGGGACGAGATTCTTGGTGCGGCAGGCGAGTTCCGGCGCGAAGTCCGGCTCGTCCGGGATCGTCTTGATATTGCCGCGCAGGTCGTAGGACCAGGCATGGTAGGGGCAGGTGAGCCGCCGCATGTTTCCGGTCTCGGCGGTCACCAGCATCATGCCGCGATGCTGGCACACATTGTAGAAGCAGCGGATTTCCGAATCGTCACCCATCACGGCAAGGATCACTTCGGTGCCGAATTCGAGCGTCACGAAGTCCCCGGGCTTGTTGAACTGGTTGACCATCGCCGCGACCTGCCAGGTGCGCGTCCAGACCGTCTCCCACTCACGCTTCCAGAAGTCGCGGTCCCAATAACGCTCCGGCGTGATCGCCTTGTTGCTGAGCTCCGGCTCCGGCGCCTTGGTAAGGTCGATGCCGATCGGCCGCCCGGATTGTGGTTTCTGTTCGATCTTGCCCATTGGCCTCTCCAAAGTGCGTTCGTTCAGCCCGCGATATCGCGGGGTGTCGGCAAGCGCCGCAAGTGCATGCCGCCGCTGACCCGGATGAGATCGCCGGTCGCATTGCACTCGTCGCTGGCCAGCCAGACCGCCGCCGCCGCCACGTCCTCGACCGTGCCGAGACGCCCCGTCGGCGTCTCCCGCTCGAACGCCTCGCGCACCGGCGGATTGTTGAAATAGGCCTCGGTCATCGCGGTGCGGGTCAGGCCCGGCGCCAGCGAGTTCACCCGGATGCCGCGATCGCCATATTCGACCGCCGCGACGCGCACGACCTTGTCCGCCGCGGCCTTGCTGCCGGCATAGGCGGCAAAGCGCGGGCCGGTCAGCTCGACGGTGAGCGACGAGATGGTGATGATCGAACCGCCCGATGTCATCGCGGCGGCGCAATCGCGAATGAACAAGGTGGTGCCGATGAAATGGAGCTTGGCCTGCTTCATCAGCCCTTCATAGGTCTCGTCGGCGATCAGGGCGGCGCCGGTGGCGCCGGCCAGGTTGATCGCGATGTCGAGCCCGCCCAGATGCTCGACCGCCGCCGCGACGCCGGCCTTCAGCGACGCTTCGTCGGTCACGTCGAGCGCGACGACGGGAACATCGAGTTCCGCCGCCACTGCCTGCGCTTTGGCCGGATCCCGACCGGCGAGCACAACCTTGGCGCCCTCGGCGAGGAAGCGCCGCGCCACCGCCGCGCCCATTCCGTCGGGAGAAGATGCGCCGAGGACCAGCGCGCGCTTGCCTTCGAGCCTCATGCCGTCACCTTCTGCGTGCGCGCCATTTCGGCATAGAGCGGATCGTCGCGATCACGCCGACCGAAGATCCGGGGCCCGGGCGCCTCGCGGTCCCACATATCGCTGCGCGCATCGGACGCGCTCCAGTCGGAGACGAACTTTCGGTGCGAGATTCGCCATTCGCCGCCGCGACGCTCGAAGCGGTCGAGATAGCGGCCGGCCACCGTGGTGCGCAGCGATCCGCCATACGCGTTCACGAGATCGTGATAAGCGACGAAATAGCTTTCCGCCCAGGCACGATCGCCATCGACTTCGACGAGCACATTGCCGATCACGTGCTGGGTCCGTTCCATCGTTGCGAGCACCGGAAACACCCAGGCGACGAATTCGTCGACGGTTCCCTTGAACTGGCCGTGGTCGTCGGTGCCGTCGGCATGGAAAACCGAGCGCACAATGGCCTCGTCGCAGCGGTCAAGACCGCGCGCGAAGCGGTAAACCAGCTCCACGCAGGCCTGCTTGTCGAGCAATATCTGCAACGCGTCGTCCATCCTCGTTCCTCTCCTGCCCGCCGGGTCGCCGGCTGTCGGCCTTAACGTGCCAGGTAGCTGTCGAGCGTCCGGTGAAAGTGACGGACTCGACTCTCCTGATAGTGGGCAAGCTGCAGCTTGCGGGTCTTCGAAGCCTCCATGCCGGTCTGGACATGGGGCAGATTGTGCATGTCCTGCTCGAGGATCGCGCCGAGCTGGCCAAGATGGTCGGCAAAGCTCTCATGCGGTTCGAGAAAGGTCATGGCCGGCACCGGCGCCGTCTCGCCGGGCTTGAGCCGGCCGAGCAGGCGCACCTCCATCAACGTGTGGCGATGATCGTGCCACGGGCGCCAGCGGTAGACCACGGTCGGCTGGAAGCCGCCCCAGGGCGAGAAATTCGGGAAGACATTGTAGGTGAAGGCGTCCTGCACCTCGGCGTCGCTCGCATGATCGAGGTCGCGGCCGAACAGTTCGCCGAAGCGGCGGCGGTTGAAATCGCCCATCGTCGCCCGCGCGGTCTTGCCCTCCGGCACGTCGATCGTCGTTCCCGGCGTCACCACCCGGCCGTTATATTTGAGGAAATTGTCGATGATCTCCTGCTCGTCGGCGCTGTCCCCGAGCGTTGGCGAGAGCACGCCGAAGGGCGTGATCGCAAGGTTCACATTGTCGCCGTAGAGATTGTATTTGGAGTTCACATCGCCGGTGAAGGCCATGATCTGCGGATGGGTCGTGGAGACGTGATAGGCCTCCATGAACGCCTCCGCGCAGGCTTTCCAGTTGGCGGGAACGACCTTCGCGACCCAGCTGGTCGTATAGGCATCCTCGTGCCGCCATCGCGCGAAATGTTCCGGAAGGGGGGAGAGAAACTCCTCCAGCGTCGGCCCGCCCTCGGCCTCCTTGATGAAGATATAGCCGCCCCACTGGCCGACCTGGGCCTCGGGCAACGACAGATCCTGTCCGTCGAGATGGCTGAAATCCCACTGGCAGGGAATCCGCTTCAGCGATCCGTCCGTTTCCCAGGTGAAGCCGTGATAGGGGCATTGGAAATTGCTGGCCCAGCCCGATTCGGTCCGCAGCTTGCGGCCGCGGTGGAGGCAGACATTGTGGAAGGCGCGGACCGACCCGTCCGCCTGGCGGGTGACGAGATAGGAGCGGCCGGCATTTTCATAGAGAACGTAATCGCCCGGCTCCGGCATCTCCTCCTGACGGGCGGCGAACTGCCAAACGTTCGGCCACATCTTCTCGCATTCCGCCCGAAAGAAGCCGGGATCGGTGTAACGCTCGACGTCCAGCGGCGCGTCGTCCATCTCGACCCGCGCATTTTCCAGCAGGAAATCGGGAACTGGCCGACTATCCAGCGATGCGAGGCTGTCCCAGGTCACCGTCGGCGCCTTGCCTGATGATTCAGGCACGTCCGGCACCCTCGGATCGTCGGTCATCAAGGTCTCCTAAACAGCTCAGGACGGAAATGCCTTCGCGAGCCGCATCATGGCACCGGCCCAAAATAAAGACAATCCTGATTGTTTTTTGAAACGAGCCCCGCCAAAGCACCGTTGAGAGGAGATTGACGATGCGTGCAGTCCAGATTCGTGGCGGAAAAGGGACGGCGGATGACCTGTTCGTCGCCGAGGTCGACCGACCGTCCCCGAAGGCGCACGAAATCCTGATCCGGGTCGTCTCGGCGGGCGTCAACCGGCCCGACATCGCCCAGCGCGAGGGGAATTATCCTCCTCCCCCGGGCGCGTCCGAGGTGATGGGTCTGGAGGTTGCCGGCACTGTCGCCGCGGTCGGCGCGGACGTGGATCGGTGGCGGGAGGGCGATCGCGTCGCGGCGTTGCTGCCCGGCGGCGGATATGCCGAATATGCGGTGGTCGATGCGCGCCACGCGCTGCCGGTGCCGGATCGGATGAGCCTGGAAGAAGCGGGCGGCCTGCCCGAGACGGTCTTCACCGTCTTCACCAACCTTTTCGAACGGGGCCGGCTGACGGCCGGCGAGACGGCCCTCATCCACGGCGGCAACAGCGGCATCGGCACGACCGCGATCCTGATGGCGAAGGCCGCCGGCGCCCGGGTGATCGCGACCGCGCGCGGCGCGCAAAAGGCCGAAAAGGCGCTGAGCCTCGGCGCCGACATCGCCATCGACGTCGCCAGCGAGGATTTCTCCGCCGCGACGCGGGCAGCGGGCGGCGCCGACGTCGTGCTGGACATCATCGGCGGCGACTATTTCCGCCGCAACATCGACGCGCTCAATCCGGACGGGCGGCTCGTTCAGATCGCGACGCTCGGCGGCAACCTTGTCGAGACCGATCTGCTGCAGCTCATGTTCAAGCGGCTGACGTTGACCGCATCGACCCTGCGCGGGCGGCCGGCCGACGAGAAGGCGCGGCTGACGGCGGCCATCGCCGCGCAGGCCTGGCCCTGGTTCACCGAAGGCCGAATTCGCCTGCCCGTGGACAAGAGCTTCCCGCTCGAACAGGCCGGCGCCGCGCACGCCTGGCTCGAGACGGGGAGCCAGTTCGGAAAGGTCGTGCTGCGGCCCTGAGCTAGCGCGCGAGATAGGCGTCCAGCACCTGATGGAAGTGCCGGATGCGCGATTCCTGATAGTTGCCGAGCGTCTCGCCGCGCTTCTTCGAGGATTGAAAGCCGCGATACTGGCGGACGAGATTGTCGGTGTCCTGATCGAATGTCGCGCCGAGCCAGCCCTCCAGCCCCGGCGCGTCGCAATAGCTCTGCTCCGCCCCGATACGCACCGGCGCAACCGGATCGGGATGCTCCTCGCCATCCTTCAGCGGGCGCAGGAAGAGAATGTCGAAAAGGGTCCGGCCCGGGTCCATCCCGATCGGACGGAAGCGATAGACCATCGACAGCGAGATACCCGGGAAGATGCACATGTTCGGGAACAGGTGATATTCGATCGAATCGAGCATCTCACTGTCCGAATAGGCCGAGAGATCGAGGCCCCATTTCGCGCCCAGATTGGTCCGCCGCCATTCGGCCGCCACCGAGCGCGCGGTGCGGCCCTCCGGCACGACGGTGCCGGCCGGCAGGTGCATCTTGTCCGCGATCTCCTGCTCCGTCTGGGCATGCGGATAATGAGGGCTCGGGACGCCGTGGGTGTGCACGAAGCGCGTCACATGATCGTCGAAGACGTCATACTGGGCGTTGGCGTCCCCGGCGAAGGGCAGGTTCTGCGAATGGGTCTCGTAGACGTGATAGGCTTCCAGGAACGCTTCCTGGGCGGCCTTCCAGTTGGTGTCGAGCTCTTTCTGGACGTGCAGGTAGACCGCGCGCTTCTGCATGTCCCAACCGTCGCGCATGTGATCGGGAATGACTCCGAGAAAATCCTCCAGCGGGGGCGCGTTCTCGTCCATGTTGACGAAGACGAAGCCGCCCCAGGTGCCGACCTTCGCTTCGGGCAGGCGGAAGGCCGCGTCCTCGACATGCGGAAAATCCCAGCGGCAGGGGATCGATTTCAGCGCGCCCTCGGTCGTCCAGGTCCAGCCGTGGAAGGGACAGCGCAGGTCCGGCGTCCAGCCGCTGTCGCCGGGCCGCCGCAGCTGGGTGCCGCGGTGGAGACAGGCATTGTAGAAGGCGCGGATCCGATTGTCTTCGCCGCGCATGACGATCAGTGAATGGGGGCCGACCTCATAGGTCACATAGTCGCCCGGCTCGCGTAGTTCCTCCTCGCGGCAAGCCCATTGCCAGACCTTCGGCCACAGCTTCTTCATCTCGAGATCGAAGATCTCGCGGCTATAGTATCGCTCGTAAGAGACGTCGTCGGAGCCCAGATATTTGGGCGCCTCCGTGACCAGTGCCTCCGGCACGTCCTGCCCGTCGGCGAGAATGATGTCGCGCGTGCTGGGCCCCGGACAGCGGTGCGCGCCGGGATCGAGTTCAAATTGGTCCATGGGACTCTCCGATGATATCGCTTGGATCATTGCCCTTGCGGCCGCCGCGCAGCGCCGCGGGGGTCCGATCGAACCAGTCGTCGGCGGCCGGATCGCTGCGTGTCCAGTCGACCACCTCGCGCCGATGTACGATGGCCCAGCGCCCGTCGCGGCGCTCGTAGACGTCGAGATAGCGGCCGGCGATCTGCAGGTCCTGCGGTCCCTCGTCGCCGTCCCGACGGTGCCAGGCATGAAAATAGATCTCGCCGGTCGCTCGGTCGCCGTCGATTTCGATCAACATCTGGCCGGTCATGTGCCAGGTCGCGTGGTACCGGGCGAGCAGGGTCTGGGCGAAGTCGACGAACTCGGCCGCGGAACCGACGAAAAAGCCGTAATCGACCTTGGCGTCAGGATGAAAGGCGCCCTTCTGGAGCGCCGCATCGAGCCGGTCCTGCCCGCGCATATAGCGCGCGACGCAATCCTGGATC
Organism: Sphingosinicella ginsenosidimutans; assembly: GCF_007995055.1. Lineage (NCBI taxonomy): Bacteria > Pseudomonadati > Pseudomonadota > Alphaproteobacteria > Sphingomonadales > Sphingomicrobiaceae > Allosphingosinicella > Allosphingosinicella ginsenosidimutans. Next base: position 2,075,522 of record NZ_VOQQ01000001.1, on the reverse strand, counting down.
GCGATCCGATCCGCAAGCGCGGCGAAGACCGGGTCGATCGATGTCATAAGCGCCTCTCCGGTCTGCGTCGCCATTGCGATCGGCTCAATCCAGGATATAACCGTCAGGATATCCTGTCTTTTATTGACGCAGGGGAATGCCATGTCAACGCTCGAACAGCTCTCGGACCGTCACGAGATTGCCGATCTGCTGGTCCGTTATGCGCGGGCCGTGGACCGCTGCGATCTGGACCTGCTGATCGGTGTCTGGGCGCCCGGCGCGATCGTGGACTATGGCTCCGGCGAGGTGGACGCGGCCGAATGGAGTCGTGGGCTGCTGGATCGCCTGCTGGACATGGACCGCACCCAACATGCGCTTTCAAACAGCCTGGTGGCGCTCGACGGCGACCGCGCCACCGCCGAGACCGTCTGCACGGCATACCACCGCTTTCGGGCCGAGGCCGGCTGGACTCGCATGGTCGTGGGCGGCCGATATCTCGATCGGCTGATCCGGACCGAAGCGGGCTGGCGCATCGAACATCGCCGCTATGTCATGGACTGGAACGAGACCGAGACCTCGACGATGGAGACCGAAGGCCGTTTCGCGCGGTTCACCCGGGTCGGGCTCCGCGCGCCCGACGACGCATCCTATTTCTAGGCGCGGATTTGCGGGATCGGCCGCCAATCGGCCGGCGGTGCCGGATCGCCCGGCCAGAAGACGACCCGCTCCTCGGCGATCAGGCCGTCCACCGCACGCTCGTGCGCGCTCCATGCGCGGCGGAAGCTGTCCAGGTCGGCCCACCAGCTCGTCTCGACCGCGGCATAATCCGCCAGCCGGATCGGGAGGTCGAGCCGGCGGGCCTCCTGTCGCGCATGGCGGACCGCGCCGTCGAGCGGCATCCCGCCTTCCCCGTCGCGCAGGAACAGGATCGCCTTGAGCAATCCGACGCAATCCCGGCGGCTGGCGCCCGTTCCGGTTTCATCGTCGAGCAGCTGCGAGCGGTAATCGGCAATGTCCATGAAGGCCGGCTCGTCCTGATAAGCCCCCTCGCGCAGCGCCGGGCTCCCACGCATCCCGGCGAACGCGTCGGCATCGGCGAACCAGAGCTCCGGCACGCCGTCGGCGACGATGCGGAGCCCCGGCGCCGCTATGTCGAGACGATGGTTCTGGACATATCCGCGCATGTATCCAGCTTCGGCCAGACGCAGCGCCAGGCCGCGGTGGATCGTGCGCCAATGCAGGCGGAACTCATCCAGCGGCAAATCGGGCCGCCGCCGGATGAGTCCCATGACCTTCAACATCAGAACTGGAAGCGCACGCCCGCCCGGAACATCCGGCCCACGCCGTCATAGATCAACAGGTTGGTTCCGGAGGCCTGCGCGATCTGGGTGTCCTGCGACACGTCGACCGGCGGCGCGGTGTTGAGGATATTGTCAACCGCAACGAAGAGTTCCGTCCGTCCGCCGAACAGCCCCAGATTATAGGATGCGAACCCGTCGAGGTAGAAGATCGCCGGCACATGGTTGATATTGATATCGGCGCTGGTGAAATCCTTCTCGATCGCCGCCGAGCCGATGAAGCGACCCTTGAGCTGCAGCGTCACCGGATCCGAATTCCAGGTCCCGGTGACGAGCGCGCGCACCCGCGGCACGCCTTGCGAGACGCCGAGATTGTTGCCGACCTCTCCGGCCCGGCTGACCACGTTGGTCGGATTCACGATCTCGAGGCGGTCGACATAGTTGACGAGGCCGCGAATATCGAACGAGCCGCCGGCAAGGCGTGTCCGGTAGCTGAGCTCGAAGTCGATACCGCGCGCATTTTCCGATCGCGCATTGAACGGCACCACCTGCACCGCGGTGATCACATTGTTGGCGTCGCGCGTGACCGCCGAGCAGAAGAGCTGATTGCCGGCCGAACAGAGATTGACGATCACCTGCGAGGAATTGGTCGCGATCGCATCGGAAATCTTGATATCGTAATAGTCGATCGACGCGGAGAAGCCCGGCAGGAAGCGCGGCCGCAGCACGGCGCCGAGCGTCAACGAATTGGCCCGTTCCGGCTGCAGGTTCGGATTGCCCGAGGTCGTCTGCAGCACCGCGCTGCTTGCATTTCCGCGCAGCGGATCGGTGAGGAACTGGACCAGCGTCGTTCCCTGCGAGAACAGTTCGCTGAGATTCGGCGCGCGGATGTCCCGCGAGCGCGTCACTCGGAATTCGACATCCCTGACCGGCGCCCACGAACCACCGATTTTCCAGGTCGCGACGCTGCCGCTGGTCGAATAATCGGTGTAGCGCACCGCGCCGTTCAGGTTGAGGGAACCGATCGCGCTGTCGCGAAGCACCGGCACGGCGAGCTCGCCGAAGCCTTCCTTGACGTTGATCGCGCCGCGAAATGGGATGACGTTCGCGACATACCAGAGGCCGGCCGTCCCGATCGGATCGGAGGAGATCACGCCGCCGCTGTCGCGCCGGTAATCGGCGCCGACCGCGAGCGTCACCGGGCCAGCGGGGAGCTGGATGAGATCGCCCTGGAGGCTCGCTTCGACGACATGCTGATCGAGTCGGATGCGCGCGTCCGACGTGCCCGCGAAATAGGCACGCTGCGCATCGGTCAACGGCCGGTTGCCGAACGGATTGTAGGGGATGCAGCCGTCGGTCGGGTTGGTCAGCGTCGAGCGGCAGACGATCGATCCGTCGGGAGCCTCCACCGAATCGATGGCGTTCAGAATCCGGCTCGGGATGAGGTTGTTCTCGCCCCGGTTACGGACTCGCGACTGACCATATTGGTAGTAGATGTTCCACCGCCAATTGCCGAACGAGCCGTTCAGGCCGACGGCACCGCGGATCAGCGAGCGATCGTTGACGCCTTCCGGCCAGCCAAGCGCCGGATTGATGTGGGAGAGATTGAAGCTCGTGATCCCGGCGTCGATCATCCGATCGCGCACTTCCTGGGGCAGGAAGGCATTGTCGATCTGGATTTGCTCGTTATTGACCCGCCAGAAATAGCCCGAATTGGTCCGCGTGTGCGAATCCCCGTAGGAGCCCTCGACGAAAAAGCTCACATCGTCGGTGATGTCGTAATTGGCGTGGGCGAAGATCGAACCCTGGGTGATTGGCGTCAACGTCTGCAGGACGTCGAGCGTCATGTCGTAATTCGCCGTGCCGCCCGACTGGACGAAGCCGCTTTCCACGTTACCGAAGGGGAAGTTGTCGGTGGCCACATTGCCAGCCGCGTCGAAGGCGATGCCGCGCAGCGGGCCGGAGATGATCACGCCTTCGCGCGTCGCGTTCACGGTCGAATTGGGCAGGATCAGCTGGCGCGGCTGCCCGTTGCCCGGTGCGTAGGCGGGATTCAGGAAGAATTTGTACTGCCCGTTCCTGTACCAGCCCCGCTCGCGCACATAGGCGTCGCCGGAGCTGGAGAAGTTGCCGCTGACCACGATATGGCCGCGACCACCGCCGAAGGAGCGCCCCCAGCTGAGATCGGCGGTGATCGACTCGGCATCGCCATAGGTCGAGATACCCGCCTGCACCTGGCCGCGCAGGCCGGTGAAATTCGTATCGAGGATGAAGTTGACGACACCGCTGACGGCATCCGAGCCCCAGGTCGCCGCGGCGCCGCCGGTCACGACGTCGACGCGCTGCACCAGGGCCTGCGGAATCGTGTTCACATCGACCGCGCCGGTGATCGTCGACGGCGTGACGCGGCGGCCGTTGAGCAAGACAAGCGTGCGGTTCGGCCCGAGATTGCGTAGATTGAGCAGGTTTGCGCCGGCGAGGCCGCCGCCGATGGTCGAGGCCGAGGAACGGGGCGTTTGCGACCCGCCGAGAGCCGGAAGTTGATTTACATAGTCGGCGATCGTGGTCGGCGCCGCCTGCTGGATTTCGTCCTGGGTGACGACGCTGACCGGAGTCGGCGCATCATAGCCGTTGCGCACGATGCGGCTGCCGGTGACGACGATATCCGCCCCGGACGATTGCTCGGCAACCGGCGCAGGCGAAGGCAATGTCGCGGTCGACGTGGAAGCGGCCTGGCTTCCCGAATCCTCGTCCGGTGCCGCGGGCGTAACAGGCTGCGGTGCCGCTGCTTGGCCCAAGGCCGCCGAAGCCGCGCACATCGCCGTGGTCGCGCACATCACCGCACGGAAAATACGTCCACTCACCTTGGGTCCTCCCCTGCCAGGAATAGTTCGCGCTCGGGCCCTTTGGCTCTCCGCGCGGTGAAAAGTGATACACGGATCACATAGGGCTTGCAACGAAAAGCGTACGCGTTGCTTTTTTTAGTACATGACTGACGGAATCGGCTTTCCCTGGAGCGCGATAACGGCGATGATCGTCGCCCGCCCCGATAAAAAGGATATCGCATGTCAAATTACGAAATGAGCGATTTTCCCGCGCGGACCGGGAGACGCATCGGATGAGCGACTCCGTTCGGCTCGAACGGGATGGGCCGATCGCGCGGCTCACGTTGAACCGCCCGGAGGCCGGCAACGCGATCGATCTCGAGCTGGCGCACGAGCTTGCCGAGAAAGCGGCGGCCTGCGCGGACGACGCGGCGATCCGCTGCGTCGTCCTGACCGGCACGGGTCGCTTTTTCTGCGTCGGCGGTGACGTCAAGCTCTTCGCCACCGCCACCGGCGACGAGCTCGCCGATTTGCTGCGCGAATTGGCGGGCACGGTGGCGCTGGCGGTTTCCCGCTTCTCCAGGATGGACAAGCCGCTGCTCGTGGCGGTGAACGGGCCGGCGGCGGGCGCGGGTTTCAGCCTGGCGATGGCCGGCGATATCGTCCTTGCCAGCGAGACCGCCCAGTTCACCGCTGGTTATTCCGCCATCGGGCTGGCACCGGACGCCGGCCTTACCTGGCAGCTGCCGAGATTGGTCGGCCTGCGACGATCGCAGGAAATACTGCTCACCAATCGTCGCGTCGGCGCTGTCGAGGCGGAACGGATCGGTCTGGTGACGCGCATCACCGGCGACGGTGAACTCGACTCGGAGACGAATGCAATGGCCCGGTCGCTGGCGCACGGCCCGACGGCCGCTTTCGCCGCGACACGCGCCTTATTGTTGCACAATTCGCTCCGATCTTATGAAGAGCAGATGGCGGACGAGACGAAGGCGATCGGCGCGGCGGGCGCCCGTCCCGAAGGCCAGGAGGGCATCGCCGCCTTCGTCGCCAAACGTACCCCCAGGTTCGAAGGAAAACAACGATGACCCAAGCCTATATCGTCGACGCAGTGCGAACCGCCGGCGGGCGGCGGGGCGGCGCTCTGTCCGGATGGCATCCTGTGGACATGGCCGCGGCGGTGCTCGACGCGCTCGTCGATCGCACCGGCGTCGACCCGGCGGGGATCGACGATGTCATCATGGGCTGCGTGAGCCAGGGCGGCGAACAGGGCTTTCAGGTCGGGCGAAACGCCGTTCTTGCCTCGAAGCTGCCGGAAAGCGTCCCGGCGGTGACGATCGATCGCCAGTGCGGCAGCTCGCAGCAGGCGATCCAGTTCGCCGCCCAGGCGGTGATGTCCGGAACGCAGGACGTGGTGATCGCCGCCGGCGTGGAATCGATGACGCGGGTCCCCATGTTCACGCCAGTGGCCCTGTTCGAGAAGGCCGGCCTCGGCACCCCCAAGTCGCCACGCCAGGAGGCCCGCTACCCGGGCGTGCAGTTCAGTCAGTTCACCGGCGCCGAGATGGTGGCCCGCAAGCATGGATTCACGCGCGACGTGCTCGACATGTTTGCGCTCGAGAGCCATCGGCGCGCCGCCGCGGCGACCGAACGGGGCGACTTCGCCGACGAGATCGTGCCGCTCGAGATCGAGACCGAGGACGGCAAGAGGCTGCATACGCGCGACGAAGGCATAAGGTATGACGCGACGATCGAGGGGATCGGCTCCGTCAAGCTGCTGCAAGAGGGCGGGATGATCTCAGCCGCCAATGCGAGCCAGATCTGCGACGGCGCCTCGGCCGCTTTGATCGTCTCCGAAGCGGCCCTCAAGCGATATGGCCTGACGGCCAGGGCTCGCATCGTCAACATGACCGTGACCGCGGGCGACCCTGTGGTCATGCTGGAGGAACCGCTCTTCGCCACCGAAAAGGCGTTGCGGCGCGCGGGGCTGTCCATCGGAGACATCGATCTCTATGAGGTGAACGAGGCCTTCGCGCCGATCCCGCTCGCCTGGCTCAGGCATCTCGATGCGGACCCAGCGAAGCTCAACGTCAATGGAGGGGCGATCGCCCTTGGCCACCCGCTCGGCGCCTCCGGCACCAAGCTGATGGCGACCCTGATCCACGCACTCGCGAAGAGCGGCGGCCGCTACGGTCTGCAGACGATGTGCGAGGGCGGCGGCATCGCGAACGTCACGCTTATCGAGCGCGCCTGAATGTCCGCATTCCAGGCGAGGCATTCGAACGCGTTCTACTTTTGATGAGGCGGGATGCTTTGGAGTTCAGCAGCATCCACCGATGGGGATTGGAATGCCGGAGCGTTACGACGTACTGATCATCGGCGGGGGTCATGCCGGCGCGGCTGCGGCGATCGCGCTTCGCCAGAACGGGTTCGAAGGCAGCATCGCCATTGTCGGCGAGGAACCGGAGCTGCCTTACGAGCGTCCGCCGCTTTCGAAGGAATATCTTGCTGGAGAAAAGCCGTTCGAACGGATCCTGATCCGGCCGCACGGCTTCTGGGCCGAGCGGAACATCGACCTGCGGCTCGGGCAGCGAGCGGCGGCGGTTGCCGCCGATGCCCATGTCGTGACTCTCGAAGACGGCCGTCGGCTCAACTATGGCAAGCTGATCTGGGCCGCCGGCGGGGCGCCGAGGCGGATGGCCTGCGCGGGCCACGATTTGGCCGGAGTCCACAGCGTGCGCAATCGCGCCGATGTCGATTTGATGATGGCCGAACTGCCGAGCGCGCGCCGCGCCGTGGTGATCGGCGGCGGCTATATCGGGCTCGAGGCGGCCGCGGTGCTCGCCAAGCTCGGCAAGCAGGTCGTCTTGCTCGAGGCCCTGGATCGGGTGCTTGCGCGCGTCGCGGGCGAAGACATCTCCCGCTTCTATGAAGCCGAACACCGCCGCCACGGCGTCGACGTACGCACCGGCGCGAAGGTCGACTCCATCAGCGGAGACGCCCGGGCGACGGGAGTCAGGCTCGCCGATGGAACCGAGATCCCGGCTGACATGGTCATCGTGGGCATTGGCATCACGCCATCGGTCGCCCCACTGGCCGAGGCCGGTGCCAGGATCGGCAACGGTGTCGAAGTCGACGAATATTGTCGAACGAGCCTGCCTGACATCTATGCCGTCGGCGACTGCGCCGCCCATGAAAACCGGTTCGCCTCCGGTGCGCGCATCCGGCTCGAATCGGTCCAGAACGCCAGCGATCAGGCGACGGTCGCGGCCAAGCACATTGCCGGTGTGGCGGCGCCTTATGCGGCGGTCCCCTGGTTCTGGTCGAATCAATATGATCTCAGGCTGCAGACGGTTGGCATCGCGGCTGGCCATGATGAGGCGGTGGTTCGAGGGGACCCCGGGGATCGCAGCTTCTCCGTCGTCTACCTTCGCGGTGGCAAGGTCGTCGCACTCGACTGCGTCAACGCGGCAAAGGATTATGTGCAGGGCCGCAAGCTGGTGATCGAGGGTGCCGCCGCCCCCAGTCGGGCCCTCGCCGATCCCGCGGTCCCGCTGAAGGAGCTGGCCTGAGCGGGACGACCCGGACGATGGCGCGCAGAGGGGACGAGCTATCTCGCGAGACGGTGGTGAACCGTGTAGGGCGCCGCCATGCGCCGCTTCGCTGCTCAATTCGACGATCTTGCCCGGCTCGACGATTGCGGGCGACTGCGCCGCCTGATCCCGCGGGCGGGGCGGGATTTTGCGTCGAACGACTATCTCGGCCTTGCCGGCGCTCCGGAGCTGACGACGGCGCTTGCCGACGCGATCGCGCGCGGCGTTCCGCTGGGCTCGGGCGGCTCGCGACTCCTGCGCGGCAATCACGACGAGCATGAGGCGCTGGAGGCGGAGGCGGCCCGCTTCTTCGGTGCCGAAAGCGCGCTTTATTTCAGCAGCGGTTATGCGGCGAATGCCACGTTGCTTTCGACCCTGCCGCAACGCGGCGACCTTGTCGTCCACGACGCCCTGATCCACGCCAGCGCCCATGATGGCCTGCGGCTGGGCCGCGCGGAGGTGCGCTCGGCCGCGCATAACGACCCCGATTCATTTGCGGATGCGATCCGTCAGTGGCGGGCGGAGGGCGGCACTGGCCGGGCGTGGATCGCGGTCGAGAGCCTGTACAGCATGGACGGCGACCGGGCGCCCCTGGACGAGCTCGTCGCGCTCGCGGATCGGCAAGAGGCCTTCCTGCTGGTCGACGAGGCCCACGCGACGGGCGTCTTCGGGGAGAGCGGGCGCGGCCTCACCGCCGGCCTTGCCGGTCGCGAGAACATCATCACGTTGCACACCTGCGGCAAGGCGCTCGGCTGCGAAGGGGCATTGCTGTGCGGGCCGCAAATCATGCGCGACTTCCTGGTCAACCGGGGCCGGGGCTTCATCTTCTCGACCGCGCCATCGCCGCTGATGGCCGCGGCCGTGCGCGCCGCGCTGCGCGTCCTTGCCGACCAGCCCGGACGCCGGCAACGGCTGCGCGACCTGTCGCAGCTTGCCGCGGACCGGCTCGAACCATATGGCGCGCTGAGGACCGGCACGCAGATCCTGCCCCTCATCCTCGGTGACGATGTCCGCACGATGCGCCTCGCCGCGTCGCTCCAGGCCGCCGGCTTCGATGTGCGCGGGATCCGGCCGCCGACCGTGCCCGCCGGCACGTCGCGGCTTCGGATATCGATCACGCTCAACGTCGAGGCGGCCGACGTGGAGGCTCTGGCCGCCGAGCTCGAAAGCCTCGCCGAATGAGCCGGACGATCGTCGTCACCGGCACCGACACGGACGTCGGCAAGACCGTGTTCGCCGCCGCCTTGGCCGTGGCGCGCGGCGCCCATTACTGGAAGCCGATCCAGGCGGGGCTCGACGGTGGCGGCGATCGCGAGCGCGTGGCGATGTTGTCCGGGCTTCCATCCGCCCGGATCCTGCCCGAGGCCTATCGGCTCGCGACGCCATGCTCCCCGCACCGCGCGGCGCAGATCGACGGGATCGCCATCGATCCCGCGCGGCTGGCTCTGCCCGACTGTCCCGGCCCGCTCGTCGTCGAAGGCGCGGGCGGCGTGATGGTGCCGATTACCCGGGACCTGTTGTTCGCCGATCTGTTCGCGCGCTGGATGATGCCCGTCGTCCTCGTCGCGCGAACGACGCTGGGGACGATCAATCACAGCCTCCTTTCGATCGAGGCATTGCGCCGGCGCGACGTGCCGCTTCTGGGCATCGCGTTCATCGGACCGGGCAACGAGGACAGCGAGGCGGTGATCGCCGCGATCGGCCGCGTGAAGCGGCTGGGCCGCCTCCCCCTCCTCGATCCGCTCACCCCTGAAAGCCTCGCCGCCGCCTTCTCGGCGCACTTCGATCCACGGGATTTCACCCCATGACCTCGCCGGTCTGGCATCCGTTCACCCAGCACGGCCTTCGCGAGCCGATCCCGCCCGTCGAACGGGCGGAGGGTGCGGCGCTCTACACGAAGGACGGCGCACGGATCATCGACGCGATCTCGTCCTGGTGGGTCACGACCCACGGCCATTGCCATCCGCGGATCATGGCGGCGATCGCCGCGCAGGCCGGGCGACTGGACCAGATCATCTTCGCGGGATGGACCCACGAACCGGCCGAGACATTGGCGCAGGGGCTGGTCGCACTGGCGCCGTCGGGGCTGACCCGGGTCTTCTTTTCCGACAGCGGCTCGACGAGCGTCGAGGTGGCGCTGAAGATGGCGCTCGGCTTCTGGGCGCACGGAAAGACCCCGAGACACCGGATCGTCGTCATGCAGCACAGCTATCATGGCGACACGATCGGTGCGATGTCGGTCGGCGCGCGCGGCGTCTTCAACCGCGCCTACGCCCCGCTCCTCTTCGACGTCGCGACGGTGCCCTTCCCGTCCGTTGGCGCGACGCAGGCAACGCTGGATGCTCTCGAGGCAGAGTGTCGTGCCGGAGCCGCCGCCTTCATCGTCGAGCCGCTGATCCTCGGCGCCGGCGGCATGTTGATCTATCCTCCGACGATCCTCGCCGAAATGTGCGCCATCTGCCGACGTTACGGCGTCCTCTTCATCGCCGACGAGGTGATGACGGGATGGGGCCGGACAGGAACCCTGCTCGCCTGCCAACAGGCAGCGGTCGTGCCGGACATATTGTGCCTGTCGAAAGGCCTCACCGGCGGCGCCGTCCCGCTTGCGGTGACGCTGGCGAGCGAGGCGATTTTCGAGGCGCATCTCTCGCAGGATCGGGCCCGGATGTTCTTCCATTCCTCAAGCTATACCGCCAATCCGATCGCCTGCGCGGCGGCCAACGCCAATCTTGCCGTGTGGCGCGAAGAGCCCGTTCTGGCGCGGATCGCTGAACTCGAAGAGCGCCAGCAGCAGGCGCTCGACCGGCTCGCGGCCGCGCTGCCCATCGCCGGTCCGCGACGGCTCGGCACGATCGCCGCGTTCGAGGTCGGCGCGGCCGACTCCGATTATCTGGCGGACATCGCGCCGCGCGCCATGGCCTTCTGCCGGGAGCGCGGCGTGCTGCTCCGGCCGCTCGGCAACACCTTCTATGTGATGCCCCCTTATTGCATCGACGATGCGGACCTGTCCCGGATCTACGGCGCGATCTCGGAATTCATCGAGCGGCTGGACCGCGAGGGGCGATCCGGGCTGCGCTGTTGAACGCAGGTGGTCCGAAGCGAAGTGCCGCTCCCCGCGCGGTGACCGGATCGATGGCGTCGCCGGACGCGGTCGGGCCCGCGCTCTTCGGCTCGCCGGGTCCCGACGCCCTATTTGCTCGCGCGCAGCTCGGTGATCGTCTTGCCGGTCCACCTGCGGATGGCGCGGCGCAGGTTCGCGGCGTCGCTGAGGCCGACCTTCCACGCCACGTCGTCGACGCTCATGCGGGTCGTCTGGAGATATTCGATCGCCAGCTTGCGGCGGACATCGTCGACGATCGCGGCATAGCTTGAATTCTCGGCGGCGAGGCGGCGCCGGAGCGTCCGCTCCTGCAGGCCGAGCTGCGCCGCGACGGCGGCCATCGGCGGGAACTCGCTCGGGGCGTTCAGCAGCAGCTGATAGACCTCGCCCGACCAGCCCGACGACAGGCGGGACTGGCCGATCAGCCGCTCGCATGTCTCCTCCAGCATCGTCCGGGTGAGCCGGTTGCCCAGTTCCGGAGTCTGATCGAGGATGCCGATGGGGTAATGGAGTTCGTTGGCCGCCTGGTCGTAAAGGCAGGGGCAGGACAGCGCCCGCACATCATCCTCCGCGTGCGAATCCTGCGGTATGGCGAACAGCGCGCGGACCGGCAGGTTGTCGGCGCCGGCGGTGTCGCGGATATGGGTGAAGGTCATCTTCATCTGCTGGCGCACCAGGAACGTGCGCACGTCGCTGCTCATCACGTCTCGGTAGATTTCGCGGAACTGCCAGATCGCGAGATCGCCCTCCGCCCGCCATTCCAGCCGCACCGTCGGCGTCGCGAGCGGCTGATAGCGAACCGCGAAATCGAAGAAATCCCGCATGGTCGGCGAGCACATCAGCGCATAGCCGTACATGCCGTAGGCCGACAGGTGCAGGCGCGAGCCGATCGCGAACGCATCGGCGAATCCGGCGCCGGCGGCGACGATGTTCTCGCACGCCGTCAGATACTGGCCGATCGAGGTCAGCGTGTGCGGATCGCGCACCTCCGCCAGCGTGAGGCCGGTCCGGTCCAGCACCGTTTCCGCCGTGATGCCGCGGGCGGCGACCGTGTCGATCACCGTGGCGATCTTGAACGGCGCGAAGGTCCGCTGGTTGAGCGAGGGAAAGCCGGCGCGTGCGTTGCGGATCGCCGCCTCGCCCGCCTCGTTCACGCCCGTCGCCATGGTCTCGAACTTCCGCCAAGCCTGTCCGCCAGGGACACAGCGCTGTCCGTCAATGCACTTACAACGCCTTGTGACAGACCATAAGCAAGGCATCAAGCCGGCAAAGCCCGGCAGCGGAAACGCCGCGACCAGATGAGGTCAGGGAGGGGAATGAAGACCATGACGACCGGAACGATTCGCGCGAAACGTCGCGCGGCCCTGTGCAGCTGCGCGCTTGCGATGGCGATGCTCGCCCTGCCGGCCGCCGCCAATGCCCAGAGCGCTGCCACGCCCGCCCAGACGGACGAAAGCGCCGATGATCCGGATACCGAGATCGTCGTCACCGGCACCAGCATCCGCGGCATCCCGCCGACCGGATCGGGGCTGATCAGCGTGACGCGCGAGGACGCGCGGCTGATCGGCGCGGCGAGCACGCCGCAGCTGCTCGCCACGGTGCCGCAGCTCAACAGCTTCAACACCGCCCCGCGGGTCAGCAATGGCGGCCTCGGCTCCTTCGCGCCCGGCCTTCGCGGCCTGCCGTCGGCCGCCACTCTGCCGCTGATGAACGGGCACCGCCTGGTCTCCGGCAGCACGCAGCAGACCAATCCGGACTTCCCGTTCATCCCCGAACTGGCGATCGAGCGGGTCGAGATCGTCGCCGACGGCGCTTCGGCGATCTACGGATCGGACGCCGTCGCCGGCGTGGTCAACTTCATCACCCGCCGGCACGTATCGGGGCTTGAGGCGAATGTTCGCTACGGCTTCGCGGACGATTATCAGGCGTTCAGCGCGGGCGCGATCTTCGGCCATGACTGGGGCAGCGGCTCGTTCGTCCTCGCCTATCAATATCAGGAAAACAGCAACATCACCGGGGCGGATCGCCGCTATCGCTCGCAGGATTTCCGGTCGGTGGGCGGTCTCGACACGCGCTCGACCGTGTGCCCCGATGCAAACGTCAACCTGTTCGCCGGCACGATCTACGCCGCCCCCAGCCTGGAGCCCGGGGTGAACACCTGCGACGCGGGGGCGCCGATCGATCTCCTGCCGCAGAACCGGACGCACAGCGTTTTCGCCTCGGGGCGGCAGACCTTGTCGAGCGCGGTCACGCTGTGGGCGGACGTCCTCTATTCGGATCGCCGCGATGTCGTGCAGGCCGCCCTGCCGGGCCAGACCTTCGTCCTGATCACCGCGGCCAATCCGTTCTTCCGCGCGCCGCCGGGGACGGGATCGCTGTTCGGCTATTTCGACTTCCGCCCCGACCGGCTGGTCGGCGACGACCATTTCGACCAGACGTTCCGGGTGCGCACCGGCGATTCGACCGCCGGCGTCGACATCAATCTGCCGCGGGATTTCCGGGCAAGCGTCTACGGCACCTTCAACTGGTCGCGCAACGACACCTTCCAGCCGGGCATCAACACGACGGCGCTGACCGCCGCCGCGGCCGGCACGACCCTGGACACCGCGCTGGACCCGTTCGGCACCGGGACCAACCCGGCGGTCGTCGCCCAGATCCTCGACAATCCCACGGATTTCACCAATCGCCAGCGCATCTATATCGGCGCGGTCAAGGTCGACGGGCCGCTGGCCGCGCTTCCCGGCGGCGACCTCAAGATCGCGTTGGGCGCCGAATATCGCCGCGAAACCTACATGCAGCGGGGTCAGAGCGGCGGCGTGGGCTTCCCCGAAGATCTCGATCGTAACGTCGAGTCGATCTACGGCGAATTGTTCGTGCCGATCTTCGGCGCGGGCAATGCCGGGCCGATGGCGCGCAGCCTTACCCTGTCGCTGTCCGGCCGATACGATCATTACAGCGACTTCGGCTCGACGACGAATCCCAAGATCGGCGTCACCTGGGAACCCGTGGAGGGGGTCAGCTTCCGCGGCAGCTACGGGCGCTCGTTCCGCGCCCCGGGCCTTCGCGATCTCGGCTCGACGGTCGGCTCCTATTATGCCGCGGCGGCGCTGGTCGACGCGTTCGGCGCCCGCGATCCGGCGCGGGGCGTGAACCAGGTCAACACCATCCTGCTGTTCGGCGGCAATCGGGACCTCAAGCCCGAAACGGCGCGCACCTGGTCGGCCGGCGTCGATCTGCGGCCGAGCTTCGCCCCGGATCTCACCGCCAGCCTGACCTTCTACGACATCAAATATGACGACGTGATCGGAACGCCGTCCGGGCTTGGCGCGCTCCTCTTCAGCGATCCGACCTTCGCCTCGCGCGTCATCCGCGATCCGACGGCGGCCCAGCTCAGCGACGCGATCGCCAATACGGTGCCGTTCTTCTACACTTTCTCGGCGATCCCGACGATCGGCAACATCCTCGATCTGCGGCAGGGCAATTTCGGCGTCCGCAGGACCAACGGGATCGACTTCGACCTGCGCTACCGGCGGACCGTCGGGTTCGGCGCGATCTTCGGCGGGATCGCCGGCAATTATATCCTGCACTATCGCAATCAGCTGTCGCCGACCTCGGCGGTCAGCAACTCGCTCGAGGCCGGCATCCCGCGCGCCACCTTGCGCACGACGTTGGGCTTCACGGCGGGGCCGGTGACGTTCGTCAACTTCGTGAACCATCGCGCGGGGGTCACCGCGCCCTATGCGACGCCGACCGGCACCGCCCTCTACAAATCCGGCGGCTATACCACGGTGGACCTGCGTCTGTCGGTCCGCATGCCCGACCTCGGGTTCATGCGAAATCCGGAGCTCGGGGTGCAGGTCAACGATCTGTTCAATGCGAGGCCGCCATTCTTCCCCGGCACCGATGGTATCGGCGGCGCCTACAATCCGATCGGCCGCTATGCGGCGATGAGCCTGCGAACGGCCTTTTAGGGACAAGGCGGGCGGCATCCCGGATGGGGATCGCCGCCCGCTTGTATCACGCGTCGACCACGACCGAGGTTTGCCATTCGATGATGCCCGTCAGTACCAGCGTGGAAGCCCCTGCCCCGGTCCCCCAGATCCGTCTTTATTCGAACTGGCTCAAGGACACGCACGGCCGCGACTTCGCGACCTATGAGGCGCTGCGGCGCTGGTCGGTCGAGGATCTGGAGGGCTTCTGGCGCAGCATCTGGGACTATGACGGCATCGAATCCCCGACGCCCTTCACCGCGGCCCTCGCCGAAGACCGGATGCCGGGCGCGCGCTGGTTCGAGGGCGCGCAGGTCAACTATGCGCGCCACGTCTTCCGCCATGCGGCGGCGGCGGATGCGGCGGGCCAGCCGGCGATCGTCGCCGCGAACGAAGGCGGCGAGCTGGTCACGATCGGCTGGGGGGAAATGCGGCGTCAGGCGACTTCGCTCGCGCTCGCGCTTCGCGAGCGCGGGATCGGGCCGGGAGACCGCGTCGCCGCCTATCTTCCCAACATCCCGGCGGCGGTGATCGGCCTGCTCGCCTGCGCCAGCCTTGGCGCGATCTGGACGCTCTGCTCGCCCGATATGGGAATCAACGCCATCCTGGACCGCTGGCGGCAGACGGCCCCCAAGGCGCTGATCGCGGTGGACGGCCTCTGTTATGCCGGCAAGGCGATCGACCGAAGCAACGCCGTCGCCGACATTTGTCGCCAGCTCCCAAGCATCGAATCCCTCTTCCTGGTCGCCAGCGGCTGCGGCCAGGGCGTGGCCGGCGCCGACGACTTCGCGACCGCGATCGCGCGCGACGATGCGGCGACCCAGGCGTTCGAGCCCGTCTGGCTGCCCTTCGATCACCCGCTGTGGATCCTCTATTCCAGCGGCACCACGGGCCTTCCCAAGGCGATCGTCCACGGTCATGGCGGCGTGATCCTCGCGACCGCGGCGGGGCGGTTCCATTTCGATCTCGGGCCGAGCTACGCCCCCAACAACCGGGGCGACCGCTTCCACTGGTACAGCGCCAGCGGCTGGGTGATGTGGAACATCCAGGTCGGCGGCCTGCTCAGCGGCACGACCATCTGCCTGTTCGACGGCTCGCCGAGCGGCCCCAGGGCGAATCCCGACTGGACGCGGCTGTGGGACTTCGCCGCGCGCACCGGCGTCACCTGGTTCGGGGCAGGCGCGGCCTTCTACGCGAGCTGCCGCAGGGCCGGGATCGAGCTTTCCCGCATCACCGGGGTGGAGCGCATTCGTGCGCTGGGGACGACCGGCTCGCCGATCGCGCCCGACGTGCAGCGCTGGGGCACCGCGCAGTTCGCGGCGGTCGGCCGGCCCGATATCTGGTGGTGCAACGTCAGCGGCGGGACCGAAATCGCCGCCGCCTTCATGGCCGGCAACCCCGAACTTCCCGACTCGCCGGGGCGGCTGCAATGCCGCCACGTCGGCGCCGCGATCGAGTCATGGGACGAACGGGGCCAGCCGGTCATCGGCGAAGTGGGCGAACTGGTCTGCACCCGCCCGTTCCCGAGCATGCCGCTCTATTTCTGGGGCGACGAGGACGGCAGCCGTTACCGCGACTCCTATTTCGGCGAATGGCCGGGCATCTGGCGGCATGGCGACTGGCTGACCATCGCGAGCGACGGCAGCTGCACGATCTCGGGCCGCAGCGACGCGACGATCAACCGGCACGGCGTGCGCATGGGCACAGCGGAAATCTACGCCGCGATCGAACGGCTCCCCCAGATCGCCGACACGATGATCGTCGATGTCGAGGGTCAGGAAGGTGACAGTCGCCTCCTCCTGTTCGTCGTCCCCGCCGAGGGACGGCATGTCGACGCAGAGCTGGAGGCGGCGATCGCGGCGGCGATCCGGACCAGCCTCTCGCCGCGCTTCGTGCCCGATCGGGTGATTGCGGCGCCGGGCGTTCCCCGCACGCTTTCGGGCAAGAAGCAGGAACTGCCGATCAAGCGGCTTTTCGCCGGCTGGCCGGTCGCCAAGGTGGTCAGCGTCGACGCGACCGCAACGCCCGAACTGCTGCCCTGGTACATCGAACAGGCCCGGCGCTGGCAGGAAGAGGCTGGCGCCAGTCGCGACACGGGAGCGACGGCATGAAGGCCGGCGTCGTCGGCGCGGGCCTGATGGGGTCGGAGATCGCTCTGGTCTTCGCGCTCGCGGGGCACGAGGTCCTGCTCCACGATCGCAGCGACGCAGCGCTGGCGGGCGCGATCGAGCGGCTGCGCTCCATCCTGGACAAAGGCTTGTCGCGGCAATTCTACACGGCGCAAGCGGCAAGCGGCGCCCTGGCGCGGATCGCGCCGGTGAGCAGCCTTGGCGAGATGGCCGACTGCGCGATCGTCACCGAAGCCGTCTACGAATCCCTCGAGACCAAGGCCGGCGTGCTGCGTGCGCTCGACGAGGCATGCCAGCCGGGCTGCATCCTTGCCTCCAACACGTCCACGCTTCCCATCTCGACGCTGGCGACCTTCGTCTCCGCCGAACGGCGTGCGCGTTTCCTCGGCACCCATTATTTCTCGCCGGTCTCGCGCATGAAGCTGGTCGAGGTGATCCCCGCCTTCTTCACCGATGCGGGCGTGACCGAAGAGGTGACGGCGCTGCTGGCCGGCCTCGGCAAGGAGCCGGTGCGGGTGAAGGACGTGGCGGGCTTCGCGGTGAACCGGATGCTTCACGCCATGCTGATCGAGGCGGTGAAGCTCGTCGAGGAGGGCGTGGCGACGCCGGGCGACCTGGATGCCGCGTGCCGGCTCGGGCTCGGCCATCCGATCGGCCCCTTCGCGATGATGGACATCGTCACATCGGACCTATGCCTTCAGGTGCAGGAAATCCTTCACGATGCCTATGGCGAGCGTTTCCGCCCGCCTGCCCTCCTCAAGCAGCGCGTCGCCGCCGGCCTCGGCGGCGGGCGAGGAAGGCCGGGCTGGACAGGCGACAAATGACAAGAGACCGGACGGAGAGGAACGAGACGATGGCCGGGGCCCAGGGACCGCGCGAACGGTGTCGCCCATGAGCGCCGCCGCACCGCACAGCGGCCGCGCACCCGCGGCGGGCGCCCGGATCACGCTTGCCATGTTGTGCTTCGTCTATGTGCTGAACTTCCTCGATCGCCAGCTCATCTCGATCCTCGCCAAGCCCATCCAGGATGGGCTGGACATCAGCGACGGCCAGCTCGGCCTCCTGACCGGTTTCTATTTCGCGCTCTTCTACTGCTTCATCGCGATTCCGATCGGCTGGCTGGCGGATCGCACCAGCCGGGTGAAGGTCCTTTCGGCCGCCTGCGCGATCTGGAGCGGCGCGACGGCCGCCTGCGGGATGGCGGGCAGCTACGGCCAGCTGGCCGCCGCGCGCATGATGGTGGGCGTCGGAGAGGCGGGCGGCGTTCCGCCCTCCTATGCGATCATCGCGGACAGCTTCCCGCGCGAGCGGCGAACGACCGCAATGGCGATCTTCAACCTCGGCCCACCGCTCGGATCGGCGCTGGGCGTGGCCTTCGGCGCCTCGCTGGCGGCTGCGTTCGACTGGCGCCTGCCCTTCTACGTGATCGGCGCGATCGGCGTCGTAACGGCGCTCGCGGTGTACCTGATCGTGCGCGAGCCGAAACGCGGCGAGACCGACGATCGCCCAGCGACCGCCGCGCCCGAGGCGGCGAGGGAAGGCTTTTTCGGCGCCATCGCGCGCTTCTTCAGCGATCCGATCCTGCTGATGGCGTCGCTGGCGAGCGGCGCGGGCAATTTCATCACTTACGGCGTGCTCAACTTCACCGTCCTGTTCCTGATGCGCGAGAAGGGGATGAGGCTGGAGGAAGTCGCAATCTGGTATGCGTTGGTCATCGCGATCGGGATGGGCGGCGGCATCTATGCCTCGGGCCGCATCGTCGATCGGTTCGCCCGGCGCAGCAAGACGGCCTACGCGACCGTGCCCGCGGCCTCGCTGATCCTTGCATTGCCCTTCTTCCTCGGCTTCACCTGGGCGCCGACCTGGCCGGTCGCGCTCGCCTTCCTCGCCGTGCCGCTGTTCCTCAACTCCTTCTTCCTGTCGGCCACGGTCACCCTGGTCCAGAGCGAGGTGGCGCCCGGGCGCCGCGTCATCTCCGGCGCGCTGCTGCTGCTCGTGATGAACTTCGTCGGCCTTGGCTTCGGGCCCACCTATGTCGGCATGGCAAGCGACTTCTTCCGCCCGATCTACGGGGACCACGCGCTGCAGGCCGCCTATTACGCGCTCGCGCCGGTCTATCTTGTCGCGGCCCTTCTCTACCTGTGGCTCGCACGCCTGATCCGGCGGACGTCGCCGGCCATTCCATGACCAGGGTTGCACACACAGTGACCAGAACGTTGGAGAGGACCATGAAACGCAAGCTCCGTCTCGCCATTCTCGCCGCCGCCGTGACGGGCTGGACGGTTCCGGCCCTGGCGCAGGCGCAGCAGCCGGCACCGGATGCCGCCGCCCGATGCGCCGCGCTCGCCCGGCTGGCGCTCCCCGACACGACCATCGCCAGCGCCGCCCTGGTGCCGGCGCGCGCCACCCGGTCCACGGTCGCAGGTGAGGTCCCGGGCTATCCGAGCTTCTGTCGCGTCGTCGCCCATGTGCGGTCCGAGCCCGGTTCGGACGTCGGCGTCGAACTGTGGCTGCCCGTCGAGCGGTGGAGCGGCGTCTTCCACGGCAATGGCAGCGGCGGTTTCGCCGGCACCTTCGCGCTCGGCTATTCCGGGATGGTCGAAGGGCTGCGGCGTGGCTTCGCGACCGCGACGACGGACGGCGGGACGGTGCCGGCCTCGCCTCTCGACGGCGACGCCCTGGTCGATCGCCCCCGCCAGTGGCTCGACTGGGGCCGCCTGTCGACCCATGTGATGACCGTCACCGGCAAGGCGATCACCCGCGCCTTTTACGGCGAGGACGCCAGCCGCTCCTTCTACACCGGCTGCTCGACCGGCGGCCAGATGGGGCTGATCGAGGCGCTCTACTATCCGCAGGATTATGACGGCATCCTCGTCGGTGCACCGGTGATCGACCGGACCTGGGGCCATGCGGCCGTCCTCTGGGACTTCGCGGCGGCGAACCGCGAGACCGGCCGGCTCCTGTCCCCCGCGAAGCTGGAGCTGCTCAATCGGGCCGCGATTGCGACCTGCCTGCGGCAGGGCCATGGGCTCGCGGGCGACCGCTTCATCTCCGATCCGATGAGCTGCAGCTTCGATCCGCAGGTCATCGAGTGCCGCGACGGCGCCACCGACGGCTGCCTGACCGAAAGCGAGGTCGCGACCGCCCGCGCCTTCTATTCCGGACCGACCGACCGTCAGGGCCGGCGGCGCTTCTTCGGCTGGCTGCCGGGAAGCGAGATGCCCGACACGTTCGGATGGTCCTTCCTCGAGACGCCGATCAACGGCCAGCCGGCCTTCGGCGGCCTGTTCAAATGGGTGTTCGGCGCCGACTGGAACTGGAGGAATTTCGACTTCGATCGCGACATGCCGACGGTCGATGCGCGGCTGGGCCCCGTCGTGAACGACGCGACGCGCGGCAGCCTCGCGGCCTTCGCTGCGCGCGGCGGCAAGCTGATCGTCTTTCACGGTCTCGCCGACACGCTCGTCCCGCCGGGCCAGAGCGTCGCCTTCTTCGATCGGCAGGCCGCGCAGATGGGCGGCATGAGCCGCCTGTCCGAAAGCGCGCGCCTGTTCCTCGCGCCCGGCATGATGCACTGCGGCGGCGGCACCGGGCCGGATGCGTTCAACACCACGCTCGGCATTCCGCCCCGGCCCCCGTCAGACGACGCGCAGCATGATCTCTTCACCGCGCTGATCGCCTGGTCGGAGCGGGGCGAGGCGCCGGACCGAATCGTCGCGACCAGATTCTCGACCGAGGAGGCGGGCCGGATCGCCATGCAGCGTCCGCTCTGCCCCCACCCGCAGCGCGCCGTCTATCGCGGTACCGGATCGACCCAGGCGGCGAGCAGCTTCCAGTGCGAGGCGCCCCCGACCCACTGAGGCCGGCCCCGTCCGCGCGGCGGCTTGCGCGAAACGATCGGCGACGGCATGGCGGCCGCGCGGACGCAGGAGGCCGCGAGGCATGAAACTGGCGTCGTTCGTCGCCCAGGGACGCGAAAGCTGGGGCATCGTCGAGGAGGATTCGGTCCGCGATCTCGGCGCGCGCTTTGCGGACCTCAAGGCCGCGCTCGCCCATGGCGCACCCGGCGAGATCGCGGACATGGCCGCCGATGCGCCGCGAATTCCGCTCGCCCGGATCGCCTGGCTTCCGGTCATCCCACGCCCCGACAAGATCCTGTGCATCGGGATCAACTATGCGATGCACCGCGCGGAAATGGGCCGGGCCGAAGTGCCCTATCCCACCGTCTTCACGCGCTTTTTCAACACGCAGGTCGGCCACGGCCAGCCGATCGTCCGCCCGCGCGCCTCGCGGCAGCTCGACTATGAAGGCGAGCTTGCGGTGGTGATCGGGCGGGCCGGCCGAGCGATCGCGGCGCGCGACGCATTGTCCCATGTCGCCGGCGTCTCCGTCTATAATGACGGCAGCGTGCGCGACTGGCAGTCGCACACGTGCCAGTTCACCCCAGGCAAGAATTTTCCGTCGACCGGCGCGTTCGGTCCCTGGCTGGTCAGCCTGGACGAGGTGGGGGACCTGTCGTCGCTGAGGCTCCGCACGCGCGTCAATGGCGAGACGGTGCAGGATGCGAGCACCGCCGACATGATCTTCAAGGTCCCGGAGCTGATCGCCTATTGCTCGACCTTCACCGAGCTTGTGCCGGGCGACGTGATCATCACGGGAACGCCCGGCGGAGTCGGATCGAAACGCGTGCCGCCGCTCTGGCTGAAGGACGGCGATCTCGTCGAGGTCGGGATTTCGAACATCGGCACCCTCGCCAATCCCGTTCGCGACGAAGGCCGAGGGGCCGGGGATCGTCGCGATCCTCGCGGTTCTCGCCTTCGTTCGCGATCCCCGACGGCCCCGAAGGAAAGGCGGCGGCGAAGGTCCGGCTATGCCGCGGTCGTCCGCGATACCTGGAAGCTGCCCGCCGCGGCCGGCTAGGTATCGCGCCTATGCGTGGCGCGTCGGCGCCTCGTGAAACGCATCGGCGATCGCCGCGCGCAGCGGCTTGGGCCTGAACTCTGCGTCATAGGGGCAGCCGCGCTTGGGCAGGCCGTCCTCGCGCGCGATCCGCCCCTGGAGCCAGGAATAGCGGTCGCTCATCCCCCAGGCGAGGACGTCGCCGAGCTGCGGGTAGGACAGCATCAGATCGAGATAGGTCCGCGCGAAATCGGCGACGATGCGGTCGCGCGAGGCGATGTCCGAGGGGAGCCCGCGATCGTGGACGTCGAATTCGGTGATCAGCAGCTGATAGCCCATGCCCGTCACCTCATCGAGGAACGCGCGCCAGGCGGCCTCGTCGCGGGTGGAAAAATCGGGCCGGTCGCCGGGATTGTTGCCGCTGCCGATATGCGATTGGACGCCCAGCGCGTCGACCGGGACGCCGCGCCGTTTGAAGCCTTCGAGCAGCCGCAATACGCCGGCGCGGTGCGCCGCGCTGTCGGGCGCCCAGGACATATAATCGTTATAGACGAGCTGGGCGTGCGGCGCCGCCTCGCGCGCGCTGTGGAAGGCGAGATCGAGCACCGGCTCCGCCCCGCCCATCGCGCGCGAGAAGGCGGTCTCGCGAAGCGTCCCGGTCCCGGCGTCCACCGCCTCGTTGACGACGTCATAACCGTGGATTCGAGTGCCGTAGCGGCGGCAGATCGTGGTGACATGCTCGCCGATCATGCGCGCGGCCTCGCCCGCCGGGCTGGCGCCGAAATCGTAGCTCGCCACCCAATCGGGAAACCAGCCCGGATGGTGCCACAGGAGCGTATGGCCGCGCACCGCGAGATGATGCGCCTCGCCGAATGCGACGATCCGGTCCGCGCCCCGGAAATCGAAGCTGGTCGGCGTGGGCCGGGTCCATTGCCATTTGAGCTCGTTCTCCGGCACGATCAGGCCGCATTCGTGGGCGATCACCTCGGTGTCGCGCGGATCGCCGAACGATCCGTTGCGGATGCCGATCGCCGATCCGAAGCGCCGCCCGCCGGCGCGCGCGAGTGAATTGAGCGTCGCCTCCGCCTCCGCCGCGAAGGCGGGGACGGCGGTCATCGCGAGAGCGGCGGCGATGGCTTCGCGGCGATTGAGCTTCATGGGGCGAACTCCTCGATCGTGGCGCGCGCGCCATGGCTGGCGAGCTGCGCGAGCTTGCCGGCGACAGCATCGGTGAAGCGGGGATCGGCGGCAAGCGCCGGCGGGAAGATCGCGTCGAATTTGACGAGAGCCTCGGCCTGGCTGCGCGGATCGTCGAGCCCCGCGATCCGCGCGGCGATCGGGCCTGCCAGCGGATCGTCGACGGCGAAGCGCTCTCCCGTATCGGTCCGTCCGCTCTGCCAGCGCATCCAGCCGGCGACGGCGAGCGCCAGCGCCCCGATCCCCTGCCCGCGCGCCAGCCGATCGGCGATCGGCGCGAGCAGGCGCTGCGGCAGTTTCTGCGATCCGTCCATCGCGATCTGCCGGGTGCGATGGGCGAGGCCCGGATTGGCGAAGCGGGCGATGAGCGCACGGCGATAGGCGGCGATGTCGAGCCCGGGCGGCGGCACCAGCGTCGCTGCCGATTCGTCCCACAGCGCCTCGATGAAGCGGGCATAAGCGGGCGTGGCGATCACCTCATGGACGAAATCGAAACCGGCCAGGCCGCCGAGATAGGCGATCGCGCTATGCGCCCCGTTCAGCAGGCGAAGCTTCGCCGTCTCCCAGGGCGCGATATCGGCCGCGATCCGGACGCCGACGGAGGCGAAATCGGGCCGCGCGCCGGCGAAGCGATCCTCGATCACCCACTGCCAGAAGGTCTCGGCCTTCACCATCGCGCGATCGACCAGGCCGATGCGCGCGGCCAGCGCGTCGATGTCCGCCTCCTCGGTCGCGGGCACGATCCGATCCACCATCGTCTGCGGAAAGGCGCCCCTGGCCGCGATCCAGTCGGCGGTTTCGGGATCGCTGGCGGCGAGCACGGCGTCGCGCAGGCGTCCGCCGTTGCCCGGCAGGTTGTCGCACGAGATCGCGGTGAAGGGGGCCAGCCCCCTTTCCCTGCGAAGCCGCAGCGCGGCGGCGACGAGATCGGCGGCGCCCCGGCGCCCCGGATCGGGGAGATAGCCCTTTTCGGTGACGGTCAGCGTGACGATGTCGGTCGCCGGCGCGGCGAGCGCCTCGATGAGGCCCTCGGCGCGCACGACATCGCGGACGGCGCCGATCACCCGCACGCTCTCGCCGATGACGAGGCTGTAGAGGAAATCCTGCGGCGCCATCGCCTCGCGCACCGTGGTGGAGCGGAGCGAGGCGCCGATGACGCCCCAGTCCATATCCTCGAACAGGGGAGCCAGCTGCGCGCGATGGAAGGCGCCGATGCCGATATGGACGGCGCGCGGCGCCGCCCGCGGGCGCGGCCGCACCACCCAGGCCGGCAATCGGCCCAGCGTCGCTTCGCTCAGCCGCGCGGTCACAATCGGTAGGCCGCCTTGGCGAGATCATAAGCGAGCGCGCGGGCGATCTCGTGCGCCTCGTCCATCTCCATCCGATGCTCGGAGACCAGCCGGGCGAGCCAGGCGCAGTCGATCCGCCGCGCGACATCGTGCCGCGCCGGGATCGACAGGAAGGCGCGCGTGTCGTCGTTGAAGCCGACCGTGTTGTAGAACCCGGCCGTCTCGGTCACGCGCTCGCGGAAACGCCGCATCCCTTCCGGGCTGTCATGGAACCACCAGGGCGGCCCGAGGCGGAGCGCCGGATAATGGCCGGCGAGCGGCGCCAGCTCGCGCGAATAGCTGTCTTCGTCGAGCGTGAACAGGATCAGCGTCAGCCTCGACTCGTTGCCGAAGCGGTCCAGCAGCGGCTTCAGCGCGTGGACGAACTCGCCGGCGATCGGCATGTCCGCGCCCTTGTCCCGCCCGAACCGCGCGAGGACCGCGGGGTTGTGGTTGCGCGCCACGCCGGGATGGATCTGCATCACCATCCCGTCGTCGATCGACATGCGCGCCATTTCGGTCAGCATCTGGCCGCGGAACAGCTCGGCCTCCTGCGGCGATACGCGGCCGGCCCGGACCTTGGCGTAGAGCGCCTCGGCGTCGGCGCGCGGCAGATCGGCGGTGAAGACGCTGGGATGGCCGTGATCGGTCGAAGTCGCCCCGCCGACCTCGCGAAAGAACGCGCGGCGCCTCTCATGCGCACGCAGATACCCCGCATAGGTCGACACATCCTCACCCGAAACCTCGCCAAACCTCGCCAGATTCGCCGCAAAGCCGGGATGGTCGGGATCGACGACCGCGTCCGGGCGATAGGCGGTGAGGACCCGGCCGTGCCAGCCGCTCGCGCGGATCGCGCGATGATGGTCGAGCGGATCGAGCGGGGTCTCGGTGGTCGCGATCGCCTCGATGTTGAATCGATCGTAGAGCGCGCGGGGGCGGAATTCCGGCCGCTTCAGCGCGGCGTCGATCGTCTCGTAGTAAAGATCGGCGGTGTCGGCTTCGAGCCGCACGTCGATCCCGAACACCTCGGCGAACACCCAGTCGAGCCACAGCCGCGAGGGCGTGCCCCGGAACAGGTGATAATGCGCGGCGAAGCTGCGCCAGATCCTGCGCGGATCCCCTTCGACCGGCGAGCCGTCCTCGGTCGGGACGCCGAGCGCCTCCAGCGGGACGCCCTGGCTGTAGAGCATCCGGAAGACATAATGATCGGGCACGATCAGCAGGCTCGATGGATCGGCGAACGGCGCGTCGGTCGCGAACCAGGCCGGATCGGTATGACCGTGCGGGCTGAGGATCGGCAGGCCGCGGATCGGCTCGTAAAGGTCGCGCGCGATGGCGCGGGTCGCGGGATCGGCCGGGAACAGGCGATCCGGATGGAGGGCGAGCGGGCGGCTCATTCCGCCGCCTCCTCGAGCGCGAACTTGGAGACGGGCGCATAGCCCGGGTTGATCAGGTGGACGACCAGCAGCGCGAGCAGATAGGCGCCGCCGCAGATCACGAAGATCGGCGTGTAGCTGCCGACCGTCTGCAGCACCCAGCCGGCATATTTGCTCATCAGCATCCCGCCCAGCGCCCCGGCGAAGCCGCCGAGGCCGACGATCGAACCCTGCGCCCAGCGCGGATAGAGATCGGCCGGCATCGAGAAGAGGTTCGCCGAAAAGCCCTGGTGGCCGGCGCAGGCGAGGCCGATCAGCAGCACCGCGACGAGAGCGGACGAGGCGTGGGCCGCGAAGGCGACGGGCATGACGACGATCGCGCAGCCGAGCATCGCGAGCTTTCTCGCGCGATTGGCGGTGGCGCCGCGCGCGAGCATCCGCGAGGAGGCCCAGCCGCCGAGGATCGAGCCGATATCGGCGATGATGTAGACCGCGACGAGCGGCGGCCCATAGCCCTTGAGATCGATGCCATATTGCCGATGCAGGAAATCCGGCAGCCAGAACAGGAACATCCACCAGACCGGATCGATCAGGAACCGCCCGGCCATATAGGCCCAGGCCTGCCGCGTCGCGAGCAGGCGCCGCCACGGCACCTCGCGCTGCACGATCGGCGGATCGGATTCGATATGGGCGATCTCCTCCGTCGTGACGCGGGGGTGCTCGCGCGGACGGCGATAGTAGATCACCCAGAGCGCGATCCACACGACGTTGAACAGGCCGGTGACGATGAAGGCGCTCTGCCAGCTCAGCGCCAGCGCGAGCACCGGGACGATCAGCGGAGTCACCACCGCGCCGACATTGGCGCCGGCGTTGAAGATGCCGATGGCGAGCGCCCGCTCCTTCTTCGGAAACCATTCGGAGGCCGCGGCGAGCGCCGCCGGATAGGTGCCGGATTCGCCGAGCGCCATCGGGATACGCATCAGCGTGAAGCCGAGCGTGCTGGTGACAAGCGCATGGGCCATGTGCGCCGCCGTCCACACGCCCATCGCGAGCAGGTAGCCGATCTTCGCGCCCACCTTGTCGATCAGCCGGCCGAAGAAGAGGAAGCCGACCCCATAGGCCGCCTGGAACCAGAAGACGACGTCGCCATAGCCAGTCTCGCTCCAGCCATATTCGGCCTGGAGCGTGGGCTTGAGAACGCTGAGGACGAGCCGGTCGATATAGCTCAGCACGACCGCGGCGAAGAGCAGGATGCAGATGATCCAGCGCACGCGGCCGACACGGGTGGAAGGACGGCTCACCAGTTCCATAGCGTACCGTCCTCGAGCCGGTTCACCGGAAGATAGGCCCGCTTGTAGGGATGTTTCGCGGCCAGCGCCTCATCGATCTCGATGCCGAGCCCCGGCGCGTCGCCGGGGTGCATCAGGCCGCCGGCAAAACTGTAGGCGTGGGGGAAGACGGCGTCGGTCTCCGCCGTGTGGCGCATATATTCCTGGACGCCGAAATTGGGGATCGAAAGGCCGAAGTGGAGCGCGGCGGCCATCGTCACCGGGGAGAGATCCGTCGCGCCGTGGCAGCCGGTGCGGACCTGATAGAGATCGGCAAGCGCGGCGATCCGCCTCAGATGCGTGAGTCCGCCGGCATGGACCACGGTGGCGCGGATATAGTCGATCAGCTGGTTCTGGATGAGATCCTTCGCGTCCCAGATCGAATTGAAGATTTCGCCGACCGCGATCGGAGTCGTCGTATGCTGACGGATCAGCCGGAACGCCTCCTGGTTCTCCGCTGGAGTCGGATCCTCCATCCAGAAGGGCCGGAACGGCTCCAGGTCCCGGCCGAGCCGGCCTGCCTCGATCGGGGTCAGGCGATGATGGACGTCGTGCAGCAGATGCACGTCCCAGCCGAGCGCGTCGCGGGCCTTCTCGAAGAGCGGCGCCACGGATCGCAGATATTTCTCGGTCGACCAGACAGCCTCTGTCGGCAGGTCTGCGTCGGCGGGCTCGTAGAAATAACGGTCCTTGGAGACGCCATAGGTCGTCGCGAGGCCGGGCACCCCGGCCTGGAGCCGGATCGCCCGGTAGCCCTGCTCCTTGTAATGCAGCGCGTTGTCGATCGTCTCCTCGATCGTCGCGCCATTGGCATGGCCATAGACCATGCAGCCCTCGCGGCTCGCGCCGCCGAGCAGCTGGTAAAGCGGCAGGCCAGCCGCCTTCCCCTTGATGTCCCACAGCGCCATGTCGACCGCCGCGATCGCGGTCATCGTCACCGGCCCGCGCCGCCAATAGGCACCGCGATAGAGATATTGCCAGAGATCCTCGATACGATGCGCGTCGCGCCCGATCAGGCAGGGGATGACATGGTCGGAAAGATAGGAGGCGACGGCGAGCTCGCGCCCATTGAGGGTCGCATCGCCGAGCCCCGTGAGCCCGTCGTCGGTCTCGATCTTCAGCGTCACGAAATTGCGGCCCGGAGAGGTGACGATGACGCGCGCCGACGCGATCCGACTCATTGCCTTCTCCTCCCCGCGACCATCGCCAGACCGGCCATTTTTCCTGTTGTGACATCGCCGCAGCGATTTATGGTAGCGCTCACATTTGAAAGAGCGCGGGCCGCCTTGTCAATGGCGAGCCGCCGAAATGGGGAGAATCAGCATGCGCCCGTCCGCCGCACTCGGCCTGCTCCTCGCCGCCTTCGCATTGCTCCTTCCCCAGGGCGCGCGGGCCGAGGACGGCTATGAATTGTGGCTTCGCTACCATGCGGCGGAGCCGGCCGCGGCGGCCGGCTACCGCCCCGCAGCGACCGCGATTCTCCAGCAGGGAGACTCTCCGACGCTCGACGTGGCGCGCGCCGAGCTGGAACGCGGGATCGGCGGATTGCTCGGCCGGACGCCGCCGCGTGCGACCGCTCCCATCAACGGCGCGATCGTCATCGGCACCCCGGCCTCGTCGCCGCTGATCGCGCGACTCAACCTGCCGCTCCAGCCGCTCGGCCGCGAAGGCTATCTTGTGCGCAGCATGGCGCTGGACGGGCGCCGCGTGACAGTGATCGCCGGCAACAGCGATGTCGGCGTGCTCTACGGCGCCTTCCGCTTGCTTCGCCTGATCCAGACCGGCCAACCGATCGAGCGGCTCAACCTCGCCGATTCGCCGCACGTCGAGCTTCGGATGCTCGATCATTGGGACAATCTCGATCGCCACGTCGTGCGCGGCTATGCGGGGCTGTCGCTGTGGGACTGGCAGACGCTGCCGCGCTTCGCCGACCCGCGCTACACCGATTATGCGCGGGCCAATGCCTCGATCGGGATCAACGGCGTCGTCCTCAACAACGTCAATTCAAATGCCGACATCCTGACCCCGCATTTCCTCGAAAAGGTGCGGGCGCTCGCGGATATCTTCCGGCCCTATGGAATCCGCGTCTATCTGTCGGCGCGGTTCAATGCGCCGATGGAGCTGGCCCACCTTCCGACCGCCGATCCGCTCGATCCGCGGGTGCGGCAATGGTGGCGGGAGAAGGCCGATGAGATTTACCGCTACGTTCCCGATTTCGGCGGCTTCCTGGTCAAGGCCAATTCGGAAGGGACGCCGGGGCCGCAGGACTTCCATCGCACCCATGCCGACGGCGCCAACATGATGGCCCAGGCGCTGGCGCCGCATGGCGGCGTCGTGATCTGGCGCGCGTTCGTCTATTCCGACACGGGCGAGGATCGCTTCGCCCAGGCCTATAGCGAGTTCCACCCGCTCGACGGACGGTTCCGCGACAACGTGATCGTGCAGGTCAAGAACGGCCCGATCGATTTCCAGCCCCGCGAACCGTTCAGCCCGCTGTTCGGCGCGATGCCGCGGACCGCGATCGGCATGGAATTCCAGGTCACCAAGGAATATCTCGGGTTCAACACCCACCTCGTCTATCTCGGCACGATGTGGGAGGAGGCGATGCGCGCCGACACCCGCGTGCGCGGCGAAGGCTCGACCGTCGCCCGGGTGGTGGACGGCAGCCTCTTCCGTCCCCGCCACACCCTCGTCGCCGGCGTCGCCAATACCGGCAATGACCGAAACTGGTCCGGATCGCAGTTCGATCAGGCCAATTGGTACGCGCTCGGCCGCTTCGCCTGGAATCCCGATGTGTCGGCCCGCGACGTGGCCGAGGAGTGGACGCGGATGACCTGGGGCAACGATCCCGCGATCGTCACGCCGATCGTGGCCATGATGATGGGATCGCATCAGGCCGTGGTGGATTACATGACCCCGCTCGGCCTCCATCATCTGATGGCGACCGGGCACCATTACGGGCCGGGGCCCTGGGTGAACGATCTCGAACGGCGCGACTGGAACCCAACCTATTTCCACAATGGCGACCGCCAGGGGATCGGATTCGATCGCACCGCGCGCGGCAGCAACGCGCTCGCGCAATATGCGCCGGAGGTCGCCGCGCGCTTCGGCAATCTTTCAACGGTCGGCGACGATTACCTGCTGTGGTTCCACCATGTCCCATGGACCTATCGGCTCGACACCGGCCGGACCGTCTGGGACGAACTGGTCCTGCGCTACACCCGCGGCGTCGATGAGGTGCGGGCGATGCGCCGCACCTGGGCCGGGCTTTCCGGCCGGATCGATCCGCAGCGCCATGCCCAGGTCGCCGCCTTCCTCGCGATCCAGGAGGACGAGGCGCAGTGGTGGCGCGACGCCTGCATCGCCTATTTCCAGAGCCTGTCCGGGTTGCCGCTTCCCGCGGGCGTCGCGCCCCCCGCGCACGACCTTGCTTATTACGAGGCGATCCGGAATCCCTATGCGCCGGGGAGGGACCAGCCATGAAGACGTTGATCGCAGCGGCGCTGATCGCGCTGGCCGCGCCCGCGGCGGCGCAGGAGGCGCATTTCGCCTGGTTCGATTATTCGGGATCGAATCCGGCCGACGCCGCGCATCCGGCCGGGCCGAACGATTATCGCAACCCGATCCTGTCGGGCTTCTACCCCGATCCCTCGATCGTCCGCGTCGGCGAGGATTACTACCTGGTCAATTCGACCTTCACATGGTTCCCAGGCCTGCCGATCTTCCACAGCCGCGATCTCGTCCACTGGACGCAGATCGGCAATGCGATCGATCGGCCGGGCCAGCTCGATTTCGGTCGGCTGGGCCTCTCGCGCGGCGTGTTCGCGCCGGCCATTTCCTGGCATGACGGCCTCTTCTACCTCACCAACACCTGCGTCGATTGCGGCGGCAATTATGTCATCACCGCGCGCGATCCCGCGGGG
The DNA here is from genome assembly GCF_007995055.1 of Sphingosinicella ginsenosidimutans. Lineage (NCBI taxonomy): Bacteria > Pseudomonadati > Pseudomonadota > Alphaproteobacteria > Sphingomonadales > Sphingomicrobiaceae > Allosphingosinicella > Allosphingosinicella ginsenosidimutans. Next base: position 2,044,558 of record NZ_VOQQ01000001.1, on the reverse strand, counting down.
CCCTGGTCCGATCCGGTCTGGCTGCGGGACATCGGTGGCATCGATCCGTCGCTCTTCTTCGACGATGACGGGCGCGCCTGGCTTCTGAACAATGACGATCCGCCGGAGACGCCGCGCTATTCCGGCCACCGCGCGATCTGGATCCAGGAGTTCGACACGCGGACGCTCCAGCCATTCGGGCCGCGCCGCGTGCTGCTCGACGGCGGGGTCGATCCGTCGACCAACCCGATCTGGATCGAGGGGCCGCATATCCTGAAGGTCGACGGCTGGTATTACCTGATCTGCGCGGAGGGCGGCACGGCGGTGAACCACAGCCAGGTCGCGCTGCGCAGCCGCAACGTCACCGGGCCATATGTGCCCGGGCCGAACAACCCGATCCTCACGCAGCGCGATCTGCCGCCGGACCGGCCCTTCCCGATCACCTCCGCCGGCCATGCCCAGCTCGTCCAGACGCAGAATGGCGACTGGTGGGCGACCTTCCTCGCCGTGCGGCCCTATGCCGACGATTTCTACAATACCGGCCGCGAGACCTTCCTGATGCCGGTCGAATGGCGGGACGGCTGGCCGCACATCACCGAGCCGGGCGAAGCCGTACCCTATGTCCATGCGCGGCCCGACCTGCCGAGCGGCTCCGCGCCGCCCGTGCCGACGGCGGGCCCGTTCCATGTCCGCGACCAATTCGACGGCCGCGCGCTGCCCCCTTACTGGATGATGATGCGCAATCCGCGCGGCGACTGGTATCGGCTTGCCGGCGGCGATCTCGTGCTGCAGCCGCGCGCCGTCGGCCTCGGCGACAATGGCAATCCCTCCTTCCTGGCGCGGCGGCAGCAGCATCTCGACGCGACGGCCGAGACGGAGGTGACCTTCCAGCCGTCGCGCGATGGGCAGGAGGCCGGGCTCGCCGCGCTTCAGAATGACGATTACTGGTATGCGGTCGCGGTCGGGCTGGAGAATGGCCGCCGCGTGCTTCGCCTGCGCAGCCGCACCGGCCCGGACACGCCGCCAGACGGCGCGATCCTCGCCACCGCCCCGGCGCCCGACGGCCCGGTGCGGCTGCGCGTTTCAAGCGAGGGCGCGACCTACCGCTTCGCCTTCGCCGGTCGCGACGGCCAGTGGCACCCGATCGGAGGCGATCTCGACGGCTCGATGCTCAGCACCCACGTCGCCGGCGGCTTCGTCGGCGCCGTGTTCGGGATCTATGCGGTGACGCGTTAGGGCGACGAGCGCCCCTGCCAATCGTCATGCTGAACCGGCTTCAGCATCCATCTTCGAGGGCGCCGCGCAGGGAGACATGGACCCTGAAACGAGTTCAGGGTGACGGAAGCAGGTCGGACGTGCCCCTACCGCACCGTCAGCGTCGTGCTCCTCAGCGTCGCTGAATCGGGACCGGCGGAGATGGTGAAGGTGCCGGGCTCGACGACGCGGCGCATCTGGAGGTTCCACAAGGACAGCGCGAGCGGATCGAGTTCGAAATGGACGGTGCGCCGCTCGCCCGGGCGAAGCGTCACGCGCTGGAAGCGCTTGAGCTCCAGCACCGGCCGGGTGACCGATGCGGCATCGTCGCGGACGTAGAGCTGGACGACCTCGTCGCCGGTGCGGCTGCCCGTATTGGTGACGTCCACATCCACCCCGACGCTCTCGTTCGTGCCGATCGTCGACCGGGCGAGGCGCGGCGCGGAAATGTCGAACGTCGTGTAGCTGAGGCCGAAGCCGAACGGATAGAGCGGCGCCGCGGAATCGAAGAGATAGCCGCGCCGCGCGGTCGGCTTGTGATTGTAGAAATCGGGCACCTGGCCCGCATTGCGCGCGATCGTGACCGGCAGGTGGCCGCCCGGATTGACCCGGCCGAAGACGACGTCGGCGACGCCGTGCCCCGTCTCCTGGCCGAGATACCAGCCTTCGAGCAAGGCCGGCGCGTTCTGCGAGAGATAATTGACCGAGAGCGGCCGTCCGTTGAGCAGGATCACGACCGTCGGCTTGTTGAGCGCGAAGATGGCGCGCGCGAGCTCGTCCTGCGGCCCGACCATATCGAGCGAGTCGCGATCGCCGAGATGATTGTCGGCCCAGGCCTCGCGGCTCGTCTGCTCGTTGCCGCCGAGCACCAGGACGATCGTGTCGGCGTTGCGCGCGGTCTCGATCGCCTCGGCCCGAAGCCGATCGTTGACCGCGGCCGGGGTCGGCGTGACCTCGTCCTGCGCCCACACATGGCCTTCGGTGAGCCGCACGCCCTCCGCATAATCGACCTGGAAATGGCCGCGGCCTTCCTCCTGCATCGCCTCGAGGACCGAGACGACATGGCGCGGCACGTCGCTATAGCCGCCGATGGGGGTGTCGCGAGCATGGGTGCCGATCACCGCCATGCGGCGGATACGGCCGGCGTCGAGCGGCAGCAGGTTGTTCTGGTTGCGGAGCAGCACCATCGTGCGGCCCGCCGCCTCGCGAGCGAGCGCGATCGCGTCCGGAGTCGCCGTCAGGGCCTCGGCCCGGGCGGCATCGACATAGGGATGTTCGAAGAGCCCTGCCTCGAACTTCATGCGAAGCACGCGGCGCACGGCATCGTCGATCTGCGCCATCGTCACCCGCCCTTCGCGAAGCAGCTGCGGCAGGAAGGCATAGGCCTCGCCATCCGGCATTTCCTGATCGACGCCGGCGTTCATCGCCATCGCCCCGGCGTCGGCAAGGTCGGTCGCCATGTGATGACGCGCGACCAGCTCGCGGATCGCGAAATAATCGCTGACCACCGCGCCCTGGAATCCCCATTCACCGCGAAGCACGTCGTGCAGCATCCAGCGATTGGCGTGGCTCGGCACGCCGTCCACCTCATTATAGGACGGCATCACCGCGCGGATCGGCAGCGTATGCACGGCCCGTTCGAACGGCGGGAAGAAGACCTCACGCAAGGTGCGCTCGCCGAACGGCGCGGGCCCGGTATTGGTGCCGCTCTCGGGCTGGCCGTGGCCGGTCATGTGCTTGAGCGTGGCGAACACCCGCTCGGGCCCGAGCGGAAGCGTCGTCCCCTGGAAACCGCGGATCGCGGCGAGCGACATCTCGCTCACCAGATAGGGGTCCTCGCCATAGGTTTCCTCGATCCGACCCCAGCGCGGATCGCGCGCGACATCGACGACCGGGGCGAGCGCGAGATGGACGCCGCGCGCCCGCATCTCGCGCGAGGCGACGTTGAACACGCGCTCGACCAGGGCGGGATCCCAGGTCGAGGCAAGACCGATCGCCTGCGGAAAACTGGTGGCGTCCCGCGCGACATAGCCGTGCAGCGCCTCTTCGTGGAACAGGATCGGGATGCCGAGCCGGGTGCGCTCCACCGCCCAATGCTGCGCGGCATTGATATAGTCCGCGGTCTCGCGCGGGCCTCGATTGGGCTGGTTCGCGGTCGCGCCGGCGGCGCCGGTTGCGGCCGGCGCGGCGACTCCGCGACGATCCGACGGGCGCGTGATCTGACCGACGCCGTTCGGAAAGGCCGCGATCGCGCGCTCGGTGGAAAAATGCCCGTCGGGCGTCTGGATCCGATCCTTGTGCTCCCAGACGGCGACGAGCTGCGCCACCTTCTCGTCGAGGGTCATGCGCGAGAGCAGGTCCTCGATCCGGCGCTCGATCGGCTGGGACGCGTCCTTGTAGAGGGGGGGCGGGCTTTCCGGCGCCGCGGCGGCGAGGGCAAACCACCCGCCGAATGCCAGGGCGCATGCCGCCAGAATGCCGCCGATCCGTCCCGGCTTGCGGGCCAGTTCCATCCCCATCCGATCCTCCCTCGCGCGTATCGATTGCTTATGGTAGCGCTACCACTGAATAGACAGAGCCGTCCCGCGCGGTCAACCGTCGCGGGGAGCGATTTACAGCCCGGCGTCGCCGCCATAGGAGCCGCCCGATGACCCGACCGAAGCGCCGCAGACATGGCACGGTGACGATCCAGCACGTCGCGCGCGAGGCAGGCGTTTCGGCGATGACGGTCTCGCGTGTCATCAACGGCGAGTCGAACGTGCGCGACACCACGCGCTCGGCCGTCCTCGCCGCGATCGAGAAACTCAATTATTCGCCCAACACCGCCGCCCGCAGCCTCGCGGCCGGGGAGGCGCTCCACATCGGCCTGCTCTACGCCAACCCGTCGGCCGCCTATCTCAGCCAATTCCTGGTCGGGACGCTCGAAGGGGCGCGCCGCGCGGGATGTCATGTCGTGCTCGAGCCGTGCGAATCCGAGCGCGCGGACGAGCAGGCGGAAGCGACGCGGCGGTTCGCGACCTCCGGCGTCGACGGGGTCATCCTTCCGCCGCCGCTGTCCGAGTCGCTTCCCGTCCATGCCGAGCTTGCCGCGATCGGCACGCCGGTCGTCACCGTCGCCATGGGCGGCACCCATGCCGACGGCCTGGACGTCCGCATCGACGATCGCGCTGCCGCTGAGGAGATGACCCGCCACCTGCTCGACCTCGGTCATCGGCGGGTCGGGTTCATCGTCGGCCATCCCAACAATCGCTCCAGCGGCGAGCGCCTGCAGGGCTTTCGCGACGCGCTGATCGGCGCGGGGCTCGATCCCGATCAGATGCCGGTCGAACAGGGCTATTTCACCTACCGCTCCGGCCTCGTCGCGGCGCAGCGCCTGCTGGCGCGCGAACCGCGACCGACCGCGATCTTCGCCTCCAACGACGACATGGCGGCAGCGGCAATCAGCGTCGCCCACCGCGCCGGGCTCGACGTTCCGGGCGATGTCAGCATCGTCGGCTTCGACGATACCGCGCCGGCCACCACCGTCTGGCCCGAACTTACCACCGTACGCCAACCGATTGCCGCAATGGCCGAACAGGCGGTGGACATGCTGCTCGCGGAGCTGCGCGCCCGCCGATCGGGCCGTCCCGCGGGACAAGGCGACCGGGTGTTGAAGCACAGCCTTGTCGTCCGCGAATCGTCCGCTGCGCCGCCAGCCAACCAAGCCGGGAAGAAGGCCGCGCGCGACTGACCGGTCAGGCCGCTTCCGTTCGTGCAGGCGTCACCGGAACGCCCGGAACATCGACCCGGAAGCTGAACAGATTTCCCGCCAGCGGCTGGCGCTCGCGTTCGTCGGCGCTGAGCCCCTTGGCGGCGGTCGTGGCGTAGACGGTTTTCAGATCGTCGCCGCCGAAGGCAAGCTTGGTGACATTGGCGACCGGAAAATGCACCGTCTCGACGAGCGCCCCGTCGGGCGCATAGCGGCGCGCGGCCCAGCCGGCGAACAGGCCGATCCAGACATGGCCCTCGCTGTCCACCGTCGGCCCATCGGGATAGCCTTCGCGGTCCCCGATCTCGGCGAAGAGGCGCGGCGCGCCGAGGCGGCCGTCCTGCGCGAGCGCACAGGCCCATACCCGACGGCCGAGCGTGTCCACATGGTAGAGCGTACGGCCGTCGGGCGAGATTGCCGGGCCGTTGGTGATGCACACGGGCGGGAGCCCGGGATCGACGAGGCGGCCGTTCTCGAAGCGGTAGATGCGGCCTGTGTCCGCCTCCTCGGCATCGTCCATCGATCCAAGCCAGATGCGCCCCTGCCCATCGGTGCAGGCATCGTTGAGCCGGTTGCCGGGACGATCGGCCTCGACCGGCGCGATCGCTGTGAAGGCGCCGGTGGCCGGATCGAAGCGGTGAATGCCGCCCTGCAGCCCGACGACGAAGCCGCCATCTTCCGCGGGAAGCACCCAGCCCGGCTGCGCGGGCGCGTCCCAGCTATCGAGCGCGCCCGCGGCGGGATCGAAGCGGTGGATGCGATAGCCCTTGATGTCGACGAACCAGAGCGCGGATTCACGCGGGTTCCACACCGGCCCCTCGCCGAGCAGGGCGCCGACCGCGACGACGCTTGCCGGCTCGCCTATCGCCATCCTGCGTCGACGAAATAGTTATGGCCGGTGACGAGTCGTGCGTCGTCGCTGGCGAGGAAGAGGATCATGGCGGCGATGTCTTCGGGCAGCAGGCGGCCGTCGAGCGCCTGGGCGGCGACGATCTCGGCCTCGCCCTCGGGGGTATACCATCTGAGCTGGCGCGGTGTCCGCACATTGCCCGGCACCACGCAGTTGACCCGGATATTGTCGCCGCCAAGCTCGCGCGCCAGCGCCCGCGTCAGCCCCTCGATCCCCGCCTTCGCCACCTGGTAGAGCGCCAGATCCTCGATCCCGAGATGCCAGGAGATCGAGCCGAGATTGACGATCGCACCACGCCCCTTCGCGCGCATCGGCCCGATCACCGATTGCGCGCAGAAGAACATGTGGCGAAGGTTCGTCTCCATCCGCTCGTTCCAATAGGCCTCGGTCACCTCCTCGAGCTTGTGGCGATCGTCATTGGCGGCATTGTTCACCAGCACGTCGAACCCGCCGTCGCGCGCGATCAGCGCCGCAATCTCCGCCTGCAGCGCGCCGATGTCGCGAAGATCGACCGGCCGGAAAAGCGGGCCGCGCCCCTCCCCCTTCGACAGCGACTCGACCAGCGCAAGCGACGGCTCCTCCTGGATGTCGAAAAAGGTCACGTCCGAACCCTGCCGGACGAACTCCCCCACAATCCCGGCCCCAATCCCCGAGCCACCGCCCGTCACCAGAACGCGACGGCCACGCAAGCTCGGATAAACCGCGCGCTGCGCCGCGGGATAAGGATAAGCGGGGGATCCCGCCCCTGCAGGCGCCTGCGCCCGCGGTTCCGCGACGTCCAACCCTTGGCTCCTCTCGTTTTTTCCGTTAGCGCTAACAAGCAGCACGCGCACGCCAAGTCAAGCGTGCGGAAAAGCGCTCCGCGCGATTCCTTGGCGGAGGCACGAAAGAGCGGCCGGAGGCCGCCGGACGGGGAGAGGAAAAGATGAAGAGCCGCTGCATCGCGATCGTCCTTGGCGCCCTGCTCGCCGGCGCCGCGCCGCCGGCCGCGGCCGACACGAGCGGCGTCCCCGCGCGCCCGTGGATGAACGCGGCGCTTTCGCCCGACGTTCGCGCCGATCTGGTGCTCCGCGAGATGACCGAGGAGGAGAAGCTCAGCCTCGTCTTCGGCTGGTTCGCGACGGATTTCGCGCCGAAAAACTATCGCGCGCCGGCCGAGGCGCGGGCCGGGTCGGCCGGCTATGTGCCGGGCGTCCAGCGCCTCGGCATCCCGCCGCAATGGCAGACCGATGCCGGCATCGGCGTCGCCACCCAGGGCGCGGCCGAGCACAAGCGCGAGCGCACCGCCCTCCCCTCCGGAATGGCGCTCGCCGCCTCATGGGATCCCGCCATCGCGCGGCGCGGCGGCGCGATGATCGGATCGGAGGCGCGCTCGTCCGGATTCAACGTCATGCTCGCCGGCGGCGTCGATCTGGTGCGCGAGCCGCGCAACGGCCGCAATTTCGAATATGGCGGCGAGGACCCGCTGCTCGCCGGCACCATCGTCGGCAATGCGATCGCCGGCATCCAATCCAACCACGTCATCGCGACGATCAAGCATTACGCCCTTAACGATCAGGAGACCGGGCGCGACTGGCACGATGTCGCGATCGACCATGATGCTGCACGCATGTCCGATCTGCTCGCCTTCCAGATCGGCATCGAGCAGGGCGATCCGGGATCCGTGATGTGCGCCTACAACCAGGTGGATGGACGTCATGCCTGCGAGAATTCGTGGCTGCTCACCGATGTCCTGCGGCGCGACTGGGGCTTTCGCGGCTATGTGATGTCGGATTGGGGCGCGACGCACAGCACGGCGGCGGCGGCCAATGCGGGGCTCGACCAGGATTCGGGCTTCCCCTTCGATGCCGAGCCCTATTTCGGCGCGCCGCTGCGCGAGGCGGTCGCCAGCGGCGCCGTCTCGCGGGCGCGCCTCGACGAGATGGCGCGGCGCATCCTTCGCTCGATGTTCGCGAACGGCCTGGTCGATCATCCTGTCGTCGAAGGGCCGATCGACATGGCCGCGCACGCCACGGTGACCCGCGAGGCAGCCGAGGCGGGCGCGGTGCTGCTTCGCAACGAGGGCGCGATCCTGCCCTTGTCGCCGACGACGCGGCGGATCGCCGTGATCGGGGGACACGCCGATGCCGGGGTGCTTTCCGGCGGCGGATCGAGCCAGGTCTATCCGGTCGGCGGCAATGCGGTGCCCGGGATCGCGCCGACCAGCTGGCCGGGACCGGTCGTCTATTTCCCATCCTCGCCACTCGCCGCCATCCGCGCCCAGGCGCCGAACGCCCAGGTCCGCTATGCAAGCGGCACCGACCCGGCCGAGGCTGCGCGGATCGCCCGCGACAGCGACGTGGTGGTGATCTTCGCAAACCAGTGGACCGGGGAATCGATCGACACTTCGCTGACGCTGCCGGACGATCAGGATGCGCTCATCGCGGCGGTCGCCGCCGCCAATCCGCGCACCGTCGTGGTGCTCCAGACCGGCGGACCGGTGCTGATGCCCTGGCTCGATCATGTGCAGGCGGTGCTCGAGGCCTGGTATCCGGGCAGTGCCGGCGGCGAGGCGATCGCCAACATCCTGTTCGGCCGGGTCAATCCTTCGGGGCACCTCCCGGTCACCTTCCCGCGCGGCGAAGACCAACTGCCCCGGCCGGTGCTGGAGGGCGTGGGCCACACGCCTCAGCAGCCCTTCACCGTGACCTATTCGGAAGGCGCGGCGGTCGGCTATCGCTGGTTCGACGCGCGCGGGCTGGAGCCGTTGTTCCCGTTCGGACATGGGCTCAGCTACACCAGCTTCGGCTATGACGGGCTGACGGCGCGCGCCGAGGGCGGGACGATCCGCGTCAGCTTCACCGTCCGCAACACCGGCCGCGTCGCCGGCAGCGCGGTGCCACAAATCTATGTCGGCCCGGCCTCAGGCGGATGGGAAGCGCCGCGCCGGCTCGGCGCCTTCGCCAAGGTCAGCCTCGCACCCGGCGAGTCGCGAGAGGTGAGCCTGACGGTCGACCCGCGGCTGCTGGCGACCTTCTCCGACGGGCAATGGCGCGTCGCGGCGGGAGCCTATCGCGTCTCGCTCGGCCAATCGTCGCGCGATCTGGTCGGCAATGTCGCCGTGAACCTGCCGGGGCGGACCCTGCCCGCGGGATGGCATCCGCCGCGCTAGCAGGCGAGGGTTCGCCCTTCGGCGGCGCTGCGGCGCGCCAGTTCGATGAGGCGCAGGCCTTCGCGCGAGTCCGCCGGATCCACCGGCGGCGGCGCGCGCCCGGCGATCGCTTCCACGACGCCCGCGTAGAAGGCGAGGTAGCGGCCCGGGATGGTTTCGATGGTCTCGACCGATCCCTCCGGCGCGGTGAAGGTGCCGTGCCAGCGCGCCTCCTCGACGCCGAAGCCGGCCCCATCCGGCGTCGCGCCGCCGTTCAGCGCCGCCTCCTGCGGATCGAGGCCATGTTTCACGAAACTGCCCCGCGCGCCGTGGAGCGCGAAACGCGGTCGCGGCGCGGCAACGAGGGTCGAGCAGCCAAGGACGACGCGGCGCGCGCCATAATGCAGAGTCAGGCTGAAATAATCGTCGGCGATGGCTTGCGGGCGCTGGACGGCGAGATCGGCGGCAATGGCCTCGGGCGGGCCGAACAGCAGCATCGCCTGATCGATCAGGTGAGAACCGAGGTCGAAGAGGAGCCCTGTCCCCTCGCCGCCCGCATCCTTCCAACTGTCGCGCAGGTCGAGGCGGAAGCGGTCCCAAGACATCTCGCACAGCATGATGTCGCCGAGCCGGCCGGATTCGACCAGCTCGCGGACAGTGAGGAAATCGCCGTCCCAGCGGCGGTTCTGGAAGACGGTGAGCATCCGCCCGCGCGCCTTCGCCAGGGCGACAAGGCCGTCCGCTTCATCGGTGGTCACGGCGAACGGCTTGTCGATCACCACATGCTTGCCGGCCTCCAGCGCTGCCCTGGCCAGGGGGAAATGCGTTTCGTTGGGGGTCGAGATCACGAGGAGGTCGATGTCCGGATCAGCGGCGAGCGCCATCGGATCGGCGATCGTGCGTGCGTCCGGCACCGGTTTCATCGTCGCGATCGCGACCAGATCGAGCCCGGGCGTCGCGCGGATCAGCGGCGCATGGAAGGCGCGCCCGCCGAGCCCGTAGCCGGCCAGCCCGACCCGGATCGCCGCCATCAATGCGCGGCCAGCGGCGCGCCGACCTCGCCTTCGGTCACGCGGGCGCGATGGGCGGCGAGCGCGAAGACCAGGATCACCAGATAAGCGAGCGCCGGCACGACATAAGCGACGCTGCGGCCGGCGACGTCGGCGATATGGCCATAAAGCTGCGGCAGCGCCGCCCCGCCGACGATCGCGACGCAAAGCAGGCCCGAGGTGGAGGCGTGGCTGGCGCTCGACCGCTCCAGCGTCAGCGTGAAGATGGTCGGGAACATGATCGAGTTGAACAGGCCGACGGCGATCGCGGCATAGCCGGCGATTGGCCCGACGGTCGCGAGGGCGACGCCGCACAGCAACGCCGCGACCAGCGCCGCCACCGCGAGCAGCCCAGCGGCGGGCAAGCGCGTGAGCAGCGCGCTGCCGACGAAGCGGCCGATCATCGCGCCGCCCCAGTAGAGCGAGACAAGTTCGGCCGCCTGCTGCAACGGGATCGCGAAGATGCGTTCCTCGCTGAGGAAGAGGGCGAGCAGGCTGCCGATCGAAACCTCTGCGCCCACATAAAGGAAGATGGCGAGCGCCCCGAACAGGGCCCAGCCCGAGCCGAGCGCGCCGAGCGGCGAGGCGGCGACGGGCGCCGGCGCGGCGACGCCGATCCGCTGGCGCGAGGCCCAGATGAACGCGATCAGCAGCGCCATCAGCGCCGCGACGACGAGGAAGGCGGTGTGGATATGGCCGAGCGCCGCGGTGCGCGCGGCGGCATCGACCGGCCCGCCTTGATGCGCCGCGCCCTGCAGCATGATCCGGGCGCCGACATAGGGACCGATCACCGTGCCGAGCGAGTTGAACGCCTGCGAGAAGACGAGCCGGAAATGGCTGCGCCCGGGATCGCCGAGCGCTGCGGAAAGCGGATTGGCGGCGACCTGGAGGGCGGTGATGCCGCTGCCGAGCACGAAGAGGCCGAACAGCACCAGCGCATAAGTCTCGGCGAAGGTCGCGAGCAGGATGATGAGGCAGGCCGCCAGCATCGCGGCCAGCGAGATCAGGATGGTGCGGACGTGTCCGGCGCGGGTGAGGAGGGCCGCGGCCGGGAGCGAGATCACGCCATAGGAGATGAAGAAGGCGAACTGGGTCAGCAACGCCTCGCGGTCGCCGAGGCTGTAGATCCCCTTCACCGCCACGATCAGCGGATCGATCATCGAGGTGATGAAGCCCCAGGCGAAAAAGAGGCTCGTCACCACCGCGAAGGCGCCGATGGCCGACGGCCCGCTCCGCACGTCACCCATTCGTTCGCCCTCCCCTTACGGCCGGCCGCAATGATCCTGGTCGACGGCCGCGCTTGCGATCCTGACGTCGGAAAGCGCCATTGTCATCGCCCCATCGCTCTCGATCGCAAAAGGGGGGGATACCGCGTCGGTCGTCGCACCGGCGCGGGCGAAGCAACGCAGCGGCATGATGAGCGTCCGCCATTGACCGACAGGGGCGCCGCGCAGATCGCCGGCGATCGGCAGCGCGGCGCTGCCCAGGCGGAGCGACACCGGCCCCGCCGGCGCGGCATCGATCCGATATTCGAAGACGAGGCTCAACTCGCCGGTCGCCTCCCGCGAGAGATCGACAGGCTGACCGGGGAGGATGGCGATCCGGCCCGCGCCACGCCACGTCGCGAGGCGCGAATCCTCCTGGGCCCGACGATCGATGTTGCGCAGCGAGACCTCGCCCTCGCTCGCCAGCCGCCAGCCCGGCGGCAGCGCGCCCCGACCGAACAGCACGCCTTCCGGAAGCCCGCCGCCCGCCGGCCGATCCTCCGACAGCGGCGCAAGATCGCCATTGTCGGCGTAACGGAGGCCATAGCCATACGGGAAAAGCGGATCGTAATTCGAATCGCCGACATTGAGCGGCATCTGATCCGGCCGGCGCGGCCAGGAGAAGGACAGGCGCCCGCGGAAATCGTTGCGGACGCTGCCGTCGGGATTGGCGAACAGCACGTCGGCGACGCCGCCGCCCTCGCTTCCCGGCAGGAAGGCGGCAACGAAGGCGTCCGAGGCGTTGATCTCGGGATTCACCCAGAGCGGTCGGCCGGAGAGGAAGACGGAGACAACGGGGATCCCCTGCGCCCTCAGCCGGCGCAGCAGCTGGAGATCGGAATCGTCGGCGGGGCTATATTCGATGCTGCGCCGATCGCCGACGAACTCGGCATAGGGATTTTCGCCGAAGACGACGATCGCGACATCGGGCCGATCGGTAAAGCTGCCGTCCGCGCTCAGCGTCGCATGGCCGCCCGCGGCCTCCACCGTCTCGCGGATGCCGCCCCAGATCGATTGCGCGTTGGGAAAATCGGCGTTGGTGGTCCCGGTCCCCTGCCAGGTGATCGTCCAGCCGCCGGCCTGTTTCGGGATATTGTCGGCGCCGTCGCCGGCGACCAGCACCCGCGCGCCGGGGCGGAGCGGCAGCAGGTGGTTCTGGTTCTTGAGCAGGACCAAAGATTCGCGAACCGCCTGGCGCGCCACCGCGCGATGATCCGGCGCGCCGAGCAGATCGAACCGGCCGGCGAATGGCCGCTGCGACGGGCGCACCTCGTCGAACAGGCGCGCGCGAAGCTTCACCCGAAGGATCCGCCGCACCGCCTCGTCCAGCCGCGCCATCGAAATCTCGCCGGAGCGGACCTGCGCGAGCGTGTTGTCGTAGAGTCCCTCCCAGCTGTCCGGCGCCATGAACATGTCGAGGCCGGCATTGAAGCTTTGCGGGCAGGAGGTGTTGCTGCAGCCATCGACCTGGCCGTGCGCGTTCCAATCGCCGACGACGAGGCCGTCGAAGCCGATTTGATCGCGGAGCACGCCGGTCAGGAGGTCGCGATCGCCGTGCACCTTCTCGCCGCGCACCCGCGAGAAACTCGCCATCACGGCCTGGACGCCGGCCTCGATCGCCGGCGGATAGCCGGCGCCGTGGATGTCGCGCAGTTCGGCGTCGCTCGACAGATTGTCGCCCTGGTCGTGGCCGCCATCGGTGCCGCCGTCGCCGACGAAATGCTTGGCGGTCGCGATGACATGGGCCGGGCCGAGGAAATCGGGCGTTGCCGGCCGGCCCTGAAGCCCCTCGATCATCGCGCCGGCATAGGCGCGGACGACCTCGGGATTTTCCGAAAAGCTTTCATAGCTCCGCCCCCAGCGATCGTCGCGCGCGACCGCCAGCGTCGGCGAGAAATCCCAGTCGATCCCCGTCACCCGCATTTCGAGCGCGGTGACCTCGCCGATCCGGCGGATGAGATCGGGATCGCGCATCGCGCCGAGGCCGATATTCTGGGGGAAGATGGTCGCGCCGACGATATTGGCGTGGCCATGGACCGCATCGATCCCCCACATGACCGGGATCCGAAGGCCCGGCCCGTGCATCGAGGCGTCCCAGAAACGATCGGCGAGGGCGAGCCATTCGGCCGCCGGCGCGGTCGGGACGCCGCCCGGATCGCTGTTGCCGCCGGCCAGGATCGATCCGAAATTGTAGCGTGCATATTGTTCGGGCGTGATGCTCGCGATGTCGGGCTGGATGACCTGCGCGACCTTCTGCTCCAGGCTCATGCGGGCAAGCAGGCCGTCGATCCGCGCCTCGATGGCCGGATCACGCGCGACGCGGCTGTGGACCGCCGGCCAGCGCCCGCCATCGGCTGACGCTTCCTCGGTCCCTGCCGTCTGGGCCGGCGCCGCAGCCGCGAGCGCGCAAAGCGCGGCCCCAAGGAACAGCCGTCGCATCATCTTCCTCTCCTCCGGCCGATTCTTCTTGACGAAAATCGCGTCCAAGGCGAGCCTATTGATAGCGCTAACAGATCACAAGTGGCTTCGAAATAGAGGCCGGGCGCGAGGGAGGATGAGGATGCGAAAGAGTGCGACCGCGCTTGCGATTGTGCTTGCCGCCCTGGCCGCATGCGGCGGCGGATCGGCGGGCGGAACCACGATCGGCGGGGCAACCGGTGGAACACCGCCTTCACCGCCGCCCCCGTCTCCGCCGCCGCCCTCGCCACCGCCGCCGACGCCGGCGACCTATACGCCGGGCCCAGCCGCCCGCGGCACGACGGGGCCGACAGTGCCGCTCGGCAAATGCGTGAACCTCTCCAACATGCTCGAGCCGCCGAACGAGGGCGATTGGGGCCGCGCGTTCCGTGACGACGACGCGACCAACATCCATGCCGCAGGGTTCGCGACGGTGCGCCTGCCCGTCCGCTTCGCGGCCCATGCGGCAACGAGCCCGCCTTATACGATCGACCCCGCCTTCATGGCGCGCGTCCGCCATGTGCTGGAGACGAATGTCGCGGCCGGGCTCAACGTCATCCTCGACATGCACAATTATGACGAGCTGATGGCCGATCCCGCCGGCCAGCGGGCGCGGTTCGCGGCGCTGTGGCAGCAGGTCGCGGCCGAATTCCGCGACCAGCCCGACAATGTCTGGTTCGAGCTGATGAACGAGCCCAACGGCAATCTCAACGATTCCACGCTGGCGGCAACTTTCGCGCCGGCGCTTGCCGCGGTGCGCGCGAGCAATCCGGACCGGATCGTGATCGTCGGCGGGCAGAACTGGTCGGGGATCGATTCGCTGGCGACCTCGCCGATTCCGGACGATCCGCACATCGTCGTCACCTTCCATTATTACGACCCGTTCGATTTCACGCACCAGGGCGCGACATGGATCAACCCGGTGCTGCCGACCGGGCGGCAATTCGGCACCGCGGCCGACAACGCACAGCTCGATGGCGCGCTGGTAAAGGTCACCAATTTCATCAACCGCACAGGGCGCGTGCCGTTCGTCGGCGAATATGGCGCATTCGAGGAAATACCGGAGGCGCAGCGCGCCGCTTATTACCGCACGGTCAGCTCGGCCTTCGCGTCGATCGGGGTGCAGAGCTGCGCCTGGGGCTATACCAATACGTTCAACCTGTGGCGCGACGGAACTGGATGGATCCACCCGATCCTCGATGGAATCGCGACCACGACGACCATGCCCTGACCGACGTTAGCCGAGCGCCGCCACCGCGGCGCCATGGGCGCGGACGATCTCGCAGCCGCTCGCGTCGCTGTCGAACAGGCCGTACCAGCCCTGCGGCTCGTGCGGCGGATCGCCGAGCCAGGCGGTATCGCCGCGGCGGAAATGGTGGTCGGGATGCGCCGGGCGCCCCTCCCCGCTCCACGCCCAGAAATTGGTGCCGGCGCTCGGCCCGCCGCTGCGCATGTCGGCGAGGACGGATTCGTAGATCAGGCGATAATAGCGATCGCGCCAGGCGGTGGTCGTGCCGGCATCATAGGCGACATTGTCGCGCGGGAAGCCGAATTCCTCGATCACCAGCGGCTTTCCCGCACGCTGGGCGAGCGCGACATGCTGCGCGACATAATCGCGCACCAGCGCCTCGCAGCGCGGCCAGCTTCCCGCCATGTCGGCCGGGTCGATCCACGACCAGTTCTGCGGCCAGACGTGGATCGTCATATAGTCGATCCCGGGAATGGCATTGAGCGCGGCGACGATGTCGGGGCTTTCGAGACACCCCTTCAGCCCTTCGTTCCCGGTCGAGACGAGATGGTTGGGATCGATCGCCTTGATGAGGGCAGCGGTCTCTTCGACCCACCGATAGAAGGCCGAAAGGTTGCGCCGGCCGGCGGACTCGCTGCCGCCCGGGCGAGGCTCATTGGCAAGCTGCCAGGCCATGATCGCCGGATCGTCGCGATAGGGTCGCCCGGTGACCGTGCTGACCCGCCCGACCAGTGCGCGGACATAGGCGCGAAACAGGGCGACGGCCGGAGCGCTGGCATAGAATCCTGAAGCGAAATCGGGGAATTCCGGCCAGGGGTGGGCGGGATCGTTCATGTCGATATAGCGGCCGCCATTGGTCCAGTAGAGATAGGTCGCCATGCCCCCGGACCATTCCCAGAAATTCGCGAGATAGAGCACCGCCCGCATGTCGCGCCGGCCGAGCTCGGCGAGGAAGAAATCGAGCCCCTGGAGCAGCGTCTCGTTGTAGCTCGCACTCGAATCGCGGAAGGCGGGGCGCACGGAATTGCGCAGCGGCGACAGCTCGGCCGAGGCATTGGCGCGGACATTGGTGACGCCCAGCGCGGCGAGCCGGTCGAGCTCGCGCCGCAGCCGATCGCGATCGCCGAAGGGCGCATCGGCGCCGAGCCAGGCGGCGTACCACATGTTGGTGCCCGCATAGCGATGCCGCCGGCCATTGAGGGTGAGCGCCACGCCGTCACGCGCGACGAATCCGGGCGTCGGCGCCTGCGCGCCGATCCGCGGGGCGGCGAGCGCCGCCGCGCCTCCGGCGAGGGCGGCCCGACGGGTGAAGCGAAGCGCAGTCATGGCATGACCCCGAAGCGGAAGACGGTCGTCGAACGGAAGACCTCGCCCGGGCGAAGCGCGGTCGACGGGAATCCGGGCCGATTGGGACTGTCCGGCAGATGCTGCGTCTCGAGCGCGATGCTGCAATGCCGCACAAGCGGTGCGCCCGACGCGTCCTTGTCCGATCCATCGAAATGGTTGGCGGTATAAATATGGATGCTCGGCTCGGTGGTGAGCACCTCCAGCGTCCGGCCGGACCCGCGATGTTCGAGGCGCGCGGCCGGACGAAGCGCGCGCCCATCGGCGCCGTCGACCATCCAGCTGTGATTGTAGCCCGGAAAGCCGGTGACATGCGGCGCGACGATGTCGATCCGCTCGCCGATCGCGCGCGCCTCGCGGAAATCGAAGGCCGTGCCGGCGACATCGGGGAAGCGGCCGGTCGGCAGACCGTCCCCACCCGCTTCGGCGATGCGCGTCGCGAAGATCCGGAGCCGGTGATCGCGAACCGAGGGCGCGCCGGCGCCGGCCAGGTTGAAATAGCTGTGATTGGTGAGGTTGAGCGCAGTCGGCGTGTCGGCCCGCGCCTCGAAATCGATCCGCAGCGCATTGTCGGGCAACAGGCGATAGGTCGCGGCGACGTCAAGCCGCCCCGGAAAGCCCTGGTCCCCATCCTCGCTCACCAGCCGCAGCGACGCGGCATCGTCATCCTGTGGCTCGACCGCCCAGATGCGCGCGTCGAAGCCCGCGCCCGCGCCGCCATGAAGCGCATTCGGCCCCTCGTTCGCGGCAAGCCTGATCTCGCGGCCGTCGACGGCGAAGCGGGCGCCGGCGATCCGGCCGGCATAGCGGCCCATGAGCGCGCCGAAGCGGTAATGTTCGTTGCGCGCCTCATAAGCGGCGAGATCGGGAAGACCGAGGGCGACGTTGGCGATCCGCCCGTTGCGATCCGGCACCTCGATCGCCGTCACGATTCCGCCGAGGCTGAGGAAACGGACGACCATGCCGGCCGGGGTGCGCAGCGAATGCCGCTCCACCGTCCGGCCGTCTTGGGTCACGCCATAGACTTCCACCTTGCCCCCTCCGCCCGCCGACGCCCGTTAGCGCTACCAGCTTGTGGCGCGAAAGCGGCCCGGCAACAAGGGCCGGCAACAAGGATCAGAGGCGCGAGAGGCTGCGGATCAGGAACTGGCGGATGCGGGCGCGCAGCGGCGGGCTTGAGGGCGCCAGAATGCCGCGATGTTCGGGCGCCAGGTGGGCGGCCGGATCGCCCTCTTCACGAAAGACATAATGATCGAACATCCGCCGCCAGATCCGGCGACGCTCCGGCGGCAGATCAGCGATCGCGAAGATGCCGTGGATCATCGCCTCGAACGGCGAGCCGGCATCGGGCGGGGCATCGTCCCACCAATAATTGACGAGGGCGTTGAACGGCGCGAGCGCTTCGACCTGATGCCACCACATCGCCGGGATGTAGAGCGCATCGCCCGGCTCGAGCTCGGCGGCGCTGGCGGCGGCGAGCGCCTCGCGAAAGCGCGGGTAGCGATCGAAATCGGGCGCGGCGAGATCGACCATGCTCGCCGGCTGCCCGGCCATCGTGTGATCGAGCGGCCCGACATAAAGATTGGCGAGCTGGTCCGGCGGGAACAAAGTGAAGCGCCGCCGCCCGGCGACGACGCAGGCGATATTGTCGGACAGGTCGAAATGGGGGCTGACCACGCTCTCGTTGCCGAACCAGAGACGCGGGATCGCCGGCTTTCCCGCGAGCAGCGCGAGCCGGTTCGCGGCGGCAAAATCCGGCATCTGCTCCGGAATCGGGGCCGATCCAACATAGACCGAGGGCGCGCCATCCCGGCCTTCGATCGTCCCGAGGAAGCGGAGTATCTCGGCGATGGTCCCTTTGCGCCGCTCGAAATTGAAGCCGCGCATGTCGTCGGCGTAGAAATAGCGGCCATGCGCCTGCGCCGGCGCGATGAAGGCCTCGACCGGGCCGCCGCGATCGAGGCCGGCAAGATAGGCGCGCGCCGCATCGCCCGAGCCGCGCGATTCCGCCACCGCCGGCCAGTCGCGGACCAGCCCGCGCAACACTGCAGGCGCGCCGCGCGGCACGATCTCCCCGGCGAACGAGCCGGGCGTGACGTCGTGCCATTCGGCGATCGGCGGCAGTTGCGCGGTCATGCGGTCCTCGATTTGCGGCCTCCTCGACCCGGAACGCATCGATCCTAGCAGCCCGACGGGGGCGCCGCCATGCGACCGCCCATCGCGCGCACCAACAAAATGGCCTCCTCCGCGCGGGAGGAGGCCAGGAGAGTTCCGAATCGACGTGAGCGCGTCAGAAGCTGCCGCGAATGATGATGGCGAAGCGCCGGTCGTTCATGAAATAGGACCTCGGCCCTCTCAGCCCGGATTGGGTGAACATCTGGCTGGTCCTGGTCACCTCGTTGAGCAGGTTGACCCCCTGGATGCCGAGCTTCACGTGCGGCGTGATCGAATAGAAGACCGACGCGTCGAGCTGGCCGGTGGCTTCGTTGAAGATCGGGTAATAAGGGAAGATCACGTCCGCCGCGGTGAGCAGGAAGCGCGACCGCCAGTTGTAGGCGGCGCGGATCGAGATCGGCCCCATCTCGTAGAAGCCGGCGACGTTCACATTGTGACGCGACAGCTGTTCGAGCGGCAGGCGCCCGGACGCGATCGGCGAATTGCGGACCGGGTTGGACGGATCGGTCTGCGTGAACGAGTTCGGCAGGCCGTTGCTCTCGATATAGGTGTAGTTCGCGCTCATCCCCAGGCCGTTGAGCGGCCTCGGCAGGAAATCGAACGTCTGCTGGTAACCGACCTCGAAGCCGCGCACGGTGCCGCTGCCGTCGAAATTGTCGGGCGAGCGGACCAGCAGGGTTTCGGTGACCCCGTTATTGGTGAACTCGCGCTCCACGACGCTCGGGAAGAAGAAGTTGTGGATGCGCTTGTAGAAGGCATCGAAGGTGAGCGAGCCGACCCGCGCGAAATACCATTCGAGCGTCAGATCGAACTGGTCCGAGATCGCCGGCCGCAGGTTCGGATTGCCCTGGCTGAACGTCACCGCGGCGCTGTTCGGGTCGAAATTGGCGGTGAAATAGGGCCGCACGTCCGCGATATTGGGTCTCGCCAGCGCCCGCGACGCGGCGAAGCGCAGGATGAGATCACGCGTCAGGCCGAACTTCAGGTTCAGGCTTGGCAGTGCATAGGTGTAGCTGTTGCCTTCGGTGATCGGGATGACCGTTCCGTCGCCGGCAAAAGCCTGAAGCCGCGCATAACCGTCCGGGCCCAGGTTGCAGATGCCGCCTGGCCGGCTGTCGGGCGTCCCCGGAGGCGCGCTTGGCGGCGGCGGCTGGATCGCGCAGCGGACGTCGTAATCCTGGTCGACGCCGAGCTGGGTCGCGGTCGGGATCGAGAAGGCGCCACCGGTGCGCAGGTGCGTGTTGACGAGCCGGACGCCGATATTCCCTTCAAGCCGGACATTGCCGAAGACCGGCTCGTCCTGCCCGAAGCTGAGCATCGCATAGGCTTCCTCGTTGCGCTCGCTGACGTCCTGGATCTCGGTCGGCAGGAAATCCGTGCCCGGGATCACGCCTGGCCGTTCGGAGAGCGGCACCCAGCGGTTGGACGCCGTGGCTCCGTTCACGTCATGCCAGATGTCGTTGAGGCTCTGGAAGAATGTCGCGGCATCGCGATAACCGCTGATGAGGTCGCGGTTGTAATAATAGCCGCCGACCGGTCCGGGCGTCTGGCCGCGGAAGAAGTTGCTGAAATCGAAGAAGGACGAGCGATCGACGCCGGCCTGCGCGAACGTGACGGCCGAGCCGGACCAGATCTCGCTGATCGCGCCCCAATTGTAGGTGGTGTAGCGGATCGTCTGGTCGCGATCGGCATAGCGGGCGCCGAATTTCAGGCGGCGAAGGAACGGCACGTCACCGTTGAAATTGTAGCCGACGTCCGCCTTGAAGGCCCATTCCTCGCCTTCGCTATGTTCGATATGATCCATCGCGGCGCGCCAGAACTGGAACTCGCGATTGCTGAAATATTGCTCGTCGGTCGCCGCAGCCATGGTCGGGTTCGGCGCCGCCCAGGTCGCCGACAAGGTCAGCGGCTTGTGGGGAACGACCACCGGGATGTTGCCGGTTAGATCAAGCTCGTAATCGGCGAAATTCGACCCGAAGACGCTGACGTCGAGCGTGTCATGCTGCGCGCGCACATGCTGCGCATCGAGCTCGATGTCCCAACGATCGTTCGGCGCGAAGCGGAAATTGAGACCGTAATCGTCGACCACGTTGCGGTCGTCCACCTGGCGGCGGGACAGGGAGTCCTGAACGCCGCCCGTCGGCACCAGCGTATCGGGGCTGCCGCTGGTCGAGGTGCGCCAGCCGGTGCCGGGGAGCGTGATGAACCCGCTCTCGAACACATTGTCGCTGTTATACTGATAGTTGCTGAAGCTGCCGGCGGGGCATTGCGCGATCGTCTGGAACGCGCCGCCGCCGCCGCCGAGATCGTTGGCGGTGCCGGCCTGGTTCTGCTGACAGCCGGCCGGATAGGTATTGTATTCGGAAAGGTCCGGCGCGGCTTCGAACGTATGCTCGCCCCAGGCCGAACGGGAGTCGGTGCGCAGGAACTGGCCCGTCAGGTGCGCGCGATGATCGAGGCTTTCCCACTGCGCTGCGAGCGCAAGGCCGTAGCGCTGACGATCATAATCCTGGGTCCGGAACTGGCCGCCCAGCGGCGCATAATGCGCGTCGGCAAACGGGTCGGCGAAGCCGTCAGGCCCGCCCGATCCGGTCGCGCCGCACGGCACCGGCGCCGGCGGCAAGGTCGTCGCATCGGTGTTGCTCGGCAGGGCGTTGCGGCAGACCTGGGCGCTTTGCTGGTTCGCGGTGATGGCGAATTGCCCGTCACGGGTCTGGAAGTTGGTGACCTGGATGCCATCGGCGCGGCTCAGCAGGCGGGAATAGGACACGTCGGCGAGCACGCCGATGCGGCCGATGCCGGTATTCCAGGTGTTGCTGATGAGGAACGAGCCGACCGGCGCCCAGCGCTTCGAAAGATCGCCATAATTGGCCTCGGCGTCGAAGGCGACATGGAAGCCGGGATTGTCGAACGGCAGCCGGGTCCGAAGATCGACGGTGCCGGAAAGGCCGCCTTCGATCAGCTCGGCGGTCGAATTCTTGTAGACCGCGACCGAGCCGAGCAGCTCGGCGGGAACGTCGGAGAAGTTGATCGCCTGGCCATAGACGCCCGTCGAGAAGGTGTCGCGGCCATTGAACTCCGAACGGACGAAGCTGAGGCCGCGGATGACGACGCCCGAACCCTCGACCGAAAAGTGATCCGGATCGTTCGAGCCCGCGAAGCGGTTGATCGACACGCCGGGAACGCGCTGCAACGCCTCGGTGACCGACCGGTCAGGAAGCGCGCCGATGTCCTGCGCGGTGATCGCGTCGAGAACCGTGTCGGCGTCGCGCTTGATCCGCTGCGCGTTGGCGAGGCTGGCGCGGATGCCGGTGACGATGATCGCACTGGAATCGTCCGTCGCCTGAGCCTCGGCGCCGCCGCCCTGCGCGGCCGGAAGCGCGGCCGCCGCGGGATCCGCCGCCCCGTCCTGCGCGAAAGCCGGTGCGCCCGCGAATACCGATGAAAAGGCCAGCGCCGATGTGCCGGCCCGCAGGATGAAGCCCAATTTGCGCGAACCCGCCGGACGCATCTTGGCCGTGGACATGCCAGTCATAGACCCCCTACTCCCAAACCGTTAGCGCTAACAATTGACGTCGCGCCAATCTTTGTTGCAGGGAACCTACCTAAGCTTTTTGGATGGATCAAGGCCTGTGAGCGCTCACATTCAAATTGCCGAAAATTGTTGCAAAACTGCAATAAACTGCGGTTTCGCGGGCAATTTCCGACGCATTTGCTGCACCTTGGCGATCGCGCTGGTTGCGGCAACGACGCCCGCAAATGCCGATTCTCCCGACGCGGAGCCGATGCCGATTCGCATGAGCCAAATCGGCTTTCTGCCCGGCGGACCCAAGCGCGCGATCCTCCCCGATCCGGCGCCCGCGCCTATCCCCTGGCGACTCCTCGACCGGGCCGGTGCGCCCGTCGCAAGCGGCATGAGCGGGCCCGCCATCGATGATGCGGCGTCGGGCGAGACCGTTCATGTCATCGATTTCAGCACGGCCAGCGCAACCGGCGACGGATTCGTGCTGGAAGCCGGCGGCGCACGCAGCCGCCCCTTCGCGATCGCCCCGAACCTCTTTGGCCGGCTGCCTTTCGACGCGCTCAACATCTTCTACCAGAGCCGCGCCTCGACGCCGATCGAGGCGCGCTATGCCGGCGGCGACGCCTGGGCGCGCCCCGCCGGCCACGCCCCGGACCGCGCGGCCTGCATCTCCGGCCGCGATGCTGACGGGAACGTCTGGGGCGGTTGCCCCTACACGCTCGACGCCAGCCGCGGCTGGTACGATGCCGGCGACCACGGCAAATATCTGGTCAATGGCGGCATTGCCGTCTGGACGCTGCTGAACCTGTGGGAACGCGCCCATTCGCTCGGCCGGCCGGCGCCCTTCCCCGATGGCAGCGCGCGCCTGCCCGAAGCCGGCAACGGCGTCGACGACCTGCTCGACGAGGCCCGCTGGGAGGTCGAGTTCATGCTCGCGATGCAGGTTCCCGCCGGCACCCACCTGCGACTCCCCGTCGGCGAGACCCGCAGCCGGCCCGGTCTCCGCTTCACTGAGATCGACGCATCGGGGATGGCCCATCACAAGATCGCCGATGCGCGCTGGACCGCCCTGCCGACGCCGCCGCAGGACGATCGCGAGACCCGCCTCCTCTATCCGCCGAGCACCGGCGCGACGCTCAATCTCGCCGCCGTGGCCGCGCAATGCGCGCGGATCTGGCGGACGATCGACGCCGCTTTCTCCGCCCGCTGCCTCGATGCCGCGCGGCGCGCCTACGCCGCGGCGAAGCGCAATCCGGAAATCCACTCGATCGCCGCCTTCACCGGCAGCGGCGGCTATGGCGACGACGATTTCTCGGACGAATTCTTCTGGGCCGCCGCCGAGCTCTACGCGACGACCGGCGAGCCGTCCTATGGCGAGGATCTGCGCGCCTCGCGCTGGTTCGCGGCGCCGATCGCCGAGCCCGAATGGCGGCACACGGCAACGCTCGGCGCGATGACGCTCGCCCTCGCGCCGGACCGGCTGCCGCCGCCCGATCGCGCCGCCCTGCGCGGCCGCATCGTCGCCGCTGCAGACCGCTTCCTCGGGGAGGAGCAACAGAGCGGCTACCGCATCCCATTCGCCGGCACCGATTATGTCTGGGGCTCGAATGCGGTGCTGCTCAACCGGGCGATGCTGATGGCGCTTGCCGACGATTTCACCGGCGAGGCGCGCTATCGTGCCGGTGTCTTCGACGTCATGGATTATCTGCTCGGCCGCAACCCGCTCGATCGCTCATTCATCTCGGGATACGGCGCGCGGCCGATGGCCAATCCGCACCATCGCTTCTGGGCCCACAGCCTCGATCCGCGCCTTCCGCCGCCGCCGCCGGGGCTGGTGTCCGGTGGCCCCAATTCGGTGTCGCTGCGCGCCGATGCGGTTGGCGCCGCGCTTGCCGGCCATTGCGCGCCGCAGATGTGCTGGCGCGACGACATCCGCGCCTTTTCGATGAACGAGGTCGCGATCAACTGGAATGCACCGCTCGTGTGGGTGTCGACCTGGCTCGCCGAGCCGCCGCCGACGCCCTTGGCAAGCCGGGCCCGGCAGCGGATAAGATAGCGATAACATGACCGCGGGAGGGGAGCAGGTGAACATCGTGGTGGTCGGCGGGGGAACCGCCGGCTGGATGACCGCGGCCGCCCTCGTCAAGCTGCTGCCGCGCCGCTGCACCGTCCATCTCGTCGAATCGGAGGCGATCGGGATCGTCGGCGTCGGCGAGGCGACCCTCCCCCATATCCGCGCCTTCAACGAGAAGCTCGGCATCGCGGAGGCGGAGTTCATGGCGCGCACCCGCGCGACCTTCAAGCTCGGCATCGAGTTCCAGGGCTGGGGGAAGCCGGGCGATTCCTATATCCACCCGTTCGGCACGTTCGGCACCGGGCAAAGCGAGGTGGATTTCCACCAATATTGGCTCCGCTGCATCCATCAGGGCATCCCGGTGCCGCCGATCCAGGAGCTTTCCGCGGCCTGCATGATCGCGCGGATGAACCGGTTCGATCTGCCCTCGACCGATCCGAACCGGCTCGAATCCACCTTCGGCTATGCCTATCAGTTCGATGCCAATCTCTACGCGCCCTATATGCGCGCCTTCGCCGAGGCGATGGGGGCGAAGCGGACCGAAGGGCGGATCGTCGACGTCCACCGCAATGGCGAGACCGGCGACATCGAATCGGTCCAGCTCGAAAGCGGCGAGCGGATCGCCGGCGACCTGTTCGTCGATTGCTCGGGCTTCGTCTCGCTGCTGCTCGGCAAGGCGCTCGGCGAGCCGTTCCAGGATTGGTCGAAATGGCTGCCCTGCGATCGCGCCGTGGCGATGCCGTGCCGCACCGAGACCGCGCTCACACCCTATACCGGCGTGATCGCGATGCCCGGCGGCTGGCGCTGGCGGATTCCGCTCCAGCACCGGACCGGCAACGGCTATGTGTATTCAAGCGCCTTCATGGGCGATGACGAGGCGCGCGCCGGCCTGGTCGCCGCGGTGGAAGGCGAGCCGATCGCCGAGCCGAGGGTGCTGCGGTTCCGCGCCGGGCGACGGGAACGCAGCTGGGTCCACAATTGCGTCGGCATCGGCCTTGCGTCCGGCTTTCTCGAGCCGCTCGAATCGACGAGCATCTACCTGACCCAGCAGGCGATCACGGCGCTGCTCGAACTGTTCCCCGAACGTGAGGTCTCGCCGATCGACCGCGCCGAGTTCAACCGGCTGGTCGACATGGAATATGATCGCGTCCGCGACTTCCTGATCCTCCACTATCACGCGACGACACGGGCCGGCATGCCGTTCTGGGACTATGTCCGCACGATGGAGATTCCGGACAGCCTCGCCGAGAAGCTGGAGCTGTTCCGGCGGCGCGGGCGGATCGTCAAATATCGCGAGGGCGCGTTCCTCGATGCGAGCTGGATCGCGGTCTATCTCGGCCAGGGCGTGATGCCCGAAGGCCACGATCCGCGCGCCGATATTCCCTCCGCGGAATCGCTCGCGCGCGGCATGGCGGCGCTGCACGAGGAAATCCGCGCGGCGGCGACGCGCCTTCCCGATCACCGACAGCACATCGAAAGCTACTGCCCGATGGCGGACGCGGCCTGAGATGGGCGAGGCCATCCGCTCCGTCCTCGTCGCCGGTGGCGGCATCACCGGCTGGTCGGCTGCGGCGGCGCTCGCGCGCAAGCTGCCCGGCCTTTCCATCACCGTGCTGCCGATCGCGCCGGCGCCCGACGCGCTCGCCGACCGGATCGGCGGCACTCTCCCCTCGATCCTCGAATTCCACCACGATCTCGGCCTCACCGACGCGGATACGATCCTGCGCGCGGGCAGCGGCCTCAGGCTCGGGACCCGCTTCGAGGGCTGGAGCCAGGGCCGGCCGGACTATGTCCACGCTTATGGCGACTATGGCCGGCCATTCGGCACCGCTTCGTTCCACCACCATTGGCTGCGCGCCGAAAAGGCAGGCGAGGCGGCGCCCTTCGATCGCCACAACGCCGCCGCGGAAATCGGCCGCGCGGGCCGCTTCGCCCCGCCGAACGACGATCCGGCAAGTCCGCTCCCCGGATTCCTCCACGCGCTCCACATCAATCCGCCGCGTTATCGCGAGCTGATGCGGGCATTCGCGCGGCATCTCGGGGCGATCGAGCGGCCGGGCGAGATCGCCGAGGTGCGGCGCGGCGCGGACGGCGGCATTTCGGGCCTTGGCCTGGTCGACGGCAGCGAGGCGACGGCCGATCTCTATATCGATTGCACCGGCCCGCGCGCCTTGTTGCGCGGTACGCTCGGTGGCGATTTCGAGGATTGGAGCCAATGGCTCCCCTGCGACCGGATGCTGATGGCCGAAGGCCCTCCCCCGGCCGACCCGCCGACGCTGGACGACGCGACCGCGATCGAGGCCGGCTGGCGCTGGCAGGCCGCATCGCCGGCGCGCAGCTCGCGCGGTCTCGTCTATTCATCGGCTTATATGAGCGACGCGGAAGCGGCGGCCGCGCTTGCGGACGGCGCGGCGCCGATCGCGCTTCGCCAGGGCCGTCTCGCGGAGCCGTGGCGACGCAACTGCGTCGCGATCGGCGACGCGGCGGTCGCGGTCGAGCCGCTGGAATGGACCAACCTCCACCTCGCCCACAGCGCGACCGATCGGGTCATCGCGATGATGCCGGATCGCGATTTCGCCGCGGTCGAGCTTGCCGACTATAACCGCCAGGCCGGCGCCGAGGCGGACCGGGTGCGCGATTTCGTCGCCCTTCACTATCTCGTCGCCGATCGCCCCGAGCCGTTCTGGCAATCCGCCGCCGCCGCCGAGCCGCCGCCGTCGCTGGCCCACACATTGGGCCTGTTTCGCGAGCGCGGGCGGCTGCCGTTCCACGAGGAGGAAACCTTCTCCCGCGACAGCTGGGCGGCGGTGCTGATCGGCCAGGGCGCCCTTCCCCGGCGCGTCGATCCGCTGATCGATCCCGTCGGCCCTCAAATCTCCAACCGAGCGATGACGGAGCTTCGCGCCGCGATCGCCGGGATCGTCCCCAACCTTCCGACCCAGGCCGATTATCTCCGGCGACTTGCAAGGCAGACCGCACAATGAACGAACATTCGATCCGCGAGGTCGTCATCGTCGGCGGCGGTACCGCCGGCTGGATGGCCGCCGCCGCCTTCGCGCGCTTCCTGAACAACGGCTACACGCGGATCACACTGATCGAATCCGCCGAGATCGGGACGATCGGCGTCGGCGAGGCGACGATCCCGCCGCTCATCACCTTCAACCGGATGCTCGGGATCAACGAGAACGAATTCCTCCGCGCGACCAAGGGCACCTTCAAGCTCGGCATCGAGTTCGTCGGCTGGGGCGGCGAGGGCGAGCGCTATTTCCACCCGTTCGGCTATCACGGCCACGATCTGGAGGGCGTGCATTTCCACCAGCTCTACCTGCGCGAGCGCAAGCGGCGCGTGATGCAGGACATTTCCGCCTGGTCGATGAGCGCCGTCGCCGCGCAGCTCGGCAAGTTCGCGCGGCCCCCGGCCGACGCGCGGCCGCCCTTCGGCCAGCTGCTCTACGCCTTCCATTTCGATGCGAGCCTCTATGGCCAGTTCCTGCGGGCTTATGCCGAAGGGCGCGGCGTGCGGCGCATCGAGGGCAAGGTCGTCGATGTCGCGCAGGATGGCGAAAGCGGCCATGTCCGCTCCGTCACCCTGGCCGACGGCCAGGTGATCGAGGGCGACCTTTTCATCGACTGCTCAGGCTTTCGCGGCCTGCTGATCGAGCAGACGCTGAAAACGGGCTACGAGGATTGGTCGAATTGGCTGCCCTGCGACCGCGCGATCGCCGTGCCGAGCGAACATGCCGTCGCGCCCGATCCCTATACCCGCGTCACCACTCGCCGCGCGGGCTGGCAGTGGCGCATCCCGCTCCAGCACCGGATGGGCAATGGCTATGTCTATTCGAGCGCGCATATCTCCGACGACGATGCCGAGCGCGAGTTGCTCGCCAATCTCGAAGGCCCGCCGCTCGATCAGCCGCGCCGCCTGTCCTTCGTGACGGGGCGGCGGACGCTTGCGTGGAATGCCAATGTCGTGTCGCTCGGCCTCGCCAGCGGTTTCATCGAGCCGCTCGAATCGACCAGCATCCACTTCATCCAGGCCGGCATCGCCCGCCTGATCTCGCTGTTTCCGGACAAGCGCTTCAACCCGGTCGAGCGCGATGAATATAACCGCCAGATGCAAAACCTGTTCGAGGACGTGCGCGATTTCATCGTGCTCCACTACAAGGCGACGCGCGGCACGACCGATTTCTGGAAGCGCTGCCAGGCGCTGGAGATCCCCTCGACGCTCCAGACCAAGATCGACCTGTTCCGCGCCAAGGGGCGTGTGTTCCGCGAAGGGTTCGAGCTGTTCGCGACGACGAGCTGGGTCGCGGTCTTCCTTGGCCAGCACATCGTCCCCGAAGATTACGAGCCGGCGGTCGACGCGCTCGATGAGGACAAGATCGCCCAGGCGCTGGAGCAGATGCGGATCGGCTATCTCGAAACCGCCCAGGCGATGCCGACCCATGCCGAGTTCGTCGCCCGCTGCTGCGCCCCGCCGCAGCCCCAGGCCGAGGCGCCGTTCGCCTTCGCAAGCGGGTTCGGTGCATGAGGGACGATCTGATCCGCAAGGTCGTGATCGTCGGCGGCGGGACCGCCGGCTGGATGGCGGCGGCGGCGATGTCCCGGATCATCGGCGGGATGCCCGGCCTCTCGATCGAGCTGGTGGAGTCCGAACAGATCGGCACGGTCGGCGTCGGCGAAGCGACGATCCCCCAACTCGTCCTGTTCAACCAGTTGCTCGGCATTGACGAGGACGAGTTCATCAAGGCGACGCACGGCACCTACAAGCTCGGCATCGAATTTCGGGATTGGGTGCGGATCGGCCATCGCTACATCCATCCCTTCGGCTTCTACGGGCCGGACATGAAGGGGATCGAATTCTATCATTACTGGCTGAAGGGCCGCGGACTTGGCGATGCGACCCCGCTCGACGCCTATTCCATCTCGGCCATGGCGGCGCTTTCGACGAAGATGATGCGGCCGCGGCCGGATCTTCCCAATTCGCCCGTGTCGAAGATCGCTTATGCCTTCCAGTTCGACGCGAGCCTTTATGCGCGCTTTCTTCGCACGCGCGCCGAGGCGTGGGGTGTCGTGCGGACCGAGGGCCGCATCGTCGAGGTCGCGCAGGACGCCGAGAGCGGCTTCATAGAGGCGGTCCTGCTCGAAGACGGCCGACGCATCGAGGGCGACCTTTTCATCGACTGCTCGGGCTTTCGCGGCCTGCTCATCGAGCAGACGCTGCGTTCGGGGTTCGAGGACTGGTCGAAATGGCTGCCCAACGATCGCGCCATCGCGATCCCGACCGAAAGCAGCGGCGACGAGACCCCGCTGACGCGCGCCACCGCCCGCCCGGCGGGCTGGCAGTGGCGCATTCCGCTCCAGCACCGCGTCGGCAACGGCCATGTCTATTCGAGCGCGCATATGTCGGACGAGGATGCGCTCGATCTGCTGCTCGCCAATCTCGACGGCGCGCCGCTCGCCGATCCGAACCGGCTGCGCTTCAAGGCCGGCTATCGCAGGCAGGCCTGGGTGAAGAACGTGGTCGCGCTCGGCCTCGCGGGCGGCTTCCTGGAGCCGCTCGAATCGACCAGCATCCATCTCGTCCAGTCGGGCATCGCCCGGCTGATGACCCTCTTCCCGAGCCGGCGCTGGAACGACGCCGAGATCCGGCGATACAACGAGCGGACGATCCGCGAATATGAGGATATCCGCGACTTCCTCGTCCTCCATTATCTGGCGACCCAGCGCGACGACACGCCTTACTGGGATTATTGCCGCAACATCGATCCGCCGCCCGGGCTCGCCGAGAAGCTGGAGATGTTCCGGTCCAACGGCCGCGTGTTCCGCGAGCATGAGGAGCTGTTCACCGAAACGAGCTGGCAGGCGGTGCTGATCGGCCAGGAGATCGAGGCCGGCGGCTATCATCCGGTCGCCGACCTGTTGAGCGACGAGGAGACGCTGACACGGCTCAGGCATATCCGCGAAGTGATCGCCGATACGGTGCGCCAGCTGCCGACGCAGCGCGAATTCCTGCGCATGAACAACAGCGCCAGCGATGTCGTGATGAAGCGCGCGTCGTAGCTCATGCTGCCGGCGCCGCGCCCGATCGAAGAAATCGAAGGCATCGACCAGGCCCGTTTCCGCGAGGAGATCCGGCCGGCGGGCCGCCCCGTCGTGCTGCGCGGACTTGCGAGCGGCTGGCCGGCGGTCCGCGCGGCGCGCGAGTCGGACGAGGCGCTGGTCGCTTACATGAACGGCTTCGCGACCGGCCGGCCGGTCGCCGCGATCGTCGGCCCGCCGGAGATTGGCGGACGCTTCTATTACAGCGAGGACATGCGCGGCCTGAACTTCCAGCGCGGCACCTCGACGCTTGGCGCGCTGCTCGACGGACTGCTCAAGAACCGCGGGACGGAGCGTCCCCATGCCGTTGCCATCCAGTCCGAGATCATCCCACAGCTCATGCCGGGATTCGAGCGCGCCAATGCGATCGACCTCGTCGGGGCCGAGGTCGCCCCGCGCGCCTGGATCGGAAACCGCATCCGCGTCGCGCCGCATTACGATCTCATGGAGAATATCGGGATCGTGGTCGCCGGCCGGCGGCGCTTCACCGTCTTTCCGCCCGATCAGCTTCCCAATCTCTACCCCGGCCCCTTCGAGCTGACGCCGGCGGGAACGCCGATCAGCCTCGTCGATCTCGAAGCGCCCGATCTCGAACGCTTTCCGCGCTTCGCCGAGGCGGCGGCCCATGCACAGACGGCGACGCTCGAGCCTGGCGATGCCGTCTATCTCCCCTTCCACTGGTGGCACGCGGTGGATTCGCTGGCGCCATTCAACCTGTTCGTGAACTATTGGTGGAACGAGGCGATGCCGGGGCTCGGCGGCGGTTACGATGCGCTGCTCCACGCCATCTATTCGCTGCGCCACCTGCCGCCGGAGCAGCGCGACGTCTGGAAGATGGTGTTCGATCATTACGTCTTCGTCGGCAAGGAGGATCCGGCCGCCCATCTGCCGCCGCATGCGCGCGGCATCCTCGGGCCGCCGACTCCGGGCCTGTTCGCCCGGATGCGCGCCGTGCTGAAGGAGATTGCGGGCAAGGCTTAGGCGGGACTATCTGCTGCTGATGGAAGGGATCCGATGAGCAGGGCGAGCCGGCGCAGCCGCGGCAGCGTGACGATCGAGGACGTCGCCAAGGCGGCCGGCGTTTCGGCGATGACCGTCTCGCGCGTCATCAATGGCGAAAAGCATGTCCGCGACACGACCAAGGCGCGCGTGCGCGAGGCGATCGAGCAGCTCAATTTCTCGCCCAACAGCGCCGCCCGGAGCCTCGCTGCCGGCGAGGCGACCCATATCGGCCTGCTCTACGCAAACCCGTCGGCGGCCTATCTGAGCCAGTTCCTGGTCGGCACGCTGGAGGCCGCGCGGCGCGCCGGTTGCCATCTGATGATCGAGGGATGCGAATCCGAAAGCGCGGAGGAGCAGGCGGAGGCCGCGCGGCACTTCGCGGCGACCGCGGTCGAAGGCGTGATCCTGCCGCCTCCGCTCTCCGAATCCCAGGCGATCCTCGCCGAGCTCGCGACCGCCGACATCCCCGTCGTGACCGTGGCGATGGGCCGGCCGCGACCCAATGCGCTCAACGTGCGTATCGACGATGCCGCGGCGGCGCAGGAAATGACTCAGTATCTGATCGATCTCGGCCACCGCCGCATCGGATTCATCGTCGGCCACCCCACCCATATCGCGAGCATCGAACGCCTGCGCGGGTTCCGGGCGGCGCTCGACAAGAACGGGATCGCGCCGGACGAAGGGCTCATCGAACAGGGCTATTTCACCTATCGCTCGGGCCTCGTTGCGGCACAGCGGCTGCTGGCGCGCGCGCCCCGGCCGACCGCGATCTTCGCTTCGAACGACGACATGGCGGCGGCAGCGATTTCGGTCGCGCATCGCGCCGGGCTGGACGTGCCGAAGGACGTGTCGATCGTCGGCTTTGACGACACCGCCCCCGCCACCACGGTCTGGCCGGAACTGACCACGGTCAAGCAACCGATCGCCGCCATGGCCGACGAGGCGGTCGAGCTGCTGCTCGCCGAGCTTCGCGCCCGCCGCGCCGGCCGCGCTGCCGGACAGGCCGAAAGCGTGCTCGATCACAGCCTTGTCGTGCGCGAATCTTCCGCCACGCCCAACGCGGAGGCGAAGCCGGCCGCACGCCCCGGCGAGCGGCGTCGCGACCGCCGCGCGTCGGCGGGCGCCTGACCAGCCGCCGACGCGCAAAATATTCGCTTCCTTTTTGCGCTGTTAGCGCTACCAAACAGGAAAAGGCCGGCATCGAATCGGCCTAGGACCGGGAGGGGAAAGATGAGTGAAGCGCAGGCGTCCCGCGCCAATATGGGCCTGATCGGCGGCATCGTCGCGGTCGCGACGATCGGCGGTTTCCTGTTCGGTTACGACAGCGGCGCGGTGAACGGGACCCAGCCGGGACTGAGGGCCGCTTTCGCCCTCGACGATGCGGGGCTCGGCTTCACCGTCGGCTCGCTCCTGATCGGCTGCTTCATCGGCGCCTTCTTCGCCGGCACGCTCGCCGATGCGATGGGACGACGCAACGTGATGCGGCTGGCGGCGGTGCTCTTCCTCTTCGGCGCGCTCGCGCAGGGCCTCGCCCACGACCATACCATCTTCCTGATCGCCCGCCTTTGCGGCGGCATGGCGGTGGGCGCGGCGAGCGTGCTTTCCCCCGCTTACATCTCCGAAGTGGCGCCGGCGCACATCCGCGGCCGGATGACGACGGTGCAGCAGGTGATGATCATC
This sequence comes from Sphingosinicella ginsenosidimutans, assembly GCF_007995055.1. NCBI lineage: Bacteria > Pseudomonadati > Pseudomonadota > Alphaproteobacteria > Sphingomonadales > Sphingomicrobiaceae > Allosphingosinicella > Allosphingosinicella ginsenosidimutans. Next base: position 2,011,617 of record NZ_VOQQ01000001.1, on the reverse strand, counting down.
ACCGGCCTCACCGCCGCCTTCCTGGTGAATTACTATCTCACCGCCGCGGCGGGCGTTTCGACGAACGCCTTCTGGGCCGGGATCGAGGCGTGGCGCTGGATGTACCTCATGCAGGCGGTTCCGGCCGCGATCTTCCTCGTCGCGCTCTTTCTCATCCCTGAAAGCCCGCGCTACCTGGTCGGCAAGGGCCGTCACGACCATGCCCATTCGGTGCTCACCAGCCTCTTCGGCCAGGAGGACGGCACCGCCAAGCTGGGCGAGATCCAGGCGAGCTTCGCCGCCGATCACCGCCCCCACCTCAAGGACGTGCTGACGCCGGCCGGCGGCAAGGGCTTTCTCGGCATCCGTGCGATCGTGTGGGTCGGCATCATGCTGGCGGTGTTCCAGCAGCTCGTCGGCATCAACGTCATCTTCTATTACGGATCGACCCTGTGGCAGCTCGCCGGCTTCACCGAGCAGGATTCGCTGATGATCAACATCGTCTCGGGCGCGGTCTCGATCGCCGCCTGCTTCGTGACGATCGCAGTGATCGACAGGATCGGGCGCAAGCCGCTGCTGCTCATCGGATCGGCGGGCATGGCGATCACCCTGTTCGTGATGGTCTATGCGTTCAGCCACGCGACCATCGACCCGACCGATGCCAGCAAGATCGTTCTGTCGAGCAGCCTCGGCACGCTCGCGGTGATCGCCGCCAACCTCTACGTGATCTTCTTCAACATCAGCTGGGGCCCGGTGATGTGGGTGATGCTCGGCGAGATGTTCCCGAACCAGATCCGCGGCTCGGCGCTCGCCGTCGCCGGCTTCTTCCAGTGGTTCGCCAATTATCTCATCGCCCAGAGCTTCCCGGTGATGGCCGCGGGCCTCGGCCTGGCCTGGAGCTATACGTTCTACGGCGTGTGCGCGGTCATCAGCTTCTTCCTGGTCCAGCGCTTCGTCAGCGAGACCAAGGGCAAGGAACTGGAGGCGATGGAGGGGTAGATTTTAGCGAAACTCGACCTTGAGTTCCCTCTCCCCGTCGGGGAGAGGGAATGAAACGAAAAAGTCGATAAACCAGTCCTCTCCCTCCCTCCCAGGGAGGAGAGGTGGTAACTGGAGCTTGAGATGACCCGCACCCCCGCCCGACCCTTCCGCTCGCGCGACTGGTTCGCGGCGCCGGGGCGCAGCGACATGGCGGCGCTCTATCTCGAGCGCTTCATGAATTACGGGACCACGCCGGAGGAGCTGCGCTCGGGCCGGCCGATCATCGGCATCGCCCAGTCTGGATCGGACCTTTCGCCCTGCAACCGCATCCATCTCGATCTCGCGCGGCGCGTGCGCGACGGCATCCGCGACGCCGGCGGCGTGCCGATCGAATTCCCGACCCATCCGATCTTCGAGAATTGCCGGCGGCCGACGGCGGCGCTCGATCGCAACCTCGCTTATCTCGGCCTGGTCGAGATCCTGAACGGCTATCCGATCGACGCAGTGGTGCTGACCACCGGCTGCGACAAGACGACGCCCTCGGCGATCATGGCCGCCTCGACCGTCGACATCCCCGCCATCGTCCTGTCCGGCGGGCCGATGCTCGACGGCTGGCATGAAGGCGAGCTGGTCGGATCGGGCACGGTCATCTGGCGCTCGCGCCGCAAGCTCGCGGCCGGCGAGATCACCGAGGAAGAATTCCTTCAGCGCGCCTGCGACAGCGCCCCTTCGGCCGGCCATTGCAACACGATGGGCACCGCATCGACGATGAACTCGGTCGCCGAGGCGCTCGGCCTGTCGCTGCCCGGCTGCGCGATGATCCCCGCCCCTTATCGCGAGCGCGGCCAGATGGCCTATGCGACCGGGCGGCGGATCGTCGAGATGGCCTATGAGGACCTGCGACCTTCGCGAATCCTGACCCGCGAAAGCTTCCTCAACGCGATCCGCGCGGTCAGCGCCCTCGGCGGATCGAGCAATGCCCAGCCGCATATCGTCGCGATGGCGCGCCATGCCGGGGTCGAGCTTCACGAAAGCGACTGGATGGCATTCGGCTACGACATCCCGTTGCTCGTCGACGTGCAGCCGGCCGGCCGCTTCCTCGGCGAGCGGTTCCACCGCGCCGGCGGCGTGCCCGCGGTGCTTTGGGAGCTGCTCCAGGCCGGCAAGCTCGACGCCGATTGCCTCACCGTGACCGGCAAGCCGCTCGGCGACGGGCTTCGCGAAGCCAGCGACCGCGAGGTGATCCGGCCCTATGCCGATCCGCTGAAGGAGCGCGCGGGCTTCCTCGTCCTCAAGGGCAATCTCTTCGATTTCGCGATCATGAAGACCAGCGTCATTTCCGACGCATTCCAGCAGCGCTTCATCAGGGATGGCGTGATGGAGGCGCGCGCGATCGTGTTCGACGGATCGGACGATTATCATCATCGCATCAACGATCCGGCGCTCGACATCGACGAGAATTGCATCCTCGTCATCCGTGGATCGGGGGTGATCGGCTGGCCGGGCTCCGCCGAGGTAGTCAACATGCAGCCGCCCGACGCGCTCATCCAGCGCGGCATCCAGTGGCTGCCGACGCTCGGCGACGGTCGCCAGTCCGGCACGTCCGACAGCCCCTCGATCCTCAACGCCTCACCCGAAAGCGCGGCTGGCGGCGGCCTCGCCTGGCTCAGGACCGGGGATATGATCCGCATCGATTTCAACGCCGGAACCTGCAACGCGCTGGTCGATGCCGATGAGATCGCCCGGCGCACCGCCGAAGCGCCACCGCCGATCCCGGCCGATAACACGCCCTGGGAGGAGCTGTTCCGTGAGAAGACGGGGCAGCTCGGCGCGGGCGGCGTGCTCGATTTCGCGATCAAATATCGCGGCACGTCGAAGAAAACGCCCCGCCACAATCACTAGCGGCGTCGGTGAGCGGCCTCAGCCGGCGGCGGCCTCCGCGTCGCGGCGAATGTCGATGAGCGCGGAGAGCGCCTGGCGCGCATGCAATTCCTTTTCCGCGCCGATCCGGGCGACGAGCTCGGCATCGATCGCCGCGCGCGCCGCCGCCTGCGTCTCGGCGGCCGCCTTGCCACGCTCGGTCAGCGTGATCGTGAGCCGGCGACGATCCTGGGGATCGGTCCGTCTGTCCAGATAGCCGCGCAGCACCAGCGCATCGACGAGCTGGCCCGCGACCTGTTTCGACACGCGAAGCTCGGCGATGATCTGGCTGAGCGGCGCCTCGCCGATTGCGAGCGCCCCGATCACATAGAGGCCGTTGCCGGGAATATCGTCATAGCCCGCCTCGATGAGCGCGCGGCGCATGGCGGCGGAATAAGTGGTGCGGGCGTGGCGGAGCAGGGCCGGGAAAGCGACCTGCAGCAGGGGGTGGGGCTCGGTATCCATTCACCCGCTTTACAGTCATCAATATTGATTGTCAATTATTTTTACTAATTGATCGGCAGCTCGAACGGACCGGGCGGCAGCGGCGCCTCGTCGTAGAGGTTGGTGACGGGGCTGTCGGCCCAGGCATAGCGCACGCGCGTGGCCGGCCGGCCGTCGGCGCGCAGGCGCACGGTCGATCCATCCGGGACGGCGTCGGCATAGCGGCAGCTGTCCTGGCTCGCGCCGCACAGTTCGAAGGCGATGGCGCGCGTGCTGCTCCAGCTCTGGAGCGCGCCGGTGACGCCGGTGAAGCGGACGACCACATCGTCCCCGTCGCGGCGCGCATCCACCGCCTCGGGCCCGGCCGGTGCGCTCGCCCCGTAAGCGAGATGCAACGCGGCGCGGGCGAGGCGCCGGCCGAGCTCCGGCTTGTTCGCGGGGTGGATGTCGAGCCGCTCGCCAAGGTCCATCGCGATCACCAGCGCCGCATGGGGATCGCGCGCGACGCCGATCCGCTGCTGCTCGCGAAGCTCGGCCCAGCCGCTCGCGACCGGATGGGTGGCGGACGGGCCGAAATTGGCGAGGCTCACGATCAGGAACGGAAGGTCCGGCCGGTCGAACTGCCGCCGCCACCCCGCCATCATCGCGGCGAGCCGATCGGCATAGCTGCCCGGCTGCCCGACATCGCTTTCGCCCTGATACCAGGCGACGCCGGCGAGGCCGAAATCGCGCAGTGGCGAAATCATGCCGTTGTGGATGAGGGTGAGGCCCATCGGCGCGTCCCAGGCCGGGCGCGGCGGCATGCCCGGATTGGGCGTCACGACACTGTATTGCCAACCCTCGCCGATCGCCTTCACCGTGCCGTCGGCAAGGGTGATGTTCAGCCGCTCGGCCGGCCCGGCGAGGCCGCCGGAGCCCGATCCGTCGAAGACGTTGACCAGGATCTCGTTCTCGCCCGCATGGAGCAGGCCCGCGGGGATTGGATATACGCGCGGCGTCTCCCAGGAATAGAGCCCGCCGACCGCGACCCCGTTGACGAAGGCCTCGTCCACCTCGTCGATCACGCCGAGCGAGAGCGTCGCGGCCTGCGCGGCTTCGGCGACGGTGAGCGTGAAGCGCTTTCGCATCCACACCATGCCATCGAAGCCGGCGAAGCGCGGATCGCCCCATTGCTCCCAATAGCGCATTGCGGGCACGGGCGACCAGGCAAGGCGGTCGCTCGCGTGCCAGGGCTCCGCGCCGGTGGCGTCGCCCCGCGCGTGCCGCCACCATGAAGCCCATTGCTCGCCAAAGGCAGCGTTCGCCGCTGCGGGGTCATGGCGATAGGACAGGAGCGCGCGATAGTCCGCACCGAGCGCCGCGCGCGCGCCCTCATCGTCCAGCCAGGCGCGGATCGGCGATCCGCCCCAGCTCGCATTGATCGCGCCGATCGCGACATCGGGATGCGCGGCCCGAAGCTCGCGCGCCATATAATAGCAGGCGGCCGAGAAATCGCCGACGCTGTCGGGCGTCGTGACGGCCCAGTTCACCGGCTGCGAGAAGGCCGCGGCCGGGGTGGGCGCGGTGACATGCGGAACGTTGAGGAGGCGCAGACCGGAATCGTTCGCCGCCTGCGTCTCGTTAAAGCTGTTGAGCGCGCGGCTGACCTGCAATTCCATGTTCGACTGGCCCGAGCAGAGCCAGACATCGCCGATCATCACGTCGCGCGCCTCGGCCGTGCCGGACGGCGCGGTGACGGTCAGCGTATAGGGGCCGCCCGCGGTCATGGCGGGCAAGGTGGCGCGCCAGCGGCCGTCGCGCCCGGCCGTGGCGGTCGCGCGCGCCTCGCCGAGCGCCACCGCGACGCGCTCGCCCGGCGCCGCTTCGCCCCACAGGGCGATCGGCCGTCCCCGCTGGAGCACCGCGTGATCGGAAAAGAGCTGGCCGAGATGCGGCTGCGCCGGCGCCGCCGACGCCAAAGCGAGGAGGACGAACGCGCCGAGCGCCTTCACAGCCATCCTGCGTCGACGAAATAGTTATGGCCGGTGACGAGTCGTGCGTCGTCGCTGGCGAGGAAGAGGATCATGGCGGCGATGTCTTCGGGCAGCAGGCGGCCGTCGAGCGCCTGGGCGGCGACGATCTCGGCCTCGCCCTCGGGCGTGTACCATCTGAGCTGGCGCGGCGTTCGCACATTGCCCGGCACCACGCAGTTGACCCGGATATTGTCGCCGCCAAGCTCGCGCGCCAGCGCCCGCGTCAGCCCCTCGATCCCCGCCTTCGCCACCTGGTAGAGCGCCAGATCCTCGATCCCGAGATGCCAGGAGATCGAGCCGAGATTGACGATCGCCCCACGCCCCTTCGCGCGCATCGGCCCGATCACCGATTGCGCGCAGAAGAACATGTGGCGAAGGTTCGTCTCCATCCGCTCGTTCCAATAGGCCTCGGTCACCTCCTCGAGCTTGTGGCGATCGTCATTGGCGGCATTGTTCACCAGCACGTCGAACCCGCCGTCGCGCGCGATCAGCGCCGCAATCTCCGCCTGCAGCGCGCCGATGTCGCGAAGATCGACCGGCCGGAAAAGCGGGCCGCGCCCCTCCCCCTTCGACAGCGACTCGACCAGCGCAAGCGACGGCTCCTCCTGGATGTCGAAAAAGGTCACGTCCGAACCCTGCCGGACGAACTCCCCCACAATCCCGGCCCCAATCCCCGAGCCACCGCCCGTCACCAGAACGCGACGGCCACGCAAGCTCGGATAAACCGCGCGCTGCGCCGCGGGGACGGGATCGGCCACTTTCGCTCAGCCCCCGATGTAGACGGTCTTGGTCTGCGTGTAGAATTCGATCGCCGCAAACCCCTGCTCGCGCGTGCCGTAGCTCGACTTGCGCGTGCCGCCGAAGGGCACGTGATAGTCGACCCCGGCGGTCGGCAGGTTCACCATCACCATGCCGGCGCGAACGTTTCGGCGGAAATGGCGGGCATGCTTCAGGCTGGTGGTGACGATGCCGGCGGAGAGGCCGAAATCGCCGCGATTGGCGACCGCAAGCGCCTCCTCATAATCCTTGACGCGGATCGTGCTGACGACCGGGCCGAACACTTCCTCGTTGTTGATCCGCATGTCGGGATTGGTGTCGGCGATCACCGCCGGGGACATGAAATAGCCGGGGTTGGCGAGGCTCAGGCGCTCGCCGCCGGTGACGAGGCGCCCGCCCTCCCCGGTCGCGACCTCGACATATTTGAGGTCCTGTTCGAGCTGGCTCTCGCTCACCACCGGGCCGATCTGGCTGGCGGGATCGAGCGCGTCGCCGACCTTGAGCGTGCGCGCCCGTTCCGCAAGCGCCTCGACGAAGCGATCGTGGATGCCCTCGGTCACGATGACGCGCGAGGAAGCGGTGCAGCGCTGGCCGGTGGAGAAGAAGCCGCCGTCGATCGCGATCGCGACGGCGCGGTCGAGCTCGGCATCGTCGAGCACGACGAGCGGGTTCTTGCCGCCCATTTCGAGCTGCACGCGCGCCTGGCGCTTCACCGCCGCTTCGGCCACCTTGCCGCCGACGAACTGCGAGCCGGTGAAGGACACCGCGTCGACGCCTTCATGGCCGACGATCGCGCCGCCGACGCCGCCCTCGCCGATCAGGAAGTTGAGCACGCCGGGAGGCGCGCCGCATTCGTGGATGATGTCGACGAGCGCCCAGGCCATGGCCGGCGTCGGGCTGGCCGGCTTCAGCACCACCGTATTGCCGAAGGCGAGCGCCGGGGCGGCCTTCCACGCGGGGATCGCGATCGGGAAGTTCCACGGCGTGATGAGACCGATCACGCCGAGCGGCTCGCGGTGCGTCTCGACGTCGATGCCGGGGCGGACCGAATCCAGCGTCTGGCCGTGGCGGCGGATCGCCTCGCCGGCGAAATAGCGGAAGATGCGCGCGGCGCGCATCACCTCGCCCTTGCCCTCGGGGAGCGTCTTGCCCTCCTCGCGCGAGAGCAGTTCGCCAAGCTCCGCCGCCCGCGCCATGATGGTCGAGGCGACCTTGTCGAGCAGATCGGCGCGCACCTCCGGCGTCGCCCCCGCCCAGGCCGGGAAGGCGGCGCGGGCGGCGTCGACCGCGGCATCGACCTCGGCCTGGCCGGCCGATGGATAGCGCGCGACGATCTCGCCGGTGTTGGAGGGATTGAGGCTTTCGCCCGCCGCCTGTGCGGTCACGCGCTCGCCATTGATGAAGTGGGTCAGTGTCTGGGTCATGCCTGGGCCTCCTGGCCCCCATTTGCGCCGATCAGTCCGCGCTTGGCCAGATTGTCGACGAGGGCACGGATCCCCGTCGTCCAGGGGGGCGCGTCCTTCGACGTCGTCACCCGGTTCTCAAGAACGCCGAGCCTGGGCGTCGAGATGCGAACGACATCACCGACCTTGTGGGTGAAGCCGCGCCCCGGCGTGTCGCGATCCTGGACCGGCGCGAACAGCGTGCCGAGGAACAGGACGAAGCCGTCGGGATAATCATGCTCGCTCATCGCCTGGCGGACCAGCTCGGCCGGCGGGCGGCTGATCTGGCTCATCGAGCTTGCCCCTTCGAGCCGGTAGCCCTCCGGCCCGTCGATCTCCAGCGCGATCTCGGCCTGCTCGACGTCCGCCATGGTGAAGCCGGCGTCGAACAGGCGGATCATCGGCCCCAGGGCGCAGGAGGCATTATTGTCCTTCGCCTTGCCGAGGAGCAATGCGCTGCGCCCCTCGAAGTCGCGCAGATTGACGTCGTTGCCGAGCGTCGCGCCGCGCGGGCGGCCGGCGCTGTCGGCGACGATCACCACCTCGGGCTCGGGATTGTTCCAGTGCGAATCCGAACGAACGCCAACCTCGGCGCCCCAGCCGACGGTGGAGAGGACCGGCGCCTTGGTGAAGATCTCGGCATCCGGCCCGATCGCAACCTCCAGATATTGCGACCACAGATCGCCGTCGATCAGCGCCGCCTTGAGCCGCGCCGCCGCCTCCGATCCAGGCACGACGGCGCGGATTTCCCCGCCGATCCGCGATTCGATGCGTTCGCGGATCTCGGCGGCAGCGGCGGCATCGCCGCGCGCGCGCTCCTCGATCACCCGCTCAAGCGCCGAAAGGGCGAAGGTGACGCCGGACGCCTTCACGACCTGCAGGTCGATCGGCGAAAGCAGGAACGGCCGCGCGCGATCCTGGCGCGCCGCGCGCGCGGCGAGCTCGGCGACGTCGAACAGGACCGGGCCGTCGAGACTCGCGGGGTCCGGATGCTCGATCAGGTGGCACATGGTCGGCGCGGCGCGCGAAACGTCGCGGACCTGTCCGCCGGCGACGATCACCGGGGTCGGCCCCTCGCCAAGATCGATCCGACCCGCCAGCAGCGCGGCGGACGCATCGACGGGCAGCATGTCTGGGATCTCGGATGCGCTCAACGCCCTTTGCCCTCTCAATATTTTATGCGCGATTGTTAGCGCTCACATGCAGCGGGCGGGGCCTTTCTGTCAAGGCGGGCGACTCGGCCGCGCGACGGCGCCGCGCCGCCCGATCCTGCACGCCTCACGAGCCTGCCTCCGATCATTCGTCCGGTCCGAAACCCCCGTCATCCTGTTTCAGATTGACAGGACAGCAGGTCCGAGTCACACCTTATGTGAGCGCTACCATTTTTGCGTCAACGAACGCAAAAGGAAGGGCCTGCCGGTTTCGATCGGTCAACAGTGCAAAATGCACGGGACAAGGGGAGGAATGATGACCAACGCGACCTCGCGCGTCACGCGCGTCCAGCTTCTGTTGCGCACTGCCACGATTCTGGCCAGCGGCATGATCGCCACCGCGGCCTTCGCGCAGAGTAGTGGGAGCGATCCCAATGCTGCGCAGCAAAATGGCCAGACGGGGGCGTCGGCCGCACCCGCCGACGATGCCATCATCGTGACCGGAATCCGCGCCAGCCTCAGCAACGCAGCGAACGCCAAGGAGAACAATGTCGGCTTCACCGAGTCGGTCTTCGCCGACGATATCGGCGACTTTCCCGACACCAACCTTGCCGAATCGTTCAACCGCGTGCCCGGCATCCAGATCAGCCGCGAGATCACCGGCGAGGGCCTCAACATCGCGATCCGCGGCCTCGGCACCAATTTCACCCGCGTGCTGCTCAACGGCGCGCCGGTCGCGATCGCATCGACCGGGCGAACCGACGCGCAGAGCACCAATCGCGAGGTCGATCTCGATCTCTTCCCGAGCGAGCTCTTCACCCAGCTGACGGTGAACAAGAGCGCGCTTGCCGACATGGTGGAGGGCGGCGCGGCCGGCACGGTGAACATGCGCACGGCGCGGCCGTTCGACAATCCCGGCCTCCACCTCAATTATTCGGCCGAGGCGACCAACAACAGCAACACGAGCCGCTGGGGCGGTCGCGGTTCGCTGGTCGCAAGCGGCACGTTCGGCAATTTCGGAATCCTCGCCGGCGTCGCCGCGGTCCGCAACGAAGTGCGCGTGCGCGGCTTCGAGACGATCGGCTGGACCAACCCGAACCTCACCGGCACGCAATGCCCCGTGGGCACGACCTGCAATACCACCGGCGGCGGCAACTGGACGATCCCCGCCACGGTCCCGGCCAGTGCCGGCAACGGGCTGACACCGGGCACGCCGATCGATGCGGCCTTCCTGCTCGCGAACAATCCGGGCGCGACGATCCAGCAGATCGACAACGGCATCATCCCGCGCCTCGGCCGTCCGTCCGACGAGTTCGGGAACAAGGACCGGATCAGCGGCGTGCTCAGCATGGAATGGCGGCCGAGCGACGATCTGCATTTCTATGTCGATTCGATGTTCGGGCGGCGCCACAACGATCTGCAGCGCATCGACATGAACTGGGTCGGCCGCAACGGCGCCGTCATCCCGCTCAACACCACCTATGATCGCACCGACTGCAGCCAGGGCTGCGTCGTCACCAGCGGCACCTACGCCAATTCCCAGTTCTTCCTGGAATATCGCCCGTTCATCGAGGACGTGCACTTCTGGGGCATCAATCCCGGAATGGAATGGCGGATCGGCGACCGGCTCCATTTCGACCTGCAGGGCAACTGGACCGAAAGCCGGTTCCACCGCGAATCGCCGAGCGTCGTCGTCATCACCCCGGCGAGCTCCGGAGTCACCGTCGACTATACCAACAATGGCGGCGTGCCGGATATCCAGACCAATGTCGATCTCAACGATCCGGCGAGCTTCGGCTGGCCGGGCGGCCGCGTGAACATCCAGGACGAGCGGCGAAGGACCCGCACGCGCGGCATCCGCGGCAACCTGCAATGGGGCGACAGCGACTTCAACATCCGAGTCGGCGCCGCCTATGACGACATCCAGCGTCGCATCCGCGCCTTCGACAACAGCCAAGCGTGGCAGAATGCGGTGTGCGGCGACAATCCGAGCGTGTTCCTGCCCAGCCCGAACACCCAGCCGCCCTGCCAGGGGCTGGACGTGGCCGGCGCGGCGCCGCCGGGCTATCCGACCTATCCAGGCTATACGGGCGGCCCGGTCACTTATGGCGGCTCGCTGATCCCGCAATCGGCACTCGCCTCGTTCCTGCGGCCGGGGCCGGACGGCTTCGTCACCGTCGACTGGGATCGTTTCCGCCAGGCCGCCAATTACGATCAGTTCCATGACAACGCGCCCGAATCCGGTGCCTCCAACACCGGCGCGAGCGGCGGCTTCGTTCGCGAGAAAACGCTCGGCGCCTATGGCGAGATCAACGGCGACACGACGCTTGGCGGCAATCGCCTGCGCTACAATGTCGGCGTTCGCTGGGTCCGGACCGACCAGACGATCGGCGGGCTCGTTTCCGTTCCCGATCCGCGCAATGCCGCCGATCCAGACGGCGCCGGCCCGCTTCCCGCGGGCTGCCCGGGCGCCGGTAACGTGCGCGACGGCGGCTGCTTCCCGAACGTAACCAATTTCGTCCTGACCGAGAACAGGTACGACAACTGGCTGCCGGCCGGGAACATCGCCTACAATCTCTCGGAGCGGGCGATCGTCCGGGTCGCCGCCTCGCGGACGATGACGCGGCCCGATCCGAACGCGATGCTGCCCGGTCTCAACTTCAGCTCGCCCTCGGCCGACGTCGGCACGCGCGGCAATCCGGCGCTTGAGCCCTACATCTCCGACAATCTCGACCTCGGCGTCGAATATTATATGGGGCATGGCGACTATGTCGCCGTGGCCGCCTTCCGAAAGACGATCACCGGCTTCACCAGCACCGGCACGACGACGGTCCCTTTCTCCGACCTCGCCGTCTATGGCGTGACTTTCGACACGCTGACGCCGACGCAGCAGGCGGCGATCACGTCGCGCGGTGGTCCCACCCAGGCGACCGTCGTGTTGCAGCAGCAGGTGAACGCCAGCGGCCAGCTCACCGTGAACGGCCTTGAGGGCACCTGGGTGCAGTCGCTGGACTTCCTGCTCGGCCGCTATCTCGGCGTTCGCGGCTTCGGCTTCAGCGTCAACGGCACGATCATCGACCAGAAGGGCACGGGCGCCGCACCGGCGGTCGCGCTCGGGGTCGCGCGCTATTCCTACAACGCGACGCTCTATTACGAGAATCACGGCATCAGCGCCCGGCTCTCGACGGTCTGGAACCAGGGGTCACGGCAATCGAACCTGAACCAGAACGGCATTCCGGCCGCGGCGATCTTCTCCGACGATTATCAGCAGTGGGATTTCTCCTCGCGCTTCGATCTCAACACGATCCTCGGCGCGCGCCACCTCCCGCAGCTGACCTTCGATGTCGTCAATATCTTCAAGGCGACCCAGCGTTCCTATTTCCAGTTCGAGAACGCGACCTTCACCTCCTACAATCCCGGCCGGACCATCATGGTCGGCATTCGCGGCCGGTTCTGAGCCCCCCTCCCGAACCCGGGAGAAGACTGGCGGCGCCTCCTTCGCGGGGGCGCCGCTTTTTCATTCCCTCGCCGCGATGTGAAAAGGACCACGGGGGATTCGCCACGAAGACCGCCATGATCCGGTCCCTCGCCGCCGTCCCCCCTGGTCGCCGCACCGCCGTCCCACGCCCGCTCGGCGACTTCGTGGCCCGGAGCGCGCCGGCGCCACGCAACGATCGCTAGAAGGAGACCGCGCTCCCCTTGAGCCGCGCCGCGCGGAGCATGTCGCCGATCGCCGAATCGAAATGCGCGCTCATCGCCATCGTCGCGGCGATCGGATCGCGGCGATGGATCGCATTGGCAACCGCCATGTGGCGCTCGACCATGATTCGGCGCTGCCCCTCGGTGGTCCGGGTGCGCCACGCGCTCGGCACCGCCACCTCCATCAAGGGATCGAACGACTGCACGATCTCGAGAAACAGGCGGTTGTGGCTCGCCCGTGCGACCGCCTCGTGAAAGGCGATATCGCTGCCGGTGACGGTGTCGACGTCTCCCGCCTCGCGGCCGATCGCTTCAGCGAGGGCAAGGATTTCGGCGGCTTCCTCGTCGGTCCGGGTCACCGCCGCGAGTTCCGCGGTGCGCAACTCGATCGTGCGCCGCACGTCCCAGATTTCAGGAACCGAAATCCTGGGATCGGATCGCGGGGGCTCGACGCCTTCGATCGTTGCCGTCCGGCTCATCTTACATCCCCGCTTGGAGGAGCGATCACAACATTACGCTCGGATGGAAACATGTTCAACGTTGCCAAGAGGTAAACCGACGCACGCTGGACTTCCGGATGTCGCGGAAGTCCGATAGGCCGGCCGCCGGGACAGGTGGAACGAGAGGAGCGGGCGCCCGGTGCCGATGGCGGGGTCACGAACGACGGGCTTCGACGTCTTGATCGTCGGCGGCGGCCATGCCGGCGCGCAGGCGGCGATCGCGCTTCGCCAGCACGGCTTTGAAGGGCGCATCGCCATCGTCGGCGCCGAGCCGCATCTGCCTTACGAGCGGCCGCCTCTATCGAAGGACTATCTGGCCGGGGAGAAGGGCTTCGAACGGCTGCTGATCCGGCCCGCGGGCTTCTGGGCGGAGCGGGAGGTGGAGATGCTGCTCGGCACGCCGGTCACGGCCGTCGATCCGGCCAGGCGGACGGCGACGCTCGCCGATGGGCGGACCCTGGGCTATCGCATCCTCGTCTGGGCCGCTGGGGGCGCGCCGCGGCGGCTGCGTTGTCCCGGCGCCGCGCTTGGCGGTGTCCACTATGTCCGTCATCGCGACGAGGTCGATCGGCTGCTCCACGAACTGGCCGACGCGCGCCGGATCGCGGTGATCGGCGGCGGCTATATCGGCCTCGAGACGGCGGCGGTGCTGCGGACGCTGGGGCGCGAGGTCGTCCTGGTCGAAGCGATGGATCGCCTGCTCGCCCGCGTCGCAGGCTTGCCCGTCTCCCGCTTCTACGAGGCCGAGCATCGCGCCCGCGGCGTGGACGTGCGTGTAGGCGCGATGGTGGAGGCGCTGACCGGAACAGGTGGTCGCATCGGCGGCGTCATGCTCACCGGCGGGGAGACCCTGCAGGCCGATCTCGCGATCGTCGGCATCGGCATCGATCCGGCGGTCGCCCCGCTGATCGCCGCCGGCGCAGAGGGGCGCGACGGCGTGGATGTCGACGCGAACGGCCGCACCAGCCTGCCTCATGTCTATGCGATCGGCGACTGCGCCGCCCATGCCAACCGCTTCGCCGGCGGCGCCCGCATCCGGCTGGAATCGGTCCAGAATGCCAATGACATGGCCAATGTGGTCGCGCGCACCATCCTTGGGCACGATGCGGCTTACGATGCGCTACCCTGGTTCTGGTCGAACCAATATGATCTGAAGCTCCAGACGATCGGCCTCTCCGCCGGCCATGACGAGGCCATCGTTCGCGGCGATCCGGCGGCGCGCAGCTTCTCGGTGATCTATCGGAAGAGCGGCCGCACGATCGCGCTCGACTGCGTCAATTCGGTCAGGGATTATGTCCAGGGGCGCAAGCTGATCCTGGAGGGCGGACTCTACGAGAGGGCGCGGCTGGCCGATGCCGCGGTCCCGCTCAAGGAGATTGCCGGATAATCGATCCGCACCGGCTTGAACGCCGCCGCCTCGGCCACCTGGCCGACTTCCTCGATCGTGAGGCGATAACGCGTCGCGAGCCGGGCGAGGATCGCATCGACCGTCTCCTCCGGCGTCGATGCGGCCGCCGTCACGGCGACCGTTCCGGCCTGCCGCAGCGCGTCGAGATCGAGCGCCCCGGCGCTCGCCACGAGCTGGACCGATGCACAGCCCGCGGCGCGCGCGACTTCGGCGAGGCGGCAGGCGTTGGACGAGAAATGCTCGCCGGCGACGATCACCGCGTCCGCCAGCGGGGCGAGCGCGCGGATCGCGGCCTGGCGGTTGGTCGTCGCATAGCAGATGTCGCTGCGCGGTGGCGCGGCGACGTCGGCATAGCGGGCGGTGAGCGCGGCGATCACCTCGGCCGCCTCGTCGACCGAATAGGTCGTCTGCACCGCATAGGCGATCGGGGCGTCGCCGGGGATGGACAGTGCCGCGACATCCTGCGCGCTCGCGACCACGCTCGCCGCACCGGCCGGAAGCTGGCCGATCGTCCCGACGATCTCGGGATGGCCGCGATGGCCGATGAGGATCACATGGCGACCCGAACGATGATGGCGCACCACCTCGCGGTGGACCTTGGCGACGAGCGGGCAGATCGCATCGAACCAGGTCAAGCCGCGCCGATCGGCCTCGGCGGCGACCACGGCGGGAATGCCGTGGGCGGACATGATGACGACGGCGCCTTGCGGCACCTCATCCAGCTCCTCGACGAAGATCGCCCCCTTCGCCTCGAGCGCGCGCACCACGGTGAGATTGTGGACGATCGCCCGGCGGACATAGACCGGCGCGCCATGGCGGGACAGCGCGGTTTCCACCGCCTCGATGGCCCGGCGAACCCCGGCGCAGAAGCCGCGCGGCGCCGCGAGCAGCACGCGAAGTGCCGGCAGGCTGCCGCCGGTTCCCGACGGAAGAGCGGCTGTCCAACCCATCGCATCCCCCCTCTCCGCCACTATGAAGTGAAAGCCGGTCAAGGGGAAGACGTTGCGTGTCCGTCCTTCTTCTAGAGAAGATATTTGATCTGGATGACCTCGCGCATCGCGGCGCCGGTGACGGCGATGCGGCATTCCTCGAAGCGCGGCGGCCCCATGCGGATGCGCGGGTTGCGCGAAAAACCGAAGCCTTCGCGCGGGATACCGACGAAGGTGTTGAGCCGGCCATCGTCATTCTCGTCGTGGATGACCGAAACGGCGTAATCGCCGGGCGGGAGGCCGCGGAACAGCACGGAGCCCGCGTCGGCCGCACGGACGGTTCGGCTCACCATTCCCGGCGATCCCGTGCAATCAGGAAAGTGCGCCGGGCTGCGCGTGAGGCACAGTTCGATCGACCCCCTCATGTTCCTCAGCCCGTGGATCTGGACCTCCAGATCGGTCGCCCGCGCTGTCCCCGCAGCGAGCAGCAGCGCCGCGGCGCCGATCGAACGCGCCGAGGCCGCGATCCGTGCCGCACAGGCGATCCCAGAAACGGAAATAGAGGCCATAATTGCATCCATATTGCTGATGGTGGCGCTGATGGTGGGAGGCGGTGATGAGCCAGGCGCCGGCGCGCCCTTCGACCAATGGGCGCGGGAACATTTCCCAACCCATATGGTTCGTGACGCCCATCAGCGTCATGATCGCGAGCACGATGCCGAGCGCCGCGATGTGGATCGGGATGGCAAGGACGAGCGCTGGGATGACGACGGCGCCGGTCAGCGCCTCCCACGGATGGAAGCTCATCGCGGCCCAGGCCGTGGGCGGTCGGCTGGCGTGGTGGACGGCATGGGCGATGCGGAACAGCTTCGGCCGGTGCATCCAGCGGTGCGTCCAGTAGAACCAGGCGTCGTGCAGCGCGAGGTAGACCAGGATCGAAACCGGAAGCCACCAGATCGGATAATCGTTCACATCGGAATAGACCCGCGTCCAGCCGCGATTCTGCCATCCCCAGGCAAGCAGCCCGGCCGGGGCGCCATAGAGGAAGGCGCTGGCCAGCGACCAGGCGATCTCGCGCCGGATCTGGGTATCGAGCCCGCCGTAGAGGCCCGGAAACCGCGCGCGGGTGAGCAGCGCGAAACCGCCGCTGACCGCCAGATAGCGCAGCGCGACGATGATCGTCATCGCGGCGACCGACAGTGAGATGGCGAGCATCAGGTCCACACGGCTTCCCTACACGCGCGGTGGCGTTCCGCGAAGGCCTTGCGTAGGAGGGCGAGGTGACGCGGGACGGGCCATTGACGATCGCCGGCGGCGGCCTTGCCGGCTGCCTTGTCGCGCTGGCGCTCGCCAAGCTCAGGCCCGATGCCGACTTCGTGCTGGTCGAGCAGGGCGAGCGCTTCGGCGGCAATCATGTCTGGTCCTTCTTCGATGCTGACGTCGCGCCGGGCGATCGCTGGCTGGTCGAGCCGATGATCGCGGCAAGCTGGGACGGTTATGACGTCCGTTTTCCGGACCGGGCACGCACGCTCCCCACCCGCTACAACAGCACCCGGTCCGATCGTCTCGACGCGCTGGTGCGCGAGCGGCTCCGCCCCGACCAGTACCGGCTTGGCGAGGGCGTCGACGAAGCGCGGATCGATATCGACGCGCGCGGCGCCGCGAACCTCGACGCGCTCGATCTCGGCTGGCAGAAGTTCGTCGGCCGCGATCTCCGGCTCGCCGCGCCGCACGGCCTTGCCCGCCCGATCGTGATGGACGCTTGCGTCGATCAGACGGACGGCTATCGCTTCATCTACTGCCTGCCCTTCGCCGAGGACCGACTCCTGATCGAGGACACCTATTACAGCACCGATCCGACGCTGGACCGGGCGGCGCTCGCCGCGCGGATCGAGGCCTATGCCGACGCGCGCGGCTGGCGCATCGCCGCGGTGGAGGGCGAGGAAGCCGGCGTGCTCCCGGTCGCGATGGGCGGGGATTTCGACGCCTTCTGGCCCGAGACCGAAGGAGCGGCGCGGATCGGGCTGCGCGGCGGCTTCTTCCATCCGACCACCGGCTATTCGCTCCCGGATGCGGTGCGGATCGCGCTGCTGATCGCCCGCCAGCGCGATTTCGCCAGGCTGCCCCAGCTGCTCCGCGCCGAGGCGAAGCGGCTGTGGAAGGCGCGCGGATTCTACCGGCTGCTCGATCGGATGCTGTTCCGCGCCGCGCCGCCGGCCGATCGCTACAGGGTGCTCCAGCATTTCTACCGGCTCGATCCGCGCCTGATCGAGCGCTTCTACGCCGCCGGCTCAACCTTCGCGGACAAGGCGCGGATCCTTTCGGGCAAGCCGCCCGTGCCGCTGCTGCGCGCGCTGAAGGCCCTCGCATGACCAGGACCGCCGCCATCATCGGCGCCGGCTTCGGCGGCCTCGCGCTGGGCATCCGGCTCCAGTCCGCCGGGATCGACACGACCATCGTCGAGGCGCGCGACAAGCCGGGCGGCCGTGCCTATCACTGGGTGAAGGACGGCTATGTCTTCGATGCCGGCCCGACCGTCATCACCGATCCCGATTGCCTGAGAGAGCTGTGGGGCCTGACCGGCGCCGACATGCGCCGCGATGTCGAGCTGATGCCGGTCGCGCCCTTCTACCGGCTCTCATGGCCGGACGGGACGGTGTTCGACTATAGCAATGACGACGCCCGCCTCACCGAGCAGATCGCCGCGCTGAACCCCGACGATGTCGATGGCTATGCGAAGTTCCTTCGCTATTCGGCCGGCGTCTATCGCGAAGGCTATGAGAAGCTCGGCGCGGTCCCCTTCCTCGATTTCGCCGCGATGCTGAAGGCGGGGCCCAGCCTGATGCGCTATCAGGCCTGGCGATCGGTCTATTCGATCGTGTCGGGCTTCGTGAAGGACGAGCATCTGCGCGAGGCGCTGTCGTTCCACACCCTCCTCGTCGGCGGCAATCCGATGACGACGAGCTCGATCTACGCCCTGATCCACAAGCTGGAGCGCGATGGCGGGGTCTGGTTCGCGCGCGGCGGCACAAATGCGCTGGTGAAGGGCATGGTCGCGCATTTCGAGCGGATCGGCGGCACCTTGCGCCTCGCCGATCCGGTCGAGGAGATCTTCACCGGCGACGGCCGCGCAACGGGCCTGCTCACCAGAAGCGGCTGGCATGCCCAGTTCGACGCGATCGCCTCCAACGGCGATGTCGTCCATTCCTACGATCTCATTCGCGGGCACAGGCGGGGGGCGTCGGCGGCGGCGAAGCTGCGGCGCAAGCGCTTCTCCCCATCGCTCTTCGTCGTCCACTTCGGCGCGAAGGGCGACTATCCCGACATCAAGCACCACACGATCCTGTTCGGCCCGCGCTACAGGGGCCTGCTCGACGACATCTATGCGAAGGGGCGGCTCGCCGACGATCCGTCGCTCTATCTCCACCACCCCAGCATCACCGATCCGTCGATGGCGCCGATCGGCGATTCGACCTTCTACGCGCTCGCCCCGGTGCCGCATCTCGGCAAGCTCGATGTGGACTGGAGCATCGAGGGGCCGCGCTATCGCGACCGCATCCTCGAAATCGTGGAGCAGCGCGTCGCCCCGGGGCTGCGGCGCAACATCACCACCTGCTTCCACTATACGCCGGCGGACTTCGCCGGCGATCTCGGCGCGCATCTGGGGTCCGCCTTCAGCCTGGAACCGCTGCTGACCCAGAGCGCCTGGTTCCGCGTCCACAACCGTGACGATGTGATCCCGAACCTCTATTTCGTCGGCGCCGGCACCCATCCGGGCGCGGGCATCCCCGGGGTCGTCGGCAGCGCCAAGGCGACTGCAGGATTGATGATCGATGATCTCGGCCGCTGACACGCATTCCCCCGGCACCTTCGTCATTGGGACCCCGGCGCAAGCCGGGGGAAGCAATCCAGTGCGGCGGCCGGCGCGGGTAGATTGCTTCGTCGCTTCGCTCCCCGCAATGACGGTCCGATGATAGCCGATCGCGCTCCGGAAGCCGAAAGGGGATCGCTCGTCGCGGAGGCCGAGCGGATCATCCGCAACGGCTCCAAATCCTTCCGCTTCGCGAGCAATTTGTTCGATCAGCAGACGCGCGAGCGCGCCTGGCTGCTCTACAGCTGGTGCCGCGCCTGCGACGATCTGGCCGACGGGCAGACGCTCGGCCACGGCGCCGCCGCCCCCGCCGATCCGCAGCGGCGCATCGCCTTCATCCGCGAGACCACGAACCGCGCCCTCGCCGGCGAAGCGGTGGGGGTCGCCCCGTTCGATGCGCTCCGCGTGGTCGCGGCCGAATGCGCGATTCCCCGCCGTTTCATCGACGACCACCTCGCCGGCTTCGCGCTCGACGCCGATGGCTGGCGGCCGCAAGGCGAGGACGACCTCTTGCGCTATTGCTACCACGTCGCCGGCGCGGTCGGCTGCATGATGGCGGTGCTGATGGGGGTCACGCCGGACGACGAGGACACGCTCGACCGCGCCTCCGATCTCGGCCTCGCCTTCCAGCTCGCCAACATCGCCCGCGACATCGTCGAGGATCATGGCGTCGGCCGGGTCTATATCCCCGCCGAATGGGGCGCGGTGGATCCGGCGGATCGCGACCATCTCGCCCGCGTTGCCGAGCGGCTCGGCGCGCTGGTCGAGCGCTATGAAGCCTCGGCCCGTGTCGGGGCGGCACGCCTCCCCTTCCGCGCGCGCTGGGCGGTGCTGTCGGCGGCGAACATCTATGGCGGCATCGCCCGCAAGGTCGTCGCCCGCGGCCCGCATGCCTGGGACAGCCGCACCGTCGTCCACAAGCCGGAAAAGATCGTGCTGGTCGCCAACGCCCTGATGGAATGCGGCGATCGGCCGGCGCCGGTCGACCGCACCGGGCTTTGGACCCGGCCGCGCTAACGCCCCGCCGGCGCCCGAACTCCTGCCCGCTCCCGCCGCTTGAGCTCCGCCTTCAACTCCTCCGCGGGGGGCGCCCAGAGGAAGCCGAAGCTGACCGTCCCCGCCTTGGTCTCGACAGCGTGGTGGAGCCGGTGGGCCTGGACGATGCGCTTCATATAAGCCGATCGCGGCACGTAGCGGTGGGCCAGCCGCTTGTGGACGATGACGTCGTGAAAGCCGAAATAGATCGCGCCATAAGCGGCAATCCCGGCGCCAACCCAGATCGCCCATTCGCCCCAGCCGAGATCGACCCCGCCGAGGATCAGCAGGATCGACGGGATCGCGAAGATCACCGCGTAGAGATCGTTCGCCTCGAAGCGCCCCGTGCGCGCCCGATGATGGCTTTCGTGCAGGAACCAGCCCGGCCCGTGCATCACCCAGCGGTGCGCGACATAGGCGACGCCCTCCATGCCGATCACGGTGGCGAGGAACAGGGCGAGGCCGGTCAACCAGTGCATCGCGGCCCTATAGCGCGCCGCGCTGCGGATCGCTCGAATTTTCATGCCGCGACCGATCTTCAGGCCCGTCACGAAGCTGTCGCAAAAGCGAAACCGAACTGACCCGGCCCGTGGCTACGGCGCCCCTGAGCGGGCGAACCGTGGGGCGATGAT
Source organism: Sphingosinicella ginsenosidimutans (assembly GCF_007995055.1). NCBI lineage: Bacteria > Pseudomonadati > Pseudomonadota > Alphaproteobacteria > Sphingomonadales > Sphingomicrobiaceae > Allosphingosinicella > Allosphingosinicella ginsenosidimutans. The sequence continues at coordinate 1,990,837 of NZ_VOQQ01000001.1, read as the reverse complement.
CGTGACTGGCAGCCTGCGCCGCGGGGCCGGCGCGGCCAGTCACACCCTCCAGCATCGGCCGCGGGACGATCATCGAGGGAGTTCGACACCATGCGCTACCACCACCTGCTTCGCCGCCAGTTGCTTCTCGGCGGGGCGCTGCTCGCCTTCGCGCCAGCCGGCGTCCATGCGCAGGCCGCCGCCGACATGCCGGCCGTCACCGCCGAGCCGACCGAAGGCACCGGCGCTCCCGCCTCCGCCGCGCCGGCGGACGATTCGTCCGCCCAGAGCCTCGGCGAGGTGATCGTCACCGCGACCCGGCGCGAGACCAATTTGCAGGACACGCCGGTCGCGGTGAGCGTGCTCGATCCCCAGAGCGTCGCCGATCGCCACGTCCAGGCGCTCTATGATCTCGCCGACGGCGCCGTCCCGTCGCTTCGGGTCGCGACCTTCGAGGCGCGGCAGTCCGCGCTCACCATCGGCATCCGCGGCATCGTCCCCTTCGATCAGAACCAGACGGCGCGGGATTCGGGCGTGGGCGTCTATCTCGACGGCGTCTATCTCGGCCGTTCGCAGGGCCTCAACGCCGCCTTGTTCGACGTGGAGCGGATCGAGGTGCTGCGCGGGCCGCAGGGCACCTTGTTCGGCCGCAACACCGAGGGCGGCGCCTTGAGCATCGTCACCCGCCAGCCGACCGGCGAATTCGGCCTTCGCGCAAACGCCGGCATCGGCAATTACGGCAGCTATTCCGGGCAGGTCCACGTCGATCTTCCCGCCGTCGCCAATGTCGCGGTCAAGCTCGACGCCGTCGTCCAGCATCAGGATCCGACGGTGCTCAATCCGCTGGCCGGCCAGACCGGCTGGAATTTCTATCACCGCGTCGGCGGGCGCGTGCAGGCGCGCTGGACGCCCTTCCAGGGCTTCACCGCCGACTTCTCCTACGATCAGTCGAAGGACGAGAACACGCCCAATTACAGCCAGCTGGTCAATTACAATCCGCAGGGCCGCGTCGTCGGCGTCTATGATCCCACCACCAACCGTCTCGTTGCCCCGGGCAGCCCCGCCGGCGCCCCGGCCTGCACGGCCTGCATCGCGCCCTTGTCCCCGCTGGTCGTCGTCAGCGGCGATCATCGGATGCGCGTCGCCGATATCGGCGTGCCGCAGCAGCCGAGCGTCGATCGCACGCACGGCACCTCGGCCAACCTGCGCTACCAGATCTCCCCGGCGATCGAGCTGCGGTCGATCACCGCCTGGCGCGGCGTCACCACCGATCAGTGGGACAATTCCGGCGGCGCCCACCGAACGATCTTCGCGCCCAATGCGAATTTCAGCCGCTACAGCCTCTCGCACCTCGATCAGTCGCAGTTCAGCCAGGAATTCCAGGCGGTCGGCAGCTTCTCGCACATCGATTATGTGCTCGGCCTCTATTATTTCAACGAACATGCGCGCGAGCGCGCGGCGACGCCGTCGAGCAACCGATGGAATGCCGACGGCACCGGCTATACGATCAACAGCGAAACCGTTCCGGGCACGATCACCTCGGCCAACCAGGGCTGGGACCCGGCCGACTGGTTCGTTCAGCGCGACAGCAATGCGCGGGCGCGCAGCTATGCCGCTTATGGCCAGGCGACATGGACCCCGCCGGGGCTCGATCTCCTCCACCTCACCGTCGGCGGCCGCTATACCGACGACCGGCGCGACGGCACGCTGACCTTCGTCAACGGCCAGCCCGCGGCCTTCGAGTTCCATTTCCGCGGCAACCGCTTCGATCCGATGGCGACGATCGCGGCCGATGTCGCGCCGGGCGTCAATCTCTATGCCCGCTACGCCACCGGCTACCGCGCCGGCGGCGCGAACGATCGCTCGCAGACCTTCACCGCCTTCGGCCCCGAAGTGGTCAAATCCTATGAAATCGGCGCGAAGCTCGATCTGCTCGATCGCAGGGTCCGGCTCAATCTCGCCGGTTACATGATGGACCGCACCGGCACCCAGACCGATTTCGACAATGTCGACACCGATCCCAACAGCCCGACCTTCAACCTGCACACGGAAGAGACGCGCAACGCCCCCGGCACCTCGCGAATTCGCGGCCTCGAGGCGGATTTCACCGCGCGGATCACGCAGAACCTCACCATCGGCGCGTCCTACGCCTATACCTACACCCACGTGCCGGCGACGCCGAACCCGTTCCTCGGCAACATCCCCTTCCAGGTGTTCGTCGTCTATACGCCGAGGAATGCCGCGACCGGCTCGATCGACTGGAGTTCGCCGCTCGGCTTCGCGGACGCGTCGCTTCGCATCCACCTCGACGCCAATTACGCCGATCCGCAATACAGCTTCCAGAACGAGGCGGTGAAGACGGACTCGAGCTTCGTGGTGAACGGGCGGATCGCTCTTGCCGATGTGGCGATGGGGAACGGCGCGCGGATGACCTTTTCGCTGTGGAGCCGCAACCTGCTCAACGAAACGCACATCTACCGCCGCTCGGCCGCCAATGCCGCGATCCTCGGCGACTATGCCAATTTCAATCCGCCGCGGACGTACGGCATCGAGGCCAGCGTCGCCTTCTGACGATCCGCGATCAACCAGACGATCGATCGCCGGGCCGCGCCACGCGTTGCCCGGCGATCGTGCATCCGCCATTCGAGACAGGCCCTCAACCTTGCTGTCCAAGTGCCTCTTGACGCGGCGAAACGGCGAGATAGTTTAAGACTAAAGAACCGGGGGAAGGCGGAATGCGCATCGCTTGCCTCGGCGGGGGGCCCGCCGGGCTCTATTTCGCGATCTCGATGAAGCTGCGTGATGCGGCGCACGACGTGCACGTCTTCGAACGCAACCGGCCCGACGACACGTTCGGCTGGGGCGTCGTCTTCTCCGACCAGACGGTCGAGAACCTGATGGCGAACGATCCGGTCTCCGGCGCGGCGATCGCCTCCGAATTCGCGCATTGGGACGATATCGAGGTCCATATCCATGGCGAGACGATCCGCTCGTCCGGCCACGGCTTCATCGGCATCGGTCGCAAGCGCCTGCTCAACCTGCTCCAGGCGCGGGCGCGCGATCTCGGCGTGGCGCTGCATTTCGAACATGAAGCGAGCGCCGACCTCGACGACTGGGCCGGCTACGACCTCGTCATCGCCGCCGACGGGGCCAACAGCCGGATCCGCGACCGCTACGCCGAGCATTTCGACGTCGACGTCCAGGTTCGGCGCAACAAGTTCTTCTGGTTCGGGACGACGAAGGCGTTCGAGGCCTTCACCTTCGCCTTCGAGGAGACCGAAGCCGGCTGGGTCTGGGCGCACGCTTATCGCTTCGATGAGGGGATGAGCACTTTCATCGTCGAGATGGACCCGGACACCTGGACCGGGCTCGGGCTCGACCGGATGGACCAGCCCGAGGCGATCGCGCTCTGCGAACGCATCTTCGCCAAATATCTCGACGGTCACGCATTGATGTCAAACGCGACCCACCTGCCGGGGCCGCAGGCCTGGCTCAATTTCCGGCGGATCGTCTGCGACACCTGGCACTATCGCAATCTCATCCTGCTCGGCGATGCCGCGCACACCGCGCATTTCTCGATCGGATCGGGCACCAAGCTCGCGCTCGAGGATGCGATCAAGCTCGCCGAGGTGCTGAGCCGCCCGGGCCTCACCCGCGATGCCGCGCTCGCCGAATATCAGGCCGAGCGCAATCTCGAGGTGCTGAAGCTCCAGAACAGCGCGCGCAACTCCACCGAATGGTTTGAGACGCTCGACCGCTATCTGCATTTCGCGCCGATCCAGTTCGCATATTCGCTGCTCACCCGCTCCCAGCGGGTCAGCCACGAAAATCTGCGGCTGCGGGACAAGGCCTGGCTGGAGGGGGTCGAGCGCTGGTTCCAGTCCCAGGCGGCCGGCCATCCGGTGAACGAGCCGGCGCCGCCGATGTTCGCGCCGTTCCGGCTGCGCGCCATGGCGCTGGCGAACCGCGTCGTCGTCTCGCCGATGGCGACCTATTCGGCGACCGACGGCCTGCCGAACGATTTCCACCTCGTCCATTATGGCGCGCGGGCCGAAGGCGGCGCCGGCCTCCTTTACACCGAAATGACCTGCGTCTCGCCGGAAGGGCGGATCACGCCGGGCTGCGCCGGCATCTATGCGCCTGAGCATGTCGCCGCCTGGAAGCGGATCGTCGATTTCGTCCACGCGCGCAGCCGGGCAAAGTTCTGCCTCCAGCTTGGCCATTCGGGACCGAAGGGGTCCACCAAGGTCGGCTGGGAGGGCTATGACGTGCCGCTGGACAGCGGCAACTGGCCGGTCATGGCGGCCTCCGACGTGCCGTGGGGCCCGGACAACCAGATCCCCCGTCCGATGACTCGCGCCGACATGGACCGGGCGATCGCGCAGTTCGTCGCCTCGGTCCGCATGGGGCTCGAAGCCGGGTTCGACATGATCGAATTGCACGCCGCCCACGGCTATCTGCTCTCCAGCTTCATCACGCCGCTCACCAACAGGCGCACCGATGAATATGGCGGCAGCCTCGACAATCGCCTGCGCTTCCCGCTCCAGGTCTTCCGGGCGATGCGCGACGCCTGGCCGGAAGACCGGCCGATGTCCGTCCGCATCTCCGCCAATGACTGGATGGGCGATCGCGGCGTCACGCCGGACGAGGCGGTGGCGATCGGCCGCGCCTTTGCGGAGGCGGGCGCGGACCTCATCGACGTGTCCGCCGGCCAGACCTGGGCGGATTGCCAGCCGGTCTACGGCCGCATGTTCCAGACCCCCTTCGCCGATCAGATCCGCAATGAAGGGCGGCTCACGACGATGGCGGTGGGCAATATCTACGAGGCCGATCACGTGAATTCGATCCTCGCCGCCGGCCGCGCCGATCTGGTCGCGCTCGCCCGGCCGCACCTCATCGATCCGATGTGGACCCTGCGCGCCGCCGCGCAGCAGGATTATCGCCGCGTCGCCGTCCCGCCGCCCTATCTCGCCGGCATGGCTCAGCTCGCCCGCAACCTCGCGCGCGAGGCGGAGCTCAAGGCATGAGGCTCGCCGGCGCCCATGCGGTGGTGACCGGCGGCGGCACCGGCATCGGTGCCGCCATTGCCCGCACGCTCGCCGCCGAGGGCGCGAAGTTGACGCTGATCGGGCGGCGGCGGGAGAAGCTTGCGGAGGTCGCCCAGAGCATCCGCTTGTCCCAAGCCCAGAGCGACGCGGCGGGCGGCGTGGAAGGGCCCGGGGCGGACGAGGGGGTGGAGGTTTGCGCGGCCGACGTCACCGACCGCGCAGAGGCCGAGCGCGCCTTCGCGGCCGCGCGCGCAGCGAACGGGCCGATCACGATCCTCATCAACAATGCCGGCGCGGTCGAAAACGCCCCCTTCGCCCGCGTGACGGAGGACTCGTGGCGCGCGATGATGGCGGTCAATCTCGACGCGCTCTTCCATTGCTGCCAGGCGGCCTTTGACGACATCGTCGCCGCGCCGGCGGGGCGCATCGTCACCATCGCCTCGACCGCGGGGCTCCGGGGCTACAAATATAGCGCGGCCTATGTCGCGGCGAAGCATGGCGCCGTCGGCCTGATGCGCGCGCTCGCGCTCGAGCTTGCCGAGACCAACGCCACCGCCAATGCCGTCTGCCCCGGCTTCACCGACACCGATATCATCGCCGACGCCGTCGCCGCGATCGGCGCGAAGACCGGACGAGATGAGGAGACCGTCCGCGCCCGCTTCGCGAGCTTCAATCCGCAGGGCCGCCTCGTCACGCCGCAGCAAGTGGCGGATGCGGCGCTCTTCCTCTGCCTTCCCGGCAGCCAATCGATCACCGGACAGGCGCTTGCCGTTGCCGGGGGAGAAGTCATGTGAAGCATGTGGTGCCCATCCCGGAGAAGCACGAGGGCAAGCTTGGCGACAAATCGAGCGTTCGGGTCTGGCTGCGGCTTCTCTCCGTCACCCAGGCGATCGAGAAGGAATTGCAGCGCCGTTTCGCCGAGCGCGGCATGACCCTGCCCCGCTTCGATGTGCTCGCGGCGCTCGATCGCAATCCCGAGGGCATGACGATGGGCGCGCTCGCCGGGGCGCTGCTGGTCTCGAACGGCAACGTCACCCATCTGGCGAAGACCCTCGTTCGCGACGGGCTGATCGAGATGCGCCACCCGCCCGGCGATCGCCGCTCCTCCATCGTGACGCTGACCGAGGCGGGGCGCGAGCAGTTCCGCAAGCTCGCCCGCGCGCATAGCGAGTGGATCGATCAGATGCTGTCGGGGCTGGACTTCACCCAGCGCGAGCGGCTCTATGTCGCCTTGGGGACGATGAAGATGACGATCGCGCGCGCCTCGCAGCGGAGGGCGAAATGAACCCGGCCGGTTTCCGGCCGGCCCATTTCGGCTGGCGCTTCGAGGCCGGCGTCGCGACGGTGACGCTGAACCGGCCCGAACGGAAGAACCCGCTCACCTTCGATTCCTATGCCGAGCTTCGCGATGCGTTCCGCGCGCTGGTCTATGCGAAGGAGGTGAAGGCGGTGGTCGTCGCGGGCGCCGGCGGCAATTTCAGCTCCGGCGGCGACGTCCACGAGATCATCGGCCCGCTGACGGAGCGGGAAATGCCCGGCCTGCTCGAATTCACGCGGATGACCGGCGATCTGGTGAAGGCGATGCGCGCCTGCCCGCAGCCGATCGTCGCCGCGCTTCAGGGCGTCTGCGTCGGCGCGGGCGCGATCCTTGCCATGGCCTCGGACATCAGGATCGCCGCGCCGGATACGAAGACCGCCTTCCTCTTCACCCGCGTCGGCCTTGCCGGATGCGACATGGGCGCCTGTGCGATCCTTCCCCGCATCATCGGCCAGGGCCGCGCGTCCGAGCTGCTGTTCACCGGCCGTGTGATGACCGCCGAGGAGGGCGAGCGCTGGGGCTTCCACAACAGGCTCGCCGACGATCCCCTCGCCGAGGCCCGCGCGCTGGCCCGCACCCTCGCCGACGGCCCGACCTTCGCCCACGGCATTACCAAGGCGCAGCTGGGCACCGAATGGGCGGTAAGCCTCGAAACCGCGATCGAGATGGAGGCGCAGGCCCAGGCGATCTGCATGGCCACCAACGACTTCCGCCGCGCCTTCGAGGCCTTCGCTGCGAAACGGACGCCGGAGTTCGAGGGCGATTGATGGCGGACCGTTCCTTCCTCGAATGGCCCTTCTTCGACGATCACCATCGCCGTCTCGCCGAAGAGCTCGACGCCTGGTGCGCCGCGAACCTGACCGGCGAGCATGGCGCGGACGTGGACGACGCCTGTCGTGCGCTGGTGCGCCAACTCGGCGAGGCCGGGTGGCTTCGCTATTGCGTGCCGGCGGCTTATGGCGGCATCCACGAGCGGCTCGACGTGCGCTCGCTGGCGATCGTCCGCGAGACGCTGGCGCGGCATGACGGGCTCGCCGATTTCGTCTTCGCCATGCAGGGCCTCGGATCGGGGACGATCAGCCTGTTCGGCAACGAGGAGCAGAAGAGCTTCTACCTCCCCTCGGTCGCCGCGGGGCGCGAGATCGCCGCCTTCGCGCTCAGCGAACCCGATGCCGGATCGGACGTCGCCGCGCTCGAAACCACCTTCTGGCCGGACCGCGAGGGCCTGAACGTCAGGGGGACCAAGACCTTCATCTCGAACGGCGGGATCGCGGATTTCTATGTGGTTTTCGCGCGCGAGGAGGGGACGAGCGGCTCCGGAGGCATATCCGCCGTCGTCGTGCCGGGCGCGCGCATCGACGCCAGCGAACGGATCGAGGTCATCGCGCCGCACCCGCTGGCAACGCTGAGGATCGACACCTTCACCAGTCACGCGTCGCTGATCGGCGAGCGCGGGCGCGGATTCGCGCAGGCGATGGCGACGCTCGATTTCTTCCGCACCACCGTCGGCGCCGCCGCGCTCGGCTTCGCCCGCCGCGCGCTCGACGAGGCCACCGCGCGGGTCCGGGATCGAAGGCTTCGCGGCGCCGCGCTTGCCGACAATGCGGTGGTCCAGTCGATGCTCGCCGAAATGGCGCTCGACGTGGATGCCGCCGCGCTCCTCGTCTATCGCGCCGCCTGGATCCGCGATGTCCAGGATCGGCGCAACACGCGCGAGGCGGCGATGGCGAAACTCTTCGCGACCGACAGCGCCCAGCAGGTGATCGACAAGGCGGTCCAGCTGTTCGGCGGCCTCGGCGTGACCAAAGGCTGCATCGTCGAGCGCCTCTATCGCGAGATCCGGGCGCTTCGGATCTACGAGGGCGCATCGGAAGTGCAGAAGGTGGTGATCGCGCGCCATCATCTGGCGGAGGCGGCCCGGTGAAGGCCCTGCTTCCCCCCGGCTGGCCGCGCCCGAAAGGCTATGCCAACGGCATTTCGGCGCGCGGCCGCCTGATCGTCACGGCCGGCGTCGTCGGCTGGGACGAGCGCGAGCGGTTCGTCGCGACCGATCTTGCCGGACAGTTCCGGCAAGTGATCGTCAACACGCTCGCGATCCTTGGCGAGGACGGAGCCGGCCCCGAACATATCGTGCGGATGACGTGCTACGTGACCGATCTCGACGCCTATCGCGCCGGCCTGGCGGAGATCGGGGCCGCGTGGCGCGAATTGATCGGCCGCCACTTCCCGGCGATGGCGGTGGTCGGCGTCGCCGGGCTGGTCGAGCCGGCGGCATTGGTCGAGGTCGAAACGATGGCGGTGGTGCCCGAATGACTGGGTCGGCGCATGTCGATACCTTCGTGCGCGATCGCCTGCCGCCGCCGGACCAGCAGCCGGAATTCCTCTTCACCCTGCCGGAGCTTCGCTATCCGGAGCGCCTCAACGCGGCGGTCGAGCTGATTGACCGGCAGCCCACCCATGCGCTCGCGGTCCTCAACGATGCCGGCCGCTGGACCTATGGCGAGATGGCGGACCTTTCGGATCGCATCGCGCGCCTTCTGGTCGAGGAGGAAGGGCTGGTGCCCGGCAACCGCGTCTTCCTGCGCGGGCCCAACAATATGATGCTGTTCGCCTGCTGGCTCGGCGTGCTCAAGGCGGGCGGCGTGGTCGTGGCGACCATGCCCCTGCTCCGCCCCGGCGAGATCGCGACGATCCTCGAGCGCGCGCTGATCGATCATGCGATCGTCGATTCGCGCTTCCTGGAGGATTTCGAGGCCGCCGGCCGCAGCGGTTCGCTCCTGACCTATGACGGCGATGCCGGCACCGGCGCGCTGGAGCAGCGGCTGAAAGGGATCGCGCCGGGCTTCACCGCTTGTGCCACCCATCGCGACGATCCCGCCCTCATCGCCTTCACCTCGGGCACGACCGGCAACCCCAAGGGCTGCATCCACTATCACCGTGACATCCTCGCCAGCGCCGACAGCTTCGCGCGCCACATCCTGAAGCCCAATCCCGGCGATCGCTGGCTCTCGACCGCGCCGATCGCCTTCACTTTCGGCCTCGGGATGCAGCTCGTCTTCCCCTGGCGCTTCGGCGGGACGGCCGTGACGACCGAGACGCCGGGTCCAGGCCCGCTGCTCGACACGATCGCGCGGCATCGGGTGACGATGCTCGCCACCGCCCCGACCGCCTACAGGGCGATGCTCCCGCTGCTCGCGGATGCGGATATTTCGAGCCTTCGCACCTGCGTCTCGGCCGGCGAGCATCTGCCCGCCGCCACCTGGGAGGCGTGGCGCGATGCGACGGACCTTCGCGTCGTCGACGGCATCGGCGGTACCGAGATGATGCACATCTTCATCTCCGCCTCCGGCGACGACATCCGCCCCGGCGCGACCGGCAAGGCGGTACCCGGCTATGTCGCGCGCGTGCTCGACGCGGCGAACCGGCCGCTCCAGACCGGCACCGGGCGGCTCGCGATCAAGGGGCCGACCGGCTGCCGCTACCTCGATGATCCGCGCCAGTCGAACTATGTCGTCGATGGCTGGAACGTCACCGGCGACACCTATCGCGCCGACGAGGAGGGCTATTTCTGGTATCTCGCCCGCTCGGACGACATGATCGTCTCCTCGGGCTACAATATCGCCGCGCCGGAGGTGGAAAACGCCCTCCTGTCGCATCCGGCGGTGCAGGAATGCGCGGTGATCGGCGCGCCCTGCCCGGAGCGCGGACAGAAGGTGAAGGCCTTCATCGTCCTCGCCCCCGCCTACGCGCCCGGACCGGACCTTGTCCGCCTCCTGCAGGACCACGCCAAGGCGACCATCGCCCCTTACAAATATCCGCGCGAGATCGTCTTTCTCGACGCCCTCCCCAAGACCGCGACCGGCAAGCTCCAGAGGTTCGCGCTGCGGGACGCGGGCGACGCCCTCTCCCGTCATTCCCGCGAAAGCGGGAATCCAGCTTCTTTCTGACGCTTTCGCGGGAATGACGACAAGGGCCGGGGAAACCGCTCCTTCGCATACCGGACTTTATCCGGGGTCATCCAGTTGCCTCCTCTACGCCCCTATCCCCACATAGCCCGGCGTCGCCGCCACGCGATCCAGCCAGGCGCGGATATTGGCATAAGGGGCGAGGGTGAGATCGCCCTCTTCGGCCACATGGGTGTAGGCGTAGAGCGCGATGTCGGCGAGCGTCAGCCGGTCGGCCACGAAGAACCGGCGGCCCGCCAGATGACCGTCCATCACCTTCAGCGCCGCTTCCGCCTGCGCGCGGCGCATCGGGATTTGCGCCTTCTGCTCCTCGCTCAGCCGATCGGCGATGAACGCGACCCAGAATCGCATCGTCGCGACATAGGGTTCGTGGCTGTACTGCTCGAAGCACATCCAGCGCAGCATGTCCGCGCGGTCGAACCGGTCGTCGGGGATCAGGGCTGAACCTTCGGCGAGATAGAAGCAGGCGGCGTTGCTTTCGGGGAGGAAGCGATCGCCGATCTGGAGCGTCGGGATACGCCCGTTCGCATTGACGTTGGCGAGAAATTCCGGCGTCCGCGTCTCGCCCTTCAGGATGTCATATTCGCGCCGCTCGATCTTCAGCCCGAGCAGGGCCGCGGTCAGGCGGATCTTGTAGCAATTTCCCGACGCGGCATATTCGTGGAGGACAAGCCGTTCCATCATCTCACCTCCAGCACGATCTTGCCGACATGGTCGCCCGCATCCATGCGGCGATGCGCCTCGGCGGCGTCGGCGAGGGGGAAAACGGAATCGATCACCGGCTTCAATTCCCCCGCCTCGACGAACGGCCACACGACGCGGCGCAATTCCTCCGCCACCAGCGATTTGAAGGTGACGGAGCGCGGGCGCAGCGTCGATCCGGTGAGGACCAGCCGGCGCTGCATCAGCCTGGCGATATTGATTTCGGCCTTCGTGCCGCCCTGCACCGCGATCGAGACGTGGCGGCCATCCTCGACCAGGCAGTCCATATTGCGCGGCAGATAATCGCCGCCGACCATGTCGAGCACGATGTCGACTCCGTGCCCGTCCGTCAGCCGCTTCGTCTCCGCGACGAAATCCGCCGTCCTGTAGTTGATCGCGTGCGCCGCCCCCAACGCCTCGGCGCGCGCGCATTTCTCGTCGGTGCCGCAGGTGACGATGATCTTCACGTCGAACAATCGGCCGAGCGCGATCGCCATCGTCCCGATCCCGCTGGTGCCGCCATGGACGAGCGCCGTCTCGCCGTCGCGGGCATAGGCCCGTTCGAACAGGTTCGACCACACCGTGAAGAGGGTTTCCGGGATCGCCGCCGCCTCGACCATCGTCAGCGCATCCGGCACCGGCAGGCACTGGCCCGCGGGCGCGATCGCATATTCGGCATAGCCGCCGCCCGCGACGAGGGCGCAGACCCGATCGCCGGGGCCGAACGCCGCGCCCTCGCCCGCCGCGACGACCGTCCCCGCCACTTCCAGCCCAGGGACGGACGGCGCGCCTGGCGGCGGAGGATAGGCGCCCTTGCGCTGGAGCACGTCCGGCCGGTTCACCCCCGCCGCGGCGACCGCGATCAGCACCTCACCAGGCCCGGGACGCGGCACCGCGCGGCGCACCGGCGCCAGCACCTCGGGCCCGCCCGCCACGGCCGGATCGATCGCAGTCATCTCCTCCGGCACAGCGGTCATGTTTTCCCTGATTCGTGATGAATTTGCGGGCGGTTTATTGACAGCGCGGCGACTTGGGTCAACGCTCTGCGGATGGACCTCGACGAGCTCTTCCCAGACCGGCCGGACGATCCGCTCGTCCTGCTCGGCAAGCAGGACCTCGATCCCCTCTCGGTGCACGAGCTTGAGGCGCGGATCGCATTGCTCGAGGCGGAGATCGCCCGGGTGAAGGCGAAGCTCGCGAACGCGGTTAACTTCCGCGCAAGCGCCGACGAGCTATTCAGGAAATGAGCGAAGGCCCGGCCGCGAACCGGGTTTTCCCCAGATGTTTCGGGGCGGCGGCTTGATGAACGCCGTGCGAGGCCCGACATTGGGGACAAGCGGCCCGCGAACGGATCGCGCGGCCACAGGAGTTGAAGATGCCATCTTTCGCCCGTGAGCTCGAACAGACGCTCCACAACGCCCTCGCCGAGGCGAGCGGCCGTCACCACGAATATGCGACGCTCGAACATTTGCTGCTCGCGCTGACCGAGGACGTCCATGCCGGGCGCGTCATGGAAGCGTGCGGCGTCAATCTTGGCGAGCTGAAGGACCAGGTCCGCCACTATCTCGACAATGATCTGGAGGCGCTGAAGGTCGGCAGCGACACCGATCCCTCGCCGACCAGCGGCTTCCAGCGCGTCGTCCAGCGCGCGATCCTCCACGTCCAGTCGTCGGGCCGCGACGAGGTCACCGGCGCCAATGTGCTGGTCGCGCTCTTTTCGGAGCGCGAGAGCTATGCCGTCTATTTCCTGCAGCAGCAGGATATGAGCCGGCTCGATGCCGTCACCTATATCAGCCACGGCGTCGGCAAGGGCGACACAGCCTCCCAGCCGGTCGAGACCAAGGGCGCGGAGGAGACGAAGGCGGACGACGGCAAGAAGAAGCCCGAATCCGCGCTCAAGCAGTTCACCGTCAATCTCAACGAAAAGGCCAAGGAAGGCCGTGTCGATCCGCTGATCGGGCGCGGGCCGGAGGTCGACCGCACCGTCCAGATCCTCTGCCGCCGTTCGAAGAACAATCCGCTCTATGTGGGCGATCCGGGCGTGGGCAAGACCGCGATCGCGGAAGGGCTGGCGCGCAAGATCGTCGAGGGCGACGTGCCCGACGTGCTGAAGCCCGCCGTCATCTATTCGCTCGACATGGGCGCGCTGCTCGCCGGCACCCGCTATCGCGGCGATTTCGAGGAGCGGCTGAAGGCGGTCGTCAGCGAGCTTGAGAAGCTGCCCCACGCCATCCTGTTCATCGACGAGATCCACACCGTGATCGGCGCCGGCGCGACCTCCGGCGGCGCGATGGATGCGTCGAACCTCCTGAAGCCGGCGCTTTCGGGCGGCACGATCCGCTGCATCGGATCGACGACCTACAAGGAGTTCCGCAACCATTTCGAGAAGGACCGGGCGCTGCTCCGGCGCTTCCAGAAGATCGACGTGAACGAGCCGACGATCGAGGATACGGTGAAGATCCTCGCCGGGCTCCGCTCCGCCTTCGAAGAGCATCACGGCGTCAAATATACGCCCGATGCGATCAAGGCGGCGGTGGACCTGTCCGCGCGCTACATCAACGACCGCAAGCTGCCCGACAAGGCGATCGACGTGATCGACGAGGTCGGCGCGATGCAGATGCTGGTCGTGCCGTCCAAGCGCAAGAAGACGATCACCACCAAGGAGATCGAGGCCGTCATCTCGACCATGGCCCGCATCCCGGCGAAGAGCGTCTCGTCGGACGACAAGAAGGCGCTGGAGCATCTGGACCGCGATCTGAAGCGCGTCGTCTTCGGCCAGGATCGGGCGATCGAGGTGCTTTCGTCGGCGATCAAGCTGTCGCGCGCCGGGCTTCGCGATCCCGACAAGCCGATCGGCAACTATCTCTTCTCCGGCCCCACCGGCGTCGGCAAGACCGAGGTCGCGCGCCAGCTCGCCTCGATCATGGGCATCCCGCTCCAGCGTTTCGACATGTCGGAATATATGGAGCGCCATTCGGTGAGCCGCCTCATCGGCGCGCCGCCGGGCTATGTCGGCTATGATCAGGGCGGTCTCTTGACCGACGCGGTCGATCAGCATCCGCACAGCGTTCTGCTGCTCGACGAGATCGAGAAGGCTCATCCGGACCTGTTCAACATCCTCCTGCAGGTGATGGACAACGGCAAGCTCACCGATCACCACGGCAAGACGGTCGATTTCAGGAACATCATCCTGATCATGACCACCAATGCCGGCGCGTCCGACATGGCGAGCGAGGGCATCGGCTTCGGCAATGTTTCGAAGGAAGATGCCAGCGAGGAAGCGGTGAAGCGGATGTTCTCGCCGGAATTCCGCAACCGGTTGGATGCGATCGTGCCCTTCGGCTACCTGCCGACCGAGGTCGTCGCCCGGGTGGTCGACAAGTTCATCCTGCAGCTGGAGCTCCAGCTCGCCGATCGCAACGTCCATATCGAGCTGGACGACGAGGCGCGCGAATGGCTCACGGCGCGCGGCTATGACAAGCTCTATGGCGCGCGGCCGATGGGCCGGCTCGTCCAGGAGAAGATCAAGCAGCCGCTGGCCGAGGAGCTCCTGTTCGGCAAGCTCGTCCATGGCGGCGAGGTGAAGGTGCGGATCAAGGATGGCGCCCCCGCCTTCGAGATCACGGCCGCCCCGCCCAAGGCCTCCAAGGGCCGCAAGAAGGCGGCCGCGAAGAAGCCGAAGGAACAGGACCAGAGCGAACCGCAGGCCTGACGAACCAGGGCCCTCCCCGACCGGGAGGGCCCTTTTTTTGCCGCGCCGGCCTTCGACGGGAAGCGAGTCGACTGGCCGATGCCTCCTCGCCGCGATAGGCTCTCCGGAACCAAGCCCGGGAGACTCGCCATGGCCGCCGATCTCACCTTCTACACCAACCCGCAGTCGCGCGGGCGCATCGTGCGCTGGATGCTCGAGGAGGTGGGCGAGCCTTACGAGACCGTCGTGCTCGATTATGCGAGCACGATGAAGGCGCCCGATTATCTCGCGATCAACCCGATGGGGAAGGTGCCGGCGATCCGGCATGGCGACGCGGTGGTCACCGAGGCCGCGGCGATCTGCGCCTATCTTGCCGATGCCTTTCCGGAAAAGGGGCTCGCGCCGCCGCTCGGCGACAAGGCGCGCGCGCCCTATTTCCGCTGGCTGTTCTTCGCCGCCGGGCCGGTCGAGGCGGCGGTGACCAACAAGGCGCTGGAGGTGAGCTTCCCGCCGGAGAAGAAGGCCTTTGTCGGCTATGGCAGCTTCGACGAGACGATGGATGCGCTGGAGCGGGCGATCGCGCCGGGGCCATATGTCTGCGGCGAGGCGTTCACCGCGGCCGATGTCTATGTCGGCTCGCAGATCGGCTTCGGCATGATGTTCGGATCGATCCCGAAGCGGCCGGGCTTCGAGGCCTATTTCGGCCGCCTGATGAGCCGCCCGGCGGCCCTGCGCGCCCGGGAGATCGACGACGCGCTCGCACCCATGCCCCAGGCGAAGCCGGCGCAGGCCTGAGCGTCAGGCGACGCCCAGCCGGTCTGGCACGCTCGTCGCCGGATCGGCGGCGCGGCGATAGCCCCAGTCGGTCGAAACCGCCCGCCCGGTCCGCCCGGCCTCGAGGATGGCCAGCATCAGCCGCACGTCCTGCATCCCTTCCGCGCCGTCGGCGACGATCGGCACGCCGTCGGTGATCGCCATGCAGAAATGATCCATCTCGCGCGCGAACTGGTCGATCGGCGACATCTGGATGGTGCGGTCGCGGATCTGGAGGCGCTGGGCGTGATATTCCATGCTCGGATCGAGCACGAGGACGCCATTGTCGCAGGTCGCCTGGATCCGGTTGGTGAAGCTGTAGGAATAGCTGGTCGATCCGTGGAACTGCGCGCCGCCGGGAAAGCGCATCGTCCACACGACGACGTCCTCGACCTCGCGGAATCGCGGGTCGTCCGGCCGTGCGTAAAGCTGGGCGCGGACCTCCACCGGCTCCTCGCCGACCAGGAATCGCGCCGCGTTGAGGCCGTATATGCCGATGTCGAAGAGTGATCCGGAGCCGGCGAGCGCGCGGTTGAGCCGCCACTGGTCCGCCGGGTCGCGCGGGTCGGTGCCCCGCCCGACATCGGCGGTGATGACCCGCACCGCGCCAAGCTCGCCGCCGCGGATCGCGCGCATGGCCATCAGGTTGTGCGGCTCGAACTGGCAGCGATAGGCGATCATCAGCTTGCGCCCCGCCGCCTCGCTCGCCGCGATCATCGCCGCGCAATCGGCGACATTGGTCGCCATCGGCTTTTCGCACAGCACATGCTTGCCGGCCCGGAAGGCGCGCTCGGCAAAGGCGCGGTGAAGGGCGTTGGGAAGGACGATATAGACGACATCGACCGCCGGATTGTCGGCGATCCGGTCGAAATCGTCGTAACTGTAGAGGCCGCTCTCCGGCACGCCGTAGCGCGCCGCGACGCGCAGCGCCTTGTCGCGATTGCCGCTGACCAGCGCCGTCACCTTCGCCCGCCGCGCGGTCGCGAAGGCGTCCATGATCTCGCCGAGCGCGAGCTTGCCGAGGCCGACGACCGCGAAGCCGAGCTGCCGATCCTCCGGCAGCGGCTCGGGCGTGTCGAGCTGCGGATCGGGGCGTCCGACGAGCCGGTCAGGCGGCGGCTCGGCCTGCCCCGCGCCCGCCGCGAGCAACGCACCGCCGGCGACGAAGGCGCGTCGGCTGATCGAAGACCAGGTCATGGCGATCCTCCCCTTTTTCGCCACCATAAGCGTGCTCACCGCTGACCGGTAGCGCTAACATGCGTTATGCAGGCGGCGCGGCCGCCGCGCGCGGGGTCGAAGGGCAAGGGAGGATGAGATGACCGACAACGTCCAGCGCGCCGCCATCGCGCTTTACGATCGCTTCACCCACGAAGGCGGGATGGACCGGCGCGAATTGATCGCCGGCATGACGCGAATCGCCGGCAGCGCCGCGGCCGGCGCGATGCTGCTCTCGAGCATCGCCTGCTCTGCGGCCGAGCCCGAGGTCGCCCCGGACGATCCCCGTATCCGCACCGGCACGAGCCGGTGGGAGGCCGCGCCAGGCCGCGTCTACGATCTCTACGATGCTGCGCCCGTGAACGCCGCGCCGGCGACCCCGCTCGTCATCGTCATCCACGAAAATCGCGGCCTCAACGATTATATCCGCGATGTCGCGCGGCGCGTTGCGGTCGCCGGGTTCGTCGCCATCGCGCCGGACCTGCTCAGCCCCGCGGGTGGCACGCCCGCCGACGAGGATCGCGCGCGCGAGATGATCGGCGCGCTCGACATGGCCGCGGTCACCGCCGATGGCGCCGCGATGATCCGCGCGCTCGGCGCCAATGGCGGCCACCGCCGCCGCGTCGGCATCCTCGGCTTCTGCTGGGGCGGCGGCATGGTGGATCGGCTCGCGGTCGCGGCGGGGTCGGATCTCGCCGCCGGCGTCGCATTCTATGGGCCCGCGCCCGATCCGGCCGATGCGGGGCGGGTGCAGGCGCCGCTGCTGCTCCACTTCGCCGGCCTCGACAGCCGCGTGAACGAGCGCGGCGCCGCCTGGGTCGCGGCGCTGCGGGCCGCGCACAAGGATGTCACGCAGATCACCTATCCGGGCGTCGATCACGCCTTCCACAACGACACGTCGGCAGCGCGCTACAATGCCGAGGCCGCGACGCGCGCCTGGACGGCGACCATCGCCTTCTTCCGCCGGCATCTCGGCCACGGCTGAGCCTCGGCCCCAACGAAAAAGGCCCGGCGTCGCCGCCGGGCCTTTCGGTTTCGGCTCTCGCCGCTGCCCTTAGTTCCGGTTGCCCAGGAAGCGCAGCAGGAAGAGGAACATGTTGATGAAGTCGAGATAGAGGTTCAGCGCCCCCATGATCGCCGCCTTGCCGATGAAATCGGTGCCGGCGACCTGGAAGTAGATGCTCTTGATCTTCTGCGTGTCATAGGCGGTGAGGCCCGCGAAGATGAACACGCCGAGCGCCGCGATCACCAGGCTGAACGTGTCGTTGAGCCAGAACAGGTTGATGATCGACGCGACGATGAGGCCGACCAGGCCCATGAGCAGGAAGGTGCCCATGCCGGACAGGTCGCGCTTCGTCGTATAGCCGTAGAGGCTGAGGCTCGCGAAGGCGGCGGCGGTCGCGAAGAAGGTCAGCGCGATCGAGCCCTCGGTATAGACGAGGAAGATCGTCGACAGCGACACGCCGAGCAGCGCCGCATAGACCCAGTAAAGAGCCTGCGCCGCGCCGGTCGACAGCCGGTTGATGCCGAAGCTCATCACGAAGACGAGCACCAGCGGCGCGAAGATGGCGACATAGCCGAGCAGCGAGGCGCCGCCGGTCTGCGGGTTGAACAGCGCCAGCGCCCAGCCGGACGCGGCGACCGCATAAGCGACGATGCCGGTCAGCAGCACCGCCGAGGCCATGTAATTGTACACGGACAGCATGTAGCCGCGCAGGCCCGCGTCGAACGCGACGTCGCGGCCGATCGTCGTCGCGGGCTGCGCGCCCGGGCCGATTTGCGGGTCGGACCAATTGGCCATTTCAAAGTCTCCTATCCCGGCGATCATCGCCGGACAGGAGCAATATCGTGGGAATACGACCTGCTTTCAAGCGAAACTGGCGCACAGCGCCGCCCCTGCGAAGCCCACCGCCCGTTTCCCCCGCTGGGAAAGGCCCTATAATCGGAGCATGCGCCGCCTGTTCGTCGCGATCCGCCCGCCGGAGGACATCCGCGCGCTCCTGCTCGGCCGGATGGGCGGGATCGCCGGCGCGCGCTGGCAGCGCGACGATCAGCTCCACCTCACCGTGCGCTTCATCGGCGAGGTCGATCGCCATACCGCGCAGGACATCGATGCGGCGCTCGCCGCGGTCCATCACCCGGCGTTCGAGATCGCGCTCGACGGGGTCGACCTGTTCGATCGGCGCGGCCGGCCCGAGGCGCTCTGGGCGGGGGTCAGCCCGCGCGCGCCGCTCGAACGGCTGAACAACAAGGTGGAGCAGGCGCTGCTGCGCGTCGGCCTCGCGCCGGAGAAGCGCGCCTATCTGCCGCACATCACGCTGGCCAGGCTCGGCGCGTCGTCCGGGCCGGTTGGCGATTTCGTCACCGCCCAGGGCGGCCTCGCCAGCCAGCCTTTCCCAGCCGCCGGCTTCGGCCTGTTCGAAAGCACGCTCGCGCCCGATGGCGCCGTCTATACCGAGATCGCACGCTACGCGCTGGACGGCCCTGCCCTCAGCCGATGACCCCGCAGGCGACGCGTCCGCCGCTGTTGCCGGCGGGATCGCTGCGATAATCGTCCGGCCCGGCATGGATCACCACCGCCGCGCCGTCGGCGTCGAGCAGCGGGTTGGCGCCGCCCTGAAGCATTCCGCCGGCGATCACCGTGTCGAGCGTTCCGCGGCCGTGCCGATCGATGGTGAGGTTCGGCAGGTCGCCCATGTGCGGCCCCTGCGGGTTGAGCGTGCCATGCTGGTGCGCGGTCGGGTTCCAATGCCCGCCTGCGCTCGTGAAGCCGGGCGCCTCGCATTGTCCGGTCATGTGGATGTGGATGCCGTGCACGCCCTCGGGCAGCCCGCCCGTCGCCGTCACGCGCAGGCGGACCCCGTCCGTCTCCTGGGTCAGCCGGGCATGGGCGACCACATGGCGGGCCGCGTCCTTGATGTCGGCGCGCGCCTCGTGAGCCTCGTGCGCGGGCTGCATCGCGGCGGCGAGCGTCGCGCCGGCGCCGAGCATTGCCGCCGCCAGACCAAGTCGGATCGTCCTTGCCTTCATTGCCTGTCTCCCTTGCTTGCCCACCGAACGAAAAGCGCCGCTTTCGGTTGCGCTCAGGCGGTCCTCAACCGTCCGCCGCGGCCGACGCCGGACCATTTGAGGCCCGCCGCCGCGACTTCCTCGGGCGGGTAGACGTTCCTGAGGTCAACGAGCACGTCGCCCGCCATCGTCGCGGCCAGCCGTCGCAGATCGAGCGCGCGCAGCGCATCCCATTCGGTCACCAGCGCCACCGCGTCGGCGCCGGCGGCGGCTTCATAGGGGCTGGCGCACAATTCGACATTGGGCATCAGGCCGCGCGCCTGTTCCATCCCTTCCGGATCATAGCCGCGCACCTTGATGCCGGCATCCTCGAGCGACTGGACGATGCTGATCGACGGCGCGTCGCGCATGTCGTCGGTGTTCGGCTTGAACGTGAGGCCAAGCAACGCGACCGTCTTGCCGCGCGCGTCGTCGCCGAGCGCCTTGATGATCTTGCGGCCCATCGCGCGCTTGCGGGCATCGTTCACCTTGACAACGGCCTCGACGATCCGAAGCGGCGCGGCGGCGTCCTCGGCGGTCTTGAGCAAGGCGAGCGTGTCCTTGGGGAAGCACGATCCGCCATAGCCGGGGCCGGCATGGAGGAATTTCGCCCCGATCCGGCCGTCGAGCCCGATCCCGCGCGACACGTCCTGCACGTCGGCGCCGACTTCTTCGCACAGGTCCGCAATCTCGTTGATGAAGGTGATCTTGGTCGCGAGGAAGGCGTTGGCGGCATATTTGATGAGCTCGGCCGTCCGCCGCGAGGTCACCAGCAGCGGCGCCTTGTTGAGATAGAGCGGGCGGTAGATTTCGCGCATCATCTCCGCCGCGCGGGGATCCTCGGCGCCGACGACGATGCGGTCCGGGCGCTTGAAATCCTCGATCGCCGCGCCCTCGCGAAGGAATTCGGGATTGGAGACGACCCAGGCCTCCGCTTCCGGCGCGGTCTCGCGGATGATCCGCTCGACCTCGTCGCCGGTGCCGACCGGGACGGTGGATTTGGTGACGACCACAGTGGCCCGGTCGATCGCGCCGGCAATCTCGGCGGCGGCGGCGAAGACATAGCTCAGGTCCGCATGGCCGTCGCCGCGACGCGACGGCGTGCCGACCGCGATGAAGACCGCATCGGCGCCCTTCACCCCTTCGGCAAGGTCGGTGGTGAAGGCGAGCCGGCCGGCGCGGACGTTGCGCGCGACGAGCTCGTCGAGCCCCGGCTCGAAGATCGGCATGATGCCGCGATGGAGCGCGTCGATCTTGCTCGCGTCCTTGTCGACGCACACGACGTCATGGCCGAAATCGGAAAAGCAGGCGCCGGATACCAGGCCGACATAGCCGGTTCCGATCATCGCGATACGCATCGGGGAGCCTCTGAACAGCGATAGTCGCCGCCCGCTTAGAGCGATTTCGACGCGGGTGGAAGGACCTCGCATCCCCGCAAGGGCCCAGCCGACGCAAAGCCGCCACGGCTTCTCGCCGGGACGAGGCGCGCCCCGGGCCCGCCCAGCGACCGCCGCGCCGCGCGATCGCCCTCCCATCAGCCAGTCAACGTGCCGGCGAACCGCGCTCACGCCGACCGCCGCCGGTCGGAACCCCCGCTATGGGTGGAAAGCGGACCCTCGCCCATCTATCGTTCTGCGCCAGAGAGGATGCGGCAGTGGACGATGAGAACCGCGATTTCATCGAGTTGGTGAAGCGGACACGGGAAAAGTTCAACGTCTCCGTCGAGGAGGCTCACAACCTCATTTTCGCTGACGAGGAGATGCGCCGCCTTGTTGCTTGGCGCGTGAACCATGATGGGGCGTGCCGGAAGCAGGCGCTGTGGGACATGCGCCACAAGGGCGACCGCTCCCGCTTCATCCGTGACGGCGAAAGCATCCGATTTCGTAGGAGCGACGGGCAGCCGTAGCGTCCGCAATGGGTCGCTTGCAGGCGTTCCGCTCGGGTTTTTTCGGATTCTCCGGCGCGGGCTCGTGCCCGGCACCTTTCCGCAACCGCCATCCCGGAGGCGCGGGCTCGCGATAATATCATCGCCCAAAAGAAAGGAGCCGACCCGAAGGCCGGCTCCGATCTTTTGTCGATCCTTCGCCGCGGGTGGCGGCGAAGTCCTTCTTACCAGCCGGAGCCGGGGCCGAAGGTGATCTCCACGCGCCGGTTCTGCGGCTCGCGGACGCCATCGGCGGTCTCGACCAGCGGCCGGCTTTCGCCATAGGCCTCGGTCGACATCGCGCTGTCCGGAACGCCACGGCCGGCGAGATACGCCTTGACCGAGTCGGCGCGCCGCTGGGACAGGCCGACATTGTACTGGTCGGAACCCGAACGGTCCGCGTGACCGGCGAGAACGACGCTCGCCTGACCGGTCTGCTGATAGGCAGCCGCCGCGTTGTCCAGGATCTGGGCCGCCTGCGGCGTGATATCCGCCTTGTCCCAGTCGAAGAACACGATGAACGGCCCCACAGCCTGCGGAGGCGGCGGCGGAGGCGGAGGAGGCGGCGGGGGAGGCGGCGGCGGCGGAGGCGGCGGCGGCGGGGGCGGCGGGGGCGGCGGCGGAGCGCCGAAGTTGAAGGTGATGCCACCCAACAGGCTGTGCGACCGGAACCGCGACTCGGATTCGAACCCGCGATAATCAACCGTGCGGATGTTGTCCGCGTTGAAGAAGCGATACTTCAGGGTGAGATCGATGTTCGAACTGATCGCCTGGCGGACGCCGGCGATGACCTGCCACGCGAAGCGCGTGTCCGAATCGTCGAGGAACGGCGAAACGTTCGAGAACGCGCGCTGGTTGTTGTAGTCGATGCGGGCGATACCGACACCGCCACCGACGAACCCGCTGGTGCCGTCTTCGTCGCCGAAGTCGAGCAGGCCGTTGACCATGAAGCTCAGCGAGGTCGTGCGACCGCCGCCAGCCGGAAGGACGTCGCCGCCGGCGCCGACCGTGGGATCGCCCGGGATCGGAACCGAGGTTTCGATGTCGTCAAGCCGGGCCCGCTTGTAGCTGACCTCGGCCTCGAGCCGGAACGCACCCAGATCGTAGCCCGCATAAAGCGCGCCATCGATCCCGTAATCATGGTTGAGGTTGTACTGCGCGCCCGCAGCGCTCGGAACCGTCGGCGTCAGACCGAAATCGAAGTGGACATCCTCCACGATCATCGCGCCGAAATCGCCACCGACATACCAGGCGCCATTGCGCGCAAATGCCGGAGTCGCGAGCATGGTGGACGACAGCGCCACAACAATGGCGAGCTTCCGCATAATCTTCCCCTTTCTTCTGCGTCCCAAACGGGAACGACGATGAACTCCTTACGGTAAGCGGAGATTGCACGCAAGCGCGCTTCGCCCCTCACCTGTTGCGGAAATGCCGCAGTTCGTCACGAAGGCGAACCGCGAATGACCGTCACCGGTGCGAAACTAAACAGCCGCGTTCCGGTTGCATCGCCACGACGATTTTCTCATTCGATGAGCCCGTGTGACATTAATGTCGCAATCAGGGCATCGATCGCGCTTCGTGCCTCGGCGTCGATTGTCGTTCCGCCTGAGGGACTTGCGATGGCGGGCTGGCGCGGTCCGACGACCTGGTCGCCGTCGATGACCAGCGCCGCCGCCGGCAGGCGCCCGTCGGACCAGTTCGCGCCGTCCCAGTGGAGCCACAGGCCCGCCGCCCGGTTCCAGGCAAGCAGGCCCGGCAGCGGCGCCGTGAACCGCCACCCGCCCGCGCTCCAGGTCGCGATCGCATCTTCCTGGCCTGCCCAGGCGCCGGTCGCCCCGCCGGCGACGATCCAGGTCTCGCCCTCGGCCGGCGCCGATGGCGGCGCTGCGGACGGTCCGTCCTCGACGACAGGGTGGACGATGCTGTCGAGGGTAAGCAGCGCCTCGTTGTGGAACATCTCCTTCTGCGCCTGGCCGGGCAGCAGGAAGGGCAGCGAAAAACGTGGGCTGGCATCGCTCATTTCCGGGTGTCTCCGTTCAATCAATCGACCATGATCTCGGCCGGGCGCGAGGCGGCATAGGTGCCGATCTGGATGACCGAGAAGACGATCGGGCCGGCCGCGCCGTCGCCGGCCTGGTCGGCCGCGCTGTAGAGGAAGGACGGCGCCGTCAGGATCTCCTGCCGCCGGAATCCGTCGCCCGAAATATCGAGCCGATAGGCTTCGGACTGCTCGCCGATCGGCGTGTCGGCGCCGCTCTGCCAGCTCCACCCTTCACGGCTGCGACGCACCCAGCGCACCAATATGTCGCCGTTGGCCTGCCGCTCGGCCACCAGATGCACCGGCGCGGGCGGGCGCAGCGCGGCGCCATCGATCGCGGCCTCGACGACCACATCCTCCGGATCGCCGATGCCGCGCGCGCTGACCCGCGCCGTCCCGCCGATCGATCCTTCGGGCGCGGCGATCGCCACCGGCCCGTCCACCGCGACCAGGGCGAAGGCCTCGCCCGCCCCGTGGCCCGCCGCCGCCCATTCGGTCCCCCGGCGCCCGCGCAGCAGCCGCGACAGGCGGAACCGCCGGGGGCCGATCCACTCGGCCCGGCCGAACTGCAGCAGCTCATCGCCGACCAGCGCGAGATTGGCGCCGCCGGCGAGCGCGGCATCGCTCGCGCCCTCAAGCCACATCGTCTCGCTGAGCAGCTCGACCTCCAATGCCGACTCCGTATCGAACAGGGTGGAGGGCCGCGCCGCCAGCGCGGTCAGCGCCGTGCCCATCGTCGCCGGCCCGGCCCGCCCCACCGGCAGCCAGCTCGCCCCGTCGTCGAAGGTCGCGATCAGGTCGGCGCGGCGCCAGCCGGCATCGTCCCCGGCGGCGAAGGCGAAGAGCATCGGCGTTCCGCTGGCCGGATTGCCGAGCGGGAGATCGCGAAGCCGCAGCGTCGTGGGGCCCTGGATCAGGTCGTCCGCGCTCGCCGGCCGTCCCGCATCGGCATCCGCGGCGACCGGCGATCCGCCCGGCACGCCGGTCAGCTCGATCGACATTCGCATCGCGCCGAGCGTCCAGCGCGAGACCTTCCAGGCTCCGCCAAGCCCCTCGATCCGCGCCAGCGCCCCGGGGCGAAGGTCCGCGCGCCGCCAGTCATAGGCCGCCTTGACGCTCGCCCGCCCGGCGCGGAGCATCGCCAGCCGATATTCGGCCAGGCCTTTCCCCCCGCACGGGGTTCGCCGCGCTCACGCCGCCGCCACCGCGCCGGAGCTCTCCAGCGCCAGCGCATAGGTGCGCTCGCCATTATAATCGCCGGCATAATCGAGCCGCGTCACCAGGAACCGGCCGCGCAGCCGCTCGCCGCTTTCGAAGCTGAGCTCGTAATCGTCGAGCGTCCCGGCGAGCGCGTTGGTCTTGATCCGCGTCTCCGCCGCCGATCCGGTGAAGATGCCGCTCGCTGCGACCGACACCGATCGCGTGCCCGCGCCCGACAGCAATTCGCGCCACGCGCCGCTGTCCTTGCTGGTGACGTTCACCGCCTCGCCGTTCACCGACATCTGCGTCGTCCGCATCCCGGCCACGGTCGCATAGGTCGGCGGCGCGCCGCCGTCGCCGATCTTCAGCAAAAAGGCGCTTCCCTTTTCGGCACTCATGCAGCAGTCTCCTGTGATTAACCCCCGATGAATTGGGAGAGGCGAGATGATCTCAACCGTCTTGGCTTTCGCACTGGCGGGCGCGGGGATGCAGAGCGACACCACCCGGGCGGCCCGTGACGCGTTCAACGCGTGCCTGCGCACCTACATGCAGCACAGCATCGACACCCATGCGACGATGGATGCGTTCACCGCGGCTTTTCCGCAGCAATGCACGACCGAAGAGGCCGCCTACCGCACCGCGATCATCCAGCGCGAGAGCGCGATGCGCGCGACCCGCGCCGCGGCCGAGCAGACCGCGACCGAGGAGATCCAGGATTCGCGGACGAACTTCCACGATCGCTTCGAAATGGCGATCACGCCTGCATCGCCGCACTAGGTCGTGAACTCATAAAGGGGTGGCTTTTGGGGGCCTAGCTGGGGCTTCTCATCAAGCGCTTGCTGGTCGCGAGGCATACAAGGGCGGCGACAAGGCCGGAAACTGCGTTGGGCAAACCGCTGACGAGAAGACCGAACACCCCCAGATACAGATGATCGACAGCACCTCCATTCCCGCCACCAGCAGCGCGAGCCCGATCCGCACGATCCACGCCACCGCGGCCGACAGCGCCGATTTCTTCGCGTCGCGCCAGGCGCGCAGCAGCTCGCGCAATTCGTCCATGTCGCGCCGCGCATTCTCGTCCCTGAGGCCGAGCGCGGCGAGCGCCCGCTCCGCCCCCGTCCCGCTCGATTCCTCGATCAGCGCGCGCAGCGTGACGAGGTCCGCCCCCTGCCCCTCCGCCTGCGCCACGAGCAGCGCCAGCATCGATGTCTGGTTGGTCATCTCAAGTTCCTTCGCTCAAATCCTCCCTGTCGCCGGAGGCGATGGGGAGGGGGACCACCCGGAGGGTGGTGGAGGGGCCTTCCCAGCTGGCTTGGGGACCGAGGCCGCGCCCTCACCCTCTCGCCGGCGCGAACCCGAGCATCTCGCGCTTCTCCTCCACGGTCAGGAAATCCGCCGCCGTCACCGCGCGCCACAGCGCCTCGCGATCCTCGTGCAGCGCCGTCACCTGGTCCATGTCCACCGCGAGGTTCAGCCCCGGCCACCAGGCCGAAAGCCCGCCGGCGATCCCGCTCAATATCCGCCCCGCCATCGGCAGCACGGTCAGCCGCCACAGGGCGCGGTTCGCCTCCTTGTAATTGGCATAGGTATTGTCGCCCGGCAGGCCGAGCAGCATCGGCGGCACGCCGAAGGCGAGCGCGATCTCGCGCGCCGCCGCGGCCTTCAGCCCGACGAAGTCCATGTCCGCCGGCGTCAGGCTCATCGCCTGCCACTTGAGGCCGCCCTCGAGCAGCAGCGGCCGCCCGGCATTGGCGCTGCCCTGGAAAAGCGACTCCATCTCGGCCTTCAGCCGCGCATATTGCTCGGCCGAAAGCGCGGCGCCGTCGCCGGGCTCGTAGACCAGCGCCCCGCTCGGCCGCGCCGCATTGTCGAGCAAGGCCTTGTGCCAGCGCGCCGATGCGTTGTGCACCGCCACCGCCGGCGCCGCCGCGCCGAGGCAGCCGAGCCCGTAATGGTCGTCCAGGGGATGCGGCGCCCGGAGGTGGATCACCCCCGGCCGCCCGAGCCCGTCGCGCGCCGCGATCCGGGTCCGCGCCTCGCCGACGCGATAGACATAGGCCGCCGGCCATCCCCGCGCGTCCGCCTCGATCGTCACCCGCTCGGGCCGCAGCGCGAACAGCTCGGCGGGCATCCCCTCCCCGTCCTCGATCACCCGCACGAACGCATTGCCGTTGAGCAGCAGGTGCATCGCCACGTTTTCAAGAAGCTGCGGCGTCAGGAACGCGCCGATCCTCCCGGTCGCCGCAGGCGATGGGGAGGGGGGCTGCGCGGAGGATGGCGGAGTGGCCTGCGGCGTCTCCGCAACCACCACCACCCCCGCGACGCTCTCGCTCACCAGCCGCAGCGCGCGCTGCGCCACCGCGTTGGACAGCACCGCCTCGCGCACCTGCGCCTCATAGCTCCGCGGCCACGGCTCCCCCGCCAACCGCCCCGCCATGCCCGCAAACAAAAAAGGCCGCCCGGCATCCCGGACGGCCTTCCGGCCGAACCATTTCATGTCGCTCTCCAGAATGTCCCTTGCTCGACGTCCAATCCCCTCTCCCCTTTAGGAGAGAGGGTGGGGGGAGGGATCTCCGCGGCGCCCCGCTCGTCCCGGGCATCAGCTCGGTCATCGCCCACACCATCGCGTCGGCGCGGTCGGGGCTTCGGCCCGGGCCGTCATAGCCGCCGCCGCGCAGCAGGCCGCAAAGCTCGTCCTCCAGCTCCGGAAACGCCCCGGCGAACCCCGCCTTGCCGGCCTCGAACAGCGCCGCCACCGGCTCCGCCCGCTGCGCCTTGCCGTAGCGCGCCTTGACCGACCGCACCGGCAGCGCGGCATCGACGCCGCGCAACATGGCCGCGACCATCTCGCCGCCCTGGTTGGTCTCGGCGATCACGCGCTCCGCGCCCCAATCCTGCGCCGCCGCGACCACCGCGCGCGCCCAGCCGTCGGGGCCGAGCCCGCAAGCCGATCGGTCGTCGAGCACCAGCAGCATCCCGTCCGCCGCCGCGCCGCACACCACGATCCCGCACGCATCGCCGCCCGCGCTCGCCGGCGGATCGACCCCGACGACCACCCGCCGCAATGCCTCCCCTCCCGCTTGCGGGAGGGGATTGAGGGGTGGGCCTGCCCGGCACCGCTCGATCAGCGCCCGCGTCCACAGCGCCCCTTCCACCTCCTCGATCAGCTCGCCGTCAAGCTCCTGCCGGCCGAGCCGCGTGCCGCCATAGCGCGCGGTCATCGCCGCGACGAAGTCGGGCGGCAGGTGGCGATTGTCCGCCGTCCGCCCGCGCGTCGTCTTCGCCTCGGCGATCAGGCGCCGCACCAGCGCCACCGGCCGCGGCGTCGTCGTTGCGAGCACCATCGGCCTTGGCCCGAGCCTCAGGCCCAGCATCAGATTGTCCCACGTCTCGTCCGCCCGCGCCCATTTGGCGATCTCGTCGCACCAGGCGACATGATGTTCCGGGCCGCGCAGCCCCTCCGGGTTCGCGCCCGAATAAGCGAAGGCCTGCGCGCCCGATGCGAAGGTCAGCACCCCCGCCGACGGCCGCCAGATCACATCCTCGTCCGCCGCCGCCACGGCGATCAGCCCGCTTTGCCCGCGCACCATCACCCGGGCGACCTCCTCGATCGTCGCGCCGACCAGCGCGATCCGCAGCGTCGGGTTCATCCGCGCCAGCGCGCTCACCCATTCCGCGCCGGCCCGCGTCTTGCCGAAGCCGCGCCCCGCCATCATCAGCCAGATGCGCCAGTCGTCGCCCTCGGGCGGCAGCTGCTCTTCATGCGCGTTCATCACCCAGGCCGGGCCGAACGCGTCGAGCATCTCCTGGCCGAGCCGGCGCACCCTGCGCTGGAGCTCAGCCTGCGGGCAGGCCTCGATCTCGTCGCGCCATTCCCGCCAGCGGGGCACCTTCATCCTCGTCATCCTTCGGTCTGGGCGCCCGCCCCGGGAACGCCGTCAGCTTGCCCATGATCGATGCGATCGCCTGCTCGCGGTTCGGGGACGGCCGCGCGACCGTGCGGCGCGGCGCCGCCGGATCGCCGGTCTTGCGGCCGCCGCGCTGGCGAAGCAGCTCGCGCGCCAGCGCGACATCGGCCTCGTCCGCCCTGGCCCCGTCGCCAAGCCCGGCCCCGGCGCGGCGGAGCAGCATCGCCTCGATCCGGTCGTAGCCCGAGGCGATCACCGCCTCCCATCGCGCCGCGAACTCGGCATCGTCGCCGCGCAGCCGGCACATGGTCGGCCAGTCGAGCCCCGCCGCCGCGCACGCCGCGTCCATGTCGTAGGTCTCGGCGAGCCGTTCGAGAAATCGCTGCTTGCGCCGTTTCGTCCACCTGAGGTCGATCCGCCGCCGCGGCGCCGCTCCCGCTTCGTCCATCGCTGTCCGCTTTCAAAAAGAAAGCCGGCCGGGAAACCCCGCGCCGGCGCCGATCGCGCTCGCCCCGCCGATCCCCCGCACGAAGCGGAGGATCGCCGGTCCCGATCGATTGAAAAACCCCCGAAAGCCCGCCGATCCGAATCAGCTACACTTTCCGAGCATGGGAGGTATGTGCCATATCAGCGCGACGCTGTCAATATGTTTTTACCTATCTGGTTATTTTTCCTGGCACGATGACATGCCGGGACGGCCTTGCCCTCACCACCGCCACGCCGCTTCCGCCATGAAGGATCGCTGCGGGAAGGGGTGGAACAGGAAATAGCGGTCGTTGGTCCCGTTCTCGACGCCCGCCGCCAGCTCCAGATGCGCGTTCGCCCGCCAGGTCAGGCGCGCGTCGATCACGCGATAGGCCTCGAAACCCTGCCAGGCGTGGCCGATCCGGTCGCTATTGTCGATCGTCGCGAAGGACCGGCTCGAATAGCGCCCGGCGACCGTCAGCGCGGTCCGCGCATCGACATGCCAGGTCGCGACCAGGGTCGCCCGCCGGCGCGGCACCTGCGGCGCATCCTTGCCCTCGGCCGCCGGAACGGCCGGATCGCTGGCGATGACTGGATCGACCCAGGTCGCGCTCCCCGAAAGGTCCAGCCCCGGCAGCGCGTCATGCCATTCCCCGGCGAGCTCGATTCCCCGCGTCCGCACCCGCCCCACATTCTGGACGAAGCTGAAAAGCTGGGTCGATCCGGGCAGGAGCGGCGCGCTCTGCGCGATCAGCGCGTCGGTCACCGTCTCGCTGAACAGCGACAGCCGCACATGGCCGCCGCGCCATCGCCGTTCGATCGCCAGCTCGGCCGATCGCGCGCGCTCGGGCCGCAGCGTCGGATCGGGCACGGTGATCGTCGGCCCGGTCGCGATCGCCTGGTAGAGCTCCGACACGGTCGGGAATCGCCATGCCTGCCCCGCCGAGAGCGTCGCCCGCCAGCCGCCGTCCGGCGCTGTCCAGCGCAGCGACGCGTTTGGCGAAAAGCCCGCGCGCCTCAGCTCCGGCTGGATCACGCCGAGCGCCGGCTGGGCCGAAAAGTTGAACCCGTCAAAGGCGCGCCACCATTCGGCGCGCCCGCCAAGGGTGAGCAGCAGGCCGCCGCCGATCCGCCAGCGATCCTCGGCCCACAAAGCCAGCGTCCGCGTCCGCCCGCGCGCCGCCTGCGCGAGCGCGCCTGCGCCCCCCCGACGCCAGTCGGTCGTCGCGAAGCGCTCGTTCGCCAGGGTGAACCGGTCGGCATGGAGCCCGAAGGCGAGATCCCCGCCCGGCCGGCGCGCCGAAAGGTCCAGCGTCGCCCAGCCCGTCCCGTCCATCCGCACGATCGTCCCCGGCCCGCCGGCATTCGCGTCGGGCAGCGCACCGCTCGGGATACGCTGCACGTCATGGCCGAAATCATAGGCCGATGCGATCGCCCGCCAGTCGAGGCCGATTGCCCGCCCCTCGATCGTCACCGCGTTCATCAGGTGGCGCTCGTCCAGCCTGTAGACCCCGTTCGAAAAGGCGCTGGCCGGCACGGTCACGCTTCGCCCCTCGATCGCCAGCGTGCCAGCATA
Source organism: Sphingosinicella ginsenosidimutans (assembly GCF_007995055.1). Classification (NCBI taxonomy): domain Bacteria; kingdom Pseudomonadati; phylum Pseudomonadota; class Alphaproteobacteria; order Sphingomonadales; family Sphingomicrobiaceae; genus Allosphingosinicella; species Allosphingosinicella ginsenosidimutans. The sequence continues at coordinate 1,959,947 of NZ_VOQQ01000001.1, read as the reverse complement.
GACCGGCCGCCCCGCCGCGTCGCGAAGCAGGCTCTGGGCGTGCGCGTCGGTGTCGTTGAGGAACAGCGCCCCGCGCCAGCTCAGCCGCCAGTCCGGCCCCAGGTCGATCGCGACATGCGCCGCCAGATTGTCCTGGTCCTGGTCCTCCAGGCCCGCGGCGCCGAGCACGTAGATGGGCGCGCCCGTCCGGTTCAGGGCGGGGATGGCGCCGGTCACCGCGGTCCCGCCACCGCCGCCCGCGCCAGTCGGCCGCGCCACCGTCGCGAAGGAGAGCGGCTGGCTCCGGCTGGTCACATGGTTGGCGGAGAGGAACCAGGCGATCGCGCCCTGCCGCCCGCCCCAGCTCGCCGCGATCCGTGCCGCGGGATAGCCGCCTTTTGTTCCGTAGAGGCCGAAATCCTGCACCTCGGCCTGCGCCACCAGCGATCCGGTCGGCCCGTCCGGCAGCCGCGTCTGGAAGTTGACGACCGCGCCGATCGAATTGCCCGGATAGGCGGCATCATAGGGCCCGTAGAGCACGTCCGCGCGCGCGATCTCCTCGGGGCTGACGATCCCCCAGCGCGGCGAGGCGAAACTGTTGTTGTTGCCGATCAGCGCGGAGATCAGCACCCCGTCGACATAGATCAGGCTGCGCGCGCTCGCCCCGACGCCGGAGGTCCGCGTCGCGAGCGGCGCCTGCGTGTCGCCGATATGGCGCTTCCTGACGAGCAGGCTCGGCAGGTAGCGAAGGCTGTCCTCGACATTGACGACATTGGTCGTCGTCCTCAGCGTTTCGGCATCCACGCCGGCCTCGCTCGCCGGCCCGCTGTCGTCCCTGGTGGCGGTGACGACGATCGGCGGCGCGCCCTCGTCGCCGGGTCCGTCGGCGGCGCGCGCCTGGGCGGGCAGCGCCGCCGACGCGAGCAGCGCCAGGCGCGCAAGGCCGCGCGCCTTTCGTGAAGCGAACATGTCTCTATTCCCCTGAAAAGGCCTGAAGGTCCGTTGCGGTTCAGGCGGCGGCAGGGGGTCCCGTGGCTGGCGGCGGCGGCGCGGCCGCCTGCGGCTTGAGGAAGGTCGGCAGGAACGCGGCGGTGAAGGCCGGCGCGATCAGGATCGGCAGGCTCGCGATGATCGGCGGCGCCGACGGCATGGCTGGCGCCGCGAGCACCCCGAACGGGCAGGGCATCTCGCGCGGCTGCCCGTCATGGTCGCCGCCCGGATGGCCGGGCATCGGCATCACCATCGTGCGGCCGGAGCAGAGCTGGACGGTGATCGACCCCGATTGATCGGTGCCGATCATATAGCCCTCGGCGATCCCCCCGCGCAGCAGCAGCGCGATCAGCACCGCCAGCAAGGCGGGCCAGCGCTCCGGCAAGGCGATCCAGCGAGTCACGCCCGATCTCTTAAGCCGCCAAGGCCGTGAAGGAAAGCACCCGCCCATACCCCCTTCGATGCCGGCCGGGAGCGGAGGTTCCCGCAGGGGTCGAGGCGGCTCAGGCTGCGTGGTCCGCCTTGTCCCTTTTGCGGGCCATCCGCCGATTTTTCGCCGCGCCCAGCCGCTCCAGCGGGTTCACCAGCGCTTCGTATCGGCCGAAGAGATGTTCGACGCGGTCGCGATCGGAGGCGAAGGGCGCGGCGCGATAGAGCTTGTCGACGGCCAGATCGAGCGCATGATGCGCGCGGCGCAGGTCGGCCGGCATCGTATCGGGATCATAGAGATCGGCGAGGCTGGCGGTCGGATGCGCGGCCCGCGCGTCCAGCACAGCCTGCGCCAGCGCCTCGATCCGTGCGCGCTGCGCCGGTGTGGCGTCGGGCCAGGGGAAGGTGTTGTAGACGAGGCCAATCGAGTAGCGGAAATCGCTCTTTAGTCGACCGCCAATGTGCGCGAGCCAAGCCATATGGGCGCGACTTGTCAGAATAGCAAAATCGCTCAAACTCGCTGTTGGCTGCACGAAAAGCAGATCGCTAGCGATGGTTGGCGGTTCAAGCCAACCCAATGGCACATACTCCCGACGCTCTGAACTTACCTTCGGGATAACGAGATACGGCTGCTCGGGGACCACCGTGACGTGATAACTTGCCGGCGTATGCGCAAGCATTCTCGTTCCAGCACTGGGGCTCTTTTCTCGAATTGCGCGGACGTTGGCGATTCGCTGCCGAACGTTGGGCAACTCACGTAATTCGGATGGCTCAGCCGCAGCGAGATACAGGATCCAGCGCAGGCCGCCGTTGATGAATTCCTGGCTACCTAGATACGGGTGCAAAAACTTGGCGGCTCCGGGTTCCTCGCTCAAGAATCGGCTACGCTCCGAAGCGTCAAAAATATACTGACCGCCGTCGATCGGCTTCGAACCGATTAGCAGTTTTCCCGCGCCGTTGATCGGTCGAGCCTCCTCCTTCACGACCAAGTGCCGGTTCGTCACGCCGCGCGCATCGAACAGATACGCCGTCAGCGCCTCATGCCGGCTCTCGATCGGCTCCCTGCGAATATCGGGATAGCTGAACAGCCGCTTTTCCGCCGGTTGATGATCGCGATGCACAAGCCCGATCACGACGACATGGACATGCGCCTTGCCGCGCGCCTCGCTGCCCCAAGAAAAGGTTCGGTGCGCGAAGGCGATCTCAAGGTGGAAGCGATCGAACAGAATCGGCCAGAGCTGCGCGACCTGTTCGCCCTGGCTGATCGAATTGGTGGCGACGAAGGCGATGCGGATGCGGTGATTGGCGGCGACGAACTGCCCCGCCTTGATGAACCACGCCGCGACGAAATCGAGCGTCCCGCCGCTGCCGCCCAGCCCGGCGATGGCGCGGACCTGCGCGCGTTGCTCGGGCGTCTGGAACTTGGCGCCGACGAACGGCGGATTGCCCATGATGTAGTTCAGCTTCTCCGGCGCGATCAGGCTCGACCAGTCGGTCTCCAACGCGTCGGCATGGAGGATATGCGCCGAGTCCCGGAGCGGGATGCGCGCATAGTTGGTCGAAAAGGCGTCGCCCAGAGCATTGTTGGCGAGGTGATCGGCCATCCACATCGCCACTTCGGCGATGCGGGCGGGGAATTCCTCGACTTCGATGCCGTAGAACTGGCTGACCTGAACGCGGCTGAGCAATCCGGGATCGATGATCCCCTGTCGCCGTACCTCGCCCGTACTGGTCATCGTCTTGGGCCAGCGCGCCTCCAGCGCGGCGAGCTCCAGCCGGCGCAGCTCGCGATAGGCGATGACCAGGAAGTTGCCGCAACCGCAGGCCGGATCGAGGAACGTCAGGCGGGAGAGCTTCGCGACGAACTCGTCGAGCAGGGCATCGCGCCCAGTCTTGCGCGCGATGATCCGCTCCAGCTCAGCCGTCAGATCATCGAGGAAAAGCGGGCCGATCACCTTCAGGATATTGGCTTCGGACGTGTAGTGCGCGCCCTTTGCGCGGCGTTCCTTCGCGTCCATCACGGATTGGAAGAGCGAGCCGAAAATGGCCGGGCTGACGCCGCTCCAGTTGTGGCGGCAGGCGTCGATCAGCAACTGGCGCATTTTCGCATCGAAGACGGGAGTGCGCAGGCGCCCTGCGAACAAATCGCCATTGATATAGGGAAACTGGTTGAGTTCGCCCGCGAGCGTCGATTGCCGCTCGTTCTCCGTGCCGTTCTGCCCGTCGGGCGTGTCGAGCACGTCGAACAATTCCATGAGCACGCGGCCCGTATCGCGGCCGTCGTCGGCGGTGTCATTCTCCAGCAATTGCAGGAAAATCTGCGCGGGCTGGAAAATGCCGGTATCGTCGGCGAACAGGCAGAAGAGCAGCCGGACCAGAAGGCGCTCGAGATCGTGGCCAACATAGCCGGATTCCTCGAGCGCGTCGTGGAGCTTGCCCATCAGCTCCGCCGCCTTGATCGTGACCGTGGCCTGCGTCTGGAACGTGCGCTGGCGTCCGAGGACGAAGGCGAACGCCTCGATATGCTTGTGAAGCTCGGCCAGCGTGAATCGCCAGTCCTGATTCGTGTCGAGATCGATCAGATGCCAGCGCTGGAAATCGCAGGTGAGGATATAACGCGGCTTTTGATTGTCGGGCAGCCAGTCGAAATATTCGAGCGCCTGGCCTTGCGCCTTCAGCAGATCGCGGCCGCCCGATTTCTGTTCGATGATCAGGGTGCCGGGCCAGAACAGATCGATGAAGCCCCGGCGATTGGCGTCGATGCTCTCGACCCGCCGCTCGTAACTGGCCACGGTGCGACGGCGGACTCCGAAGATTTCAAAGAAGTCGTTGTAGAAGCTTTGCGTCTCGCCCTTTTCGTAATGGGCGTCCTTCCATTCCTGGCTGAAGGCGCGGGCGCGCCGCTTTATTTCATCCCACCCCAGCCGCATGAACCGATTATTCCTGCCGCCGCCGCCCTTGGCAAGTTGTTCGCGGCGCCATGCCGCTACCCCTTCGCCCGCTCGATCGCTTCCTCGACGATCCTTCGCGCTTCGGCGGCGTCGCCCCAGCGGCCGACGCGGACCCATTTGTCTTCTTCCAGGTCCTTGTAATGCTTGAAGAAGTGCTCGATCTGCTGGAGCACGATCGAGGGCAGGTCCTGGCGCTGCGCGACGTCCGCATAATAAGGGAAGGTGGTGTCCACCGGCACGCAGATCAGCTTCTCGTCGCCGCCATGCTCGTCCTCGAGATTGAGCACGCCGATCGGCCGGGCGCGAACGACGCAGCCGGGCACGAACGGGGAGCGCGCGATCACCAGCGCGTCGAGCGGATCGCCGTCGGGCGAGAGGGTGTGCGGCACGAAGCCGTAATTGGCCGGATAGCGCATCGGCGTGTGCAGGATGCGGTCGACGAAGAGCGCGCCCGATTTCTTGTCGAATTCGTACTTCACCGGCTCGCCGCCGACCGGCACCTCGATGATGACGTTGAGGCTTTCGGGCGGATTGTCGCCGACGGGGATGAGATCGATGTTCATGGGCCGGGCTCTCTATCGCCCCGCGCGCCCGGGCGAAACAGCAAAACGGCCGCCGGCGCATAAGTCCGGCGGCCGCCCTCTGATCGGCCTTCGGGTCTAGGGCCGATCCATTGCCGAACGATTAAGACGCGGCGCGAGCGACAGGGTTTCCCAGATCGCGACCGCCGCCAGCACCGCCGCCACCGCCACCGCGAGCTGGAACGGCTGGAGCGCGCGCCCGGCCAGCGCCAGCGCCGCGATCGCCGCGAGCCCGGCAAGGTGGGAGAGCGGCCACCAGCGCGCGCCGGTCACCCGCTTGAACGCGGCGGTGCCGGCAAGGAACAGGGCCGGCCCGGCCAGCGTCATCGCGAAGGCCGGCGGCGCGATCGGCCCCGCTGGCGCGGCGATGACGAGCTGGATCGCCGCGGCGGCGACGACGATCCCGCCGACGATCGCGATGTGCAGATAGGTGTAGGCGAGCCGCGCCACCTGCCCTCTCCCGCGCCGGTCGCGGTGCGAGAAGGTCGCGCTCGCCCGCTCCGCGCCGATGTCGAAATAGGTCCACCACAAGGCGACCGTGCCAACGAAGGAGGCGAGGAAGGCGATCGCCGCCGGCCGCGTCCATTCGATCTCGGCGAAGCTGTCGCCGGTCGCCAGGATCGATTCGCCGAACGCGATGATGATGAACAGGCCGCATCGCTCGGCGAAATGATGCGCCTCGACGTTCCAGTCCTCCGGGCTCGATCGGCCGAGGCCGGGGACGAAGAAGAAGGCGGCCGGGCCGGCGGTCCACAAGGCCATCGCCCCGGCCCATAGCCACAGGCGCGCTTCGGCATCGAAGGCGCCGGCGATCCACAGCGCGCCGGACAGCGCCTGCCACACCAGGATCCTGATGAAATTGAGATAATTGCCATGATCGTGCCGGCGCAGCGCGAGCGCGGTGAACGCGCTCCGGCCGAGCTCCACCGCGACATAGGCGATGGCGAACGGCACCGCCTTTTCGGCGAAGGCGTCGGGGATCGACATCGACACGACGAGCCCGCCGGCCATCAGCGCGAACAGCATGAAGCGCACCCGCCGCCGGTTCGGATCGAGCCAGTTGGTCACCCAGGCGGTGTTCACCCAGCTGCTCCAGATCGCGACGAACAGGATGCCGGTCTCGATCGCCCCATGGATCGTCGGGTGGTGGACCAGCCGGTGCGACAGCTGGGTGATCGCGAACACGAAGACGAGATCGTAGAACAGCTCGACCGTCTCGACCCGCGCCTCGCCGCTTTGCGAGCGCTCGCGCAGCAATCCTGTCGCCGTCATGGGCGCCCCCCCGTCCGGGCCTTGTGTGCCCGGCCATCGTTGCCGAAAATCGCCGCGCGCGAAAGCCCACAATGCGCGGCCTGCGGGGAGGGGCGGGCCGGCGCTGGCGGCCTAACCCGCCGGCCGCTCCTCGCGCACCTTGCTCGCCCGCGCCTGGAGCAGGTTGCGGCGGGCGATGATGCCGATCAGGCGGCCGTCCGCCGGCGCGACGACGCAGACTCGGCCGATATCCTCGGCGATCATCAGGTTCGCGACCTCGATCGCCGGCGTGTCGGGATGGACGATCGGCATCGACCCGTCCGACAGCTGCTCGCCCAGCGTCACGCCCGCGGCGATGTCCGCCTGGCGCCAGCGCAGCGCGTCGGACCGCGAGGCGAGCCCCACCGGCCGCCCGGCGCCGTCGATCACCGGATAGGATCGATGCTCCGCCCCGGCCTGGAAGAATGCGATCGCATCGGCGACGGTCATCCCCTCGCCCAGCGTCTTGGGATCGGGGGTCATGATCTCGGCGGCCCGCGACAGCGCCAGCGGATCGACCGTATATTCCTGCAGGACGTGCCGCCCGCGCCGCGAAATCTTCTCGGTCAGGATCGAGCGCTTGAGCACCAGCACCGCGACCGCATAGGCCGCGACGGCGGCGGCGACGGCGCTCGGGAGCACCTCGATCCGGCCGGTGAGCTCGACCGCGAACATGGCGGCGGTGAGCGGCGCGCGCATCGCCGCGCTCACCACCCCGGCCATGCCGAGCAATGCCCAGAAGCCGCTCCCGCCCGGCAGCCAGTGGCCGGCGATCGCGCCGAGCGCGCCGCCGAGGATCAGCAGCGGCGCGAGCACGCCGCCCGACGTCCCCGATCCGAGCGCGGTCAGCCACACCGTGCCCTTGACGAGGAGGAGCAGAACGATCGCGCCGAGCACCAGCCGCCCGTCGAGCAGGTCCTGGATGTTGTTGTAGCCGGCGCCGAGCACGCGCGGCTCGATCAGGCCGCCGATGCCGACCGCGACCGCGCCGATCGCCGGCCACCACATCCAGTGGACCGGAAGCCGGTGAAACAGATCCTCGATCCGGTAGAGCGTGACCGAGAGGAAGGCCGCGAACAGCCCGGCGACCAGGCCGAGCGCGACGGCGAGCGGGAGGACGGCCGGCCCCGCCCCCGGCGCGGCGGCCATCGGAAAGACCGCGCCGCTGCCGATCGCCAGCGGCCGCAGCGCGAGCGCCGTCAGCACGGCGAGCACCACCGGCACGAAGCTGCGCGGCTTCCATTCGAACAGCATCACCTCGACCGCGAGCAGAACGGCGGCGACCGGCGTTCCGAAAATCCCGGTCATGCCCGCCGCGGCGCCGGCGACGAGCAGCGTCTTGCGCTCGGCCGCGCTGAGGTGGAAGCGCTGCGCAAACAGCGATCCGATCGCACCTCCGGTCATGATGATCGGCCCTTCCGCGCCGAACGGCCCGCCGCTGCCGATCGAGATCGCCGAGGAGATCGGCTTCAGCAACGCGACCTTCAGCGACAGGCGGCTTTCGCCGTAAAGGATCGTCTCGATCGCCTCGGGGATGCCATGGCCGCGGATCTTGTCGGATCCGAAGCGCGCCATCAGGCCGACGATCAGGCTGCCGACGACCGGGATCGCGATCGTCTTCCAGCCGCCGGCGCCATCGCTCATCACCGCATTTTCCCAGGAAAAGCGGCCGAACCAGGCGAGATTGGTGACCAGGGCGATCAGGTGGACGAGGACGAATGCGGAGGCGACGCCGCCGATCCCGACGACCAGCGCCATCGCGGCGAGCAGCACCATCCGCCGGTCGGCGCTGTGATCGGCCAGCCGCGGCCGATGGGCGACGTGCATGTCCGGCGGGCTGATCGTCGCCACCTTCGGGTCCTCGCGATTTCGCTTTGGGTGCCGCCAGTTACGGGCGCGCACGCGCGATGGCAAGGTGCCCGCTCGTCCTCCCCGTCGCAGCGGGCGATGGGGATGCGTTTCGCCCTGCCCGCTACCGTCGGCGCGTGTTCGCCCGGAAGGTGCGGCATTGCGGCGTGCCCTTGCCCGCGCCGTTGCAGAACTGACGCATCACCTCCGAATTGATGTAGCGAACGCGGGGGCCGCGCGGGCGCTCGGTGCGCGGGCGCGACGGGCGCTGGGCAGTCTGCGCCGGGGCCGGTGTCCCCTGGCCTGCCTGGGCCGGCATCGGCGGCGCGGCTTCGCCCGGCGGGGGTGCGCCCGGCTTGCCCGCCCCGACCGGCGGCGGCACCGCGGCCTGGAGCGCATTGTCGGCCTTGGCATCGGACGGCGGCTGGCCGCCGGCGCCCGATCCCTGATCGACCATCGGCGGCAATTGCTGCGGGCCGGCGGGCGTCGGCGCCGGCGCGGCGAGATTGGTCGTCGTCGATTCGTTCGTCGCCGCGCCGCCGCCCATGCCCAGGCGGGCCCGCAGCTGATCGCCATAATTGATCCAGCCCCAGCCGGCGGCGGCGATCAGCGCGACGAGGATCACGAGCAGCGCGATCAGCCCGCCTTTGCCCTTGCGCGGCGCAACCGCCGCCGGCGGAGGCGGTGGTGACGGAGGCGCGGGCGGAGGCGGCGCTGGCGGAGGCGGCGCGACCACCGCTTCGGGCGCCGGCGCGACGGGCGGCACCGTCTCCGGCGCTGGCGGCGGCGGCGGAGGCGGCGGCGGCGGTGGTGGCGGCGGCGGAGGAGGAGGCGGCGGAGGCGGAGGCGGAGGCGGCGGCGGCGCGACCGGCTCGGCCGGCGGCGCTGGGGGCAGCGGGCCGGCCATGATCACCGTCTTCTCGTCCCCGGCCGGCGCACCGGCGAGCGCGACCAGCTCCGCGCGGATCCGGGCCCAGCCGGGATGGGCCGTGTCGCCGAGCCAGGTGGAGATCGACGCGACCTCGCCCGCCTCGAACGGCACCGGCGGCGTCGCATCGTCGGCGCTCGCCTGGACGAGCCGGCGCAGGCCGCGGGCGACATTGGCGTCGGCCCGCACCCATTCGGAGGCGACGGCGCTGGCCGACCAGACGACCACTGCCGCCTTGGCATTGAGGATCTGCTCGGTGACCCCGCCCGCGCTCCCGGCGGCCGGGCTTTCGTCATACCACACCGTCCAGCCTTCGGCGCGGATCGCATCGGCGAGCTGGCGGACGGTGGCCTGATTGTCTGGCGCGTAGCAGATGACGACGTCGGCCATGTGGCGACTCCCCCCTGTGAGCGGTGGAGATTAGCACGGCTGCGCGTGGGCACAATCGCGGGAGATTCACGGGGTCGCGCGAACGCGCCGGGCACGCTAGACGGGGCGCACGTTCGTCGCCGGGGGCCCATGTTTCGCAGGATTTACGATTGGATGCTGCGGATGGCGGGGCATCGCCATGCGCTGTGGATCATGGCGGCGGTCTCGTTCGCCGAATCCTCCTTCTTCCCGATCCCGCCCGACGTGATGGTGGTGCCGATGATCGTCGCGCGCCGCGACCGCGCCTTCCTGATCGCGACGGTCTGCACGATCGCCTCGGTGCTCGGCGGCGCGCTCGGCTATGCGATCGGCTATTATCTCTACGACAGCCTCGGCCAGTGGCTGGTCCACCTCTACGGCATGGAAGGCGGGGTGGAGACGTTCCGCCAGAAATTCGCCGAATACGGCATGTGGATCGTGCTGCTGAAGGGGCTGACGCCGATCCCGTTCAAGCTGGTGACGATCGCCAGCGGGTTCGCCGCGTTCAATTTCCCGCTCTTCATGCTGTGCGCCCTGATCACCCGCGGCGCCCGCTTCTTCCTGATCGCCGCGCTGCTCAAGCGCTATGGCGCGCCGATCCAGGATTTCATCGAAAAGCGGCTGAATCTCGTCGCCTGGGCCTTCCTCGCCATCCTCGTCGCCGGTTTCGCGGCGGTCATGTATCTGTGATCGCCCGCGCTCAGGCCGCGACGCGGGCCAGCAGCGCCGTTTCCTTGTCGACCCATTTCGAGAAGCTCGGCCGCGCCAGGATGGCGGTGACATAATCGACGAGCCTGGGATGCCGCGCGGCATCGAGCGCGACATCGACATGGCGCAGGTTCACGAACGGGCTCGCCACCGCGATGTCGGCCAGCGTCAGCCGATCCTCGACCAAGAAGCCGCTCGCCGGGATCACGCCCTCCAGATAGTCGAGCAGAGGCGGCAGCTCCTCGCACTCGGCCAGGTTCGCCTCCTCCTCATTGCCGGCCTTGCCGAGGAAGAAAGGCGCCACCACCCGGTTGAAGAACATCTTGCGGCCGCAGCCGAACAGGATCGTATCCGCGAATTCGTCATACCAGATCGCCCGCGCCCGCCCGCGCGGATCGGTCGGGATCAGGTTTGGCTCGGGCTTGATCGCATCGAGATAGGCGACGATCGCGCTGGAATCCGAAATCTCGAAATCGCCGTCGCGAAAGCCCGGCATCTTGCCGAAGGGGCTGGTCGCGAGGAATTCCGGATCCTGGTCGCCAAGCCGGTTGGGCCGCACCTCGAGCTCGATCTCCTTTTCGGCGGCGAAGGCGAGCACCTTGCGGACGAAAGGCGAGAAGGACGAACCGTAGAGGATCATGGCGGGCTCCCCGATTTGGTTTTGAATTGAAACGCAGCCTTACGCCTCGACGGCGGCGGGCGCAACCGTGGCGGCGCGGCGGATCGGCGGCCGTTTCAGATAGGTGAGCCAGCGCCACAGCCATTCGACCGGGCCGAAGCGGAAGACGCGCAGCCAGAGCAGGCTGAAGACCAGCTCGCCGGCGCAGATCGCCGCGAAGACGTAATAGAGCTGATGCCGCTCGAGCTGGCCGAACAGGCCGAAGCCGACGAAGATCGCCAGCCCGGCGAGCGATTGCAGCAGATAGTTGGTCACCGCCATTCGCCCGACCGCGGCGATCGCGCGCCGCACCGGGCCGAGCAACCCCGATTTCACGAACAGCATCAGCGCGCCGAGATGGCCGAGCGTCGTCGCCAGCCGGCCGAGATCGTAGGTCACATGCGCCTGGGCGAAGGCGACCGCGCTGAAGCCGTGGTCCATCACCCAGCGTGTCTCGGCGGCGTTGACGGCAAGGCCGATCGCATAGCCGAGGCCCATCATCGCCAGATAGACGCGGGTGCGGACCTTCAGCGTCAGCGCGCCGAGCCTGAACAGGCCCATGCCGATCAGCATCATGCCGAAGACGTCGCAGAAATAGCGGTAGGTGCCCCAGGATTCGGCATAGGCGACCTGCGGCGCATTGGCGGCGAAGAGCGTCGGATAGGGCCGGACCGCCGCGGCGATCGCGGCCTCGGCGTCCTGCGGCGTCACCACGAACTCGGCCGCCGCCGCCGGCCATTCGGCGATCGCCTGCTGCTGCGCGGGGCTGAGCTCCGCGCCGGAGGCCTGCGCCGCGCTCGCCGCTTCATAGGCGCCGTGCTTGCCGATGAGGTTCCACGTCTCGTGCGCGTTCCAGGCGCAGGCGATCAGCAGCGACGCCGCGCCGAACGCGAACAGCTTCCCCGGCGGGAGCGTTCGGAAGGCGTAGAGGAACAGCGCGGCGACGCCGTAGAGGAACAATATGTCCCCCTGCCACAGCAGCACATAGGCATCGAACATGCCGAAGGCGATCAGCCAAAGGGCGCGGCGGAAATAGATGTCGGCGCTGTCGGCGCGCCTCGCCGCCTCCAGCCGCGAGGTCAGCAGGATCGTGCTCGCCCCGAACAGGATCGAGAAGAGGCCACGCTGCGTCCCTTCGACGAAAATCTCGCCAAAGGCCCACACCCACAGGTTCGCGCCGGTCGCGCCGCCGGCATTGGCTGGATTGCTGTAGGCATAGGGCAGGCCGAACAGCAGGATGTTCATGTAGAGGATGCCGAACAGCGCGACGCCGCGAACGAAATCCAGCGCCTCGATCCGATCCGAGACGGGCGCGGCCGCGCCGCCGGAATCGACCAGGACCGTCCGCTCCTCGCCTCGCACGCCGTCCCTCCCCAGCCGGTCGCCCGCCCGCCTTGTCGCGTGAAACGAAAAGGGTGGCAAGCAGCATCGGAACGCCCCCGCAACGGCGTGTTTCGAGGGGGCGACAAAGGCGCGCTCACCACCTATCGAGCGCCCGAGGAATCGAGGAGCAAGCCCATGAGTCGAGAGGACATTTCCATCCGCACCAGCGACGGCGTCTGCCGCGCCTTCGCCTTCACCCCGTCGCAGGGCGAGGGCCCGTGGCCGGCGGTCATCTTCTACATGGACGGGCTCGCCATCCGCCCCGCCCTGCTCGACATGGCCCAGCGGATGGCCGATGGCGGCTTCCTCGTCCTGCTGCCCGATCTCTTCTACCGGATCGGGGATTATCCGCCCTTCGATCCCAAGGCGGTCTTCGCCAGCGGCAACGTGCGCGAGGTGCTGAAAGATTTCTTCGCATCGACCGACAATCGCCGCGCCGGCGGGCCGGACACCGATGCCTTCCTCGCCTGGATCGACGGGCGCAACGATGTCGCCGGGACGAAGATCGGCGTCGTCGGCTATTGCATGGGCGGCGGCATGGCGCTGACCGCCGCCGCGCTCCATCCGGACCGGGTCGCCGCGGCGGCAAGCTTCCACGGCGGCAATCTCGCCAGCGATTCGGAGATGAGCCCGCACCTGCTCGCGTCCCGGATCAGGGCGCGCGTCTATATCGGCGTCGCCGACAACGATCACAGCTATCCGCCCGAAATGGCCGCCCGCTTCGAAGCCGCGCTCGACGCGGCCGGCGTCGATTACCGTTCCGAGCTCTACGACGGCGCCGCCCACGGATGGACCCAGACGGATTTCCCGATCTACGACGCCGCCGCCGACCAGAGGCACTGGGCCGCGCTGTTCGATCTGTTCAGGGGGACGCTCGGCTGAGGCCGAAAATCCTCCCGCTTGCGGGGGGGATCGCGGGCTTTAGTCCCGCGCTCGGATCGGCAGGACCAGCGCTGCGATCAGGCCCGGCTTGTTGTCCTCGAGCTCGAGCTGGCCGTGGTGCAGATGCGCGACCGCCTCGACCAGCGCGAGGCCAAGTCCCGCGCCGCCCGGCGCGCGCGCGACGTTGAGGCGCCCGAACTGGCGGCGCGCCTCGGCCCGGTCCTCCGGCGCGATGCCGGGGCCGCGATCGGCGACGCCGAGCCGGAGCACCTCCTCCTCGCAATGGGCGAACAGCCGCAGCTCGCCGCCCGGCGCGTAATTGAGCGCATTGTCGAGCAGGTTGGTGATCGCCTGGGCGAGCAGCTGGCGATGGCCGAACAGCGGCAGCAGCGCCGGCCCCTTGTCGAGCACCAGCGCGACGCCCGCCTCCTCGACGATCGGCTCGTACATCTCCGTCAGTTCGGTCACGAGCTCGCCCGGGTCGAGCCAGGCGAACTGGCCGCGCGGCGCCATCGCCTCGGCGCGGCCGATCTCCAGCACCGTCGTCAGGATCCGCATCAGCGAGTCGGCCTCGTGGACGACGCCGGCGAACAGCGCCTCGCGCCGGACCTCGTCGTCGGCGGCCATCGCCGCGTCGATCCGCGCGCGCAGGCGCCCGATCGGCGATCGCAGGTCATGCGCCAGGCAATCGGTGAGGAGGCGCAGCTCCTCCATCAGCGCGCCGATCCGGTCGAGCATCCGGTTGACCTGGCCGGCGAGCCCGTCGAAGGCGTCGCCGGTGCCGGACAGGGGTACGCGATGCGTCATGTCGCCGTCGCCGATCCGGTCCGCCACCGTCGCGATGTCGCGCACCCGCCGATCGACATAGCGGGCGAGGACATAGCCGGCGCCGAGCCCGAGCAGCACCGACACGGCGAGCGCGAGCAGGAGCGATCGCTCCAGCGTGCTTTCGAAGGCGACGCGCTGCGCGAAGCTGCGGCCGCTCAGCAGCAGATCGCCGCCGGCCAGCGGGCGAAGCGTATAGGCCGCCTCCACCGGCGGCGCGCCGCGACGACCCAGCCGGCCGCTGTGATAGCCGGCGCCGATCGGGCCATCGATCGCGGTCACGTTGCCCGCCTTGGGCCGGCCGTTCGGGCCCAGGATCGCGGCGAAATATTGCGGATCGCGCGCCGCCAGGATGTCGGTGATCGCGCGCTCCAGCGCCGCCTCGTCCCCGGTCGCATAGACATCGTCGAGGACGGAGCCTTCCTCGATCACCTGGCGGTGGATCAGCCCGGCCGATTCATCGTGCGTGCGCCAGCGGATGAAGCCGACCACGGCGAGGTTCGCGGCCAGCGTCAGCATCGCCGCCAGCAGCGCCACGCGAAGGCCGGTCGGCAGCCTCATTTAGGGTCGCCTAGCCCGGATTGCCGAGCCGGTAGCCGGCGCCGCGGACCGTGTGGAGGATCGGGTTGTCGAACCCGTCCTCCAGCTTGCGGCGAAGCCGGCTCACATGGACGTCGATCACGTTGGTGCCGGGATCGAAATGATAATCCCACACCTGTTCGAGCAGCATCGTGCGGGTCACCACCCGCCCCTTGTTCCGTGCGAAATATTCGAGCAGCCGATATTCGCGCGGCTTGAGATCGATCGCCCGTCCGGACCGCTTCACGGTGCGCGCGAGCGGATCGATTTCGAGATCGCCGACGATCAGCCGATGATCGGCGGCGACGGCGCGCTGCTCGCTGCGGCGAAGGAGCGCGTTCACCCGGGCGAGCAGCTCGGCGAAGGCGAAGGGCTTGGTGAGATAATCGTCCGATCCGCTTTCCAGCCCCTCGATCCGGTCGCTCACCGAGGCGAGCGCGGAGAGCACCAGCACCGGCGTCTCGACCCCGGCCGCGCGCAGCGCCTTCAGCACCGAAAGCCCGTCGAGCGCCGGCACCATGCGATCGAGGATGATGAGATCGAAGGTCTGTCCGGTGGCGCGGAACAGCCCTTCGCGCCCGTCGCCGACATGCTCGACGCTGTGCCCTTCCTGCGTGAGGCCGCGCACGAGATAGTCGGCGGTCTCGCGATCGTCCTCGACGAGCAGGATCTTGCGGCCCATTGCCTCACCTTTCGCCGACGATGATAGGCTGGACGCGCTGGACGGCAAGGCCTGGCTCCCTTCCTTCCAGATAAGAGCCGCCCGGCGCGAGGGGGGGAGCGCCGGGCGGCAAGGGGTCGCGAGGGACCCCATTCCTGGCTCCGGAAAAATGACGTCGGCGGCCTGGGGACGAGCCGCCTGACGAGGACGGTCTAGCCCCCCGCATCTCTCGTCAGCGTGGCCGCCGCATTACTTTTTTGTCATGTGCGACAGAGCGTTGCTTCGCGCCGCGCACGGCTCCCCGCCCGGTTAGGCAATTGTCAAAGTTTAGCACTTATTCACCACCCGGCCCGGTGATCGGCACAGCGTAAACAGCGAAGGGTTCGCGAACGACCATGAGTGCTTTCGGACGACGCAACGGCATGAGCGCCGGCAACGGCGCGCGGCCGACCTTCGGCACCGCCAAGCCCATGAAGGGCCCTGTCGCCGCGCCCCCGCCTTCCGCATCCCCGGACGGCGGCGAGCAGTTCCCGCCGATCGACGCCATCCCGCTTCCCGGCGACGAGGAGGCCGGCCCGCTCGACCGCGGCTCGGAGGCGATGGCGCGGCTCGCGGACCGCCAGGCGCAATCGGGCGAGCAGGGCAGCTCGCGCAACGAGGGTTTCGAGGCCGCGATCCACCGGATCAAGGAACAGGTGCTGCCGCGCCTGCTCGAACGCGTCGATCCCGAGGCCGCGGCGACGCTGAGCAAGGACGAGCTGGCCGAGGAATTCCGGCCGATCATCGGCGAGGTGCTCGCCGAGCTGAAGATCAACCTCAACCGGCGCGAGCAGTTCGCGCTCGAAAAGGTGCTGGTCGACGAGCTCTTGGGGCTCGGGCCGCTCGAGGAGCTGCTGAGCGACCCCGAGGTCAGCGACATCATGGTCAACGGGCCGCAGCAGACCTACATCGAAAAGAAGGGCAAGCTGCAGCTCGCCCAGATCCAGTTCCGCGACGAGGAGCATCTGCTCCAGATCGCCCAGCGGATCGTCAACAAGGTCGGCCGCCGCGTCGACCAGACGACCCCGCTCGCCGACGCCCGTCTCCAGGACGGCAGCCGCGTCAACGTCATCATCCCGCCGCTCAGCCTTCGCGGCACCGCCATCTCGATCCGCAAATTCTCCGAAAAGCCGATCACCATCGACATGATGAAGGGCTGGGGCTCGCTGTCCGACAAGATGGCGACCGTGCTGAAGGTCGCCGGCGCGAGCCGGATGAACGTCATCATCTCGGGCGGCACCGGATCGGGCAAGACGACGATGCTCAATGCGCTGTCGAAGCTGATCGACCCGGGCGAGCGCGTCATCACGATCGAGGACGCGGCGGAGCTGAGGCTTCAGCAGCCGCACTGGCTGCCGCTGGAAACCCGGCCGCCGAACCTGGAAGGGCAAGGCGCGATCACGATCCGCGATCTCGTCATCAACGCGCTTCGTATGCGCCCGGACCGGATCATCCTGGGCGAAATCCGCGGCAGCGAGTGTTTCGACCTGCTCGCCGCGATGAACACGGGCCACGACGGATCGATGGCCACGCTCCACTCCAACTCCCCGCGCGAATGCCTCGCGCGTATGGAGAACATGGTGATGATGAGCGACATCAAGGTGCCGAAGGAGGCGATCAGCCGCCAGATCGCGGACTCGGTCGATCTCATCGTCCAGGTGAAGCGCCTGCGCGACGGCTCCCGCCGCTGCACCAACATCACCGAGGTGATCGGGATGGAAGGCGACGTGATCGTCACCCAGGAGCTGTTCAAGTTCGAATATCTGGACGAGACGCCGGACGGGAAGATCATCGGCGAATATCGGTCGATGGGTCTTCGCCCCTACACGCTCGAAAAGGCCAAGATGTTCGGCTTCGACCAGCCCTATCTCGAGGCCTGCCTGTAACGGTGGAAGCCGCAGGGCCGATTAGGAAATTGGTAGCGCGCCGCTGCTACGCAATTCAGCCATGAGCGCCAGATTCACTATCGACGTCGATCCCGCCCGCGATCTGGTGCGGATCACCATGTCGGGCTTCTATTCCGCCGCCGACATCGACGCCTTCCTTGCGAAGCGCGCGGCGGCGCACCGGCTGCTGACCTGCGGGGCGAACGAGCATCTGACGCTCAATGACGTGCGCGGCATGAAGATCCAGTCGCAGGATTCGGTGCAGGCGTTCCGGCAGATGCTGTCCGATCCGGCCTATCGCTCGCGCCGGCTCGCCTTCGTCGTCGATCAGACGCTGGCGCTGTTCCAGCTCGAGCGTGCGCTCGCCAATCGCGATGCGCGCTGCTTCGCGACCGTTCAGCAGGCCGAGGCCTGGCTGTTCGAGCGCCGCGCCGGCGAGCCTGCGCCCGCCGCCGCGCGCTTCGGACGCGATGCCGCCTGACGATCAGGCGGCGCTTCCCTCCATCGAATGTTTGAGATCGCGCACCCGGTCATGGCCGGCGCGCACCGAGCGATAGGCGGCGTCGACGGCCTCGAGCGCGGTCGGTGACAATTCGCTGTCGCCGAGCGCCTCTTCATATTTGCCCTTGATATAGTCCTCGCCGCGCTCGACCTCGTCGATGATCGCCTTGTCGCCGCCGCCGGACAGCGCATTCTTGAGATCGAGCCAGCGGCGATGGATGTTCGCCATCAGCGACCCGTCGTCGACCGGCGTCCCGCCGAGCGAGCGGACCGTCTGCTGCAGATCGCTGACCGCCGCGCGGCGCTCGCGCGCACATTCGCGGAACATCTCGCGGAACCGGCCGGCGCTGGCATCCTCGGCCGCGCGCTCATAGCCGTCGCAGCTGTCGATGGTCGTCGTGGTGAGGGAATTGAGCGTCGCGATGTCATGGTCGACGGGCATTTTGGTCTCTCCTGGAAAATTGTGTGGCAGGCCGCCAACGACCCGGGCCGGGCGCGGGTTCAAATCGTGCGTCGCCTTGAAGGCACGCCCCGTCTTGCCTCCGGCCGCCGGCTCGGGAAAAAGAGACGATCCATCCCTTTCGAAAGAGACAGCGATGATCCGCCATGCCTTCGCCGCCGCCCTCCTCCTCGCGGCCGCCGCCACCTCGGCCGGGGCGATCCAGACCGCGAAGGCCGCCGATGCCGGCGCGACGGCGCCCGATCCGGCGCTCGCCGCGGCCGTCGCCGCGCCGACGCGCACCCCCGCCAATGTCGCGCGCGACCGCTATCGCCATCCGGCCGAAACGCTTGCCTTCTTCGGCGTGCGGCCGACCGACACGGTGGTGGAAATCTGGCCGAGCGGCGGTTGGTATACCGAGATTCTCGCGCCCTATCTGGCCGATCACGGCACCTATTACGCGACGGCGATGGGCGATCGCGGGCACAATCGGCTGCGCGCCCTCGCCGCCGCCCATCCCGATCTCTACGGCCGCATCCGCTATGCCACCTTCCCGGTCTTCGACGGCGCCGGCGGCGGGGTCCCGGACGGCACCGCGGACGTCGTGCTCACCTTCCGCAACGTCCACAATTGGCGGATGGGCGAAGGCCGCGACGACCGCGATTACAGCCTGGAGGCCTTTCGCCAGATGTATGCGATGCTGAAGCCGGGCGGCACGCTCGGCGTCGTCGATCATCGCCTGCCCGAAAGCGCCAGCGGGGAGCGCGAGCGCAGCAGCGGCTATATGAAGGTCTCGACCATCCGCCGGCTCGCCGAGCAGGCCGGCTTCCGCTTCGTCGCCGCCTCCGAGGTCAACGCCAATCCGCGCGACACCGCGGATTATCCGCAGGGCGTGTGGACCCTGCCGCCGACCCTGACCCTGCGCGATCAGGACCGCGACCGCTATCTCGCGATCGGCGAGAGCGACCGGATGACGCTTCGTTTCGTGAAGCCGGAATGATCCGTCGGCCCGGGCCGGAGCGGCCCGCTTATTCGCCGAGCTTGTCCAGCTTTCGCTGAAGCTCGGCGAGCTGGGCCTTGAGATCGGCGAGCTCGCTCTTCGTATCGCCGCCGCCCGCCCCCGCCGGCGCGGCCGGCCGGCCCGCGGCGGCGGCGGTGAACAGCTCCATGTTGCGCCGCGCGATCTCGGCGAAGGGGTTGGCGGCGAAGGCGCCCGCCATGGCATCGCGGATCTGGCTCTGGTTGCGCTGCAGCTGCTCCAACGAGGCTTCGAGATATTGCGGCACCACCGCCTGCATCTGATCGCCGTACATGCCGATCAGCTGGCGCAGGAAATTGACCGGAAGCATCTCCGATCCGCGCGCTTCCTCGTCCATGATGATCTGGGTGAGGACCGAGCGGGTGATGTCCTCGCCGGTCTTGGCGTCGACCACCTTGAACTCGCGTTTCTGCCGAACCATTTGCGCGAGCCGCTCAAGCGTGATGTAGGTCGAGCTTTCGGTGTCATAGAGACGCCGGTTCGCATATTTCTTGATGATGACCGGATCGCCTTCGGACCGCGCTGCCATGAACAATTCCCCGCCAGATGGACGCAGCGCTTTTGCACCCAATTTTGCGGCACTGCAACACAGGCCCCGGCCGCTGCCCCTCTTCCTCTCTTTGCTGCAGCGGGAAACCGCAGCAAATCCGGCCGCCATGCAGCGCGCGCTCGCCGGACTCAGAAAGTATCAGGAGGCCGCGCGGCCGCCGCCGCCGGCGCCAATGCCGGCGATCGCCGAGGCGCGCGGCGCGATGCTTCGCGGTTATGGCGGCGACGGGCCGACGGTGCTGTTCGTTCCATCGCTCATCAATCCGCCGAGCGTGCTCGATCTGCCCGGCCGCTCGCTGCTGCGCTGGCTGGCGGGGCAAGGGCGGCGCGTCCAGCTGCTCGACTGGGGCTGGCCCGATGCGGCGCGCAGCGGCCTGTCGGTCGCCGGCCATGTCGAGGAGATCCTGCTGCCGCTGATCCGCGGCCTGGACGCGCCGCCCGATCTGGTCGGCTATTGCCTGGGCGGGACGATGGCGATCGCGGCCGCCGCGCTCGCCCCGGTCCGCAGCCTCGCGACGATCGCCGCGCCCTGGCATTTCGCCGGCTTTCCCGAGGAGGCGCGGACCGCGCTCGCCCAGCTCTGGGCGCAATCGCGCCTCACGGCCGAGACGCTGGGGGTGCTGCCGATGGAGGCCTTGCAGAGCGCCTTCTGGGGCCTCGATCCGGCGCGCACGATCGCCAAGTTCGCGGATTTCGCGACCCTGGAGGGCGAGGCGGCAAGCAGCTTCGTGACGCTCGAGGACTGGGCCAATGACGGCCCGCCACTCGCCGTCGCCGCGGCGCGCGAGATGTTCGAGGATCTCTTCGCCGACGACCGGACCGGCCGTGGCGCGTGGCGCGTGGCCGGGATGCGGATCGATCCAGCCGCGATCGCCGCGCCGATGCTCACCATCGTTTCCGCCGGCGACCGGATCGTGCCGCAGGCGAGCGCGCCCCGTGTCGGCGAGCGGATCGAGGTCGCGCAGGGCCATGTCGGCATGGTCGTCGGCTCGCGGGGCAAGGCGGTGCTGTGGGCGCCGCTCGCCGCCTGGCTCGATCGCCACGACGCGGAACCGCCGACGCGCCGGCGCGGTTGACCGGCGTGGCGCGGCCCTTCTTCACCATCGGCCATTCGACGCTGACGATCCCGGCCTTCGCCGAGGCGCTCGGCCGTGCGGAGGTGGGCCTGGTCGCCGACATCCGCACCGTGCCGCGATCGCGCACCAATCCCCAGTTCAATGCCGACACGCTGCCCGAAAGCCTCGCGCCCTGGCAGATCGGCTATGCCATGCTCCCCGCGCTCGGCGGCCTGCGCCCCCGATCGAAGGAGGTGCCTCCCGAGACCGACGGCCTGTGGCGCAATGCGAGCTTCCACAATTATGCCGATTATGCGCTCGGCGCCGCCTTTCGCGCCGGCCTCGACGAGCTCGTCGCGCTCGGCCGCGCGCGACGCACCGCGATGATGTGCGCCGAGGCGGTGTGGTGGCGCTGCCACCGCCGGATCGTCGCCGATCACCTGATCGCGCGCGGCGAGCAGGTGTTCCATATCATGGGCGATCGGATCGAGCCGGCGCGGCTCACGCCCGGCGCGCGGATCGAGGGCGCGCGCGTCACCTATCCGGCATCCGCCACCGCTTGAACCTACCAATTCGCGGCGCCGCGGCCTAAGTGGGCCCGGCAGGTTTTCGGGAGACTCGCTCAATGACCGACGTCGTCATCACCGCCGCCAAGCGCACCCCGGTCGGCGCATTCCTCGGCAGCTTCGCCGCGACCCCGGCGCACGAACTGGGCCGCACCGCGATCGAGGCCGCGCTCGCCCAGGCCGGCGTCGCGCCGGACGAGGTGTCCGAAGTCATCCTCGGCCAGGTGCTGACCGCCGGCCAGGGGCAGAATCCGGCACGCCAGGCCTCGATGGCCGCGGGGATCGCCAAGGAGGTGCCCGCCTGGGGCGTCAACCAGGTCTGCGGATCGGGGCTGCGCGCCGTCGCGCTGGCGACCCAGGCGATCCTGACCGGCGATGCGGACATCGTCGTCGCCGGCGGCCAGGAGAGCATGAGCCTCTCCAACCACGCGCAGAACCTGCGCGGCGGCACGAAGATGGGCGATCTTTCCCTGATCGACACGATGATCAAGGACGGGCTGACCGACGTCTTCAACGGCTATCACATGGGAATCACGGCGGAAAATCTGGCCGAACAATATCAGATCAGCCGCGAGGAGCAGGACGTCTTCGCCGTCGCCAGCCAGAACAAGGCGGAGGCCGCCCGCGCCGCCGGCCGCTTCCGCGACGAGATCGCGCCGGTGACCGTCAAGTCGCGCAAGGGCGAGACCGTGGTCGCGGACGACGAATATATCCGCGCCGGCGCGACGCTCGACGGCGTGACGCCGCTGCGCCCGGCCTTCAAGAAGGACGGCACCGTCACCGCCGCCAACGCCTCCGGAATCAATGACGGCGCCGCCGCGCTCGTGCTGATGCGGCGCGAGGAGGCTGAGCGGCGCGGCGCGCCGATCCTGGCGCGGGTCGCGAGCTGGGCCTCGGCCGGCGTCGATCCGTCGATCATGGGCATCGGCCCCGTCCCTTCCAGCCGCCGCGCGCTGGAGAAGGCGGGCTGGAGCATCGCCGATCTCGACCTCATCGAGGCGAACGAGGCCTTTGCCGCGCAGGCGCTCGCCGTGGGGCGCGAGCTCGGCTGGGACGGGGACCGGGTCAACGTCAACGGCGGCGCCATCGCGATCGGCCACCCGATCGGCGCCTCGGGCGCGCGCGTGCTCACCACCCTCCTCTACGAAATGGGTCGGCGCGACGCGAAGAAGGGCCTCGCGACGCTCTGCATCGGCGGCGGCATGGGCATCGCGATGTGCGTCGAGCGGGGCTGAGCGGCGCCCCCTGGTCGCCGACAAGTCGCATTTTTTCAGTAGTTTGGACCTTATCGGACCAGCCCCCTCGGCGGCCTGGGCGGGCTTTGGTCGATGTTGCCTTCGTGCAACAACGATCGACTGTCGACATCGGCAGCAAGCCCGCTCGGCATTTAGTTCTTGTCGAACCATAACTCTTTCTGTTTGATCCACTGGTGGCGTGCCATCGACGCATGCCGGATTCAGGGGGATCAGCACATGAAGCTCACCACTCGCCAAACTCTGCTTGCGTCTGCGCTGTTTATCGGCGCGGCGGGGGCTCCCACCGCCGCGTTCGCGCAGAACACCCAGCCCGATTGCACGCCGGAGCAGGCGAGCGCCGGCGATTGCGTCCCGCGCGCCGCTGGCGCGTCGACGGAGCAGACGGTGACCGTCACCGGCACCCGCATCCGGACGCCCAACCTCCAGTCGCCGGTGCCGATCACCTCGATCAGCGGCGAGTCCTTCTTCCAGTCCTCCGACACCAATGTCGGCCAGCAGCTCAACGATCTGCCCCAGCTGCGCAGCACCTTCGCGCAGCAGAATCCGGGCCTCGGCATCGGTATTGCCGGCCTCAACCTCCTCGATCTTCGCGGCCTCGGCACGCAGCGCACGCTCGTGCTGGTCAACGGCCGCCGCCACGTTCCGGCCGACATTCTCAACAATGCCGTTTCGCCGGACGTGAACTCGATCCCGAACGACCTGATCGAGCGCGTCGACATCGTGACCGGCGGCGAGGCCGCGATCTACGGTTCGGACGCCATCGCCGGCGTCGTCAACTTCATCCTTCGCCGCGACTTCGACGGCCTCCAGATCCGCGGGCAGGCCGGCATCGCCGAACAGGGCTATGGCGGCAACCAGTACACCTCGATCATGTTCGGCCACAATTTCGCCGAGGGCCGGGGCAACATCACCCTGCACGGCGAATATGCCCATCAGGACCGCATCTTCGCCTCCGACATTCCGTGGCTGCGGATCCAGAGCGGCTTCTTCACCGTCGACGCCGATTCGGCCGGCCTGCCCAACGGGTCCGACGGCTTCCCGGACGCGATCTTCCTGCGCGACGTGCGCAGCGCCACGATCAACCCGAACGGCCTGGTCCCGATCCAGCAACAGCTGGCCGTCGCGGCCTGCGGACGCGGAACCCTTGCCAATGATGGCGCGCCGAACAGCCTGGGTGCCGCCTATAACTGCAACTATATCTTCAACGGGGCCGGCCGCCTGGTCGCGCAGACCGGCGCACGCTTCGGCTCCGGCCCGACCGGCAGCTTCCTGGGGGGCAACGGCCAGACGGGCCGCGAGGGCAGGACGCTTTCCGTGCTGCCCTACCTGGAACGCTACAATTTCAACCTGCTCGGCCATTACACCTTCAGCGACGCCGCCGAAGTGTTCGTCGAGGCGAAGTGGAACCGGGTCAACGCCCTGGGCAACAATGCCGGCCCGTCCTTCATCCAGACCGGCAGCGGCAACAGCGGCAATATCGGCGACGCCCGCGAGCGGCCGCGGCTGGACAACCCGTTCCTCAATCCGGCCGATCGCACGACCCTGGCCAACCTCATTCTGGCGTCGGGCTGCAACACCAGCCTGACGGCCAGCTGCCCGGCCGGGGGCAACCTGACCGCAGCCGATATCGCCGCGATCGGCGACGGCAGCTATCGCTTCCAGCTGGCCCGCAACCTCCTCGACGTCGGTCTTCGCGACGAGCGTTTCCAGCGCGACACCTATCGTGTCGTCGCCGGCCTTCGCGGGACCTTCAACGAGGACTGGGGCTACGAACTGTCGGTCAATTACGGCAAGTTCCAGGAGGACGTGACCACCGACGGCTTCATCGACCGGCAGCGCTTCTCGCTGGCGATGGACGCGGGACGCAACCCGGTCACGGGGCAGATCCAGTGCCGCTCGCAATTCGATCCGGCCGCGGCGATTCCGATCCAGCGTCCGGGCTCCGGCGATCCGGCGACCAACGCGGCGCGCCTCGCCGCCGACATCGCGGCCTGCGTGCCCTACAATCCGTTCGGCGCCCCGGACAACAGGGCGTCGGTCGCCTATTTCGCCCGCGAGTTCACCGCGCACGACTCGCTCGATCAGCTCGTCCTGTCCGGCTTCGTCAACGGCGATCTCAGCCAGCTTTTCGAGCTTCCGGGCGGCCCGGTCGGCTTCGCGCTCGGTGTCGAATATCGGCGTGAGAACGCATCTTACGAGCAGGATCCGTTCGTCACCAACGGCTTCACCAACGGCGTTTCCATCCCGAGCTTCGAGCCTGACACGTTCGAGGTGAAGGAAGCCTATGGCGAGCTCAGGATCCCGATCCTTCGGGACGTGCCCTTCTTCTACGAACTCACCGCCAACGGCGCGGCGCGCGTCGCCCATTACCAGGGCGGCACGGGCACGGTCTGGGCCTATAATGCCGGGGCCGAATGGGCGCCGATCCGCGACATCCGTTTCCGCGGCAATTACAGCCGCGCGGTGCGCGCTCCGAACGTTTCGGAAACCGCGTTCCCGCTGGTCCCGAACTTCGCGCCGGGCTTCCAGGATCCGTGCAACCCGAACAACATCTCCGCCAACGCCAATCGTACCCGTAATTGCCAGTCGGACCTTGGCGGCAATCTCGGCAACCTGCCGGTGATCACCTATTCGCTGCCGATCGTCAGCGGCAGCAACCCGAACCTCCAGGCGGAAACCTCCGATTCCTGGACGGTCGGCGCCGTGATCCAGCCGCGCTTCATCCCCGGCCTCGCCATCACCGCCGATTATTACGACATCACGGTGAACGGGATCATCACGTCCGTCGGCGCTCAGGGCATCGTCAACAGCTGTTACGATCTGCCGGATCTCAACAACATCTTCTGCCAGCAGTTCGTCCGGTTCGCGGGTCCCGGCACCGGCCCGAACGGCGAGCTGCCCGGCCAGATCCTCGGCAATTCGCTGATCGTGGCGCCGCTCAACTTCGCCCGCCGGGTGCGGCGCGGCATCGATGTCAACGTGTCCTACCGCACCAATCTGGCGACGGACCTGCGGCTCGATACCAGCCTGATCTACGTGCATAATTTCCAGATCAGCAATTATGAGAGCGCAACCAATCCGGACTTCGAGAACCGGATCCTGGGCGAGATCGGCGATCCGAAGGACGAGTTCCGGATCGATGCCGACCTCACCTACAAGGCGTTCACCTTCGGCTATCGGTTCCATTATATCGGGCCGATGTTCTCCGGCGCGGCGGAGAATGTGACGAACGTCAACGATCTGGGGCCGCAGAATCTGGATGCCTTCTCGCCGGCGCGCTATCCGGCGATCACCTATTCGGACATCCGGCTCGAATGGAACATCCGCAACGGCGCGGGCTTCGGACGCGACCTCAAATTCTATGTGGGCGTCGACAATGTGTTCGATCGGCACGCGCCGCTCGGCACGACCGCGACCGGAGCCGGAACCGCGATCTACGACTTCCAGGGCCGGTCCTTCTACGGCGGGTTCCGCGCCCGCTTCTAGGCCGCGGATTGATCGACCTCGGGGCCGGGAGGTTTTCCTCCCGGCTCTTTTTTTTGGTGGACGCGACGCATAAGGACTTGGA
Source organism: Sphingosinicella ginsenosidimutans (assembly GCF_007995055.1). NCBI lineage: Bacteria > Pseudomonadati > Pseudomonadota > Alphaproteobacteria > Sphingomonadales > Sphingomicrobiaceae > Allosphingosinicella > Allosphingosinicella ginsenosidimutans. Next base: position 1,933,949 of record NZ_VOQQ01000001.1, on the reverse strand, counting down.
GATGCCGTCACCCGCCGTCACCCGCGCCCATGCGCTCGCCGCCGAAGGCCGCCATCGCGATGCATTCGCGGCGCTTGCCGAAGCATCCGGCGCGGGGGATTCCGACGCGCTGAGGCAGCTTGCCGACTGGCGCATCCAGGGCGGGATCGTGCGGCGCGATCTTGGCGAGGCGCGCGCGCTGCTCCAGCGCGCGGCGGCGGCGGGCAATGACGATGCCGCCCTGCTCCACGCCTTCTTCGCCGCCAACGGGGTCGGCGGCCCATCGGACTGGCCGGGGGCGCTGGAGTCGCTTCGGGAACTGGCGCCGCGCATCGCGCAGGCACGCGCGCAGCTCGACGCCCTCGCCGACTTCGCGCTGGACGAGGCGGGCGGGCCGATGACGACGCCGCAGCTCGAGCGATTGAGCGAGTCGCCATCCGTCGCGGTGGCGCGCGGCCTGCTCGGTGCGGCCGAATGCGCCTATCTGGTCAGCCGCGCGACGCCGATGATGGCGCCCTCGCTGGTCGTCGATCCGGCGACCGGCCGGATGGGGCCCCACCCGATCCGGACCTGCGACTTCGCGAGCTTCGGCGTCTATTACGAGGATTTCGTCGTCGGCGCGATCAACCGCCGGATCGCGGCGCTCAGCGGCACCGATCACGCCCATGGCGAGCCGCTCCAGGTCCTGCGCTATTTCCCCGGCGGCGAATATCGGCCGCACATGGATGCGCTGCCGGCGACGGACAATCAGCGAATCGTCACCGTGCTGGTCTATCTCGACGAGGATTATGAGGGGGGCGAAACCGATTTTCCGGAGCTCGGCCTTCGCTTTCGCGGCCGCCCGGGCGATGCGCTGATGTTCGCCAATGTCGACGCGGAGGGCCGCGCCGATCCGCGGGCGCGCCATGCCGGCCTTCCCGTGCGGAGCGGCACCAAGCTGGTCGCCTCGCGCTGGATCCGGCGCACGCGCTTCGCCTATCCGCCGCCGACCCCGATCCTTGCCGACAGCTGAGGCTCAGCGCCAGACGCGGCGGTAGCGGCGGCCGAGCGTCGTCAGCAGCTCATACTGGCTGAGCTCGCCGGCAAGCTCGGGCAGGCGGAAATCGATCTGGAGCCAGTCCCCCTCGGCCGCATCCGCGCCGGAGGGCAGCGCCACCGCCATCAGGTCCATCGAGATGCGGCCGAGGATCGGGCAGCGCACGTCGCCCGCCAGCGCATGGCCCCTGCCGGCGAGCGGCCGCAGATAGCCGTCCGCATAGCCGATGTTGAGGATCGCCGCGCGCATGTCCTGCCCGGCGACGAAGGTCGCGCCATAGCCGAGCGATTGGCCGGCCGGCACCTCGCGGACCTGGAGCACCCGCGCCTCGATCCGCGCCACCGGCTTCAGCCCCGCCTCCTGCTCGGCATCGCCCGGCACCGGGATGCCGCCATAGAGCGCAAGGCCCGGCCGGGTCAGCCCGAACGCATATCGGCCGCCAAGGCAGATGCCGGCGGAATTGGCGAGGCTGTAGCGCGCCGCCGAAACTTCGCGCCGGAGCGAGCGGAAAATGCCGAGCTGCCGCTCGTTCATCTCGTGCCCCGGCTCGTCGGCACAGGCGAGATGGCTCATCAGCGTCTGCAGCGCGAGCCCGTCGAGCAGGCCGGAGCGCGCCTCCCGCACCGTGAGGCCGAGCCGGTTCATGCCGGTATCGACCATGACGTCGCACGGCCGCGCCGGCGCCGCCTGCTTCCAGCGTTCCACCTGCGCCCGGCTGTTCAGCACCGGCCGGGCGGGCGAGGCGAGCGCGGCGGCCATATCCTCCTCGCCGACGCCGTGGAGCACCGAGAGGTTGAGGTCCGCCGGCCAGGGCATCAGCGCCTCCGCCTCGGCCCAGGTCGCGACGAAGAAGTCGCGGCATCCCGCCGCGGCGAGCCGCTTCACCGCCTCGCGCGCGCCAAGGCCATAGGCGTCGGCCTTCACCGCCGCGCCACAGGCCGCGCCGCCGCCCGATTTGTGGGCGAGCCAGTGCCAGTTGGAAACGAGGGCGTCGCCGTCGAGGATCAGCCGGAGCGCGGAGGGAATCATCGCCTGGCGGTAGCCGAGCTTGCCGGGCTAGTCCAACCGCCGTCCGGCGGTTTCGGGCAGCCACAGCAAGGTGATGACAAGCGCGGCCGCGACCACGCCGACCGTGTACCACAAGCCGGCGAACGGATCGCCGGTCCGCGCGACGATATACTGGCTGATGAACGGCAGGAATCCGCCGAAATAGCCGGTCCCGACATGATAGGGGATGGACAGCGACGTATAGCGCACCCGCGCCGGGAACAGCTCGACCAGCAAGGCCGCGACCGGCCCGTAGGTCATGCCCGAGAGCAGGCTGACGAGCAGCAGGGCGATCACCAGCGGGACTATGCGGCCCGCCGGCGGCGTCGTCTTTTCGAGCCGGTAGCCGGCCGCGCCGAGCGCGCGATCGAGCGCCGCTTCATCGGCCGCGTCGACCGGCTCGGCGCCGATCCGCACCTGATAGGCATCGCCATCGCCGGTCCAGCCCGGCGCGGGCACGATTTCATAGGAAATGCCGCGCCGGGTGAGCGCGTCGAGCGCGCGGCCGCACGGATTGGCCTGGCGGCTTGCGAACGGATTGAACTCGCAATGCGTGCCCTGCACCGTCACCGGGCTTCTGAGGCGCGCCGCCGACAGCTCCGGATTGGCCGCCGCCGCCATCCAGTGGAACAGCGGGAAGAGCAGGATGATCGTCAGCGCATAGCCGGCGATGATCGGCGGCTTGCGCCCGATCCTGTCCGAAAGCCAGCCGAACAGGATGAACCAGAAGGTGCCGATCACGGTCGCGAGGCCGATGATGAGCCGCGCCGCCGTATCGTCGATCCGCAGCGAATTCTGCAGGAAATAGAGCGCCTGGAAGGTCGCGGTGTACCACACCACCGTCAGCCCCGCGGCGATGCCGAACAGCGAGACGAAGATCATCCGGATCTGCCGCCAGCCGCGGAAGCTTTCGCGCAGCGGATTGCGCGCCAGCTCGCCCGCTTCCTTGATCGCCTGGAAGACCGGGCTTTCCTTGAGCTTCAGCCGCACCCACAGCGACACGGCGAGCAGCAGCAGCGAGATGAGGAAGGGCACGCGCCATCCCCAGCTTTCCTCCGCTTCGGCGCTCAGCAGCGCATTGGTGCCGAGCACGACGGCGAGGCTCAGCATGAAGCCGCCGATCACCCCGGCCTGGATGAAGCTGGTGTAAAGGCCGCGCCGGTTCGCGGGCGCATGTTCGGCGACATAGATGGCCGCGCCGCCATATTCGCCGCCGAGCGCGAGCCCCTGCATGATCCGCAGGATGACGAGCAGGATCGGCGCCGCCGCCCCGATCTGGGCATAGGTCGGCATCAGCCCGACGCCGGCGGTCGCGACGCCCATCAGGGTGATGGTGATGAGGAAGGTATATTTGCGCCCCAGCCGGTCGCCGAGATAGCCGAACAGGATCGCGCCGAGCGGCCGCATCCCGAAGCCGACCCCGAAGCTCGCCAGCACGAGCAGGAAGCTCGTCATCGGATTGGAGGCGGGGAAGAACAGCCGGGCGAGCGTCGCGGCGAGCGTGCCGTAGACGAAGAAATCATACCATTCGAAGACGGTGCCGAGCGAGGAGGCGAAGATCACCAGCCGATCGCGCTTGAGATCGGACGGCTCGCTCGCCGGCCCGCCCCCCGCAGGTCCGATGTCCGCCGCCACCGTCGCCATCGCATCCCCCCTTCCGGGCGGAGATTAAGGCGCGATGGGGGTGGCGGCAAGCGGCGCGCAGGTGTTGCATTGCGCGCAACACCTGCTTTCACACGCAGCTATTTCCGCAACGACTCGTCGCGCTTATATGGAGACTATGACACAGCCCAGCCTCTTCATCTCCCATGGCGCGCCGGATCTGGCGCTGAGCGATTCCCCCGCGCGCCATTTCCTCGAAAAACTGGGCAAAGGGCTCGCGCGGCCCGACGCGATCGTGATCGCATCGGCGCATCACGAGGCGCGCGGCGTCGCCGTGCGCGCGCCGGCGCGGTTTCGCACCTGGCACGATTTCGGCAATTTCGATCCGCGCCTCTTCGAGATGCGCTACGAGCCGCCCGGCGCGACGGCGCTCGCCGACGAAATTGTCGCGATGCTCGCCGCCGTCGGGCTCAATCCGCGGCGCGAGGCAAGCGACCTCATCGACCATGGGGCCTGGGTGCCGCTGTCGCTGATGTTCCCGGCTGCCGACGTGCCGGTCGTCATGGTTTCGATCGATCCCTCGCGAGACTCGCATTGGCATGCGCGGATCGGCGCAGCGCTCGCGCCGCTGCGCGAACGCAACGTGCTCCTGATCGGCTCGGGCAGCATCTCGCACAACCTGCGTGCCATCTTCTCGGCCCGACCCGGCGCCGATCGCGCCTGGATCGAAGACTTCACCGACTGGCTTGAAGATACGATCCGCGCCGGCGACGGCCCTGCCCTGCTCGATGCGATGGCCGAGGCGCCCGAGGCGCAGCGCAATCACCCGACCGACGAGCACCTGCTGCCGCTCTTCTTCGCCTTCGGCGCCGGCAGCCGCGCGCCCGGCCGACGCCTGCATCACAGCTACACCCACGACCTGCTGGCGATGGACGCCTATGCGTTCGGCAGGCTGTGAGAAAGCGCCGGAGAGCGATGAATCTCGCGATTACCGCAACTCCTCCGCCGCCTTCTCCCAGTTGCGCCCGTCGAAGGGCCTCGCCGTCACCGCCAACCCCGTCACATCGTCGAGCGCGTTCAGATTCACGCTCCACGCGTCGGGGTGGGAGCGGGGTTGGTAGAAGCTCTTGATGCCGCAGGTGGCGCAGAAGAGGTGGTTCGCCTGGCCGGTGCCGAAGCGGTAGGAGGTGAGCGCTGCGGGATCGGTGAGGAGCCGGAAATCGCCGTGCGGCACGATGAGGTGCCGGAAGCCCGTCGCCGAGCAGATCGAACAATTGCAGTCGAGGATCTCGACCGCTTCGGGCACTTCGGCTTCGAAGCGCACCTTCCCGCAATGGCAGCCGCCTTCTATCTTCATGCCCGTCCTATGCATCGCAACTTTCCCCCTGTCATCCGCGCGGACACGAAGCTGCTGCTGCTCGGCAGCCTGCCCGGCGCGGTCAGCCTCGCGCAGCGGCGCTATTATGCCCATCCGCAAAACCAGTTCTGGCGGCTGGTCGGCGCGGTGATCGGGCGCGATCTCGCCGCGATGGATTATGAGGCGCGGCTGGCGGCGCTGCTCGATGCCGGGATCGGCCTGTGGGACACGGTCGCCGCCGCGACACGCGAGGGGAGCCTCGATGCCGCGATCCGGCTCCACGAGGCGAGCGATCTCGCCGGGCTCGCCGCGACGCTGCCGGGGCTGAGCGCGATCGGCTTCAACGGCGGCACCTCCGCCCGCATCGGCCGCCGCCAGCTCGCGGGCTTCGCGGGCCCGGCGCTGATCGACCTGCCGTCGAGCAGCCCGGCCTATACGCTCTCCTTCGACCGCAAGCTCGCGGCCTGGCGTCAGATCGCCGACTGGCTCTGAAGGAACGCGATCGCGCGGGCGGCGAGATCGGGCCGGCCGATGATCAGGTCCGGAACCATGGTGTCCGGCCCGTTGTAGAGGAGCGGCGTCCCGTCGATCCGGCTGGCGTGGAGCCCGGCGCCGATCGCGACCGCGGCGGGGGCGCAATTGTCCCACTCATGCTGGCCGCCGGCATGGACATAGAGGTCCGCATCGCCGGCGACGACGGCCATCGCCTTTGCCCCGGCCGATCCCATCGGCGCCACATCCGCACCGATCGCCGCCGCGATCGCCTCCGCCCCGGCCGGCGCGCGGGTGCGGCTGACCAGCATCAGCGGGCGCGGGCGCGACCCGATCCTCGCCTCGACCCGGTCGGACCGGTACAGCCGGTCGAGCGCCGGCACCGCGACCGCGCCCGCAGCGGGCTTGCCCTGAACCGCGAGCGCGACATGGACCGCCCAGTCGCTGCGCCCCTCGACATATTCGCGCGTGCCATCGAGCGGATCGATGATCCACAGGCGCAGGTGGGAAAGCCGCTCGGGATCGTCGGGGCTTTCCTCTGAAAGGATGCAATCGTCCGGCCGCCATTGGCGAAGCGCGGTCAGGATGAAGGCATTGGCGACCTGATCGGCCACCGCGCCGAGCGCGCGGCCTTCGAGGCACGATGTCTCGCGCAGCGCCAGCAGCAGCCGCCCCGCGCCCTGCGCCAGCCTTGCCGCCAGATCCTCGTCGCCCACGCGCGCGCCCCTATTCATCTCCGAAGCCAAGCTGGAATCCCACTTCCACCGGCAAGGCAAGGATATTCGCGCATCCGCGATCTTGCGGACGGCAAACATGGTTAACGCCTTCTTCTGGCGAAGCTGTTGAATCCAAAGGCGGTTGCCAGTTCGTTCCGGGAAAACCTCGCCCAACAATATCAATGGCATGGCCGAAGCCTTGCAAACTTTCGAGGACCGCATGACCGCGCCTGTCATCATCGGGCGGGCGCGGCTGTGAGCAAGCGCGCGCCGCAATTCGAGCGACGTGAGCGGGACTTCTACCCGACCCCGCGCGATGCTGTTTTCCCGCTCCTTCCCCATCTCGCGCCGGCGACGAGATTTGCCGAGCCGTGTGCCGGGGACGGACGCCTGCTGGATCATCTGACGGCCGCCGGTCATGTCTGCGTCGACGCGTGGGACATTGAGCCGCGCCGGGCCGATATTGCCCGCGACGATGCCACAATGGCGCTTTGCCACAACACCGACTGCTACATCACCAACCCGCCGTGGGATCGGCGCGTGCTGCACCCGATCATCCTCAACCTGTCGCGGCACAAGCCGACATGGCTGCTGTTCGATGCGGACTGGATGCACACGCGCCAGAGCGCCGAGTTCATGCCGCTGTGCCGCAAGATCGTGAGCGTCGGCCGGGTCAAGTGGATTGAGGACTCGCCCTTCACCAGCAAGGACAACGCGGCCTGGTATCTGTTCGACGCCAATGCGGAGGGGCCGGCCTGCTTTATCGGCCGTGAGCGCCAAGGCAACCTGTTCGAGGAGCGGGCGGCGTGAGCGGGACGCGAGGGAACGCTCCACCGTTGAAACTCCGCCTCGAATTCGCCCTCATCGTCGCCGTGATCTGCGCCATGCTCGCGGTGAATCTGATCCGGGGCGGGATGGGGATGGGGTGGAATTGGTGATCGGTTTGCCGGCGCCGGCAAGGCGATACGGGCGCTCGACCGGAGGCCCCAGTCCTTATCCCGCTTTGTGAAGCGTTGATCAATTTGCCGGCGCCGGCAAGATGATCCTAAGGCCCGCTGCATCCGCGAAGCAAAGCATCCGCCCGCATCGCATAGCCGAACAGCTCGATCACCTTGGCGGCGAGGATGCGGCCCTGCTCGTTCGGATCGGCGGGCATGGTGGGATGCTCCTCCGCCACCCTGCGCGGCACCTGCGGCACGTCGGCCGGATCTGGGCACGGCGCGCGCACCGGCACGTTGACCGTTTGCGTGACGATGCGCGGCTCTGGGGCGGGCGGGGTGGCGCAGCCGGCGAGGGCAGCAAACGCCGCCCCCGCCATCATGATGTGAGCCGCGCTCATGCGGCCTTTGCCAGCTTCTCGCGGAGAGCGTATCCCTCCAGCTTCCAAAGCTGGCGAATTGCGTTCTCGCGGGCGAACTTCTTGCCGAGATCGGCATTGAAGTTTTCGGGCGAGGCCGGCGCGCTCTCGCCAGTCACATAGAATCCGTTTTTCATCTTGATCGTGCAGAGCGTCAGCACGCCGTCGATAACAGTGTAGCTCTCGCTCGCGATCTTGGACTCCATGCTCTCCAGCGTGACACGGGGAGCGACGGCAATGGCGGCACTTTCCGCCTCGGTGACTTCAAGACTATTCATGTTCCAAATCCTTTGTTTCGACCTGCCGCTGGATGCGCGCGGCCCGCTTCCGGCAATCGCCGAAACCCTAAAGCTGCCCCCATTCATCCGCTGTAAGCCCCGTGGAGCGTCCCGGCGCTTCCAAGGCCCTCCGGGTCGTCTCCCGAGCGGAGGTTTCGCGGCTGGCGGCCTCCGCAGCGGCTTGGCGGGCCTGTTCCGCCCTCGCCTCGCCTTCACTATGCAGCCGGTCCACCGCCGCGTTCTGCTGATCCACCGCCGCCTGTAGCGTGGCGATGTTGGCGCGGGCCTGAGCGAGCGCCTCGTTCAGTCGGTCGATCGCGGGCTGCATCGATGCCTGTCCGGCGTGATAGCGGTGGTTACCGTGCGCCACGAAGGCCGCGACAAGCAGGACGAGCGCGATCCCGGCGCCGATCAGCTTGGCGGTGAGCCCGTTGAGCCAGGGGAGGGAGAGGCCGAACATCACTTCACCTCCGTGGTCGTCGTCACCGTGGCGCTTGGAGCGTCATCATGATCCTCAAGCTCGAAAGTCGCGCCGTCCCGCCCCGCCCCCGCCTTGAATCGCCCTACCGGCCCGCCAACCGCAAGCGCGAGGATCACGGCGATCATGCCGAGCGGAAAGCCCGCTCCCATCAGGCTGATCGAGGCGATGCGCTGATGCTCGCTCGCCGCGCTCCACCCGCCGAGCCACAGCAGCAGGATCACGCCGGCAAAGCCCATGCCGCAGAACACGCCGGCAGCCGACATGAGCCAGAGCGAGACGGCGCGCTGCCCTTGTCGATCGGGAGAGCGGGAGGAAGTGATGAAATTTAAGACCTATTTGCTTTCCTACAACTATCAGGGCGCGCAGTGGAGCGCGGAGATCAAGGCCGCCAGCTTTGACGATGCGCGCAGCCGTCTTCGCTCGCTTGGCCTAAACGGACAAGTGGACGGCGAGCTTATCGCCCGCATCCCGGCAAACACAATCACGCATTTCCCGGTGAGCATCTTACTGCCCGTCATCGTCGCGACCCGCAATTTCCTTCACCGCCTGTTCCGGACCCGCCCATGACCACCGCCCAGCAATGGCTCGACCTGGCCGAGAGGATAGAGGCGGCGACGGGGGCCAACTACCAGCTCGACTGCGACATATGGGATGCCCTGTATCCCGGTGAACGGGACGCGCGCTTTGTCAAGGTCAACGCCTCCTATGGAGGTCGCCTTGGGCCAGCGGATCGGGACGGATATGTTCAGCCTCTTCGTGCGGTCACCGCCTCTCTCGACGCCGCGCTGACGCTGGTGCCTGAGGGGTGGGACGGCGTGCTGTATCTGGCCACCGAATACACCAGGCCATGTGCCCAACTCGAAACGCCCGCCATGCGTGCGCGGTTCTCGATGGACTATGAGAGTGCGACGGGCGAAGCTGTGACGTTGCCCCTCGCCCTCTGCGCCGCCGCTTGCCGCGCACGCGCCGGGATGGAGGGGTAGGTGACGAGAGACTATCCCTATCCGCCGCGCGCCATGACCCGCCAGCGAGCGGCCGCCTATTGCGATCTCGCCGTGTCCGAGTTCGAGCGGGAGGTCACGTCCGGCCGCCTGCCGCAGCCCTTCCGCCTCGGAAATCGGGATCACTGGAGCCGTGCTGCACTCGACGAAGCGCTTGCGGCAATGGCCGGCGAGGGCGAGAATACTGACTGGAGGAAGGGTCAGCCCCTATATGCGGCATAAATCGCTTCTCTACGTCAAGGTCACGCGGGCGAAGGGCCGGCGGTACTGCTACTTCCGCACCGGGCGGATCGGCGAGAATGGACGCGAGATACTGGCGCGCCTGCCCGATCTGGATGACGCGGGGTTCGGCGCCGCCTATGCCTCGTTCCTGGCCGGACGGACACGGCGGGACGCGCTGATCGCCGAGCTGACCGTCCCCGCGCTGATCGACCTGTACGAGCGCAGCCCCAAATATCTGAGCCTGAGCATGTCCACGAAGCGCGCCTACGGGTTCGCCATCGCCTATATCCGCAAGATGCTCCCGACCGCGCCGGCCGGGCGGATCGAGCAATCCGATGTAGCGCGCCTGATCGACGCCAGAGGCGACACGCCGGGCGCCGCGAACATGGTGCTGGCGGTCATCCGGACGATCTGGAAATGGGGGCGTGCGCGAGGCCATGTCGCCAACGATCCGGCCGCCAACGTGGCCCCGCTCGACATACAGGGCGAGCACGATCCGTGGCCCGTATATGTCCTGGACGCGGCACTGAAAGCGGACGAGCCGATTACGCGTCTCGCCGTCCACCTGCTCTATTACACAGGCCAGAGGATCGGCGACGTGACCACGATCCGGTGGCAGGACATTCGCGACAACGTGCTCCACATCCGCCAGCAAAAGACGGGTAAGCGTCTCGAAATCCGCCTCCATGCCGCGCTGTCGGCCGAACTGGCGCGTCATAAGCGAGGCGCGGGCTTCATCATCCCGGGAAGTCGGGCCGGTCAGCCCATCGGCACGCTCGCGCTGAGGCAACGGCTTCAGCGCTTTGCCGGCAAGCTCGGGGCCAGAATCGTGCCGCATGGCCTCCGCAAGAACGCGGTGAACGCGCTGCTTGAGGCCGGCTGCACGACGGCGGAAACGGCGGCGATCACGGGCCAGACGATGCAGCTTGTCGAGCACTACGCCAAGGCCCGCGCGCAGTCATCTCTCGCGAGCGCGGCGGTGCTGAAATGGGAGCGGAACGTATGAGGTACTGGCAAACCTTTGGAAAACCGCCCGCGAGAATGGCAGAAAAGCTGGCGGTATGGTTAACGCCTTCTTTACCGATTACCGTATAACTACGAGGCCATCGGGAACCTTTACCGGGGGCATATATGGTCATTCTTCTCGCCGCCATGCTGGCCGCCAAGCCGGCGCTGCCGCAAATCGATCGCCGCACGCTCGAGCTTCAGGCCCGCGCCGAGCAGTTGCAGCCGCATCGCGCCGCGCCGGCCCGGGCCGCGCGGTCGCCGCAAACCCAGGTCCGCCGCGCCAGCGCCGGATCGCTCGATTTCGCGCAGGTGACGACGATCTGCCGCGCCGCCGGCAACCAGCGCGATCCGGCCTCGTTCATCGCCGGCCTCGCCAGCGCCTATGCGCTGTCGGCGGGCGAAAGCGCCTCGCTGCGCGCGAGCTGCGCCGCCTATATCGCGGGCCGCGACGACGCCCGCCGCACGGCGCGCTGAGCGCGGGCGCCGGCTTTGCAGGATCACCGGGCTGTGCTTAACTCTCCGCGGGGCTGGGGGGTGCGCGCAATGCGGATGCTGGCGATCGCCGGGACGCGGCCGGAGGCGGTGAAGCTCGCCCCCGTGGTCGCGGCGCTCGCCCGCGAACCGCAGGTGAAGCCATTGCTCTGCCTGACCGGCCAGCACCGCGACTTGATCGCCGGGCCGCTGTCCTTCTTTGGCCTGGCGCCGGATTTCGATCTCGACCTGATGGAGCCGGGCCAGCCGATCGGGCGCCTGCTCGGCCGCGCGATCGCGGCGATCGACGAGGTGCTGGTCAAGGCCCGGCCGGATCGGGTGATCGTCCAGGGCGACACCACCACCGCGCTCGCCGCCGCGACCGCTGCCTTCCACCGATCGATCCCCGTCGCCCATGTCGAGGCGGGGCTTCGCACCTATGCGGCGCGCGCGCCCTTTCCGGAGGAGATGAACCGCCGCGCCATCGCGCTGATGGCCGATCTCCACTTCGCGCCGACTCCGCTCGCGAAGGCGCAGCTCGCCGCCGAGCGGCTGAACGGCCGCGTCTTCGTGACCGGCAATAGCGGCATCGACGCGCTCTTCATGGTTCGCGACCGGCTGGCCGCCGATCCCGCGCTCCGCGCCGAGGCCGAAGCCGCCCTGGCGATCCCGCCGGGCCGCCGGCTGGTGCTGGTGACCGCGCATCGCCGCGAGAGCCTCGGCGCGCCGTTCCTCGCGATCTGCGAGGCGGTGGCGGCGCTGGCGAAGCGCGACGATGTCGAGATCGTCTGGCCGCTCCATCCCAATCCGGCGCTGACAGCCGCGGCCGGGGAAGCGCTGCGCCGCGCGCCCAACGTCCGCCTGGTCGCGCCGCTCGATCTGGCCGCCTTCGTCCACGCCATGACGCGCGCGGACCTCATCCTCACCGATTCGGGCGGGGTGCAGGAGGAAGCGGCGGCGCTCGGCCGCCCGGTCCTCGTGCTTCGCGACACGACCGAACGACCGGAGGGCATCGCCGCCGGCCTCGCCACCCTGGTCGGCACCGATCCGGAACGCATCGCGACGGCGGCGACGCAGCTGCTCGACGCCCCGGCTGCGCCGCGCCCCGCCGACATCTATGGCGACGGCGGGGCGGCCCGGCGGATCGTCGACGGGCTGATGGGACGCGACGTCGCCGCTTTCGCGCCGGCACCGGCGGGGCGCGAGCCTTTGCGGACCATCGGCTGATCCCTTTCCCCGCAGGCCGATGATCGGCTAGACACGCTCGCCATGAGCGACGCGGATTTCCTGATCATCGGCGGCGGGATCGCCGGTCTGTCGGCGGCGGCGCGCCTCGCGGCGCACGGCCGGGTGCTGGTCCTGGAGGCGGAGGACGCCACCGGATATCACAGTTCGGGGCGAAGCGTCGCGTTCAGCCATTACGGAATCGGGGGCGAGGCGGTGCGCGCGATGACGGCGTGGAGCCGCGCCTTTTTCCAGGACGATCCGGCGCTCGCCAGGACCGCGTCCTCGCTCTATTTCGCGGACGAGGAGTCGCGGCCGCGGCTCGATGCGCTCGGCGCCGCGATGTCCGAGTTCAGCGATTCGATCGAGCCGGTGGATGCCGCCGCGATCGCGCGACTGTGCCCGGCGCTGCGGACGGGCGCGGGCGGCGCCATCGCCGGCCTCCACGATCCGACCGGCCTCAAGCTCGACGCCGATGCCCTGCTCCAGCGCGTCGCGCGGGACATGCGCGCGAAGGGCGGCAGCGTCCTCCCCGGCCGGCGCGTCGCCTCGATCGAGGCGACGGGAGGCGGCTGGCGGGTGCGCGACGAAACCGGGGAGACGCATGAGGCGCCGGTCCTGGTCAACGCCGCCGGCGCCTGGGCGGACCGGATCGCGGCGATGGCCGGCGTCGATCCGATCGGCCTCGCGCCGCGCCGCCGGACGATCATCGTCGTCGATCCGCCCGCCGGGGCCGAGATCGCGGGCTGGCCCTTCGTCCACAGCGTCGCCGGCGATTTCTACATGTTGCCGGAGGCGGGGCGGCTGCTCGTCTCGCCGGTCGACGAGGTGGAAGACGATCCGTGCGACGCCGCGCCGGAGGATTATGACATCGCGCTCGCGGCCGACCGGCTCGAACATTATACGACCGTCGCCGTCACCCGGATCGCGCATCGCTGGGCCGGCCTTCGCACCTTCACCGGCGACCGCGTGCCGACCGCCGGCTTCGCCGCCGACGCGCCGGGCTTCTTCTGGCTGGCGGGACAGGGCGGCTATGGGCTTCAGACCGCCCCGGCCATGGCGGCGGCGGTCGAATCGCTGATCGCCGGCACTCCGTGGCCGGACGGGCTCGCCCAGCTTGGCGTCACCGCCGCGACGATCGGGCCCGAGCGGCTGCGCGCCCCCGCATGCTGCTGAGGCGCAACGCCTCCGCGCCGCCAGCGGCGGCCCTGCCGCCACCGCCCACGCCCTGGCGCGCGCGCGTCGTGAAGCGCGCCCTGAAGCTCGGCGCGCTGATCCTCGTGCTGCTCATCGCGTGGCTCGCCTTCACCACGCCGCTGTCGCGCTCGCTCCAGCCGATCGCGGCGCCGAGCATCACGCTGCTTTCGGCCGAGGGCGAGCCGATCGCGCGGCGCGGCGCGATCATCGAGGCGCCGGTCCACGTCGCCGATCTGCCGCCTTATGTCGGCCAGGCCTTCATCTCGATCGAGGACCGCCGCTTCTTCCACCATATCGGCATCGATCCCTGGGGCATCGCCCGGGCGATGCTCCGCAACCTGCGGCTCGGCCGGGTCCGCGAGGGCGGATCGACGCTGACCCAGCAGCTCGCGCGCACCAGCTTCCTCAGCCCCGACCGGACGTTCGGCCGCAAGGCGCAGGAGGCGCTGATCACCCTGTGGCTCGAGGCCTGGCTGACGAAGGAGGAGATTCTCGATCGCTATCTCTCCAACGCCTATTTCGGCGACAACGTCTATGGCCTGCGCGCCGCCGCCCATCATTATTTCAACACCGATCCAGAGCGCCTGACGCTCGCCCAGGCGGCGATGCTCGCCGGGGTCGTCAACGCGCCGTCGCGGCTCGCCCCGACCGGCAATCTGGAGGGGGCGCAGCAGCGCTCCCGCCGGGTTCTGCGGATGATGGCCGAGGTCGGCTATATCAGCGAGGCAAAGGCGCGGAACACCACCCTCGCCCGCGTCCGCCGCGCGCCCGACGGCGATGTGCCGACCGGCACCTATTTCGCCGATTGGGTGCTGCCGCAGACCGGCGCGCTGGAGGACGAGGCCTATGGCGAGCGCCAGATCCACACGACGCTGGAAGGCGACATGCAGCGTTATGCGGTGCGCGCGATCCGCCGCGCCAATCTGGGCGGCGCGCAGGCGGCCCTGGTCGCGATGCGGCTCGACGGGCGGGTGGTCGCGATGGTCGGCGGCCGCGATTATTCGCAAAGCGCCTTCAACCGCGCCACCCAGGCGCGCCGCCAGCCGGGATCGGCCTTCAAGCCGTTCGTCTATCTCGCCGCCTTCCGCGCCGGGATGACGCCCAACACGCCGGTGAACGACGTGCCGATCCGGCTCGGCAACTGGGAGCCGGCCAATTACGGCAACAGCTATCGCGGGCGGGAGCTGCTTCGCGACGCCTTCGCCGAATCGAGCAATTCGGTCGCGGTGCAGACCCAGGAGCGGGTCGGACGGCGAAACGTCATCCGCGCCGCGCGCGATCTCGGCATCACCAGCCCGCTGCGCGCCGATCCGAGCCTTGCGCTCGGCACGAACGGGGTCAGCCTGATCGAGCTTACCGCCGCTTATGCCGGCATCGCATCGGGCCGTTACCCGATCCGCGCCCATGGCCTCACCGAGCCGTCGCCCGGCTGGCTCGGCTGGGGCGCCGAGCCGCTGCATCGCGGCCATTATTTCCCGATGCTTCGCGACGTGATGTACGCGGTGACGCAGCGGGGCACGGGTCGCGCCGCCCGCCTTTCCATCCCGACCTTCGGCAAGACCGGCACGACATCCGATTATCGCGACGCCTGGTTCGTCGGCTTCGCCGGCGATCTCGTCGTCGGCATATGGGTCGGCAATGACGACAACACGCCGCTGCCGGGCACGACCGGCGGCGGGCTGCCGGCGCGGATCTGGCGGGCCTTCATGGTCGATGCGCTCGGCATCCGCCCCGCCCGCGCGCCGGCGGTGCCGCTGTCGCAGACCGACCGGACGAGCAGCGCGCCGGCCAACGTCCAGGCCCCGCCGCCCGAGCCGCAGGCGCCGGCCCCGCAGGTGCCCGACAATGCCGCGCCGATCCCGGTCGGCCCCGCGCCGCAGCCGGGCGGCGCGACCCAGAGGCCGCCGACCAACTGATCCTCCCCACAGTCGGGGAGGACCGGGCTCAATCGAGGAACAGCTCCGCCGCCGCCTCGACCAGCGCGTCGACGTCGAGCCGGTAGGCGCGGTAGAGATCGGGCAGGCTTCCGGTCTGGCCGAAGCGATCGACGCCGAGCGGGCTGACCCTGTGGCCCCGAACCCCGCCGAGCCAGGAGAGCGCCGCCGGCGACCCGTCGATCAGGGTGACGAGCCCCGCCTCGCGCGACAGCGGCGCGAGCAGGGTCTCGACATGGCTCGGCGTCGCCTCCCGGCCGGCCCAGCGCCCCGAGCGGCGCTCGCTCCAGCCGCGATGGAGCAGCGTCGGCGAGGTCACCGCGAGGAGGCCGAGGCCCGGTATGTCGTCCCTGAGCGCCTCCCATGCCGCCAGCGCCTCGGGGGCCAGCGCGCCGCTATAAACCAGCGCCGCCTCGGCGCCCGGCGCCGGCTCGCGCAGCCAGTAGCCGCCGGCCAGCGCGCCGGCCTTCCAGCCATCGTCCGCGCGCGTGATCTGCCGGATGCTGCGCGTCGTGAGGCGCAGGTACACGCTCTCGCCCGCCGGGTCCTGGATCAGCCGGAACGCCTCCTCCATGAACAGCGCCAGCTCGTCCGCATAAGCCGGCTCGTAATGCCTGAGCCCGGGCTGGCCCATCGCGATGAGCGGCGGATTGATCGACTGGTGGGCGCCCCCCTCCGGCCCGAGCGTCACGCCCGACGGCGTCGCGACGAGGAGGAAGCGCGCGTCCTGGTAACAGGCATAATTCAGCGCATCGAGGCCGCGGGCGATGAACGGATCATAGACCGTGCCGATCGGGAAGAGCCGCGCGCCGAAGAGGTCGCCCGCGAGGCCGAGCGCCGCCAGCATGAGGAACAGATTGTTCTCCGCGATGCCGAGCTCGATATGCTGCCCGGCGGTGCCGCCGCTCCATTTCTGGGCCGAGGGTATCTTCGCGGCGGCAAACAGATCGGCGAGTTCCTGTCTGCGAAACAAACCTCTCTGGTTCACGAACGCGCCGAGATTGGTCGATACGGTGACGTCGGGCGAGGTCGTCACGATCCGGTCGGCGAGCGCGCCGCCGGCCTTGGCGAGATCGAGCAGGATGCGGCCGAACGCGGCCTGGGTCGATTGCTCGTCACCGCTCGGCACCGCGATCGCCGGCACCTCGGCGACATGCCAGGCCCGCGCCGCTTTCTCGCGGGCGATCCGCGCCCGATCGGCGAGCGCCCGCGCCGCCTCCGCGCTGTTGCCGCCGAGCCCCGCCCAGGGCGCCCATTCCTCGCCCTCGGCAATCCCCATGGCATCGCGAAGCGCGGCGATCTGGCCGGGGTTCATCAGCCCGGCATGATTGTCCTTGTGGCCGGCGAAGGGGAGGCCGAAGCCCTTGATCGTATAGGCGATGAACAAAGTCGGCACGTCGTCCTGCGCCGCATCGAACGCGTCGGTCAGCGTTTCCAGGCAATGGCCGCCGAGATTGGTCATCAGCGCGGCGAGCGCATCGTCGTCGCGCGCGTCGAGGATCGGCCTCACCACCTTGCCGAGATCCTTTTCGAGCCGCGCCCGCCAGGCCGGCCCGCCGAGATAGGTCAGTACCGCATAATCGGCGTTGCTCGTCTCGTCGATCCAGCGCTTCAGCGCCGCGCCGCCCTTCTCGCGGAAGGCGGCCTCCTGCGCCTTGCCATATTTCAGCGTCACGACCCGCCAGCCGCAGCTCGCGAAAATCTCGTCGAAGCGGCTGAACATCCGGTCGGCCGTCGTCGCGTCGAGGCTCTGGCGGTTATAGTCGACGATCCACCAGCAATTGCGGATATCGTGCTTGGCCGCCTCGATCAGGCATTCGTAGATATTGCCCTCGTCAAGCTCGGCATCGCCCATCAGCGCGACCATCCGCCCGGTATCGGCCGGCTGCATCAGGCCGTGGGCGACGCAATAATCCTGGACGAGGCTTGCGAAGGCGGTGATCGCGACGCCGAGCCCGACCGAGCCGGTCGAGAAATCGACGGGGATCCGATCCTTCGTCCGGCTCGGATAGCTCTGCATCCCGCCGAAGCCGCGAAACGCCTCCATCGCCTCGCGGGTCTGCGACCCGAGCAGATAGTGGATGGCGTGGAGCACCGGCCCGGCATGGGGCTTCACCGCGACCTTGTCGTTCGGCCCGAGCGCGTGGAAATAGAGCGCCGCCATGATCGCGGTCATCGACGCGCAGGAGGCCTGGTGCCCGCCGACCTTCAGCCCGTCGACATTCTCGCGGACATGATTGGCGTTGTGGATGGTCCACGCCGACAGCCAGCGCAGGCGATCGTCGATCAGCTTCAGCGCCGCGATATCGGCGCCCTCGGTCTTCTTCAGCATGGCCTTGCCTTAGCCCCGTTCGGCGCGCCGGCATAGGGGACGGCGGGCGCGCCCGGCCCGCTCAGCGCATCGACAGCAGGCGCAGCGGATTTTCGATCAGGCCCTTCAGCGCCTGCATGAACAAGGCCGCATCCCAGCCGTCGACGACCCGGTGATCGCAGGAGATGGAGAGGTTCATCATCTTGCGGACCTCGAGCGCGCCATCGACGACGACCGGCGTCTCGCGGACCTTGTTGACCGCAAGGATCGCGACCTCCGGCCGGTTGATGACAGGGGTGGAGGCGATGCCGCCCCACGGGCCGAGGCTGGAGATGGTGATCGTCGATCCCTGCAGCTCGTCGCGCGTCGCCTTGCCGGTGCGGGTCGCCTCGGCGAGGCGCAGGATTTCACCGGCGAGGCTCCAGACGTCGCGGCCCTCGGCGTTGCGGATCACCGCCACCGACAGGCCGTTATCGGTCTGCGTCGCCATGCCCATGTGGACGGCGCCGGAGCGGTGGATGACGTTCGCCTCGTCATCGTAGCGCGCGTTGATCTGCGGGAAATCGGGCAGCGCGCGACACAGGGCGGTGATGAGGAAGGGCAGCATGGTGAGCTTGGGATTGTCGCCGCGATCGCGGTTCATCATCGCGCGCGTTTCCTCGAGCGCGGTGACGTCATATTCCTCGACCAGGGTGAAATGCGGGATGCGGCGCTTCGCCTCCTGCATATTCTCGGCGATCTTGCGCCGGAGGCCGACGACCTTCACGTCCTCGTCCGCCCGCTTCGCCGCCGGCCCGTGCGCGACGCCGCCGCCATTGTAGAGCAGATAGGCGTCGAGATCGGCATGGCGGATGCGATCGCCGGCATATCTGACCCGCGCGAGATCGATGCCGAGATCGCGGGCGCGCTGCCGCACCGCGGGGGAGGCCTGGACATCGGACTTGTGAACCTTGTCCCCCCCATCGCTCGTGCCGAGCGAAGTCGAGGCGCGCTGCACGGAGTCCGAGGGGCGCCCCTCGACTTCGCTCGGGACGAACGAGCCTGTTTTCGGCGCGGGCGGAACGGCGGTTGCCGCTTCGGGCACTTCCGGTTCCGGCACGAGCCCGTCGGCGACCGGCTCCTGGGTCTCGGTCGCCTTGAGCTCCGGCACCTCCGTCGCGGCCGCCTCCCCTTCCGTTTCAAGCACGACGAGGACCGATCCGATCGGCACCATGTCGCCCACCTGCCCGGCGATCTCGACGACCTTGCCGGCGACCGGGCTTTCCATCTCGACCGTCGCCTTGTCGGTCATCATGTCGGCGAGCTGCTGATCCTCGGCCACCGTATCGCCGACCGCGACGTGCCAGGCGACGATCTCGGCCTCGGCGATGCCTTCACCGATGTCGGGGAGCTTGAATTCGTAGCGGGCCATGCCGGTCAGTCCTTCAATACGGCCTTGAGCGCGGGGCCGAGCCGCGCCGGCCCCGGAAAATAATCCCATTCCATCGAATGGGGATAGGGCGTGTCGTAGCCGGTGACCCGGACCACGGGCGCCTCGAGATGATAGAAGCAGCGTTCCTGGACGAGCGCGCTCAGTTCCGCGCCGAAGCCGGCGGTCCGCGTCGCCTCGTGAAGCACGACGCAGCGGCCGGTCTTCTTCACCGATTGCTCGATCGTCCCGATGTCGAGCGGCACGATGGTGCGAAGATCGATCACCTCGGCGTCGATCCCCTCGACCGCCGCGGTGGCGAGCGCGACATGGACCATCGTGCCGTAGGCGAGCACGGTCACCGCCTCGCCCTCGCGGACCACCGCCGCCTTGCCGATCGGAACGGTATAATGCCCCTCCGGCACCTCGGCGCGCGGGTCCCTCGCCCAGGGCGTGACCGGCCGATCGTAATAGCCGTCGAACGGGCCGTTATAGATGCGCTTGGGCTCGAAGAAGAGGACCGGATCGGGATCCTCGATCGCCGCGATCAGCAGGCCCTTGGCATCATAGGGATTGGACGGGATCACCGTCTTGATCCCCGGCATGTGCGCGAAGAAGGCCTCGGGCGATTGCGAGTGCGTCTGCCCGCCGAAGATGCCGCCGCCATAGGGGCTGCGGATCACCATCGGCACCGACCATTCGCCCGCGGTGCGATAGCGGATGCGCCCCGCTTCGGAGAAAATCTGGTCGAAGCCGGGGAAGATATAATCGGCGAACTGGATCTCCGCGACCGGCTTCAGGCCATAGAGCGCCATGCCGATCGCGGTGCCGACAATGCCGCCCTCGGCGATCGGCGCATCGAACACGCGGGTCTTGCCATATTTCTTCTGGAGGCCGGCGGTGACGCGGAAGACGCCGCCGAAATAGCCGGCATCCTCGCCGAACGCGACGACGGCCTCGTCGCGGCCAAGCATCACGTCATGGGCGCTGTTCAGCGCCTCGATCATGTTCATCACGCTCATTTGCCGCGGGCCTTGCGCTCGGCGCGAGCCTGCTCGCGCTGTTCGGCGAGATGCCAGGGCACGTCGGCGAAGACATCCTCGAACAGGGTGTCGATATCGTCATAATGGCCGTTGCCGAGCGTGCCCTTCGCCTCGGCTTCCTTCTGCGCCTGGCGGACGGCGGCCTGCGCCTCTTCCTCCAGCGCCTTGTGCCGCTCATCGTCCCATTCGCCCAGGCCGACCAGATGCTCCTTCAGCCGCGTGATCGGATCGCCGAGCGGCCAGGCGGCGCCGGCATCCTTCGGCCGATAGCCGCTCGGATCGTCGGAGGTCGAATGGCCCTCGGCGCGATAGGTGAACAGCTCGATCAGCGTCGGCCCGAGATTCGAACGCGCCCGTTCGGCCGCCCAGCGAGTCGCCGCATAGACGGCGAGCGCGTCATTGCCGTCGACCCGGAGGCCCGCAATGCCATAGCCGATCGCGCGCGCCGCGAAGGTGGTGAGCTCGGCCCCGGCGATCCCCGAAAAGGAGGAGATCGCCCATTGATTGTTGACGATGTTGAGGATCACCGGCGCGCAATAGACGCCGGCAAAGGTGACGGCATTGTGGAAATCGCCCTCCGCCGTCGCGCCGTCGCCGATCCAGCCCGCCGCAATGCGGCTGTCGCCCCGGATCGCCGAGGCCATCGCCCAGCCGACCGCCTGCGGATATTGGGTCGCGAGATTGCCGGAGATGGAGAAGAAGCCCCTCGCCCGATCCGAATACATGATCGGCAGCTGGCGGCCCTTCAGCGGATCGCCCTGGTTCGAATAGATCTGGTTCATCATCGCCACGAGCGGATAGCCGCGCGCGACGAGGAGCCCCTGCTGGCGATAGGTGGGGAAGCACATGTCCTCGGCCTCGAGCGCATGGGCCGCGGCGACCGCCACCGCCTCCTCGCCGAGCGATTTCATGTAGAAGCTGGTCTTGCCCTGCCGCTGCGCGCGGAACATCCGTTCGTCGAAGACGCGGACCGTGACCATTTCCTTCAACATCCGCCGGAGAAGCTCCGGATCGAGCTTCGGATCCCAGGGGCCGACCGCCCGCCCGTCCTGGTCGAGGACGCGCACCAGCGTGTAGCACAGTGGGTGCGTGTCGGCCGCGGCGGCATCCACGGGCGGGCGCGGCGCGCTGCCGGCGGCGGGAATCGGAATTGCGCTGAAATCGGGCGACTCGCCGGGCCGCGCATCGGGCTCGGGAACGTGGAGAGAGAGCGCCGGTCGATTGCTGCGGCGCTCGGGTCGGCTGGTCATCCTGTGCCCTGCTGTCCTTGGCTCAAGGCCGACGCCCTAGTCCATCTGGACGCCAATTGCCAACCGGGGCGTGATCGGCTTTGCTGCGCAGCGAAAGGAAACGGCATGTCCCTCGTCACCCTGCTGCTCGCCGCGCTCGCCGCGACCGCAACCCCGAGCGCCGACGTCTACGTGATGCGCCATCTCAACACGCCGCCGGGGCAGCGCGACCCGGACCTGCTGCCCGAAGGCCGGCGCACCGCAGAGGCGCTCGCCCGCCAATTCCAAGGCTCGCCGCCGGTCGCGATCTTCGTCACCGATTATCGGCGCACCCGCCAGACCGTTGCGCCGCTTGCCGCCCGGCTTGGGCTGACCCCGATGGTCTACGATCCGCGCGATGTCGCCGGGCTGGTGGAGCGCGTCCGCGCCGTCGGCGGCCCGGTCCTGATCGTTGGCCACAGCAACACGGTGGGCGGCCTCATCGCCGCGCTCGGCGGCGCCTCTCCGGGCGAGCTTGGCGAAAGCGAATTCGGCGATATCTGGCACATCGCAGCCGACGGGACGACGACGCGGCTGCGGATCGGGGATTGAGCCGCAGCCTCCCGCGGAAGGGAGGCGCGGCGTCCCGTTACAGATCGATGCAGGCGGCGATCGATTCGAGCTTGCGGATCCGTTCCTTCAAGTCCGCGATCTCGATCCGCTCCATCGCCGCGCTGCGCGGCTCACCCGCGCCGGCGCCGGCACTCCCCAGCTCCATCCGCTTCACCTCGAGCCAGCCCTGCCAGCCCTTGAGGGCGGCGGCGAGCGCGATCGTGAGGCCGACAAGGGCGAAGCTGGCGACGGTGACGGTGGTCATGGCTTCGGTCATCTTTTCCTCCCATGTCCTTCGAATGAACTAGCGAAGCGCGTCGATCTCGCGGGCGAGCGCGCTGTTGCTGCTCGCCGCGTGGCTCTCGATCGCCTGGATCCTGAGATCGAGCGCGCGCAGCCGCTCCCGCGATTCCTCGGCCCGGCCGGTGCGATCGATCCCGACGCGAGCCCCGGTGCGCGCCTTGCGATGGCCGATCAGGGCGAGCGCGACATAAGCGAGCGGCACCCACGGAAAGCCGTGGAGAAAGACCGTCGCCAGCACGAAACCGACCCGGACGATCGTCGCGTCGACGCCTGTGGCCTTGGCAAGGCCCGCGCACACGCCGAGCAGCTTGCCCTCTTCGCGGTCGACTTCGAACCTTGGCTTGCTCATTCCTTCCTCCCGTTGTCGCGGCGCTCGGCCGTCGATTCCAAACTGCGCTGCGCGGACCGGCCGCTCTCGTCGCCGATCGCCCGTTCGAGGACCGCGAGCCGCGCCTCCATGCGATCGACCAGCGCCCACAATTCCTCACCCTCGTCCGGCGACAGCTCGCGCGGCGGCGGGGCGTCGCGGCGGCGGCGGCGGATGTGGCGCGGCGGCCGAACCATCAGGTAGACGAGCAGCCCGACCAGCAGCATCGCGAAGATGCTGACCCCCCAGCTCACGAACTCGATGAGCTCGCCGATATTGGTGCCGTTGATGTCGATGTTCATGCCGCTTCCTTCCGCGCCTTCATCGCGGCGAGCTCGGCCTCGACGCGATCCGCGACCTTCAGTTCCGCGATCTCCTCTTCGAGGCTCTTCGGCGCGGCGAGCGCGAGCGCCTCGGCCTGGCCTTCGGCATAATCGGCCTCGCGCTCGAGCAGCGCGAAGTTGGAGAAGGCCTGTTCCGCCTTCGACCCGGCATAGGCCTCGCGCATCCTGACGCGGTTCTGCGCGCTTTCGATGCGGGTGAAGACCGCGTTCTGGCGCACCCGCGCCTCGCGCAGCTTCGCCTGGAGCTTGGCGATGTCGGCCTCCGAGGCGCGCAGCGCGGCCTCGATGTCGGCGACCTCCGCCTCGATCTCCTCGGCAAGGTCGATCAGCTTCTCCTTCTCCATGAGGGCGGCACGGGCGAGATCCTCGCGGCCACGCGACAGCGCCAGTTCGGCGCGCTCGGTCCAGCTGTCCTGGAGCTCGGCGAGCCGGGCGAGCTGGCGGCGCTTCTCCTTGCTGTCCGCGATGTAGCGGGCGGCGGTGGCGCGCACCTCGACCAGCGTCTCCTCCATTTCGAGGATGACCACGCGGATCGTCTTCGCCGGATCGTCCGACCGCTCGACGAGGTCGATCACGTTGGCGGCGATGATGTCGCGGGTGCGGGAAAAGATGCTCATTCGACTGTCACTCCAAAGACGAAGCGGGTTTGGGGGGCGGCCGGGGCGCTCGATGGGGGGCGCATGCGTCCCCGGCCGCCTCTCCCTGGGTCAGGCCTCGACCTGAACCGAAGACTGGGCCTGCACCGTGGCGGGGCCGACGGCGGTGCCGATGAAGGCGATCGACAGCAGCATCGCACCGGCGGCGGCGATGGCGTTGCGGGCGAAATTGGAAATGTTGGTCATTGTCTTGCTCCCTGTGGGTCTGTTCGAAACTCGTGCCCACAAGGATAACAAGAGGCGTGCCAAACGGATTTTTCCGCAGTTTTCCGCCAGTTTTTGAAGAAATCGAGTGCCGGAGCCGATCCGCTCAGGCGCCTCTAGTTGGCGGAATTCGCCAAATCTTGGGAAGGCGTGAAATCGGTGCGGCGGCGCCGTTCGCCATTGTCCTTGCGCGTCAGCTCCATCAGCTTCGCGCCGGCCAGGAAAACCGCGCCGGTGCAGGCCGCGGAGAGCAGCCAGCCGCCGATGCCGGGATAGGTCTCGCGATAATGGGCGCCGCGCTCGATCGCGCCCAGGGCCAGCGCATAGATGACGACCATCGCCTCCAGGCGGGTCTTGATCACGAACAGGCGTCCGATCCGGCGAAGCATGTCCGAACGACAGCAAGGACCGGGCCAATGGCGGAAATCCGCGCTTTCCGGTCCCCGGCTCTTAACGATCTGTAAACCATGCCGACGCCCCTGGGGGCGAAGCGCCCCTCAGCCGCCCGGTCCGGGTATCGGCGGCGGACCGCCCTGCGGCGCCGGCGGCTGCCCGAGCGGGCCGAGACTGTAGGTCAGCGCCAGCTTGACACCCGGGCCGCCGGACCGGCTCGTATCGCGAGAGACGACGTTGGCCGAGGTCGAGACCGAGCGGAAGGCCGTGGGACCGAGGATATCGTTGACCGAAAGCACCGCCGACACCCGATCGGTCCATGCGTGCGACCAGGAGAGGTTGAACAGGGAATAATCGGAATAGCGGGTAAGGCCGTAATCGGTCGGGCCCGAATGGCTGGCGGTCAGCGTCACATGGTCCGCGCCGCGCCGGCCGTCGGTGCCGTCGCGATAATCGACCTGGAGCGTCGCGTCGTAGGCGGCGCTCGGGCCGATCGGCGCCTCGAGGCCCTGCCTGGTCCTGCGATCGGCGAGGTTGGCGTTGAGCGAATAGCTGAGCCCGCTCGCGATCGGACCCTGCACAGCGAGGCTGACGCCGCGATCCAGCCGCGTGCCCAGATTGATCCTGCGGGTCACCAGCACGCCATTGTCGTCGAGGCTGTTGAAGGCGGAGAAGAGGTCGCCGGTACGGCGGGAAAAGGCGGTGAGCGAGATTGTCTGGCGCGCGACCCGGGCCTGCGCCTTGGCTTCGTAGGAGTCGGTCATTTCCGGCCGCAGCGCCGGATTGCCGACCTGCGCCGTCGTCGCATCGGAAAAGCGCAGCGCGGGGCTGAGATCCGAGATTCCGGGCCAGCGGATGCGGCGCGAATAGCTGAGATCGGCGGTCAGCCAGGGGGCGACCGGGCGCTCCAGGTGGACGCTCGGAAAGGCGTGCGCGTCGCTCGGCCCCTCGCCCAGGCTGGCGTCGGCGAAATCGTAGTTTCGCCCCTCGATTCTGACCCCGGCGAGGATGGTGCCGCCGAGCAGCGGGAATTGATAATTGGCATAGGCCGCCGTCTCGACCACCGATCCGTCGATCCTCGACATCGGCGGGAACGGATTGCCGCCAAGCGGAAGATCGCCGCTCTGGGAGAGCAGGTTCACGACCCGCGTGTCGCTGGCGAGGCCGCCGATCAGCAGCCGCTGACGCCCGTGCAGCGGCCGGACATAATCGACCTTGAAGCCGCGGCTCAGATAGGAATTGCCGGAATCGAACCGGAACAGGCCGCTGTCGGCGCCGAAATCGGTCGCGATCTCGCTTCGTGAATCGGAGGTGTAGCGGACCTGCTGGAGCGAGGTGGTGAGCAATTCGCCCTGGCGCCGTCCTTCCTCGCGATATTCGAGCGAGCCACTGTAGCCGTGATAGCTGAAATCGCCGACGCTGCGCTGATCGAGCGGCGCGTCCGGATCGGCCAGACGAACGATCTCGGAGCGGCCCGACGAGTGCCCGTTGCCGCCGAACGGGCTGCCCTGAAGCGTGATCGTCCGCTTCGGATCCGGATGATAGCCGATCTGGCCATAGCCATAGCGGCTGTCGAATCGGGAGCGCCTATGCTCGTCCTCATCGGTGTCGAGCAGCGCGCTCGCCGGATCGAGCCCGCGCCGTGCGTGCGTCTGATCGCCGACCGATTCGGAGCGATACCAGCCGAGCCCGCCCGACAGCGACCAATCGCCCCGGGTCCACGTCGGCGAGAGGCCGATCTCGAAGCCGCCATAGCGGGTGACGGCGGCGTTCACCGATCCGCGCAGCCCGCCGCGATAGGTGCGGCGGGTGACGATGTTGATGACGCCGCCGGTGCCCGAAGCCGAGAATTGGGCGCCGGGATTGGTGACCACTTCGATCTTCTCGATCTGCGCGCCCCTGAGGTCGCGAAGGACGTTGACGCCGTCGGGCGGCGGGCGTCCGTCGATCAGCACGGTGACCCCGGTTGTCCCGAGCAGCCGTATGTCGCCGTCGGGCTGAACCGTCACGGCCGGGATCCTCGACAGGATCTCGATCGCGTTCGACGTGCGCGCCTCGGCGGTGTCGCGCACCATATAGGTGTCGCGGTCGATCGAGGTGCGCTGGGCGGGATCGGCGACGACGACGATTTCCTGGTCGTTCCGGTCGGCGACCGCGGCCGCCGGCGGGGCCTGGTCCTGCGCCAGCGCTGGAAGGGCCGGCGCACAAGTCGCGCCGGCGAAAAGCATGAACCGGGGAAAGTCCAGATCCCAACGCATCGCCGACCGTTATGCATCAAAGCCGGTGGATTGAAAGTCATATCGCCGAGGCGAGAGTAACGTCAGCCTTCGCTCGCCTCCAGCGCAAGCAAAGCGAAGGTCGCGAGCCAGTGTTCGCCCATATAGTCGCCGGCGACATGGGGGAGGCTGGCGTCGAGATGCAGGCCGGCAGTGTCGCGGGCGAGCTTGGCCAGATCGGGATCGAGCGCGTCGGCAAGTCCGCGCCAGCACCAGGCGCGGCTGAGGTTCACGCCATCGAGATGCGCGATCTTCCCGTCCGACCGATCCGACACGAAGGCGGGGGTGAACAGGGCGCGCGGGCTGCCGGCCGCGAGATCGGGCAGGAATGCGTCGAACCACGCCCGGAACGCGCCGGGCGCCATCACACGGCGCATCAGCAGCGCCTCGGTCAGCGCGGGCGAGATGAACTCGTCCCCGCCCGGCTCCCAACCGGGGCAAGCGCGGTCCTCGCCATAATAGTCGGCCGCCCGCTCGGCGATCAGGGCGAGCAGCGCCGGATCGTTCGCCGCCGCCCATTCGCGGGCCAGGACCAGGGCGAAGGCGGTGTTGTAATGCGCGCCGACGCGGATCGGATAGGTGAGCTTCGGCAGATAGGCGAGGAAGCGATCGGCGAAGGCGCGGGCGAGCGGCGACAGCGCATCGGCCCAGGGCTGCCCCTCGTGCCGCCGCGCCTCTTCATGGAGCATCAGCAGCCAGGCCCAGCCATAGGGCCGCTCGAACCCGCCGGTATAGGCGCGATCGAGATAGGCGAGTTCGCCCGCGACCTTCTCCTCGGTCAGCATCTCGTCGAGCAGCGCCGTGACCCGCGCGGCCGAGGGCATGTCCGGATAGAGCCGCAGCGTGCGCATCAGGAGCCAATAGCCGTGGACGCAGCTGTGCCAATCGAAGCTGCCGTAGAAGATCGGATGGAGCGCGCGGGGGCCGAGCACGTCCTCCGGCCCCTCCATCACATGATCGAGCTTGTGCGGATATTCGCGGCGGACATGGCCGAGCGCGATGTCGGCAAAGCGATTGGCGGTTTCGGCGGTGAGGCGGTGGTTCATTCGGCCCATCTACCCAATCCTCCCCGCGACGGGGAGAATCAAAAACCGACCCAGTAGATGAGCGCGATGTTGACGATCAGCAGCGGGATCGCCGTCCCGACCTGCGCCTTGATGACGCCGTTGCGATCCCTGAGCTCAAGCAGGGCGGCGGGCACGATGTTGAAGTTCGCCGCCATCGGCGTCATCAACGTCCCGCAGAAGCCGGCGAGCATCCCGACCGCGCCGACCACCGCCGGATCGCCGCCATAGACCCGGATCAGCAACGGCACGCCGATCGCGGTCGACATGACCGGGAAGGCGGCAAAGGCGTTGCCCATGATCATCGTGAAGGCGACCATGCCGAGCGCGAAGACGAGAACGGTGAGGAACAGGCTGCCTTCGGGGATCGCCGCGCGCGCGCCTTCGCCGACGATGTCGCCGACATGGGCGGCGGCGAAGACGGTGCCGAGCGCCGCGAGCATCTGCGGCAGCACCGCGGCCCAGCCGATCGCGTCGATCAGGCGCCGGCCCTCCTGAAGCGGCGCGAGCGGCGGCGGCTTCAGCCAAAGCCAGATCACGCCGACGGCGATCAGCGCGCCGAGGCACAGGAAGATGTAGGTCTCCCGCTTCGCCTCGATGAGGCCCGAAGCGCCGAGCGGCGTCAGCGCCCAGGCGAGCGTTCCGGCCAGCGCCACCGCCGGGATGATCAGCGCCGGCAGGAACAGCTTGCTGCCGAGCTGGTGCGACAAGGTCAGCCGCTCGCCCTGTTTCGTCGTCGGCGGGCTGCTGCGGCCGAGCGCGCCGAAGCCGGCGAGCCCGCCAAGCCCGAGCACCAGCACGCCATTGGCGAAATCGCCCAGCCAGCCGCCCGCGATCAGGCTCAGCGCCATCAGCCCCCAGAAGGCGGCATTGCCGAAGCGCTTGCCATTCGACCGGTCGAGCGCGCTCAGCACCGCGAAGGCGGCGAACATCAGCCCGGCGAGGCTGTAGGCCCATTGCAGCGTGATCATTTGCGCCGCTGCCGCAAGCTGCGGTCCAGCCGCGAGAGCCGCACGGCGTGGATCAGGAAGGCCGCGATCGCGCTCGGGATCGCCCAGATGGCGAGATCGAGCGGGCGCAGATCATAGCCCTCGCTCGCCAGCGTCGCCTGGATCAGCACGATCGAGCCGACCGCGATGAAGATATCCTCGCCGAAGAAAAGGCCGATATTGTCGGTCGCCGCCGACCAGGCCTTCACCTTCTCCCGGCTGTCGTCGTCGATCTCATGCTCCTTCTCCGCCGCCGCCAGCGCCATCGGCGCGACCAGCGGGCGGACGGTCTGCGGATGGCCCGCGATCGACGTGAGGCCGAGCGCGGCCGTAGCCTGGCGGAACAGCATGTAGAGGATGAGGAGGCGCCCGGCCGTCGCCGCCCTGATCCCGCGGATCAGCGTCGCCGCCCGCTCCTGCAGCCCGAACCGTTCGAGCAGGCCGATGGCGGGCAGCACGACCCATACGATCGCGATCAGCCGGTTATCGTTGAACGCGCGCCCGAGCAGCGCGATCACCGCGACGATGTTCATGCCGGCAAGCAGCCCCGTCGCAAGCGCCGCCACCGTCACCACCAGCATCGGGTTCCACCGCTTCGCGAAGCCGACGACGACGATCAGGATGCCGAGAAGGGGAAGATAGTGCGTCATCCCCAAATCCTCCCCGTGAAGCCAAGCTTCATGGGGAGGCGGACCATGCGACGCATGGCGGAGGGGCCTTCCGGAATCGGCAGGCCCCTCCACCGCTCTTCGCGCAGCCCCCCTCGCCATCCGCTTCGCGGACAGGGAGGATCATTCACTCGCGCCATAGCCTCCTCCCCCCGGCGTCAGGATCACGAACATGTCGCCCACGGCCATCTCCGCCGACGCCGTTGCCGAGAGCGTCTCCTCGCGCCCGTCGGAGCGCACCACCTTGTTCACCCCGGCGGCGCCGTCGCCGCCGCCGGCGATCCCGCGCGGCGCGACCCGCCGGCGGTTGGAAAGGATCGCGGCGTGCATCGGCGCGCGGAAGCGGACATGCCGTTCGACCCCGTCGCCGCCGCGATGCGCGCCCTCCCCGGCCGATCCGCGGCGGATCGCGAAACGTTCGAGCAGCACCGGAAAGCGAGTCTCCAGGATCTCAGGATCAGTGAGCCGCGAATTGGTCATGTGGGTCTGGACCGCGCTCGCGCCATCGAAGCCCGGGCCGGCGCCGGCGCCGCCGGCGATCGTCTCGTAATATTGGCGGCGCTCGTCGCCGAAGGTGAAATTGTTCATCGTCCCCTGGCTCGGCGCGAGCGCGCCGCAGGCGGCGAGCAGCGCATCGGTGACGACCTGGCTGGTCTCGACATTGCCGGCGACGACCGCGGCCGGATAATGCGGCTTCAGCATCGATCCGTCCGGGATGCGCAGCGTGATCGGGCGCAGGCAGCCGTCGTTCAGCGGGATCGGCTCGTCCACCAGGGTCCGCAGCACATAGAGCACGGCCGCGCGGCAGATCGACGCGGGCGCGTTGAAATTGGTCGGCAGCTGCGCGCTCGTGCCCGCGAAATCCACCGTCGCGGTCCGCGCCGCCGGGTCCACGTGGATCGCCACCGAAACCACCGCCCCATTATCCATTTCATAGTTGAAATATCCGGGCGAAAGCCTTTCGATCAGGCGCCTTACCGCCTCTTCCGCATAGTCCATCACATGCGCCATATAGGCGTCGATCGCGGCGCGACCGCGCTCTGCGGCGACCCGCTTCAGCTCCGCCGCCCCGCGCGCGCAGGCGGCGACCTGCGCCTTCAGATCGGCGATGTTGCGATCGGGATCGCGCGCCGGCCAGCGGCCCGATCCGAGCAGCGCGCGCATCTCGGCCTCGCGGAAATGCCCGGCCTCGACCAGGGTCACATTGTCGATCAGCACGCCTTCCTCGTCGACGGTGCGGCTGTCCGGCGGCATCGATCCCGGCGCGACGCCGCCGATATCGGCATGGTGGCCACGCGCCGCGACGAACCAGGCCGGATCGGCGTCGCCCGGCGCGGCGAAGACCGGCATGATGACGGTCACGTCGGGCAGATGGGTGCCGCCGCGATAGGGCGCGTTCAGCGCATAGGCGTCGCCCGGCTTCATCGTCCCGGCGCGCGCTTCGATCACCGTCCGGATCGAATCGCCCATCGATCCGAGATGCACCGGAATGTGCGGCGCATTGGCGATGAGATTCCCCGCCGCATCGAACAGGGCGCAGGAAAAATCGAGCCGCTCCTTGATGTTGACGCTGCTCGCCGTGTTCTGAAGCGCGACGCCCATCTCTTCGGCGATCGCCATGAAGAGATTGCCCATCACCTCCAGCATCACCGGATCGACATCGGTCCCCATTTTCGGCGCGGCTTCGCGCGGGACGGCGCGGGTGAGGATGAGATTGCCGAGCCGGTCCACCTCGGCCCGCCAGCCCGGCTCGACGACGGTGGTGGCGGTGGCATCGACGATCAGCGCGGGTCCGGGGACGAGGGTGCCGGGGGGGAGTTGGCTTCTGAGCAGGACTCCAGACTCGCTCGTCCCGGGCGAAAAGGCCGGTGGCTCGCCCGAACTGTGGACCTCGCTTTTCGCCACCGCCTCGACGATCGCGGTCTCGACCACCACCGGCGCGTCCGAGACGAAGCCGAAGCGCGCCCGGTGCGCGGTTTCGAACGAGGCCGTCATCTCGTCCGACACGGCGACCTCGATCACCGTGTCGCTCCCTTCGTAGCGGAGCGCGGCGCGGCGGCGCACCTGCGTCGGCTCGACGCCCTGCGCGGCGAGCGCCGCCACCGCCTCCGCCTCCAGCGCCGCCAGCGTTTCCGAAAGGTCCGCGCCGCCGAGCGTGCGCTGGCGCAGCTCCACCATGTCGGCAAGGCCCATGCCATAGGCGCTGAGCACCCCGGCGAGCGGGTGGATCATCACCGTTTCGATGCCGAGCGCGTCGGCGACGAGACAGGCATGTTGCCCCCCCGCCCCGCCGAAACATTGCAGCGTGTAGCGGGTCACGTCATGGCCGCGCGCGATCGAGATCTGCTTGATCGCGCTCGCCATATTGTCGACGGCGATGCGGATGAAGCCCTCGGCCACCCCCTGGGGAGTCATCCCCGCCGCCTCGGCGATCTCGGCCGCGCGGGCCAGCGAGGCCTCCGCATCGATCGGCAGGTCGCCGCCGGGGCCGAAGACGTGCGGGAAATGTTCGGGCCTGATCTTGCCGAGCACGACGTTGCAGTCGGTCACCGTCAGCGGCCCGCCGCGCCGGTAGCAGGCCGGCCCCGGCACCGCGCCGGCGCTGTCCGGCCCGACGCGGAACCGCCGCCCGTCGAAGGAGCAGATCGATCCGCCGCCGGCGGCGACGGTGTGGATCTCCATCATCGGCGCGCGCACCCTGACGCCCGCGACCGTCCGCTCGCTGGTGCGCTCATAGACGCCGGCGAAATGCGACACGTCGGTCGATGTGCCGCCCATGTCGAAGCCGATGATCCGGCCGAACCCGGCCTCCGCCGCCGTGCGCGCCATGCCGACGATCCCGCCCGCCGGGCCGGAGAGGATGGCATCCTTGCCCCGGAAGGTCGCGGCATCGGTCAGCCCGCCGTTCGACTGCATGAAGAAGAGGCGGCCCGCGGGCGTTTGCGCCAGCCCCGCCACCACGCGGTCGACATAGCGGCGCAGCACCGGCGACAGATAGGCATCGACCACCGCGGTGTCGCCGCGCCCGACCAGCTTGATCAGCGGCTCGACCTCATGGCTTGCCGAAACCTGCGTGAAGCCGATCTCGCGCGCCATGGCGACCAGCGCCGCTTCGTGCGCGCTCCAGCGCCAGCCATGCATCAGCACGATGGCGAGCGCGCGAAAGCCCTCGTCATAGGCCGCCTGGAGCGCCGCGCGCGCGGCGGCCGTGTCGAGCGGCCGCAGCACCTCGCCTTCCGCCGTCACCCGCTCGTCCACCTCGACGACGCGGCTGTAGAGCGGCTCGGGCAGCCGGATGTCGAGCGCGAAAATCTCCGGCCGCGCCTGATGGCCGATGCGAAGCGCGTCGCCCAGCCCGGCGGTGATCGCGAGCGCCACCGGCTCGCCCTTGCGCTCCAGCAGGGCATTGGTCGCGACGGTGGTGCCCATCTTCACCGCGGCAATCTCGCCGCCGCCCGCCTCGGCGAGGATCGCGGCGATGCCGGCGACCGCGGCATCGTCATAACGTTCGGGATTTTCGGACAGCAGCTTGCGGACCACGCGCTCGCCGGCCGGGCCGTGCGCGACGATATCGGTGAAGGTGCCGCCGCGATCGATCGAGAAGGTCCAGCCCCCTGAGTTCATCCGCCCGGCCTAGCATCGCCGCGACGGCCCCGCCAAGCTTGACCGCCGCGACGGCTTGCCGCAGCGAAGCGGCATGGCCGACGATTCGCCCGAAAAGCCCGCGCCGGAAGACGCGCCCGCCGACTTCGAGGTCGACGGGGACGATTATTCCGAGGAGCCGTTCACCGCGGCCGATTTCCACAATGTCGCGCAAAAGCAGATCGCCCATGCGGCGATGGAGATGCTGGCGCAGAGCAAGCTGCCCTGGGCGCTGGTCGCCCCGCTGCTCGAGGCCGCGCGCGACGTGATGGCCGACGATCTGCGCGAGGCTGGGCGGGTGCGGCTCCACACCTTGACGGCCGAGGGCGACAGCTGGGTCGATGCGGAAGAGGCCTTCCTGGGCATCGAGATCGAGGATCGGGACACCGGCCAGCCCTGGCTGTCCGAGACATGGTGGCTGTCCGATATCGCGACCGCCGACGGCGATCCGGAGGACGTGCGCGCCGTGATCCGCGCGCTCGGCCGCACGATCGCCAAGCTCGAAGCCTGGCTCGCGGCGCGGGAAGGCCCCGGCGGCGAAGGGGACACACCGCCGGGACCGGGGGACAAGACCGGTTAGTTTCCTTCGCCGGTCACGCCGCGTTCGTAGAGCTGGATGCAGCGATCGGTGACGGTGCGCGAGCAGGCCGGATAGCCGGTCTGCATCATCGCCGACGCCGCCTCGTCGCCCATCAGCGCCTCGTCCGGACCGCCGACGCCCTGGTAGGGCGAGTTCGAATCGAAGGCGGGATCGTTCGCCGCCATGTCCGTGCCGGCGTCGGGAACACCGGCGGCGAGCACCTCGTCGCCGGACGTCGTCGCGGCCATTTCGGTGCCTGGCGCCGGCATCACGCCCTCATCGGTGTCCGCGCTCGCGATTTCGGTCGCGTCGTCGGCCGGCGAGCTGTTCGCGGCCATCGCCTGGGCCTGCTCGCCGGCGAAGCCGCCGGTCGGCCGGTCCCAGCTGGCGAGCGCCGTTCGAACGCCGCGTTCGTAGAGCTGGATGCAATTGTCGTCGCCCGGGCCCGGGTGGCAGGCCGGATAATTGGCCGTCGCCGGGCGCGGCGTCGTGTCCGCCGATGCGACCAGCATGGTGGGCGCCGGCGCCTCGGCCACGGTCGGCTCCGCGCCCCATTGCGGCTCGACCGCCGGGGGCGTCGAATCCTGCATCGCCGGATCGTCCTGCCACGCCTCGTAACTGGCCGACTTCACCTTCGGCGCCCATGAATCGTCGAACGCATAGGCCTGTTCGGCATAGACCGGCTGCCAGGCCGGTTTCGCATCGGCGACGACGTCCATGTCCGCCTTCTTGAGCTGGGCGTCCGCCATCTTCACGTCGCTCTTCTCCGCTGCGAGCGGCTTGCCCTCGACCGTCTTGTCGGGCGCCCAGGCGAGCGCCGACGTGCCGAGCAGCAGTGCCGCGGCCGCGATCGCATATCTTTTCATCCTGGCCTCCATATCGGCCGGCGGTCCTGCCGCCGGCGGGAAGCCCCCTCGCTGCACGAATGCCCTGTGCGCCCCCTCCAACGAGCGAGGCGGGCATTTTCTCCGCTGTCCGGCGCAGCCCTAGAACGCTCCCGCGCGGTGGATCGCATAGCCGCCGGGGGCGGGCCGGAAGCCGCCGGCCTGAAGCGCGGCGGCGACCGCCTCGTTGACCGCGGCGACCTGCATGTCGATCCGGTAGCGGCCATCCACGGCGATCCGCAGGTCGATCCGCCCGCCGCCGCCGGCCAGCGGGATCAGCACCCACTCATTCTCGCACGAGACCTGCCCGGACAGCGCCGGCAGCGCCGCGGCGAGCGGCCCGGCAAGCGTCGCGCCCGCCTGCCCGGATGCGGCGACGCAGCGGCCGTTGACGAACGCGGCGCTGACCTCGGTCAGGTCGATCGACGCGACCGGCGCCGGGGCGAGCAGCCGGCCCGCCGCGAAGCGCCCGGTGGCGCGCCGGATCGCGAAGCCGCGATACGAGACGTCGACCGTCGCGGTGACGGGATCGGGATCGGTCCGGCTCATCGCGACGCGGGCATGGCCGACAAACAAGGGCATGACGGCAAGGCCCGCCTTCACATCGCCGATCGGCACAGGCCCCAAGGCGGCCTCCTCGATCCGGCCGCTCCACACCGTTCCCGTCGCGTCGCGCGCGCTGAGCCCCGTTCGGTCGAGCCCGAACCAGTCGAGCGCGACGCGCATCGGCATCGACAGGACGAGGGCGGCGACGAAGAAGGCCGCGAAGGCCAGCCAGCGGGTGCGCGCGCTCATCGGCTGCCTCTCGCCCGGAGGCTGGCCGCGACCGCGACCGTATGATCGGCCCCGGCGGTCGCGCGCAGCGTCTCGACCGCGACGCCATGCGTCTCGAGGTCGGCGATCCAGCCGAACAGGGCCTGCGGCCGGGCCGCCTCGATCGACAGGGTGGCGCGCGCCGGCCCGCTCGCGGTGACGCGCGCATTGGGATAGCCGGCGTCGGCGGCGCTGCGCGCGACATAGGCGGCGAGCGGGAGCGGCGCCGTCTCGCCAAGGCCGGTGCGCCGCACGTCGGCGCGCGCCCGGGCCGCGCCGAGCGCCTCGGCCGCCGCCGCCTCGCGCGCGCGCGCCGCATCGAGCGCCGCCGACAGCGGCCGCGCGATCAGCAGCCATATGAGCACGCCGGCGAGCAGCGCGCCCATGACGCCAAGCAACAGCTGCTCGCGCCGGCTGCGGCCCTGCCACCAGAGGGCGAGGCCGCTCATGCGGGGCGCACCAGAAGATCGGCGGCGGCGCGGCCGTTGCGATTGCCGACCGGCCCGCGCTCGACCGAAAGGCCGGCCGCCTCGATCCGCGTCGCGAGCATGTCGAGCGTCGCCGGCGAATCGATGAGGACGGTCGCGGCGAGGCTGCCGTCGGCGCGATAATCCACCTGGCCGAGCTCGGCGTTCGGGGTCGCGCGCACCGCATCGAACAGGGCCGGCGCGACGAGCGCGAATCCTGGCGCGGAATCGGCGCCCGTTGCGGGCCGCTGGGCCAGCGCCGCCGCCTCGGCCTCCATCCGCGCCGCCGCGCGATCGGTGAGGATGAGCTTCGCCACCGGCACCGCCAGCGTCAGCAGCACGAGCATCGCGGCGAGGAGGACGAGACGCCGGCCAGCCCCGCTCTCCAGCCGCCAGTGGCGCCGGCGTGCGAAGGCCCCCTGGCGCAGATCGATCACCGGATCGGCGGCGAGCGCCGGCAGGCCGGCTTCATAGTCCGCCTCCGCGAGCAGCGCGACCGGCGCCTCGCCGAGGATCGCCGCCGCCAGCTCGGGCTCGATCGCGAAGGCCGTCGCCGGCCCGCGATGATCGATGCCATGTCGAACGATGCCGGCCACGGGCGGCGCGATCAGCATCGGCGCGGGCACGATCGCATCGGCGTCGATGCCGACCGACGCGGCCGCATCGATCCATGCCAGCATGGTCCGCGCCGGCACCAGCGCCGCCGGCACCTTCCCGGCCTCGCGACGGCCGACGGCGACATGCATGTCCGCCAGCGGCTCCGCGCTCGAATCGGCGAGCATCAGCCGGGCCGCCGCCGTCGCCTGCGCGAGGGTCAGGTCATCGGCAAGGTCGAGCCAGTGGATCGCGACCTCGGTGCCGGGCACGGCGAGCACCGCCCGCGCCGCATCGTCGGGCAGCAGATCGCCGCCGCCGCGCGCGATCACGGCATCGCCCTCGATCAGCCGCCACGCGCCGATGGCGCCGCCATCGTCGATGAAGGCGAGCAGGGTCGCGCCGGCGCCGGGATCAGTTGGAGATGTCGGCATTTTCCCCCGTGCCGCCTTCCTGCCCGTCGGCGCCGAGGCTCATGACCTGATAGGGATGGCCGCCCGCGCCCGGCACCTTGTAGGCATAAGGATGGTTCCAGGGATCGTTCGGCAGCCGGCGGATATAATTGCCGGCGACGAGCGACTGGAGCCCTTCGGCCTGGGTCGGGTAGCGCAGGTGATCGAGCCGGTACATCTCGATCGCCTGCTCCAGCGTCGAAATGTCGGCATGGGCCTTGGTCGAGGCCGCCCGGTCCACCGCCGGCATGACGTTGATGATGACGATGGTGGCGAGCAGCCCGATGATGACGAGGACCACCATCAGCTCGACCAGGGTGAAGCCTTCTTCGTCATTCGCTTTTTCGTCGCTCCCGCGAAGGCGGGAGCCCAGCTTCCCTTTCGGCCGCCGAGCCAGGAAGGCAGCTGGATTCCCGCGTCCGCGAGAATGACGGGACAGGAAACCACGGGCCAACATCACAGTCCTCCGGCAAGCGTATCGAGTTGCAGGATCGGGAGCAGGATCGACAGCACGATCACCGCCACCACGCCGCCCATGACGATGATGATCGCCGGTTCCAGCAGCGAGAGCGCGCTCGAGGTGAAGCTGTCGAACTCGCGCTCCAGATAATCGGCGGCGCGCTCCAGCATGAGGTCCAGCCGGCCCGACGCCTCCCCGCTCGCGGCGAGATAGACGAGCAGCGGCGGGAACACCCCGGTCTTGCGGAGCGCGCCGGAGAGGCTGCCGCCGGTCCGCACCGTCTCGGCAATCTCGGCGCTGGCGTTGCGGAGCACGCGGTTGTGCACCGTCCCGGTCGTCAGGCGCAGCCCCTCCAGCAAGGGCAGCCGCGCCGCGACCATCGTCGAGAGCGTCCGCGCCATCCGGGCCGCGTGGAGATCGCGGATCAGCCGCCCGATCAGCGGCAGCTTCAGCAGCGCCGCATCGAATTTCAGCCGCGGCCCCTCCTCCTTCAGCGCCCGCCCGGCGAGCAGCACGAGCACGGCCGCCGCGATCAGCAGCGCCCACCACCAATGAGCGAGAAAATGCGAGATGCCGATCACGATCCGGGTCAGCAGCGGCAGGCGCTGGCCGATATCCTGGAACTGCTCGACGACGCGCGGCACGACGAAGATCATCAGCGCAAGCACGACGAAGGCGGCGACGATCGCGAGGATCACCGGATAAGCGAGCGTCGAGAGCACCTTGCCGCGCACCGCGGCCTGCCGCTCCAGCCAGGCCGCGAGCCGCTCGAGGATCGCCGGCAGCATCCCCGAGCCCTCGCCCGCCGAGACCATCGCGCGGTAGAGCGGCGGGAAGCTCTTCGGCTCGCGCGCCATCGCCTCGGACAGGCGGCGGCCCTCGACGACGCCGGCATGGACATGGCCGAGGATCGCGCGGACATCGTCGCGCTCCGACTGGCGCGAGAGCGTCCGCAGCGCCTCCTCCAGCGGCGCGACCTGGATCAGCGTCGCGAGCTGGCGGGTGAAGAGCGCGAGCTGCCGCGCCGACAGGCGCTTGCGCTGGAACAGATCGCGCGAGAGCAAGGGCGGCGCGGGCACGCTTTCGGCCGCCTCCTCGATCCGAACGACATAGAGCCGCCGCGCATTGAGCTGCGCCCGGGCCGCCTCGCTGGTTTCGGCGCGCACCGCGCCGCGCCGCTCGCGTCCGGCGGTGTCGAGCCCGACCCAGGCATAATCAGGCATCGGCCGCCTCGTGCCGCACCACGCGCAGCGCCTCTTCCGGGCTCGTGACTCCGTCGACGACGAGCTGCCGCGCCGCCTGGGTCAGCGTCGGCGCGCGGGCAAAGGCATGGGCGGCGATCGCCGCCTCGTCGCCGCCCGCATTGATCAGCCGCCGGATCGTGTCGTCCACCTTCACCGCCTCGAACAGGCCGATCCGCCCCTTATAGCCCGAATTTCCACAGATCGGGCAGCCGCGCGGCTCCCGCACGCTCGTCCCCGGCGCCAGGCCAAGCGCCTCGGCGAGCGATCCGGACGCCTCCGCCGGCACCGAACATTCGCCGCACAGCCGCCGCACCAGCCGCTGGGCGAGCACCGCGCGGACCGTCGATGCGATCAGGAACGGCTCCACCTTCATGTCGCGCAGCCGGGTGATCGCGCCGACCGCATCGTTGGTGTGGACGGTCGAAAGGACGAGATGGCCGGTGAGCGCCGCCTGGACCGCGATGTCGGCGGTCTCGCGGTCGCGGATCTCGCCGACCATCACGACGTCCGGATCCTGCCGCAGGATCGCGCGCAGCCCGGTCGCGAAGCTGAGCCCGACCTGCGGGTTGATCTGGGTCTGGCCGACGCCGTCGACGGCATATTCGACCGGGTCCTCCACGGTGAGGATGTTGCGCGTGCCGTCGTTGAGCAACTTGAGCCCGGCATAGAGCGTCGTCGTCTTGCCCGATCCGGTCGGCCCGGTCACGAGGACGATCCCGTTCGGCTCGGCCAGCGCGTCGCGGAACAGGGCGTTGACCGCGCTGGTCATGCCGAGCCCGTCCAGATCGATCCCCGCATTGTCCTTGTCGAGGATGCGCAGCACCACCCGCTCGCCCGCCCGGCTCGGCAGGGTCGAGACGCGAACGTCGATCAGCTTGCCGCCGAGCGTCAGCCCGATCCGCCCGTCCTGCGGCAGTCGCCGCTCGGCGATGTCGAGCCGCGCCATCACCTTGATCCGGCTGACCACGACCGGCGCCACGTGCGGCGGCATCCGAAGCGTCTCGCGGAGCACGCCGTCCATCCGCATCCGAACGACCAGCCCGCTCTCATAGGGCTCGATATGGATGTCCGAGACGCCCTGCCGCGCGGCATCGGCGATGATCGAGTTGATGAGCCGGATCGCCGGCGCGTCGTCCGACGTGTCGAGCAGGTCCTCCGCGCTCGGCAGGGCGAAATCCTCGCCGAACCCCAGCGCGCCGGCGGCGTCGGCATTGGCCTCCGCGCTCGCGGCATAGCGGTCGGAAAGCAGCCGATCGAATTCGGCCGCCGGCACCTCGCGCACCAGGAAGGGCCGCGCGAGGAACCGCCGGAGCTCGATCAGCGCCTTCGGGTCCGCGCCGGCGCGCATCGCGATCTCCGGCCGCCCGCCTTCCTCGCCGGTCGCGACGAAGCCGTGGCGGCGGGCGAAGGCATAGGGCACCCGCACGACCTCCGTGGAGGCGGGCGCCTCGCTCACCAGGGCGTCCCGTCCGGATGGGCCGGCGGCGACTCCGTCGCCGGGGCGGCGGGCAGGGCCGGCGCGGGCGCCGGCGCGACGGTGACGTCGCCGGCGGTCGGGTGCGCGCCCGGCGGCACGGTGCCCATATAATCGCGGACGAGCTCGTCCAGGCTCGGCTCCTGGTTCGGATTGAAGAGCAGCTGGCGGCCGCGCATGTAATCGTAACGACGCGCGCTCACGTCCTGCATGTCCTGTGCGCTGCGCAGGATGGTCGGCCGGATGAAGATCATCAGATTGGTCCGCACGCGCGATCGGCTGCGCGCGCGGAACAGGTTGCCGAGGACCGGGATGTCGCCGAGCAGCGGGATCCGCTCGAGCGTGCGGCGCTCATTGTCGTCGAGCAGGCCGCCGAGCGCGGCGATCTGGCCGTCGTCGACGGTGATCGTATTCTCGATCTCGCGCTTGTTGAGGATGAGATCGGGCGAGCCTTGCGTCACCGGCCCGGCGATCGAGCTGATCTCCACGCGAAGATCGAGCTTCACCTCGCCGCCGGCGTTGATCTGCGGCCGGACCTCCAGCGTGATGCCGACATTCTGGCGCTGGACGGTGCGGAAGGTGTTGTCGAAATTGGGCGACAGCGCCTCGCCGGTCGTGACCGGAATCTCCTGCCCGGCCAGCAGATAGGCTTCCTGATTGTCGAGCGTCGCGATGTGCGGGGTCGACAGGATGTTGGAGTTGCTGTCGTTGCGCACGGCGCTGATGATCGACCCGAAGATCGCATCGCCG
This sequence comes from Sphingosinicella ginsenosidimutans, assembly GCF_007995055.1. Lineage (NCBI taxonomy): Bacteria > Pseudomonadati > Pseudomonadota > Alphaproteobacteria > Sphingomonadales > Sphingomicrobiaceae > Allosphingosinicella > Allosphingosinicella ginsenosidimutans. Next base: position 1,893,341 of record NZ_VOQQ01000001.1, on the reverse strand, counting down.
CTGCGGATCGCGAGGCCGCCGACGCCGCCGGAAATGCCCGAAAGCTGGGCCGCGGCGGCGTTGATGAGATCGGTGGTGCCGTTGCTGGTCGTCGTCGTCGTCGATCCGTCGCCGGTCTGGATCGTCGTCGTCGTGCCGTTGAGCTCACGCGCCGCGAGCGCGCCGGCGATCGTGCCGACATTGGGCGCGATGTTGGAATAATTGGTGAGCGCGAACGGGATCGTGCCGTTGAGCCCAGCGAGGAAGAGCTGGACGCCGAGCTGCCGCGCCGCGGTGTCGGAAATCTCGACGATGATCGCCTCGACCAGAACCTGCTGGCGGCGCACGTCGAGCTGGCGGATGACCTCGCCCAGCTCGCGCTGGATGTCGGCGGTGGCGGAGATGACGATCGCGTTCGCGCCCTCGAACCGGGTGACGATGGCGTTGCGCGCGCCGACGGTGAGCTGGGCGTTGGGATTGGCCGGCTCCGCGGTCGCGGCGGCCGCGGCCGGCTGCGGGGGCGGCGGCGCGTTGCGGCCCATCGTCGCGCCGGAGGGACCGCTGGAGGCGTTGCTGTCGTTGGGGCGGCGCAGCCGGTTCGCGGCCTGGTTTTGCGCCGGCGCCTCGTTCGGCGCCTGGCCGAGCAGGCGCTGGAGCACCGGCAGGAGCTGCTCGGCATCGGCATGTTCGAGGTAGACGACCCGAATCTCGCTGCCGCGCGCCGCACGCCGGTCGAGGTCCTGGGCGACGCGGGCGAGTTCGGCGACGCTCGACGCGTCGCCCCGGATCACGATCGAATTGGCGCTGTCCACCGGCACCACCGTCACGCCATCGCCGACCAGGTTCGCGAGCGCCGAGGCGATTTCGCGCGCGCCGGCATTTTCGAGGCCGATGACCCGGCTGACGCCCGAACTGACGTCGATCTGGGCAAGGATCGCGCGCACCCGCCGGACATTGTCGGCGAAGTCGGAGACGACGATCGAGCTGCGGCTCGCGGTGATCGAACCGTCGCGGCTGACGCTTGGCCGCAGCGTCTCGATCGCCTGGGCCGGATCGATGTGGCGGACACGGAAGATTTCGGTGACGAAGCCGCTCGGGCTCGCCCGCCGCGATCCGCCGAGCTGCGCCGAGGACGAGGCCCCCGCGACGGGCTGGATGCGAAGCGCGCCGCCAGCGGCCGGCACCGCGACAAATCCGTTGGTCCGCAGCGTCGACAGGAACAGTTCGAAATATTCGCTTCGCGACAACGGCCGCTCGGTCACCACCGACACCCGCCCCTGGACGGCCGGATCGAGGATGAACGTCCGCCCGGTCACCCGCGCCGCATCCTGGACGAAGGCGCGGATATCGGCCTCGCGAAGGTTCAGCACATATTGCGCGCTTGCCGGCGTGAGCGGCGCGATCGCGATGGCAAGGGCGATCAGGACACGTTTCACCGGGACCTCAATTCGCATTGGCGCGGATGTCGCGCAGCTGGTTGGCGGTCGGCGTCGCCGCCGCAGCCGGGGCGGCCGGCGCGTTCGGCGCGGGCGTTACGGCGGGCGCAAGCGGCTGGGCCGGCGTCGCGGCGGCGGGCGCGGCGGCGGCGGGCGTGGATTGATCGAGGAACAGCTGCTCCGCCACGCCGCCGCGGCGGATCGTCACATTGTCGAACGCGACCTCGGCCAGGGTGACGCCCGGCATGATCTCCTCGCCGACCGCGAAGCTGCGCTGGGTGCCGTCGGGCAGGCCGACGATCGCCGAGCCGCGGCCGGTCGCCCGGTCCTGGCTGATTCCATAGAGCTTGAGGTTGAGCGCGGTCACGACGGCCGGCCCGCCGCCGCCCTGAAGCCGGAAGAAGGGATCGAAGCTGGCGAGGACCTCGGGCCCGGCCACTGGAACGAGCGCGCGCGACGGCCGCCAGTCGCCGATCGGCCCGTGCGGAGTCGCGAGCGTCCAGACCAGCCGCGCCCCCTGCACCGCGACCAGCGCCAGAAGCAGCAGCTCGGCGCCGAGGAGCAGCGCGGAACGCGGCAACCGGCCGGAGGGATCGATCCCCAATCGCACGATGAACGCCTGCCTCCCCTGTGCGGGCTCCCCGAAGCCCAGGGCGGCCCAGCTTTGCCGGCGCCCGCGCGATCAGCACAGGCGCGAACGAACGGCGCGGCTCATCGCGATGAATTGGCGGCCCGACGCCTCCCCTTCCCCGAAGAGTCGCTTGCGCGGACGTTTCCAGCTTTTGGGGCGGGGCGCAAGGGCCGCGACGGGCCGGCGCCCCGGAATCGGTCGGGCGGCGCCTCTAGGGAAAAGCGCCGCCCTCAAGCCACCCCTGTAGCAGCGCGATTCTGGCTAGAGGCTGAATGCCGGCCCGGCGGCGATCGCGATCCACAAGGGCCAGGCGACGAGCGCCATCAGCGCGCCGAGCGGGAGGCGCGTCGCCGCGTCCACCCGCTCGCCCCGCGCCCGCATCGCCAGCAGCGCGACCAGCCCGGCGAGGCCGGCGCCGGCAAGCACCAGCGGCAGCATCGCCCAGCCGAGCCAGGCGCCGATCGCGCCGAGGAGCTTGGGATCGCCGCCGCCAAGCCCGTCGCGGCCACGCGCGGCCCGGTAGAGCGCGCCGATCGCGGCCAGCACCGCCCATCCCGCCGCCGCGCCGATCAGCCGGTCCGCGAGCGGCGGGCCGAAGCCGGCCCAGGCGGCGGCGAGGCCGAACGGGATCAGCGGCAGCGTCAACCGGTCGGGCAGCCACTGATGCTCGACATCGAGCGCGGCGACGAGCAGCAGCCACCAGCCGAGAAGCGCCGTCACCAGCGCGAGCGGCAGCGGATGGGCCAGCGCCGCCACCACGCCCATCGCCGCGGCGGCAAGCTCGATCGCGAGATGCCGCCCGTCGATCGCCGCCCCGCAGCGACGGCAACGGCCACGCGCGACGAGGAAGGACAGAACCGGGACGAGATCGCGCGGCGCGAGCGCCGCGGCGCAGGAATCGCAGCGCGACCGGCCGGCAAGCGCGCTTGCCCCGCGCGGCCAGCGCATGATGATGGTCGCAACGAAGCTCCCCGCGATCAGGCCGAGGCCGGCGCCGACCAGGCCGAGCAAGGGCGCATTGGCAAGGACCTCCCCGAACCGCACCCCGCGCTTCTAGGGCCCGCCCTCCCCGCCCGGCAAGGCGCGAGGAGTCGCGGCCCGCCGGCCTTTTGTCCCGGCTGCGCGAGTCGGCGAGGATATTTGCGTCCCGGCGGGATGGAGTCCCGCAGCCTTGCGCTTCGCGATGGCACGGTTGCCCGCGCCCGCCGCCAAGGCTAGGCGACGCAGAAGAAGAGAGGATGCGATGAGCGAAACCCTGCTCAACTGCCTGCAATATTATGGCGCGGCCGCAGGGGCGATCGCGGCGCTGATCGTGTCGCTGGATCTGGGACGCAGGCCGACCGGCTGGGCGTTCGTGATCTTCGTGACCTCGTCCGTCGCCCTGATCGGCTGGGGGTTCCTCAATGACGAGGGCAAGGGGATCGGCGCGCAGAACCTGATCCTGCTCGCGATCAACCTGATCGGCGTCTATCGCTACCTGATCCGCAAGAAGCCGGTGCACGCGGAGGCGGGGGCGTGACTGTTCAAGCCGTCATTGCGAGGCGCGTCGCGACGCGGCAATCCGGAGCCGTCGCGGCTGGTGCGCTGGATTGCTTCGCTCCGCTCGCAATGACGAACGGGGGGATGCGCTCGTGACCGTTCTCACTTCCAGGATCGACGAGAATTCGGACGAGGCGCGGCGCTACGCGGCGCACAATCGCGCCCTTGCCGAGGAGCTGCGCGCGCGCGTTGCCGAGGCGGCGAAGGGCGGCAGCGAGAAATCGCGCGAGCGGCATGTGTCGCGCGGCAAATTGCTACCGAGGGAGCGCGTCGAGCGGCTGCTCGATCCAGGCTCGCCTTTTCTCGAGATCGGCCAGCTCGCCGCTTGCGACCTTTATGAGGGCGAGGTGCCGGCGGCCGGGCTGATCGCCGGGATCGGCCGCGTTTCCGGGCGCGAGACGATGATCGTCGCCAACGATGCGACGGTGAAGGGCGGCACCTATTATCCGATGACGGTGAAGAAGCATCTGCGCGCGCAGGAGATCGCGCTGCAGAACCGGCTTGCGAGCATCTATCTGGTCGACAGCGGCGGGGCGAACCTGCCGCACCAGGCCGAGGTCTTCCCCGATCGCGACCATTTCGGCCGCATCTTCTACAACCAGGCGCAGATGAGCAGCCTCGGCCTCGCCCAGATCGCCTGCGTGATGGGAAGCTGCACCGCCGGCGGCGCCTATGTCCCCGCGATGAGCGACGAGAGCGTCATCGTGAAGAACCAGGGCACGATCTTCCTCGGCGGCCCCCCGCTGGTGAAAGCGGCAACCGGGGAGGTGATCTCGGCCGAGGATCTTGGGGGCGGCGATCTCCATGCGCGGAAAAGCGGCGTCGTCGATCATCTCGCCGAGAATGACGAACATGCGCTGTCGATCGTCCGCGACATCGTCGCGCAGCTCAACACCGTGAAGCGGCCCGACATCGATCTTGCCGAGCCGGTGCCGCCGATGCTCGATCCCGAGGGGCTGTACGGCGTCATCCCGGACGACGTGCGCACTCCCTATGACGTCCACGAGGTGATCGCGAGGATCGTCGACGGCTCCGAGTTTCACGAGTTCAAGGCGCTGTACGGCAGCACTTTGGTCTGCGGCTTCGCGCGCATCTGGGGCATTCCTGTCGCGATCCTCGCCAATAACGGCATCCTGTTCAGCGAGAGCGCCCTGAAAGGCGCGCATTTCATCGAGCTCGCCTGCCAGCGCCGCACGCCATTGCTGTTCCTCCAGAACATTTCCGGCTTCATGGTCGGCGGCAAATATGAGGCCGAGGGGATCGCCAAGAACGGCGCCAAGCTGGTGACCGCGGTCGCCACCGCGCAGGTGCCGAAGATCACCGTCCTGATCGGTGGCAGCTTCGGCGCCGGCAATTACGGCATGTGCGGCCGGGCTTACTCGCCGCGCTTCCTCTTCACCTGGCCCAATTCGCGGATTTCCGTGATGGGCGGCGAGCAGGCGGCTTCGGTGCTGGCGACCGTCCACCGCGACGCGGAGAAATGGACGCCGGAGCAAGCGGAAGCCTTCAAGCAGCCGATCCGCGACGATTACGAGGCCCAGGGCAATCCCTACCACGCCACCGCGCGCCTCTGGGACGACGGCATCATCGATCCCGCACAGACGCGCGACGTGCTGGGGCTGGCTTTCGCGGCGACGCTGAACGCGCCGATCCCGGAGCGGGCGCGGTTCGGGTTGTTCAGGATGTGATGATGGGCAGGACCCACCGTTCGTCAGTGATTCGCGCTGCCACCCCGCCGGGGCCGGCCGGGAGGAGCTTTGCTTCAGTCCTCCCCCAGCTTGTCTGGGGGAGGGGGACCGCCCGGCGCAGCCGGGTGGTGGAGGGGCAGGCGGGCCATGGCTTGCGCGAATATGTATCTCGTGATGGCCTCAGGATCGTTGAGGACCTCGCTCGCCGGGATCCGCAGCGTCTCGATCGCGCTCGTCCGCAACCAGGCATCGCGCCGCTCATCGCGCTCGGGCCGGTCGCCGCGCGAATGGGCCTCGCCGTCGATCTCGATCGCAAGGCGTGCGTCGCTGCAGAAGAAGTCGAGAATGAAGGGGCCGGTGGGATGCTGACGGCGGAATTTGAGATTGCCGGGCCGGGCTCGAAGCGCCCGCCACAGCAGCAGTTCGGGAAGGGTCATGTCGCGTCGGAGGCGGCGTGCCCTTCGCACCGTTCTCGCCGATCCCGTGGGCGCGATGTTCTTCAGCATGGCGCGGGCCCCTCCACCATGCTTCGCATGGTCCCCCTCCCCGAGACAAGCTCGGGGAGGAACCGGAGCGTCGGATGCTGAGCTCCCTCCTCATCGCCAACCGGGGCGAGATCGCCTGCCGGATCATCCGCACCGCGCGGAAGCTCGGGATCAGGACCGTGGCCGTTTATTCCGACGCGGACGCGAAGGCGCTGCATGTGCGGCAGGCGGACGAGGCGGTACATATCGGGCCGAGCCCGGCGCGGGAGAGCTATCTCGTCGGCGAGAAGATCATCGCGGCGGCGAAGGCGACGGGCGCGGAGGCGATCCATCCGGGCTATGGGTTCCTCTCCGAAAATGCCGATTTCGCGCAAGATGTGATCGATGCGGGGCTGGTCTGGGTCGGGCCGAGGCCGGAGTCGATCCGGGCGATGGGCCTCAAGGACGCGGCCAAGGCGCGGATGATCGCGGCCGGCGTGCCGGTGACGCCGGGCTATCTCGGGGAGGACCAGTCGCTGGAGCGGCTTCGGGCCGAGGCGGAGGCGATCGGCTGGCCGGTGCTGATCAAGGCGGTCGCCGGCGGCGGCGGCAAGGGGATGCGGCAGGTGAATGCCGCCGCGGATTTCGCCGATGCCCTGCTGTCGTGCCAGCGCGAGGCGGCCTCCTCCTTCGGCGACGATCGGGTGCTGATCGAGAAATATGTCCAGCGCCCGCGCCACATCGAGGTGCAGGTGTTCGGCGACACGCACGGCAATGTCGTCCACCTGTTCGAGCGCGACTGCTCGCTCCAGCGCCGCCACCAGAAGGTGATCGAGGAGGCGCCGGCGCCGGGCATGGACGAGGCGACGCGCGCGGCGGTGTGCGGCGCGGCGGTGCGGGCGGCGCAGGCGGTGGACTATGTCGGCGCGGGGACGATCGAGTTCATCGCCGATGCCTCCGAGGGGCTTCGGGCGGATCGCATCTGGTTCATGGAGATGAACACCCGCCTCCAGGTCGAGCATCCGGTGACCGAGGAGATTACCGGGCAGGATTTGGTCGAATGGCAATTGCGGGTGGCGAGCGGGGAGCCGCTCCCCCTGACGCAGGCGGAACTGGGCATAAACGGCTGGGCGATGGAGGCGCGGCTTTATGCCGAGGACCCCGCCAAGGGCTTCCTCCCCGTCACCGGGCCGATCCGCGAAATGGGAGTCAGGGGCACGTCCTGGGTCCGCATCGACACCGGTGTTGCGGCCGGCGACGAGGTGTCGCCCTTTTACGATCCGATGATCGCCAAGATCATCGCGCGCGGCGACGATCGCGAGGATGCGCGCGGGGCGCTGCTCGCCGAACTCGACCAGGTGACGACCTGGCCGCTACGCAACAATGCGGGCTTCCTTTACCGGCTCGCCAGCCAGCCGGAATTTGCGCGCGGTGACGTCCACACCGGGTTCATTCCCGACCGGATCGAGGCGCTGATCGCGCCCGAGGCGCCGACGCAGGACCTGCTCGACGCGGCGGCGCAGGCGCTCGCGGGAATGAGCGGCGATCGGATTCCGAACATGCTCCATGCCGGGCGCATCGACGCGGGACCGTGGTCGTGGATCGCCGGCTTCCGCGCCAATGCCGAATCCAATCTGGCGGTGCGGATGACCGATGGCGAGCACGTCCATATCGGCCAGGCCGGGACCGATCATCCGGCCGTTCGGCACTGGACGCGCGGCGAGGGCGTGCTGACGGTGGAGCACGGGATCACCCGCTATTTCACGCTTGATCGTCCCGGCGAATCGGGCGCCGGCGGCGGCGCCGGCGACGGCGCGATCATCTCTCCGATGCCGGGCAAGATCATTGCGCTGGAGGTGAAGGCGGGCGAGGCCGTCGCAAAGGGGCAGAAATTGTTGACGCTGGAGGCGATGAAGATGGAGCATAGCCTCGTCGCACCGTTCGACGGGATGGTGGCGGAGCTGAACGCCGCGGCCGGCGCGCAGGTGAGCGAAGGGACGCTGCTCGCGCGGATCGAGAAGGGGGACGAGGAATGACAAAAGCTTCCGCTCGTCCCGAGCGTAGTCGAGGGGCGCTGGCACGGAGTCATCACACACGCCCCTCGACTTCGCTCGGGACGAGCGAGGTTGGTTGCAAAGGGGGGATGTGCTGATGCCCGGCCGTTATTATGAGCAATGGACGCTTGGCGACACGCTTCGTCACCAGCCGCATCGCACGGTGACGGAGACCGACAATCTCCTCATCTCCACGCTCACGCACAATCCGCAGCCGCTCCATCTCGACGAGACCTATGCGGAAGGGACCGAGTTCGGGCGGATCGTCGTCAACGGCACGTTCACCTTCGCCCTGCTGGTCGGGCTTTCGGTCAGCGACACCACATTGGGCACGCTCGTCGCGAACCTCGGCTACGACAAGGTCAGGATGCCAAAGCCGGTCTTCATCGGCGACACGCTTCGCGCCGAAACGGAGGTGGTCGCGCTCAAGGATTCGAAGTCGCGGCCCGATGCCGGGATCGTCACCTTCGAACATCGCATGTTCAACCAGAAGGACGAGCTCGTCTGCGTGATGGAGCGCACGGCCCTGATGCAGAGGCGGCCGGGGTGAACCTGCGCTCCTTCCTCTTCGTCCCCGGCGACCGACCGGAGCGGATGGAAAAGGCGCTCGGCCTCGGCGCGGACGCGCTGATCCTCGATCTTGAGGATTCGGTCGCGCCGGCGGCGAAGGCCGAGGCGCGGCGGCACGTCGCCGCCTTTCTCGCCGCGCATCCGGAGGCGAAGCTGTGGGTCCGCGTCAACCCGCTCGACGGCGAGGAGAATGAAAAGGATCTGGACGCGATCCTCGCCGGGCGGCCGGACGGGATCGTCCTGCCCAAGGCGGAGGGCGGGGCGAGCGTCGATGCGCTGGTGCGGCGGCTGACCGAGCGCGGCAATGCGACCGCCCAGGTCATGGCGATCGCGACGGAAACCCCCGCGGCGATCTTCGGCCTCGGCTCCTATGCCGGCGCGAAGCGGCTCGCGGCGCTGACCTGGGGCGCGGAGGACCTGCCCGCCGCGATCGGCGCGGCGACCAGCCGCGAGGCGGACGGCCGCTTCACCCCGCCTTACGAGATCGCGCGGTCGCTCACCCTGTTCGGGGCGGCCGCCGCCGGCGTGGCGCCGATCGAGACGGTCTATCCCGATTTCAGGGACCTGGACGGGCTCGCCGCCTATGCGGCGCGCGCCCGGCGTGACGGCTTCACCGGAATGATGGCGATCCATCCGGCGCAGGTGCCCGTCATCAACGCCGCCTTCACGCCAGGCGAGGCCGAAATCGCCCATGCCGAGGCGGTGGTCGCCGCGTTCGAGGCGAATCCCGGCGCGGGCGCGCTGTCGCTCGACGGCAAGATGATCGATCGCCCGCACCTGATCCAGGCACGGCGCATCCTGGCGGCGCGGGGCAATTGAGATCGGCTCCATCCGAGCTGGCTCTGCCCTCTCGAATCCTCCTGGACCCCATCGGAAGCGTCGCCGGTCGACGGAACGGGCCGCCTGTCGAACAGTCTAGGCGCGGCGCGGCGAAGGGCTTAAGGACCGTCCTACATGACCATGACAGTTAAGAGGATGCCCATGCGTCGGCTCGCCTTGCTCGCCACCACCGCCGTCATTCTGGCCACCACCGCCTGCACCGTGTCCGGCGGCGGGAACAACATGGCCGCTGCATCGGCGGGAACGCACGACCAGATCGGCGTCGACGTCGCCGGAATGAACCGGTCGGTCCAGCCCGGCGACAATTTCGACGAGTTCGCCAATGGCGGCTGGCGCGCGCATACCGAGATCCCGGCCGACCGGACCAGCATCGGATCGTTCCAGGGCGTCCAGGAAGAGGTCGATCGGCGCAATAACGAGATCATCGGCGGCGCCGGCCAGGGCAATCCCGCCGCCGGAACCGACCAGCGCCGGATCGCCGATTATTACGCCGCCTATCGCGACACCGCCGCGATCGACCGGCGCGGGCTCGCCCCGCTCCAGCCGATCCTGCAACGCATCGCGGCGATCAGCAACGTCCACGATCTGTCGGCGGCGATCGGCGGCAACATGCGCGCCGACGTCGATCCCCTGAACGCGACCAATTTCTGGACCGAGAACCTGTTCGGCCTGTTCGTGACCCAGGGGCTGGAGACGCCCGACACGACCGTGCCGTATCTGCTCCAGGGCGGGCTCGGCATGCCGGAGCGCGAATATTATCTGTCGAACGATCCCGACATGGTGCGCATCCGCACCGCCTATCGCGCCTATGTCGCCGCGATGATGCGCCAGCTCGGGATGAGCGATCCCGACATGCGCGCCGAGCGGATCTTCCAGCTGGAAATGAAGATCGCGCAGGGCCAGGCCCCGGTGAGCGAGGCGCAGGATCCGGCCCGCGTGCAAAACTGGAGCCGGGCGGATTTCGCGCGGCGCGCCCCCGGCATCGATTGGGACGCCTTCTTCGGCGCCGCCCGGCTTGGCAACCAGCAGAATTTCGTCGCCTGGCATCCGCAGCCGATCACGCGCCTGTCCGCGCTGGTCGCGAGCCAGCCGATCGACGCGTGGAAGGACTGGCTCGCCTTCCATACCGCGAGCCGCATGGCCGCCGTCCTGCCGTCGGCGATCGATAATCTGCGCTTCGGCTTCTACGGCCAGACCCTTTCGGGCCAGCAGCAGCAGCGGCCGCGCGATCGCCGCGCCCTGCTCGCGACCAGCGCCGCATTGGGCGATGCCGTCGGCCAGATCTACACCCAGCGTTATTTCCCCGCTTCGGCCAAGAGCGACATCCAGTCGATGGTCCAGGGCATCGTCCACGCCTTCGACCAGCGCCTGCTCGCGGTGGACTGGCTCGCGCCGGCAACCCGCGCCGAGGCGCGCCGCAAGCTCCAGACGCTGATCGTCGGCGTCGGCTATCCGGAAACGTGGCGCGATTATTCGGGCCTCGAAATCCGTGCCGGCGATGCGTTCGGCAACGCCTGGCGCGCGCAGGACTATGAATATCGCCACCAGCTCGCGAAGCTCGGCCGGCCGGTCGATCGCCACGAATGGTGGATGACGCCGCAGACGGTGAACGCGGTGAACCTGCCCTTGCAGAACGCGCTCAATTTCCCGGCGGCGATCCTCAACCCGCCTTTCTACGATCCCAATGCCGATCCGGCGTTCAACTATGGCGCGATCGGCGCGGTGATCGGTCACGAGATCAGCCACAGCTTCGACAATCTCGGGGCGACATTCGATGCCGACGGGCGCTACCGCAACTGGTGGACGCCGGCCGATCTCGCCCATTTCACCGCCGCCGGGCAGGCGCTGGCGCGGCAATATGACGCTTATGAGCCGTTCCCCGGCGTGCACCTCAACGGCGAGCATACGCTCGGCGAGAATATCGCCGATCTCGCCGGGCTCGCCGCCGCGCTCGATGCCTATCATGCCTCGCTGAACGGCCGGCCGGCGCCGGTGATCGGCGGGCTCACCGGCGATCAGCGCTTCTTCCTCGCTTATGCCCAGGCCCACCGCGCCAAGCAGCGCGAAGCCGCGATGCGCGCCCAGATCGCCACCAACGAGCACGCCCCCGACGCCTATCGGGCGCTGACGGTGCGCAATCTCGACGCCTGGTACCCGGCGTTCAACGTCCGGCAGGGCCAGACGCTCTATCTCGCGCCGACGGAGCGGGTCAGGGTCTGGTAGGCTGGAGCCGCCGGGCGAAGCGGCGCCCGCGCGAACGGGCGGAGATCACGCCTCGGCCGGCGCAGCCCGCCGGCCGAGCCGATCGAACAAGCGCTGCCACAGCGGGATCGTCGCCAGGCCGATCTGGCTGATGGCGGGGATCAGGAAGGCGAGCGGCACGGCGATCAGCGCGCCCATGGCGACGCTCTGCGGCCGGGTGCGCAGCGCATAGAGCTCGGCCGGATCGAGCGCGCCGAGATCGGCATGGGCGAGCGCGCGCCGCACGACCCACAGGTTGAGCAGCGCCGTCGCCAGCATCGTCAGGTTGTAGACCAGGGCCGGCACCAGCCCGCCGAGATTGGCGCCGAGGAAGGCGGTCGCGAAGGGCATGAAGGCGATCGCGAACAGGAAAATGAGGTTCGGCCAGAGCAGCTTTGGATCGTAGCGCCGGACATGGGCGAAGGCGTTGTGATGGCCGATCCAGAACCGGCCGATCACGAAGAAACTGAGCGCGAAGGCGGCGAAGCTCGGCAGCAACTCGGCGAGCGCCTCGCCATATTGGGCGCTGCTCGCGCCGCGCGGCAGGTGCGGCACATGGATTTCGATGACGAGCAAGGTGATCGCGATCGCGAACACCGCATCGGAAAAGAAGATCATCCGCTCCAGCGGATGGTCCACCTCGTCGCGCCGCCCCTTCGCCATGTATCCCCCTCTTCGCCTTACCCGGCCCCGATCAGCTCCCGACCGATCAGCATCCGCCGGATCTCGTTGGTCCCGGCGCCGATGTCGAGCAGCTTCGCGTCGCGGAGGTAGCGTTCCACCGGCCAGTCCTTGGTATAGCCGGCGCCGCCGAGCGCCTGCACCGCCTCGCCGGCGACGCGGAAGGCGTTTTCGCTCGCGTAGAGGATCGCGCCCGCCGCGTCGAAGCGCGTCGTGCGCCCCGCATCGCAGGCGCGCGCCACCTGATAGACATAGGCCCGCGCCGAATTGAGCGCGACATACATGTCGGCCACTTTCGCCTGGATCAGCTGGAACGATCCGATCGGCTGGCCGAACTGCCTGCGCTCGCGCACATAGGGCAGGACGACGTCGAGGCAGGCCTGCATGATGCCGAGCTGGATGCCGGCGAGCACGGTGCGCTCATAATCAAGGCCGCTCATCAGCACGCCGACGCCGCCGTTCAGCGGCCCCATCACATTCTCCTCCGGCACCTCGCAATCGTCGAAGATCAGCTCGGCGGTCGGCGATCCGCGCATCCCCATCTTGTCGAGCTTCTGGCCGATCGCGAAGCCCTTCATTCCCTTTTCGATCAGGAAGGTCGTGATGCCGCGGCTCCCCTCCCCGGTCTTCGCATAGACGACGAGCGTGTCCGCATAGGCCGCGTTGGTGATCCAGAACTTGGTGCCGTTGAGGACATAGCGGTCGCCCTTCTTCTCGGCCTTCAGCTTCATCGAGACCACGTCCGATCCAGCCCCGGCCTCGGACATGGCGAGGCTGCCGACATGCTCGCCGGAAATGAGCTTGGGCAGGTAGCGCGCCTTCTGCTCCGCATTCGCCCAGCGGCGGATCTGGTTCACGCAAAGGTTCGAATGGGCGCCGTAGGAGAGGCCGATCGAGGCCGAGGCGCGGGCCACCTCCTCCTGCGCGACGACATGCTCCAGATAGCCGAGCCCAAGCCCGCCATCTTCCTCGGCGACCGTGATCCCGTGCAGGCCGAGCGCGCCCATTTCCGGCCACAGATCGACCGGGAACCAATCCTCCGCGTCGATCCGCGCGGCGAGCGGCGCGATCCGCTCGCTCGCAAAGCGCCGCGTCGAATCGCGGATCGTATCGGCCATCTCGCCAAGGTCGAAATCGAGGCCAAGCTCGGACATGCATGCGTCTCCCTGCGGCCAGCGACTAGCAGAGCGGGGAGGATTTGAACAAGCGGATGCCCCGCCTTATTTGCGGGCCACAAACCTCATCGCTCGGGACGAGCGGAACAGGAGCATCCCGGTGAGCAATTCCGATCCCGTCGTCATCCTCTCTTATGCCCGCACGCCGATGGGCAGCTTCCAGGGCAGTCTCGCCGGCGCCAGCGCCACCGATCTGGGCGCGGCCGCGGTCAAGGCGGCGGTCGATCGGGCGGGTGTCGCCGGCGAGGCGATCGAGCGCATCTACATGGGCTGCGTCCTCCCCGCCGGCCTCGGCCAGGCGCCGGCGCGGCAGGCGGCGATCAAGGCCGGCCTGCCGACCTCGGTCGAGGCGACGACCGTCAACAAGATGTGCGGCAGCGGCATGCAGACGGTCATCATGGCCGCCGAGGCGCTGGCCGCGGGCAGCGTCGATTATATCGTCGCCGGCGGCATGGAGAGCATGACCAACGCCCCCTATCTGCTGCAGAAGCATCGGGCCGGCGCGCGCATGGGCCATGACCGGGTGATGGACCACATGTTCCTCGACGGGCTCGAGGACGCCTATGAGCCCGGCCGCGCGATGGGCACCTTCGCCGAGAATACCGCCCAGGAATATCAGTTCACGAGGGCGGCGCAGGACGATTACGCCATCGCCTCGCTGACCCGCGCGCAGGCCGCGCAGGCCTCCGGCGCCTTCGATCGCGAGATCGTCCCGGTCGAGGTCGCGACCCGGAAAGGCAGCGAGACGGTCGCGCTGGACGAACAGCCGCCGAAGGGCAATCCGGAGAAGATCCCGACGCTGAAGCCCGCCTTCGCGAAGGACGGCACGATCACCGCGGCCAATGCGAGCTCGATCAGCGACGGCGCGGCCGCGCTTGTCCTCACCCGGCGGAGCATCGCCGAGGCGAAGGGACAGACGCCCGTCGCCCGCATCGTCGCCACCGCCGCGCACGCGCACCAGCCGGCGAAGTTCACCACCGCCCCGGTCAACGCGATCCGCAAGGTGCTCGACAAGGCCGGCTGGAGCGTCGCCGACGTCGACCTGTTCGAGGTGAACGAGGCCTTCGCCGCCGTCGCGATGATCGCGATGCGCGATCTCGATATCCCGCACGAGAAGATCAACGTGAACGGCGGCGCCACCGCGCTTGGCCACCCGATCGGCGCCTCGGGCGCGCGCATTCTCGCCACCCTCATCGCCGCGCTTCAGAATCGCGGCGGCCGGAAAGGCGTGGCGAGCCTGTGCATCGGCGGCGGCGAGGCGACGGCGGTGGCGGTGGAGCTGGTCTGAGCCGCCCGCCGGGCCGCGCCGCGGCCCGGCCGCGCTAGAAGCCGACGTCCTCCAGACTGAGCAGGGTGGCGTTGCCGCCGGCGCTCGTCGTGTCGGTGCTCGTCACCCGCTCGGCGCAGAAGCGCGGGAGATAATGCGGGCCGCCCGCCTTCGGGCCGGTGCCGGAAAGCCCCTCGCCGCCGAACGGCTGCGAGCCGACGATCGCGCCGATCATCGATCGGTTGACGTAGAGATTGCCCGCCTCCGCCGTCTCCTCGACGGTCTCGGCGGCGCGGGCGATGCGGCTGTGCAGTCCCATGGTCAGGCCGAAGCCGGACGCGTTCACCCGCCGCACCGTCTCGGCCAGCTTTCCAGCCGGCCAGGTGGTGACGTGGAGCAATGGGCCGAACCATTCGCGCGTCACATCCTCGATCCGGTCGACGCCGATCAGCGTGGGCGGGACGTAAAGGCCCTCGGCCGGCGCATCGATCGTCTTCAGCCAGCGATCCTGCTTGGCGGCGCGATGGCCCATCAGCCGGTCATAAGCCGCCTGATCGATCACCGGGCCGACATCGGTGCGCGGATCGGCGGGATCGCCGACGATCAGCGTGTCCATCGCGCCCTTCAGCATCTCCAGCGTCCGCTCCGCAACGTCCTCCTGGAGCAGGAGCAGGCGCAGGGCCGAGCAGCGCTGGCCGGCGGAGCGGAAGGAGGAGGTGACGACATCCTGCACCACCTGTTCGGGAAGCGCGGTCGAATCGACGATCATCGCGTTGATGCCGCCGGTCTCGGCGATCAGCGGGATGATCGGGCGCCCGGGTCCTTCTTCATCGTCGTCGGCGAGGAGGGTGCGGGCGATCCTTTTGGCGGTGGCGGTCGATCCGGTGAAGGCGACGCCGGCGATCCGAACATCCTCCATCAGCGCCTGGCCCATTTCCGGCCCGCCGGGCGCGAAGACGAGCGCATCCTCCGGAATGCCGGCCGCATGGGCGAGGCCGACCGCATAAGCGGCGATGTCCGGCGTCTGCGGCGCGGGCTTGGCGACGACCGTGTTGCCGGCGACCAGCGCCGCCGTCACCTGGCCGAGGAAGATGGCGAGCGGGAAATTCCACGGCGCGATGCACACGAAGACTCCGCGGCCTTCCATCCGGAGCACGTTGCGCTCGCCGGTCGGTCCCGGCAGCTCGACCGGCATGAGGCCGGCGCGCGCCTGATTGGCATAATAACGGCAGAAATCCGCGGCCTCGCGCACCTCGGCGAGCGCGTCGGGGATCGTCTTCTTCGCCTCCTGCACGCAGATCCGCATCAGCATGTCGCGATCGCGCTCGAGCGCGTCGGCGAGCCGATCGAGGCACGCGGCGCGATCCTCGACGGACCGGCCGGACCAGGCGCGAAAGCCCGCCAAGGCCCGGGACACGGCTTGCCCGGCCCCCTCGGCCTCGTTCGTCCCCAGCGTCGTCGAGCGGCGCTCGGAGCGAGCGGATTCGGCGGGCGCGAAGTTCAGGGGCTGCGCCACGACCGCCGCGACCCGCTCGAGCTCCGGCTTGTCGTTGAGGTCGATGCCGGCGCTGTTGCCGCGCACCGCGCCGAACAGGTCGCGCGGCAGCGGGATCGAGGGGTGGCGCGTGCCGCCGACCGCTTCGATCTTCGCCACCGGATCGGCGAGCAGCTGTTCGTCGGTCAGGTTTTCGTCGGCGAGCTGGTGGACGAAGGACGAGTTCGCGCCATTTTCGAGGAGGCGGCGGACGAGATAGGCGAGCAGATCGCGATGGCCGCCGACCGGCGCGTAGATGCGGCAGCGATAACCCTGCTCGCGCACCAGATCCTCATAGAGGCCGTCGCCCATGCCGTGCAGCCGCTGGAATTCGAAATCGCGGCTGTCGCCCGCCCATTCGAGCAGGGTCGCGACGGTCAGCGCATTGTGGGTCGCGAAGGCGGGATAGATGTTCTTCGCCGCCAGCATGTCCTTCGCGCAGGCGAGATAGGAGACATCGGTCGCCGCCTTGCGGGTGAAGAGGGGGTAATCGGTGAGGCCCTGTTCCTGGGTGCGCTTGATCTCCGTGTCCCAATAGGCGCCCTTGACGAGCCGGGCGGCGATCCGCCGGCCGGTCCTGGCGCCGACCGCATCGGCCCAGGCGACGGTCGGCCGGGCGCGCTTGCCATAGGCCTGGATCGCCATGCCGAGCCCGTCCCAGCCCTTCAGCGCCGGCAGCCCGGCCACCGCCTCGATGATGTCGAGGCTCATTTCGAGCCGCTCGGTCTCCTCCGCATCGATGGTGACGGGAATATCGAAGCCAGCGGCGAGCACCGCCAGCGCCTCGACCTTCTCGATCAGCGCGGGAACGCAGCGATCATATTGCGCGACCTCGTAGCGCGGATGGAGGGCGGAGAGCTTGACCGAGATGCTGTGCCCCTCCGACGCGGCGGCGCCGACCGCCCGGATCGCCGCTTCATAGGCATCGAAATAGCGATCCGCGTCGGGGAAGGTGCGCGCCGCCTCGCCCAGCATGTCGAAGCTGGCGGTGAAGCCCTTGTTCTCGCGCTTTCGCATCCGATCGATCGCCTCGTCGATGGTCCGGCCCATGACGAAAATTTCGCCCATCATCCGCATCGCCGCGCCGACGCCCTGACGCACGAACGGCTCGCCGGTGCGCGCGATCAGGCGCTTGAGCACGCTCGCCTGCTCGCTGTCGCTGGTCAGCGCGCGGCCGATGACGAGGCCCCAGGTCGCCGAATTGACGAGCGCGGAATTGGACCGGCCCTTGTGCGCCCGCCAGTCGCCGCCGCCGAGCTTGTCGGCGATCAGGCTGTCGGCGGTCTCCGGATCGGGAACCCGAAGGAACGCCTCGGCGAGCGACAGCAGGGCGACGCCCTCCGAAGTGTTCAGCCGATATTCCTGGAGGAACTGGTTGACCCACCCCTTCGACTGGGCGGCGCGAAGCTCGGCCAGCATGGCGAGCGCGCGCCCCTCCACGCGGCGGCGCGAATCGGCGTCGAGCGCGGCGGCCGCCAGCAGCGGCTTCAGCACCTCCGGCTCGCTCGCGCGGTGCAGCCGTCTCAACTCGTTTCGCGCGGTTGCCGTAGCGTCCGCCATGCCCGCTCTCCCAAAGGCTTGTTTCATGCCGCCGCGCGGCCCTATGCGGGGCGCGGATAGGCGCAAATATGGGGAGGCTCAATGCCGGTCGCCAGCTTCGAGGACATCCGCGCGCGGATCGGCGACGACATCGGCGTGTCCGACTGGATCGTGGTCGATCAGGCGCGCATCACCGCCTTCGCCGACGCGACCGAGGACCATCAGTTCATCCATGTGAACCCCGAAATGGCGGCGAAGACCCCGTTCGGCGGCACGATCGCCCACGGATTCCTGACGCTTTCGCTGCTGAGCCGGATGGCGGCCGGCGTGATGCTCGCGCCCCCGACGATGAAGATGGCGGTCAATTACGGGTTCGAGAAGGTCCGCTTCCTCGCCCCCGTGCGGGCCGGCAAGCGCGTGCGCGGCCATTTCAAGCTGCTCGGCTTCGACGAAAAGCGCCCCGGCCAGTGGCAGTTCGCCCATGAGGTCACCGTCGAGATCGAAGGCGAGGACAAGCCCGCGTTGATCGCCGAATGGATCGGCATGATATTCACCTGATCAATCCTCCCCGATCCGGCGGACGCCGGGATGGGAGGACCCAAGGAAAGGACAGATTATGAGCCGCGACGCCGTTATCGTTTCCACCGCACGCACCGCGATCGGCAAGGCCTATCGCGGCGCCTTCAACGCGACCCTGCCGCCGACGCTCGCCTCGCACGCGATCAAGGCGGCGGTCGAGCGCGCGAAGATCGATCCGGCGGAGGTCGAGGACTGCATCATCGGCGCGGCGCTGCCGCAGGGCGGGCAGCACACGATCGGGCGGACCGCGGCGCTGCGCGCGGGCCTTCCGGTCACCACCGCCGGAATGACGATCGATCGGCAATGCTCGTCCGGCCTGATGGCGATCGCGACGGCGGCCAAGCAGGTGATCGTCGACCGGATGGACATCATCGTCGCCGGCGGCGTCGAATCGATCAGCCTCGTCCAGACGCCGGAGCTTCGGCTCGGCGGCGATCCCGAGCTCGTCGCGATGCACAAGGACGTCTACATGCCGATGATCGGCACCGCCGAGGTCGTCTCGCGCCGCTACCATGTCAGCCGCGAGGCGCAGGACGCCTATGCGCTCCAGTCGCAGCAGCGCACGGCCGCCGCCCAGGCCGCCGGCAAGTTCGATGACGAGATCATCCCCGTCACGACGACGATGAGCGTCAAGGACAAGGCGACCGGCGAGGTTTCGACCCGCGAGGTCACGATCGCGAAGGACGAAGGCAACCGGCCCGACACGACGATCGAGGGCCTTGCCTCGCTCCAGCCCGTGATGGGCCCCGGCAATTTCATCACCGCCGGCAATGCGAGCCAGCTGTCGGACGGATCCTCGGCGGTGGTGGTGATGGAGGCCGGCATCGCCGCCGCCAAGGGGCTCGCCCCGCTCGGCCGCTATGTCGGCATGGCGGTCGCCGGCACCGAACCCGACGAAATGGGGATCGGCCCGGTCTTCGCGGTGCCCAAGCTGCTCGACCGGTTCGGGCTCAAGATGAGCGATATCGGCCTGTGGGAGCTGAACGAGGCCTTCGCGGTCCAGGTCATCTACTGCCGCGACAAGCTCGGCATCCCGGACGAGCTGCTCAACGTCAACGGCGGCTCGATCTCGATCGGCCATCCTTATGGCATGTCGGGCGCCCGGATGACCGGCCATGCCCTGATCGAGGGCAAGCGTCGCGGCGCCAAATATGTGGTCGTCACGATGTGCATCGGCGGCGGGATGGGAGCGGCGGGGCTGTTCGAGGTGTTGTAGGGGGCGTGAGCCAGGCTCTGCCCCACCCGCTCGGTCCGCCCGCCGCCGTCGCCGGATCGAGCGGCGAGGCCCGTTACCCGCGCCTCGTCCTCGCGGCCTGCATCCTCGCCTCCAGCCTGTCCTTCATCGATGGATCGGTGCTGAACGTCGCGCTCCCGGCGATCGCCGGGAGCTTCGGCGCGCATGCGGCGGAAGTTCAGTGGGTGATGAACGCCTTCACCCTGCCGCTCTCCGCCCTGCTCCTGATCGGCGGGGCGGCGGGCGATCTCTATGGCCGCAAGCGGGTGATGCTGTGGGGGATCGCCCTCTTCACCGCCGCGTCGGCTCTTTGCGCCGTGGCGCCGGGCCTTGGCTTCCTGCTCGCCGGGCGCGCGCTCCAGGGGCTGGGAGCGGCGATGCTGCTGCCCAACAGCCTGGCGACGCTGAGCGCCGCCTTTGCAGGCGAGGCGCGCGGTCGCGCCGTCGGCATCTGGGCGGCGGCCGGCGCGGTCGCTGGGGCGATCGCGCCGCTGATCGGCGGCTGGCTGGTCGACCGGGCCGGCTGGCCGTTCATCTTCGTCATCAACCTGCCGGTCGGGGCGGCGGCGATCGCGCTCGGCTGGTTCTTCGTTCCCGAAAGCCGGAACGACAGCCGCGCCCCGCCGGACTGGCCCGGCGCCGCGCTCGCCACGATCGGGCTCGGCGCACTGACCTGGGGCCTCACCGCCTGGTCGGCGACCAAGCGTTTCGATGCCGAGGCCTGGGCGACGGCGACGGGCGGGATCGCCCTGCTGGTCCTGTTCATCTTCGTCGAGCGGCGAAAGCGCGGCAAGGCGATGATCCCGCTCGACATGTTCGGATCGAAGGCCTTTGTCGGCCTCACCCTCCTCACCTTCCTGCTCTATGGCGCGCTCGGCGGGCTGATGCTCCTCCTGCCCTACACGCTGATCGAGGCCGCGCATTATACGGCGACCGAGGCCGGGCTCGCCGTCATTCCCTTCCCGGTCCTGGTCGCCGCCGGATCGCCGTTGATGGGCCGGATCGCCGCGCGGATCGGGCCGCGATGGCCGCTCACCATCGGCCCGGCGATCGTCGCCGCGGGCTATGCGCTCGGCGTCCGGATCGACGCCGAGGGAAGCTATTGGACGACCGTCCTCCCGCCGATTGTCGTCGTCTCGCTCGGCATGGCGCTCGCCGTCGCGCCGCTCACCACGGCGGTGCTCTCCGCCGTCGACGAGCAGCATGTCGGCACCGCCTCGGGCCTCAACAGCGCCGTCTCGCGCGCCGGCGGCCTCATCGTCGTCGCGCTGCTCGGCGCGGTGATCTCGCTCCAGGGCGGGGCGCTGATCGAGGGCCTGCACGACGCCGCCCTCGTCGGCGCCGTCCTCGCCTTCGCCTCCGCGCTCATCGCCTTCGCGACACTCGGACGGGTCAGACCTTCGCGCGGAACGGCGTGAAATCGGTCCCCTCGTCATAGACGTCGACGCCTTCGCGGCGCTTGAGGAAGCCGACCACGGCATAGGTGACGGGCGTCAGCACGACTTCCCAGCCGACCTTCAGCAGGAACTGGCTCGCCATCACCGCGAGCAGCGCTTGGAGCGGCCAGTCGGCAAGGCCGTAAAAGGCGAGCGGGTAGAAGATCAGGCTGTCCGCGCCCTCGCCGATGATCGTGCTGCCGATCGTGCGGGTCCACAGCCACCGCCCCTGGGTCCAGATCTTCATCTTGGCGAGGACGACGGAATTCAGGAGATCGCCGGCCCAGAAGGCGCAGAGCGAGGCCAGGATGATCCGCCAGCCGACGCCGAAGACCCGCTCATAGGCCTCCTGCCCGGTCCATCCTGCCGCCACCGGCAGATGCACGACCGTCCATTCCATCACCCCCATGAAGAGGAGCGCGGCGAAGCCGACCCAGATCACCCGCCGCGCGCGGGCATAGCCGTAGACCTCCGTCAGGATGTCGTCGATCACGTAGGAGATCGGGAAGAACAGGATGCCCGCCCCGAACGGCACCGCGCCAAGCCAGGGCAGATCGATCACCGATCGCTTTTCCGCGCCGACCACGTTGGAGAGGAGCAGGATGACGACGAACGCCGTCATCACGATGTCGTAATAGCGGAAATGCCGCCCGGCGATCTCCCCCGCCTTGACCGCCCGCAACCCTTCGCCCATGCGCGCCACCCTCGTGAAGCCCGGGCCGACGTAGCGCGGTTCCGATCTTCATGAAACCGCGCTAGAGGCCTTCCCCACGCGCCCGTAGCTCAGTTGGATAGAGCACGAGCCTTCTAAGCTTGGGGTCGCAGGTTCGAATCCTGCCGGGCGCGCCAGTTTTGGTGGGTTTCTAGATACCCGGATCGAGCGCGGTAACGGGAAACGAGGGCAAGTGAACTTTCGGAATGGATAGGCATCGCTAGAGGAGCCCCAGGTCGCGGAAGCTTGACCAGGAACCACGCGCGACGACGATGTGGTCATGGACGATGATCGAAAGTTCCTTGCAGGCTTTTGCCAGCCGACGCGTCGCGGCCACGTCGGCGGCGCTTGGTTCGGCGCAGCCGCTTGGATGATTGTGGACGACGATGAGGCCGGTCGCCGCAAGGTCGAGCGCCCGGTGGATGATCGGACGCGCCTCGAGGACGGATGAGTCGACGGAGCCGGCGAACAACGTCTCATCGGCAAGCAGTTCGTTCTTCGCCGACAGGAAGAGCGCGCGCACTTCCTCGCGGGGCAAATGGCCCATCGTCGCGGCAAGATAGCGGGCAAGTCCCGCGGTCCCCGTTATGCGCTCGCCCTCGAATGCGGCATCGCGCAAGCTCAAGCGAAACGCCTCGCCAATGCTGGCCAGGTGGCGGGTCACCGCTCGATCGCCGCACGCGCGCAGCAGCCGATGTGGAGGCGCGGCGAGCACGCCCCCCAGGCTGCCGCATTCACAAAGCAGCGCGTCCGCCAGTGCCTCGGCGTCGCTGTGTCCGAGCTGGCCTAGAATGCTGGTGAGGGCGCGCGCGTGCGTCGCCAGGCGGCCGCGGCGATGACGATGAGCTGCGGATAGCTCCACATCGCCATGACGACCCCATAACCGTTGCGCAGCATCCCTGGATCGGCAAGTCGCGCGGCATGTGCGAGCACGACCAGAAGCTGCATCGCCGTTGTCCATAGAGGCCAGAACCGATCCGTACGCAACGCAAGGGCGAGGAAGACCAGAAGCACCGCGAGATCGACGATGAAGATCCGGATCTCGACCGATGCGTATCGGGTGGACATTGGCGAGTTGACGAGGACCGTCAGCACCGATCCGATCGCCATATTCGCCGAGCCGATCCGCTCAGGCCCTCCGCCTCGCCAGAACGAGATGATGAGGCAGCCGACGAGCAGCGCAGCGTAGATCAGGATGCGCATCAACGCGCATGATCCTCCGCCGGCGCCGCTCGTCAAGCCGCTTGGTCAGGCTGCGTTGGCGACGAGGCCGACCGGGGCCACCCAGCCTTCCGGACATTGCGAAAGGTCACCCGTGGCGAGTTCGCGAATGTTGAGCTGGGCCAACTCCTGATGGGCATCGATCAGGAGGTCGCGCGCCTTGGCCGAATGGGAAATCGCCTCGACCGCCTTGCCGAACGCACCGCGCGCGACGGCTGCGGGCAGCCCGGCAGCAAGGCGGGCATCGATCATGGTGGCGACGAGCCGCGCATTGTTGGCGATCGCGGTGTCGAAATCGTTCTCCGTGGCTTGCAGTTCGCCGGCGATCCGCCGGGCAGATGCGATGATTTGATGGCGCATAGGTTCCTCCTTCGCGCAGCGAGCGCGTTTCGCAGGATGTGGATTTTCGAGGTTCAGAGCGTGCCGACGAGGGAGCTGAAGATTTCGAGCAGCCCTCCGGCAATCGAGACCAGCGCGCCGATGGCAAGCACTATGCCGAACGCAAGTGCGCCGATCCATTTGAGGCGTGTGGTTGCGCTTAGGTCATTTGGCTCCCCCCTGTAGCGAGGAAGGGGAAGCCTTAAGCTGTGGAGGGGATCGTGCCGGTAAAGGACACGCTCTTCCCGAAGCCAGGTTTCGCCTTCCGCCCTCGGCGCTTGTTCGTCGAGGTGCGGGGTCATTTCATCCGGGTGACCTGCCCGCTCGGCAAGCAGCGCCGGATCGCATACAATCCGATTGTAGGTCGCCGCGCTTTCACATCGCGCCAGACGCTCGGCAGCTTCAGCGCTCGAAGCAGCCCTCAGGGCGCGCCGAGCGCTGCGCAGGCGTTCATTGACCGCCCAATGGGTTATGTTGAGCTCGCGCCCGATTTCCTTGGCACTCTTGCGGACATG
Organism: Sphingosinicella ginsenosidimutans; assembly: GCF_007995055.1. Classification (NCBI taxonomy): domain Bacteria; kingdom Pseudomonadati; phylum Pseudomonadota; class Alphaproteobacteria; order Sphingomonadales; family Sphingomicrobiaceae; genus Allosphingosinicella; species Allosphingosinicella ginsenosidimutans. The sequence goes on along the minus strand of NZ_VOQQ01000001.1, from coordinate 1,869,628 downwards.
GAAGAGACGAAGGACCTCCTTTTGGGCCTCGGTCAGGTGCGGGCGATTGTCTTCCACGACAACAACATGCTTAACGGTGACGGCAACTCAAGCACCTATGTTGGTGAGGGCGACTTCTCGACAACACAAAACTCGCTCCGAATCGGATTGAAGTGGCCTTGGCATCCAGGGGCGCGTGGGCAAATTTCTTTTCATGGACGACACGACGCAGCTCATCGTTGGCGCAACTGAAGCAGCGGCAAACGAGATCCGAGCGCAGATGACTGACGCGCTCAACCGGCTCGACATGATAAATTTCGGGCTCGCCGGCGCGAAGCTGTCGATGGCGATCGATGCTCTGGACGAGCAACTCTCAGCCCTATCGAAGGCTGCGCGCGTGACCGAGCTGGCCTGAGCGCTATTGCAGCGTCGCCGCGCCGCGCTGGAGCTCGTTGATCTTCTTCACGATCATCCGAAACGTCCGCGCACCCTCCATATCGCCTTCGTCGAATAGTGCGCCGGCGCGCATCGCGGCGTGGATTGCGGTGTCGAAGAGATCGGCGAACGGCGCGGCCCGCTCAAAATCGCTGGGTCCCGTCGCTGCGCAAGCTGCGGATCGGCGCGCGCTGTTTTTCAACCGTTAGGCGGACCGGCGATCCGAGCACGTTCGCGCGCATTGGACTCCATCGGCTGATATAGCTCGGCGGCGGCCTGCCACTGGCCTGGGACGGCGCGAAAAGCTCGATGCTGCGGACAGGCCTGGGCCGGGAAGGCGAGTATACGTCGATCACCTTGCCGACCAAATCGAGGCCGAGTGCCTATCGGAATATCGGCCATCGGTCCTGTTCGTCGGGCCTGGGGCCTCTTGGACAAGGCCGCTCGGATCGCCATCTTGGCTGCAACGAGCAAGGAACGGAGGAATCCGCAATGACAGAGTATCGCAAGGACGAGGCCGCCATCTCGAAGCTGACCCCCGAACAATATCGCGTGACCCAGCAGGCGGGCACGGAGCGGCCGGGCACCGGCGAGTATCTCCACAACAAGGCCGCCGGCATCTATGTCGACATCGTGTCGGGCGAGCCGCTTTTCGCCTCGTCCGACAAATATGAATCGGGCTGCGGCTGGCCGAGCTTCACCAAGCCGATCGAGCCCGCCAATGTCGCCGAGCTCAATGACCTTTCGCACGGCATGGTCCGCACCGAGGTGCGCTCGAAGCACGGCGACAGTCATCTCGGCCATGTGTTCGAGGACGGGCCGGCCGACCGCGGCGGCCTCCGCTACTGCATCAACTCCGCCTCGCTGCGCTTCGTGCCGAAGGAGGAGATGGAGGCGCAGGGTTACGGCGCCTATCTCGACCAGGTCGAAGACGTCGCCTGATCGCCGAACCGGCGCGCCGCGTCATTCGTGGCGCAGCGCGTCGATCGGGTTGAGCGCCGCCGCCCGCCGGGCGGGGAAATAGCCGAAGACGATCCCGATCAGCGCCGAAACGCTGAACGCCAGCAGGTTGACCTGCGGATCGAACAGGAACGGCACCTGGATGATCGGCGCCAGGATGAAGGTCGCGATCAGCGCCAGCAGGATGCCGATCAGACCGCCCAGGCAGGCAAGCACCGTCGCTTCGACCAGGAACTGCATCAGCACCTCGTTGGCGACCGCGCCGATGGCCAGGCGGATGCCGATCTCGCGCGTCCGTTCCGTCACCGACACCAGCATGATGTTCATGATGCCGATGCCGCCGACGATCAGGCTGACCGCGGCGACCGCGCCCATCACGGTGGTCAGGATCTTCGTCGTGCCCTGCAGCGTCTCGGATATCTGCTTGGTGTCGAAGATGTTGAAATTGTCGTCCGCTCCGGGCGCGATATGCCGGCGCTCGCGAAGCAGGCTGCTCAGCGAATCCTGGACCGACTGGCTGTCATAGCTGTCGTCGACGGCGACCATGATGAAGCGGATGTTGCGATTGCCGGTGAAGCGGCGCTGGACCGCCTTGATCGGCATCAGGACGACATCGTCCTGGTCCTGGAAACCGCCCTGCCCGCGCGAGGCGAGGACGCCGATCACCTCGCACGACACGTTGGACACGCGCAGGCGCTGGCCCACCGGATCCTCGCCCTGGAACAGGTTCTGCTGCACGGTCGTGCCGATCACGCAGACGGCCTTGCCGGCCTGCTCCTCGGCCGCGTTCCAGACGCGCCCCTCGGTCACGTTCCATTGCTGCGCGACGAAGAATTGCGCGGTCGTGCCGTTGATCGTGGTCGACCAGTTCTGCGCGTTGTGGACGGCGACGCCCGAGCTTTGCGCCTGCGGAGCGACGGCGCGCACGCCCGCCACCTGCTCCTGGATCGCGGTCACGTCGTCCATGTCGAAATCGGGCGCCTGCGGCCCGCCGCCGCCGCGGCCGAATCCCTGGCCGGGCCGGATCTGGAGGATGTTGGCGCCGAGGCTGGAAATCTGTTCGGCGACAGCGGCGGTCGCGCCGTTGCCGAGCGTCACCATCGTCACCACCGCGGCGACGCCGATGACGATGCCGAGGACGGTGAGAAAGGACCGGAGCAGGTGGCGCCGGATCTCGCGCACGGCGAGGATGATCGTGGTGAAGAACATCAGCGGGCCCTGTGCGGATTGGTCTCGATCCGCTCGACCAGGCCGTCGCGGAAATGGACAAGGGTGTGGGCGAAATCCGCCATGTCCGGCTCGTGCGTGACCATGATGACGGTGATGTTGCTGTCGCGGTTGAGGCTGGAGAGCAGCTCCATGATCTCCACCGAACGCTGGCTGTCGAGATTGCCGGTCGGCTCGTCGGCGAGCAGCACGTCGGGATTGGTGACGATCGCGCGGGCGATGGCGACGCGTTGCTGCTGGCCGCCGGACAGTTCGGCGGGCGTGTGATCCCACCAGTCGGCGAGGCCGACCTTGTCGAGCGCGGCCATGCCCGCCTCGCGCCGCGCCGCCTTGTCCTCGCCGCGATAGAGGAGCGGCAGCTCGACATTTTCGAGCGCGCTGGTGCGGGCGAGCAGGTTGAAGCCCTGGAAGACGAAGCCGAGATAGCGCCGCCGCAGCAGCGCGCGCTGGTCGCGGTCGAGGCTTTCGACCGGGATGCCCTTGAACAGGAAGGTGCCGGACGACGGCACGTCGAGACAGCCGAGGATGTTCATCGTCGTCGACTTGCCCGATCCCGACGCGCCCATCACCGCGACGAAATCGCCGCGCGCGACATCGAGGTCGATCCCCTTCAGGGCCTGGAAGGCGGTCTGCCCGCTGCCATAGGTCTTCGTGACCTTGCGCAGCGAGATGATCGGATCATCCGCCATTGGGCCCGCCGCCGCCGCCGCGCCGCTGCCCGCCGCCGCCCGCCGGGGTCGCGGCCTGGTCGCCACCCTGGCCGTTGCCCCGTCGGCGATTGCCGCCGCCCTTGCGCGAGCTCTGGCCGGCGGCGAGGCGCGAGGTGATGACCTCCATGCCCTCGCGAAGATCCCCGCCGGTGATCTCGGTCTCGGCCCCGTTGGTCTCCCCGACGACGACGCTGACCGGGCTCGGCGTGCCGTCCGCGCCGAGGACATAGACGGTCTGGCGGCTGCCCCGGCCGATCGTCGCCTCGCGCGCCGGGCGGTTGCCCATGCCGCGCCGTCCGCCGCGCGGGATCAGAACGCTGGTCACGCCGCTGCGCCCGCCGCCGGCGGCCGCATCCCGCCCGGGCGAGAAGCGGAGCGCGGCATTGGGGACCAGCAGGACGTTCTGGCGCTCGGTGGTGACGATGTCCGCGGTCGCGGTCATGCCCGGGCGCAGGATCAGCTCCGGATTCTGCACCGCGAGCACCGCCGTATAGGCGACCACGCCAGCCGCGCCGGAGGCGGCGCTGGTGCCGGTGCTGGTCGTCGCATTGGTGGCGTTGGCGCCGACGTCGATCCGCGTCACCGTCGCCGGGAAGGTCCGCCCCGGATAGGCATCGACGGTGAACGTCGCGCGCTGGCCGGCCCGGACCTGGCCGACATCGGCCTCGTCCACCTTCACCTCCAGCTTCATCTGGGAAAGATCCTCGGCGATGGTGAACAGCACCGGCGCCTGGAACGAGGCGGCGACCGTCTGGCCCGGATCGATCTGGCGCGAAAGGACGACGCCGGTGACCGGCGAGTAGATGGTCGCCTTGGACAGATTGGTCTGCGCGGAAGCGAGCTGGGCGCGCGCGGTCTGCACGTTCGCCGAGGCCGAGCGGACCGCGGCCTGCTGCCGCCGGTTTTCCGCGCGCGCCGCATCGAGCTCCGTCTCGGAGGGGACGCGGTGGTTGGAGACGCGCCACACCTCTTCCTGCCGCGCGAGATCGGCGCGCGCCTGGGCGGCGGACGCCTCGGCGGTGGCGACGCCCGCCTGCGCCGCGGCCAGCCCGGCCTGCGCCTGCGTCACCGCATCCTGGAGCCGCGATGTATCGAGCCGGGCGAGCGGCTGCCCGCGCGTCACCCGATCATTATTGTCGACGAAGACCTGGGTGATGATGCCCGATTGCTCCGATCCGACCTCGACCTGGTTGGTCGGCGCGAGATTGCCGGTCGCGGAGACCGACACGGTGAGATTGCCGCGGGTCGCCTTTTCGGTCGCATAGCCCGCTTCGCCTTCGCCGGCGAAGCAGCGCGAAAGGAGCAGCAGCACGGCGACGAGGATCACCGCGCCGACGATCGTGGTCGGCCGGCGCCACCAGGGGCGCCGCGGCGGCGCGCCGAGAAACTCGTCGAGCGTTTCGTTGTCGGGCTTTTGTCCGCCAGTCGCGGTCGTATCGGTCATCAGCGGCTTTCCGTCTGGGGTTCGGCGTCGCGGGCCGTGGGAGGAGAATCGATCGGCGTCCAGCCGCCGCCGAGCGCCTGATAGAGCTGGACGAGCGCGCTCGATTCGGCGGCGCGGCTGTTGGCGAGGCCGTCGCGCGCGGAGAGCAGCGCATTTTCGGTCTGGAGCAGCGACTGGAAGTCGATCAGGCCGGAGCGATATTGGGTCCGGGCCAGGATGGCGCTGTTGTTCGCGGCATCGAGCGCGATCGTGAACTGGGCCTCCCGCTGTTTGGCGGCATTGAGCGCGGCGAGCGCATTCTCGACGTCCTCGAGCGCGGTCAGCACCGACTGACGGTAGGTGGCGAGCGCCGCATCGGCCGCGGCGCGCTGCGAACGGACCTGCGAGCGCAGCGACCCGCCGTCGAACAGCGTCTGGCTCAACGAGCCGAGCAGCCCGCCGGTGATCGCATCGAACAGGCCGCCGAGCGAGAAGGCGCTGGTCCCGATATTCCCGCTGAGGCGAAGCTGTGGATAGAGCTGCGCCTCCGCCACCCCGATCCGCGCCGTTGCGGAGGCGAGACCGCGTTCGGCGGCGCGTACGTCGGGCCGCTGGCGCAGCGTATCGGCCGGGATGCCGGCCGCGACACCGTCCGGGCCGCGCGGCACCGGCCTGGTGGCCGCCATCTCGCCGATCAGCGCCTGGGGCGCGCGGCCGGTGAGGACACCGAGCCGGTAGACCGAGGCGGAATAGGATTGTTCGAGGTTCGGGATCGAAGCGGCGGTCTGCGCGCGGGAGGCGCGCGCCTGTTCGGAATCGAGCGACGAGGCCAGCCCGGCCTGCACGCGCCACTGGCTGATCTGCAGATTGTCGTCCGCGATCCGCAGCGTATCGCGGGCGATCGCAAGGCGCTCCTGAGTCAGCCGCGCGTCAATATAATTGGCGGCGACCTCCGCGGCGATCGCGACGCGCGTCGCCTCGCGATTGTAGAAGGCGCCCTGGGCATCCGCGCCGGCCGCCTCGACGCCCCGCCTGATGCCGCCGAACAGGTCGGCCTGCCACGACGCATCGGCGCCGAGGCTGAAGCTGGTTCGATCGTTGCCGGCGCCGACGTCGCGGCCGACGCTTGCGCTCGCGCCGGCGTTCGGGAGCTGGTTCGCCCGCGCCTGCACCAGCGCCTCGCGAGCCTGGACGAGCCGGGCCTGGGCGACCGCGATGTCGAGATTGCCGGCGCTCGCCTCGTCGATCAGGCGGGTCATCAGCGGATCGTCGAACCGCTCCCACCAGCGCGACAGATCGGCCGGCTCCGTCGTCGCGCCCGTCGGCCCGGCATAGGCCTCCGGCACCTGCAGCGACGCCGCCGCGGGAGGCCGATAGTCGGGACCGACGGTGCAGCCCGCGAGGGCGAGCACGCAAAACGGGGCAGCGAGCTTCATCATCCTGCCCCTAGTCCTTCGTGCCTGTCGCGCAAGTTTGTCCCCCGTATGATGGCTTTGTAACGAATTGTCGCGAAATCCGATCCGCCGCCGTATCAATCGAGACGCCACGTCAGGCTTTGGGCAAGCGGAGTCCACAGGCCGGTCCGCACCCCCGCCGCCCGCAGCGCGCGCCCCGTCCACTCGTTGCAGGTGAGGATGAAGGAATAGCCGCCGACGGCTTCGTAGAATGCGTCGTCATCGCCATAGCCGCGCCCCGCGACCGGGATGGTGCGCCCGGCGGCATCGCGCCGGAAGCGCGGGCGGATGAAGGCGACGAGGCGGCGATATTCCGCCGGCCTCAGCTTGATCGGCCGCTGCCATTCATCGGGCTCGGGATTGTGGACATGCTCGACATGGAGCAGGCTCGGCCCCCGGCCGAACAGCGCCAGCGCCGCGGTGCGGGGAGACAGGTCGCCCCAGGTCGGCGTGTTCAGGTAGAAATCGCGATTGCCATAGCCGATCGCGACATAATTGGCGTTGCCCCAGCGCGGATCGCGAAGATCCTCCGCCGGCGCATAGGGGCGCCAATCCATATAGGCGTTGGTCCGCGGCATCATGATCCAGGTGTGGACGCCGTTGCTCCGCACGTAGATGGTGATGCCCTGCGCCGGCGGGTTCCAGGCGACATTGGCCGGCACCAGCCCGAGAAGGAGCGCGGCGCCCAGATAGGCGGCAGGGACCGCGACGATCCCGAGCAGGACCCGCAGCAGCAACCGACCAATGGCTCGCCCCGTCATCGCACGAGGCTAGGGCATCCGGTCATGATCGGGCAACGGGCGTGACGAAGTGGATTTCGTCATTGTCGGGAACAGCCGCCGATCATTGAGCGCGGGCCCTAGCCCACCTCCTGACAGCGCACCCGCCAGCTGCGTCCGGCATAGTCGAGCAGCCCCACATAATCGTCGCCGGCGCGCCGTCTGGCGTCGAGCCGGGCGAGGCGCGCCCCGGACCCGGCGGCGACGATATCGAGCGACAGCCGGTTGGCGTCGATCCAGGATTGCGCGATCGTCGGGGCGCCGGCGCCGACACCGGTGATGAAGGCCGGACCGCCCTGGACCAGCCGGGCCTGGAAGATGCCGTCATCGCCGATCGAGAGCGCGAGCGCCGGCCCGTCGGTCGGGTTGATCGTCGATCGGCACAGGATCGTCCCGGTCGCGATGGCGGGAGAGGCGGCGGCGAACAGGATCGCGGCGATGCAGCTTGCGAGTTTCATGGGAAAGAGGATAGCAGCGCGCCACGAATTTGCGATGAACGATCCGACCACCATCCGCCGGCTCTACGGCCGCTCCAAGGGCCGCCCGCTGCGGGCCGGCCAGTCCGAGCTCGTCGATCGGCTGCTGCCGCAGCTCGCGGTGCCGGACGAGGGCCCGATCGACAGCCGGAGCCTGTTCGGCGACGATCGCCCGCTTCATTTCGAAATCGGCTTCGGCGCCGGCGAGCATCTGGCCTATCGCGCGGACCTGCTTCCCGATCACGGCTTCATCGGCGCCGAGCCGTTCCTCAACGGCGTCGCCGCGGCGCTCGGCCATGTCCGCGATCGCGGGCTCGGCAATGTCCGGCTGCACATGGGCGACGCGCTGGGCGTCATGGAGCGATTGCCCGAGGCCAGCCTCACCTTCGTCTACCTGCTCCATCCCGATCCCTGGCCGAAGGCGCGGCACGCCAAGCGGCGGATGGTCAATCCTGGCCCGCTCGACCTGATCGCAAGGAAGCTCAGGCCCGGCGGGGAGCTTCGCATCGGCACCGACGATCCGACCTATTGCCGCTGGACGATGATGGTGATGGATGGCCGCCGCGATTTCGAATGGCTGGCGGAAAGCGCGCGGGACTTCCTCACCCGCCCCGGCGGCTGGCCCGAGACGCGCTACGAGGCGAAGGCACGACGCGAGGGGCGCGAGGTCTGGTATTTCCGATATCGCCGGAATTGAGGTAGAACGTCGCCTGACCTGACCGGGGGCGATCATGGCGACACTCAGCGTCTGCGACAATCCGGCCTGCGCCGTCACCGTCGAGGAGAAGCGGGACATCTGCCCCAAATGTGGCGGGCCGATGCGTCGGGTGGGCGATTCGCCGGCGCGCGGGATCGTGCTGCTGATCACCGGCCTGTTCCTGCTGGGCGCGGGCGGGGCGCTCTCGCTCTTTCTCGGGCCGATGATGCTCAATCCCGATCCGGCGCGATTCACCGGCTCGCCGGCGCAGGGACGGCTTTTCTTCTCGCTGTTCGTGCTGGTCGCGCTGATGGGCCTCGCCGGGCTCGGCAACGGCATCCATCTGATGAGGACCGGGCAGCAGAGCGGCCTGCTCAAGATCGTGACGCTGGCCCTCGGCGCGATTCTGGTGCTGATGGCGGTCTACATCATCGTCGCGATGCCCAAGTCCGCCTGAGCGAGCCTTCAGTCAGCGCGGCGTCAGGCGGAAAAGCCGCCCACCGCCGCTGCGCCCGCCATCCTCGACCAGGAAGACCGATCCATCCGGCGCCTGCGCGACATCGCGCACCCGCATGCCGAGATTCCACTGGTCCGCCTTGCGCGCGCCGGCGCCACGCACCTCCACGCGCACCAGCGCCTCACCCGACAGCGCGCCGAGCAGGGCCGAGCCGCGCCAGGCCGGGAACATGCGCCCGCTGTAGAAGATGAGGCCGGACGGCGAGATCGACGGCACCCAGGAGAGGACCGGCGCGGTGAGATCGGGCCGGGTCGAATGATCGGGGATCGCGACGCCGTCATAATTCTCGCCCTCGGAGACGAGCGGCCACCCGTAATTGCGGCCGGGCTCGATCAGGTTGAACTCGTCGCCGCCGCGCGGGCCCATCTCATGCTCCCACAGCCGGCCGTCCGGCGCGAAGGCGAGGCCGTAGGGGTTGCGGTGGCCCATCGACCAGGTTTCGGCGGGCGTAAGGTTCGGCCCAGGCAGGGAGAGGGTCCGCGCCGGTGCCGTCCGTGCCGCGACCGTGTCGCGCGGCGGATCGGTGACCTGGACCATGGTCGCGCCGGTGCGCCCGGCCCCCGGATTGCCCGGCGGGGGCGCGCCGTCGAGCGTCAGACGCAGGATCTTGCCGACCGCCTGGTTCGGATCCTGCGCGGGCGTGAAGCGCTGGCGCTCGCCGGAGCTCAGGAACAGGAAGCGGCCGTCGGGCGAAAAGGCGATGATCCCGCCGAACTGGCCGCCCCGCCCGCGCGGCAGCTGCCGCCAGAGCACGCGGAAATCCTCAAGCCGCGCGGCGCCATCCGCCTCGACCAGCCGGCCGCGGCCCAGCGCAAGCCCGCTGCCGCCCCCCTCGTTCTCGGCGCCCGGCTCCGAATAGCTCAGATAGACGTTGCGGCTGCGCGCGAAATCGGGGGCGAGCGCGACATCGAGCATCCCGCCCTGCCCGCCGAAGGCGACCGCGGGCACGCCGGCGACGTCCACCGTCTCCCCGCCCGAGCGCCAGATCTTGAGACCGCCGCTCTTCTCGGTCACGAGCGCCCGCCCATCGGCCATGAAGGCGATTGCCCAGGGCTGCTCGAACCGGCCGACCTCGGCCATCCGGAACGGCCGCTCATCCCCTTGCGCCGCGACGGGCCCACCACCGCCGCACGCGGCGAGGAGGAGGATCGACAAGAGGAACGGCTTCAGTCGGGTCATAGCGCAGATCCTGTAATGTGGGTTGAAAGCGACGGCGCCTTGAAGGTTCATATCATTTGCCAGAGACGGGATGTCCCATGCACGATGCACAAGGGGGGAAGCAATCGACGCTTGCCCGGCCGGCGCGCCTTCCTTATATGTCCGTCACCTTCCTCGACATCGTCACACATGTTGAGGCCGGTCCCGGGGTCGGGGCCGGCGCGAGGAGGATATGTTTTCTGGAGAGCGTGGTTGGCCGATATTGCCGCCCTGACGAGGATCATCGAGCCCGAGGTGAAGGCCGAGGGCTTCGATCTCGTGCGCGTGATGATGATCGGCGGGAAGGACGATCCGACGCTCCAGGTGATGGCCGAGCGGCCCGACACGCGCCAGCTCGACCTCGCCGATTGCGAGCGGCTTTCGCGGCGGCTTTCGGACGTGCTCGACAGCGCCGATCCGATCGAGGAGGCCTATCGCCTCGAGGTGAGCTCGCCGGGGATAGACCGGCCGCTGACCCGTTTGAAGGATTTCGAGGACTGGAAGGGCCATGAGGCCCGGCTCAGCCTGGTCGAGAAACAGGCGGACGGCCGCCGCGACTATCGCGGCGCGCTGATCGGCGCTGAGGGCGACGAGGTCGTCATCGACGCCGCCGGCCTCGGCCCGACCCGCATTCCCTTTGCCGCGCTCCGTTCGGCCAAGCTTGTCTTGACGGACCGGCTGATCGCCGCCACCGCGCCGCTCGACACCGAGGGCGCCGACGAAATATTGGAAGGACAGGACTGACTGCCATGGCCACCACCGCTCCCAACCCGGCCGCGCCCGGCGCGATCTCCGCCAACAAGGCCGAGCTCATCGCCATCGCCGACGCCGTTGCGCGCGAGAAGCTCATTGACCGGATGATCGTGATCGAGGCGATGGAGGACGCGATCCAGCGCTCCGCCCGCGCCCGTTACGGCGCCGAGAACGATATCCGCGCCAAGCTCGATCCGACCACCGGCGATCTTCGCCTGTGGCGCGTCGTCGAGGTCGTCGAGGCGGTCGAGGATTATTTCAAGCAGGTCAGCCTCGAGGATGCCGAGAAGCTCCAGCCCGGCGCCAAGCTCGGCGACTTCATCGTCGATCCGCTGCCGCCCATCGAGTTCGGCCGCATCGCCGCCCAGGCCGCCAAGCAGGTCATCTTCCAGAAGGTCCGCGATGCCGAGCGCGAGCGGCAATATGAGGAATTCAAGGACCGCGCGAACGAGATCATCACCGGCGTCGTCAAGCGCGTCGAATTCGGCCATGTCGTCGTCGATCTCGGCCGCGCCGAGGGCGTGATCCGCCGCGACCAGCAGATCCCGCGCGAACTGCTTCGCGTCGGCGATCGGGTGCGCTCGATCATCCTCAACGTGCGCCGCGAGAACCGGGGGCCGCAGATCTTCCTGAGCCGCGCGCATCCCGAGTTCATGAAGAAGCTGTTCGCGCAGGAAGTGCCGGAAATCTATGACGGCATCATCGAGATCAAGGCCGCCGCCCGCGATCCTGGCAGCCGCGCCAAGATCGGCGTGCTCAGCCATGACAGCTCGATCGATCCGGTCGGCGCCTGCGTCGGCATGAAGGGCAGCCGCGTCCAGGCCGTCGTCCAGGAGCTCCAGGGCGAGAAGATCGACATCATCCCCTGGAGCCAGGATCTCGCCACCTTCGTCGTCAACGCGCTGCAGCCGGCGACCGTCAGCCGCGTCGTCATCGACGAGGAGGAGGACCGGATCGAGGTCGTCGTTCCCGACGACCAGCTGTCGCTCGCCATCGGCCGGCGGGGCCAGAATGTCCGGCTCGCCAGCCAGCTCACCGCCAAGGGCATCGACATCATGACCGAGGCGGATTCGAGCGAGAAGCGCCAGCGCGAGTTCATGGAGCGCTCGCAGATGTTCCAGGACGAGCTGGACGTCGACGAGACGCTCGCCCAGCTGCTCGTTGCCGAGGGCTTCGGCGCGCTGGAAGAGGTCGCCTATGTCGAGGCCGAGGAGCTTTCGACGATCGAGGGCTTCGACGAGGAGCTCGCCGCCGAGCTGCAGAACCGCGCCGCCGAGGCGCTGGAGCGGCGCGAGGCGGCCGCGCGCGAGGAGCGCCGCGGACTCGGCGTCGACGATGCTCTGGCCGAAATGCCCTATCTCACCGAGCAGATGCTCGTGACGCTCGGCAAGGCGGGGATCAAGACGCTCGACGATCTCGCCGATCTCGCCACCGACGAGCTGATCGCCAAGAAGCGTCCGGAGCCGCGGCGCCGGGCCGACAGCCCGCCCCACCCGCGCAGCGAGGAAAATCGCGGCGGCGTGCTCGGCGAATATGGCCTGACCGAGGAGCAGGGCAACGAGATCATCATGGCCGCCCGCGCTCACTGGTTCGAGGATGAAGGGGAGGACGCGGTTGCGGAAACTCCCCAATGAGACGCTAACCGGCGATCGCCATACGCCCGAGCGCAAGTGCATCCTGAGCGGCGAACATGCCGCCCGGGATGATCTTGTGCGCCTCGCGCTCTCGCCGGACGGCGAGATCGCGCCCGATGTCCGCGCCCGGGCGCCGGGCCGCGGCGCGTGGATCGGCGTCGACCGACCGACGCTCGAGGCGGCGCAGGCCAAGGGCAGGCTGAGGGGCGCGCTCGCCCGCGCGTTCAAGACGAACGACGTCGCCGTTCCCGCCGATCTCGGCGCGCGGATCGAGGCGGCGCTTCGGCAGGCCGCGCTCGATCGGCTGGGGCTCGAGGCGCGGGCCGGCCATCTGGTGCTGGGCAGCGAGAAGATCGAGGTCGCGGCGCGACGCGGCGACGTCGTCCTGCTCCTCCATGCCGCCGATGCCAGCGCGGAGGGGCGGCGCAAGCTCGATCAGGCCTTCCGGGTCGGCGCGGGCGAGGAAGGCAGCGGCCGGCAGGGACTGGTTTTGCCGGTGCCGCGCACCATATTGTCATTGGCGCTGGGACGCGAAAATGTGGTACACATCGCCATCGTGGATCGCGCCGCGGCCGCGCGCGTGACGCACGCGCTTCGGCGGTGGCGCGCTTTTATCGGACGGGATGCTGCGCTAGAGGCCGCTTCGGCGGAAGCGGCCGGTGCGCCCGAAATGAATTTGAACGAAGGAATTTAAGTGAGCGATTCGACGGACAAGCCGAAACTCGGGACGCGGGCGCCTTTGGGCCTCAAGCGCACGGTCGAGACGGGCAAGGTGAAGCAGAGCTTCAGCCACGGCCGGTCGAACACCGTCGTCGTCGAGGTGAAGAAGCGCCGCATCCTTGGCCGTCCCGAAGCCGAGGCGCCCGCGCCGCCGCCGCCGGCTCCCGAGCCGGCCCCGGTCGCGCGCGCGCCGCAGCCTGCGCCGAAGCCGTCGGCGCGGCCGATCGACGATGCCGCCGCCCGCCGCGAGCGCCAGGCCCAGCTGCTTCGCGAGGCCGAGGAAGCCCGGCTCGCCGCCGCCGAGGAGGCGCGCCGGCGCGAGGAGCAGCAGGCGCGCGCCGCGACCGAGGAGGAAAAGCGTCGCGCCGAGGAAAATCGCCGCGCCGAGGAGGAGGCCCGGGCCCAGGCCGAGGCGGAGGCCCGGCGCGCCGCCGAGGAGCCGACCCAGCCGCAGCCCGAGGCGGCGCCCGCCGCGCCCGAAGCCGCCGGCGAGGAAACCGCGCGGAGCGCCCATGCGCGCCCGCCGCGCCAGGTCTTCACGCCGATCAAGCGGCCCGAGCCGCCGCGTCCGGCGCGTGGCCGCGAGGATCATCGCCGCGAGCGCGGCAAGCTCACCGTCACCCGCGCGCTCGACGACAGCGGCGATGCCCGCGCCCGATCGCTCGCCGCGCTGAAGCGTGCGCGCGAGAAGGAAAAGCGCGCCCACATGCAGTCCGGCCCGTCCGCCAAGCAGGTGCGCGACGTGGTGGTTCCGGAAACGATCACCGTGGGCGAGCTCGCCATCCGCATGGCGGAGCGCGGCGCGGACCTGGTGAAGGCGCTGTTCAAGATGGGCATGCCCGTCACCGTCAACCAGTCGATCGACCAGGACACGGCCGAACTGCTGGTCACCGAGTTCGGCCACAACATCAAGCGCGTCAGCGAGAGCGACGTCGATATCCAGACCGACCATGACGTCGACGCTCCGGAGACGCTGAAGCCGCGTCCGCCGGTGGTCACGATCATGGGCCATGTCGATCACGGCAAGACGAGCCTGCTCGACGCGATCCGCGGCGCGAATGTCGTCTCCGGCGAAGCCGGCGGCATCACGCAGCATATCGGCGCCTATCAGGTCACGCTGCCGTCGAAGGACAAGATCACCTTCCTCGACACGCCCGGGCACGAGGCGTTCACGGAAATGCGTGCGCGCGGCGCGAACGTCACCGACATCGTCATCCTGGTGGTGGCGGCCGACGACGGCCTTCGCCCGCAGACGATCGAGGCGATCAACCATACCAAGGCGGCCGGCGTGCCGATGATCGTCGCGATCAACAAGATCGACAAGTCGGGCGCCAATCCGCAGAAGGTGCGCGAGGAGCTGCTCCAGCACGAGATCGTCGTCGAGGAGATGGGCGGCGAGGTCCAGGACGTCGAGGTTTCGGCGCTCAAGAAGACCAATCTCGACAAGCTGCTCGAGGCGATCAGCCTCCAGGCGGAAATCCTCGAGCTCAAGGCCAATCCGGATCGTGCCGCGGAAGGCGCGGTGGTCGAGGCGAAGCTCGACAAGGGCCGCGGCCCGCTCGCCACCGTGCTCGTGCAGCGCGGCACGCTGAAGGTGGGCGACATCTTCGTCGCCGGCCCGATCTCCGGCAAGGTCCGCGCGATGATCGACGATCATGGCCGCCAGGTGAAGGAGGCGGGCCCAAGCTTCCCGGTCGAGGTGCTCGGCCTCTCCGGCGTGCCTTCGGCCGGTGACACGCTGACGGTGGTCGAGAACGAGGCGCGCGCCCGCGAGGTCGCCGCCTATCGCCAGGGCGTCATCGACCGCAAGCGCACGACCAGCGCGCCGGCGAGCTTCGACACGATGTTCTCCGCGCTGAAGGAGAAGCAGGCGGTCGAATTCCCGCTCGTCATCAAGGGCGACGTGCAGGGCTCGGTCGAGGCGATCGTCAACGCGGTCAACAAGATCTCGAACGAGGATATCCGCGCGCGGGTGCTCCACGCCGGCGTCGGCGGCATCACCGAAAGCGACGTCATCCTGGCGGGGGCTTCGGGCGCGCCGATCATCGGCTTCAACGTCCGCGCCAACGCAAAGGCGCGCGAGATCGCCGAGCGGCAGGGCGTCGCGATGCAATATTACGACGTAATCTACGATCTCACCGACGCGGTGAAATCGGCGATGGCCGGCAAGATCGGCCCGCTGATCGTCGAAAATGTCGTCGGCCGCGCCGAAGTCCGCGAGGTCTTCTCGGCGGGCAAGCACGGCAAGGCGGCCGGCCTGCTCGTCACCGAAGGCTATATCCGCAAGGCGCTGAAGGCGCGCATCATGCGCGACGACGTGATCATCTACAACGGATCGATCGCCTCGCTCCGGCGCTTCAAGGACGACGTGGCCGAAGTCCGCGCCGGCCTGGAATGCGGCGTCACCTTCGAGAACACGACCGACATCAAGGCCGGCGATTTCGTCGAGACCTACGAGGTCGAGGAGCGCGAGCGGACGTTGTAGCGCCGGGATCGACCGGCTAGGCTGGCTCTGGATGGCACGCCACAACGAAACCCCGGAAGGCCGCTCGGTGCGCCTGCTTCGCGTCGGCGAGCAGGTGCGCCATGCGCTTTCGGACATCCTGATGCGCGGCGAGGTTCACGATCCCACCCTCGCCGGCCACAGCGTCTCGATCACCGAAGTCCGCATGTCGCCCGACCTGCGCCACGCGACCGCCTTCGTCATGCCGCTGCTCGGCGGCGACGCCGATGCGGTGCTCAAGGCGCTTCGCACCAACACCGCCTTCCTGCAGAGCGAGGTCGCGCGGCGCGTGAACACCAAATATGCGGCCCGGCTCAAATTCCTGCTCGACGAGAGCTTCGACGAAGGCAGCCATATCGATGCGCTTCTCCGATCGCCCAAGGTGGCGCAGGATCTGGGCGATGCGGACTAGAGCCGCCCTTTGCGCCCTCTTGCTCCTCGCCGCGCCGGCCGGGGCGCAGCAGGGGACCGACGATCCCCACGCGGTGATCGCGGCGGTGCTCGCCCAGGAGGTTGCGGCCCGGGGCCAGGAGAATGCCGCCGAAACCTGCGTGTCCGAAGGCCTTGCCGGGGTCCCGCTCGCGCCGGACGGAGACGATCCGATGGCGCCCGGCGGCGCGGTTCGGATCCGGCCCCAATGGCATGTCCTGCCGGCGCCGGCCAGCGCGCGGCCGGCCTATACGCCCCCGGCTCCCGGTGAGCGGCGGCGCCGGCGGCCGCGGCCCGAACCGGTGCCGCCGCCGACGCCGCTCGCGGCCGATCTGGCGGCGCGCCTCGATACGCTCTGGCGGGAGGCGACCGACCCGGGCCGGCCGATGCCCCCCGCCCGCGGGATCGCGGCGAGCGACGTGCCTTCGCCGCTCCACCTCCAGCGGCCCAGCGACGATTGCGCGCTGCTCACCCTGTCCGCGCCCGTCTTTGCGGGCGATGCGGCCTTCATCGAGATCGCCTATCAATGCGGGTCGGTCTGCGGCAACGGGAACCTCTACGCGCTCGAACGGCGCGCGGGCCGGTGGGAGATCGTCGGCATCGCCGACACCTGGATTCGTTGAGCGCGCTCGGCGATGCGATGGCGGACGGCGCTGTCCGCCTCTGCCCGATGACCGAGGCGCATCGTGCCGCGCTCAAGGCCGCCTGCGCCGAGGATCCGGCGATCTGGCCGATCTATTCGGTCTCCTACGATCCCGGTCATTTCGACGCGGCCTTCGATGCGCTGATGGCCCGCGCCGATGCCCGGCGGTTCGCGGTCTTCGCCGGCGACCGGCTGGTCGGGATGACCTGCTATCTCGGCATCGACGAGGGGCGCGGCGCGCTGGAGATCGGCAACACCTATTACACGCCCGATCTGCGCGGGACCGGGCTCAACCGCGGCGTGAAGCACCTGATGCTCGCCCGCGCGTTCGATTGCGGTTTTCGGCGGGTCGAGTTCCGGGTCGATGCCCGCAACAGCCGTTCGCAGGCCGCGCTCGCCAGGCTCGGCGCCGTCCGCGAGGGCGTGATCCGGGCCGACCGGATCACCTGGACCGGCCATGTGCGCGACACCGTCCTGTTTTCGATCCTCGCCGCCGAATGGCCGCGCTCAGCCACGGTTCAGGGATGAATCGCTAGCCGCGCGCACACGCTCAACATTGGAGGACCCGCCATGATTCGTCCGGCCCTGATCGCTCTTGCCGTCACCGCTGCGGCGCCGGCCCTCGCGACGCCGCCGGATCGGCACGAGGTCACCATCCCGCGCATGTCGCACTATCTCGAATGGCAGGCGGAAAGCCCAACTTCCCTGTTCATCCGCGCCGATACCGGCCGCTGGTATCGGGTGCAGACCGAAGCACCCTGCCCGCGGCTGATGCAGCGGCCGCAGATCCGGTTCATCGCCTCGCCGGGCGATCGTTTCGATCATGCCAGCGCGATCCGCGTCGACAGCTGGCGCTGCCAGGTCGCGAGCATCACCGAATCGGGAACGCCGCCGCACGCGCCGCACCAGCGCCCGCTGCACCGCCGCTGACGCGCCCTTCCCAAGCGCGGCCGCGGCGCTAGAACCAACGCCGTGGCCAAGCTCTATTTCTACTACGCCTCCATGAATGCGGGGAAATCGACCACCCTGCTGCAGGCGGATTTCAACTATCGCGAACGCGGCATGGAGACCATGTTGTGGACGGCGGCGCTCGACGATCGTGCCGGGATCGGCGCGATCGCCTCTCGCATCGGCCTCAGGACCGGCGCGCGGCTCTACGATGCCCGCACCGACATCCGCCACGAGGTCGAGGAGGAGCTGAAGAAGCGGCCGCTCCACTGCATCCTGGTCGACGAGGCGCAGTTTCTGAGCCGGGCCCATGTCGTCCAGCTCTGCTCGATCTGCGACGAGCTCGACATCCCGGTCCTCGCCTATGGCCTCAGGACCGATTTCCAGGCCAATCTGTTCGAGGGCAGCGCGAACCTGCTCGCGCTCGCCGATTCGCTGGTGGAGCTCAAGGGTATCTGCCATTGCGGGCGCAAGGCGACGATGAACCTGCGCGTCGATGCGGAGGGCAATGCGGTCGCCGAGGGGGCGTCGGTCGAGGTGGGCGGCAACGAAAGATATGTGTCGCTCTGTCGCCGGCATTTCATGGACAAGCTGGCCGAGGGCAGCGGCGAGCAATTGCGGCTGGCGCTGACGCGAGCTGCTGCGGGGGAAATCGAGTGAACATGCGTGGCTTTTCGTGGTTCGCCGTGCCGTTTGCGCTGTGGTCGGTGGCGGCTGGAGCCCAATCGGTGCCGCGCGCGGTCATCCAGGATCCCCCCCGCGACGCGGCGGCGCCGGCGGACATGGCGTCCTTCGTCATTCCGAGCGGCGACGGCGCGATGAACGCCGTTTTCTACCTCGCATCCGGGACGCAGCCGCACCCGACGCTGCTCCTGCTCCACGGCTTTCCGGGCAACGAACAGAATCTCGATCTCGCGCAGGCGGCGCGGCGCGCCGGGTGGAACGTGCTGACGCTTCACTATCGCGGCTCATGGGGCAGTTCCGGCGCCTTTTCCTTCGCAAATGCGGTCGAGGACAGCCGCGCCGCCCTCGCCTTCCTGCGCCGGCCCGAGACGATCGCGCACTACCGGATCGATCCGCGCCGGATCGCGCTTGCCGGGCACAGCATGGGCGGGTTCATGGCCGCGCAGGCCGCCGATGCGGATGTGATCGGCACCGCGCTGATCGATGCGTGGAATATCGGCGGGGAGCGCGCGGCGATCGCCGATCCGGCCTATCGCCAGCGGCTCATCGACGAGGAGCTGGCCGGGGACATACCGCCGCTCGCCGGCACCAGCGTCGAGGCGATTCTCGCGGAAATCTCCGCGTCCGGCCCGGAGCTCGATCTCACGGCGAGGCTGCCGGCGCTGGCACGACGGCCGCTGCTGATCATCGGAGCGCGCACCGGCAATGGCGCGGAGTCGGCCGATTATGCACGGCGCGCACGCGACGCGGGGGGCCGGGCGGTGGCCAGCGAGATCATGGACACCGACCACAGCTTTTCCGATCATCGGATCGCGCTCGCCGCGGCCCTTATCAACTGGCTGGAGTCGCTGCCGCATTGAACCGGCGGCAGGAACGCCTATCTGACGGGAAACCGGGGGACGCAATCGATGGTCAACGCGCTTTTCACCGCCTTCGCGCTCATCGCCACGGGGCAGGTCAGGCTGCCGCCCGTGCCGACCGATCTTGCCCCGCCGCCGCCGATCCGCCGTCCGGACGATCGCCGCCAAGGCTGACAGCGCCGCGCGCCGCCGCTAAGCGCGCCGGATGAACGGCTGGCTCATCCTCGACAAGCCCGTGGGACTCGGCTCGACCCAGGCGGTCGGCGCGGTGAAGCGCGCGCTGCGCGAGGGCGGCTACCCGAAGGTGAAGGTCGGCCATGGCGGGACGCTCGATCCGCTGGCGAGCGGGGTGCTGCCCGTGGCGCTCGGCGAGGCGACCAAGCTTTCGGGCCGGATGCTCGACAGCGACAAGGCTTATGACTTCACGATCGCCTTCGGGACCGAAACCGATACGCTGGACGCGGAAGGGACCGTCGTCGCGACGTCGGACAACCGCCCGACCCGGACCGGGATCGAGGCGGTCCTCCCCCGCTTCACCGGACCGATCGAGCAGGTGCCGCCGGCCTATTCGGCGCTGAAGGTGGGTGGCGAGCGGGCCTATGATCTGGCGCGCGCAGGCAAGGCGGTCGAACTGGCGAGCCGCCACGTGACGGTGCGCCAGCTCGCAATCCTCGCCGGTGGGGCGAGGGAGGAGGGCGGCCACCGGGGCGGGGCGGGTCTCCAGGCCCCCTCCACCAGCTGCGCCGGTCCCCCTCCCCGTTGCGGGGAGGAACTGGCGGCGGTCACGCTCGCGGCCCATGTCTCCAAGGGCACCTATATCCGCTCCCTCGCCCGCGACATCGCCCATGCCCTTGATACGGTCGGCCACGTCACCATGTTGAGACGGACCAGGGCCGGCCCGTTCGGGCTCGATTCCGCGATTTCGCTGGACAAATTGAGCGAAGCCGCTAAGGCGCGCAGCCTTGAAGACTATCTCCTGCCGCTGACGGCGGGGCTGGACGACATCCCGGCTCTACCCGTCACCCCGGATCAGGCAGGGGCGCTCCGCCAGGGGCGAATATTGACCGGGATCGCCGCACAGCCGGGGCTCCATCTTGCGACCGACAACGACGTTCCGGTCGCGCTGGTGGAGTTGAGCGGAGACGGGCTCCGCGTGGTGCGTGGCTTCAACCTGTAACGACAAAGGAATGAAACGATGTCGGTGACCGCCGAACGCAAGCAGGACATCATCAAGGACAACGCCCAGACCAAGGGCGATACGGGCAGCCCCGAGGTGCAGGTCGCGATCCTCACCGAGCGCATCGCCAACCTGACCGAGCATTTCAAGACGCACGCCAAGGACAATCATTCGCGCCGCGGCCTGCTTATGCTCGTCAACAAGCGCCGTTCGCTGCTCGACTATCTGAAGCGCAAGGACGAAGCGCGCTACAC
This sequence comes from Sphingosinicella ginsenosidimutans, assembly GCF_007995055.1. Classification (NCBI taxonomy): domain Bacteria; kingdom Pseudomonadati; phylum Pseudomonadota; class Alphaproteobacteria; order Sphingomonadales; family Sphingomicrobiaceae; genus Allosphingosinicella; species Allosphingosinicella ginsenosidimutans. The sequence goes on along the minus strand of NZ_VOQQ01000001.1, from coordinate 1,849,169 downwards.
CGCACTCATCGCGAAGCTCGGCCTTCGCAAGTAAGCATGGAGCGGCCCCGACGGGGCCGCTTCGTTTATCCGGCGCCCGCAATCCGGCGGGGCCGGAGACGGACCGTTGGGGTCCGAACCGGCGGGCGATCCGGCCCGCATCAGAGGCCCCCACGGCATAGGGTCGCGGGAGTTTAAGGAAAAACCATGTTCGATACGAAGAAAGTTGAAATCGAGTGGGGCGGAAAGACCCTCTCCCTCGAAACGGGCCGCGTTGCCCGCCAGGCCGACGGGGCGGTGCTCGCCACCCTCGGCGAAACCGTGGTGCTTTGCGCCGTCACGGCCGCGAAGTCGGTCAAGGAAGGGCAGGACTTCTTCCCGCTGACCGTCCACTACCAGGAAAAATTCTCGTCGGCCGGGCGCATCCCGGGCGGCTTCTTCAAGCGGGAGCGCGGCGCGACCGAAAAGGAAACGCTGACCAGCCGCCTCATCGACCGGCCGGTGCGGCCGCTCTTCCCGGAGGGCTTCTACAACGAGATCAACGTGATCTGTCAGGTCTTCTCCTATGACGGGGAGAACGAGCCGGACATCCTCGCGATGATCGCGGCCTCGGCGGCGCTCACCATTTCGGGCGTTCCCTTCATGGGTCCAATCGGCGCGGCGCGCGTCGGCTACAAGGACGGCGAATATCTGCTGAACCCGACGCTCGACCAGCTCAAGGAGGGCGAGCTCGATCTCGTCGTCGCCGCCACCCAGAACGCGGTGATGATGGTCGAATCAGAAGCCAAGGAGCTTTCGGAGGAAACGATGCTCGGCGCGGTCATGTTCGCGCATGACGCGAGCCGCAAGGTGATCGACGCGATCATCAGCCTCGCCGAAAAGGCCGCGAAGGATCCGTGGGAGCTCGACCAGGGCGACGACAACAGCGCGATCAAGGCCCGCCTCAAGGACCTGATCGGCAAGGACATCGCCGCCGCCTACAAGCTGACCAACAAGTCGGCCCGCGCGGACGCGCTCAACGCCGCCCGCGCCAAGGCGAAGGAGGCCTTCGCCGGCGAGGACCCGCAGACCCAGATGGTCGCGATCAAGCAGGTCAAGAAGCTCGAGGCCGAAATCGTCCGCACCGCCATCCTGAAGGACGGCGCGCGCATCGACGGGCGCACCACCACCCAGATCCGCCCGATCGAGGCGATGGTCGGCTTCCTGCCGCGCACCCATGGTTCGGCGCTGTTCACCCGGGGCGAGACCCAGGCGATCTGCACGACCACGCTCGGCACCAAGGAATCCGAGCAGATGATCGACGGGCTCGTCGGCCTCTCCTACGAGCGCTTCATGCTCCACTACAATTTCCCGCCTTATTCGGTGGGCGAGGTCGGCCGCTTCGGCGCGCCGGGCCGTCGTGAAGTGGGCCATGGCAAGCTCGCCTGGCGGGCGCTGCACCCGGTGCTGCCCAGCCATGACGAGTTCCCCTACACGATCCGCGTCCTGTCCGACATCACCGAGTCCAACGGCTCCTCGTCGATGGCGACGGTGTGCGGCGGCTGCCTCAGCATGATGGATGCGGGCGTGCCGATCGCGCGGCCGGTGTCCGGCATCGCGATGGGCCTGATCCTGGAAGGCAAGGAGTTCGCGATCCTTTCCGACATCCTCGGCGACGAGGATCATCTCGGCGACATGGACTTCAAGGTCGCCGGCACGGAGAAGGGCATCACCTCGCTCCAGATGGACATCAAGGTCGCCGGCATCACCGAGGAGATCATGAAGGCCGCGCTCGCCCAGGCGAAGGACGGCCGCGCCCATATCCTCGGCGAAATGTCGAAGGCGCTCGGCGAGAGCCGGCACGAGCTGTCGGCCCACGCGCCGCGGATCGAGACGATGCAGATCGCCAAGGAGAAGATCCGCGACGTCATCGGCACCGGCGGCAAGGTGATCCGCGAGATCGTCGCCACCACCGGCGCCAAGGTCGATATCGACGACGAGGGCGTGATCAAGATTAGCTCGTCGGACCTGTCGCAGATCGAGGCGGCCCGCAAGTGGATCCAGGGCATCGTTGAGGAGCCCGAGGTCGGCAAGATCTACAGCGGCAAGGTCGTCAACATCGTCGATTTCGGCGCGTTCGTGAACTTCATGGGCGGCAAAGACGGTCTCGTCCACGTCTCGGAGATCAAGAACGAGCGGGTCGAGAATGTCCGCGACGCCCTGTCCGAAGGCCAGGAAGTGAAGGTCAAGGTCCTCGAGATCGATCCGCGCGGCAAGGTCCGCCTGTCGATGCGCGTCGTCGATCAGGAGACCGGCGAGGAGCTGGAGGACACCCGTCCCCCGCGCGAGGAGCGCCCGAGGGGCGAGCGCGGCGATCGTGGCCCGCGTCGTGACGGCGAAGGCCGTGGCGACCGCGGCGGACGCGGCGATCGTGGCCGGGGCGGCCGTGACCGCGGACCGCGCCGCGACGGCGAGCGTTCGGACCGCGGCGAAGGCCGCGGCGATCGCGGCCCGCGCCGCGAGCGTGAGGGCGGCGGCGACGACAACGGGCCCGAGCCCGAATTCGCGCCGGCCTTCCTGACCCGCGACGACGACTGATCGTCACCGGCCCCGGTGAACGCCGGGTCCGGACGAAACGAGAAGCCCCGCCAGCGATGGCGGGGCTTTTTCGTTTGCGGCGATGGCCGAGGCCGGGGCCTAGCGGCCGTCGCTTCGGTTCCCGGTATCGTCCGCGCGGTCGCCGCGAAGCGCATTGCCGGCGGCATCGAGCCGGTTGCCGGTTTCATCGAGCGTGTTGCCGAAGGCGGCGGTCTGGTTGTCGAGCGCCTGCTGCGCCGCGGCGGCGGCGTTGGCGGTATCGGCGCTCAGCGCATTGGCGCTCTCCGAGATCGAGTTCTCGGTGCGCGCCATGTCGTTGGTCATCGAATCGGCCGTCTGCTGGCTGCATCCCGCGAGCGCGGCAAGGCCGGCGGTGGCGATCACGAGCAGTCTGGTCATGGCGGGTCCTTTCGGTCGCGTGTCAAGGCACAATGGCCGGGGCGAGCGGCTGTTCCACGCACGCCCCGAATGGCGCGCGGCACGAGGCCGGGAAAGCAGGAAAGTGGGGGTTTCTGTTGCCCGGCACCCCCAAGCCGCTGGAATCCGCTTCTGTTGCCCGGTGCGGCCCGACCGCGCTTTTGTCCTTAGTAACCTAGGCCGTGAGGCTTTGGTTACGCGGCAATCGCGAGCGCCTCGTTATCGTTGGCACTTGTGTGATGAGCCGTCACGGTGGCCCCTTCCGAGCGAAAGTCGGTGCTTTTCAACACACGTCGATCCTGGTTCGGCCCCATCAGCTGAGCCGCCCGGCCGGCCCGCGTCATGCGGGCTGGTCGCGCGGCTCGGCCCAGATGGTGGAGCCGCCGGGTACTGCCCCCGGGTCCGCTGTGCCTATTGCACACCGTCGTTTATCGCCATAGCCGGCCGAAACCGGCACACCCTATATAGGGAAATGGCGATTAATGTGAAGTGAGCGGCGCTCAGCCCCGCTTCTTCAATTCGTCCCGGATCTCGCGCAGCAGGACGATTTCGGCCGGATCGGCGGCCGGCGCCTCCTCCTTGCGGGCGATGATCTTGTTGGCCGCGCGCACCATCAGGAAGATGATGAAGGCGAGGATCAGGAAGTTGATCACCACCGTGATGAACTCGCCATAGCCGAAGACCGGCGCGCCGGCGGCCTTGAGCGCGCTGTAGCTGGTGAGCGAGCCGTGATAGCTTTCGGGGACATTGCCCAGGAGGATGAAATGGCTGGAGAAATCCAGCCCGCCGAAGATCGCGCCGACGACCGGCATGATGATGTCTTCGGTCAGCGACGTGGTGATCTTGCCGAAGGCGGCGCCGATGATGACGGCGACCGCGAGGTCAAGCACGTTGCCGCGCGCGATGAATTCCCGGAATTCCCTGAACATTCGTGCCTCCCGTTGCGGAGCGAGAAGCGAATGCTTACGTCCTTCCTGCTTGCCTTGCCAAGGGAGGGGTTCACCATGCGCCGCGGTCTCTACGCCGTTCTTGCCGCCCTCGTCGTCACCCTGTCGGCCTGCGGGATCAATTCGATCCCGACCGCCGAGGAAAATGCCAAGGCCAAGTGGGCCGAGGTCCAGAATCAGTATCAGCGCCGGGCCGATCTCGTCCCCAACCTCGTCGCGACCGTGCGCGCCGCGGCGACCCAGGAGCGCACCGTGCTTCGCGAGGTGACCGAGGCGCGCGCGAGCGCGAGCCGGATCACCGTCACGCCCGACCAGCTCACCGATCCGGCGGCGATGCAGCGTTATGCCGCCGCGCAGACCCAGCTGACGCTGACGCTCCAGCGGCTCCAGGAGGCCTATCCGGAGCTCCACACCAACGAGAATTTCCTCACCCTCCAATCGCAGCTGGAGGGAACGGAGAACCGGATCGCGGTCGCGCGCCGCGATTATAACGCCGCCGTCCAGGCCTATAATACCGAGATCCGCACCTTCCCCGCGGTGATCGGGGCCAAGGTCATCTACGGATCGCAGCCGATGCAGCCCTATCAGGCCGATGAGGCCGCCCAGCGCGCCCCAAGCGTCGCGGACGCCTTCGGCAACAATCAGTGACCGGCGCCGCCCGGGCGCTGCTCGCCGTCCTGCTGGCGCTGCTCCTCGCCGTGCCGGCGGCGGCGCAGGATTTTCCGCAGCTCACCGGCCGGGTCGTCGATCAGGCGAACCTGCTCAGCCCCGAGCAGGAAGCGGCACTGACGCAGAAGCTGGAGGCCCTGCAGCAGGCGACCTCGCGCCAGCTCGTCATCGTCACGGTGCCGACGATCGGCGACATGACGATCGAGGATTATGGCTACCAGATCGGCCGCCACTGGCAGATCGGGCAGAGCGAGGCGAATAACGGCGTCCTGCTGATCATCGCCTTGAATGAGCGCAAGGTCCGCATCGAGGTCGGCTACGGGCTCGGGGGCATCCTCACCGACGCGCTGTCGAGCCAGATCATCCGCGACGACATCGTCCCGCATTTCCACGACAACGACTATGCCGGCGGCATCGAGGCCGGGACCGACGCGATCATCGCCCAGCTCCAGGCGCCGCCGGAGCAGGCCGAGCAACGCGCGCTCGCCGCCCAGCAGGCGCAGCAACAGCAACGCGAGCGCGGCGGATCGATCGCCCCGATCCTGTTCTGGGTCGGCGTGATCCTGGTCATCCTGTTCATCTCCGCGGCCTCGCGGGGCGGCGGCCAGCGCTACCGGCGCGACGTTTCGGTCTGGGGCCCCGGCACGCCCTATCGCCACGACAATGCGGGCAGCGACATTGGCTGGTTCCTGCTCGGAATGGCGCTCAACAGCCTCGGCAATTCGGGCCGCCACGGCGGCGGTGGATCGTCCTGGGGCGGCGGCGGTGGTGGCGGCGGCGGCGGCTTTTCCGGCGGCGGCGGATCGTTCGGCGGCGGCGGCGCGTCGGGGGGATGGTGATGCGGCAGAGGCTGAGCGAGGCGGATCACGACCGCGTGACCGCGGCGGTTCAGGCCGCGGAGGCGAAGAGCGACGGCGAGATCGTCACCATCGTCGCGCCGCGATCCGACGCCTATCACGACGTCGCGCTTCATTATGCCGTGCTCCTGATGCTGCTCGTGCCGGCGGGCATCGCCCTGGTCCCGCAGGGCTGGATCGACTGGTGGACGACGCTGCTGCTCGGCTGGAACGCGCAGCCGACGCGGGGCGAGGTGATGCTTTTCGTGTTCGCGAAGCTCGCCGGCGCCTTCCTGATCGGCCGGCTCCTCTTCGCCTGGATGCCGCTCAGAATGGCCCTGACGCCGGGCGCGACCAAGACGCGGCGGGTGCGCCGCCGCGCGATCGACATGTTCCGTGTCACCTGCGAGCGGCGGACGCGCGGGCGCACCGGCGTGCTCCTCTATCTCTCGCTGCTCGAGCATCGCGCCGAGATCGTCGCCGACAAGGCGATCGCCGAAAAGACCGCGCCCGAGGATTGGGGCGAGGCGATGGCGGTGCTGATCGCCGAGGTGAAGGCGGGCCGGGCGGGCGAGGGCATGGCGCTTGCGGTCGAGAAGATCGGCGCCGTGCTGGCGCGCGTCATCCCTCCCGAGGCCGACAACCCCAACGAGCTGCCGGACAGCGTGGTCGAACTGTGAGCGCCGACCGCGACGCGCCCGAAGTGACCGTCTGGCAGGGCCGCTTCCTCGCGGCGAAGACGCGCGGCAAATGGGAATATGTCTCGCGAACGCGGGGAATCACCGCCGCGGTGATCCTGGCGATCGACGAAGGACATGTCCTCCTGGTCGAGCAATATCGCGTGCCGCTCGGGCGCAACTGCCTGGAACTCCCCGCCGGCCTGATCGGCGACGAGACCGAGGGCGAGGCGGCCGAGACCGCGGCGATCCGCGAGCTCGAGGAGGAAACCGGCTATCGCGCCGCGCGGATGATCGATCTCGGCCAGTTCCATTCCTCGCCCGGCCTGGCCTCGGAAGGCTTCACCTTGCTGCGCGCCGAAGGCTTGGAGAAGGTCGGCGCGGGCGGCGGCGTCGAGGGCGAGAACATCATCGTCCACCGCGTCGCGCTCACCGACGTCTCCGCCTTCGTCGCGCGGAAGCGCGCGGAAGGCTGCGCGATCGATGTGAAGCTGCTGCTGTTGCTGGCGGGCGACCTGCTGGCCTAGGGACGGTCCAGGCGCCGCCCTGCCAGGATCAGCGCGCCGACGATACTGGCGGCGAACAGCGCACCCTCAAGCGCGCCGGTGACGCACTGGGCGATGGGGCCGAAGCCGGCTTCGCCGAACAATGCGCCGAGCGAATCGAGCCGCAGACGCGCGCCGGGCATGCGATGAGCGAGGAGATCGAGGCTGCCGCCGAAGAGCCGGCCACCCATGAGCGGGATGAGCGCGCCCGCCGCTGCGCCGGTCAGGGCGGCGATCGCGAGGCGGCGGCGCAGCGATCCGCCAAAGCGCGCCGCAAGCCAGCCCGCGAGGCCGACCGCGCCGCCGAGCGCCGCGCCCTCGGCGCCACCGGTCACGTTGGCGGGCGACTGGCCGAGCAGCAGATTGAACGCGTCGAGCCCGAGCAGCTTGACGCCGCCGCCGATGACGAGCCCGCCAATTGCGCCGCCAGCGACGCTCCAGCGCCAGCCGCGCCCGGTCGCGACCGCCGCGCCGGCGATCCCGAACGCGACGCCGGCGCCGCCGACGAGCGCGACGAGGATCGTCACCCACAGCACCACCAGCAGCGCCGATAGCCCGCCCGCGCCCGCCTGCCCGCTCGCCGCCGCGAAGCCGTAGAGCAGGCCGCCGATCGCCCCGGCCACGCCTCCGCCGAGCGTTCCCGCACCGCCGAGGAGAAGCAGGCGCCGGAGGCCGGAGCCGGCGACGGGAGCCGGCGCGGACGCTTCGCCCTGCGCGCGCACCGGGGCGATGAACCGATAGCCGTGCTTGGGCACCGTTTCGATGAAACGCGGCCGCGCGGCATCGTCGCCGAGCTGGCGGCGGAGCGCGCGGACGCATTGGGTCAGCGCCTCGTCGGTCACCGGCACGCCGCGCCAGACCTCGGCCATGAAGCGATCCTTCGAGATCAGGATGCCGGGCTCTCGCGCCAGCAGGGCGAGCGCGTCGAAATAGCGGCTGTTGAGCTCGACCGGCTCCCCGGAGCGCCACAGCCGGCGCTGGGCCGGATCAAGGACGAAATCGCCGAAGGCGAGGCTGACCGGCATCATGTTTCAGCAAAACCTCAGACTCTGCTCATGCCTTTCACCGCCGGCCAGCGCAGCACGACGCCCTCTTTCATGCACAAGGGACATCGATATGGCAAAGGAAGCGGAGCCGGGCGCGGGCGGCTGGATCAATCCGTGGCGCGTGGTCGGGTGGGGTTTGGCGGGGGCGCTGCTGCTCCTGCCGGCGGTTGCGATGCGGTTCACGAGCGAGGTGCGCTGGACCGCGAGCGATTTCGTGGTCGCGGGCGCGATCATCGGCGGCATCGGCGTCGCCTTCGAATTCCTCGCGCGGCGGGCGCGGGACAATGCGTACCGGATGGGCGCGGCGGCGGCGCTTGGCGCGGCTTTCCTGCTGATCTGGATCAACCTCGCGGTCGGCATCATCGGCAGCGAGGACAATCCGCTGAACCTGGTCTATGCGGGCGTCCTGCTGCTCGCGCTCGGCGGGGCGATCGGCGCCGGGTTCGAGGCCGGCGGGATGGCGCGGGCGATGACGGCCGCGGCGGCGGCGCAGGCGCTCGTCACCGTCCCTGCCGCCATCGCGGGACGCGACGAGCCGCCGGGGACGATCGGCCTCATCGTGCTGAACGGATTCTTCGTCGGCCTGTTCGCGCTCGCGGCCTGGCTGTTCCGCCGGGCTCAGCGGAAATTGTCGGCGTAGGCCTGGATCTTGAGCTTCGGCTGCGCGGGGGGGACGACATGAACCTCGATCCCCTCGCGCTCGGCATAGGCCCTCGCCGCCTCGAGAGTCGGGAAGGTCAGCCGGACCTGCTGCACCGTATCGGCGCCGCCGGCCCAGCCGGTCAGCGGATCGGGGCGCTGCGGCGCGGACGATTCGAACTCGAGCACCCACTGGCCGGCCGTGGCCTTGCCCGACTGCATCGCATTCTTCTGGCGCTGATAGATCCGTGCGGCGGCCATGCTGGACTCCTCGCCGCCGCCACTGCCTCATTCTCACAGCGCTTTCAAGGGAGGCCATGGCCGGCGCGCGCGAGCACTAGCCGCTTTCGGCTCCCCCCTCTATCAGGCGGCGGATGGCGCGCGATGGGGACACAGGCGGGATCAGCCGGCGCACGTTGCTGATCGGCGGCGGCGCGGGAATCGGGCTTGCGCTGGCCTGGGCGGCGTGGCCGCGCAGCTATCGCCCCAATCTCCAGGCCGGCCCGGGCGAGCAGCTGTTCAACGCCTTCCTGAAGATCGGCCGGGACGGGCGGATCATCGTCGCGGTGCCGCAGGCGGAAGCGGGCCAGGGCGTCTATACCAGCCTGCCGCAAATCCTTGCCGACGAGCTCGGCGCGGACTGGCGAACCGTCGCGGTCGAGCCGGCGCCGATCAACCCGCTCTATGCCAATCTCGTTCTGGCCGAGGAGGCGGCGGCGGCGAGCGCCCTTCCCTCCACCTTCGGGATCGATCGCTGGACGGCGCGCGAATATGCGACGCGCGGCGCGCTGATGGCGACCGGCGGATCGACGTCGGTCCGGATGTTCGAGGCGCCGCTTCGCGAAGCCGGGGCGGCGGCGCGCGCGCTCTTGTGCATGGCGGCGGCCGAGCGATGGGGCGGCGACTGGCGCGCGCTCGACGCCCATGGCGGCTTCGTGTGGCGCGGCGGCGAGCGCATCGCCTTCGCCGAGCTTGCCGAAGCGGCCGCGGGCGGGACCGTTCCCGACGACCTGCCGATGCGCGGCGATGTCGAGAACCGGCTTGCCGGGCAGCCGCTGCCGAGGCTCGACACCCCGTCGAAGATCGACGGCAGCGCGATGTTCGCGGGCGACGTGCGCCTCCCCGGCATGGTCTATGCGAGCGTCCGCATGGCGCCGCGCGGCGGCCGGCTGATCGGGCTCGACCGCGATGCGGGCCGCGCGGTGTTCGGCGCGCTCGAACTGTTCGAGAATCCCGGCTGGGTCGGCGTCGCGGCGGTCAACGGCTGGGCCGCCGGCAAGGCGATCGATGCGATGAACCCGCGCTTCGAAGGCCCGGCCGATGCGCCGTCGAGCGCCGACATCGCCGGAATGCTCGATCGCGCGCTCGATTCCGGTTCGGCCTCCCGCGCATTCCGACAGGGCGCGATCGACGAGGACCAGGCCGGATCGAGCCCGGTTTCGCAGGCCTATCGGATCGCGCCGATGCCGAGCGCCGCCGTCGAGCCGCTGACCGCGACCGCGCGGCTGACCGGCGACCGGCTCGAAATCTGGGCGCCCGTCATGGCGCCGGAACTGGCCCGCGCCGCCGCCGCGCGCGCGGCCGGGCTGCGCGAGGGGCAGATCACGCTCTATCCCACCCTCGTCGGCGGCGGTTACGGCCGCAAGCTGGAGACCGCGGCGGTCGAGCAGGCCGCGATCATGGCGATGCGGCTCGGCAGGCCCGTCCAGCTCTCCTGGCCCCGGATCAGCGAGATCCAGCGCGACACGTTCGGCCCGCCGGCCGCCGCCGTGATGACCGCCTTCATGGTCCAGGGCCGGATCGCCGGCTGGCGCGCGCAGATCGCGATGCCGGACGCAGGGGCGCAGACAGCGACGCGGCTTGGGACGAGCCCGACCTTCTTCTCGCCGGGCGGGGCGCCGGCGGCCGGCGCAGTCCCGCCTTATGGCATCGCCAATATCGAGGTGGACCATGTGGCCGCGGATGTCGGCCTCGATCTCGGCATCCAGCGCGGCGGCACGCACGTCCACGGCTGCTATTTCACCGAATGTTTCCTCGACGAGATCGCCCGCGCCGCCGGCGTCGAGCCGTTCAGTTTCCGGATGCAGATGCTCGGCGACAATCCCAGGCTCGCCCGGGTGCTGTCCACCGCAACCGCGATCGGCGGGTGGGACGGCGGCGCGGCCGGCGGCGGCATGGGCATCGCCTGCCACGCGGCCTATGGATCCTATGTGGCGACACTGGTCGAAATCGAGCTGACCCGCGAGCAGCGCATCCGCGTGCTCCGCGCCGTCTGCGCCGTCGATTGCGGCCGGATCGTGAACCCGGAGATCGTGAAGCAGCAGATCGAAGGCGGCCTGATCCACGGCATCGCCTGCGCGACGGGACGTCCGCTCGGCTTCGCGCACGGCATCCCCGCGATCCGCGCGTTCGGCGATTATGATCTGCCGCGGCTCGCCGATGCGCCCGACATCGCGGTCGAACTGATCGAGAGCGAAGATGATCCCGGCGGCGTCACCGAGCTTGCCGTGCCGACCGCCGCGCCGGCCATCGCCAATGCCTATCACGCGCTCAGCGGCCGGCGGATCCGGAGCCTGCCGATCGAGATCGGGGCGGCATCGTGACCCGGCCCGTCGATCATCCCGCCGTCCCGGCCCCGAAGATCGGGGTGCTCCTCATCAATCTCGGCACGCCCAATGCGCCGGAGCCGGGCGCGGTGCGGCTCTATCTGCGCGAATTCCTCTCCGATCCGCGCGTCGTCGAGATCCCGCAGCTGGTGTGGAAGCCGATCCTGCACGGCATCATCCTGCGCACGCGGCCGGCGAAATCGGCCCATGCCTATCGGCAGGTGTGGATGGAGGAGGGCTCGCCGCTCGCCGTCCACACGGCGCGGATCGCCGCAGCGCTTGCCGACAGCTTCGGGCCGGAGGCGATCGTCGATCATGCGATGCGCTATGGCCAGCCGGCCATCGCCGAGCGGATCGACGCGCTGTTCGCGATGGGCTGCACCCGGCTGCTGATCGCGCCGCTCTACCCGCAATATTGCGGGGCGACGACGGCGACCGCGCTCGACGAGGCGTTCCGGCACCTCAGGCACATGCGCTGGCTGCCGGCGGTGCGGACGCTGGACCCCTATCATGACGATCCGGCCTATATCGGCGCGCTCGCGCAATCGGTGCGCGCCTCGATCGCCGCGCTGCCCTTCGCGCCGGACGCGATCGTCGCGAGCTTCCACGGAATGCCGCAGCGCACGCTGGAGCTGGGCGATCCCTATCACTGCCATTGCCGCAAGACCGCGCGGCTTCTCTCCGAGGCCCTGGGCCGCGAGCTGATCGTCGCCTTCCAGTCGCGATTCGGCCGGGCGAAATGGCTGGCGCCGGCGACGGACGAGGTGCTCGCGGGTCTCCCGGCCAAGGGCGTGGGCAAGGTCGCGATCCTCGCCCCGGGCTTCGCCGCCGATTGCGTCGAGACGCTGGAGGAGCTCGACATACGCGGCCGCAAGACCTTCCTCGACGCCGGCGGGAGTGATTTCGCCTATCTGCCCTGCCTCAACGATTCCCGGCCCGGCGTGGAGATGCTTCGCACCCTCGTCGGCCGCGCGCTTGAAGGATGGCGCCCGGATCAATAAGCCTGAGCCATAAACAGAGCAGGAGTGGATGATGGCACGGGTCGCAATCGTTACCGGAGGATCGCGCGGCATCGGCGAGGCGATCAGCATCGCGCTCAGGGACGCGGGCGTCACCGTCGCCGCCAATTATGCCGGCAATGACGAAAAGGCCCACGCCTTCACCAGCCGCACCGGCATCAAGACCTACAAATGGGATGTCGCCGATTTCGACGCCTGCGTCGCGAAGGTCGCCGAGATCGAGGCCGATCTCGGCCCCGTCGACATCCTCGTCAACAATGCCGGCATCACCCGGGACGGCACGATGAAGCGGATGACCCATGAGGCCTGGGCCCATGTGATCGACGTCAATCTCGGCGGCTGCTTCAACATGGCCAAGGCGGTGTGGGACGGGATGAACGCCCGCAAATATGGCCGCATCGTCAACATCGGATCGATCAACGGCCAGGCCGGCCAATATGGCCAGGTCAATTATGCGGCGGCCAAGTCCGGCATTCACGGCTTCACCAAGGCGCTCGCCCAGGAAGGCGCGCGGGCCGGCATCACCGTCAACGCGATCGCGCCCGGCTATATCGACACCGACATGGTCGCCGCCGTGCCGGCCGACGTGCTGGAGAAGATCGTCGCGAAAATCCCGGTGGGCCGGCTCGGCCGCGCCGAGGAAATCGCCCGCGGCGTGCTGTTCCTCACCGGCGAGGATGCGGGCTTCGTCACCGGATCGACCCTGTCGATCAACGGCGGCCAGCACATGTATTGAGGCGATGGGGCCGGTCAAACGCTCGGTGATGATCGCAGGCCACGCGACGTCGATCAGCCTGGAGCCGGTCTTCTGGGAAGCGCTTCGCGACGCGGCGGCGGCCGAGGGGCTGCCGCTCAATGCGCTGGTGGCGCGGATCGACGCCGAGCGGGTGGCGGCCGAAAGCCCGGCCAATCTCGCCAGCGCGATCCGCGTCTGGCTGTTCGAGAGAAAGTAGATCCTCCCCGTCCGCCTAGCGGATGGGGGGCCGCGCGGAGAGCGGTGGCGGGGCCTGCTGACTCCGAAAGCCCCTCCACCGGCTTTCAGCCGGCCCCCCTCCCCATCGCCTGCGGCGACAGTGAGGATTGAGCCTTATCTCGCCAGCAGCGCCCGCGCCTGGGTCGCGATCTGGGCCAGCATCGGGACCGTGATCGCCGGCGCGGTGCGGGCGCGGGAGACAGTGTGGCGGAACTGCTCGATGCGCGGCGCCTGATCGGCGATCCACGCCTCGACCGACGCGGCGGGATCGCCGCCGCCGCGCTGGTCGATGAAATCGAGCCGCAGCTGCTCGAAATCGCGCGAGAGCCCAGCCGTCAGCAGGCGCTCCCACTGGTCGGTGGGCTGGAAATGCTTGGCCGCATTATGCGCCCAATCCAGCCCCAGGACCTCGCCGAGCCGTGAATAGGCCTTGGTGAGCATGATCTCGTCGAGCTTGCGGCGGCGCGCCAGCAGGGCGAGGCCGACCGCACCGTCGAGCTCGAACAGGCGCGCGATTCGATCGGCGATCCCCCGCGGCGCGCCGGCGGCATCGAGCCGGGCGCGCAGGCCCGCGGCATCCGCCCGCGGCTCCGGCCGCAGCAGCTCGTCGAGCGCGCCCTGGAGCCGGGCGAGGCCGGGGGCGAGCTCGGCGACGATCGCGCCGGGCTTGGCGCCGGCCGGAATGGAGCGCAGGAGATCGGCGACGTGGAGCTGAAGGCCGGTCGCGGCCTCGCCGAACAGGGTGAGCCGGACCTGTTCGTCGACATTGGCCTTTTCGATGTCGGCCCACAACGCGCTCATGTCGAACAGGCGCTCGGCGGCGACGAAGGCGGCGGCGGCCTGGCCGAAGGATGCCCCTTCCTCCTCGGTCAACGCGAAGGGCGCGATGATTCCGAGCCGGTTGACGAGGCGATTGGCGATCTTGGTCGCGATGATCTCGCTCTTCAGCCGATGCTGAAGGATCGCCTCGCGATGCCCCTCCTGCATCGCCTTCGGGAAGGCGGCGAGCAGCTCGGGCTCCAGCGTCGGATCGTCGGTGAAGCCCGATTGCTCGATCGCCGCCTGCAGCCGCATCTTCGTCGTCGAGAGCAGGACGGCGAGCTCCGGCCGGGTGAGACCGCGATTCTGCTGGGCGCGGCGGAGCAGGTCCTCGTTGCTCTCCAGCCCCTCGACGGCGCGGTTGAGCCGGCCGCTTTCCTCGAGCAGCTCGATGACGCGCACCATCTGCGGCAGCGCGGCCGCGCCGCCACGCTCGGCGATCGACAAGGCCAATGTCTGGAGCCGGTTATCCTCCAGCACCAGATCGGCGACCTCGTCGGTCATCGCCGCGAGCAGCAGGTTGCGCGCCTCGAAATCGAGCCGCCCTTCGAGCATCTCGCGGTTGAGCGGGATCTTGATGTTGACCTCGTTGTCCGAACAATCGACGCCGGCCGAATTGTCGATGAAGTCGGTATTGTTGCGCCCGCCCATTTCGGCGAATTCGATGCGGCCGGCCTGGGTGATGGCGAGGTTCGCGCCCTCCCCGATCGCCCTGGCGCCGACATCCGCGGCGTCGACGCGGATGGCGTCGTTGCCGGGATCGCCGACATCCGCATGGCTCTCGCTCGACGCCTTGATGTAGGTGCCGATGCCGCCGAACCAGAGCAGATCGACCCGCGCCTTGAGGATCGCCTGGATCACCCGCGCGGGCTCCGCCTCCGCCGCGTCGATGCCGAGCAGCGCGCGGACCTCTCTTGAAAGCGGAATCGATTTCTGGCTGCGCGGGAAGACGCCGCCGCCTTTCGAGATCAGCTTCGGATCGTAATCCGCCCAGCTGGAGCGCGGCAGATTGAACATCCGCTTGCGCTCCTTCCAGCTCGTCGCCGGATCGGGATCGGGATCAAGGAAGATGTGGCGATGATCGAAGGCGGCGACCAGCTTGATCGCCTTCGACAGCAGCATGCCGTTGCCGAACACGTCGCCGGACATGTCGCCGACGCCGGCGACGCGGATCGTGTCCTTCTGGACATCGATCCCGAGCTCCCTGAAATGGCGCTGGACGGAGACCCACGCGCCCTTGGCCGTGATGCCCATGGCCTTGTGGTCATAGCCATAGCTGCCGCCGCTCGCGAAGGCATCGCCGAGCCAGAACTTGCGATCGGTCGCGATCTGGTTGGCGACGTCGGAGAAGGTCGCCGTGCCCTTGTCGGCGGCGACGACGAAATAGGGATCGTCCCCGTCGCGGATCACGACCTTGGGCGGATGGACGACCTTGTTGGCGACGATATTGTCGGTGACGGAAAGGAGCGCGCGGATGAAGATGCGGTAGCTTTCCGTGCCTTCGGCCAGCCAGGCGTCGCGATCCGACGCCGGCGGCAGCTGCTTGGGATAGAAGCCGCCCTTGGCGCCGGTCGGGACGATGACGGCGTTCTTGACGAGCTGCGCCTTCATCAGGCCGAGGATTTCGGTGCGGAAATCGTCGCGCCGGTCGGACCAGCGAAGACCGCCGCGAGCGATCGGTCCGCCGCGCAGGTGGATGCCCTCGATGCGCGGCGAATAGACCCAGATCTCGCGCCACGGCCGCGGCGCGGGAAGGTTCGGGACGGCGGCGGAATCGAGCTTGAAGGCGAGCGCTTCCTCGGCGGCCGGCGAAAAGGCGTTGGTCCGCAAGGTCGCCGCGACGACGCCGCGAAGGAGACGCAGGATCCGGTCCTCGTCGATCGCGGCGACGCTCGTCAGCCCCTTGTCGATGCGCTTCTCGGCGGCCTGGACGGCCTCGTCGCGCGGCGCCGCGAGCGCCGGATCGTGCATCGCGGCGAAGAGGGAGATGAGGCCGCGCGCGACATCCGGCGCCTTGCGAAGCGCCTCGACCACGGTCGCGAGGCCATAGGACTGGCCGGTCTGGCGCAGATAACGGAACCAGGCGCGCAGCAGCACGACCCCTTCCGGATCGAGCGCGACCGAGACGATGAGCTGGTTGAACGCGTCATTTTCGGCGCGCATTTCGAGCACGGCCGCGATCGCCGCCTCGATCACCGAGGCGCGGGCCATCACCGCGCCGGCATCCGATCCGTCGGCGGTGGCGACGTGGAATTCGTGGATGTTGCTCTCGCCCCCCTCGCCTTCGAGCTTGGTCGGCGTTTCCTTGAGCACGCGGAAGCCGAAATTCTCCAGCACCGGAACGACATCGGACAGGGGAATGAGGCCGCCATGGCGGTAGATCTTCATCCGGATCTGGCTCTCCGGATCGATCGGCAGGCGATAGAGGCGGACCGAGCGCGCCCGTTCGTTGGGGAGGAGATCGAGCCGGACGATATCGTCCGCCGCGTCCTCCGCCGGGTAGCGCGAGCGATAGGGCGGCGGAAAGCTGTTCGCGTGCTGAAGCGTGAGGCGCGCCGCGCGATTGGCGCCGACCAGATGGTTGAGCCGCGCTTCCACCGCAGGCGCCCAGCCGCGCACCATCGCATCGAGCTGGGCATCGAGCGCCGCCCGGTCCGGCGTCGGCTGCTTGGC
This sequence comes from Sphingosinicella ginsenosidimutans, assembly GCF_007995055.1. Lineage (NCBI taxonomy): Bacteria > Pseudomonadati > Pseudomonadota > Alphaproteobacteria > Sphingomonadales > Sphingomicrobiaceae > Allosphingosinicella > Allosphingosinicella ginsenosidimutans. The sequence goes on along the minus strand of NZ_VOQQ01000001.1, from coordinate 1,832,747 downwards.
CGAGACCGCATAGGTGTAGCGAAGCAAGGCGAGGTCGCCGTCGCCGAGATCGACCGACCAGGCGGTCTGGCGGCCCTTCGCCGCCGTGCCGATCATCTCCCCGATCTCGACCCGCCGGCGGGTGGTGAGCTCGTCGCGCGGGAGCCAGACGAAAGCGAAGAGATGCCCCTTGAGGATCGAGCGGACGAGCACCAGCGTCGGGCGCGGCCGATCGGCCAGCGACATGGCGGTGACGACGAGCGTGCGCACCGAATCGGTGTCGAGATTGATGAGCAGATCGTGCGGCAGCGAAGTCATCGCGTGCCGCAGCGCCTTGCCGCTATGCCCGGCCGGATCGAAACCGAAGCCGGCCTCCAGCTCGGCGAGGCGGCGGCGCAGCAACGGCACGTCCTCGACCGGCGCGTTGAGCGCCTGGCTGGTCCACAGGCCGACATGGACGCCGACGCCGGTGATGCGGCCATTCTCGCGCACGGGCACGCAGACCAGATCGAGCGGGACATGGCGATGGACCGGCGACTTGCGATCGGCCTTGGCCATCAGCGGAATCTCGCCGCCCTTTTCGAAATAGCGGATCGCGCCTTCGCTTCCGCCCTCGTCGGTCGGATCGCCGGGCAGGCTGAAAATGCCGAGCGTCTCGCTCGCCGGCTGATCCGGCCGTTCGACCTCGAAACCGAGCAGGGTCATCGCGCCGCCGGCGAACCATTCGAGCAGCGCGCGGCCTTCGTCATCGTCGAGCGCCGCCGCATCGGCGCGCATCCGCGCCTGCATCGCCGGCCAGTCCCGCACCGCGGCGCGGACCGAATCGAGCACGGTCCGCAATTCGGCCGCAAGCTCGGTGCGTACCTTGGCATCGGCGCGGTCGACCTCGATATACATGATCGATTCGCGGACCGATCCCTCGCCATCGCCGACATCGACGAGCGCGCCCTTCGCGTCGCGCCGGATCGGCAGGACGGGGTGGAGCAGCCGGTGGATGACGAGCCCGCGCGCCGAGATGGCCGCGGCGACCGAATCGACCAGGAACGGCATGTTGTCGTTGGCGACGCACAGGCGCATCCCGCGCTCGCCGAGGCGGGTGCCGGTCGTTTCGATCTTCACCACCGGCGTGCCGTTCGGCCGTCGCTCGCAGGCGGTCGCGACGAAGGCCGCCGCCGCGCGCCGGTCGTCGTCCGTGAAACCGTCCAGCTCGCCCGGCAGGGCGCCGTGGCAGAGGGCGACGACGAGCTTCTCCACCAGGCGCTGACGAGCAGCGTCCCCCGCGACCTTGTTCTGCGAATTCATTCAATGGCCTCCCGGCGCTCTCTCCACCGGCGGAAACGGGGTCCGTCGTGGTCGCGGCTATAGCGCCGCCCTTTGCGCCGGAGCAAGGCCGGTGGACGGGCCGGGCAAGCCGCTTGGATCAGTCGACTTCGACCGCGCCGCGCATCCCGAAGGCGGCATGAAGCGGGTGGGTGCAGCGCAGGTCGTAATGGCCGGCGGCCGGGGCGACGAGGTGGATGTCCACGGTCCCGTGGCCCGGCACCTCGACCGCGCCGCGGCGGATCCGCGCCGCATCGGCCGGCGCGACCGTCGCCGCGGCGAAGAATTGCGGCGCGGAGAAATTGTGCCCGCCATTGCCGGTGTTGACGAGCCTGAGATCGACCGACCGGCCATGCGGCACGCGCACCGCCGACGGATCGAAGCTGAAGCTCGACAGGTGGACCTCGACCGTCAGGGCATCGCCGGCATCGGGCTGTGCCGCCGCCGGCGCGGCGAGAACGAGGATGAGCGGAAGGAAGGATTTGAGGCGCATGTCGGTCTCCTGTCACCGCCCACGGGCTGGCGCCGGATATAGGGCCGCGACATGGCCGCGCAAAGGGCAGGCCGCTTACGCCGTCTTGCGGATCGCCTGTTCGACGAGGCGGCGATCCGCCACCGGGGCGACGAGCGCGAGGCCCGCGCCGGTGCGCCGCGCGACCATCAGGACGAACTCCTCCTCGCCCGGAAGCTGGACCGGAACCTCGGCGATCGGCGGCGCGGCGCGCAGCCGGGCGCGGCTCTCGGCGAGCGGATCGGCCTTGGCCGCCGGGCGGCGATGGGCGCGTTCCGCAGCGACGATGCCCTTGAGGCCGCCGGGAAAGGATTCGAGGTGATCGGCGAGGCTGCCCACGACGATCCCTTCGCGCTCTGCCCAGGAAAGGGCGGCGGCGAATTCGGTGAGGCGCGTCTTGTCATAGTCCGCGCCGAAGACGAGCTTCACGACCGGGGTCATCGGCGCGCGGGCCTGCGCCTTGATCCCGGCATCTTCGAGCAGCTCGGCATAATCGTCCGGCGCGGCGGCGGCCGCGCGGGCGAAGGCATAGGCATCGTCGAGGGCCCGATACAGGGCGGCGCGGCTGCGGCGATCGGCGCCGAGCGCGAGCGACGCGCTTTCGCGGGCATGCCCGAGCCGGTCGGCCAGCCCGGCATCGGCATCGAGCGCGGCCGGCACGGCATCGCCCTCGACCTCCTCGGGCCAGAGGCTGAGCGTCAGCCCGGCTTCCTCCGAAAGCGCCGGCAAGGCCGGCTCGTCCTCGAGATGCGCCGTCGGGCCGTCGGCCCAGACCGGGCTTTCGCTCGGCGCCGGGGCGGCGGCGACCGACTGGCCGACCTCGATCGCGAGCGCATCGGTCGTCTCGTTGTCGGCGATGACCTTCCAGTTGATCACGCCATAGACGAAATCGATCTCCTCGCCGTTCGACGAGAGCGGCATCAGGATGCCGCGATAGAGCGTCGGACGGCCGTGAAGGCCGATGAACTCGGCCTCGAAGCCGATCGGCGCGCGATTGGCGATGATCTGGAGGTAATGATCGGTGAGCCGCGACAGGAGCGAGCGCCCGGGCACCTCGCTGATCCGCTCGATCGACCGGTCGAGCTCGCATTCGCTGCGCAGCGCATGGCCGAGAAAGGCGACCGCGGGATCCTCCGGATCGGCGGAGAAATCGAGCAGGACGCTGTTCGGCCCGAAATCCTCCAGGCTCTGCGGATCGACATCCTGGATGGACGGGAACGGGCGATCGCCGAGCAGGGAGACCCAGTAATTGTAGGCGCGAACATGCATGCGCCGCTCGTCCACGCCGATTTCGGGCGGCCGCTCGGGCGCGGGCTCGTCGTCACCTTGCCAGGCGGCTGGCGCGTCCTCTTCAAAACCCCGCAAGCTGTCCATCGATGGGCGTTCCCCGGCACGCGCGTTTGAGTGGGCGCCAAGGTGCACCCGAGCGGTTGAGATATGGTTAAGGACGCGCGAACCGGCGGCACGCTTGTCTTTCGCCGGACCCGCTGATAATGGCGCGCTTCCCGAACGCCGGGCCGCTTTAGCTCAGCCGGTAGAGCACATCATTCGTAATGATGGGGTCGTCAGTTCGAGTCTGACAAGCGGCACCACCTTCGATACCTTCCTCCCCGCGCATTTGGGATGCGCCCGCTTCCGGCGCGCCGCGCGCCGTCTCAGGCGCGGCGGTTCTTGAGCGCGACCGAGACGAGGATCAGCAGGAAGGCGGCGAGGCGCAGGAGGAAGAGGCCGCTCCGTTCCTCGACCGGGATGTCGGTCAGCGTCATCACCGCCTGCGATGCGCCGAGCAGCCAGAAGGCGCAGGCGAAGGCGAGAAACAGGCCTTCGCGGGTCCGCGACCAGAAGCGCAGGAAGAACAGTCCGGCGGCGACATATCCCATCGCGACCGCGCCGGAGAGGAAGGCGTAGATGGTCGCCATGTCAGTCCTCCGAACCATCCCAGATGAAGCCGAACAGAAGCACGCCGACGGCGCCCAGCGAGGTGAGCGTGCGCCACACGCGGAAATCGGTGTCCGGGAAGATAAGCAGATCGAGAATGACGATGAAATTGTTGCACGACAGGAAGAAGAAGCAGAGCGCGCTCCACATCAGCATCCGCATCCGCGTGCGCAGATAGTTGCGCGCGAGCAGGACCGCGCAGGCCGCGCTGGTCAGGAAGCACAGCAGATAGACGATCGTCGGAAAGACCTCTCCCACGCCTCAGTCCTTCCTCAGCCTGAATGCGTCGGCAAAGGCCGACACGCTCGGATTGGCGGCGGTGACGATCAGGCGCCGCACCGCATCGGGGCTCCTGGCGTAGCGCGCCTCGGCGTCAGCGGCGAGGCGGTCGAGATCGTCGGACACGGGGGCGTAGCGGATCGACCCGTCGGATTCCGAGAGGACAAGGCCGGCCGCCGTCAGTGATTCGACGCTTTGCGAAACCACCAGATCGCTCCCCCGCAACCGCGCGACCATCTCCTCATGGGTGAGGCCGCGGCCGCGATTCTGCCTCAGCAGGCAGAGCAGTTCCAGCGCCCAGACGGAACGGAAGGTCGAGCGGATGAACGTAGAAAGAGCGTCGGAAGACATGAAAGCGCGGTGAAAATCCCTTCTCCGGCCCCGGATTTCGCATGGATCGAACTTGCCCCGCCCCTTTTGTAGCCAGCGGGCGCCGCGCGATGCAACCCATGGCCCCCGATTAGCCCCCGCGCATTTTTGGTGACTCGTTTACCGATGTTGTTGATATGGTGGCTCGGATAGGACCGAGATCTGCATCGGATTCGGGCGGGGGGCCGCACGAAGGAGCGATGTGTGAACGACTTGGCCGCGCGTACTTTCCTCGATCGTCGAGAGCTTCTTGCCGCGCTCCGCAACCTGCGACGCGGCGATTTTTCGGTGCGCCTCCCCGAAGACCTGCCCGGCCAGGACGGTGAGATCGCCAGGCTCTTCAACGAGGTCGTCACCCTCGAACAGCAGATGACCGACGAGTTCGAGCGGCTGTCGGTCGTGGTCGGCAAGGAAGGCAAGATCAGCCAGCGCGGACGGGTGCGCGGCGCGACCGGGGGCTGGGAAGCCAAGCTGCGATCGATGAACGAGCTGATCGAGGACATGGCGCAGCCGACCGCGGAGGTCGCGCGCGTGATCGGCGCGGTCGCCAAGGGCGATCTTTCGCAGGCGATGACGGTCGAGATCGACGGGCGCCCGCTGCGCGGCGAATTCCTGCGGATCGGCAAGATCGTCAACACGATGGTGGAGCAGCTCGCCTCCTTCGCCTCGGAGGTCACGCGCGTCGCGCGCGAGGTCGGCACGGAAGGAAAGCTGGGCGGGCAGGCGAATGTGAAGGGCGTCGCCGGCACCTGGAAGGACCTCACCGACAACGTCAACCTGATGGCGGCGAACCTGACCGGGCAGGTCCGCAACATCGCCGAAGTGACGACCGCCGTCGCCTCGGGCGATCTATCGAAGAAGATCACCGTCGAGGTGAAGGGCGAGATCCTGGAGCTCAAGAACACCATCAACACGATGGTGGACCAGCTCAATTCGTTCGCATCGGAAGTCACCCGCGTCGCGCGCGAAGTGGGCACCGAGGGCAAGCTCGGCGGCCAGGCGCAGGTCCCCGGCGTCGCCGGCACCTGGGCCGACCTCACCGACAATGTGAACCTGATGGCGGCGAACCTGACCGGCCAGGTCCGCAACATCGCGGACGTCACCACGGCGGTCGCGCGGGGCGACCTTTCGAAGAAGATCACCGTCGACGTGAAGGGCGAGATCCTGGAGCTCAAGAACACCATCAACACGATGGTGGACCAGCTCAATTCGTTCGCATCGGAAGTCACGCGCGTCGCCCGCGAAGTCGGCACCGAGGGCAAGCTGGGCGGCCAGGCGCAGGTTCCTGGCGTCGCCGGCACCTGGGCCGACCTCACCGACAATGTGAACCTGATGGCGGCGAACCTGACCGGCCAGGTCCGCAACATCGCCGAGGTGACCACAGCGGTGGCGCGCGGCGATCTTTCCAAGAAGATCACCGTCGACGTGAAGGGCGAGATCCTGGAGCTCAAGGACACCATCAACGTGATGGTGGACCAGCTCAACTCGTTCGCCAGCGAGGTGACGCGCGTCGCCCGCGAAGTGGGCACCGAAGGAAAGCTGGGCGGGCAGGCGCAGGTGCCCGGCGTCGCCGGCACCTGGGCCGATCTTACCGACAATGTGAACCTGATGGCCGCGAACCTGACGGGCCAGGTCCGCAACATCGCCGACGTGACGACGGCGGTCGCGCGCGGCGATCTTTCGAAGAAGATCACTGTCGACGTGAAGGGCGAGATCCTGGAGCTCAAGGACACCATCAACGTCATGGTGGACCAGCTGAACGCCTTTGCATCGGAGGTGACCCGCGTCGCCCGCGAGGTCGGATCGGAGGGCAAGCTCGGCGGGCAGGCGCAGGTCGAGGGCGTCGGCGGCACGTGGAAGGACCTGACCGACAACGTCAACCTGATGGCCGGCAATCTGACGGGCCAGGTCCGCAACATCGCCGAGGTGACGACCGCCGTCGCAAGGGGCGACCTTTCGAAGAAGATCACCGTCGATGTGAAGGGCGAGATCCTCGAGCTCAAGAACACCATCAACGTCATGGTGGATCAGCTCAACAGCTTCGCCTCCGAAGTCACCCGCGTGGCGCGCGAGGTGGGTTCGGAAGGAAAGCTCGGCGGGCAGGCGCAGGTGGAGGGCGTCGGCGGCACCTGGAAGGACCTGACCGACAATGTGAACGCGATGGCGGCGAACCTCACCGGCCAGGTCCGCAATATCGCCGAGGTCACGACCGCGGTGGCGCTTGGCGACCTTTCGAAGAAGATCACCGTCGACGTGAAGGGCGAGATCCTGGAGCTCAAGAACACCATCAACACGATGGTGGACCAGCTCAACTCGTTCGCGTCCGAGGTGACTCGCGTCGCCCGCGAGGTCGGCACCGAAGGAAAGCTCGGCGGCCAGGCGCAGGTGCGCGGCGTCGCGGGAACCTGGGCCGACCTCACCGACAACGTCAACCTGATGGCCGACAATCTGACCGGCCAGGTCCGCAACATCGCGGAGGTGACGACCGCGGTGGCGCGCGGCGATCTTTCCAAGAAGATCACCGTCGACGTGAAGGGCGAAATCCTCGAGCTCAAGAACACCATCAACGTGATGGTGGACCAGCTCAATTCATTCGCGAGCGAGGTGACGCGCGTCGCCCGCGAGGTCGGCACCGAAGGAAAGCTCGGCGGCCAGGCGCAGGTGCCCGGCGTCGGCGGGACCTGGAAGGACCTGACCGACAACGTCAACCTGATGGCGACCAACCTGACCAACCAGGTGCGCGGCATCGCCGACGTCGTGACCGCGGTCGCGCAGGGCAATCTGAAGCGCAAGCTGACCGTGGACGCGAAGGGCGAGATCGCGGCGCTGGCCGAGACGATCAACTTCATGATCGATACGCTGTCGGCATTCGGCGACCAGGTCACCAACATGGCCCGCGAGGTCGGCATCGAGGGCAAATTGGGCGGCCAGGCCCGCGTGCCCGGCGCCGCGGGCCTGTGGCGCGATCTCACCGATAACGTGAACGAGCTTGCGGCGAATCTCACCAATCAGGTGCGCTCGATCGCCGAAGTGGCGACCGCGGTGACCAAGGGCGATCTCACGAGATCGATCGCCGTCGAGGCGTCGGGCGAGATGGCGGCGCTCAAGGACAATATCAACGAGATGATCCGCAACCTCAAGGATCAGACGCTGAAGAATGCCGAGCAGGACTGGCTCAAGACCAACCTCGCGCGTTTCTCCCGGATGCTTCAGGGCGAGCGCGACCTCGCGACCGTGTCCAACCTCATCATGTCGGAGCTCGCGCCGCTGGTGAACGCCCAATATGGCGTCTTCTACGTCACCAAGCGCGAGGAAGAGGAAACCCGCCTGGAGCTCGTCGCCAGCTATGGCGCGGAAAGCCACGAGGCGCTGAAGCGTGAATTCGCACTGCGCGAGGGCCTGGTCGGCCAGGCCGCCGCCGACAAGCGGCCGATCCTGCTGAAGAACGTGCCGGGAGACTTCATCCGCATCGGATCCGGCCTCGGCGACGCCGCGCCGGCGAACATCGCCATCCTGCCGGCCCTGTTCGAGGACGACGTCAAGGCCGTGATCGAGCTGGCCTCGTTCGGCGCGTTCAACGAGACGCACCACAGCTTCCTCGACCAGCTGATGGAATCGATCGGCATCGTGCTCAACACGATCGCCGCGACGATGCGCACCGAAGGCCTGCTTGCCCAGTCGCAGCTCCTGACCCAGGAGCTGCAGGCGCGGCAGACCGAGCTCACCACCAAGCAGGAAGAGCTGCACGCCACCAACGAGGAGCTGCAGGAAAAGGCCCAGCTGCTCGAGAACGAGAAGCGCCAGGTCGAGGCGAAGAATCTCGAGATCGACATGGCGCGGCGGGCGATCGAGGAGAAGGCGGAGCAGCTCGCGCTCACCTCCAAGTACAAGTCGGAATTCCTTGCCAACATGAGCCACGAGCTTCGCACGCCGCTCAACTCGCTGCTGATCCTCTCGAAGCTGCTGGCCGACAACCCGCAGGGCAATCTCAACGAGAAGCAGACCGAATTCGCCCGCACAATCCACTCGGCCGGATCGGACCTGCTGAGCCTCATCAACGACATCCTCGATCTGTCGAAGATCGAATCGGGGACGATCTCGATCGAGACCGGCGACATGCCGCTGATCGCGCTGAAGCAGCATATGGAGCGGACCTTCCGTCAGCTCGCCGCCGACAAGGGCCTCAACTTCGAGGTCCAGTTCGACGCCAACCTGCCGGAGACGATCCGCACCGACGAAAAGCGGCTCCAGCAGGTCGTGCTCAACCTCCTGTCCAACGCATTCAAGTTCACCGCGAACGGCAGCGTCACGCTCGCGGCGCGGATCGCCAAGGGCGGGTGGAGCACCAACCATCCGGTGCTCAAGACCGCCGAGCATGTGATCGAGATCGCGGTCACCGATACCGGAATCGGCATCCCCGAGGACAAGCAGAAGCTGATCTTCGAAGCCTTCCAGCAGGCCGATGCGACGACCAGCCGGAAGTTCGGAGGAACCGGGCTCGGCCTGTCGATCAGCCGGGAGATCGCCCGCCTGCTCGGCGGCGAACTGAACGTGCGCTCAAAGCTGGGCGAGGGATCGACCTTTACCCTGTTCGTCCCGATCGAGGCGGCCGCGATCGCCGCACCGGCGGGCGCCACGACCGCGCGCTACGAAAATGGCGGGGCGGCGGTGCCCTCGGCGCTTCCGGCCACGCTTGAGGTGAGCGACGACCGGGACAATCTCGGCAACGACCCGTTCGTGCTGATCGTTGAGGACGACGTGGCCTTCGCCTCCGTCCTGCTCGACATCGCGCGCGCCGCCGGCCTCAAGGGCGTGGTCTCGACCGCCGGCGCCGGCACGCTCGCCATGGCGCGCAAGCTCAGGCCCGATGCGATCACCCTCGATCTCGGCCTCGACGACATCAACGGCTTCGTCCTGCTCGACCTGCTGAAGCACGATGCCGAGGCCGGGCAGATCCCGGTCGTGGTCGTGTCCGGCGCCGACAAGGTCGACACCGCCGCGAGCCTCGGCGCGACCGAGATCATCTCCAAGCCGGTCGCCGCCGAAACGCTGACGGCGATCTTCGAGCGGATCCTGCGCGCCGCCACGACGCCGCGGCGGCGGGCCAAGCCGCCTGTCGAGGACTCCGCGACACCGCGCGCGCCCCAGGTGCCGGAGCTCGAAGGCACGAAGATCCTCATCGTCGACGACGACATCCGCAACATCTACTCGCTGACCAGCGTGCTCGAAAATTACGGCGTCGAGGTGCTTCACGCCGAGCGCGGCAAGGACGGCATCCTGATCCTCGACCAGACGCCGGGGATCGATGCGGCGCTGATCGACATCATGATGCCGGAAATGGACGGCTACGAGACGATGCGGCAGATCCGCGAGCGCGCCGCGCTGTCCGACGTGCCGCTGATCGCCGTCACCGCCAAGGCGATGAAGGGCGATCGCCAGAAATGCCTCGATGCCGGCGCGTCCGATTATATCGCCAAGCCGGTCGACATCGAGCTGCTCCTCGCCCTGCTGCGCGTGTGGATCGCGCGGTCCCGCGGCGAGGCGGCGAGCATTGCCCAGCCGCTGCTGGCGCTGGACTGAGGAGATGGCGACGACACGCCCCGCCGAGGCCGGCGCCACCGACGCCGGGGACGAGGAGCGACCGCGCGTCCTCGTCGTCGATGATGACGAGCATAATCTGCTCGCGATCCGCACCGTGCTCGAAGACCTCGCCGATATCGAGGTCGCCTCGTCGGGCGACGCGGCGCTGAGACACCTGCTGAGGGGCGAGTTCGCAGTCATCCTGCTCGACGTCTTCATGCCGGGCATGGACGGATATGAGACCGCCCAGATCATCCGCGGCCGCGAACAGACGCGCCGAATTCCGATCGTCTTCCTCTCCGCGGTCAACAAGGAGAAAGAGCATCTGCTGCGCGGCTATTCGATGGGCGCGGTGGATTATGTGTTCAAGCCGGTGGAGCCGGTGGTGCTCCGATCGAAAGTCGCGGTGTTCGTCGATCTGTTCCGGATGCATCGCGAGGTCCAGCGCAAGGCCGAACACGAACAGGCGCTGCTGGACGCCAATCTTCGCGCCAATGCCGAGCGGTTGCGCGCCGAAAAGAAGCTGCGCGTCACCGAGCAGCGGCAGGCGGCGATCATCGAGTCGCTGCCGATCCTCCTCTATCTCGAAGCGGCCGAATCCGATCCGCGCCTGCCGCAGTTCGTCGGCGGCAATTTCGAGGCGGTGACCGGCTTTTCGTTCGACTCGCTGGCCGACGCCCCCAACTTGTGGGCGGAGCGGTTGCATCCGGAAGATCGCGAGCGCGTGCTGCGGGCGCTGAGCGAGCGTATTCAGTCCGGCGGAATGTCGATCGAATATCGCTGGCGCTGCGGCGACGGCAGATATCGCCACTTTCTCGACCAGGCCGTGCTGCTTCGCGGCGAGAATGGCGCGCCGGCGCAGTTCGCCGGATCGCTGCTCGACGTCACCGATCGCAAGGAGCTGGAGACCCAGTTGCTCCAGGCGCACAAGATGGATGCGATCGGCAAGCTTACCGGCGGCATCGCCCACGATTTCAACAACCTGCTGGCCGCGGTGCTTGGCGGGCTGGGCCTGATCGAGCGGCGCCTGCCGCTGGAGGAGGAGCATCGCAAGATCCTCGGCATGACGCGCCACGCCGCCGAACAGGGTTCGGAGCTGGTCAGCCGCCTGCTCGCCTTCTCGCGCCGCCAGCAGCTGCGGCCCGCCGAGATCGATATCACCGGCCTCGCCAACGCGCTCACCGACATTCTCGCCCATACGCTCGGCGGCCTGGTCGAGCTCGAATGGCGCATCGCCGGGCAGCCCTGGCCGGCCTATGCGGACGCCACCCAGCTCGAGCTGGCGCTGATGAACCTCGTCATCAACGCGCGGGACGCGATGCCGCAGGGCGGCCGCATCATCCTCGGCGCCGCCAACCGCCGCGCGCGCAGCGGCAATCCGCACAACCTGCGCCCGGGCAATTATGTCGTGCTGAGCGTCGAGGATCACGGCACCGGCATCCCGCCGGAAATCCTGGAGCAGGTGACCGAGCCCTTTTTCACCACCAAGGAAGTGGGCAAGGGGACCGGGCTCGGCCTGTCGATGGTCTACGGGTTCGCGCGCCAGTCCGGCGGGGCGCTCGAGATCCGGAGCGAGGTCGGCAAGGGCACGCGCATCTCGCTGTGGCTGCCGCGCGCGCCGCGGACGGAGGCACGGACGCCGGCGCCGCCAGCGCCCCAGGCGGCGCCTTCGGGCACGCCGGCGCTGCGAATCATGCTGGTCGACGATCACGACGCGGTTCGCGAGACCACCGCCGGCATGCTTCGCGATCTCGGCCACAAGGTCGATGCCGAAGGCGACGGCCGCGCCGCGCTCCGGCGGCTGGAACGCGACGGCGCGGATTACGACCTCATCGTCACCGATTATGCGATGCCGGTGATTTCAGGGGACGAGGTGCTCCGGCAGGCCCGGCGGCTGCGCCCCGATCTGCCGGGAATCATCATCAGCGGCTATGCCGAGGGATCGTCGATGCCGCCGGACCTCGACCAGGCGATCGTCCTCACCAAGCCGTTCTCGATCGAGCAGATGGACCGAGCGATCCGCCAGGGCCGCGGATCGACCGGCTAGGACGCCCGCCAGAACTCGATGTGGAACCGCACCGGGCCGACCGGCTCGACATTGTGACGGATCGTCGGTTCGATCAGCCCCGGCGCGGTATCGGGAGACAGGATCGTCTCGAACGCGGCGCGCCTCGGATCGGTGATCCGGTAGCGAAGCGCGCCGGCCTCGACATGGATGAGGCCCCAGCTGCCCTCCTTGCTGTCGTGATCGCGCAGGAGCGCGGCCGGCACCGTCGCCTCGGTGAAGGTCGCGGACCGGCGATAGGGGGCGAGACCGGGCGGCAGATCGACCGGATTGGGCATGCGCGCGCGGGCCGATCGGGTCGCATTGTCCACCCGCTCGTCGTGGCCGCTCTTGTCGCTGAAGAACGCGGCGGCGAACAGCCCGGAGCCGATCAGGACCGAGAAGAACACGCCGAGGATGGTGGCGACCACCATGTGGAGATGGAGCGGCCCGAACAGCGACAGATAGCCGAGCGCGAGGGCCACCATGATCACCCCGGCGAGCGCGATCCACGCCATCATCCGAAGGAATTCGGAGAAAGCGCGGTCGCCCGAAGCCGCCAGGGCCGTCCTGAGCCAGACCGGCAGCCAGCGCGTCATGTCAGGCGGCCATGCGAAAGGCGCTGGACGCCATGATCGACGAAGGGCGCCGGCGTCCCGGCCGGATCGATTCGGAAGAACAGGGCGAGCTGGAGGCTCTCGGCGATCCGCTCGGCCCTGGCCTTGAGCGCGGCCGCGGCCGCCGGCGGCATCACCTCGTCCGCGGTCTTCGCCCACAGGGCCAGCCAGCGGCCGAACAGCGCCGGCGTGATGCGCGCCTTGTGCTTCAGGTGCATCATCATCGGATTGCCCTTGTAGCGTCCGCTGGTGAGCATCACCGATGACCAGAAGGCGACCATCTTCCCCAGATGGTGCGGCCAATCCGCCTCGGCGATGGCGGCATCGAACACCGGCGCCAGGGCCTCATCCTCGCGGACCCGGCTGTAGAAGAGATGGACGAGGCGGGTGAGGCCGGCCTCGTCGATCCCGGCCACGGTTTCGATCCCCTGCACGACTCGCTCCGAAATCATGTATCTGCGGCGCATGTATCACCGAATTTGAAACATGCAACCGCAATACATATTATGCGCGGCCAACCGTTCGAGGAGCCGATGCGCCTGACGCGCTACACCGATTATGCGATGCGCGTGCTGCTCTACCTGGGCGCGCGGCCCGATCGCTTGTGCGCGATCGGCGAGATCGCCCGGGCCTACGGCATCTCGCAAAACCATCTGATGAAGGTGGTGAACGACCTCGTCCGCGCGGGCCATGTCGCCAGCGTGCGCGGGCGCAACGGCGGCATCCGCCTTGGCCGCGATCCATCCGAGATCAATGTCGGCGCGATCGTGCGCCATACCGAGGAGGGCTTCGGCCTGCTCGAATGCGGCGGCTGCATCATCGCGCCAGCCTGCGGCTTGACCGTCGCCATGCAGGAGGCGCTGGCCGCCTTCATGGCGGTGCTCGATCGCTACACGCTCGCGGACCTTCTGTCGCAGCGCCGCGGCCTTGCGGCATTGCTCGGCATGACGCCCGCCGCCGTCTGACGGCTCAGGCGGGCTCGACGCAGACCCGGTTCCGGCCCTCGTTCTTGGCGATGTAGAGCAGTTCGTCGGCGCGCTGGAGCGCGGGGGTGCCGAGCGGATGGCTGCCGCGCGCGACGCCGGCGGAGAAGGTCACCTGGCCGATCGGCGCGTCATTCTCGCGCAGGCGGAACTTCTTTTCGGCCAGCGTCTCGCGCGCTTCGTCGAGGATCGCGGCGGCCTGGCCTGGCTCCATCCGCTCGAACAGGACGACGAACTCCTCGCCGCCGAGGCGCGCCACCATATGGCCGTCGCAGCATTCGCGCAGCAGCCCGGCGACTGAGCGAAGCACCCGATCGCCGACGCCATGGCCATAGGTGTCGTTGATGCGCTTGAACTTGTCGACGTCGCAAATGGCGAGGCTGACCTCGATCCTCTCCTGCTGAAGCAGGGCATAGCGTTCCTCGAACGCGCGGCGGTTGGGGAGATGGGTGAGCGGATCGGACCGCGCCTCCTCCGAGACCTCGGCAAGCCTGGTGCGGAGATTTTCAGCCTCGCTGCGCGCCGCATCGAGCTGCTGCTCGGCCTGCTGGGTGCGTTCGACCATCGCGCGCGTGATGCCGATCAGCGTCGCGACCTGATCGGCGTCGCCCGATTCCTCGAGCTGGCGGGCGCCGGCGGCGAGATCCTCGCCATAGCTCTTCGCCTGAGCCTGCGAGGCTTCGACGATCGCGGTGAATTCCTCCACCTGGCGCCGGGTCGCCGAGATCAGCGCGGCGCTGGCCGCGTCCTGCCGCGGCGGCGCCGCGGCGGTCGCGACGCCGTGCGTGTCCATGATCTGGTCCGCCTCGCGCTGGGTGAGGCGCACGCCGTCGCTCGTCGCCGCCTTGACCGCCTGCGCGGCGGGCGACTGGCCGTCGACGAGGACCTGGTAGACGAGGGCGTAGTTCTGCGGGGTCGGCCACAGCCCATGCTGTGCGAAAAAACGTCCGATGTCCCGATAGAGCGCCTGGCTGTCCATTCCCTCGCCTCGTGCCGCGCGGTTGCCTATGCCTGGTGACGCTAGCGAAGATTGGTTAATGCGCCCTCACCACGGGGTTCCCGGTCGCCGGGCCCGCGGGACCGGCCGCCGTGGGCCCATTCGTCGCGGGCCGGGCCACCGCTCCGGCCGATCGCCAGGCCAGCGTGATCGAGATGCGGCGGTTGCGCGGATCGTAGCGGTCGTTCGGGACGAACGGTTCGCGATCGGCGACGCCCTCGATGCGGCTGATCCGCGTGACCGGGACGCCGGAGGACTGGAGCGCCGCCCGGGTGCTTTCCGCCCGCGCGGTCGAGAGCATCCAGTTGTTCATCGTCTGGCCCGACGAATAAGGCAGCGAATCGGTGTGGCCGCGCACCACGACCTGATTGGGCACGCCCTGGATGACGCTCGCCACCTGCGCGACCAGTGCGCGCGCCTGGGGCAGCAGCACGTCGGTGCCCACCCGGAACATCGAAAAATCCGCTTCGTCCATCAGGTCGATCCGAAGGCCCTCGTCATCCTCGGTGAAGCTGACATGGTTGCGAAGCTGGCGCAGGTTCGGATCGGACTGGATGCGGCGCAGAATCTCCTCGCGCAGCTGCATGAAGCGCTGATGATCCTCGGTGCGCGGCGCTTCGCCTTCGCGGACGCCGCCGGTTACGTCGCGCGGGACCACGATCGCGCGCGATCCCGTCTGGGTCGCCCGGTGCGGATAATTGTCCGCCGAGATGATTGAATCGCCGCCAAGGATGCCATCCGATCCGGCGCTGTCCTGCTTATATTCGATCAGGGTCGGCGTGAAGTAATCGGCAAGGCCGCGCTTCTTGTTCTCGTCGGTCGCGCCGATGATCCACAGGAGCAGGAAGAAGGCCATCATCGCGGTCACGAAATCGGCATAGGCGATCTTCCACGCGCCGCCGTGATGGGCGTCGTGCGCGGCTTCGACCACCTTCTTGACGATGATCGGCTGCGGCGCGGGCTCGTTGCGTCCGGGTTTGGCGCGGGTCGCCATGAGTTTGGTCCCTTACCGGCCGCGCATGCCATCGAACACGTCGGCAAAGGCCGGCTGGTTCGAATGCTGGATGCCGGAGCGGGCCGCCTCGATCACCAGCGGAAGCGGGTGGCCGTGGAGCGAGGCGATGACGATCTGCTTGACGACCTGGTAGATCGCGCCGTCGGCTTCGATCACCTGCTTGGCCCGGTTCGCGAACGGACCGACGAAGCCATAGGCGAGCAGGACGCCGAGGAAAGTTCCGACCAGCGCCGATCCGATCATCTCGCCGAGGATCGCCGGCGGCTGATCGATCGAGGCCATCGTCTTCACGACGCCGAGCACTGCCGCGACGATGCCGAGCGCGGGAAGCGCGTCCGCCAGCGTCTGCAACGTCGCCGCCGGCCGGATCGCGTCGTGGTGATGGGTCTTGATCGCATTGTCCATCACCTCCTCGACCGCATGGGGATCGAGGGTGCCGGACGAGACGACCACCAGGCGCAGCGTGTCGCAGATCAGGTGGACGAGCGTGTCGTCCTTGAGGAGCTTTGGATAGTCGGCGAAGATCGCGCTCGACTTCGGATCCTCGATATGCGGCTCGACCGCGACCGGGCCGTCGGTCCGCAGCATCTTCATCAGCTTGGAGACGAGGAAGATGACGTCGAGGAAATCGCGCTTCTGGTAGGTCGGGCCCTTGAAGACGCGGATCAGGCCGCCGCCCAGCGCCTTCAGTTCCTTCAGCGAATTGCCGGTAACGGTCGAGCCGACGGCGGCCCCGCCGATGACGAGGAATTCGAGCGGCAGCGCGTGCGCGATGACGCCGATGCTGCCGCCACCGAGAATGAAGCCGCCGAACACCATGACAATGACGACAATGATGCCAACCGCTGCGAACATGGAATCCCCGCGTAGAAGCTTGCGTGAGGGCGCGAAGCCCCCGGCCTATTGGGATTTAACGGTGGCGGGCGGCCGGACTTTACGGTTAACGGCCGATAAACCCCGATTTTTCCGGCGGATTTCGGGGAATTTCGGGCGGATTTGCGTGCCTCCGCACGCCCGGCGGCCGAACGCAGCCAATCCGCCGAACACGAGCCTGTCCCATCGAAGTTCGAAAATTCCCCCTCCCCTGCCAGCAGGGCGGGGAGGCTCGCGTTGCGCGCGGACGGCTCTAGCCGAGCAGGTCGAACAGGGTGTGCTGGTTGACCCTGGCGAAGACCGCCTGTGCCGCCTGAAGCGTCAGCTCCTGCGACTGGAGCTTGGCGACCACCGCGGTCACGTCGGTGTCCTCGAGGCCGGAGCGCTCCTCCTTGAGCTGGAGGCCGCTGTCGGCGAGGCCGTCGATGAACTGGTCGATGCGGTTGCCGCGCGCGCCCTGCTTGCCATGCTCGGTCGCGGCATGCTGCACGGCGGCGCCGATATCGTCGAGCGACTGGCCGATCGCCGCCGGATCGTTGGCATCGAGCGCATCGGCGGCGGCGCCGATGATCGCGGCCATGTCCTGCGGGCCCGAAGAGGTATCGACCTGGAAAATGTCCGCCTTGGTCCCCACCGCCGCGATGGTCAGGCCGTCGCCGACCGGGATCTGGGTCGGCGCGCTCGACGGGAAGAGATCGTTGCCGCGCGAATCCTTGGTTACCTGGAGCGCCGACAGCTCGTCGGCGATCGAGCGCAGTTCGAGCGCGATCGTCGAGCGGTCCGCCGCCGAAAGCGTGCCGTTCGCGGCCGAGATCATCAGCTCGTTGGCGCGGCCCAGCGCATTTTCCACGGCACCGAGCGCGGTATCGGCGCGCGACGCGGCGGCCGCGGCATTGGCGAGATTGGTGTTCCAGGCGCTTTCATTGACCTGGGTGATGCCGATCTGCGCGATCCGCGCGGCGGCGACCGGGTCGTCCGACGGCGCCTGGAGGCGTTTCGTGGTGGAGATCTGCGCCTGGCCATAAGCGATCTGCTGGGCCAGCGAGAGCTGCCGGTTGATCTCCAGGGTCAGGTTGTAACGGGTGCCGCTGATCATGGTATCACGTCCTAACGCAGCGCATCGAACAGGGACTGGACGGTTTCGCGCGCGACCTGGATGATCCGGGCCGAGGCGCTGTAGGCCTGCTGATAGCGAAGCAGATCGGCGGCCTCGCGATCGAGATCGACGCCGCTGACCCCGTCGAGCGCGGCCTTGCTGAAATCACGCCAGCTGTCGGCGGCCGCGGCTTCGGACTTGGCCGAGGCAAGCACCTGCGCGTTCTGCGAGACGATGCCGCCCCAGCGGTCCTCGAGCCCCGCCGAGGCGCGCACGCCGTCGAGCGCGATCAGATTGCCGTTGGCGGTGCCGTCGGTGCCGGCGGCGGCGATCAGAGCCGGATCGGCAACGGCGATCTGCATGGTGGTCGCGCCGCCGGCCTGGCTGAGCAGGTCCGCCCCCGGATTGCCGTTGGCGTCGATGCCGCCCGCCTGCCAATCGTTGATCGTCGCGACGAAATCGGCGCCGAGCGCGTCGAGCTGCGCCCGGCGATCCGCGGTCTGCGACGCGGTATCGGCATAGCCGGACAGCGTGCCGCTGCCGACCGGAAGCGGCGTCGTCGAACCGCCGATCGAAAGGGTGAAGGCGAGTCGCCCGTCGGTCGCCCGATTCATGGTGACGAAGCCCGGGCCTGTGCCCTGGAGGAGGGACACCCCCGACGCGCTGGCCGAATTGAGGCTGACCGTGCCGTCGCCGTTGATCGTCGCGGTGATGTCGAGCTTCTGCGACAGCTGGTCGATCAGCTGGTCGCGCTGGTCCTCGAGCGAGGCGCGCGCGGAACTGCCGGGCGATGCGGTGCGGATCGTCCCGTTGAGATTGTAGAGCGCGGCGAGCGAGGCGTTGACCGAATCGACGTCGAGCTTCGCGGCGCTCGCAATGCCGTCCGACACGCGCGAGAGCGAATCGGCGGTCGAGCGGAAGGCGCGCGTCGTATCTTCGAGCGCGGTCAACATCTGCGAGCGCTTGAGCGGATCGCCGGGATCGCCGGCGAGCGTCGTCGCCGAGGCGAAGAAGCGCGTCAGCGTGGAGCCGACCCCGGTCGGCCCGTCGTCGAGCGCGGATTCGACCGCGCCGAGCCATTGCTGGCGCGTGTCCGCCCGTCCAGCCGCCGAATCGGCCTGGCGCGCTTCCGCCGCCTTGAACTCGTCCCAGGCGCGCTGGACACCCACCGTCTCGACGCCGCCGAAGACGACCTGGTCCTTGTAGAAGGGCATGCTGCCGGTGGCGTCCACCGCCTGCATCCTGACGGTGCGCCGCGAATAGCCGGGCGTGTCGGCATTGGCGACATTCTCGCCGACCGCCGACAGGGCGTTGCGATAGGCCGAGAGGCCGGACGAGCCGATGGCGAGAAGATCGCTCACGAACGTGCTCCATTGCTGTCGGCGCCGGGCCGCGTGTCGCCGCCGGACGATTGGGGCTGGCCGCCGCCGAGCTGATGTTCGAACTGCGAGATCAGCATCTGGGCGATGCCGAACGCCCCCTGCTGCGACATGCTGTCGGCGAGCCGGGCGTCGGCCATTTCCTGGAACTGATCGGTGGCGCTGCTGTCGAGCCAGTTGTCGGCCAGCTTGGCCTGGCGCATCGATCCGATCATCTGGCGCAGGAACACGGCCTCGAACTGCTGCGCGGCCGTGCGCAGCCGATCGCGCGGGTCCTGCTGCGCGCCGATCGGGCCGTTGGCCCCCGGTGCGAGCGAATAGGCCGGGCCGATCTGCGCGCTCACAGGATCACCAGATCGGCGCGCAGCGCGCCCGCCTGTTTCAGCGCTTCGAGGATCGCGACCAGATCGGACGGCGCCGCGCCGATCGCGTTCACCGCGCGGACGATGTCGGCAAGGCTCGCGCCCTGCGGCAGCTCGAACATCGGCGAGCGATGCTCGGTGACCTCGATATTGCTCTGCTGCTGGACGGCGGTGCGGCCGTTGCTGAGCGGCGCCGGCTGGACCACGGTGGGATTTTCCTGGACCGCGACGGTGAGCCGGCCGTGGCTGACCGCCGCCGGGCTGATCCGAACCGCGCCGTTGATCACGACCGTGCCGGTGCGCGCGTTGACGATGACCCGCGCCGGCGCGTCGGCCGGCTGGACCGGAAGATTCTCGATCCGGCTGATCAGCGAGGTGCGGACCTCCGCCCCCAGGGGCGCCTCGATCGCGATCGACACGCCGTCGATCGCACGCGCGATCGGCTGGCCGAGGCCGGAATTGATCGCATTGGCGACCCGTTCCGCGGTGGTGAAATCGGATTCGCTGAGATTGAAGACGAGGCCCGGCGCCGTCGCGAAGCCGGTGTCGACCGCGCGCTCCACCGTGGCGCCGCCCGGGATGCGGCCGGCCGAGGGCACGTTGACCGAAACCTGGCTGCCGTCCTGCGCGGTGACGCCGAGGCCGCCGACGGCGAGATTGCCCTGCGCCATCGCGTAGATCTGGTTGTCCGCACCGCGCAGCGGGGTGAGGATCAGCGTGCCGCCGCGAAGCGAACGCGCCCGGCCGAGCGCCGAGACGGTGATGTCGAGCACCTGGCCCGGCCGCGCGAAGGGCGGCAGGTCCGCCGTCACCATCACCGCCGCCGCATTCTTGAGCGCCGGATTGACGCCGGGCGGCAGCGTGAGGCCGAAGCGCGAGGCGACGCCGTTCATCCCCTGCGTCGCATATTCGAGATTGTCGTCGCCGGTGCCGGCGAGCCCGACCACGATGCCGTAGCCGACGAGCTGGTTCGGGCGCACGCCCTGGAACGAGCCGAGGTCCTTGATGCGCGTCATCTGCGCCGCCGCCGGCGAGGCCGCGGCAAGGCAGAGGACAAGGGCGAGAAGCAGGCGACGGATCATGGCGGGGTTCCTCAGAACGGGCTGAGCATGGTGAAGAAGCGCTGCAGCCAGCCCTGGCGGCTGGCGCGGCTGATCTCGCCGCGGCCGACATAATCGATCCGCGCGTTGGCGATACGCGTCGATGGCACGCGATTGTCCGGGCCGATGTCCGACGGGCGGACGATACCCGACAGGCGGATCGATTCGTTGCCGCGATTGATCCGAAGCTGCTTTTCGCCGCGAACGACCAGCGATCCGTTCGGGAGCACCTCCGCCACGGTGACGCTGATCTCGCCGACAAGGCTGTTCGCCTGGGCGGTCTGACCGCTCCCCTGGAAGGTCGAATTGCCGCCGGCCGACGCGTCGGTCGGGGAGAAGAGCGACAGGGGGCCGGTGCTCGGCGGGGTGAGGCCGATGCTGCCCGTGTGGGCGGTCTGCGACGTCGTCGTGCTCTGCCCCTGGGTGCGCTCGACGAGGGTGATCGTCAGCACGTCGCCGACGGCGCCGGCGCGGGCGCCGCTCGTCAGCGGGGTGAAGCCCTGCGAGGCCTGGAAGATCGATCCGTTCGCGGGCGGCGGCGGCGGCGCGACCGGGAGCACCGGATGATAATCCGGTTCCGGCACGCGCGGCCGATGCGCGGCGGTGAGCAGCACGGCGGCGCAGGCGAGAAGAGCGGCGCGGCGCATCTTAGATCTGCTGGTTCGCATTGCGCAGCATCTCGTCGGTCGACTGGATCATCTTCGAATTGACCTCATAGGCGCGCTGCGTCTCGATCATGTCGACCAGCTCCTGGACGACGTTGACGTTGGACGCCTCGAGCGTGGACTGGCGGATCGCGCCGCGGCCTTCCTCGGTCGCGCCGCCGGTCTGGGCGGTGCCGCTGGCCGCGGTCTCCATGTAGAGATTGTTGCCGATCGCCTGCAGGCCCGCCGGATTGGCGAAGCGCGAGATGTCGATCTTGCCGACCTGGCTCGGATCCGCCTGTCCGGGCAGCGTCACCGAAACCGTGCCGTCGGCGCCGATCGTGATCGACTGGGCATTGTCCGGGATCTGGATTTCCGGCTGGAGCGGCATGCCGTCGGAGGTGACGATCTTGCCTTCCGGCGAGAGATGGAAATTGCCGGCGCGGGTATAGGCAAGGGTGCCGTCCGGGCGCGTCACCTGGAAATAGCCCTCGCCCTCGATCGCCATGTCGAGCGGGTTGCCGGTATTGTTCATCGTGCCCTGCGTCACCTCGCGCGAGGTGCCGGTCATCCGCACGCCGGTGCCGAGGTTGAGGCCGACCGCATAGCGATTGTCGCCGGCCGAATTGGCGCCGGCCGCGGTCATCAGCTGATAGGCCAGCGTCTGGAATTCGGCGCGGTCGCGCTTGAACCCGGTCGTGTTCACGTTCGCCAGATTGTTGGCGATGACGCGCATGCGCTGGTCCTGTGCGTCGAGCCCGGTGCGGGCGACGTCGAGGGCGGCGGTGCTCATAGTCCTTCTCCTTGAACCTATCCGGGCAGCCGCATGAGATCCGTGGCCGCGGTATCCATGTCGCGGGCCGTGGAAATCAGCTTGAGCTGCGTATCCCAGGCGCGGCTCGCCTGGATCATGTCGATCAGCGCCTGGCTGGTCTGGACGTTCGATCCTTCGAGGCTGCCGGCGGTGAGCCGCGCCCCGGGATCGGACGGAAGCGCGCCGCCATTAGGCACGCGGAACAGATTGTCGACGCCCTTCACGATCTGCGAGCCGGCGGGCGAGACCAGCTTCAGCCGGTCCACCTGCTGGGGCTGGCCCGGATCGCCGCCGGGCGGGACGATCCAGATCGTGCCGTCCTCGGCGATCCGCATCGAATCGGCGGGCGGCAAGGTGATCGGCCCGGAATCGCCGAGCACGGGATGGCCGTCGCCGGTGGTGAGCAGCCCGGAATCGTTGAGCTGCAGATCGCCGCGGCGGGAATAGGCCTCCTCGCCATTCGCCGCCTGGACGGTGAGCATCGCATCGCCCTGCATGGCGACGTCGAGGCCGCGCCCAGTGGAATGGATCTCGCCCGCATTCATGTCGGCGGCGACGACCTCTTCCGAAGCCGGCGCGCGCGCCTCCAGGCCCGCGCCCCGGATCCACAGGGCACGCGCCGACGCCATGTCCGCGCGGAAGCCCGGCGTGTTGGCGTTGGCGAGGTTGTGCGCCGTCGCCGTCTGGGCAGCCATCGCGGCGCGAAGCGCCGAGAGCGAGGTATGGACGATCCGGTCCATCGGTCAGCGGTCCCTTTTCATCCTCAGCGCAGGTTGATGATCGAATCGGTCATCGTGTTCGCGGTCTCGAGCGCCTTGGCATTCGCCTGGAAATTGCGCTGCGCCGCGATCAGCGAGACGAGCTCTTCGGTCACGTCGACGTTCGACTGTTCGAGCGCGCCGGTCTGGATGCGGCCGAAGCCGTCATTGCCGGCCTGGCCGATGATCGCAGCGCCGCTGTCCCCGGTGATGGTCCAGCGGCCGTCGCCCTGCTGGCGAAGACCCGCCGGGTTGGAGAAATTGGCGATGATGAGCTTGCCGAGCGCCTGCGTGCTGCCATCGGAGAAGACCGCGGTGATGAGCCCATCCTCGCCGATCGAAACGTCGCTGAACTTGGCCGAGGCGACGCCGTCCTGGTTCACCGAATCGACCGAGAAGGTGCCCGGGCCCTGGTGGGTCGCGGTGCCGAGATCGACCGTCAGCGCGATCGGCGCCGAGGCGCCCGACGGCAGGACGGAGCTGAATGTCGTCGAGGTCGTCGGCGAGGTGAGGTTGCCGCTGGCATCGAAGGTGAGCTGGAGCGGGACGACCGGGGTCGAGCCGCTCGCCGAGGCTTCCTCGTTGCCGACGAACAGGTGGACATCCCACGTGTCGGCGGCGTCGCCGGCGGTGGTCGATCCCGTTCGCACGAAATAGAGCGTCGCCGCCTGGGCGTTGCCCTCGCTGTCATAGACCGTGGTCTGCTGCGAGAAATTGTAGCTGTTCGCGTCGAGCCGGTCGAACGTGTAGGGGTGACCCGGATTGTAGACGGCGCGCGTATCGGGCTTGTCCGCGGTCTGCGGCAGGCTGACGCCGAGGCTGAGCAGCGAGGTCGCGCGCGGCGTGCCCGAGGTCAGCGGAAGCTGGATGTTGCGGGCGGCGCCAAGGCCGGTCGCCGTGATGTTGCCCTCGGTATCGACCGGCAGCACCTGGATGTAGCCGCCGTTCGAATCGACCAGGTAGCGCTGGCCGTCCACCTTCAGCGAACCGTTGCGCGAGAAATAGGTCGAGCCGGCGGTCAGCGCGTCGCGCGTGACGAAGAAGCCGGTGCCCGAAATGGCGAGATCGAGCTCGCGCTCAGAGGTTTCGAAGCCGCCCTGCGTGAACTGCTGCTCGATCGACTTGAGCCGCGTGCCCTGGCCCGCGGTCGTCGTCGACGGCGGCATGATGTCGCCGAATTCGGCGCGGCTGCGCTTGAAGCCGATCGAGCCGACATTCGCGATGTTGTTCGAAATGACCGAAAGATCGGTCTGCGCGCCGCGAAGGCCGGAGAGCGAGGTGTAGAAGGACATGTCGGATGCTCCTTTGGTAATCGGTCAGGCGAGACGGATCGCGTCTTCGGGTGAAAGGATGCCGAGCCCGGTGACGAGCTGGGTGGCGCCGCCATTGGCGGGCGACTGGATGCCGGCGATCGATGTCCAGGTGGCGGTGGCCGGCGAGGTGTTCTGTCCGTTCACCCGAGCGACGACCTGGATCGAGAGCGGGCCGGTCGCGACGACATTGCCGTCATCGTCCTTGCCGTCCCATGCGAAGGGCATGGTGCCGGCGACCTGATCGGTCGCGCTCTGGCTGTGGACGACCTGGCCGTTGGCGTCGACGAAGTTGATCGTGACGCTGTCGGCGCCGTTGGGAAGGCTGACCGCGCCGGAATAGCTGCCGTCCCTGAGCGGCGTCGCGATGTCGGACTGGACGAGCATCGACCGGCCGATCCAGCTCGCCGCATCGGAAATGCGATTGCCGCCCATGGAGGTCACGAGCTGCTGCAGGCTCTGGTTCATCTGCGCGATGCCGGCGACCTGCGAGAATTGCGCCATCTGGGCGACCATCTGCGTGTTGTCGACCGGATTGAACGGATCCTGGGTGGTGAGCTGGGTCGTCATCAGCCGCAGGAAATCGTTCTGGTTGAGCTGCGACATCGCCGACGAATTGACCGTCGTCGAGGCGCTGGTCGGATCGGTGAGCGACCCGAGCGAATTGCTGGTGTCCGTGCTGGTCATTGTCCGAGCTTCAATGTGTCGAGGGTGAGGGTCTTGGCGGTCTGGAGGACCTGGACGTTGTTCTGGTACTGGCGAGCGGCCTCGACCATATCGATGAGCTCGGCCGACTGATCGACGCCGGCGTCCCATACGTCGCCATTGGCATCCGCGAGCGGATGATTGGGATCGTGGCGGCGGGTCGGCTCGATATTGGCCTGGACGACGCGGTCGACCTGGACGGTGGCGACGCCGGGGCTGTCCTCGACGGTGCGGAAGACGGGCCGAAGCGCGCGAAAGGCGGTCTCGCGGCTGCCCGAGACCGAGCCGGCATTGGCCAGGTTCGATGCGGTCGCGTTCAATCGCATCAGCTGCGCCGACATGGCGCGCCCGGCGATATCGAAGACGTTCATCGGACTGCTCATCCTAGTCCCCCTTGAGCGCGCGCCGGATCGTGGAGATGCGGCCTTCGAGGAAGGCCAGCGTCGTGCGGTACTGGACCGCATTCTCCGCGAAGAGCGTCTGTTCGGTGGAAAGCTCGACCGTGTTGCCGTCCATCGAGGCCTCGGTCGGAATCCGGTACTGGACGGACTGGGACGCCGCCCGATCGGCGCCATAGCCGCGCTGGGCCATGTCGAGCGCCGAATTGAAATCGATGTCGCGCGCCTGGTAACCGGGCGTCGCGGCGTTGGCGATGTTCGATGCGAGCAGCGACAGGCGCTGCGAACGCAGCGCCAGCGCGGTGCCGTGGATGCCGAACAGGCTGTCGCCCTGGGCCATCGAAACCTCCTAAAGCTTCGCCCGCACCCGTCGTTATTCTGACAGGCAGGGGCGTCCGGCCCGACACACGCAATGATCGTGCCAACTCGTTGCGCGCTGGCCGTGCGCCCCTGCCGAAGCGTGTTTCGTGTGAGGACCGGCAAGTTTTTGCCGGGGCCGGCACTTTCTTGCCGGTGCGGGGAGGATCGGGATGTCGGGCCTGTTCGAGCGTTTCTTCGATCCCGTCGCCTTCCTCCTCGTCTTCGGCGGCACCGGCCTCGCCGTCATCGTCCAGGCGACCGCCGCGGACGCCCGGCGCGCGATCGCCGCCTTGCGCCCGCTGCTTCGCGCCCGGCCCGAAGAGGACGGCCGCACCGCCGAGCGCGCCGTGCGCCAGATCCAGCGCATTTCCGAATATAAAGGCATCGTCTGCGCCGACCGCGTGAAGACGCCGGTCGATTTCGTGCGCCGCGCCGCCTGCCGCCTCGCCGAGGCCGACGGCAGCGAGACGTTCGCCGCCTGGGCGCGCGATGATCTGGACGATCGCCGGGCCCGGCACGAGGGCGCGATCCGGTTGTGGCGATCGGCGAGCGAGATCGGCCCGGCGATGGGCATGATCGGCACGGTCTTCGGGCTCGTCGCGATGTTCGCGCGGATGCACGACGTCGCGGCGATGGGGCCGGCGATGGCGACGGCGATGCTGACGACGCTCTACGGCCTGTTCATCGCCTTCGTGATCGCCGGCCCCATCGCGGCGCGGCTCGAGCGTTTGTCGCGTGCGGAGCTGCATTGGCAGGAGCGCGTCATCGGCCGGCTCGAAATCCTCGCGCGCCAGGAGGATGACGCGATCCGGCAGTGGCGCAGCCGGCGCTTCGCGCAAAGCGCATGAAGGACGCCGTCTCCGCGCGCTGGGCGATCAGCTTCGCCGATCTGCTGCTGCTCCTGCTCGGCTGCTTCGTCTTCCTGCACGCCGTCGAGGCCGCGCGGCCGACCGGGAGCGCCGGCGCGGCGCCCGGGGCCGCGGCCGGCCCCGTCCCGACGGCCGAACTCGACGCCGCCAGCCTGTTCGAGCCGGGCGAGGCGCGGCTGACCGAGGCCGGCCGCGCCCGGATCGCCGCCCTTGTCCCGCAACTTCGCGGCGGCAACGTCCGTGTCTCGAGCCGGGGCCTTGGCGAGGGCGGCGGCCGGCTCGACCGGTTCGAGCTCGCCGCCGCGCGCAGCGTCGCGGTCTCCCGCGCCTTGCGCGCCGCCGGGCTGGACGAGCGCGCCATCGCCGTGTCCTTCGATGAAGCGGCCGGGCCGGGCGACCAGCGGATCGTGGTTTCCCGGCGCTAGGCGCGGCTTGGCACGGCCATTGCTTGGACTCCGCCGAAATGGCTGGAGTGCATGCAATGACGCCAATTTTCCGACGCCTCGCCCTGCTGGCGGCCGCGATTCCCGCGGCGGCCGGGGCACAGGGCTTCGAGAATCTGGACAATCTCGACGTGCAGGTCGCTGCCTCCCTCGGCGCCGCGATCGGCCAGCCTGGCGGCGCCCGGCAGCCGATCGACCGCCGGCTGCGGCTCGCGCCCTGCCCCGAGCCCGTCACCGTCGACGCCCCCGCAATGGGCGCGGTCGCGGTGCGCTGCGCCTCGCGTGGCTGGCGGATCCGGGTGCCGCTGGTCGCCGACGCATCGACGCAGGCGCCGCACGCGACGCCCGCCTCGGCACCGGTTCGCGCCGCGCCGATCATCCGCCGCGGCGACCAGGTCACCGTCGTCGCCCGCAGCGCGAGCTTCACCGTCAGCGCGATCGGCACCGCCGACCAGGACGGCGCCGCCGGCGATCGAATCCGCGTCCGGATGGAACAGCGCGCGGCCCCGCTTATCGGCGAAGTCCTGCCCGACGGGCGGATCGCCCTTCCCGGATTTAATTAAATGCTAACGCGGCCGTTATCAGGTTCCGGAGAGGGTATTTCGGCCCTCGCGAAAGGGAACGAGATGATCGAGGGAGTGGGCAAGACCGGACCCGGCCGGATCGGCGCCGCGCGTGGCAGCGTCGAGGCGACGAGCGCCACCACCTCCACCGGCGGCGCGACCACCCGCGGCGGCGGCGCCGTCCAGAGCTCCATCATGAGCCTGGTCGCCGAAGGCCCGCCGATCGACGAGGCCAAGGTGGCGGAGATCCGCGCCGCCATCGCCGACGGCCGCTATCCGGTCGATGCCGACAAGATCGCCGAGCGAATGATCGCGCTCGATCTGCCGCGCCGAGAGGCATGAGCCAGACTGGCTTCGATCGACTCGCCGCCTGCCAGGACGCGATGATCCGCGCCCTCGACGGCGGCACCGCGGCGGCCGTCGAAGCGGCCGCCGAAGCCTTGCGCGCGGCCGTCGAGGCGCTGCGCGCCGAGGCCCCCGCGCCCCATGCCGACCACCGGCCCCGGCTCGCCGCGCTCGCGGCCCAGGCCAGCGCCGCCCAGGCCCGCGTCAATTTCCTGACGGACGGAATCGCCCGGCGGATCGATCGCATCGCCGAGGCGCGCGGCCACGCCCGTCCAGGCACCTACCGCGCCGGCGCGCGCTGACGAAAGCGCCGCGCGGCGGCCAACTGGCACGCCATTTGCTGAGATGCCCCTGAATGGAAAGGGGCGTCATGATTCCGACGACGAACAGCGCTGTTGCCGAAGGCTCCCTGCGGGGCCGGATCAACAGCGCGATCCAGCTCGCCGCGTCGCGCACCGGCGTCGATTTCTCCTACCTGCTCAATCAGGCGCGGATGGAGAGCGGCTTCAATCCGAATGCGCGCGCCCGCACGTCGAGCGCGACCGGATTGTTCCAGTTCATCGAGCAGACCTGGCTCGGCACGGTGAAGCGCCACGGCGCCGAGCACGGCCTCGGCTGGGCGGCCGACGCGATCCGCCAGGGCCATAACGGCCATTTCTACGTTTCCGACCCGCAGCTGCGCCAGGCGATCCTCGATCTCAGGCGCGAGCCCGAGGCCGCTTCCGCCATGGCCGGCGAATATGCGTCGGACAACAAGGATTATATCGAGCAGCGGCTCGGCCGCGCCGCCGAGCCGGTCGATCTCTACCTCGCCCATTTCCTCGGCGCCGCCGGGGCGACCCGCTTCCTGCGCGCGCACGATTCCAACCCGGACGCGGCCGCCGCCGCGCTCCTTCCCGCCGCCGCCCGCGCCAATCGCGCGGTCTTCTACAATCGCGACGGCAGCGCCCGCAGCTTCGCCGAGATCCGCCAGCATTTCGCCGAGCGGATCGGCGGCGGCAGCAGCACGATGCCGCAGGTGCGCTATGCCCAGGCCGCCGCGCCGCAATCGGCGGCGATGCGGATGGCGGCGCTGGGGATCGACCCCAATGATCCGACCGGGCTCGGCACCGATCCGACGCGGCCCTTCGGCGGCCCTTCGCCCGAATATGCGCGGCTCGCCTATCTCATGCTCGCCGGGATCGGGGGTTAAGCGATGAGCCAGATGGCCCTGAACAGGCGCGTGTGGCTGAACGCCGGCAAGGGCGCGATCCTGCCGGTCGCGATCCTGCTGCTCGTCATGCTGATGGTCGTGCCGGTGCCGGCGGCGCTGCTCGACGTCGGCTTCATCACCAACATCATGGTCAGCCTTGCGGTGCTGATGGTGGCGCTGAACGTCGCCCGCCCGCTCGATTTCTCGTCCTTTCCGACGGTGCTGCTGTTCACGACGCTGCTTCGCCTCGCGCTCAACGTCGCATCGGCCCGCGTCGTCCTGGTCAACGGCCATACCGGCACGAACGCGGCCGGCCATGTGATCGAGGCGTTCGGCAATTTCCTGATCGGCGGCGATTATGCCGTCGGCATCTTCGTCTTCATGATCCTGATGATCATCAACCTGGTGGTCATCACCAAGGGCGCCGGCCGCGTGTCGGAAGTCTCGGCGCGCTTCACCCTCGATGCCATGCCGGGCAAGCAGATGGCGATCGACGCCGATCTCAATGCCGGCCTGCTGACCCCCGAAGAAGCCAAGTTCCGCCGCCAGGAAGTCGCCACCGAGGCCGATTTCTACGGATCGATGGACGGCGCCTCCAAGTTCGTGAAGGGCGACGCGATCGCCGGCGTGCTGATCCTGATGGTCAACATCATCGGCGGGCTGATCCTCGGCACGGTGAGCCATTCGCTGTCGCTGAAGGATGCGGCCTCGACCTATGTCCTGCTCGCGATCGGCGACGCGCTGGTCGCGCAGGTGCCGGCGCTGCTGCTCTCGATCGCGGCGGCGGCGATCGTCACCCGCGTTTCCTCGCCATTCGATCTTTCGGGCCAGATCACCAGCCAGTTCGGATCGGCCAAGGCCTGGACCCCGGTGGCGGCGATCCTCGCCATTCTCGGCGTCCTGCCCGGCATGCCGCATTTCGTGATCCTGCCGGCGGCGGCCGTCGCCGGGACGATCGCGTGGAAGCTCAAGAAGGCGGCCGACGCCAGGGCGATGGTGGTCGAAGCCCCGCCCGCGCCGCCGGCGCCGCACCTCATCGGCTGGGACGAGGTCAGCGACGATGCCGCGCTCTGCCTCGAACTCGGCTTCGGCCTGATCGGCCTGGTCGACGAGCGCAAGGGCGCCCCGCTCATGGCGCGGATCACGGGCATCCGCCGCCAGCTTTCGCGCGAGCTCGGCTTCGTCGTGCCGATCGTCCGGGTGCGCGACGAGCTCAGCCTCGGCCCCAACACCTATCGCATCTCGGTCGCGGGCGTCGTGGTCGGCGAGGACGAGATCTGGCCGGAAGACCTGCTCGCGCTCGACAGCGGCGACCTGCTCGACAAGATCCAGGGCCGACAGGTCAAGGATCCGACCTTCGGGCTCGACGCGGTGTGGATCCCGCCATCGCAGCGCGCGGAGGCGGTGGTCGCCGGCTATACGGTGGTCGATCCGGCAACCGTCGCGGCGACCCATCTCAACCAGATCATCCAGACCGCCGCCGCCGACCTGTTCGGCATGGACGAGGCGCAGAAGCTGCTCGACGCGCTGAAGGACAGCGCGCCCCAGCTCGTCGCCAACCTGACGCCGCAGCCGCTGCCGCTCGCCGCCATCGCCGGCCTGTGCCGCGCACTGCTGAGCGAGGGCGTGCCGCTCAAGGATTTCCGCCGCATCGCCGAGGCGATGGTCGAGGCGGCGCGCGAGGAGACCGATCCGGTCCAGCTCGTCGAGGCCGTCCGCCAGCGGATCGGCGCGCTCATCGTCCA
The DNA here is from genome assembly GCF_007995055.1 of Sphingosinicella ginsenosidimutans. NCBI lineage: Bacteria > Pseudomonadati > Pseudomonadota > Alphaproteobacteria > Sphingomonadales > Sphingomicrobiaceae > Allosphingosinicella > Allosphingosinicella ginsenosidimutans. The sequence continues at coordinate 1,802,159 of NZ_VOQQ01000001.1, read as the reverse complement.
GACGATCGTGCCGGTGAAGATGCCGCTGCCGGTGGTCACGCTCGACGGCAGTCTCGAAGGCCTGCTCAACCAGGCCGTCCGCACGGGCCGCGACGCGGTCCATCCGATCGAGCCCGGCCTTGCCCAGAAGATCGTCCAGGCGGTCGGCGGCGTCGCCGGCCCGCTGCTCCGCGAAGGGCGGCGCTTCGCCGTCGTCACCTCGCCGATCGTCCGGCGGGCGCTGGCGCGGCTGCTGAGCCCGCACCTGCCGGACGTGCCGGTCCTGTCCTTCCTTGAAATCCCCGACGGCAAGCCCGTCGAGGTCGTCGCCGTCGTCGGTGGCGAGAACCAGCATCCAATGCTTGAAACGGAGGTTCCCGCGTGAGCGAGACGATGAACGGCAAGGCCCGCATGTTCGCGGTGACGAGCGGCAAGGGCGGTGTCGGCAAGACCAATGTCGCCGTCAACCTCGCGGTGGCGCTCGCCAAGTCCGGCGCGCGGACCCTTCTCGTCGATTGCGACATGGGGGTCGCCAATGCCGGCATCCTGCTCGGCCTCAACCCGAGCATGACCCTTGCCGATCTGCTCGCCCGCCATTGCGAGCTGGCCGACATCATCGTGCCCGGGCCGTGCGGCATCGGGCTCGCGGCCGGCCATAGCGGCATCGGCATCGGATCGACGCTGTCACAGGCCGAGCGCGTTCGCCTGCTGAAAGCGCTCGAGACCGAGGCGGGCGATTACGACCATGTCATCGTCGATACCGGCGCCGGCATCGGCGCGGAAAGCATGGCGCTGGTCGCCGCGGCGGATCGCGCGCTGATCGTGCTCGCGCCCGAGCCGACGGCGTTCATGGATGCCTATGCGCTGGTCAAGGCGCTCGCCGTCGGCCAGGGCGTCTCCGACTTCACGGTCGTCACCAACCTCGTCGAAAGCGATCAGGCCGGCCGCGCCCTCTTCGACCATTTCGAGAGCGTGATCACGCGCTTCCTGGACGTCCGGCTCGATCATGCCGGGTCGATCCCCGAGGATCCCTATGTGCGCGAGGCCGTGCGCCGCAAGCGCTGCTGCATGGAGCTGTTCCCCAGCGCGCGCGCCAGCAAGGCGATGACCCGCGTCGCGGCGCGGATCGCGCCCGCCGCGCCGGTCGCCGTGCGGGCGACGATGGAGGCGATGCATGGCGCTTGCTAACGCCATCGACCCCGGGCCGCTCTACGGCCGCCGGCCGGCGCAGTCGCCGGATGCGCTGGTCCGCGCCCACATGGCGCTGGTCCGCAAGATCGCCTGGCACGTGCACGGCCGAGTCGCCTCCGCGATCGAGATCGAGGATCTCGTCCAGATCGGCATGGTCGCGCTGGTCGAGGCCGCCAAGGGATTCGAGGATCGCGGCCACGCCTTCGCGACCTATGCGACGCTGCGGATCCGCGGCGCGATGATCGATCATCTGCGCCGCCATGCGCTCATCTGTCGATCGGCGATGGCGCGGCGGCGCGAGCTTGCCGACGTTCGCCACCGGCTGGAGGGCCGGTTCGGCCGCGCGCCGACCGAGGACGAGATGGCTGCCGAAATGGGGCTCGACGCCGCCGATTATCGCGCGCTCGTCGACGACAGCCAGGCCGTCCACCAGGAATCGATCGACGAGGTCTATTCCGATCATTCCATGTGGTTCGCCGATGTCGAGGAGCGGGCCGACGACCGCATCGACCGAGAGCGGCTGAAGCAGGCGATCGCCAACGGCATCCGCCAGCTTCCCGAGCGCGACGCGATGGTGCTGCAGCTCTATTTCGTCGAGGAGATGAACCTCGACGAGATCGGCCAGACGCTCGGCGTCGGCGCGGCGCGGATCTGCCAGATCAAGAAAGCCGCGCTCGACAAGCTGCGCGGCGCCCTTTCCGGATGGGACGAATGATGCAGGTGAAGGTCACCGCCGCCGAGCTGCCGAATCTGCTGGATCGCGCGCCCGATGGGATCCGGGTGCTGTCGCTCGACTGTTTCGACACGCTGATCTGGCGCAACGTCGAGGCGCCGCACGACATCTTCGCCGATCTGCCGATCGCCGGCGGTGGCGGCTGGGTCCGCACCCGCGCCGAAAGCAAGGCGCGCAAGACCGCCTGGCTCGCCGAGGAGCGGGCTGAGGTCACGATCGACCATATCTACCGAACGCTGATGCCATCGGCCTGCGATGCCGAGCGCGCGGCGGCGATCGCGGCCGAGCTGGCCGCCGAGGCGCGCCACGCCTTCGCCTTCGCACCCGTCGTCGCGCTGATCCGCGCGGCGAAGGCGCGGGGACTCGAGGTGATCGTCGTCAGCGACACCTATCTGGCCGAAGACCAGCTTCGCGCGCTCATCACATCGGCGGCCGGCGACGAGGTGGCGAACCTCATCGACCGGATCTTCTGCTCCTCCGCCTTCGGCAAAACCAAGGCGACGGGCCTTTTCGAGCCGGTGCTCGCCGCGCTCGGCGTTCCCGCCGGGGCCGTGCTCCACGTCGGCGACAATGCCGAGGCCGACCAGAAGGCCCCCGCCGGGCTGGGGGTGGCGACCGCGCATTTCCGCCAGTTCGACCATTTCGCGCAACAGCGGCTGCGGCTCGAGGCGGCGGCGGCCGCGATGATCGACGGGCGCATCCGCGCCGATGTCCCCGCCTATCAGCCGCACCGCCCGGCGATCGCGCTTCGCGAGGAGACGGACGCCGCCTGGACGCTCGGCCACGACGTGCTCGGCCCGGTCTTCCAGACCTTCGCCGCCTGGGTTCAGGGCGAAGCCGCCGAGATCGCGGCGCGCACCGGGCGGCCGGTGAAGCCCGTCTTCCTGCTTCGCGACGGCCACCTTCCCGCCCGCGTCTTCGAGGCGATGACCGGCACGAAGGCCGCCACCGCAGAGATCAGCCGGTTCACCGCGCGCCGCGCGACCTTCACCGGCGAAGCGGCGGTCGGCGCCTATCTCGCCACCCAGGCGAAGCATGGCCGAGTCGACGTGCTCGCCCGCCAGCTCGGCCTCACCGACAGCGAGGCGCGCGCGCTCGGCACGTCGCAGGAGGCGTTCAGCCGCGCCGCGCTCCAGCCCGCCGCGCTCGAAAAGATCGTCGCGCGATCGACCGCCTTCGCCGACCGCCTGTTCGCCCATCTCCGGGCGGCGGGCGTGGAGCGCGGCGATGCCGTGCTGTTCGTCGACCTCGGCTATAACGGGACCGCGCAGAACCAGCTCGCGCCCGTGCTCGCCGAGCGCTTCGACCTTCATGTCGCCGGCCGCTACCTGCTGCTTCGCGAAGAGATATTGAGCGGCCTCGACAAGAAGGGCTTCCTCGACGCGCGCCATTATGACCTGCGCGCGCTCCACGCGCTGTCGGGTCCGATCGCGGTCATCGAGCAGCTCAGCACCTGCCCGCGCGGCTCGGTCGTCGATTACGGGCCGAAAGGCGATCCGATCCGCAAGGGCGGCGGCACCAAAAGCGCGCAGAACGCGATCCGCGATCGCATCCAGGAGGCCTGCATCGCCTTCGCCCGCCAGCCACGCGCGGGCATGGCACGTCCGCCGGCGTCCGACGATGCGGATTGCCGCCGGCACATGGCGGCGGGCGTGCTCGGCCGGCTGCTGTTCATGCCGAGCGCCGAGGAAGTCGCCCTGCTCGAAGCGTTCGAGCATGACATCAACCTTGGCACGAAGGACAGCGTGCGCCTGCTCGACGTCGAGCGCGCCGCGGAAGGGATGCGCCGGCGCGGGCTTTTCTATCTCCACCAGGGCGAGCGCATGTATCTGTCCGGCGAGATCCAGCCTTATGGCCTGCCGACCGCGCTCGCGCTGCTCGGCGCCAACCGCTTCGATCTCGACCTTCGCAACGCGGACTTCCGCGGCCCGGCGCTGACGCTGCCGGTGATGCTCGCCGATGCGCGCGGCCAGGCGATGATCGAGGTCGAGGCCCATGCCACGCATGACGGCTATTATCTCGCGACCGTCCCGGTCGGCGCCGGCCGGTTCGCGGTCGGGATCAATTTCGGCGCGGTCTGCGACTGGGTCCAGATCGACGAATGCGCTTTCCATCCGGTCGCGGCCTTCGGGCCACGTTCACGCGAGATCGCGGTCGCGCCGATCCCGGCCCAGCCGGTGCGCGAAGGGATGAACGAGGAAGGGCCCGGTCTCTTCCGCTGCGGTCCCGAGGCGCTGCTGCTCGCGCCGCCGCCGCAGAATGTGGGGGCGACGCCCTATCTCCTCGCCATCGCCTTCCGGCCGCTCGTCCTCAAGGATCGCGCCGCGCTCAAGAAGGCCGCGTGATGCCCCACCAAAAAAGAAGCCCCGGTGCGGATATCCGCACCGGGGCCTCGCTTCGCTGGCTTTGCTTATTCTTAGCGAAGCAGGTTGAGCACGCCCGACTGGCTCTGATTGGCCTGGGCCAGCATCGCGGTCGACGCCTGGCTCAGGATCTGCGCCTTGGCGAGGTTGGTCGATTCGGCCGAGAAATCGGCATCCTCGATCCGCGACCGCGCATCGGACAGGTTGGCGACATTGTTGTTGAGGTTGTTGACGATCGACTCGAGGCGGCTCTGGCCGGCGCCGAGCGAGGCGCGGGTCGTGGCGACCGCCTTCAGGGCGTCATCGACGTCGTCCATCGCCGTGCTGGCGCCCGAAGCGGTGCCGACGTCCGAAGCCGTCGCGTCCGAAACGTCGAAACCGGTGACGGTCAGCGCGGTCTGGTCCGAAGAACCCGAGCCCGTCTGAATGTTGACGGTCACGTCGCTCGAACCGAACACGGCGACGCCGTTGAACTTGGTGTTCGCGACGATGTCGTCGATCTGGGCGCCGAGCTGCTCGACTTCGGCCTGCAGGTTGGCGCGGTCGTCGTCGGAGTAGGTGCCGCTGGCGCTCTGCACCGCAAGCTCGCGGATACGCTGGAGCATGTTGGTGACTTCGTTGAGCGCGCCGTCGGCGGTCTGGGCGAACGAGATGCCGTCATTGGCATTGCGGATCGCCTGGTTCATGCCGCGGATCTGCGAGGTCATCGAGCTCGCAATGGCGAGGCCGGCCGCATCGTCCTTCGCGGAGTTGATGCGCTTGCCCGTGGACAGACGCTCCATCGCCTGCGACAGGGCCATGTTCGCGACCCGGCCGGCATTCTGCGCGCGAAGCGCAGACGTGTTGGTGTTGATCACAGTCATCTTGGGTTCCTTTCCCACTCTCATCATGGGCGGCCGGGTCGATCCCTGACTGCCACGTGAAGCATTAACGGCCGGTCCCGACGGGGCTTTAATCGGCTTTTTTGGCGCGTCGGTTTTCCGACGCCGCGACCGGCGGCGATCCGACGCCCGAACCCCCCTGCCCCCAGCCTCGCGAGAGCGGCAAAAGTCTGCCGCCGATCTGGCACGCCCCTTGCTTGTTTTCAGGCGACCGAATTCGGGGGTTTGCACGAATGATCGCTTTGAGCAGGGCAGCCGCACAGGACAATCCGGCGCTCGCCACCTGGCTGAGCGGGGCCGGCCTCGCGCCGACCTTGTTCGACGCGGGCGAAGCGCCCGCGCCGTCCCCCGCCATCTATGCCGCGCGCGAAGCCGGAATGGCCGCGCCCCGCGATCTCCTGGTCGACTTCGCCGAGGCCGATCCGACGCTGATCCTCGCCGAGGACGCGCCGACGCTGATCCGCTTCGGCTATGACGACATGGCGTTCGGCAATGCGCTGGTCGCCGAGCTGGTCCGGACCTCCGGCCTTCCGGCCTGCGGCGAGCCCGAAAGCGCGCGGCTGATGGAGTTCGTCCGCCGGATCGCCGCAAGCGACGCCTCCGTCCTGATCCTCGGCGAGACCGGCACCGGCAAGGAAGGGATCGCGCGCGCGATCCACGCCTGTTCGCCGCGCGCCGCCGGCCCGTTCGTCGCGGTCAACTGCGCCGCGCTTCCCGAAACGATGCTCGAGGCGATCCTCTTCGGTCATCGCAAGGGCAGCTTCACCGGCGCCGGCCAGGACGGCGAGGGCCTGTTCCGCGCCGCCAATGGCGGCACCCTGCTGCTCGACGAAATCGCCGATCTGCCGCTTGCCCTCCAGGCCAAGCTGCTGCGCGCGCTTCAGGAGCGCGAGGTGCTTCCGGTCGGCGCGATCAAGGCCGAGAGCGTCGACGTCCGGGTCGTCGCCTGCGCCAATCGCGATCTTGCCGGCGAAGTCGCCGGGGGCCGCTTCCGCGCCGATCTCTACTGGCGGCTGAACGTCGTCCCCGTCGCGCTCGCGCCGCTGCGCCAGCGCCGGCTCGACGTGCGCGCGATCGCGGCGGCGCTGCTGCTGCGCCATTACCGCCCGACCGCCCCGTTCAGGTTCCCGACCGTCGAGGCGCTCGATCTTCTGATGCGCCACAGCTGGCCCGGCAATGCGCGCGAGCTCGACAATGTGATCCAGCGCGCGCTGCTGCTCGGCACCGGGGATCGCATCGAGGCCGAAGCGCTCGCCATCGATCCGGTGCGCTGCGCCCCGGCCGAAGCCGGCGTGCGCCCGCTCGCCGAGGTCGCCCGGTCCGCCGAGGCCGAAATGATCCGCGAGGCGCTCGCCGAAACCGGCGGCCATCGCAGCCGCGCCGCCGAACGGCTCGGCATCAGTGAACGAACGCTTCGCTACCGGCTCGCCGAAATGCGCGCCGCGGCCGCCTAGGAGAAAGAAAGATGCAGGGCATCGACGCAAGCCGGCTCATGGCCATGCGGGCGCAGATCCTGGAGCGCAACAGCGCCCTCCAGCGCGCCGCGGGATCGGACGCCGTCAATCCGGCGCCGGGAGCGCCCGGCGGCGCTGGCGCCGTCCAGCCCGGCGACTTCGCCTCGGCGCTGCGCGGCGCGCTCGCCCGGGTGAACGAGGCCGATGCGCGCGCGAACGCGATGAGCGAATCCTACGAGCGCGGCGAGACCACGGACATCGCCGCGGTGATGCTCGCCCGCCAGCGCGCGTCGCTCGGGTTCGAAGCGACGCTGCAGGTCAGGAACCATCTCCTGACCGCCTACAAAGACATCATGAACATGCCGGTGTGATATGAGCGACCTTGCAACCACCCCCGATCTTTCGATGCCCGCCGCGCGGCCCGCGCCGGCGGCGGCGCCCGCCGGCAATGGCTTCAGCGCCAACGGCATCATCCAGAACGCGCGCAACTTCATCGCGCAGCCGGCGGTGGCCAAGAGCCTGCCGGCCGTCGGCTTCGTCGCCCTTCTCGCGATCGGCTTCCTGATCTGGAGCATGTTGAGCGCGGCGCCCAGCCGCCCGCTCTTCCCCGGCCTTGCCGACGAGGAAAAGGCGCCGGTGGTCGAGGCGCTTCGCACCGCCAACATCCCCTATACGATCGACCGCACAACCGGCGCGATCGACGTTCCGGAGGATCAATATTACCAGGCGCGGATGCTGCTCGCCGGCCAGGGCCTGCCGCGCAGCGGGCCGAGCGGCGAGGATACGCTGAACAACATGCCGATGGGCGCCAGCCGCGCCGTCGAGGGCGAGCGCATCCGTTCCTCGCGCGAGCTCGATCTCGCCCGCACGATCGAGGCGATCGACGCCGTCCAGTCGGCCCGGGTCCATCTCGCGGTGGAAGCGCCGAGCGTGTTCGTTCGCGACGCCGCCCAGCCTTCCGCCTCCGTCATGCTGACGCTGAAGGGCGGCCGTTCGCTGTCCGACGCGCAGGTGCAGGCGATCGTCCATCTCGTCGCCTCTTCGGTGCCGGGGCTTTCGCCCGACAACGTGTCCGTGGTCGACCAGAACGGCCAGCTCCTCTCGCGCACCGGCGGCACCGGCGCCACCCAGGCGAGCGAGCAGCAGCTTTCCGTCCAGGCGCAGGTGGAGGATCGTTATCGCCAGACGATCGCAAACCTGCTGACGCCGATGCTCGGCGCCGGCAATTTCACCGCCGAGGTCCATGCGGAGATGGACTTCTCCGAGGTGCAGTCGACCCGCGAGGGCTTCCCGGCCAATGCGAGCGCGGTCACCAGCGAGCAGACCCAGCGGACCAGCGACACCTCCGGCGCAAGCGCGGTCGGCGGCATCCCCGGCGCGCTCTCCAACACCCCGCCGCCCGCCTCGCAGGTCGCGGCGGCGCCCGGCGGCGCGGTGACCCCGACCCCGGCCGGCGCGCCCGCCCCGGCGGCCGGCGGCGGCCGCACGACCGAGAACGTCAACCGCGACTTCGCGGTCGGCCGCGAGGTTTCCGTGACCCGCCAGCAGACCGGCGTGCTGAAGCGCCTCACCGTCGCGATCGCGCTTCGCAATCCCGACACCGGCCGGCCGCGCAGCGCGCAGGAGATGCAGGCGCTGGAGCAGCTGGTGAAGGGCGCGGTCGGCTTCGATCAGACGCGCGGCGACGTGGTGGCGCTGAACGCCCGCCCCTTCGCGACCAGCGAAACCCCGACGACGAGCTGGTACGAGGCGCCCTGGGTCTGGCCCGCGGTCCGCAACGCGACCGCCATCCTGGTCGCCCTGCTCGTCGTGTTCGGGATCGGCCGGCCGATGCTCAAGAAGGCGAGCAACGCGCTCGCCAAGCGCGCCGAGGAGAGCAAGTCGGCGCGCGGCGAGATGGGCGGCCAGATCGCCGGCGCGCTGGCCGAGCGCACGCGCACCGAAAACGACATGAAGGTCACGCTCGAGATGATCGAGGCGACCCGCGACTATGAAGCGCGCGCCGCGCTGATCCGCGGTTTCGTCCGCCAGGATCCGGCCCGCGCCGCGCTCGTGGTCCGCGACCTCATCCGCAACGACACCAAGCAGGGAGCGTAAGGAACATGGAAGCCGTCGATACCGCCGCGCTGGGCGCCAATTCCGCGCCGATCGATCCCAACGGGAGCGAGGCGGCGGCCATCCTGCTGATGCTGCTCGGCGACAACGAGGCCGCCGAGATCCTGAGCCACCTCGAACCTTATGAGGTGCAGCATCTGGGATCGGCCATGTTCGGCGTCGCCGACGTGACCGAGGACCAGGTCGAATCGGTGTTCCACACCTTCCTCGAAAAGACCCGCGCGCGCACCACGATCGGCTTCGGCGCCGCCCCGCGCATCCGCGCCGTCATGGAACATGCGCTCGGGGCCGAGCGCGCCGGCAACGTCCTTGCCCGCATCACCCCGCCGACCCGCAGCCGCGCGCTCGAGGCGCTGCGCTGGATGGACGCGAAGACGATCGCGGCGCTGATCGAGCAGGAGCATCCGCAGATCGCGGCGCTGGTGGTCGCCCATCTCGAGCCGCCGATCGCGGCCGACGTGCTCCAGCTGCTGCCGAGCGAGATGCAGCCCGACGTGATCTATCGCGTCGCGCGGCTCGAATCGGTGACGCCGGAAGCGCTCGAGGAGCTCGAGCGGATCCTGGTCCGCGAGGTGGGCCGCGTCTCCTTCTCCTCCTCCGCGCCGACGCGCGGCGGCGCGAGCGAGGCGGCCAAGATCATGAACAACATGCGCTCCGGCCAGGAGCAGCGGATCATCCGCACGCTCGGCAAGATCGACAAGAACCTTGCCCAGCGGATCGAGGACGAGATGTTCATCTTCGAGGACCTCATGGACCTCGACGAGAAGAATCTCGGCATCCTGCTGCGGAATGTCGACAACGAGGTGCTGATCGTTGCGCTCAAGGGCGCCGACGAGCGGCTCAAGGACAAGATGTTCGGCTGCATGTCGAGCCGCGCCGCCGATTCGATCAAGGACGAGATGGAGGCGCGCGGCCCGATGCGCCTCGCCGAGGTCCAGGACGCGCAGAAGGAAGTGCTCGCGATGGCGCGCCGCCTCGCCGACGCCGGGACGATCATGCTCGCCGGACGCGGGGAAGATTATGTCTAGGGTCCTGCGCGGCGGAACCACCAGTGCCGCGGCGAGCGTCGGCGGCTTCGTCCTCAGCCGGAGCGAAAGCGCGTTCCGGCCGCGCGACGCCGCGCCCGGGCCGACCAACGATTTCGAGCCGGGCGGCTTTGCCGCCGAGCCCGAGCCGGTCCACACCCCGGCCGATCCCTATGAGCTCGGTATCGCCGAGGGCCGCCGGGTCGCCGGGCTCGAATATGCGGCCGAGCGCGACGCGATGGCGCGGCTTGCCGAATCGCTCGAGGTGCTTCGGCCCGAGCCGACCAATGCGCTCGCTTTGTTGCTCGCCGAGACGGTGGACCGGCTGGTGCGCGAGGTGATCGGCCAGGTCGAGATCGATCCGATGACCCTGCTGGCGCGGGCGAGGGAAGCCGCCGCGCTGATCGGCGAGAATGTCGAGCCATCGAAGCTGCGCGTCCATCCCGACGACGCCGAGCTGCTCGCGCCGGCCGCGCTCGACATCGAGATCGCCCCGGACGCGACGCTCCAGCGCGGCACGGTCGTGCTCGAAACCGGCCATGGCTGGATCGAGGACGGCCCGGCCGTGCGCCTGGAGCGGCTGCGCGCGGAGCTGGACAAGATGGCGGCGCCGAAATGAGCCGGCTCGCCGCCCTGGCCCGCGATCTTCTGGAGCCGGTCCATGCCGGCGCCGACGGCCCGCGCCGGGTCGGCCGGCTCGCCGCCTATGACGGCCTGATGCTGGAGGCGACCGGCCTGTCCCGACCGATCGGATCGGGCGCGCGGGTCGCCACCGCCGACGGCCATGTCGCGCGCGCCGAAGTGGTCGGCTTCCGCGGCGAGCGCACGCTCCTGATGGCGCTCGACGGCGAGGCCGCCTACGCCAATGGCGCGCGGGTCGAGCCCGATGCCAGCGGCAGCCTGTGCGAAGTCGGCCCGGCCCTGCTCGGCCGCGTCGTCGACGGGCTCGGGCAGCCGCTCGACGGCCTGGGGCCGATCGGCGCCGCCGACAAATGGCCGCTCGCCGGCCGCCGCGGCAATCCGCTGGATCGCGCGCGAGTGCTGACCCCGTTCGATATCGGCGTGCGGGCAGTCAATGCCCTGCTGACCGCCGGCGTCGGCCAGCGCATCGCCATCGTCGCCGGATCCGGCGTCGGCAAATCGGTGCTGATGGGCCAGATGATCGCCGGCGCGGAAGCCGACGTGATCGTCGTCGGCCTGATCGGCGAGCGCAGCCGCGAAGTCTCCGATTTCCTCGCCACCAAATTGCCGCCGGACGTCCGATCGAAGTCGGTCGTCGTCGCCGTGCCGGCCGATCATGCCCCCTTGCTGCGCCTTCGCGCGGCGATGCGCGCGACCGCCATCGCCGAGGATTTCCGCGCACGCGGGCTCAAGGTCCTGCTGCTGATCGACAGCCTCACCCGCGTCGCGCACGCGCAGCGCGAGATCGGCCTGTCGCTCGGCGAGCCGCCGACGGTGAAGGGCTATCCGCCCTCCGCGCTCGGCCTCATCCCGCGCCTGGTGGAGCGCGCCGGCGCCGATGCGCGGACCGGCGGATCGATCACCGCGCTCTACACCGTGCTGGCCGACGGCGACGATACGGACGACCCAATCGTCGATGCGGCGCGCGCGATCGTCGATGGCCACATCATCCTGTCGCGCAGCCTGGCCGAGCAATCGGTCTATCCGGCGATCGACGTCGGCCGTTCGCTGAGCCGCGTCATGGCGGACATCGTGACCCCGGCCCATGCCGCCGCGGCGGCGGGCTTTCGTCGGCTGTGGTCGGTGTTCGAGGAGAATCGCGATCTCATCCTGATGGGCGCCTATGCCGCCGGCGGCGATCCGATGATCGACGAGGCGATCGTGCGCCGGCCCGAGCTGCTCGATTTCCTGAAGCAGACCCCGAAGGAGCGGATCGGCTTCGATGAATCGGTCGCCGCCCTCCAGGAGCTGATGAAATGAAGAACGCAATCCAGCAGCGCGCGCGCATCGCGCGGGTCCGGCGCATCCAGCACGGGCTTGCCGCATCGGCCGCGGCCAAGGCGGCGGGCCAGGTGCAGTTGCTTGAAAGCAATCAGGAAAAGCTCGCCCGGATGCGCGGCGAGCTGAGGCCGAGCGCGGGGCCGAGCACCGGCGCCACCCTCGCCCAGCTCGGCGAGCTCGCGATGCGGCTCGATTCCGCGCGGATCGGCCTCGGCCGATCGATCGACAGCGCGCGCAGCGTCGCGATCGCCCGCGAGAGCGAGCGGATTTCGGCGCGGCGCGAGCAGGAGAGCGCCGAGAAACTTCAAAAGGCAGCGATCGACGCCGCGGTGGCGCTCGCCGAGCGCCGGCCGCTGCGAAGCGGCCGCCCGCGCACCCGCCTCAGCGATGGAGAGACGATGTGATGGCTTCGGTTCCGAACATGCGGCCCACGGCGGGCATCCCTGCCGGCGAGGGCAAGGCACCGGCCGACGGCGAGGCGGGCACCGCCAACTCGCCCTTCGCGACCCTGCTCGCGATCGGCGCGCCCAAGGCCGCCGACGCGCCGGCGCAGGCGCCGGCACCCGGCGCCGCGGCCACGCTCCTCGCGGCGCTCCGCGAGGCGCTGGCCGGCGGCCGCACGCCGACCGCAACCGCGGGCGAGGCGGATGCATCGCCGGCGCCGACCGACGATTCCGACGAGAAGGCTGGATCCGGGGCCGACGACAGCGTCGCGCCGGACGATCTCGTGCCGCTGATCGAGGCGCAGAACGCGGCCCCGGTCATCGTCACGCCCGTCCAGGTGACGCCGGCCGCGCCGCCGCCGCCGAGCGATATCCCCGCCGAGCCGGACGCCAAGGCTTCCCCGCGCGTGGACGGCCGCCCCATGAGGGCGAGCGGCCATCCGGGCCGGGTGGAAATTGCGGCCGCGCCCCAGGCGCCCATCCTTGCCGCGCCGCTGCCGGCGACCGTCACCGCACCAGAGCCCGCCGCGTCCGCCGAGACGCAGGCGCCGATCGAGGCGGCCGTGTCCGGCGACGCGCCGCCCGCCAAAACGGCCGAAAAGATCGCGCCGAGGGCGAATGCGGAGGCCGGGAAGATCAAGGACGCCGATCCCAAACCGGCCGGGCCACCGCCGCTGCCATCCGCGCCGGTCCTCCACGCGCGCGACACAGCGCCGAAGGTCGAATCGGCCCCGGCCGCGCCGGCACTCGCCGAGGCCGAGAAGCCCGCGCAGGCCGCGCAGGCCGCGCCGCAACCGACGGCGCCCAATCCGTTCACCGCGCTTCAGGCCGCCCTCGGCACGCTCGCCGAGCGTGGGCCCGATCCGGCGCGGCCGGCCGGCGGGCCCGACAACCGCGCGGAGGCGCCGATCGCCGAGCGGGTGATGGGCCACCAGCTCGATCTCGCCCGCGACAGCCTGTGGCTCGATCGGCTGGCCCGCGACATCGCGAGCAGCGCCGACGCGGACGGCCCGATGCGATTCAAGCTCCATCCCGAGACGCTCGGCCAGATGCGCGTCGAGCTGTCCCAGGGCGAGCGCGGCACATCGGTGCGCCTGACCGTCGAGACGGAGGCGGCGCGTGCCGTGATCGCCGACGCGCAGCCGAAGCTTGTCGCCGAAGCGCGCGCCCAGGGCGTCCGCATCGCCGAAACCCATGTCGATCTCGCCGGCGGTTCCGGCGGGCAAGCGTCCAGCGACCCGCGCCGCCACGAGGCGGCCCGGGAGCCTGTCTTCGTGAGAACCGCGCCCGATGCGGCCGACCGCGTCGAGCCAGAGGGCCAATCCCGCCGCGGTCGCGGCGAACGCTACGCATAAAGGAAATCGAGATGAGCGACAGCAACGAGGCCAATGCCCCGGCCAAGAAGAAGGCCGGCAAGACGAAGAAAATCCTGGTCCTGCTCCTGGGCCTGATCGTGGTCGGCGGCGGCGGCTTTGCCGGCGGGCTCTACGCGATGGGCCTTGGCCCGTTTCACCGCGGCGGCGAGGCGGCGGAGGAGGATCCCAACATGCCGCACCTCGTCGTGCGCGACGGCGTCAGCGAGGCGACCGCGGCGGTCGCGCGCGAACGGGCGCGCCACGGCCGCGTCGATCCGCGCGTGTTCAAGGCGACCTATGTTCCGCTGGAGGGGAATTTCACCTCCAACCTGCGCGGCGGCGACGCCTTCCTGCAGGTCGGGATCGGCGTGTCGACCTATTATGACGAGCATGTCGTCGAAAATCTCCACACCCACGACATGGCCGTGCGATCGGCGATCCTGCTGGTGCTTTCGCAGCAGGATCCGGTGGCCGTCACCACGCTGCAGGGCAAGGAGGCGCTGCGCGAGGAATTAAAGAACGCGATAAACAACGCGTTAACCATTCGGGAAGGGTTCGGCGGTATCGACGACGTGTACTTCACGAGCTTCGTTACCCAATGACCGACAAGACGACCCTCTCCGGTGAAGAAATCTCGGCCCTGATGAGCGAGGCGCCGGGCGCGTCGGCCGGCGGCACCGCCGCCGGCGGCGCGCGCGCCTTCGCCTTCGGCGGAGACGGCGGTCGGCCGATGTCGGCCCTGCCCGCGCTCGACCGGATCGGGGAGCGGATGGTGAAGAAGCTTCGCGCCGTGATCGAGCCGTTCGCGCGCGCGAAGCCGAAAATCGTCGCCGATCCCGCCTACATCCGCAATTATGGCGACTGGCAGGCCGAACAGGCCGAGTTCGTCAGCCTCAGCCTCTATGCGTTCAAGCCGCTCAAGGGCGCGATCCTGCTGGCGATCGAGCCGGCGCTGATCTCGCGCCTCGTCGACGCCCGCTACGGCGGCACGGGCGACATCCCGGCGAACCGCGCGCGCGAATTCACCGCGACCGAGGAAAGCCTCCTCGCGCGGCTCACCGAGCAATTGATCGAGGCGCTGTCGTCGGTCTGGTCCGAGATCGTGCCGGTCAAGGCCAGCCTTCGCGCACGCGAGACCAATGTCGCCTTCGCCGCCCTCGTCCGACCGGACGAGCCGGTGGCGGTGACGCGCTTCACCATCACCCCCTGGCCCGGCAAGGAAGCCCAGGTCGAAATCGTCTATCCGGTCTCGGCGCTCCGCTCGGTCGAGCAGGAGCTCCTGCGCTCGCACGACGACACGCCGCCGCCCGCGGGCGAATGGCACGACCGGCTCGCCGCCGCCGTCGGCGAGATCAGGTTCCCGGCGCGCACCGTGCTCGCGCGGCCGGAGCTCACCTTTTCGGAGCTGATGCAGCTCCAGGTCGGGGACGTGATCCCCGTCACCCTGCCCTCGCTGGTCCCGCTCCTCGTCGAGGGGCGCAAGATCGCGGTGGGCACCATCGGCGAACATGACGGGCGCGCCGCGCTCCGGGTCGAACGAATTGAAACGAGGAGGTCAGCATCGTGAAGGAGGGTCAGGAAATCGCCGAGGGCAAGGCCGTGGACGCGGCGGTTCTGGGCAGGCGAAATTTCGGCATGCTCGCCGATATTCCGGTCCGGCTCTCGGTCGAGGTCGGCAGCACGGCGCTGAAGCTGTCGGAGCTGATGGAGCTGTCGGAAGGCAGCGTCGTCGAGCTCGATCGGCAGAGCCACGAGCTGCTCGACATCATGGCCAACGGCACCCTGATCGCCAAGGGCGAGGTTGTGACCGTGAACGGCCGCTTCGGCATCCGCGTGGTCGAGGTCGTGGCCGCCGAGGCGTCCGCGGCCGGCGGAGTCGAGCGCCGCCAATGATGACGGCCTATATCCTGAAGCTGATCGTCCTCGTGCCGCTGGTCGCGGGGCTCGCCTTCGGCGCGCTCTGGCTGTGGCGCAAGGCGCAGGGCGGCATGAGCTTCGGCCAGCGCGAGCGGGCGGTGAAGCTCGTCGACGCGCTGCCGCTCGGCGCGACCGGGCGGCTGGCGGTGGTCGAATTCGGCGGCAAGCATCTGCTCGTCGCCGTCTCCCGCGCCGGCGTCCAGCTCGTCTCCGAAAGCCCGGCGGAGGCCGGCGCCAATGGTTGAGGCCGCCGCCCCGGCGAAGCGCATGCGGATCGCGCTGATCCTGCTCGCGATCGCCGCCATCCTCCTCGTCGCACTGCCCGGCATCGCCAATGCCCAGGCCGCCGCCCCGGCCGCAGCCGCGCCGGCCGCAGCCGCCGCGCCTGCCGCCGCCGGACAGCCCGGCGCGCTCGACCGGGCGATGAGCACCATTGCCGGCAATGGCCGTCCGCTCTCGCTCTCGCTGCAGATCCTGCTGCTGATGAGCCTGCTGACGGTGCTGCCGTCGATCCTTCTGATGATGACCAGCTTCACGCGGATCATCATCGTGCTGTCGATCCTTCGCCAGGCGATCGGGCTCCAGCAGACCCCGCCCAACCAGGTCCTCGTCGGCCTTGCCCTGTTCCTCTCGCTGTTCGTGATGCGGCCGGTGGTGGAGCAGATCAACGCGACGGCCTACACCCCCTATGGCAACGGCCAGATCAGCATCGAGGAAGCGGTGTCGCGATCGGGGACCGCGCTCCACGGCTTCATGATCCGCCAGACCCGCGAGACCGATCTGAGGCTGTTCGCGAACATGGCCGGCGTGCAGCGCTTCGCCTCGCGCGAGGCGGTGCCCTTCTCGATCCTGCTGCCGGCCTATGTGACCAGCGAGCTGAAGACGGCGTTCGAGATCGGCTTCCTCATTTTCCTGCCCTTCCTCATCATCGACATCGTCGTCTCCTCGACCCTGATGGCGCTGGGCATGATGATGCTGTCGCCGACGATCGTGTCGATGCCCTTCAAGCTGCTCCTCTTCGTCCTTGTCGACGGCTGGGCGCTGACGATGGGCTCGCTCGCCGCATCGTTCGGGACCTGAGGCGATGGACACGCCCGATTATTTCATCGGCGTGGCGCAGCAGACGCTGTGGATCCTCGCTTTGGCCTGCGCGCCGATCCTGATCCCGGCGCTGATCGTCGGCCTCGTCGTCGGCATGATCCAGGCGGCGACCTCGATCAACGAGCAGACGCTGACCTTCGTGCCCAAGCTGATCGTGATCGCCATCTGCCTCGCCCTGTTCGGCGGATCGATCATGATGCTGGTCGCCGATTTCACCCAGGACGTCTTCGCCCGGATCCCAGAGATCACGCGATGATGCCGGCGGGGTTCACCGGGGTCGAGGCGACGCTGTGGCTGTGGATGGTCGCGATGATCCGCCCGGGCGCCGCCTTTCTCGCCGCGCCGATCTTCAGCGCCCCGTTCGTCCCGGTCCAGCTGCGGCTGGTGATCGCGCTTGCGATCGGCATTCCCGGCCTCGGCGCGGCCCAGTTCCACCTGCCGGCCGACGGCCTCGCCTCGATCGACGGGGTGATGCTCGTCGCCGGCGAGGTGATGGCGGGCCTGGCGATCGGCTTCGCCGTCCAGATCGGCTTTTCCGCGGCGCTCGTCGGCGGCGAGCTGATCGGCAATACCATGGGCCTCGGCTATGCCGCGATGGTCGATCCGACCAACGGCCAGTCCAACCCGGTCCTGTCGCAATTCCTCTCGATCTTCGGCACCCTGCTCTTCCTCTCGGTGGGTGGGCATCTCGCGCTCGCGACCTCGATCGTCGAAAGCTATCGCGCGCTGCCGCCGGGTGACGCCTGGCTTTCGGCCGAGGCGATCCGCGGCCTCGTCTATTTCGGGTCGACGCTGTTCGCGGCCGGGCTTTCGATCGCGCTGCCGGTCGGCTTTTCGATCGTCCTCGTCCAGATCGTGATGGGCATGCTCTCGCGCTCCGCCCCGCAGCTCAACCTGTTCGCGGTCGGTTTCCCGGCCGCGCTCCTCGCCGGCGTCGTCCTGATGGCGATCGCCGCCCCGCTGATCGGCGACAGCGTGCTCGGTGCGATCCGCGCCGGGCTCGACGAATCGCGGCAACTGGCGCTCGGCCATGGCTGATACCGACCAGGAAAGGACAGAGGCACCAACTCCGAAACGGAAGAAGGATGCCGCCGAAAAGGGCGACGTCCTTCAATCGCGCGAGCTCGGCACCGCGCTTGTCGTCCTTGGCGGCGCGCTGTGGATCGCCTTCCTTGGCCCGATGACCGTGACGGCGCTGCAGAACATGCTGACCGACGGCCTGTCGTTCAACGCCGCGGACCTGCGCGATTTCGATCCCGGCGCGGTGATCTGGCGCCTCGCCGGCGCGGTCGTCCTGCCGCTGTTCGCCCTGTTCGCGATCACCATCGCCGCGGCGATCGGCGCGCCGGCGATGCTCGGCTCGCTCGGTTTCCGCCCGGCGGCGCTCGGCTTCAAGGGATCGAAGCTCAATCCGCTGTCCGGGCTCAAGCGCATCTTCGGCACGCAGGGCCTGGTCGAGCTCGGCAAGTCGGTCGCCAAGGTGCTCGTGCTCGGATCGATCGGCATCTGGCTGCTGATGAGCCAGTCGCGCTCGCTGATCGGCCTGTCGGCGAGCGAGATCCGCCCAGCGCTCGCCAATGTCGGCTTCACCTTCATGATCGCGGTGCTGGTGATGGCGCTCGCGCTGGCCGGAATCGCGATGATCGACGTGCCGGCCCAGTTCCTCCAGCGCATCAAGCGCCTGCGGATGACCCGCGACGAGATCAAGGAGGAGCACAAGCAGACCGAGGGCTCGCCCGAAGCCAAGGCCGCCGTCCGCCGCCGCCAGCGCGAAGTGGCGCGCGCCTCCGCCCGCGGCGCGATCGCCGAGGCGACGGTGGTGCTCACCAACCCGACCCATTTCGCGGTCGCGCTGCGCTACCGGCCGAACGAGGACGCGGCGCCAATCGTCGTCGCGCGCGGCCGCGGCGCCACCGCCGAGGCGATCCGCGAACTGGCCGGCGAGCACAATGTGCCGCTGCTGTCCTATCCCCAGCTTACCCGCGCGCTTTATTACACCAGCCGCACCGGACAGGTGATCCGCGAGGACCTGTATCTCGCGGTCGCCACCATCCTCGCCTTCGTCTTCAACCTGGAGACCGCGCTCGCCACCGGCACGCCGCAGCCGGCGGTCGAAGTCCCGGTCGGGGCGCGGTTCGACGCCGGCGGCCGGCCCGAAGCCTAGGGCCACGTTTAAGCTTTCTTCATCGCTGCCGTTACCTTTCGTTAAAGCGCGCATTTCGCGTGCGGGAGGAACTGGTGGACGAAGATCCCGACCGGCTGCGCCGCACGCTCCGGGAGATCGAGGAGCTGATCGCCGAAGCGGATCGCAACGGCGGCCCGGTGGACCGCTGGCTGCAGGAACTCGCCGACGAGCTTCGCAGCGCCATCCCGGACGGCGCGCCGGCGCCTCCACCAGCGCCGCCGCCACCGCCGCCGCCCAAGGTGGACGGGGCCGTCATCGCCCGACGAATGCGATCGCAGCCGGCGCTTGCCGCCGGTGCGCTGTCGCGGCTCGACGCAAAGGCTCTCCGGCTGCTGAAAGACTGATCTTTTCGGCCATTTTCCGCTAAATTCCGTGCGCGCCCGGTCGTTCTTCGAAAGGACGAAAGGGACGCTTCGCAATGACGACCACCTCCCCCACCGGATCGACGAGCTCGGCCAGCAGCTCGACCTCGAGCGCGATCCTCTCGGCGCTCGGCACCGGCTCCGGAATCGACGTCAACAACCTCGTCGACCAGCTCTCGGCCGCGCAGAAGGCGCCGCAGCAGGACCTGATCGACCAGCGCCAGGCCGCGAACACCGCCAAGGTCTCCGCCCTCGGCAACATGTCCAGCGCGATCGACAGCTTCGCCTCGGCGCTCGGCACGCTGATTTCCGGCGGCTCGCTGTTCAGCCAGCCCGACGTGTCCGACAGCAGCGTGCTGACCGCGACCGCGCTGGCGGGAAGCCGTATCGGCAACCTTTCCGCCGCGATCACCGTGAGCCAGATCGCCGCGGCGCAGACGCTCGCCTCAGCCTCGCTCGCCAGCCGCGCCGAGCCTGTCGGCGAAGGGACGCTGACCATCGCCACCGCCGCTGGCAGCTTCAACGTCGTCATCGATTCGAGCAACAACAGCCTCGACGGCCTTGCCCAGGCGATCAACAAGGCCGGCGCCGGCGTCACCGCGAGCGTCGTCACCGACACGAGCGGCGCGCGGCTCGTCATCAAGGGCCAGACCGGCGCGGCCAACGCCTTCACGCTGAGCTTTGCCGACGGCACCGATTCGGGCCTGGAGCGCTTCGCTTACGATCCCGACACGGCCGGCGGCATGGACCTCAAGGTCTCGGCGCAGGACGCGATCGTGAGCCTGGACGGGGTGGAGGTTCACCGCGCGACCAACAGCTTCACCGATCTCATCCCCGGCGTCCAGATCACGCTCAAGAAGGCCGCGCCCGATACGCCGGTCACGATGGGCGCGACTCGCCCGACCGCGGCGATCCAGCAGGCGGTCGGCGATTTCGTCGAAGCGTACAACCAGCTGCAGCAGATGATCAACGAGGCGATCAAGCCGGCCGCCGACGGCACGGCCGGCCCGCTTCGCGGCGACATCGGCGTCCAGCAGATGCAGCGTCAGCTGGCGCAACTCACCACCGCGGTGCTGTCGAGCGCCGGCGATGGCCCGCACACCCTCGCGGAAATCGGCGTGCGGACCAATCGCGACGGCACGCTCAGCGTCGACCAGACCGTGCTCGCCAACGCGCTGGCCAACAATCCGGACGGCGTCGAGGCGCTGTTCAACCCGTCGCAGTCGAGCTCCAGCCCCTTCCTGACGATCAAGAGCAGCGTCACCGGCGTGAAGCCGGGCACCTATACCGTCACCGACATCCTTCCCGGACCGCCGGCATCGGGCAAGATCGACGGCGTCGCCTTCAAGGCGTCCGGATCGAACCTGATCGCGCCGTCGGGAAGCAAAGCGGTCGGCCTGATCCTGGGCGTTTCGGGCGCGGTTTCTAGCGCGACGATCACGATCGATCCGGGCCTCGGTGGCGCGCTGCAGGCGATCCGCGATTCGCTGCGCGCCCGCGGCGGCGCGTTCGATACGACCTCGCAGCGGCTGAAGGCGGAGGCGGACCGGATCGCGGATGACCAGACCAAGCTCGATGCCCGTTCCGAGCAATATTACAACCAGCTGCTCGCCAGCTTCACAAAGATGAACCAGCAGGTCTCCTCGTTCAAGGCGACCCAGGCCTATCTCGACCAGCAGGTGAAGATGTGGACGAGCAGCAACAACTGATCGTCGTCCGGTAGCGTTTTGTAAGAAGGATCCAAGGCATGTACGTTCAAAGGGGGCAGTTCGGGGCGCGCGCGCGCTATCAGAGCGTCGATCTGGCGAGCCGGATCGAGGGCGCCACGCCGCATCGCCTGGTCCAGATCATGTTCGACGAGCTCATCAAGGCGATCGACGCGCTGACCGTCGCGGTGCGCCGGCGCGATCTTTCGCAGCGCGCCCAGCGCCAGTCGCGCGCGCTCGCCATCCTGAACGGGCTCGAGACCAGCCTGGATTTCGAGAAAGGCGGCGAGATCGCCACCGGCCTCGCCGGCATCTATCGCCAGGCGCGCCGGACGCTGGTCCAGGCCTGCCGCGACGACGATGCCGAGGCGATCGCCAAGGCGGGCCAGCAGCTCGGCGAGATCGCCAGCGCCTGGTCGGCGATCGGCGAGCGGGGGCGCTGAGAAAGTCGCCCCGGCGCGGGCCGGGACAAACCGGGCCGGATCAGGCCGCGCTCACCTCATATTTCCGCATTTTCTCGATGAGGGTCGTGCGCTGGAGCGACAGCATCCGCGCCGCATCGGCGACGACCCCGCCGGACAGGGCCAGCGCCTCCTGGATATAGCGCTGCTCGATCTCCGCCAGCATCTCGCGAAGCGCGACCGGCTGGCCGGCGGCGAGGCGGGTCATGTCGATCCCCTCGCGGATCGGGACGACGACCGGATCGCCGCTTGCTTCGCTGGGCGCTTCGAGCGCCGGCGCTTCGACGGGCGCCTGCGCCGACGCCGGCTCGGGCGCCATGGCGTCGGTCGCCTCCCACAGGGCCCGGCGTTCGGCGGCGCCGACCCGGCCGCGGCGCAGCAGCAGGCTTTCGACCTGCTCGGCCCCGATCGTCTGCCCGGTGAAGAGGATGCCGGCGCGCTCGATCAGATTCTTGAGTTCGCGCACATTGCCCGGCCAATCGTGGCGGGCGAGACGATCGAGCGCCGCCGGCGTGAAGCGGACGCGATCGGCCGGCCTGGCGCGATCCGCGAAATGCCGCGCGAGGAGCGGAATGTCCTCGGCCCGCTCGGCGAGCGGCGGAATTTCGATCGGGAAGACGGCGAGCCGATAGAAAAGATCCTCGCGGAAACGGCCTTCGTCGATTGCGCGTTCGATGTCGCGATGGGTGGCCGCGACGATGCGGACGTCGACCGGGATCTGGCCACGCCCGCCGACCCGCTGCACGACGCGCTCTTCGAGCACGCGCAGCAGCTTGACCTGCATGTCGGCCGGCATGTCGCCGATCTCGTCGAGGAACAAGGTGCCGCCGTCGGCCTCCTCGAAGCGGCCGCGATGCTGGGCATGGGCGCCGGTGAAGCTGCCCTTTTCGTGGCCGAACAATTCGGATTCGAGCAATTCGCGGGGAATCGCGCCGCAATTGACCGCGACGCGGGGCGCGCCGGCGCGGCCGCTGGCGAGGTGGATGGCGCGGGCGACGAGTTCCTTGCCGCTGCCCGACGGGCCGGTGACGAGGACGGAGGCGTTGCTTGGCCCGACCTGGCGGATCAGCCGGCGGACCTGCTTCATCGCCGCGCTCTCGCCGATGAGGAACGACGCGATGTCCGCATCCTCCTGAGCGGCCGCAGCCGCCTGATCCCGCGCGATGGTGGGCACCCTGTTCCCCCCTGAAGCCTCTTTACGGGACCTTGAATGACCGGAAATGGTTAACGCGAAACTAACGTAGTTTTACGATATCGGGGGCTGGCAAAAGTTAACCCCGCCCCGGGCCGCCAAAGATGCGCTTCTGCGGCCCGGTGCGCCGGCGGCCGGCGGCCACGAGCATTTCGACCGTGGCCGGATGCAGGGGGGTGGCGAATTCGAATCCGATCTGATCGCCTTCGATCCAGACGACGCGTGCGGGCTCGGGGGAAAAGCCGGGAATCTTGAGCCAGATCGTGTCGCCCACCTCGAGCCGGGCGTCGCCGCGGGCCATGAACCCGCTGGTCGACAGATTGTGGAGCTCGACGTCGATCAGCCGGGCCCCGGGCTCGCGCAGGCGCGCCGCCAGGTTGACGACGCGGCGCTCGGCCTTGCGTCCGTCGGAGGGCGGCAGGATAGCGAGCTGGGCGCGGGTCACGATCTGTCCTTTCCTGCCGGTCATCGCCTGCAAAGCCTAATCAAGCCTTAAGCACGGTTGCGGAAAGTGACGGATCGGGCGGCGGACACGTGCGTTGGCCCGGCATGTATCTGCGTCAAAGCGGGCGGGCGAGCGCCGCCATTTCGATCCTGGCGGCCGGCGTCGCGCTGCTGGGGGGCTGTTCCGGACCGACTTCGCCAGCGACCGGGAACGGCGAAGCGGCCGCGCCGGCGCACTGGTCCGAGGCCTCGGCCCGCGATCTCATCGCGGCCTTGCGGCAGGCCGGGCGGCATGGCCTCGATCCCGACGAATATCTGCGCGGAATTTCCCGAGCGACGACGCCGGACGCGCGCGACACGGCGCTGAACCGGGCGGCGCTGGCCTATGCCGGGGCGCTGGCCCACGGCCGGACCGATCCGACGCGGCTCTACCGGATTTACGAGATCGACCGCCCGGACCCCGGCCTTGCCGCAGGGCTTGCCCAGGCCCGCGCCGCGAACAGGATCGGCGCGTGGCTGGAAAGCCTGGCGCCGCAGGACGCCGAATATCGCGCGCTTTCCGACGCCTATGTCGCGGCGACGGCGGCGGCGCATGGCGAGCGGCCGGCGCCGATCGCGGACGGGCGGGCGATCCGCCCCGGCGCCGCCGATCCGCGCCTCCCGGCCATTGCGGCTGCACTCGCCGCCAACGGTTATGTCCAGGCTCCGGCCACCGCGCCGCGGCGCTACACGGCCGATCTGGTCGCCGCAGTGCGCCAGCTTCAGCAGGATTTCGGCCTTTCGACCACGGGCGTGATCGGCGCATCCACCCTCGCCGCGCTCAACGAAGGACCGTTCGAGCGCGCCCGGACGCTGGCGGTGGCGCTGGAGCGGCTGCGCTGGCTGCCGCGCAACCCGCCGGCGACCCGGATCGACGTCAATACCGCCGCGACCATGCTCACCTATTGGCGCGATGGCCGCGCGGCCGATGTCCGCCGCGTCGTCGCCGGCGAGCCGGGCCGGGAGACGCCGCAGCTCGCCTCGCCGCTCTTCCGCCTCGTCGCCAACCCGACCTGGACGATCCCGCGATCGATCCAGGACGAGGCGACGCGGCACGGCGAGGATTATCTCCGTCGCAATCACATGAGCTGGAAGGACGGCTGGCTGGTCCAGGATTCGGGGCCGCAAAATTCACTCGGCCTGGTCAAGTTCGATCTTCAGAACGACCACGCCATCTATCTGCACGACACCCCGGCGAAGCAGCTCTTCGCGGAGGATGATCGCCACGCCAGCCACGGCTGCGTCCGCGTCTTCGACGCGCTCGGTTTTGCGGCGATGATCGCCCGCGACGAGGGCGTGCTCGACGAATGGAACCGCGCCCGCGCCACCGGAGACGAGACCTTCGTGCGGCTCCCGCATCGGATCCCGGTGCGGCTCTACTACCACACCGCCTTTTTCGATGGCGGACGCGTGCGTTACCGGCTCGACAGCTATGGCTGGGACGAGGATGTCGCCGAAGCGCTCGGCCTGCCCCGCCGCCCGCGACCGCAGCATATCCCGCGCCAGGGCGACCTCGGGCCTTAGCGGCGTTGCGCGGGATCGGACGCCTTCCTAGAACATGCCGGTGCGCCCGCTTTTTCCGCTCCTCGCCCTGATCGCCTCCCCCGCTCTGGCGCAGGAACAACGGGGTCCGCATGCCGGCCACGATATGGCGGGAATGGCGATGCCGGCCGAAATGCCGATGGCGCACCCCATGGCGATGCCGGCCGCGCTCGGCCCTTACGACGCCACGCGCGAAGCTTCCGGCACGGCGTGGCAGCCCGACGCGTCGCGCCACGACGGCCTCCACCTGATGGCGGGCGAGTGGACGATCATGGCCCATGCCGATCTCAACCTTGTCCATGACTGGCAAAGCGGGCCGCGTGGCGACGAGCGCGCGTTCGCCTCCGGCATGGTGATGGGAATGGCCCGGCGCGGCTTCGCGGACGGCAGCGTCGTCCAGGTCCGGGCGATGCTGAGCCCCGATCCGCTGATGGGCGCGCGCGGCTATCCGCTGCTCCTCGCCAGCGGCGAGACGGCGGACGGATTGACGCCGCTGGTCGATCGCCAGCACCCGCACGATCTCTTCATGGAATTGTCGGCCAGCTATTCGCGGCGTCTTTCGGACCAGGCGAGCCTGTTCGTCTATGGGGGACTGCCCGGCGAGCCCGCCTTCGGCCCGCCCGCCTTCATGCACCGCCAGTCGATCATGGATTCGCCGGAAGCGCCGATCACCCATCACTGGCTCGATTCCACGCATATCAGCTTCGGCGTGCTGACCGCCGGCGCGGTGTTCGGCAACGTCAAGGTCGAAGCCTCCCGCTTCAATGCGCGCGAGCCGGACCAGCATCGCTGGGACATCGAGACCGGCCCGCTCGATTCGACGGCCGCGCGGCTGTCGTGGAACCCCTCCCGCACGCTTTCGCTGCAGGTGAGCTGGGGCCGCTTCGTCTCGCCCGAGCAGCTCGAGCCGGGCGAGAACCAGACGCGCTGGTCGGCGAGCGCGATCTACACGCGCCCGATCGGCCGGGACGGCTGGTGGTCGTCGACCCTCGCCTGGGGCCGGCGGTCCTCGGACGGTGCGAACCTCGATGCATTGGCGTTCGAAAGCGGCGTCGGCCTTGGCCTGTGGACGCTCTTCGGCCGCGCCGAATGGACTCAGAACAACGAGCTGGTCCCGGCGGCCGGCCACCACGGGCCGGCCTATGATGTCGGCAAGGTCTCCATCGGCGCGATCCGCGATTTCCGGGTCGCGCGCCACCTCCGCCTGGGCCTTGGCGGGCTGTGGGCGCGCAATTTCGTGCCGGGCGCGCTCGCTGCCCTTTACGCCGGGGATCGGGACGGCGCGATGGCGTTCGTCCGGCTGCGGATCGATTGATCCACGGCCGCCGCCCCGGCTATCGAGCATCCATGACCCAGCCGATCCTCTACGATTACTGGCGCTCTTCCGCCTGCTACCGGGTGCGCATCGCGCTCAACCTCAAGGGCGTGGCCTATGAGGCGGCGCCGGTGAACCTGCTCGCGGACGAGCAGATGGCGGACGCCTACAAGGACGCGAATCCGCAGGGGCTGGTGCCGGCGCTGGCGATCGGCGGGCGCGTGCTCACCCAGAGCCTCGCCATCGTGGAATGGCTCGACGCGACCCATGCCGAGCCGAAGCTGATCCCCGCCGATCCGGACGACCGCGCGCATGTGATGGCGATGGCGCTCGCCATTGCCTGCGACATCCACCCTCTGAACAACCTGCGCGTGCTCAAACATCTCGCCCGGCTCGGCATCGACCAGGGCGCGCGCGACGATTGGTATCGGCACTGGATCGCCGAGGGCTTCGCCGGGCTCGAGGCGCTGGCGGCGCCGCGCGCTGGGCGGTTCCTGTTCGGCGACGCGCCCAGCCTCGCCGACATCTGCCTGGTGCCGCAGATGTACAATGCGCGCCGGCTGGAGACGCCGCTCGACGCTTATCCGACCCTCTTGCGCGCCGATGCGGCCGCGACGGCGCTCGACGCCTTCGCCGCGGCCCATCCGGACAGGGTCGCGCCGGCGGCCGCGAAGGGCTAGAAGGGGCCGCAGACAGGAGAGACGAAGATGGGACGTGTCGAAGCGATCGCGGAGAGCCTGGCGGAGGCCCATGCCCTGTCCACGGTCGAGATTCCTTCGCTCAAGGGCAAGGTGAGCGAGGAGGAGTGGAAAATCCGCGTCGATCTCGCCGCGGCCTACCGGCTGGTCGCGCATTTCGGCTGGGACGACCTCATCTTCACCCATTTGTCGGCGCGGGTGCCGGGGCCGGACCACCATTTCCTGCTCAACCCCTACAACCTCATGTTCGAGGAGGTGACGGCCTCTTCGCTGGTGAAGGTCGACACGAGCGGGCGGGCGGTCGATCCGACGCCGTTCATCACCAATGCGGCCGGCTTCACCATCCATTCGGCGCTGCACATGGCGCGCGAGGATGCGCAGGCCGTGATCCACCTGCACACGCCCAACGGCCTCGCCGTCTCGGCGCATCGCGAGGGCCTGCTGCCGCTGACGCAGACGGCGATGCTGATCCGCGACGAGATCGCCTATCACGATTATGAGGGGCTCGCGGTCGATCTGGACGAGCGCGACCGCATCGTCGCGGACCTTGGCGACAAGAGCGCGATGATCCTGCGCAATCACGGCACGCTCGCGTTCGGCGAGACGATCGGCGAGGCGTTCCTCAAGATCTATTTCCTGGAGCGCGCCTGCGAGGCGCAGGTGAAGGCGCTTTCGGCGGGCGAGGCCGACCTCAACCGTCCGCCGCAGGGCGCGCCCGAGGTGACGGCGCAACAGGGCAAGGCGAGCCTCAAGGCCGGCGCGAACATGCTGGCCTGGCCGGCCCTGCTGAGGAAGGCCTACCGGCTCGATCCGAGCTTCGCGACCTAGCCGGCCGGCGCCTCGGCGACCCAGTCGCGCCGGAGCGCGCGCACGCTGAGCAGCGCGAGCAGCGCGGCGAGAATATAAAATCCGAGGCAGGAGACGGCGGCGTAGCGCAGCGATTCCGTCCCGTACCCCGTCTTCAGCCAATCCGAGATCGCGCCCATCAGCAGCGGCCCGACGCCGAGGCCGATCAGATTGTTGATGAACAGGAAGCTCCCCGAGGCGGTTGCGCGCATGTGGGTGGGGACGAGATGCTGGACGGCGGTCGTCACCGGGCCGAGCCACAGGATGTTGAGCGCATTCGGGATGAGCAGCAGCGGCCAGGCGATCCAGGGCGATGGCGTCAGCAACCCGATCGCGAAGGTCGGGCAGGTGATCAGCCAGGCATAGGCCGGAAGCTTCGCATACCAGCCGCGATCGCCCTGGCCGAGCCGGTCCGCGAACCAGCCCCCCGCGAACACGCCCGCGGTGCCGCCGATCAGGAGCAATGAGGCCATGAACTGGCCCGTCGTGATCAGATCGAAGCCGAAGCTTCGCATGATGACCGAGGGCGTCCAGAGCGCGAGGCCGTAGCCGCACAGCGAGCTGAACGAGGCGGCGAAGGACATCAGCCAGAAGCTCGGCTTGCGCGCGAGCAAGGGGAAGACGGCGGCAACGGGCGCCCGCGATGCCGGCGGCGCGGCCCGGTGGAGATCCCTGACGCTCCGGACGAAGATCGGCGCGAAGGCCAGGCCCGCAACGCCCATCGCGATGAAGGCCGTGCGCCAATTCACCCAGGCGGCGATATAGGCGCCGAGCAATGTGCCGCCCGCAAGCCCGATCGGGATGCCGAGCGAATAGATGGCGAGCGCCCGCGCGCGTCGATCGGGCGGGAAATAATCCGCGATCAGCGCATAGGAGGGCGCGACTCCCCCCGCCTCGCCGACCCCGACGCCGAGCCTGAACAGGAAAAGCTGCCAATAACCGGTCGCGATCCCGCACAGGCCGGTAAAGGCGCTCCACACGGCGAGGCTGCCCGCGATCACCGCGCTTCGGCTGGTCTTGTCGGCGAGAAAGGCGAGCGGCAGGCCGAGCAGCGAATAGAGCAATGCGAAGGCGAGCCCGCCGATCGCGCCGAATTCGGTATCGCTGAGCTGGAGATCGAGCTTGATCGGCGTCGCCAGGATGCCGAGGATCTGCCGGTCGAGGAAGTTGAAGATATAGACGACGAGCAGCATCGCCAGCACGAGCCCGGGCGAACGGGGCCGTGCCGGCGATGCCAATCGTGCGTCCGTCACGCGGCGGCCGCCCTAGAAGCGGATCGTGCCCCGGACGAACCAGGTGCGCGGCGCGCCGTAATAAGCGGTGCGAATGTTGCCGACCGACGAGAATTCCTGGCCATCGGTCTTGTACACCTCATCGCTGAGATTCTGGCCATAGAGGCCGAGGCTGAACCGTCGGCTCGGGCTCTGCCATTCGACGCGCGCGTCGAACAACCAGTAACCGCCCTGGAACAGCCCGTCTATCCGCGTCGTCGTGCCGACCCCGCCGACGATCAGCGTGTTGTCGATCGCCAGCGCCTGGGTCGAGCGGTAGCGCGCCTGGCCGCCGAAGATGAGGTGCCCGCTGCCGCCGAGATCGGCCTCGTACTGGCCGCCGAAGCGCATCGTCCAGTGCGGCGCGAAGGCCGGCGTCTGGAAGGCGCGGCTGCCGTTCGGGAAGCGATCGTCGGCGAACACTTTGTAATTCGCATCGAGATAGCCGATCTGGCTGTCGATCAGCAGGCCGCGGACCGGCGTCCAGGACGCCTCCAGCTCGACGCCGCTGATGTGCAGCACACCGGCGTTGATGACGCCCAGCGTCGGCAGCGGAAGCCCGTTGGAATCGGTGTCGGTGCCGGCGACACGTGCCTGGAAGTTCTTGTAATCATTGTAGAAGCCGGTCAGGTTCAGGCGAAGCTGCCCGGCGATGGTGGAGCGGATGCCGGCTTCGTAGGAGGTCACCGTCTCCGGATCATATTCGGTCGCCTCGGGGAGGCTGTTGCCGCGACCGTTGAAGCCGCCGGACTTGAAGCCGCGCGCGACGCGGGCGTAGATCATCGCATTGCGGCCGATCTGGTAATCGATCGACGCCATCGGCGAGAAATTGTCCCAATTGTCCTCCGGCGCGAAGACGAAGGGCGCGACGCTGGTCAATAGCGGGCTCGACGAGAAGGTCGAGGTGGTGCGGAAATAATCCTTGTTCTCGTGCGTGTAGCGCGCGCCGAGCGACAGCCGCAGCGACGGCACGATCTCGTAGCTCGCATTGATGTAGGCCGCGTAGCTGTCGGTGACGAGATTATCGTCGATCGTGCGCAGGAAGGTCGCGTTGCCGAGCAGCGGACCGATCAGATCGTCCGCGAACGCCTCCTGGTGCGAGACGATATGCTCGCGCAGATAATAGAGGCCGGCGACGGCCTGGAGCGGGCCGCTGTTGTAGTTGAGCTGGAATTCCTGGCTGAACTGGTTCTGGTCAACGCCCACGAAGACGTCGCCGACCTCGAGCTGGGTCGCGTCGATGTCGATATAGTCGTCGGTCTTGAGCTCGCGATAGGCGGTGATCGAACGCAAGGTCAGCGCATCGGTCAGATCGTAGACCATGTTTGCCGACAGGCCCCAGTGCCGGAGCTTCGTGGAATTGGGCAGCGTCGGGGTCGTGCGGCCGGTGAAGTCGTAATCCTGCGGATTGGTCGGCAGCGTGAGCAGCGGCAGCCCGAAGAGGTCGGTGAGCGGATTGAGCGGCTGCCCGACATTGAGGTGCGCGTCGTCGCGCGTGTAATCGCCGATGATGTCGAGCCGGAAGCGGCTGGACGGCGTGAAGGCGAGGCGCGCGCGATAGGCCTCGGTATTCTTGTTGTTGTAGCCGCGGTCGAGCACCTGGTCGTCGACATAATTGCCGTGCTCGGCGTGCAGCGCGGCAAGGCCGATCGAGACCGTGTCGCTGATCGGGCCGGAGACCGAGCCGCGCAGATCGAACTCGCCATAATTGCCGACCGTGGCGGTCAGGCTGCCATGCCATTCATTGCCCGGCCGCTGGGTGACGACGCTGATCGCGCCGCCGATCGTGTTCTTGCCGTAGAGCGTCCCTTGTGGGCCGCGCAGCACCTCGACCCGCTCGAGATCGAGCAGATCGAGCTGCGTGCCGCGGATGCGGCTGTAATAGACGCCGTCGACGTAGAAGCCGACCGCCGGATCGAAGGTCTGCAGCGCATCGGGCTGGCCGATGCCGCGGATGTAGATGTTGGTCGCATCGGACGAGCCGCGGCCCTGGACGATGTTGAGGTTCGGCACCGCGCCCTGGAGCCCGGTCGTGTCGGTCGCCTGGATTCGATCGAGCGCCTGCGCGTTGAACGCCGACACCGAGCCGGGGACGCGCTGGAGATTTTCCGAGGTGCGCCGGGCGGTGACGATGATGTCCTGCGCGCCGCTGTCCTGATCGGGCGCGGCGGCATCGGTGACCGGCGCCGGCTGATCCTGCGCGACGGCGGGGGTGGCGGCGGCGACGGCGGCGAGCGCGGTGCCGTAAAGCCAGGCGTGACGGGTCTTCATGGCATTTCTCCTCATGGATTCCGGGACGAGGCGGCGCGCGTCAGGCGCCCCGCAAAGTCCTCGAGCGTGCGGTTGAACAGATCGGGTTCCTCGAGATGGGGCGCATGGCCCGATCCCTCGAAGCGGACGGCGTGCGCCTGCGGGAGCGCGGCGACGAGATGGTCGGCGGTGTCGGCGCCGTAGAGCTGGCTCTTCGCGCCGTGGACGATGAGCGTCGGGTGGCGGATCCCGGCCAGAAGCGCGCGCACGTCCTGGCGCACCAGGCTTTCCCACACCGCGCCGATCGCCGCCGCATCGTTGGCGGCGAACTCGCCCGCAGCCCAATCGGCAAGCGCCCGATGCTCCGCCGTCACGGGCTGCGCGAAGATCGCCTCGCCGGCAGCGCGAGCGAAGCTGTCGAAATCATCGCGGATCGCGGCGCTGCGCGCTTCGCACGCCTCGATCGAAAGGCCGAGATCCCATTCCGCGTCGTTCAGCACGCGCGCGGTCATGTCGATCACGACCGCGCCGGCGAAGCGCGCGCCGGCCGGGCCGTCGAGCACGTGCCACAGAACGGTGGCGCCGAGCGACCAGCCGACCCCGACCGCGCTTTCGAGATCGAGCGCCTCGGCGAGCTCGGCGACATCGGCGGCGATCCGCTCGACGGTCGGCCGGCCTCCCGCCATGCGCGAGCCTCCGTGGCCGCGCAGGTCGATCGAGATCAGGCGGAAGCGATCGGCGAGCGGCGCCTGCTTTTCGAAGAAGCCGCCATGCGCCATCAGGCCGTGCAGCAGCACGATCGGCGTGCCCTGCCCGACGTCGCGATAGGCGATATGCGCCCCGTCTGAAGCGGTGAACCCTGCCAAAACCCCTCCCGAATCCGCGTCGGCCCCTGTCCGGGACTCTTTCGGCGGCGCCGGCCATGACTCTAAATGAAACTTGAGTCAATATTCATATTGGGCGCGCTTGCGAAAAATTGAAACCTGGTTCAGGTTCACGGCCGGGAGAGGGCGATGAACGACATGGGCCAGGCCGCCGTTTCGGCCGACAAGGCGCCCCGCACCGAGCGCGGCCGGCGGACGGTGCGAAAGCTGCTCGAGGCGGCGGCGCAGGAATTCGGCGCACGCGGCTTCCACGAAGCGGCGATCACGGGGATCACCGGCCGTGCCGGCGTCGCGCTCGGCACCTTCTACACTTATTTCGAGAGCAAGGAGGAGCTGTTCCGGGCGCTCGTGCGCGACATGAGCCATGCGGTGCGCCAGCATGTCGCCGAGGCGGTTCGCGGCGCCGGCGACCGCATCGCCGCCGAACGGATCGGGCTTGCCGCCTTCATCGCCTTCACGCGCCAGCATCCCGAGCTCTACCGGATCATCGAGGAGGCGCAGTTCGTCGCCGAGGACGTCTATCGCGAGCATTACCGGACCTTCGCCGCCGGCTATGCGCGCAACCTTGCCGCGGCGCGCGCGCGCGGCGAGATTTCGGAAGGCCCGGACGAGCTGCGCGCCTGGGCGCTGATCGGGATGAGCGTGTTCCTGGGGATGCGCTATGGGATCTGGGACGAGGATATGAGCCCGGCCGAGGTCGCGGACCGGGCGATCGACCTCGTGTCCGAGGGCCTTCGCGCGCGATGATCGCGGAAATTCCCGATCTGCTCGCCAAGCGGGCGGCGCTGAAGCCGGCGGCGATCGCGCTCGAAGACGGCGTGACCGGCCGGTCGCTGACCTATGCCGCGCTCGATGCGCGCGCCGGCGCCGCGGCGGCGATGCTCGCGGCGCGCGGGATCGGCGAGGGAGACAGGGTCGCGATCCTGTGCCGCAACCGGATCGAGCTTTTCGAGCTGCTTTTCGCCTGTGCCCGCATCGGCGCGATCCTGGTGCCGCTGAGCTGGCGGATGCCTGCCGCCGAGCTCGATCTGCTGATCGCCGATTGCGCCCCAACGTTGCTGATCGTCGGCGGCGAGGACCTGGCGACGGCCCGCGCGCTCGCCGATGCCCCGGCGATCCTGTCGCTCGACGAGGATTATGAAGCCGCCCTCGCCGCCGCGCCCCGCCGCGCCGCGCGGCCCCACTGGCCCGCGCCCGACACCTGGTATCTGATCTACACGTCCGGCACGACCGGCCGGCCCAAGGGCGTGATCTGCACCTACCGGATGGCGCTCGCCAATTACGTCAACATCACCTCGGCCGCGGGGATCGGCGCGGCGGACAGCACCGTCTCCTTCCTGCCCCATTTCCACACCGCCGGAATCAATCTCCACGCCTTGCCGACCCTGATCTCGGGCGGACGCGTGATCGTGCTTCCCGGCTTCGACACGGACGCGCTGGTCGCGCTGCTCGCGGCGCGGCGGATCGACACCTTCTTCGCGGTGCCGACCGTCTATCGGGCCCTGCTCGCTCATCCCGGATTCGCGACGCTGCCGCTCGATCATGTCCGCCACTGGGGATGCGGCGGCGCGCCGCTTCCCGACGCGATCGCCCTCGCCTGCCGCGATCTCGGCATCCGGCTGTGCAACGGCATGGGGATGACCGAGACCGGGCCGACCGCCTTTCTCATGGACCCGGCCGACGCCTGGGACCGGATCGGATCGGTCGGCAAGCCCCAGCTTCTGTGCAGCGCGCGGATCGTCGACGAGGCGGGACGGGACGTTTCCGACGGAGCGGTCGGCGAGCTGCTGTTCGGCGGGCCTGGCGTGACCCCCGGCTATTGGCGCAATCCCGAGGCGACCCGCGCCGCCTTCACCAGCGACGGATGGCTGCGGTCGGGCGATCTCGCCCGGCGCGACGCCGACGGCTTCTATCACGTCGTCGGCCGGCGCAAGGAGATGTTCATTTCCGGCGGCGCCAACGTCTACCCGGCCGAGGTCGAGAATGTGCTCGCCGCGCATCCGGCGGTGGCCGACGTGGCGGTGATCGGCGAAAGCGACCCGCAATGGGGCGAGGCCGGCCACGCCTTCGTGCAGCTTGCCAGCGGCGCGCAGGCGGACGCCACCGCACTCGCCGCCTACTGCCGCGCCCGCCTCGCCGCCTACAAGGTCCCCGCGCGATTCGAATTCGTCGACGATTTCCCGCGCACGTCGGCAGGCAAGATCCGCAAGAACCTGCTTGTCGCCCAATGCAAGACCTGTCGGTGAGCCGCGCCGACCTTTGACGAAAAGAACGCCGGCGCCCTTTCAGGCGAAACTGGTCGGGGAGAGAGGATTCGAACCTCCGGCCCCTGCCTCCCGAAGACAGTGCTCTACCAGGCTGAGCTACTCCCCGACCGAAACGCGCGGTCCCTGATCGAACGTCCAGGGGCCGGCGGGGCCGGGCGTCTATAGGGAGCGGTTCGCGGATGATCAAGCCGCTCAATAAGCGGGCTGCGTTTCCTCTTCGGCGGGATCGGGGGGCGGCTTCCCGCCGGCGGCGCCATCGTCGCCCGCCGGCACCGTCGGGTTGGCCTGATCCTGCAACAGCTGCTGTTGCTCACGGACCGCCCGTTCGACCGCGAAGGGCAAGGTCGCCAGCAGGGAGAGGAACAGAACCGCGACGATCGAGACGATCAGGCCGAGGGGCGAAATCCCGCCACTGGCGGCGAGCTGGGCCCGGGCGCGATCGCGCTCCATGCCCGCCGTCGCTGCGACGAGGCGCTCGACATGGGTGCGATACCAGCGGTTGGCGAAGGCGCCGGTGACGAAGGACGGCGCGATCAGCACGACCAGTCCAAGCTTCAGCATCGCCTTGTTCGCGGGATCCGCCATCATCACGCTGGCAACGAGCCAGAGGATGCCCAGCGCGACGGCGGGCCACCACATCTTGCGGAAGGCGAACCAGAAGACGTTGAACAGGCAGGCCGGCCAGTTCCAGTCATAGGATTTGTTCCGCGCCTCCATCCGCCGCCAATGTTCCAGATAATAAGACTGGTTGGCGCCGATCGCGGCCTCGATCAGGCTGGTATCGGCAGGCAGCGGCTGACGCGTCGGCGGGACGATCGCCCCGGGGCCGAGCGGCGCGGCGGGCGGCTGCGCGGGCGCTGGAGGCGGCGGTGGAGGCGGCGGAGGGACCGGCGACGCGGGCGGCGGGGCGGGATCGAACCGGGTGCCCGCGAACGCCTCCAGCTCGCGCATCAGCCGGGCGATATTGGCCTCGCGCTCCGGGCCGAAGGCGTCCGTCCAGTGCTTCAGCTTGAGGAAGAAGGCGAGGCCCGCGGCCGGCTGCACGTCGCTCATCCGCACCGGATAGATCGGCTTGGAGGTGGAAAAGGCCATTTCGGTCTCGGCGCGGACGAAGGGCGATTTGTTCGCCTTGTCCGACACCAGGACGACGAAGGCGGCGCAGCTTTCGATCGCGGCCTGGAGCTGCTCCGAATAATCCTGGCCGGGGCGCACGTCGCGCGGCGCGATCCAGGCGACGACGCCCTTCGATTCGATCAGCGCGGCAAGCGCGTTCGCTTCCTGGCTGTCGTCCGATCCGTGGCTGACGAAGACGTGCCCGGTCATATTTCCCCCTCGTTCGGACCGCCGGAGGCTACAGGGGCGCGGCCACGCTTGGCAACAGCGCCGGCGCACTCATTTGCCGCGCGCTCCGAGCATTTCGGCGATGGCGACGAACTTCTCGCGCGGGCTGCCGTCGCGGGCGCGCGCGGCTTCGGCGGCCTCGATCCGCTGCCAGTCGCGGAACGTGACCATGTCGACACCGCGTTCCTCGAGCAGCCGATCCAGCCCGGCGCGCCCGGCCTTGCCGCTGGCGCCGGTGCGGAGCTCGGCGGCGATCTTCTCCGCGACCTCATAGCCGTCCGGCCGGTTGGTGCCGATCGTTCCGGTCGGGCCGCGCCGCGCCCAGCCGACGCAGTAGAGCCCGCCGCCGATCACCCCGTCGGCATTGGCGAAGCGGCCCTGATCCGTTTCGTAGGGCACGCCTTCGATCGGCGGAGTCTGGTAGCCGATGCAGGTGACGATCATCCCGCACGGGATCGCATAGGTCTCGCCGGTGCCGACCGCCGCCTTGCGCTCGTCGAGCATCGTCTTTTCGACGATCAGCCGCTCGACCTTGCCCTCGCCCTCGATGGCGAGCGGCTTGGCGAAGAAATCGAAGAGGATGCGCTTGCGCTTGCCGCCCGGCAGCCCCGCAAACTCGCGCAGGTGGCTCACCGACTTGCGGAGCCCCGGCTCGAGCAGCGAATCGTCCATCGCGGGCGGGAAATCGTCCGGATCGACCTCGGGAACGGCATCGGCGAGATGGCCGAGCTCGCCAAGCTCCTTCGGCGTCATCGCGATCTGATGCGGCCCGCGCCGGCCGAGCACATGGACGGTGCGGATCGACGAGGCCTCCAGCGCGTCCAGCGCATGGCCGACAATATCCGATCCGGCGAATTCGTCCCGCGTCTTCGAAAGGATGCGCGCGACATCGAGCGCGACATTGCCGTTACCGATCACCGCCGCCGACGCGACGTCGAGCGGCGGATCGAGATCGGCGAATTCCGGATGGCCGTTATACCAACCGACAAAGGCGGCCGATCCGATCACGCCGGGCAGATCCGCGCCGGGAATGTCGAGCTTGCGATCGTGCGGCGCCCCGGTCGCCAGGATGACGGCATCGTAGAGGCCGAGCAGCTCGGCGATCGAAACGTCGCGCCCGACGAGGACATTGCCGACGAAGCGGACATTGTCGCTGAGCGCGACCTTCTCGTAGCGCTTCGATACCGCCTTGATCGACTGGTGATCGGGCGCGACGCCGAAGCGGATGAGGCCGTAGGGCACGGGCATGCGATCGATCATGTCGATCCGCACATCGTCGCCGAACTGCTTCTGGAGCGCCTCCGCGCTGTAATAGCCGGCCGGACCCGACCCGATCACCGCGACATGCCGCATCCGCCTCTCCCAGGCCGCTTTTGGAAAGATGCTAGCGCCCGCGCCCCGCGAGGCAAGAGGCGTCAGCCGCGCTTGTCCTCAAGCATCGCCGTGCCGCCGCGCCGGACGCCCGCCTCGATCAGCGGCCGCAGGAAGCCGAGCGCGGGCGGCAGCAGCATCTCGACCCGCACGAAGGCCTCATGCACCTCGATCCCGGCATTGACCTCCTGCCCCATCGCCAGCACCTGCATCGCCAGCCGCTCGCCGGTCCAGGCGGAGCGGACCTGCGCGCCGGCGGGAAGGTGGGCGACGAGGCTGTCGGAACCGGCGGCGATCCGCCGCTTCGCCTCCGCGGCGCCAAGCGAATGCGGCAGGTCGACCGTCAGAGGTGTAGTGTTCATACAATACGCTTAGCCTGTCGGCCGTCCCGGCGCCAGCCCCCTCGGCGAGGAGCCGCGCGCTACGCGTCGTAGTTACTGCACAGGCGCTTCTGGGCGTTGCTGAGGCTGGAGGCGTTGGCGATCGCCTGATTGGTGCGCTGGCGGACGTTGAACGCACTCTCGTAATGGATCGTGCGGCCGGACAGGATGCTGTTCGGGATCAGCGGCTGATAATCGTAGAAGACCTCGACCAGCATCACCGCGGTGCCCGGCGCGGCGTCGATCGTGTTGGGCGAGCCGACATGGGGCAGCGTCGCGTCGTTCTGGCCCTTGCCTTCGGTGCCCCAGACCGAGCTGGCATGTTTCGCCCCGTCGCAGCGCTGCCAGCGGATCCACTGGCCGGTGCTCGCGCCGCCGGCGCCGGCCGTGTTCGCCTCGATGCTGGACAGGATGATCCGGCCATGCCGACCGAAATCGATCTCGCCGCCGGTCATCTTCGCGCCGGTCATCAGCTCGACCACGTCGGTCTCGTCGATCGTGTCGCGGACGCGCGCGGCATTGTCGGCGGTCATCACCGCGATGTTGCTCACGCGAAGGTTCGCCATCGCGAAATGCGACACCTCGATGCCCACCAGGCTCAGCGTCAGCAGCACCGGCAGGGCAAAGGCGAATTCGAGCATCGCAAGCCCGCTCGTCGAGGCGGCGAGCGCGCGCGCCACCGCCGCTGCAGACCGGCGCGGGCCCCGGGGCAGAAGGCTCAGGGAATGCATACGATCGGCCATGACGTGTTGCGTCCCGCATAGGGCTGGTTGCGAAGCATGGTTTCGGCGGACAGGACGACGTTGTTGTTCCACCCGGGAAGGAAATTGCCGATCGGAACGATGTGCGGGAAGGTGAGCGTCGCCCGATAGCGCACGACATCCTCCGCCGCGCCGAGCCCGGCGCGACCCTGCTCGTCCCAGCTGCCGTCATTGTTGATGTCTGTGAAGCAGTCGCCGGAGACATCGGGACGGTTGGGATCGCCGCCATGGTCCGCGACGATCGGCTCCATCTTGCCGATATCGGTGAAATCGAAATAGCTCGACGTGCTGATCGTCACGGTGCCGCGGTTGGTGAAGGCGCCAAGCCGCGCGCGGACCCGATCGTTGATCTGGCTCATCGGAATGCCGCCGACGGTCGACATGCGCGCGGCCTCCTGGAGCGCGCCCTGGAGCACCGCCGCGGCATAGGCGCGATAGCCGAGATCGAGCACGCCGAGCAGCAAGGTGCACAGCACCGGCAGCACCATCGCGAATTCGACGATGGTCGCGCCGCCCTGGTCGCGGCCGATCCGGCGGAGGCGAAGGCGGCGGATCATTGCGTCAGCCTCAGGGCGCCGATCTGGCTGCCGATCTGGCGGAACCGGGCGATCAGCGCGTCGCGATCGGCGACGGTCGAGGCCTGGCTGGCGTTGCTGGCGCATTCCTTGAGCTCGTCGCTGAGCGAGACGCCGAAGCCGATCACCCAGATCGAGGCGTTGAGCGTCTTGGCGGCATTGCAGATCATTCGGAAACGCTGCGTATGCCGCGCGGTCTGCTGCGAGGTCGTGCCGCCGGTGATGCGCTTGTCGAGCGATTCGACACCATAAGCGGAATAGACGGAGGTGCTCGGCTCCATGATGCCGTCGGTCATGAAGATGATGTGCCGGCTGACCGGCATGCCGTTGTAGCTGTCGGTGCTGTCGGCGAAGATCCCACCATTGGAGATCAGCCGCGCGCCCCAGATCATGCCGATGTCGTGATAGGTGTTGCCGCCAGGCTGGAGGCTGTTGACATAGCTCTGCATGGCGGTGCGGGTCCACGCCTGCAGCCGCTTCGCTTCAACCGGGCATGCGGTGCTCGGTTGCGATGTCGTCGTCCGATATTCGATGTCGGGCCACATCGGCCGCCAGCGTGTCGCGTCGCTGTTCGGAATGAAGTTGACGTTGAGATCATAGGCGTCGGTCGGGATGTTGAACCCGGACGAGGACGTGATCGTGCTGACGGTGCTGCGTTCCTCGATGCAGCCGTTCCACGATGAATTGGTGGTGCTGACGCCCGACACCGACGCGAGCTGCTGGAGGTTGAAGCTTTGCGAGGTCGGAACGTGACCGTTGGTGTTCGTCGCGATCCGGACCGTATTGCCGAGCTTGTACTGACTCGTGTCGTAGGTGGACGCCTGCTGCGTGTAATTCTGGAAGCCGTAATTCTCGAGCGTGTAGGTCGTGGTGTGCCGCTTATGGTGACGCACGCAGGTCCCGTTGCTCGAATTGTAGCTCGCATAGGTGTAGGTGTCGGTCGTCGTCGTCGCCGGCGGCGTTCCGGTGGTCACGGTATCGTTCGCCCAGCTCGTGCAGCGACTGCTCCTGCTCTGGTTCGAACTTTCGTCGGCCAGCGTCTGCTCGGGGCTGTCCGTCTGGCTGTAATTGGGGTTCGTGTAGTTCGCGACCCGCGTCTGATAGGAGACGCTGCTCGCCAGGTAGGACGAGTCCACCGATCGGATCAGGCTGCCCACGTTCACCGTGCTCGAATAAGGCACGATGCCGTAGCGCAGGCGGAGATGGTTGGCCTCGAGCTGGTCCTGGATCGGCTTCAGCTCGTCATAGAGTGCGAGCACCGCGTCGCGCAGCGCGCTGATCTTCTGGTTGGCGGCGACGCTGGTCGAGTGGCCGTTGACGTCCTGCGCCATCGATCCGGTCACGTCGAGCACCAGCATGATGTCGGTGTTCACGAAGTTGAGCGAGGCATCGCAGGAAACATTGAGCGGCAGGCTCGAGAAGCCGAACATGCGCATGATCGTGGTCGGCATGCGGGTGCGCACGTCGATATGCACCGTGCCGGATTCGGGCTTGGTGATGTTCGGCGAAAAGGCGGTCGTCTGGTAAAGGTTCTGCGGGAAGTTGAAGTTGAGGAACCGCGTCGCCGTGTCGGTGACGTTCGAATCGACGGTGTCGTCCTGCATGACGCGGCGGCCGGCGAGCGCCGCGGCATCGCACGCGCTCTGGAGCCGGGTCTTGGCCATGTAGGCGCGGCTCATGTCGATGCCGGAGCCGATCATCGCGGTGAGCGGGATCATCGCCGCCGCGACGATGGCAAGCGTGTTGCCGCGCGCGTCGCGTGCGAGCCGCGCCAGCAGGCCCTTGCGTTCGGCCGGGCGACGTATCTTGCCGAAGATCATCCCAAGTCCCTCCGGGCGCCGGACGGACGCCCTCCATTCGACCCCCTTGGCGGATCGAGGCTAATCTTCGTTCAAGCGACATGGTTAACGCGCGCTAAGGCCTGATTTGGGACGCGCGCGGCGTGGCGGAGCTGTTATAGCGGTGGCATGAAGATGCGTCGCCTCCTCGCCGCCACCGTCCTGCTCCTTTCAACGCCGCTTCCCGCGCAGGAATTGCCCGAAGGCCAGAGCGAGGCGGATTATGAGGCCTGGCTCGACGCCGCCCCGGGCCGGCGCGGCCAGGTGCTCTCGTTCGAGGCGTGGCAGGCCGCCGCCGGCGTCGCCCATGCAGTGCCGACCTATCAGGTGCTGAGGACCGCGAGCATGTGGCGCGAATGCAACGGCCAGCCGTTCGAGGTCGCGCCGCCGAACCTTTGGCCCGGCATGGCGAACACGATCCGCTACATCCGCGACCATGTGGAACGGTCGGTCGGGACCGTCGAGGTCGTCTCGGGCTATCGCGACCCGGCGCTCAATGCCTGCGCCCACGGCGCGCCGGGAAGCGCGCACCAGGGCTATTTCGCGCTGGACATGATCCCGGTCCAGCCGCTCGACCGGCACGATCTGATGCGTCGGCTATGCGCGATGCACGCGCGCTCCGGCCGCGCGGCGCGGGTCGGCCTGGGCTTCTACGCCTTCCAGCGCTTCCACATCGACACCAACGGCTTTCGCCGCTGGGGATCGTCGGGGCCCAACCACAATGAGAGTCCCTGCGCCGTGATCGAGCGGGGCGAGGATCCCGAGCCGCCCGGCACCGAGGCGGTGCCGCGAGCGGCCCGATAATCGTGCCCTCTCAGGCCCTGCGGCCGGCGAAAAGCTGGAACAGGCCGACGATCAGGGCGACGACGAGCAGAAGGTGGATGAGCCCGCCGGCGACATGGAAGGCGAAACCTGCCAGCCACAGGAGGATGAGGATGGCGACGATGGTCCAGAGCATGACGTTGGTTCTCCGCTGAAGGGATATTTCCCACCAACGTCGCGGCGGCGCGTCCGTTCCGGAGCCGGATCGGCCCCGTCCCGGCGGCGGCCTCAGCCCCGGTCCAGGATGTGCGGGCCGATGCGCGCGATCCCGGTGGCTCCGGTCAGCATCATCGCCACCCGCATCTCCGCCTCGAAAATGTCGATGAGCCGGGCGACTCCCGCCTCGCCCCGCGCGGCCAGCGCATAGGCCCAGGCGCGCCCCAGCAGCACCCCTTTCGCGCCGAGCGCCAGCATCCGCACCACATCCAGCCCCGAACGAACGCCGCCGTCGGCGAGCACGGTGAGCCGATCGCCGACCGCCGCTGCGATAGAGGGGAGTGCGTGCGCGGTGGAGGCGACGCCGTCGAGCTGGCGCCCGCCATGGTTGGACACGACGATCCCGTCCGCCCCGGCATCGGCGGCAAGGCGGGCATCGTCGGCGTCGAGCACGCCCTTGATGACGAGCGGGCCGTCCCAATGCGTGCGGACCCAATCGATATCGGCCCAGGTGCAGGTCGGATCGAAATTGCGGCCGATCCAGCCGACATAGTCGCCGAGCCCGGCCTTGCCTTCGACGACCGGAAGGAAATTGCCGAGGCTGTGCGGCCGGCCGCGCAGCCCGACGTCCCAGGCCCAGCGCGGATGGGTGATCGTCTGCCAAAGCCGCTTGGGGCCTGACCGGGGACCGGCGAGGCCGGAGCGGACATCGCGATAGCGGGCGCCAGGCACCGGCAGGTCGACGGTGAAGAAGAGCGCGCTCGCGCCCGCCGCCTTCGCCCGGGCCAGCAGATCGGCCATGTAGCCGCGATCGCGGATGACATAGAGCTGGAACCAGACGGGCGCCGCGCTCGCCGCAGCGAATTCCTCGATCCCGCAGACCGAGACGCTGGAGAGGCAGGCCGGGATCCCCTTCGCACACGCCGCGCGCGCGGCCTGGGCCTCGCCGCGCCGCGCATACATGCCGGCAAGGCCGATCGGCCCGAGGGCGAAGGGCATCGCCATGTCCGTGCCCAACAGGCGCGTCGTCAGATCGATCCGGTCGACATCGACGAGGACGCGCTGGCGAAGCGCGATCGCGGCCAGATCGGCGACATTGCGATGCAGCGTCTGCTCCGCATAGGAGCCGCCGTCGATATAATCGAACAGGAAGCGCGGCAGGCGGCGGCGCGCTTCCTCCCGGAAATCCGCGGCGGACGCGATCGTCATCAATAGACGCAGACCGAAAAGCCGCGGCCCGATTCCCAGCAGGCCGGGTCGCGGCGCGAGCGATGCAATATACCCGCATCCTCGTGGCGGCCCGAGGTCATCATATATTCCGCACGGCCGACGCCGGGGCGGATGATGTCGAGGCTGAATCCTTCCATCCCGTCCATGTCGCGGCCCTCGACGGGCGTGAGCGCGAAGCTGCCGTCGCGATCGGCGGAAAAGACGCACGGCCCGCGCCAGGGGCGATCGGGGCCGCCCGACGTGAACACGCAGCGCGCGACCCGCTCCGCCG
This sequence comes from Sphingosinicella ginsenosidimutans, assembly GCF_007995055.1. Lineage (NCBI taxonomy): Bacteria > Pseudomonadati > Pseudomonadota > Alphaproteobacteria > Sphingomonadales > Sphingomicrobiaceae > Allosphingosinicella > Allosphingosinicella ginsenosidimutans. The sequence goes on along the minus strand of NZ_VOQQ01000001.1, from coordinate 1,759,433 downwards.
CGTCCGCCGCGTCCGCCGGCGCGGAAAGCCAAAGCATGAATGCCGCCGCCAGAGCGATGCGCAAGACCGCCTCCTATCCGCCCGCCTGCCAGTGCCGGATCGCGTCGTTCGGAGCGACCAGCATCAGGACGTTGAGCGTCAGATTGTCACGGATCACGTAGAGCGTCAGCAATTCGAAACCGACGCAGATCGCGATGCTAGCGGCGAGCGGGAGCCGCCGCGCGAGGCCGAAGCCGAGCATCATGAAGCCGATGTCGCACATCGAGTTGAGGACGCTGTCGCCGGTATAGCCGAGCGCGATCGTCGCGGCGCGGTAGCGATCGATGATGATCGGGCTGTTCTCGAGCACCTCCCAGGCGGCCTCGATTGCGGTGGCCAGGATCAGCCGCTCGCCCGGCGGGCGCCAGCGAAGCACGATCCAGCCGACCAGGTAGAAAAGGAAGCCGTGGATGAGGTGGCTCGGGCTGTACCAGTCGGCGAGATGCTGGCTGTTGTCCGGCCCGTTCACCGTGGACACGAAGAGCTTCACCGTGCCGCAGGCGCAGATCGGATGGCGGCCCATGGCAAGCTCGGCCGCCGCCGCGAGCGCGACGATCACCAGCGCGACCATCCAGTATTTGCGGGGGATGAGGGCGACCGTCCTGATCATCCGAGCATCCCGAGGAGGGTCTGGACGGTGCGCCAGTTGCGCGCCGTGCCGGGCGATCCGACCGCCCGGTCGATCAGCGAAGGCGTCAGTTTCGAGGTGCCGGCACCGTGCGGATAATGGAACCACAAGGCGCCGCCGGACGCGCGCACCCGCTCGCCGGCCGTCGCCCGCGCCTCGATCGTCTCGGCCGCGCCGTCGGCGGGCGGATCCTTGGAGACGAGGAGCATCAGCCGGTTCGGCTCGGCCTCGCCGACGTCGGGAAAGGGATTGCTCGCGGGCAGCGCGGCCCATTGCGGGGCCGTCCGGACGACCGCCGGCGCGTCGTAACCCCAGGTTTTCGCGACGACCGCTTCAAGCGCCGTTTCGGCCTCCTGCGGCGACGCATCGGCCGAAAAGACGACATTCCCGCTTTGGATATAGGTCGCGACATCGGTCCAGCCGAGCTCGGCGCAAAGCGCGCGCAGCTCGGCCATCGGCAGCTTGCGCCCCCCGACATTCACCGCCCGCAGCAACGCGACCATCCGCCCCATCCGCGCACATTAGCACGGAAAAGCGCGGCGTCTCCACTTGACGGACGGCGCGCGGCCAAGGCAGGTGCGCGCATGGAAATCGCAAGCGCGTTCAAGCGGCGGGGCCTCCTCTACGTCCTTTCGAGCCCGTCGGGCGCCGGCAAGTCAACGATCGCGCGCAAGCTGCTCGACAGCGACGACGGCATCGCGCTGTCGGTGAGCGCGACGACGCGGCCGATCCGGCCAGGCGAGGTGGACGGCCGCGATTATCATTTCGTCAGCGACGATCGTTTCCAGGCGATGGTCGACGAAGGCGCCTTCCTGGAATGGGCGCATGTCTTCGGTCATCGCTACGGCACGCTGAAGGGCGAGGTGCTGAAGACGATCGAGCGAGGCCGCGACGTGCTGCTCGACATCGACTGGCAGGGCACGCAGCAGCTGAAGCAGGTCGATCCCGATATCGTGCGGGTGTTCATCCTGCCGCCCTCGATGGAGGAGCTGGAGCGGCGGCTCCGCACGCGCGGGACGGACAGCGACGAGGTGATCGCGCGGCGCATGGAGCGGGCCGCGGCCGAGATCAGCCACTGGGCCGAATATGATTATGTCCTGATCAACAACAATGCGGACAAATGCTGCGAGCTCGCGCTCAACATCCTGAAGGCCGAGCGGCTGAAGGCCGGCCGCCGCGTCTTCCTCCACGATTTCGTCCGCCAGCTGATCGGCTGAGCGCCGCGCCTGCGTCGCCCACAATGGTGCTTCCGCGACGCGTGCACCGGGTCTAGTCTGCCTGTCGAAAAGCAGGGAGGATGGCGATGGTACGCACTTTGATGGGCGGCCTTGCCGCCGGGCTGGCGATGTTCGTGATCGGCTTCGTCTTCTGGGGGACGCCGCTTTCGGGGCTCGCCATTTCCAAGGCGAACGATGCGCAGAGCGCCGCGCTCCAGCTCGCCATGGCGCAGAATCTGACGCCGGGGGGCACGGGCACCTATCTGATCCCGACGCCCGATACCGCGCAGGGCACGGTCGCTTACGGCCAGGGGCCGATCGCGACGATCCATTTCAACGTCCATGGCTTTGCCGCAGAAGACCTTTCGATGCTGCCGACCGGGCTCGCCATCGCGCTCGCCGCCGGCGTGCTGATGGCGTTCGGGCTCGCCGCCGTCGGCGGGGCCAGCTTCGCCGCACGGGCGCGGCTCGTGATCCTCTTCTCGCTGGGCATCACCGTCTGGACGCTGCTCGCCGAGCCGGTCTTCAACAATTATGGCTGGGCCTATTGGGTCTATTGGTTCGTCACGCAGACGATCGGACTCGTCGTCGCGGGGCTGATTATCGCGCGCTGGTTCCTGCCGGCGGCGGCGGCCGCGGCCGTCGTGGAGGGTCCGGCCGCTAGAGCAGACTGAGGAAGCGGGCGCCGGCGGCGAAATCGGCGCGGCGGCCGGCGAGCGCCTTGGCCGCCTCCGCATCCTCGCCCCATTGCTCGGCCTGCCACGCATCGTCGAGGCTGACCGCCGCCCAGGCGGCATCGACGGCCAGCGCGCCTTCGGCCAAGGCGAGCGCGGCGATCAGCGAGCCGCCCACCGTCACCAGCGGGTGAAGGCCGGCCAGCGCGAAAGCATCGCGTGCCGCCGTCGCCGCGGCGAGCCGGGCGACCGTTTCGGCCGGCTGCGGGCGATGGATCACGCCAGCGGTCACGACGAAATCGACATCGTAGCGGCTCCGCGCCCAGGCGAGCAGCGGATCCCAGCTTTCCGCCTGCCGTGCGGCGAGCTTCGCCGGCCGCTCGGCGCGATAATAAAGCAGGTCGCTCTCGCCATAAGCGGCGAGCCCGCGCGCGAACCCCGCCGGATCGGGCCCGATCCGGTCGATCGCGGCATTGGCGAGGCCGGTGAGCGGCATCGACCGCGGATCGATCGTCTCGCCCTGAGCACCCCATTCATCGGCGATCGCCTCGGCCAGCTCGGCGGTGGGGAGGACGAGCGGCGTGCGGCCGGGCGTCTGGATCGGGCGACCGTCGAGCAGGACGCGCCGGTCGGCGTCGGCCTCGGCGGCCGTGTAGAAGCGCTTCATCGCGGCGGCGTCTTCCACCGCCGGGCCAGCCAGCGCGGGCCGAGGAAGCTGATGAACAGGCCGACAAAGGCGAGCGGAAGGCCGAGGATCGAGCCGCCGGCCACGATCCGGTCCGTCTGCCACAAGAGCAGCGAGAACAGCACCACGATCGTCCCGCCGATCCCGACCAGGTTCATCATGATGAACCGGTTTCGCGCCCTGGCTTCCGCCTCGTCCCGGGTCATCGCCGCATCGCCTCCGCCATTCTGAGATCGCCAAGCGCGGCCAGCGCATCGGCGGCGCCAGCCCGCGCCGCCGCGGGCTTGTCCTGCCCCAGCTTGGCCGTGCCGCGCCAGTCGCGGATCGTCATTTCAAAGCCGGTGATCGCGTTCAGCATCTTTTCGAAAACCCCATCGGTCATCTTGGCGCGGGTCCAGGGCCGCTTCGGCGCGAGCCGCCCCTCGCCCGCGGCGGACAGGCCGTCGAGCAGGGCGACAAGCCCCTCGCGATCGAGCGGCCGGACCGGCCCGTTGAGCTCGACCGCCACATAATTGGTGGTCGGCACCTTGTCGGCGAGGCCATACCAATCGGGGCTGATATAGGCGCTCGGCCCGGTCGCGACGAACAGCGCCTCGACGCCGCCGACGAGCGCGGCATGGAGGTGATTGGACCTCGAGACATGGAAACGAAGGCGATCCCCGTCGATCAGCACCGGCACATGGGCGGCACGAAGGCCGTCCGGCGTCGGCGCGACGAGCGTGCCGAAGCCGAGATCGCGAACCATCGCCGCCATCGCTGCCGGCTCGCCGATATGGAAGAGGCGGTTGGGGTGCATCAATCCACCGCTTCGGTCGCGGCAAGCGCGGTCGCCAGCCAGTCCGGCAGGATCGCGCCCTCAAGATCGTCGATCCGCCGATGCTCGACCGCAAGGCCCAGCGCCGGATAATGGATGCGCGTGCGCGGCCCCGGCGCATCGGTCCGCACCACGACGAGCCGGCGATTGACCTTGTTGCGCCAGTTCATCCGCGCCGTATTCTCCTGGCCCACATAGCAGCCCTTGGCGAAGCTCACCCCGTTCAATTCGGCGGCATTGCATTCGAGCCAGAGCGTCTTGTCCTGCCCCAGCTCCGCCGCGCCTTCGGTGACTGCGAGGGAAAGCCGATGGGCGAGCCAGCCTTCCGCCGCCAAGCCGGCGGGCGCGAGCCAGCGGCGGCCGAGATCGGCAAGGCGGGGATCGCGGATGCCGCCCTCCTCGCGCGACCAGTGGACGGCCAGCGATTCGTCGCGGACGATCTCGATCCTGCGTCGCAGCCGATAGAGCGCCAGCCGCTTCGCCAGCGCATCGGCCTCGGCCGCCTCGCAATCGATCAGCACGTCCTCCCCATCGGCCCAGAGCAGGAAATCGAACAGCGCCTTGCCCTGCGCGGTCAGCAGGCCGGCCCAGAGCGGCCGATCCGGCGCGAGGTTCGCCACATCATTGGTCACGAGCCCCTGCAGGAACCCGCGCACATCCTCGCCCGAAAGGCGAAGGACGGCGCGATCAACGAGGGTGGTGGCGGCCATGGTCTCCAGTTAGGGAGGAATGGTGACCGATCCAAGCCGCATCACGATCCGCCGCCCTGACGACTGGCATGTGCACCTGCGCGACGGCGAGATGCTGCGCGCGGTCGCGCCCTATACCGCGCGCCAGTTCGCCCGCGCGATCGTGATGCCGAACCTGGTGCCGCCGGTGACGCGCATCGACGCCGCCAGCGCCTATCGCGATCGCATCCTTGCCGCGCTGCCCGACGGCCATGGCTTCACGCCGCTGATGACCTGCTATCTCACGGACGATGCCGATGCCGAGGAAATCGCGCGCGGCTTCGCCGAGGGCGTTTGGGTGGCGGCCAAGCTCTATCCGGCCAACGCCACCACCAACTCCGCCCACGGCGTGACCGACATCGCCAGGCTGCGCCCGGCACTGGAGGCGATGCAGCGGATCGGGATGCCGCTCCTCGTCCACGGCGAGGTGACCGATCCCGCCGTCGACATTTTCGACCGCGAGGCCGTCTTTATCGAGCGGACGCTCGCTCCCCTCGCCCGCGATTTCCCGGCGCTGAAGATCGTCTTCGAACATATCACGACGGCTGAGGCGGTCGCCTTCGTCGAGGGCGCCGGCCCGACGATCGCCGCCACCGTCACGCCGCACCACATGATGCTCAATCGCAATGCGATCTTCGAGGGCGGCATCCGCCCGCACGCTTATTGCCTGCCCGTCGCCAAGCGCGAGCGCCACCGCGTCGCCGTGCGCCGCGCGGCCATGTCGGGATCGCCCAAATTCTTCCTCGGCACCGACAGCGCGCCCCATGCGGTGGAGCGCAAGGAAGCGGCCTGCGGCTGCGCGGGAATCTTCAACGCGCCCTTCGCGATCGAATCCTATCTCGAAATGTTCGAGGAGGACGGGGCGATCGACCGGTTCGAAGCTTTCGCATCGGAGAACGGGCCCAATTTCTATGGCCTTCCGCTGAACGACGGAACGATCACGCTGGAGCGCCGCGCATCCGAGGTCCCGACGAGCCTCCCCGCCGCCGGCACCGCCATCATCCCCTTCCAGGCGGGCGGGACGCTGCGCTGGCGAATCGCCGGCTGAGCCCGCGCGGGGCGGCGAGACGCCTCAATGGGTCGATTCGGGCCGCGGGTGGACCGGGGTCGCGGCGTCGCGGCCGACGACGGTGATCCACGGCTGGACTCGCCAGCCGCGGACGAGGCCCTGGGTCACGTAAGGATCGGCCTCTGCAAAGGCGGTCGCGGCCTCGTGGCTCGTGAAGAGCAGCAGCGCGGATTCGACCGGATCGCCGACGGCGCCGCCGAGCAGCAGATCGCCCCGCTCCGCCGCCGCCCAGGCGAGCGCCAGATGGGAATCGCGAAATCCGCCGCGGCGGGCGAGATAATCGGGGGCGAGTTCGTAGGACAAGAGGACGTGCATGGTGTCTCCTTCATTCGGGATCGAAGGCGGCGATGATCGGGCATGGGCCCTTGCCGCCGGCGGCGCAGACGCCCTTCAGCCGCTCCAGCGCGCCGCGCGCCGCCTCGAGCTCGGCGATCTTCGCGTCCAGCGCGGCGAGGCGGGCGGTGGCGAGCGCGCGGACGCGGGCGCGATCGCTGGTCCGATCGAGCCGCAGCAGCTCGCCGATTTCCTCAAGCGTGAAGCCGGCCGCCTGGGCGCGGCGGATGAACTTCAGCCGGCGCACGTCCTCGGCGCCGTAACGGCGCACCGATCCGGCGCTTGGCGGCACCGCAAGCAGGCCGCGCCGCTGATAATAGCGGATGGTTTCGACCCCGACGCCGGCCGCCGCGCCGAGGCGGGCGATCGTCATTGCGGCCGCCATCGCCGATCCCCTTGACTCCGTACCATGGTCCGGAGGCTAGAGAGCGATTCGCCACATGGCAAGCAAGGGAGAAAATGATGACCAAGACCGAAAATGCGAAGCCCGCCTGCACCTGCAAGACCGAGGGCGGATGCCGCTGCAATCCGTGCACCTGCCGGAATTGCGGCTGCTGAACAGGCGCGCGGGCCGTGTCCCATGCGGCGCGGCCCGCCGCTCAGCCGACCGGCGTCGTATCGCCGCCCTGGATCGGCAGCGCGGCGCCGCTGACGAAGCTCGCGGCATCGGAGAGGAGCCAGGCGACCGCCTCGGCCACCTCGTCCGCCTCGCCAAGCCGGTCCATCGCGCTGTGCCGGCGGATCACCTCGGCATAGAATTCGGGCTTCGCATCGACCTGGGGATCGACCATCTCCGAATGGCAATAGCCGGGGCAGACCGCGTTCACCCGGATGTTGCGGCGGCCATATTCGTTCGCCGCCGTCTTCGTGAGGCCGATCACGCCATGCTTCGCGGCGGCATAAGCGGCGTGGCGCACATCGCTGCCGATCAGCCCGAACATCGACGACATGTTGACGATCGCACCGCCGCCGCCGGCGAGCAGGGCGGGGATTTCCGCCTTCATGCTGCGCCACACCGAATTGAGATTGGTGGCGACGATCAGGTTCCAGACCTCATCGTCGATGTCCGCCGTCTCGGTCCCCGCGCGCCCGGCGATCCCGGCATTGTTGAAGGCGCCGTCGAGTCGGCCGAACCGATCCAGCGTGCGCGCGACCATCGCATCGCAATCGGCCGCAACGGTGACGTCGGCGCGGATGAACAGCGCCTCGCCGCCCGCCTCCGCAATCTCGCCCGCGATCGCCTCGCCCTGCGCCGCGCGCCGCCCCGTCAGCGCGACCCGGGCCCCGCGCGCCGCCAGCAGCCGCGCCGTCGCCGCGCCGAGCCCCGACGTGCCGCCGGTGACGAGAATGACCTTGCCGTCGAAGCCCTGCATCCCTGCTCTCCCCTTCGCGTTCACCGGCGCCGGTCGCCGCTGTCGCAGCGGGTGCGGGCCTTGTCGAGATCGAACCGCTGCCTCAATCGATGATCCGCATGTCGCCTTCGGCCGCCAATCGATCGAGGAAGGCCTTCATCTCGGCCACCCGCTCCGGCGGATGGGGCTCCCAGCTTTCGACCTCGCCGACGATCCGCAGCGGCGCGCGGGAGCGGTAGGAGGCGGTCGGGTTGCCGGGGAACTTCTTGTCGGTGAGGTTGGGATCGTCCTCGAACGCGCCGGTCGGCTCGACGATGTAGATGCGCTCGCGCCCCTCGCCTTTGGCCAGCTCGGCGCCCCACGTGGCGGCGTCGAGCGTACCCGCGAAATAGATCCAGGACAGCGCCTGCGCCTGGAAATTGGAGGCGAAGCCGGGGCTGAGAAAACCCCCTACCGCAAGATCGGCGCGGGTGCCGTGATAGAAGGGGCCGGCGGCGTCGCGGGCATAGGTCATTCTTGTCGCTCGTCCTTCGTTTCGCTTAGGCTCGGCCGGCCGCGAACGATGGAGCACCGCCGCGATGAAGCCCCACCGCATCTACACGATGAGTTTCGCAAGCGTGTACCCGCATTATGTCGCCAAGGCCGAGAAGAAGGGCCGGACGAAGGCGGAGGTGGACGAGATCATCCACTGGCTGACCGGCTATGACGGGGACGGGCTGGCCCGGATGCTGGCGGCGAAGACGAATTTCGAGGATTTCTTCGCCCGGGCGCCCGCGCTCAACCCGGCGCGCACGGGCGTCACCGGCCTCGTCTGCGGCGTGCGGGTGGAGGCGGTGGAAGACCCGCTGATGCGCGAGGCGCGCATCCTCGACAAGCTGATCGACGAACTGGCGCGGGGGCGGAAGATGGACAAGATCCTGCGCACGCCGCCCCCGAACGGCGCATGATCGCGGCCCCGCGCATCCTGGTCGATGCCGACGCCTGCCCGGTGAAGGACGAAATCTACCGCGTCGCCTGGCGGCACGAGGTGCCGGTCGCGGTGGTGAGCAACATGCGCCTGCGCGTGCCCGATCATCCGCTGATCGAGCGGGTCACCGTCTCCGACGCGTTCGACGCCGCCGACGACTGGATCGCCGGCGCCGCGGGGGAGCGCACCATCGTCGTCACCGCCGACATCCTGCTCGCCGACCGCTGCCTCAAGGCCGGCGCCACCGTCCTCGCCCCGACCGGCAAGCCGTTCACAATGAGCTCGATCGGCAGCGCCATCGCGACCCGCGCGATCATGGCCGATCTGAGGGCGGGGATGGGCGACGGCGGCGGCGGCCCCCCGCCCTTCGCGAAGGCGGATCGGTCAAGGTTCCTGCAGGCGCTGGATGCAGCGGTGGTGAAGGTGAAGAAATAAGGTGCGCCCCGCCTACTGGCCGGCCGGCGTCGCCCGAGCGGACTGCGCCGCCGCCTGGCTGTGCACGCCTAACGGCACAACGCACCAGCCCCGAGATGGAAATACGGCGGCACCGCCGCCCCGGCCTCGAGCTTCAGGAGCTGTGTCCACTGCCCGGTCTTCTCGCAACTGCGCAGCCGCTTGATCCAGCCCCCGGGAAGGGTCGGCTGCCACTCCAGCTCGTCGCACCGGATGAGGATGTCGTTCTCGTTCATTGGCTGCCTCCGTGGATTGGGTTTCGCGTGGCGCCCGTTGCGAGGGTGTTCCACACGATTGGGCTGGTCGCCAGAGGAAGGTGGTATGGGGCAATGAGAAGCTCTCCATGCGTACGGCAGATTGACAATCCCAACGAGGATCGGGCGTAGTGAGTATGCAAGTGAGGGAAACGCAATGTACGTGACACCGGACCAAAGTTGGCAAGCCGCTTACGCGACGACGAAGGCGAATTTCGGCCTCAACGATGACGCCATCGGCGTTTTTGCAATCCAGCTTCGATTTAACCTTGATGATATCAAGACGATCGCCGCCGAGGCGATCACCGGAGGTGGCAACGATCGCAAGTGCGATGTCTTGCATATCGACAAGGAAATGGGCGTCGCCGTTATCGCCCAGTGCTACGTAGCAAGGACAAGAAAACCAGCCGCGAAGGCCAATAAGGCGGCCGATCTAAACACAGCGGTGAGTTGGCTCCTCAGCGCGGATTTGGCCACTCTCGACGCCGCACTTCGCGGCCGTGCCCAAGAACTTCGTGATGCCATTAAGAGCGGCGACATTAGACAGATTCACTGCTGGTACGTTCACAATCTGCCAACGTCCGAAAACGTCCGCAAGGAACTGGAAACCGTTGAAACAACGGTGAGAATTGCGCTGTCGTCCTACAGTGGTGGCTCCCAAATCAATGTCTTTGCGAAAGAAGTTGGCGCGGATGAAATCGAGTCCCTCTACACTAAGGCCGAGCGCACAATTATCGTAACCGATACCTTCGTTGTTCAGGTTCCCGACGTCATTGAACATAAAGAAGCAGGCTGGTCCTCAATAAGCACTTTTGTCCCCGGTATCTGGTTGGCGAAATTATACGGCCAATATGAAACTGACCTGTTTTCGGCGAATCTTAGGGGCTATCTCGGCTCACGTTCGAGCGACAAGAACATCAACAACGGAATTAAAAATACCGCAAACAATGAGCCGGAGAACTTCTTAGTTTATAATAATGGCATAACATCTCTCGTACTCGACTATGAGTACGGAAAGAAGACCTCGAAGGGCAGAAAACTCACCATAACCGGTGTTTCTATTGTTAACGGTGCACAGACCACAGGCTCGATCGCGAGCGCCGAGGGAGTTGTCAGTGACGATCTGCTGGTCGGCGTTCGCTTCGTGAAGGCGGCGAGCGACGATCTCATCGAAAAGATCGTCAAGTTCAACAATTCACAGAACAAGCTCGAGGCAGCGGATTTCCGCAGCAATGACTCCATACAAGAGCGGTTAAGGTCAGAGTTTTCCGCCATTCCCGACGCAGAGTACGAAGGCGGTCGACGGGGCGGCGCAAGTGACGCTATCAAGCGCAGCAAATACACATTGCCATCTTACACCGTCGGGCAATCGTTGACTGCGTTCCATGGCGACCCAGTGCTCGCGTATGACAAGAAATCCGAAATTTGGATTGATGACAATAACTATGGTCGCATTTTTACAGATCGCACAAATGCTCGTCACATTGTTTTCTGTTTCTCGATATTAGAAGCGATTAATAGTCGACGCCTGAAGTTGCTCGAAAAGCAGAAAACCGACTCGTCGTCACTGACAAAACTCGAAGTGACGACTCTAGAGTTTCTCAACAGAAAGGGTTCTCAGTTTCTGCTGATTTATGTGGTAGCTCAGTGTCTTGAAACTATACTAAGTAAGCCGATTCCAAATAAGTTCGACGTCAGGTTTAAGGAAAATAGATCACCGTTCAAATTAGCGGCCGAGTGGGAACCGATTTTGGATATTCTTCTCCCCTTGAGTGGCCAGTTGGATGATGCGTTTACAAAGGGACGCGTTACCACCGAAGGCGTCAAGAAAACCGTGCCAAACTTTACCGGGGTTTTCGCGTCGATCGCGAATCTTCAAGAGGCGACTTTCAAAGCCTTCGCGGCCAAGGTTGAGATCGCTTAGTAGGTAGGGGCAATCGCTCCTTCTCCGCGCGGGCTCAATCGTGCTCGCGCCCACCCGCGCCCACATAAAGCTCCGACCCAACCTCCCTAAACCGCTCACTCATCTCCGCCATCCCGGCCTCCGCCTCCTCGGCCGCGACGAAGCTCCCCACCTCGGCATTCTGCCGCGCCGCGAAATCGCGCACCTCCTGCGTGATCTTCATCGAGCAGAACTTGGGCCCGCACATGCTGCAGAAGTGCGCGGTCTTGGCGCCCTCCGCCGGGAGGGTCTGGTCGTGATATTGCTCGGCGGTGTCGGGGTCGAGGCTGAGGTTGAACTGGTCGCGCCAGCGGAATTCGAAGCGCGCCTTTGACAGCGCGTCGTCGCGGAGCTTGGCGGCCGGGTGGCCCTTGGCGAGGTCGGCGGCGTGGGCGGCGAGCTTGTAGGTGACGACGCCGACCTTCACGTCGTCGCGGTCGGGCAGACCGAGATGCTCCTTGGGCGTGACGTAGCAGAGCATCGCCGTGCCGTACCAGCCGATCATCGCCGCGCCGATGCCGCTGGTGATATGGTCGTATCCCGGCGCGATATCGGTCACGAGCGGCCCCAATGTATAGAAGGGCGCCTCGCCGCAGGCGGTGAGCTGCTTGTCCATGTTCTCCTTGATCTTGTGCATCGGCACGTGGCCGGGGCCTTCGATCATCACCTGCACGTCCTGCGCCCAGGCGCGCTTCGTGAGCTCGCCCAGCGTGTAGAGCTCGGCGAACTGGGCCTCGTCGTTGGCGTCGGCGATGCTGCCGGGGCGAAGGCCGTCGCCCAGCGAATAGGCGATGTCATAGGCCTTCATGATCTCGCTGATCTCGTCGAACCGTTCGTAGAGGAACGATTCCTTGTGATGGGCGAGGCACCATTTCGCCATGATGCTGCCGCCGCGGCTGACGATGCCGGTGACGCGCCTGGCGGTCATCGGGATATAGGGCAGGCGCACACCGGCGTGGATGGTGAAATAATCGACGCCCTGCTCGGCCTGCTCGATCAGCGTGTCGCGGAAGATTTCCCAGGTGAGGTCCTCGGCAATGCCGCCGACTTTCTCCAGCGCCTGGTAGATCGGCACGGTGCCGATCGGCACGGGGCTGTTGCGGATGATCCATTCGCGGGTGTCGTGGATGTTGCGGCCGGTCGACAGGTCCATCACCGTGTCGGCGCCCCAGCGGATCGCCCAGACCATCTTGTCCACCTCGGACGCGACGTCGCTGGCGACGGCGGAGTTGCCGATATTGGCGTTGATCTTGACGAGGAAGTTGCGGCCGATCGCCATCGGCTCGCTTTCGGGGTGGTTGATGTTCGACGGGATGATCGCGCGGCCGCGCGCCACCTCGTCACGGACGAATTCGGGCGTCACATGATCGGGGATGGCGGCGCCCCAATCCCGCCCGTCGCGCGCGGCGGCCTCGCGCAGCATCTCGCGGCCGAGATTCTCGCGCGTCGCGACATAGTCCATCTCGGGCGTGATGATGCCGCGGCGGGCATAGTGCATCTGGCTGACATTCGCGCCGGCCTTCGCGCGCAGCACCTTGCGGCGGACGTTGGGAAAGGGCTGGACGCCGCCGGAGCGGTCCGGGCCGAGCTGGCCGTTATCCTCCGGCCGCACCTCGCGCTGGACCACCTCCTCGACATCGCCGCGGGCGCGGATCCATTCGCGGCGAAGCTCGGGAAGCCCAGCCATGATGTCGATGGTCGCGGCGGGATCGGTATAGGGCCCGGAGCAGTCGTAGACTCGCAGCGGCGGCTCGCCGGAGGACGGCTCGAGGTCGATCTCGCGCATCGCCACCTTGAGCGGGCCGACATGGATCTTGCGCGAGCCGCGGATCGGTCCGGTGGTGACCTTAAGCTCGGTACGGGCGGGAATATCGGCCATCTTCGCTCTCCAAAATCGGAGGGAGAGCGTGCGCGCCTCCCTCCCTACGCCGGTGTCAGCCGGATCAGGTTCGGCGGGTCTCGGCGTGCTCGCCGACTCTCAACCGCAGCAGCGGTCCCCCGGGGAATGGGCCGTGCTTACGCGCTTCACGCGGGCAAGGAAAGGGCGGCCCCGAAGGACCGCCCTCCCTGCGTCTGAAAAGGGGATCAGACGACTCGGGGCGCCGGGCGCGGCGTTTCCGGCGCGGCCGATGGCGCGGCCCGCGGCGCCGGAGCCGCGCTTGCCGAGCAATCGCCGAAGCTGCGCTCGACGCGGCGGGCTGGCTCGCCGGCGCGCTGCGTCACCTGGACGCTGTGGCCGCACGTCCCGTTTCCGGTCGTGGTGGTCGAGACGAAGGTGAAATTGCCGCCCTGCGGTGCGCCGTTGGTCACCGAGACGAACATCGGTCCCGCGCCGGGATCGGCTTGCGCCTGCGCGGCCATCGCGGCGGCCTGGCGCATCATCATCGCATGCTGGCGCGCCATCGCGGCGAAGATCGCGTCCATGCGCGCAAACGGATCGGCAAAGGCGACCGGCACCGCTGCGACATTGCGCGCGGGAAGGATCTTCACCTGCGGCGCGACATCGCCTTCATAGGCGATCTGGGCGACGCCGCCATCGGGCAGATCGACGTTCATGACATGGCGGCTCGCGGCATAGGCCCCGCCCGCCAAGGCGAGCGAACCCACACCGGCGAGCACGACGGCTGGAATCAAACGCATCGGATTATTTCCTCCGTTCGGTTGAACATTGGCGCTCCAAAACTGCCACAGGAAGCTGAACCGCCGATGACCGGCGCCGCTTTCGCGAGCATTAAAAAGAGTTTAGGAGGCGGGCCATGCGCCCCGATCTTGCCGATCCAGCCCAGCGCGCCGCCTATCGCGCGGAGCTTCGCCGCGTCGCGATCGGCTGGCGGCTGCTCGGCTTCGTCCTCGTCGCGGCGAGCGCCGGCTGGCTGCTCGCAAGCGATCCCGCGAGTCCCCAGCGGCGCTATGCCTGGATCGGGATGGCGGCCGGCTGGGCGGTGCTGATCGGGGTCGTCATCTACCGCGCCCGCTATCACAAGGCGCGGATGGCGGAGGCGTCGCCCCCCGCATGAGCCTCGAATCGGTTCGCGCCTGGCTCGCGGCGCATGCCCCCGATCTGCCGATCATCGATCAGGGCCTCAGCACCGCGACGGTCGCGGAGGCGGCGGTGGCGCTCGGCGTCGAGCCGGGCCGGATCGCCAAGACCCTGTGCATCCGCGCCGGCGGCGGCGATCCGTTCCTGCTCGTCGCGCGCGGCGATGCCCGGCTGGACAACCAGAAGGCGAAGGCGGCGTTCGGCGGGCGGCCGCGGATGCTCGGGCCGGAAGAGACGCTGGCGCTGACCGGCCATGCGGTCGGCGGCGTCTGCCCGTTCGGCCTGGCGACCCCGATGGCGGTGCGCTGCGATATCTCGCTCAGGGATTTCGATATCGTCTATCCCGCCGCCGGATCGCTGACCAGTTCCGTCGCGGTGGCGCCGGAGCGGCTGGCGGCCCTTGTCGGCGCCGAATGGGTCGACGCCTGCACCTGAGCGCGATCGGTGCCGACCGGCCTGCGGCAAACATCGCTCGCGCCCGGCCGCGCGCCTAGCCGCTGTTGGCGCGGAAACTGTCGGCGTTCGCCTCGCGCCACCAGCGGCCGCAGACGCTGGTCGGGTCGATCTCGCCGAGCAGCGCGCCCTCCTCGATGAACTGGTAGATATGGTCCATCTGCCGCATCTCGGCGACGTTGATCCGCTGCCGCAGATGCCAGGGACGGAAATCGTCTGGCGAGGTCAGGCCGGCCGACACGACCATTTCGTGCAGCGCACGCAACGTCGCCCTGTGGAAATTGGCGACCCGCTGCGCCTTTTCCTGGACGACCAGGCCACGCTGGCGCGCCGGCGACTGGGTCGCGACCCCGGTCGGGCAGGTATCGGTGTGGCACCGCATCGATTGGACGCAGCCCAGCGAGAACATGAAGGCGCGCGCCGCATTGCACCAATCGGCGCCGAGCGCGGCGTTCATCGCGATCGCGGCGCCGCTCGCCACCTTGCCCGACGCGGCGAGCTTCACCTTCCCCTTGAGGCCCGTGCCGACCAGCGCGTTGCGCGCCACGATCAGCCCTTCGCGAAGCGGCATCCCGACCCGGTCCGAAAGCTCGGTCGGCGCGGCGCCGGTGCCGCCTTCCGCGCCGTCGATCACGACGAAGTCGACGAGGATGCCGCTCGCCAGCATCGCTTTCACCACCGCGAAGAATTCGTGCGGGTAACCAACGCACAATTTGATCCCGACCGGCTTGCCGCCGGCAAGATCGCGCAGCTTCGCGGCGAACTCGACCAGCTCGCGCGGCGTCGAAAAGGCGCTGTGCGCGGCCGGGGACTGGCAATCGACGCCCTCCGGCACGCCGCGCGTCTCGGCGATCTCCTTCGAAACCTTCGCCCCCGGAAGGAGGCCGCCATGGCCGGGCTTGGCGCCCTGCGACAGCTTGATTTCGACCATCTTCACCGCATCGCTGGCGGCGCGGTCGCGGAAGCGCTCGGGATCGAATCCGCCTTTGGAGTCGCAGGCGCCGAAATAGCCCGAGCCAAGCTCCCACACGATGTCGCCGCCATGTTTCAGGTGGTAGGGCGAAAGCCCGCCCTCGCCGGTGTCGTGGTAGAAGCCGCCGATCTTTGCGCCGAGATTGAGCGCCTCGATCGCATTGGCCGACAGCGCGCCGAAGCTCATCGCCGAGATGTTGAGCCGCGAGGCCTGATAGGGCTTGCCGCATTGATCGGTGCCGACGGTGACCCGGCTGTCGGCGGGCGCGGCCGGATTGGGCGCGATCGAATGGGCAAGCCATTCATATTCACCCGAATAGACATCGAGCTCGGTCCCGAACGGATGCGCGTCCTCGGCGGCGTGGGCGCGCGCATAGACCAGAGCGCGCTCGTCATGGCTGAACGGCCGCCCCTCGAGATCGCTCTCGACGATATAGGCCCGAAGGAACGGGCGCAGCCATTCGAAGAACCAGCGCACCCGGGCCGTGATCGGATAAGTGCGGCGGAGCGAATGGTGGGTCTGGACGAGATCGTAGAGCCCGATCAGCGCGAGCGGCCCGACGAGGACCAGGCCCCAGAGCCAGTAAAGATGGCCTTCATAGCCGATGACGATGAGGGCGATGCAGAGGGCGAGGACGATCAGCAGAACGGCGTTTCGTTCCAATGCCTTGTCCGTGAACAAGGCCGCCCCGAGATTCGCCCGCGCCATCATTTTCTCTCCCACGCCGAAGCGGCCTATCCCTTCCACATTCGCGTGACATGCGACAGGGCTTTTCGTGGCTGGATCATGCCGCCCGACGTCGTGACTCGACTCCGGCAAGGCGAGAACGTAATGGGAACAAATGTCCCAGCTCGATGTCCGGCAGAAACTCGCCATCCTTGCCGATGCCGCGAAATATGATGCCTCCTGCGCCTCGTCGGGAACGAAGGCGCGGGACAGCCGGGGCGGCACGGGCATGGGCTCGACCGCGCCGGGCATGGGCATCTGCCATGCTTATGCGCCGGATGGACGCTGCATCAGCCTGCTGAAGATCCTGCTGACCAACAGCTGCATCTTCGATTGCCATTATTGCATCAACCGCAAGAGCTCGAACGTGCGCCGCGCCCGCTTCACGGCGCGCGAGGTGGTCGATCTGACGCTGGCTTTCTACCGGCGCAATTATATCGAGGGGCTGTTCCTCTCGTCGGGCATCATCCGGTCCTCCAACTATACGATGGAGCAGATCGTCGAGGTCGCGCGGTCGCTGCGCGAGGACCATGATTTTCGCGGCTATATCCACCTGAAGACGATCCCCGACGCCGATCCGGAGCTCGTCCACCAGGCGGGGGTTCACGCCGATCGCGTGTCGATCAATGTCGAGCTGCCGACCCGCGCCGGCCTCAGCCGGCTCGCGCCCGAGAAGAGCGCCGAGCGGATCGAGGGGGCGATGAAGGGGATGAAGGCCGCGATCCTGGACGGCGCGGATGCGAAGGCGCGCTACAAATGTGCGCCCGAATTCGCGCCGGCGGGGCAATCGACGCAGATGATCGTCGGCGCGGATGCCGCGACCGACAGCGCGATCGTGCAGCGCGCCGCCGGGCTCTACGATCGCTTCGGCCTGCGCCGCGTCTATTATTCGGCCTTCTCGCCGATCCCCGATGCAAGCGCGGTGCTGCCGCTGGTGCGGCCGCCACTGATGCGCGAGCACCGGCTGTACCAGGCCGACTGGATGATTCGCTTCTACGGCTTTTCGAGCGCCGAGGTGGCCGAATCCGCGGACGGTTCGGGCAATCTGCCGCTCGATATCGATCCCAAGCTCGCCTGGGCGCTGAAGCATCGCGAGACCTTCCCGGTCGACGTCAACCGCGCCCCGCGCGAGCTGCTGCTGCGAATCCCGGGCCTTGGCGTGCGGGCAGTCGATCGCATCCTCGCGGCGCGCGTGCATCGCCGGCTGCGGCTCGCCGATCTCGCCCGGCTGACGCGCTCGCTCGCCAGGCTGCGGCCGTTCCTGATCGCGGCGGACTGGCGCCCCACCCTGCTCGCCGACCGGCTCGACCCGCGGCCGAAGACGGAACAGCTGGAGCTGTTCGCCGCTTGAAACCGCCATGCGCGTCGTGACCCTGGCTGGCGAGGATGATTTCGAAGGCTGGCGCACCGCCGCCCGGGCGCTTGCTGCGGCGGGAGTCCCCCCGGGCGACATCGCCTGGCAGTCCGGGGCCGCGCCGGACCTGTTCGGCGACGAAGCCGTGCTCCCGACGGCGGCGCCGGCCTTTCCAGTGCCGCGCGCCTTCATCACGCTGGCCGAGACGGTGATCTGCCACAAGGATCCCGAGCGTTTCGCCTTGCTCTACGCATTGCTGCTGCGCCTGCGCGCGCGGCCGCGGGCGATGGAGGACAGCGCCGATCCACTGCTCCTCCGGCTCGAGGCGATGGCGAAGGCGGTGCGGCGCGACATCCACAAGATGCACGCCTTCCTGCGGTTCCGCGAGGTGGAGACCGGGGAAGGACCGCGCTTCATCGCCTGGTTCGAGCCCGATCATCATGTCGTGCGCGCCGCCGCGCCCTTCTTCGTCAGGCGCTTCGCCAACATGCGCTGGTCGATCCTGACGCCGGCGCTGTCGCTGCATTGGGACATGGCGGTGCTTCGCGAAGGCCCGGGCGCGTCGCGGGCGGACGCCCCGTCCGGCGATCCGATCGAGGCGATGTGGAAGACCTATTATGCCTCCATCTTCAATCCGGCCCGCGTGAAGATCGGCGCGATGCTGAAGGAGATGCCGAAGAAATATTGGAAAAACATGCCCGAAACCGCGTTGGTGGGCGAACTGATCAAGGGGGCGCAGGCGCGGGAGAGCGCGATGGTGGCGAAGGCGGCGGCGGTCGTCGGCGACAATGCCGGCAAGACCTGGGACGCGATCCGCGCCGAGGCGATGCACTGCACCCGCTGCGACCTCTACAAGCACGCCACCCGGACGGTGTTCGGCGAAGGCCCGCTCGACGCCGAAATCCTCTTCGTCGGCGAGCAGCCGGGGGACCAGGAGGATCTGGCCGGCCATCCCTTCGTCGGGCCGGCCGGGCAGGTTTTCGATTCCGCGCTCGCCGATGCCGGGATCGATCGGCGGCGCACCTACGTCACCAACGCGGTCAAGCATTTCAAGTTCGTGCCGCGCGGCAAAAGGCGCATCCACGACAAGCCCGACGGCGGCGAGATCGCCGCCTGCCGCTGGTGGCTTCAGCAGGAGCTGACGCTGGTGAAGCCGGCGGTGACGGTGGCGCTCGGCGCGACGGCGGCGCGATCGCTGTTCGGCAAGGTCGTGACCATCGGCGCCCTGCGCGGATCGGGCCACCGGCTGCCCGATGGCGGCGAGGCCTGGGTCACCGTCCACCCGAGCTTCCTCCTTCGCGTGCGCGACGATCGCGAGGCCGAATATGAAAGGTTCGTCGCCGATCTGAAGGCGATCGCCGCGCGGGCGGAGGCCGTGGGCGCAGCGGCTTGACTCTGTTGGAACATATCAAGAACATATGAGTCCGAGTCGCATGATGACCTTTTCGCCTTCCTCCCTTGCCGAGCTGCGCGCGGCGGTGCGCACGATCGAGCAGAATGGCCGCGCCGATGGGCGCGGCGCAGTGCCGTTCGGGCTCGACGCGGTGGATGGGCGGCTTGCCGGCGGCGGCCTGGCGATGGCGGCGTTGCATGAGGCGGCAGCGGCGAGCGAGGCGCCGGGGGACATGGCGGCGGCGACCCTGTTCGTGGCCGCGATCGCCGCGCGCTTCTCGCGCAACGAGGGAGACGGCCAGGTGCTCTGGGCGCTGACCGGCCCCGGCCTGTTCGCCCCCGGCCTGGCGGGCGCCGGCCTGACGGGCGACCGCGTCTTCTTCGCCGCCTGCCGCGACGATGCGGAGGCGCTGGCGGCGATGGAAGACGCCCTGCGCCATGGCGGCCTCGCCGCGGTGGTGGGCGAGATTTCGAGGATCGACCAGGCGAGCCTGCGCCGGCTCCAGCTCGCCGCCGAGGACGGGGGGAGCGCGGCCTTGCTGCTGCGGCGCTGGCACAGGCGGGGAGGCGATCCGCTCGCCGCGCCGTCGAGCGCGGTCACCCGCTGGCGGATCGGCTGCGCGCCCTCGGCCGTCCTGCCTTATCCGGGCATCGGCCGGGCACGCTGGCATGTCGATCTGGTCCGCCAGCGCGGCGGCCCGCCTTTCCACTGGCTCTTGGAGGCGCCCGATGGCGAGGCTCGCCTCGCTCTGCCTGCCGGACCTCGCGATCGCGCGGATCCGGCGGGCCGAGCGGATCGCCTCGCCGCCTGAATCGCGGCGCGGCGATGTCGATCCGATCCTGATCGCAGCGCGCGGCGGCGGCTGGCGGCCCGGAGCCCGCTGGGCGCGGGAAACCGCGCCGCCGCGCCTGATCGCCCGTCCGGACGGCGGCGCGGCGCTGGTCACCGCGCTCAAGGACGGCAACCGCATCGTGCTTGCCGCGGCCTGCGCGCGGGCACAGGCGCTCGGCCTTGCCCCCGGCATGCCGCTTGCCCAGGCGCGGATTCTCGTCCCCGGCCTTGTCGTTCGCGATGCCGATCCTGCGGGCGACGCCGCCTGGCTCGATCGCCTCGCCTGCTTTGCCGCGCGTCGCTGGACGCCGCGCGCCGCGCCGTCGGGCCCCGACGGATTGTGGCTCGATCTGACCGGCGTCGCGCATCTGTTCGGCGGCGAGGCGCGGATGTGCGAACGAATCCTCGCATTCTGCCGCCGCCTCGGCTTTGCCGCGCGGATCGCCGTCGCCGGCTCCCTGGGCGCCGCCCATGCGCTCGCCCGGCATGGCGCCGCGCCGCTGATCCTCTGCCCCGAAGGCGGCGAGGCGGAGGCGATCGCCCCCTTCCCCCTGGCCGCGCTGCGGCTCGGCGCCGAGGTGCTGGACGCCGCCGCGCGGCTGGGGGTCGGGACGATCGGCGCGCTCGCCGCGATGCCCCGCGCCCCGCTCCAGCGTCGCTTCGGCGGTCTCCTGCTGAAGCGGCTCGATCAGGCGCTTGGCCGCGTCGGCGAGCCGTTCGATCCGGTCGTGCCGGAAGAGCCGCCCGCCGTGCTGCTTCGTTTCCTCGAGCCGATCGCGACGCCGGAGGCGATCGAGGAAGCACTCGGCGAGGCGATGCGCCGGCTGGTGCCGCGGCTGGAATCCGCCGGCCTTGGCGTGCGCCGCCTCCTCCTCGCCTGCGACCGGATCGACGGCGACGTGCAACAGGCCGCGATCGGCACCGCCCGGGCGACCCGCGACGGCGCCCATCTGCTGCGGCTGATGGCGGCGCGGATCGAGCGGCTGGAGCCCGGCTTCGGCCTTGAAAACCTGCGCCTTGTCGCCACCCGCGTCGAGCCGCTCGGCGCGCAGCCGATCGAGGGCGGCCTCGCCGGACGGGAGACGCCGGATCTCGCCGCGCTGGTCGATCGGCTTGCCGTCCGGCTCGGGCGGCGGCGCGTCTTCCGGCTGTCGGCGATCGAAAGCGACCTGCCCGAACGAAGCGTCGCGCGCGCCGATCCGCTCGGCGCCGCCGCGCCCTGGCCGCGCTGGCCCCGCCCCGCCTGCCTGCTCGCGCCGCCGGAGCCGGTGGATTTCGTCATGGCCGAACATCCGGACGGCGTGCCGCTGCGCTTCACCTGGCGCGGCCGCGCCTACAAGGTCGTCGCCGGCGACGGCCCCGAGCGCATCCACGGCGAATGGTGGCGCCGCGCCGACGAGGCCGACGCCATCCGCGACTATTTCCAGGTCGAATCCGAGGAAGGCCAGCGCTTCTGGCTGTTCCGCCGGGGCGATCCGGACCTGCCCGGCACCGGCGATCTCACCTGGCACATGCACGGCATTTTCGCATGACTTGCGCTTCCTATGTCGAGCTCCAGGCGGCGACGCATTTCAGTTTCCTGCGCGGGGTGGCGAGCGCGGAGGAGATGTTCGCGGCGGCGGCGCTGCTCGGCTATCCAGCCATCGGGATCGCGGATCGCAATACGGTGGGCGGTCTCGTCAAGGCGCTCAGGGCCAGCGACGAGACGGGCGTGCGGCTCGTCGCCGGCTGCCGGCTCGATCTCATGGACGGCACCGGCCTGCTCGTCTGGCCCGAAGATCGCGCCGCATGGTCGCGGCTCACCCGGCTGCTCACCACCGGCAAGATGCGCGCCGACCGCGATCGTGGGGAAAAGGGGCAGTGCTTCCTCCATTGGGAGGATGTCGCGGCGTGGAGCGACGGCCTCGTCGCCGCTCTGGTGCCGGACGAGGCCGATCGCGTCGCCGACATCGCGCTCGCGCAGGTGGCGGACATTTTCGGCGCGCGCGGCCATGTCGCACTCACCCATCGCCGCCGGCCGGGCGAGGCGGCGCGGCTCCATGCGCTGGACGCGATGGCGCGCCGCCACGGCCTGCGCGGCCTCGCCACCGGCGACGTGCTCTATGACAGCCCCGAAAAAAGGATGCTCCAGGATGTCGTCACCGCGATCCGCGAGAAGTGCACGATCGACGAGCTCGGCTTCCGCCGCGAACGCTTCGCCGACCGCTACCTGAAGAGCCCGCAGGAAATGGCGCGGCGGTTCGCGCGCTTCCCCGATGCGGTGCGGGCGAGCGCCGACATCGCCGATCGCTGCCAATTTTCCCTGCGCGAGCTTGGCCAGCAATATCCCGACGAGATCGTGATGAGCGGCCGCCCGCCGCAGGAGGCGCTGGAAGCGCTTGCGCGCGCCGCGCTCGCCGCCCTGCCCAACCGGACGCAGGCCCATGCCGACCAGCTCGAGCGCGAGCTCAGCCAGGTGAAGAGCTGGAACTACGCCCCCTATTTCCTCACCGTGAACTCGATCGTCCAGTTCGCGCGCAGCCAGGGCATCCTTTGCCAGGGCCGCGGCTCGGCCGCCAATTCGATGATCTGCTACGTGCTCGGCATCACCTCGATCGATCCGGTCGCGCACAAGCTGTTGTTCGAACGCTTCCTGTCCGACGACCGCAACGAGCCGCCCGACATCGACGTCGATTTCGAGCATGAGCGGCGCGAGGAAGTGATCCAGTGGATCTACGACACATACGGCCATCGCCACGCCGCGCTCGCCGCCGTTGTCGTTCGCTACCGAACGCGCCGCGCGGTGCGCGAAGTCGGCAAGGCGCTCGGCCTGCCCGACGACGTGACCGGCGCGCTTTCGGGCCAGGTCTGGGGCTGGTCGAACGACGGCGTCGCCGAACGCCATGTCGCCCAGCTCGGGCTCGACCGGGACGATCCGAGGCTCGCGCTCACGCTGGCGCTGACCCGCCAGCTCGTCGGCACGCCGCGCCACCTTTCGCAACATCCCGGCGGCTTCGTCCTCACCCGCGATCGGCTCGACGATCTCGTGCCGATCGAACCGGCGACGATGGCGGACCGGCGCGTCGTCGAATGGGAGAAGGACGATCTTGAGGAACTGAAGATCATGAAGGTCGACATTCTCGGCCTCGGGATGCTCGGCTGCATGCGGCGGGCCTTCGATCTTCTGGCCGCGCACAAGGGGTGCCGCCTCACCCTCGCCTCGCCGGAGATGCAGACCGACGATCCGAAAGTCTTCGACATGATCGGCAGGGCCGACACGATCGGCGTCTTCCAGATCGAAAGCCGCGCGCAGATGTCGATGCTGCCGCGGCTCAAACCCCGCCAGTTCTACGATATCGTCATCCAGGTCGCGATCGTCCGCCCGGGGCCGATCCAGGGCAATATGGTCCACCCCTATCTGCGCCGGCGCGAGGGGAAGGAGCTGCCCGAATATCCGAGGGAGGAGTTGAAGGACGTTCTTGAAAAGACGCTCGGCGTGCCGCTGTTCCAGGAACAGGCGATGAAGGTGGCGATCGTCGGCGCCGGCTTTCCCGCGGCCAAGGCCGATGCGCTGCGCCGATCGATGGCGACCTTCAAATCGACCGGCGGGGTCAGCGCATTTTTCGACGACATGGTCGAAGGCATGGTGAAGCGCGGCTATTCGCGCGATTTCGCCGAGCGCACCTTCCGCCAGATCGAGGGATTCGGCAGCTACGGCTTTCCCGAAAGCCATGCCGCCAGCTTCGCCAGGATCGCCTATGCCTCCTCGTGGATGAAGTGCCACCATCCGGACGTCTTCTGCGCCGCGATCCTCAACGCCCAGCCGATGGGCTTCTACGGCGTCGCCCAGCTTGTCCGCGACGCGCGCGAACATGGCGTGGAGGTGCGGCCGGTGTGCATCAATGCGAGCCGCTGGGATTGCACGCTGGAGGCACAAGACCCTCCCCGGGACATGTCGGGGAAGGCTTTATGGCCGGTCCGGCTCGGCCTTCGCATGGTGCGCGGGCTTTCCAACGATCATGGCGCGCGGATCGCGGCGGCGGCGATGGCGGCGCCCTTCACCTCGGTGGAGGATGTGCTCGATCGCGCCGGCGTCCCGGTCGCGGCGCTGGAGAAGCTCGCCGATGCGGACGCCTTCCAGTGCCTGGGGCTCGACCGGCGCCAGGCCCTGTGGCGGATCCGCGGCCTCGGCGGGCCGCCGCTGCCATTGTTCGCCGCGGCCGAGGCGCGCATGAACGAGCCCGAAGTGGCATTGCCGGCGCTGACCGAAGGCCGCGAGGTGGTCGAGGATTATCGCGCGGTCCAGCTGTCGCTGCGCGGCCATCCGGCCGCCTTCCTGCGGCCCGAGCTTACGCGTCTTGGCGTGACGCCGTCAGGGCGGCTGGCGGCGATGAAGGACGGCGCCAAGGTGGTCGTCGCCGGCATCGTCCTGATCCGCCAGCGGCCGGGCAAGGGCAATGTGACCTTCCTCACGCTGGAGGACGAAACCGGCATCGCCAACGCGATCGCGTGGCAGCGCATCTTCGAGGCGAACCGGCGCGTCATCATGTCGGCGGCGATGATCGCGATCCACGGCACGCTCCAGCGCGAAGGCCAGGTGACCCACGTCATCACCGATCGGATCGAGGATCTGACGCCCCTCCTCGCGCGAGTCGGCGAGATGGATTTCCCGCGCCTGCCGAGCCCCGCCGACGGTGCCCGCGGCGGCGGCCCAGACCCGCGCGAGCGCAAGCTGGCCAGGCCTCCGCTGCCGCCACGGCGCGACGGCGGCCTGCGCCTCCGGTCGCGCGATTTTCATTAGCCCCGCGCAACGGCCCGGCGCATCGCGGCTTGTGCCGGCCGGGGCCCGGTCCCTAAATGGCGGCCAACCCGTCCGGAGTCCCCCCATGTTCATCGCCCTTCTGATCGCCGCCGCCCTGCCCCACGCGCCGCAGGCGACCACGCCCGAACAGATGCTGGGCCAGGTCAATCGCGACAGCCCGGAGGACGAGGAACTGGCGGCGATCCGCGCGGCCGAGCAGCATCCGCTCGGCACCCTCGCCAACCCGATCCGTGTCGGCGGCCCGGAAGGCGAGCATGCCTATCTCGGCCGGCTGCGCTGCCCCGACGGAAGCACGCCCCAGATCGGGCCGCACAGCGATGGCGGCACCGGCGGCTATGGCACGGTCACCCGGGTCTACCCCGTCCGATGCGCCGGCAGCGAGGCCAGGCTCGTCTTCGACATGTATCACGAAGAACATTCCGAAGACCGGGCGCCCGCGGGATTCTCGCTGTCGCGATGAAGCGGGCGCTCCGCTGGCTCGGGACAGGCCTGCTCTTCGTCCTTGTCGCGCTCTGCTTCGCGCCGACGCTCGTCCCGCCATTTCTCGATCGCATCTATTATCGCGGGCCGATCAGCGATCATTTTGACGGCCAGCGTTTCTTCAATCCCGATGCCGACGCCATGATCTCGCGACCGTCCGGCGCGATCACGCGCTGGCTCGCCGGACGCGACCGCGCGCCCTGGCCGGCCCAGGTTCCCGTCCATCCCGTCGTCCCGGCCCGGCGCGTGACCGGCAACGACATGCGCGTCACCTGGATCGGCCATTCGACCGTGCTGGTGCAGACGGCGGGGCTCAACATCCTCACCGATCCGGTCTGGTCGGAGCGCGCCTCCCCATTCTCCTTCATCGGGCCGAAGCGCGTGCGCGAACCGGGCGTCCGTTTCGACGACCTGCCCAAGATCGACCTCGTCGTCATCAGCCACGACCATTATGACCATATGGACATCGCGACGCTGAAGCGGCTGTGGGAGCGCGATCGGCCGCGGATCGTCACCAGCCTCGGCAACGACACCATCCTGCGGCGCAACGGCATCCCGGCGCTCGCCTTCGATTGGGGCGGCCGCTTCATCCAGCGAAGGGACGGCGGCATGGTCGCGGGCCACCCGACCTGCGAGGGCGGGGCGTGGCAATGTGGCGAAGCCTATGCGGTGACGGTGGAACGGGTCCACCACTGGAGCTCGCGCTGGCTCGCCGATCGCAGCCGCGCGCTCTGGTCCGGGTTCACGATCGAGACGCCGGCGGGCAAGATCTTCTTCGCCGGGGACACCGCCTGGGGCGACGGCGCCTGGGTGCGGCAGGCCGCCGCGCACGGCCCCTTCCGGCTCGCGATCATCCCGATCGGTGCCTGGCAGCCCGAGGCCGTCATGCACACCAACCATGTCAATCCGCAGGAGGCCTTCCGCATTTTCCGGACGCTGAACCCGACGCGCGCGATCGGCGTCCACTGGGGCACGTTCCAGCTGAGCTTCGAGCCGATCGACGCGCCGCGCCAGGCGATCGCCGCGCTTGCCCGTGAGCAGGCAATCCCCGCCGATCGCTTCATCGCCCCCGAGGCGGGCCAGACATTCAGCGTTCCGCCGGCACCATGATCGTCAGCGCCCCCGGCCTGACGCGATAGACGAGCGGCGTTTCCATCCATTGCTGCTCGCCGTCCGTCGCGACGCCGAGCCGGGCGCGATCGGACGCGATTTCCGCTTCGGTCACATAAGCGGTGACGAAATCGCGCTGCTGGTCGAGCCGGCCGAAAATCCCGCGCAGGCCGGCCCACAGGAGCCGGCCGCGATTATGGGCGCGCACGGCGTAAAGGCACAATTCCCCCTGGTCGATCGCCTCACGCTGGCCGAGGCCGAACAGGTTCACCTGATAGCGATTGTTGCCGACGAACAGCAAAGGCGTCTCGATCGGCGCCTCAAGCCCCGGCGCGCGGATTCTGAGGCGATGCTTGCGGAACGATCGCAGGGTGGCGAGGCTCGCCGAGAGCATTGCGAGCCGCTTCGATCGCCCGCCCGCCTGCTGCGCCTCGCGCAGCCGGACCATGTGCGGATAGAGGCCGACCGAGCTGTTGTTGACGAAGACCTTGCCGTTGACCTCGGCGATGTCGACCCGGCGCGGCACGCCGTTCGCGATCGCATCGACCGCGCCCTCGAGATCGGTGGGGATTCCGGCGTCGCGCGCGAAATGATTGAGCGTCCCCAGCGGAAGAATGCCGAGTGGCCGGCCGGTGCCGGCAAGCGCCGCGGCGGCGGTGCCGAGCGTGCCATCGCCGCCCGCCACCGCGACCAGGTCCAGGCCGGTCGCCTTGGCCGCCTCGGCGCACAGATCGGCCAGTTCGTCCGGCGCGACGACAGCGATATCGGCGGTGACGCTCGCCGCCGCGAAGAGCGCCCGCAGCCGATCGGCCGCCTCCTCGCCGGCCGAGCCGCCGCCACGGTTCACGATCACCCGGATATTCACCCCGGCCGCACCTCCATCGCGGCTTCAGCGGCCGGCGCCGGCCTTTGTTCCGGGCAGGCGCCGATCCGCCGCCCCCGGCTCGCAATCGTCAGCGTCAGGACGGCCCCGTCCGGCATCGCCCGATCGATCTCCATCCGCGAATCGAATCCGTCGGGACGGTAGCGGCCGGCCATCCGCGTCGTGACGCCCGGGCAGACGGTCGTCCCGCGCAGCCGCTCTCCCGCCAGCGCGAAGCCGCGCCAGGCACAGCCGGGTCGGGCCGGCTGGCCGAGGAAGCGCGCGGCCGGGCGCGCCGCCTCCGCCGGCGTGATGCAATGGCGCAGCGTCGGGCGCGGCCCGATCATCCCCCGCCGAGCCTCCACCGGAAGATTCGCCCCGGCCGCATCCACGACGGCGCTGCGCACCTCCCAAAGCCCGGGCGCGACGCGCAGGCCGGCGAGCACGGCCGCCACCTCAGTCCGGCTCATCTCGCGCGGCGGCGCCTCTCCCCGGCAGCCCGCGATCGCCAGCGCGAGCGCGGCCAGGCCAGGGAAAAGCGCCGCCCGCCCGGTCACTCAGCCCGCATGGTCGCCGGCGGCAGCGCTGGCATTGCCACCGGCGTCGGTGTCGGCGGTGCAGGCCCCCGAGCGACGCCCGGTGACGTGGACGGTCATCATCACGTCGCCATCGGTCACGAGATTGGTCCGCACGTCGCGGTCATATTCGATCTGACCGTCGGTGAACGTCCCGTTCGCTCCGATCAGGACATTGCCCGACAGGCCGTGGCGGGTGCAGGTCATCTGCACGCTGAGCCGCCCGTTGCGCGCATAGATGCTGTCGCCGTGACAGTCATTGCCCTCGCCGCCGAACAGCGCGGGCGGCGGCGTTCCGCCGGCGCCGACGCAGACCGTCTCCGTCGCACGGGTGCCGACCGGCGTGTCGATCCGCGGCGTTCCGTTGTCGGTCTTGGCGAATTGTGTGACCTCGGTCTCGAGAGTCCACTGGCCGGCGGCGATCGTCGCCGCCTCGGCCGGCGCCTCGTTCTGGACCGCCGCGCCATTATCGCCGCAGCCGGCCAGCGCCAGCAGCGACAGGAATGCAAGTCCACGCATGTTCATCCCTCCCCCTTTATGAGTGCGCGGGAGGCTAGACCCGCCGGCGGGCGAACGCCAGTGGGGCGATTGCCGCGCAGCCTCGGCCGTTGCGCCGGAGCCGTGGCGTGACCATATCGGGAACGTGGCCATTCAGATTCGCACCAGCCTCGACGAACCGGAGACCGGCGCGGCCTTCGTCCCCCATCGGCCGCAGCGCCCCGACAAGGTCGAAGGGGGCAAGGCGTTCCGCGTCGTATCCGATTACCAGCCCTCCGGCGACCAGCCCGCGGCGATCGCCGAGCTGGTCGATCAGGTGCGGGCCGACGAGCGGACCCAGGTGCTGCTCGGCGTCACCGGATCGGGCAAGACCTTCACGATGGCGAAGGTGATCGAGGAGCTGCAGCGCCCGGCGCTGATCCTCGCCCCCAACAAGATCCTCGCCGCCCAGCTCTACGGGGAGTTCAAGAGCTTCTTCCCCGACAATGCGGTCGAATATTTCGTCAGCTATTACGATTATTACCAGCCCGAGGCCTATGTGCCCCGGTCGGACACCTACATCGAGAAGGAAAGCTCGGTGAACGAGGCGATCGACCGGATGCGCCATTCGGCGACCCGCGCCCTGCTGGAGCGCGACGACGTCATCATCGTCGCCTCGGTCTCCTGCCTCTACGGCATCGGATCGGTCGAAACCTATTCGGCGATGATCTTCGACCTCAAGAAGGGCCAGAGCGTCGATCAGCGCGAGATCGTCCGCAAGCTCGTCGCGCTCCAGTACAAGCGCAACGACCAGGGCTTTGCGCGCGGCAATTTCCGGGTGAAGGGCGACAATCTCGAGATTTTTCCTTCTCACTATGAGGACAGCGCCTGGCGCGTCTCCTTCTTCGGCGACGAGATCGAGGAGATCGTCGAATTCGATCCGCTGACCGGCAAGAAGTCGGCCAGCCTGGATTACATCCGCGTCTATGCGAACTCGCACTATGTGACGCCGGGCCCGACGCTGAAGCAGGCGATGGAGGCGATCCGCTTCGAGCTTCAGGAGCGCCTGAAGGAGCTGACGGCGGAGGGCCGGCTGCTGGAGGCGCAGCGGCTTGAGCAGCGCACCAATTTCGACCTCGAGATGATCGCCGCCACCGGATCGTGCGCCGGCATCGAGAATTACTCGCGCTTCCTCACCGGGCGCCTGCCCGGCGAGCCGCCGCCGACCCTGTTCGAATATCTCCCCGACAACGCCCTGTTGTTCGTCGACGAGAGCCATCAGACCGTGCCGCAGATCGGCGCGATGGCGCGCGGCGACCATCGCCGCAAGATCACGCTCGCCGAATATGGCTTCCGGCTGCCGAGCTGCATCGACAACCGGCCGCTCCGCTTCAACGAATGGGACGTGATGCGCCCGCAGACGGTCGCGGTTTCGGCGACGCCGGGCCCGTGGGAGATGGAGCAGGCCTCGGGCGTCTTCGTCGAGCAGGTGATCCGCCCCACCGGGCTCATCGATCCACCGGTCGAGATCAGGCCTGTCGAGGACCAGGTCGACGATCTCATCGCCGAGGCGAAGGCGACCGCCGCCAAGGGCTATCGGACGCTCGTCACCACGCTCACCAAGCGGATGGCGGAGGATCTGACCGAGTTCCTCCATGAGGCGGGGCTTCGCGTGCGCTACATGCACAGCGACGTCGAGACGCTGGAGCGGATCGAGCTGATCCGCGACCTGAGGCTCGGCGTCTATGACGTGCTCGTCGGCATCAACCTGCTGCGCGAGGGCCTCGACATCCCCGAATGCGGACTGGTCGCGATCCTCGATGCCGACAAGGAGGGATTCCTTCGCTCGGAAACCAGCCTCATCCAGACGATCGGCCGCGCCGCCCGCAATGTCGAGGGCAAGGTGATCCTCTACGCGGACACGATCACCGGCTCGATCGAGCGCGCGCTCAACGAGACCAACCGCCGCCGCGAGAAGCAGGAGGCGTATAACGCCGAGCACGGCATCACCCCGACGACGATCAAGCGCAACATCGCCGACATCCTCGCCGACGTTTCCAACCGCGACAGCGTGACGATCGACACTGGCGACGAGGACGCACCGCACCTCGTCGGCCACAATCTGCGCGCCTATATCCAGGAGCTCGAAGGCCGGATGCGCAAGGCCGCCGGCGATCTCGAATTCGAGGAAGCGGCCCGCCTTCGCGACGAAATCCGCCGGCTCGAAGCGGGCGAACTCGGCCTCGCCACCGAACAGAGCCGCGCGCCGGTCGTCGGTCATTCCAACGAGGGCAAGCCCGGCACCCGCAAGACTCGCTACGGCAAGACCCGCCAGATGCGGATGGGCGGGAGGCGGCCGCGATGAGCTGAGGAACGGGGCGGCGAACCGACCGTTCCTTCCCCATGATCCGCAAGCTCAAATCCGGCTGGCGACTCTATTCGCGCAAGAAGGACCCGAAGACCGGCAAGCGCCGCAACCTCGGCACGTTCGAGACGCGCGCGGCGGCCGAGAAGCATGAGCGCGAGGTCCAGTATTTCAAGCGCCACTGAGGATCGTGATGCCGACCGATGCGAAGAGATGGTCGCAGGACGTGACCGAACATTCCAATGCGCTCGACCTCGAGGAGGACGTGTTCACGCGCGACGATCCCAAGTCGATCGCGCAGTCGCTGAAGAGGTCGGCGGAGCAGAGCAAGCGGCGCAAGAGCAGCCCCTACCAGTCAGCCATGTCGATGCTGACCTTCTACATCAACCGTGCCGGCGACGGCCTCTCCGCCCATCGGCGCAAGGTCCTGGAGGCGGCCAAGGGCGAGCTTCGCGCCGCCTTCGGTCGCGATTGACCGGGTTCTTCCGCTCTTGAAAGGCCGCGCCCACTCCGCCACGGTGGCCCCGATCGCCAGTATCCCGGGAGCCACGCATGGCCGCCAGACGCGCCGCCCTTTTCGCCTTTCTCCTCCTCGCCGCCTGCGCGCGATCGGAAGATGCGAACGTGCTTGCCGAGGACAATGACGAGGCCCGCACCGTCGAGCATGTCCGCACCCCGGAGGAAGATGACGGCGGGGTGGCGCTCGGCGAATGGCGCGCATCCGTCCAGGACGATGCCAATGTCCTTGAATTCGGGCCGGCCGGAGCGACGCCGGTGTTCAGCCTCCGCTGCGATGGGCGGCGCGGCCTCTTCCTCCAGCGGCACGGCGCCGCCCCGACGGGGGACCTGCCGATGATGATGCTGACGATGGGGAGCGAGACGCGCCGTCTGGCGGTCGTTTCGGTGGGCGGCGCGACACCGCTGCTTCGCGCCGCGATCATGCCGCAGGATCCGCTGGTCGGCCAGCTCGCCCGCAACACCGGGCCACTGGTCGTGCGGGTCGGGGATTCGCCGCCGCTTGTCCTGCCGGCCTCGCCGTCGATCACGACCTACGTGAATGGCTGCGCCAATGTGCGCGCGGATGACGAGGACGGGGCGGACATTTCCGTCAATGTCGCCGCGCCGGCGCCGGTGAACCAGACGGCTCCGGCCGCGCAGAACGCCCAGTGACGCGGCGCATCGGTCTCCTCGCCGCCGGCGTCGCGGCGCTGCTTTCGGCCTGCGTGCCGCGCCCGCCCGCGCCGGCCCCGGCGCCGCCAACCCCGCCGCCCGCTCCCGCCCCGCAACCGGAGGCACCGGCCGCGCCGCCGCCGAGCGTCGACTGGCGCGACGCGGCGATCAGCCCCGGCGAGTGGCGTTACGACAATGACGGCCGGTCGCTCGCCTATTTCGGCCCGGCGGGCGCGCCGAGCCTCGCGCTACGCTGCGACGGTGGCGGCGTCGCGCTGACCCGCAGCGGCTCCGCGGGCGGCCAGCCGCTCACGATCACCACGACGTTCGGCGAGCGCACCCTGCGCGCGGAGACGCAGGGCTCGAGCGCGGTCGCGACCTTGTCTGCCGGCGACCCCCTGCTCGACCAGATGGCGTTCAGCCGCGGCCGATTCATGGTGCGTGGCGGCGGCGCCGCGCCGCTCTACGTGCCCGCCTGGCCGGAACTGGCGCGCGTCGTCGAGGATTGCCGCGGCGGCGCATGAAAAGCCGCCCGGAGGGGCGGCGCGAAGCATGGAATCCTAGCCGCGAAAAAAAAGAGATCAAGACTTGATCGCCGATTCGCCACGACTCATATTCGAATTGAGTTCAACATAGCGAAAGGAGGTGATCCGATGTCTCATGGTTCAGCAGAGAGGTCGGTCAAGTCCGTTCGGGAGATGAAGGCGTAAGCTTTTCAAGGTCTTCCGGGCTGGAGGCTTCCGGCCGCTGACCATGTCGAGAGGCCGTCGGGCACCCGCCCGGCGGCCTTTCGCCTGTCTGGGCGGTGGCGACGGCGTGCCGGATGGAACTGTTCGCGCCCTCGCGTGTCTGTTACGCAAAGGGTACGAAATCCAAGGAGGAAGTCATGGCCAAGAATTCGTCCGGAAAAGAGGAAACGACACGTTCGGCGGCCGATGCCATTCCCGACGCCCTGCGCGAAGCCGGGCGCAAGGCCGCCGAGCTGGCCCAGAATCCGGTCGCGCGGAGCCTGCTCGCCGCTGGCCTCGTGACCGCAGCGGCGGCGCTCGCGGCGAACAAGACGGTCCGCGAATCCGCACGGCGCAGCGCCCGCCAGGCCCAGGACGCCGCCGAGGCCGCGGCCGACGCGGCGGCCGAGAGCGCGAGCAAGATCGGCGCCGCGATGATCAATGCGGCGACCGACGCGGTCCGCCGGATGATGGGCGAGACCGGCGGCACGACGGCTGCCGATGGCGGTACGGCCGCGCCGGCCCGCGCGAAATCGGCGCCGGCCCGCGCGGCATCGGCTCCGGCCAAGGGGACCACGCGGAAAGCCGCCAAACCGGCGGCGTCGCGCAGCAAGGCCGGCGCCGCGAAAAAGCCGGCCACGCCGCGCACGCGCAAGCCCAGGAACTAGGACCCGGACAGATCGCCAAAAAAAGGGGCGCCGATCGGCGCCCCTTCTTATTGCCTGCGGGAACCCGCTTAGCGGCAGCGGCGGCGGCTCCCGCTGCGATCCACTTCGCGGCCGAGCAGCGCGCCCGCCGCGGCGCCGATCACGGTGCCGGCGGTCCGATCGCGGCCGCCATCGACCGAGCGGCCGATCAGCGCGCCGGCGGCACCGCCGATCAGAAGGCCGGTCGTGCCGTTGGAACGGCGGCAATAATAGCGGCCGTCGCGGCCACGCCAGGCCGGGCCGTTATAATAGCCGTGGCGGTCGTAATAGCGGGCATAGCGGCTGTGATGACGCTGGGCGTCGGCCGGTGCCGTCGTGAGCACCGTGGCCGGCACGACCGCCGCGGCGGCCGAAAGAGCGAGAACGATCTTACGCATGATTTTCCCTCCTCGAACAAGGTCCTGGCGTTGAACGAGCGCGGCTTAGACTTTGTTTCATTAACCCAAAACAACGATCCGGTCACCCGAGCGCAAGACTGGACCCGGGGGGCGAGGGCAATTAGAGCCGGCCCGCACTTTCGAGGAGTTGAAGCGCCTTGGCGAACGTAACGGTCATCGGGGGCCAATGGGGCGACGAGGGCAAGGGCAAGATCGTCGACTGGCTCGCCAGCCGCGCCGATCTCGTCGTCCGGTTCCAGGGCGGGCACAATGCCGGGCACACGCTC
This sequence comes from Sphingosinicella ginsenosidimutans, assembly GCF_007995055.1. Taxonomy (NCBI): domain Bacteria; kingdom Pseudomonadati; phylum Pseudomonadota; class Alphaproteobacteria; order Sphingomonadales; family Sphingomicrobiaceae; genus Allosphingosinicella; species Allosphingosinicella ginsenosidimutans. The sequence continues at coordinate 1,725,569 of NZ_VOQQ01000001.1, read as the reverse complement.
GTCGTCGACGGCAAGACGTATAAATTGTCCCTGCTCCCCTCCGGGATCGTCCGCGGCACGCTTTCGGTCATCGGCAACGGGGTGGTGCTCGATCCCTGGGCGCTGAAGGCAGAGGTCGAGACGCTCGCCGGCCAAGGCGTGTCCGTGGGCCCCGAAACGCTGCGGATCGCCGACACCTGCCCGCTGATCCTCCCCATTCACCGCGATCTCGACGCGCTGCGCGAGGATGCGAGCGGCAAGGGCAAGATCGGGACGACCCGCCGGGGCATCGGCCCGGCCTATGAGGACAAGGTGGGGCGCCGCGCGATCCGCGTGTGTGACCTCGCGCATCTGGGCGAGCTCGGCCCGCAACTCGACCGGCTGTGCGCCCATCACGATGCGCTGCGCGCCGGCTTCGGCGAACCGCCGATCGACCGCGAGGCGCTGGAGCGCGAGCTCGGCGGGATCGCCGATTTCGTCCTCCAGTTCGCCGGGCCGGTCTGGAAGACGCTGAACGAGGCGCGGCAGCGCGGCCGCCGGATCCTGTTCGAAGGGGCGCAAGGCGTCCTCCTCGATGTCGATCACGGCACCTATCCGTTCGTCACATCGTCCAACACGGTCGCCGGCACGGCCGCGGCGGGCACCGGGCTCGGCCCCGGCGCGGCCGGCTTCGTGCTGGGTATCGTCAAGGCCTATACGACGCGGGTCGGCTCCGGCCCCTTCCCGACCGAGCTCGACGATGCGATCGGCCAGCGGCTCGGCGAGCGCGGCCGCGAATTCGGCACGGTGACGGGGCGCAAGCGCCGTTGCGGCTGGTTCGACGCGGCGCTCGTCCGGCAATCCTGCGCGGTCGCCGGCGTCACCGGCATCGCGCTCACCAAGCTCGACGTGCTCGACGGGCTGGAGGAGATTCGCATCTGCACCGGCTATGACGTGAACGGGGCCCGCTTCGATCATCTCCCCGCGCATTCCGCCGACCAGGCGGCGGCGACGCCGATCTACGAAACGATGCCGGGCTGGCAGGATTCGACCGCCGGCGCGCGCAGCTGGGCCCAGCTTCCCGCCCAGGCGATTAAATATATCAGGCGAGTGGAGGAACTGATCGCCTGCCCCGTCGCTCTCGTCTCGACCAGCCCGGAACGCGAGGACACGATCCTGGTGAGAGACCCGTTCGCCTTATGACGACCCGCGAGGCCACCGGCATACTTGCCCGTGCCGACGCGATCATCACCGGCGACTATGTGCGCGGATTGTCCGATCGGCTCGCGGTCGCGGCGTTCGGCGCGATCCAGTGGCCGTGGCTGGCCAAGAGCCTTCGCGGCGGCCGGCGCGCCGACAAGCGCGACCTGCTGGCGCGGCTCGATCTGCCACAGGACGCACTTCCCCATCTCGGCAGCTGGAAGGCCGATGTCGGCCTCCTCACCTTGCTGGTCGATCATGTTCTGGAACGCCGACCGAAGGTTGTCGTCGAATTCGGGATGGGCGCCTCGACGCTCGTCCTCGCCCGCGCGCTCGATCTTGCCGGCGGCGGCATGCTGACGAGCTTCGACCAGCATGCCGATTTCGTCGACGCGACGGGGCGCTGGCTCGCCGATCACGCTCTCGCGGCCGATCTGCGCGCCGTGCCGCTGGCGCCGTCGCCGCATGGGTGGCCGGGCCTGTGGTACGATCACGGGCCGCTTCCCTGCGGGATCGATCTGCTCGTCGTCGACGGGCCGCCATGGACAATTCACCCGTTCACCCGCGGCGCCGCCGAAACGCTGCTGGGGCGGATCGCGCCGGGCGGGGCGGTGATGCTGGACGATGGGGCCCGGCCCGGGGAACGAATGATCGCCCGGCGCTGGCGCCAGCTCCACCCGGAGTTTGATTTCACTCTGGACACGCGCGGCACCAAGGGCACGCTGATCGGTCTGAAACGCGCCTAGTTCAGCCGCATTGGGCGCGGTGCAGCAGTTTCTGATCGGCGAGGACCAGCGCGACCGACGCCGCGACGAGCGCCGCCGAATGCTCGCCCGGCGCGTCGAAGCCGACGCGAACGAGCAGCGGTTGGCCGCTGGAAATCCCGCCGAGAATGCCGCCGGCATGGTTGGCGCGGAATTCCGGCCCGGCGCGCATCGCATCGGCATTCGCGGCCCCGGTCAACCGCGCCGCCGCGAAGCCGTCGCCGATCTCGATCCGGCGCACCCCGTCGAGCTCGCCGATCGCGCGGGCAAGTTCGGCGTCGAGACGGGCATAGACCGGCGCGCCCCAGCCGACCGGAACGCCTTCGCCGACACAGCGCACGTCGTCGCCGTCGATCACGGTGCTGATCGCGACGCCGTCGATCACCTTTCCCGCCACCGCGCCGGCGGCCAGCAACGCGCGATCGCGATCGCCGGCCACCAGCGCGATCGGAGTCCCGGTGGTGCGCCCCTCGAACAGGCCCGACAGGAGCCGCGCGCCGACCGCCTCCTCGTCAAGCCCGATGCCCGGCGGACAGCCGTCGATCAGCGCGCCGCCCCCCTCCTCGCCGGCCCAGAGCGACCAGCGCAGGACATGGCCGTGCGGACCCGCGCTCACGCGACCGTGATGTCGGGTGCGTCCTCGGCCTTCATGCCGATCACGTTATAACCGGCATCGACATGGTGGATCTCGCCGGTGACGCCCGCCGAAAGGTCCGAGAGCAGATAGAGGCCCGCGCCGCCGACATCCTCGATCGTGACGTTGCGGCGCAGCGGCGAATTATATTCGTTCCACTTCATGATGTAGCGGAAATCGCCGATCCCGCTCGCGGCAAGCGTCTTGATCGGCCCGGCCGAGATCGCGTTGACGCGGATCTTCCCCGGCCCAAGGTCCATCGCGAGATATTTGACGCTGGTTTCGAGCGCCGCCTTGGCGACGCCCATCACGTTATAATGCGGGATCACCTTCTCGGCGCCGTAATAGGTGAGGGTGAGCAGGCTCCCGCCCTCCGGCATCATCGCCCGCGCCCGCTGCGCCACCGCGACGAAGCTGTAGGCGGAGATGTTCATCGTCAGCAGGAAATTATCGAGGCTGGTATCGACATAGAGGCCACGAAGCTCGTTCTTGTCGGAAAAGCCGATCGCATGGACGACGAAATCGATGGTCGGCCAGCGCGCCTTCAGCGTTTCGAACGCCGCATCGAGCGCCGCCATGTCCGAAACGTCGCAGTCGATCAGGAAATCCGAACCAAGGTCCGCGGCGAGCGGCGCGACGCGCTTCTGCAGCGCCTCCCCCTGGTAGCTGAACGCCAGCTCCGCGCCCTGCTCGTGCAGCTGCTTCGCAATCCCCCAGGCGAGCGAGCGGTCATTGGCGAGCCCCATGATGAGTCCCCGCTTTCCCGTCATCAGGCCGGTCATTGATCCTCCTGTATTGTCGGCGGCCTCGCGTCCGTCTCCCCGGCCGCGCCGTTTCCCTCTTGGCCCGATGAAGGCGACTCGGCAAGCGCCGCATTCAGCTCGGCCCCGATCACGAGCCCCAGGCCGATGAGGAAGAAAAAGAAGAGCGAGACGATCACGCCGGCGAGGCTGCCATAGGTCAGGCCATAATTGGTGAGGTGGCCGAGCACGACCGGCAGCAGCGCGGTGGTCGCGATCCACCAGAAGGCGACGAAGAGCGCGCCCGGCCATTTCGGACATTTCGACACGCGATACGTGGCCGGCGTCAGCGCATAGAAGAGGATGTAGAGCGACCCGAACAGGATCAGCGCCGGCGCGACGCGAAGCCACGTCAGCGCCGATATGACATCCTCCGCGCCCGGGATTCGCGCCACCACCAGCTGCTGCGCGCTCGACAGGGCGACCGACAGCGCGAAGGCGGTCATCGACACGATCACCGCGGCGATGATGATCCCGGCGGAGCCCAGCCGATATTCCCAGAAGGCGCGGCTGAAGCTGACGCCGTAGGCGCGGCGCAAGATGTCGCGGATCGTTTCGATGAAGCTCACCGTCGTCCACAGGCCGACCAGGGCTCCCAGCCACAACAGGCTTCCCGATCGCGCCTCGATGATGTCGTGCATCGGCTGCTCGAGCACGCGCCGCACGCTCCACGGCATCGTCTGGAGCAGCGCCGCCACCGCGTTCATCCCCTCCTCGCTCTGCCCGAAGAGATGCGCGATCGCGGCCGCGACAATGACGAACGGGAAGATCGACAGCAAGGCGAGATAGGCGAGGTTGCCGGCATGGATGAAGCCGTCCGAATAGACGCCGACCGCGACCCGCTTCACCACCTCGCGGAAGCGTGATCCCTTGCCGACCCGCGCCCGCAGGGTCGTCATCGCGCTCGATCGGCGGACGCGGCGGGCTTCCGGCGATTCCGGGGAAATGTCACGCATGCGAGGCTAGACGCCCAGCGCGGCCCGCGGGTTGCCCTTCCCCTTGCCGCCCCAGCTTTCGAGGAAGGCCGCAAGCTCGGCATCGTCGGCCGGCACGTCCACCATCAACGTCACCAGCTGATCGCCGCGCGCGCCGCTCTTCCCGGTGAACCCCCGGCCCTTGAGCCGAAGCACCTTGCCCGAGCTCGAACCCTTGGGAATGGACAGCATGACCGGCCCGTCGACGGTCGGCACGCGTACCTTGGCGCCCAGCACCGCCTCGTCGAGCGCGATCGGCAGATCGAGCCGGATATTGTCGCCGTCGCGGCTGAAAAAGCGGTGCCGGCCGATGGCGATGGTGACGATCGCGTCGCCATTGCCTCCGGGCCCGGGCTGGCCCTGGCCGGCGAGGCGGATCTTGGTGCCGTCCTCAACGCCGCGCGGCAGCTTGATGTCCAGCGTGCGGCCGCCCGCGAGCGTAACCCGCTGACCCTTGAGCAGGGCCGCATCCTCGAACGGCACTTCGAGCCGATAGGCGGCATCGGCGCCCTTCTGCGGCGGCGCGCTGCGCCGGCCGAAGCCGCCGAACGGGCCGCCACCGCCGCCGCTGCGCCGCCCGAGCCCGCCAAACAGTCCCTCGAACAGATCGGAAAGGTCGCCCGCCTCGGCGCCTTGGAAATGCGCTTCGCCATTGGCATCGCCGAACGGGTTGCCACGAAAGGGGCCGCCCGATCCGGCCGCGCCGCCCGCGCCGAAGCCGAAGGGCGCGCGCGGATTGCCTTCGTCGTCGATCTCGCCCCGGTCATATTGGGCGCGCTTGTCCTTGTCGGTCAGGATGTCATAGGCCTGCGTGACCTTTGAAAAGCGCGCGGACGCGTCCGGCTTGTCCTTGTTGCGGTCCGGATGCAGCTCCTTGGCGAGCTTGCGATACGCTTTCTTGATGTCCGCCTCGCTCGCGCCGCGCGCAACGCCGAGGGTCGCATAGAGATCGGCCATGCCGGTTCCTTCTCCAGCCGTCGCCAAAAGTCCACTGTTGCCCCATTGCAACAGCGGTCAAACTGGGAAGCGAACGCCCTTCGTGCAAGTTGCCGATGCGTGTTCCGGGCGCCGCGCCGGCACCCTTGCCGGGCCGTGGAACCGGCACGGCGGCCGCCGCGTTGCCCCGCCTCCGGAACGCAGGAGGCCGGCATGTTCAGGATCACCGTCACAACCAAGGTCGGGCCAAAGAGCCAGATCGCCTCCGGCCCCCGCCGCGCGCTCGCGCGACTGCGCGAGATGCGCGATACTTATGGCATCGAGCCCGAAGTGACGGACGGCACCCGCAGCTATGTCGAGGCGGACCTCGCGCGCATGGCGCAGGACAGAGGAGAATAGCCCGCGCGCGAACGCGGCGGCATGCCCGCCGGGATCAGAAGGGCAGCCAGCGATTGCGTTCCGAAAAGCGCATATATCCCGCGTTGATGCCGAGCCGAAGGCCGACGCCGAGCCGGATGGGGATCAGAACGATATCGCCGTGGCGCATATATTGCGCGCTGAAGCCGCCGACGAAATAGGCATGGCCCTCGCCGGCCGGGAAGCGCTTGAACAGGTCCTGGCTGTCGTGGAGGTTGTAGACCAGCACGAAGACCTTGTTCGCATCGGCCCCGGCATCGAAGCCGAGCGAGGGGCCGGTCCAGTAGACCGTCCGGTCGCCCTCGATCTGATGGTGCATGATGCCCGAGCCGTAGCGCAGGCCGAAGACGAACGCGCCGCCGGCTTCCGATCCCGCGATATAGGCGGTCGGCTCGCCCTGCTCCCGCAGAATGCGCTCGAGCAGGGTGCCGAGGCCCTGGGCGCCGCGGCCGAACACGCCCTCGGCGGCGTTGAACACGTCGCGGCGCGGGACGGTCGATTCACGCTCCATCGTCCGGCGCGCGACCTGATCGCCGGCGCGCCCGCGGCCGGAGTCATAGCCAGTGCCATAGTCGCTGTCCGGCTGGCCGTCATTTCGCGAGCGATAGGGGTCGGTGCCCTGCGACCAATCGTCCTGAGCCGGCGCCTGGCCGGAATCGACCGGCACCCATTCGGAACCCGTTGCGGGCGGAGACTGGGTTTGCGCCGCATAGGGATCGGGCCAGTCAGACGTCGTCTGTTGCTGGGTGCGGGCCGCGTGCGCCTGATAGGGATCGACCGCCTGGGCCGGCGCGACGGCAGGCGCGACCGCCAGCGCGGCGGCGGCGATGATCCGGATCGACTTCAGCATTTCCATTTCCCCACCCACACTCCTTCGGGAGGAAAGGTTAATGCTGTCAGGGCTTTCCCCGCAATGAACGGGCGGTGAAGCGAGTCCATCCCGCGCCCAAGCGAGTCGGCGGCACGGACAGGGCGCGAAAGCCTAGAGCGACTTGCGAAGCAGCCGCGCGCGCAATTCCTCCATCCCGATCGCCCGGATGGCGGCCTCGCGGTCCTCGGCCTTGATCACCGCGGCGATGTGCCCGAGAATCTGGTCGGCGAGGTCGAAGCCCTGGAGCGCGCGGCCGTGACGGGCGACGATGCCCGCGTCGCGCACCAGCTCGGCGCTCACCGCCTCGAGCATGCGCTGGACATAGGCCAGCTCCTGCGCCAGCCGTTCATCGAGGCCCGCGCGAACGAAGGATGGAGACGGGGGCGGCTCGGGCGGATCGACGCACGCCCCTTCGGAGCGCACGATGCCCTGGAGCCGGTCGACCTCGGCCTGCCCGAATCCCGATTGGCCGCTCGCCTTGCCAGCCACCCAGTCCGGCACCGAAATCTGGCCGTCGAAGGCGACGCCGCAGCGGGAGCCCGCGATCCACCTCACCACCGCCTCGATCTTCATGTCCTGACGCCGCAGCACCAGGCGGCTGCCGATCGGCGGGAAGGCCGGGCCCTCCAACCGCGCACCGGCAAAGGACAGGTCTCGGATGCGGATGGGGCTTTCCGTCCCGCCGAACTCGATCACGGCCGCGAGGAAAAGGTTGGACCGGTGTCCCCGCCTCTGCTCGCTTCCCTCTTCGGTCGGCATATCGGTCATCAGGCTCACGCCAGGCCGAACTCGGCGACGCGCATCATCGATCCCCTTATTCCCCGGGCGCCTCGACAGGCGACCCGCCTCGGGGGTTCTTCTTGGCCGTGCCCCCTGACAATGCTGGTCGTCAATTCCTGTCGATAAGTCAACGGCATAGTCCAGCACGATTTTAGCGCTGGGCGCGATCGGCGAACCGCCAGCGGCCCGGATGCAGCAACGCCATCGGTCTTCGCCCCTTCGCAGGCCACGCGTTGCGGGGGCGGGAATTTCCCCGGACTATCCCGGTTGAACCCGGCAATTCCCCCCTATATAGCCGCGTTCGCGATCGGCCTCCCGGAGACGTGGGTGAGTGGCTGAAACCAGCGGTTTGCTAAGTCTCCGCGCCCGTCTCTTGCGACAGTCGATTATTGGCAGATTTCCGCCATTTTATCCAGCTTTTCCTTCTTCAAACCGCTCGTCCTGTGCCGCATTTTGTGACACCCCGTGCGTCGCCCAATGTTTTTCCTCCGGCGTCAGGTGATCCAGATAGCGCTCCGTCGTCGTGACCGAGCTGTGCCCGAGCACCATCTGAAGATCGTAGATCGTGCCGCGACGATTCCTGAGGTAGAGCACCGCGAACAGGTGGCGCAGATCGTGGAAACGGAAACGGCGAAACGACGCGCCGGATCGTGACGCCTTTTGTGCCACCCGCTTGATCGTGGCGTAGAACTGGGCATCGACATTCTGGAAACGCTCACCGTCGCCGCGCCAGAACACATAAGGAGACCGAAGGAACTGCGGCTGGCGGTCGATAATTGTGACGGCGCGCGCGGTGAGGGGGACTTCGCGGACGCCGCTCTTGGTGTGCTCCAGGCTGATCGACATGCGCTTACGGTCCACCCGATCGTGCTCCAGGCTGGCGACCTCTTCCTGCCGCATCCCGGTTTCGAGCGAGAGTTCCGCCATGTCCATGAAGCGCGACCGTTCCGCGAAGGCCCGCGCGATACTGTCAGGCCGGGGCAGGATGATTTTGACCAGCTTTTCCTTGAACCGGCTCCGGTCCATCATGTGAGCCGGGTTCTCTTCGATCCATCCTTCGTCGCAGCAATGGCCAAGCACGGACGAGATAGCGGTCAGGTCGCGCCGTACCGTCGCGTTGCTGACCAGCTTGCGTCGAGCCGCCACGATGGATTTGAGCAAGCCCGCGTCGATTTCATGAACCGATTTCGGATCAAGCCACGGCCGCAATTGGGCGATGCTGGTCAGATAGCGGTTGCCGGTCGCGCCCTTGATGCCGAGCGAGGTCCACGCCTTCGCCCATGAGACCACGGCCTTCTTCCATGTCACGGGATCGACGCCGCCGAAATAGGCAGTCTCTTCCACTCGCTCTTTGAGGGCCTTCAAGCGGCGCTCCGCGAGCGTGAGAGAACGAGTTCGTAGGCTTTCTCGATACTCGTGCCCCCTGAGCTTGAAACGCGCCCAGTATATCCCATTCCTTTTATAGAGACCGCGCATTTGCGTCCTTTCGAGCGGAGCCGGCGAAGCGCCGCGATGTCGAAGGTCCACCGACCAAAAGGCTTTTCCGCGCCGGGTATTTCGCCACGCGCGGCCTTCTCTTGCAAGGTCCGAATGTCGAGGCCCGTGATAAGGCTCGCCTCGCGTATCTTGCACCGCTCCGCTCCCACCCTACCCCTCCATCCCGGCGCGTGCGCGGCAAGCGGCGGCGCAGAGGGCTAGCGCGGGGGTGGTGGCGTCAGATCGCGCCTCGACACCGTCCCGCTGCGCCACGACCGCAGAGCAAACGGAATCGTCCCAATCATCAGGGGCCCCATTGCGGATGGTGGCCACAGCGAAGGCCAGCCCTTCCGGCACAAGCTTCATCGCGGCGTCGAGAGAGGCGGTCGGATCGTGCTTCTCCCGCACGAAATTGTCGTCTTGGAAGTAGGTCGCCTTGTCCGGAGAGGTCCAGCCATAGAGCGGGCCGAGGAAGTGCCCGACTTGCGTTTTTGTCCATCCGCAAGCAAGCAGCAGTTCACGGCCCAACTCCCGATCCGCTCCCGTCGCCGCCTCTATCCTCGCGGCCAGGTCAAGCCATTGCTGGGCGGTGGTCATGCTGCTCTCCGCTGCTTGATGCCAACGGGCTGGCGAATATCGGAAGGGCCTCCGACGACGCAGCGATAGGTCCAGCGATAGCCGGACGGCGTTAGGAGCCGGTCAACCTGCACGAGCAGCTTTCGCCCCTCTGCGATGGCTTCCGCGACAAGCGCCGGTTCGATCTCGAATTGCAAACCCGCCATCACTCCCTCCCGCTCTCGCGAATGGCGGCGGCGATGAAAGCGCGCTGGCGAGCAAGGCTGAGTTGGGTTCCGCTTTCGTCATCCGAGCAGGAAAGCCGTTCTCGCGGCAGTTTGGCGATGAGCGCTATCTCCGCACACTCCTCCCGCACCTCGGCGGCGTGGCGGGCGAAGGCGGCGGCGAGATCGGCTATGGCATCGCCTTCGTATTCGCCGCTCTGGTCAAGAATGAAGCGCCACCCTTCCGCCGCCTCACGGTCGCGCTGCGTTGGGTTAGACATTGGCCAGCTCCAGATAGACGTCGCCGTGACAGCATCGGTCGAGGCCGCAGAAGCACGCGATGTTCTTGCCGCGAAGCGATGGGATCAGCGCGATGATTTCGGCTCGGCGCCGGTCAGCCTCCGGGCCTTGCCACCATGAGCCGTCCCGCAGCCATTCGCGAAAGCACATGACCGCGAACTCGGGCCACGTCTCTTCGGTTGCATAGCCGCTCTCGATCGCGAGCGCCTTGGTGAATGGGTTGCCGAGCCGGCCCGGCCGCGCGACGCTGACCGTGTTCGACGGCATCCGCCAGCCCTTGGTGCGGCGAAGCTGAACGCGGATCGGCCTATCCATCGCCCTGCTCCTTCGTGGCGGGCGGGGAGGGGAGGTTAAAGTCGCTCACCGGCATCCATCCCAGGAACTCGCCGAGATGGCCGTGCCAGGTCCAACCGCCGCCATTGTGCTCGATCCAGTGCGCGATGACCGGGCCTTCCCAACACGCCTTGTCGTCGGCTGGGGCGAACTTCCAAGTCGGATGACGCACCCACGCGATGATCTGCGTCCCGTCCCTCGGCGCCTCCTCGATCGGCCGCCACCCCGCCCCCATCCCGGCTTCGGCGAGGGGGAGGAGGGAGCGCAAGGCGATGACCATGCGCCACACGGTTGAGCGATGTAGCGGCACCATCGGCGTGCCGTTCATGACAGCGTCCGGATGCAAATAGGTTCCCAGTTCCGCCGCGAGCTCGGCTGGATCAGGCTGCTCGAGCATGTCGAGCAACCTTTGTTTGGCGGGGCTACATGCGCAGTGCCCCCAGCCATCCTCAACCGGCTCGGCAACGCCGCACATGCAGATGGGACAAAGCCAGCGAGGGACGTCGGGCAGCCCCCGCAGCTCGGCGAGATCGGGTTTCATGCGTCCTCCAATAGATGAGCGTGCGCCCGATGGACGCGGGTGATGTGCCGCAAGGCGCGCAGCCGTGCGTCCGGCGCGGGGGTCGCGGTCAGCCATAGATGCCGACCTCCCAAGGCTGAATGCCCTTGTCTGGCAGCTTCGTCTTCGCGTCTTCAATCTGACGCTTAAGGGACCGGATCAGCTGCTCCTGCTGGCCGACATCGCGCCGGATTTCGCCGTTATATCGGATCAGGCTGACGACCAGCTCCCACGATGGGAAAGCCTTGTCGAGCATCACAGCCGGCACGACCTTCCGAAGCGCCGAGCCGTCCCATTCGATGAGGCCAGCCCAATCGGGGATTTCCTGCTCGCCGAGAAGGCCGGGCGGCGTTACGTAATAGAACTGATCGGAGAACGTCCGGGCGAAGCGCTGCTTTCGATGGCTGTCCCGCCTGAAGTCCGATCGGCTGATCTTGATTTCGTAAGCGGTGGCGCGGAAGCCCTTCGACGGCTGCGGCTCGAGCGTCCAGAAATCGCACCGGCGAGCGCCACCAGCGAACTGAAGCTCCTTCACCCAAATGAGGCCGTCCGCCTTCGCCACCAGCGCCTGCAGGATTTCGTCTGCGGTCATTGCCCCACCTCCGGCGCCGGCAGCGCGTGCAGCTCGGCGGGATCGGGATAGCGCAGCCGCTGGCGCGTCCAGGCCAGCAGCTCGGCGCGCGTGGTGAAGGTGGGGTCCGGTTCGGTCATGCGGCCTCCACGGCTTCGTCGGCCGGGCCGGCGACGGCGCGGATCTCGGCCTCGGCCATCGGCGGGCTGACGCTGTTGCCGATCATGCGGACCTGGGCGGTCTTGGTGAGCGGGCGACCATTAACGAGGGGATCGAGGACGTAGCCGGCGGGGAAGCCCTGCGCGGCGGCGAGCTCGCGCGGCGTCAGCATCCGCATCCCGATGTCCACGATCGCATATTCGACGCCGCCGATCGTGACGATGACCAGGCCGAAGCGGTCCTTGGTGGTAACGGTGCCGAGCGGCTCGTTGAGGCGCGGGTCCTGGTCGGTGCCGTAATATTTGATGAGGAAGGCGCGGACCTCGGCGACGTGATAGCCGCCCGCCGTGATCGCCGGCGCCGGCGCGTCGGCGGGCTGGTCGCGCCGATCCGAGCCCTTGAGGCTCATCAGGTGCGCCGCGACGACGCCCTGGTGCGGCCCCTTGGCCGCGATCGTCGACAGCGGATCGCGCAGGTCGTGGCCCGGATGAGGCCCGCGCTGGTCGTTGTTATATTGGGCGAGGAAGGCTGCCACGAGCGCGCCCTGCGAGCCCTGGGCGGTGATCGTCGCCATCGGCTCGGCGATGTCGCGCACGCGCGGCGCCTGCCCCTCCCGCTCCCCGTTGCGGGTGTTGATGAGCGTCGCCGCCACGATGCAATTCTGGTCCTTCGGCGAGGCCGTCACGGTGTGGAGCGGATTGCGCGGGTCGCGGTTGCCGCCGCCCTGTTGGGCGTAGGACACGAACGGGGCAAGCGGCGCGGCGGCTGCCGGCACGATGAACGGCTCGGCCGCCTCGATCACATAGCGCATCACGCCGCGCGCGATCCGGCGCAGCGTCGCCTCGGCGAGCGGCCGCTTGACGCCGATCGCGCGGCCTTCCTCCCTCGTCAGGAAGATCGATGGGCAGGGCAGCGACCAATCGATGCATTCGGCCGCGGTGCGCCAGGGCCTCGCCCGGCCGGGGCCGTGCGTCGGCGCCGCCCATTCGATCGGCTTGCCGTCGCAGCGCGCCTTGAGCACCAGCCGCTTGCGGATCGTCGGCGCGCCGTGATCGCAGGCGCGAACGACCCGCCATTCGACCTTGTAGCCGTGGCGGCGGAAGGCGCCGATGAACGCACGGAATTCCTCGCCGGCGCGCTCGGCGATCCGCTGCCCCCCCCGTCGAGCGGCCCCCAGGTCAGGAACTCCTCGACATTCTCCAGGCAGATGATCGCCGGCTTCAGCGCCGGGCCGAGCCGCTCGATCCAGTGGATCACCACCCAGGCGAGATCGCGGATGTTCTTCTCCCTCGGCTTGCCCCCGCGCGCCTTGCTGTGGTGCGTGCAGTCCGGCGAGAACCAGGCGAGGAAGACGGGGCGCGGCCGCCCGTCGATCGTCACCGCGTCCAGCGGGTCGATGCTCCAGATCGATTGGCAATGATGGCGGGTGCGCGGATGATTGGCGATGTGCATCGCGATCGCTTCGGGATCGTGATTGACCGCCACGTCCACGTCCCGTCCGAGCGCCGCCTCGATCCCGGTCGACGCGCCGCCGCCGCCGGCGAAATTGTCGACGACGATGCCGGCGGTCCAGTCGCGGCCGGCCGGCGCGACGTGCGGGATCGCCTCGAGGAGATCGCGGGGCATCACCCCTCCCCGCGAAGATGGGCGCGGACGGCGAGGCCGGGCGGGGTGAGGCGGGGTCCGCCGTCTGCAAGGGAGGCGATCAAACCCTTTCGTTCAAGGGCGCGCCGGCTGCTGTCGTTCCGCCAGATCGGACAATAGCTAAATTGTTCGCCGCTGCGATGGTAATCGGGATAGGCCCACGCAAAGGCAATGGTCTCCCTCTGCGCCTCGCTCAACCCGGCGGCGATCTCGGCGGGGGTGGGGCTCGCGCTCACTGTGCAGCCCAATCGTTCAATGCTTGGCGAAGCATTTCAGCTTCTTTCGGCGTCACAAGATTCGTCGCCGAAGATTCCGGCCCCTCCATCACGATCAGGATGACACGCCCGATGTCATCTTGCTCCATCTCGCTCACATCGATCAAGATTTCGCGACCCAGTTCATTTTCGAAATATCGTGTGCCCATCACCGCTTCCCCAGGGCTGCGCGGGCGCGGTCGATGTCAGCGGCAGGAATGAGGGGCAACGCGTGGCACCCGTCCATCCGACGGGGACCGGCGTGATCGACGAAAGGCCGCAGCGCCTCCTCCAGCACCTTCACCCGCGCCTCAAGGGCGGCGATGCGGGCGGCGGCTTCGTCGAGGAGATCGGCATGAAGCGGGCCAGCTACCATCCGCCGAGCAGGATCGGTTTTGCTGGTCGCGACGGCGGCAAACGAGCCAGCATCATCGGGAACGTGATCCCTGATCGCCTTCGCGCTGCTTTCCAGCCGCTCCACCAGGTCGTCGGCGGCGGGAGGTTGGGGGGCGGTCATTCCTCGCCCCCTTCCGGCGCGGGATCGGCAGCGGCAAGGGCGGCGCGGGCGCGGTCTATATCGGCGGCAGGAAAGCGAGGAAGGTCATGATGACCATCGGGCAAGCGTGGGCCAGCGTGTGCCACAAACGGCCGCAGCGCACTCTCCATCTCCTCGATCCGCCGCGCGTCCGCCTGGATGCGGGAGGCGGCTTCGCGAAGGAGGGCGAGCGACCAATCGGGCAACATGCCCCGCTCGACACGATCCCGAGATGCCTGCCACGGGTTCAGCAGCCGCTCCACCACCTCTCCGGGCGATGGCGAGGGCGTGAGTGCGCGGGCGTTCCAGGCAGGGATGACGCTTTCGTCGGCGGAATCAGTGTCAAAAACTGTCAGTCCGCACTCGACCGGATCGCGATGGATTACGGCATCTGTGCATCCATCGGCGGGCCAAAGGGCTTTCCGAAATATCATCTCCCCGCCGCAAAACGGGCAGGGCAGCAGCTCTCTCGCCTTGTCGCTGATCGTGTCGCTCATGCTGCCAAATCCTCCATCATCATCTTGACCCGCAGCACCATCGCCTCGTGCTCGCGGTTGCGGTGCCACTCGATCCGGTGGCCGAAGCGGTGGAACGTCCGCTCGTCGCGGCGATCCGGGAAACAGCCGACGCGCGCCACATCCACGCGCGAGGGCCGGGTTGAGCCGGGAAGGGGCGATGTGCCCGGCGGAGAGGAAAGAGTTGCCACGTCAGACCCGCATCGGCATCTGGACCTGAGTCAGCTCAGGCCGGGACGGATCGGAGACAAGGGTGGGCGAAGTGCCATGGTCGAAGGCGAGTGAGACCTTCTCGCCGATGCAGCCAGAGAGAATGTCGGCGAGATAGTCCTTGTTGAACCAGATCTCGACCGCTCCGCCCTCGACCCGGCCGGCGACGCGCTCGCTCGCTTTGCCATTCTCCGGCGAATTGACGGACAGGGTGACGCCGGCCTTGTCGCAGGCCAGCTTCACGGCCCTCAACTTTTGGGTTGCGATGGCAGCGACACGCTTGACCGCGCCGCGCAGATCGGACGGATCGACCGTGACCCGATACGCCTGATCCGGGGAGGGAATGATGCGCGAATAATCGGGATAGGTGCCGTCGATCAGCTTGGACGTGATCTCGAAACCGTCGAAGCTGGCGCGCACCCACCTTTGAGAGAAGGCCAGTCGGACGGGCTCGCTCGCGCGCTCGGCGAGGCGACGCAACAGATCGACCATCTTTGTCGGCACGATAGAGGGCAGCAACGTCTCCGCGCCGGCGGGACAGGGCGTCACGATGCGGGCCAGGCGATGACCGTCCGTCGCGACGAAGGTGAGCTCACCGGCGACGATATGCATGTAGATGCCGTTCAGATAGTAGCGCGTCTCTACGGTCGAAATCGCATGGCGAACCGCGTTCAGCAGCACCGCCAGATCGGCGCCGGCCATCTCGAAGGCCACCGCATCGGCGGGCATTTCGGGGCAGTCCGGGAAGTCTTCAGCGGGCAGGGTGGCCACGGCGTAGCGCGTCGCGCCGGTCGAGATCGCAAGCCTGCCATCCTCGCCCAGATGCATCGCCAGATCGCCGCCCGGAACCTCGCGACAGATCGAGGCGAGCAGGCTGGCGGGGATGCTCGTCGCGAGCCTCGCCGGGGCCGAAAGCGGAACCCGCGCAGTGGCGTAAACATCCAGATCGGTGAAGCTGAGCGCGAGGCTGTCGCCATCCGCGATGAGCCGCGCGTTCAACAGGATCGGGATCGTGTTGCGCCGCCCGATGACCGAGCCGATCGCCTTCACCGCATCGCGCACCGCGGCAACGGAGACAATGGCCTCGTCGCCGATTTCCGGGGCGGCCACAGAGGGACGCGCTTTCCTCTGAACGCCTAAATCTGCCATGTCGGTTCTCCTTGAAATTGGGCCATTACGCCGCCGTCTCCCCATCCGGCTCGTCGGCCAGATGGCTGCGCGGCGTGGGGTCGTTGGCGGCCTCCTCATTGAGCCGGCGCGCAACGGGGCCGGCCCGCAGGAGCCACGCGGTGCGCTCGTCCTGCCACGCCATGAGCTGGTCGATGGCCTGGATCAGCGGGGCGGTCATTTCGATGTGGATCGCATCAGCCATATTCACTCTCCCAGCCCCCAAACCAGGGCGCAGCAAGCAAGGATGAAGGCGGCACCGGCCCAGGACGAAGCAAAGGCGGCGCGCTCGAAACGACGCAGGGCGCGGACCAGCGAGCGGCGGGCGGTGAAGGTCATGCACACCCCCGCCCGACCTTGCCGGAGTCGCGATCGTCGACGAACTCGCGCCAGTGGCGCCACCCGTTCGGGCAATGGAATCCCCATTCGCGGATCGCCGGCCCGGTCATGAACAGGCTGACGGCGCGGCCGCCCTCGGGAACGACAAGGCGGTGCGCGTCGGTCGCGGCTCGATGAACGATGCTTCCCGCTTCACGAAGGAACTCGCCTTCCGGCGTGACCTCGATATAAGAGCCGCCGAGGAGGTAGGACGTATTGTCCCACGGATGATCGTGCAGCGCCCGGTCGTCGTCGCTACGCAGGATTTCGTGCAGATAGACGTTGCATCCGGTATTGCGCGGCACAACCCACCAGCGGCGGAGATAATCGTCGCCGATCACGAAATCCGGCGGAGAGCTCTGCATCTTGGCGCGCGCCCAGACGCGAAGCTCTTCGAGGTCGCTATATTTCATGCCGCCCTCCGCGCCGGCCGGACGCACCCGCACGGCCCGTCGGAAAGCGGGGCGTCGCAGCCCCCGCAAAGCGGCTCGCCGATGACGACACTGCCGCCGCGGTGAAGCACCGCCTTGACCCGCCCGGTGCAGGCATCCAGCACGTAGCCGAGGCACTCGATCTCATCGATCGTGTAGGACTCGCGGCCCCAGGGATCGGTGGCCTCTCCGCCAGAATGGGGGGCGGCGGAGAGGCCGTCCGCGCAGGGAGCGGGCGCGGAGTCGGGGTTGGGGCGGGCCATGTCAGGCGGCTTTCGCTTCGACGGGATCGGGATCGACGGCGTGGCAGGCGCACCAATCCAGAACCCACTCCAGCGCCTTCTGCGCCGCATAGCCGCCGCCGGTTGGCTTGCCGTCGACATCGACCGCGCCGGGCTTGTCTCCGGGCCGGATCATCATGAACCAGCGCTCGGCGGGGCGGTCGCCATTGCGGTCAAGCTTATCGACTTCCCTGGCACCTACCTGGGCGATCGTGCCGACGAGACAGGCGCATTCGTTCGTGTCGCCGTGCCCGTAGGTCGAGCCATTGACCTCGCCGGCCCGCAGCTTCGCGATGAGATGCCGCGCTTCGATCGGGCCGGCGTGGAGGCTGTCGAGCGTCAGGAACAGGTCGGCCTTGAACGGGCGCAGATATTCATCGTTAAGGTTCTTGGCGCCCGCGAGGTTGGCGGACGCGAGGTTGGCGCCCGCGAGGTAGGCGCCCGCGAGGTAGGCGCCCGCGAGGTTGGCGCCCGCGAGGTTGGCGCCCGCGAGGTTGGCGCCCGCGAGGTAGGCGCGCGCGAGGTAGGCGTCCGCGAGGTTGGCGCCCGCGAGGTTGGCGCGCGCGAGGTTGGCGCCCGTGAGGTTGGCGCGCGCGAGGTTGGCGCCCGTGAGGTTGGCGCGCGCCGCGACCGCCGCCTTGACCGCAAGGCCGAGCTTGACGCTATCGCTGTCGCCGGGCCGGCAGGAGATCGTCGCGGTGAAGATGACCGCGTTGGTCCAGCGGTTCCTGATCTCGACCGTCTCCGTCTTCTTCGCGGCGCGGGAGCGCTTTGGCTTCTCGCTATTGGTCTGCGTGACAGGCATTCGATCCTCCAAGCCGTGGTGGCGTTGGAGATGGGTTTAGACTGCCTAAACAGAATGTGCAAGCAAAAAGTTTTGCCCGGCTAAACTTTTTCCGGCCGGACACGCGGCGACGCCCGAATCACTTCAGGTCCAATGAACCCATCGTGGTGAAAAAATCAGCCCTCGGTTCCGGTCAGAGTCAGGGCCTCGTCATCGGTCGCGATGCCGAAGAAGGGTATCTGTACCATGTCTGCAGCGGCTCGACGCAGCCGGCGGTAAGCCATCGCATCCTCGGGGTGCATCAACAGCTCGAATGGCTGGATATTGAGATAGGCCGACAGCTCGTTCACCTCATCGCGAGTGTATTTCTGCTGGCCGTTCACCATGAGGCTGGCCTTGGCCTTGTTCCAGTCGAGATCGGCAACAAGGTCTTTCTGGCGCTTGCCGAGCGTCCGCAGCCATTCGGCCAGGTGCCAGTCGTGAGCCGGTTTCGCCATGCCAAAAGTATAGGCGATCGGCGCGCGGAAGGCGTTTCGCCAACCTAAACTTACCGGTTGACGGGAGCGGTTTAGATGGTCTAAACCAACGGGATGAACATTCGCGATTATTTGAAGCGCCCCGGCGCGATGAGCCTGACGGACCTCGCGACGGCTGCGGGGATCAGCAAGGGCCGACTTTCGCAGCTTGGCGGTTCCGACGGCGAGCAGCCGGACGTTCCGCCGGCGCTGGCGTTGCGGCTCGAACGCGAGACTGGCGGGCTGATCGACGCATCCATGATTTCGACAGTCATCGCCGAAGCTCGGAAAGCCGCCGCATGACCGCGCCGGGGGGAGAGCGGGGGAGGGGCTTCCCATGCGCGCCGCGAAAGGGCGCGACGCCGCTCGAACAGGCCGAGATTGCCCAACGGCGCCTGCTGGAAATCGTCGACGCACACGAGTCGTCGCCCAGCGCGCGCGTCCTGGGCGAGGCATTGGCGAGGAGCATCCGCTAGATGCGCGCCGCTCGCCCCCTCATCCTCGCCGTGCTGGCCGCCTACGTGGTGACCTACCTCGCTGCGGCCTTCATCCTTCTCGACCTCGATGTGACGCGCTGGACGCAGGATACCAGGACCGCCGTGGTCGTCATCGGGGCCTTCATTGCCGCATTCGTTTTCCTGCCGATCGTCGTCCGCAGAGAGTGGGGCTGACCCATGCTCCCGCTCATCCTCGCCTATCTCGCGCTCAGCGCCATCGCCAGCCTCTTCATCTGGTGCGCCTGCGTCCTCGCAGCCCGTGCCGACGAGGCGCTCGAGGATTGGCCGGATCAGGTCGCCGATTGCGACGACCCGCGCGTGTCTGCCCTCGCGGCCGAACTCAACGCGCGCCGCGAGGGCAGCGATTTCTCCTTTCATGAGGCCCCGATAGAGCAGGGAAGGGAACGCGATCATGCGTGACGAAAACGCCATCATGCGCGACTCGCTGTTGGAGATACGGCAGCAACTGGACCGCCGCGGCATCCCGCTCAAGGTCTGCGCTTCGAAAGCCTCGGTCAGCTATTCGACATTCCTGTCCTGGTTTCCGGCCGCCGGCACACCGCAGATTCCTTCGCTCGCAAGCCTGCCCGCATTGGCGCGCGCGCTGCCCGGCGATCTGCTCTCGCTGCTGCTCCCCGATGGCTATCACATCGTGCCGGGTCCCGACGGCATCGACTATGACGAGTTCTCCGCCGGGTGCCGCGCCTTCATCGATGCGAAGGATCGGGCGCATCATCCGGAGAGCGAGGCCGGACGCGATCTGGGCCCCAACGAGCGCGCCGATCTCGACGGCAAGGTCGTGAGGCTGCGAGCATGACGCCGCAAACCCAAATCGTCGCGCCACTCGTGCGCCGGGCGGCCAGCCTCACCGGCTACACGCCAGAACAGATTTGCGGTCCATCCCGCTGGCGGGATCTGTGCCGGACTCGCTTCGCTGTCATGTATGCGGCGCACCGGGCTGGCAAATCGACGCCGCAGATCGGCCGCGTCCTCGGCAATCGGGATCATTCGACCATCCTTAGCGGGCTGAAGCGCGCCGTCGCACTGGCTCAACAGGACCGCGATTTCGCGGTGCTGGTCCGCAAATTGGGGGAGGTGGCATAGTGGCGACCGCTCCCGTCCTCGCCGCACCTGTCGTTGTCGACACCTTCCACATCGACCCGCCATCGGTCGCACCGGCCGGAATGAGTGAGCGCGCGATCCAGCGACACATGCTGGTCATGGTCCGCCGCCTGTTCCCGGATTGCATGATCGCGCATGTCCCGAACGGGGGCCGACGCGGCAAACTGGAGGCCGCGCACCTCAAGGCTGACGGCGTACTGCCCGGCTTTCCCGATCTCATCATCACATGGCCGGGAGGCGCAGCCTTCCCAGAGGTGAAGGACCGGGACGGCGCCGTTTCCGCCAGCCAGAAAGAGGTGTTGGCCACCCTCCATTCCCAGGGCCACGCCTGTGGGGTGTTCCGGCACGACCGGACTCTGCACGACTTTCTCCGCGCTCACGGCGCGCCGTTCAAGCCAAAGTGGCCGCATCAGTTTTTGCCGCCGGGCTAATCCCCATTCGAGGAGAGGGCGTCACCCGTGAGGGCCGCACGGAATTCGCAAGTCGCCGGTCAGCCTCTCCTCAACCTCTCTTCCAACCTGACGAACCTGCGAACTGACGAAAGGAACTGCGATGAACATTTTCGAACTGGAGGGACAGCCTCCGACCGTGCTCGACGCGCTGCCCGCCGACATCCTGATGAACCTGC
This sequence comes from Sphingosinicella ginsenosidimutans, assembly GCF_007995055.1. Classification (NCBI taxonomy): domain Bacteria; kingdom Pseudomonadati; phylum Pseudomonadota; class Alphaproteobacteria; order Sphingomonadales; family Sphingomicrobiaceae; genus Allosphingosinicella; species Allosphingosinicella ginsenosidimutans. The sequence goes on along the minus strand of NZ_VOQQ01000001.1, from coordinate 1,705,097 downwards.
AACGCGAGGCCGAAGCGCATGCGGCGGCCGGCGCCAAGATGCTGGCGATCCTGCACGGCGTCCTGTCCCGCCGCTACGCGCGCGGCATTAACCAGACCGGCACGACGCATGTCCGCGATGGCGATGTCGAGGTCACGGTCACGATCCCGAAGCGGGTCAAATATGACCAGGCCGCGCTCAGCAAGGCGGTCGAGACGATCAAGGGCTGGGGCGAAGACCCGGCCGAATATGTCCAGACCGAGATCAAGGTGAGCGAGAACGCCTACAAGGCGTGGCCGTCCGCGATCCGCGACCTGTTCAAACCGGCGCGCACCGTCGAGGCGGGCAAGCCGAAGATCGAGCTGGCCCCGGCCGAGCAGAAGGAGGCGGCATGATGGCCATCTCCCTCGCATCGCTCAATCGCCGGGCCGCACCCAAACCGCCGCGGATCGTCATCTATGGCGTCCACGGTGTCGGCAAGACGACCTTCGGCGCCTGCGCGCCCAATCCGGTCGTGATCCAGACCGAGGACGGACTCGGCACGCTCGACGTCGAGCACTTCCCGCTCGCCAAATCCTTCGGAGACGTGATGGAGGCGTTCCAGGCGCTCTACACCGAAGACCACGATTTCGAGACGGCAGTGGTCGACAGCCTCGATTGGCTCGAACCGCTGGTCTGGGCCGAAACCTGCGCCCGCAACGGCTGGGAAAATATCGAGCAGCCCGGCTACGGTAAGGGCTACCTCGCCACGCTCTCGGTCTGGCGGGAGTATTTCGATGCGATCAACGCGCTGCGCGATGACAAGGGCATGGCGGTCATCCAGACCGCACACGCCGACATCAGGCGCTTCGACAGCCCCGAGACCGAGCCATACGATCGCTACGTCATCAAGCTGCACGCCCGCGCTTCCGCGCTGGTGCAGGAACATGCCGACGCGATCCTGTTCGCCAACTGGAAGGTCGCCACGACCAAGGCCGATGTCGGCTTCAACCAGAAGGTGACGCGGGCGATCGGGCGCGGCGAGCGCACGATCTACACCGAGGAGCGGCCGGCCTTCATCGCGAAGAACCGTTACCGACTACCGCCCGAAATCCCGATGTCCTGGGATGCCTTCGCCGAGGCGATGGCGCCGGCGGCTCCCGAACAATCCGAGAAAGCGGAACAGGCCCCCGCTCGCAAGAAAGCGGCCTGACAGGGCTCATGCCCACCTACTGACGAAAGGAAAATCCAATGGCAAATCTTGGTGGTACTTTTGACGCAACCCAGGTTGAACCGAACGCTCCGTTCGAGGTGATCCCGCCCGGCGATTACGAGGTGCAGATCACGGCTTCGTCGATGGAGTCGAACAAGGCAGGCACCGGCTCCTATCTCAAGCTGGAGCTGGAGATCGTGGACGGTCCGCAGGCGGGTCGCAAGCTGTTCGACCGGCTCAACCTCGACAATCCGAACGCCCAGGCGGTCGAGATCGCCCAGCGCACGCTTTCCGCCATCTGCCACGCGGTCGGCGTGCTGTCGGTGGCGGACAGCGAGGAACTGCACCTCCGCCCGATGATCGCCAAGATCAAGGTGGTTCCGCGCAACGACCGGCCCGGCGAGCATTCGAACGAAATCGGTGGCTACAAGCCGATCGGCGGTTCGGCGGTGGTGCCTGCCCAGCAGACCAAGACGGCTCCGAAGCCTGCGGCCAGCACCGGCTCCGCACCGTGGAAGCGCAACGCCGCCTAGAGGTTGCTGCCCAATTAGGCGCGGCGGGCGGGCTCCAGGGCCTGACGAAAGGAAACACCCGAGCCCGCCCGCCACTTCCACAACCAGACTTGCGAAAGGACGTGGCGTGGTTGCATTGCCACAAATAGGCGACCCGACTCTAGCGCTTGCTGACAAGGCGCTGGAACAGGCCGAAAATTCAACGCCGCACCGGCCCTATCTTGGCATGAGCGCGATCGGCGGTCCATGCGACCGCGCGCTCTGGTACGGCTTCCGTTGGGCATCGCCGAAGCGCTTCGACGCGGCAACGCTCAAGCGCTTTGCCGATGGACATCAGACCGAGGCTGTGGCCATTGCCCGGCTCAAGGCTTGCGACCAGCTGGAGGTGTACGACCTCAGTCCGGACACGGGCCGCCAGTTTGGGTTTGAGGATCATCACGGTCATTTCCGGGGTCACATGGACGGGGTCATCCTCGGCCTGTTGCAGGCGCCGAAGACGTGGCACGTCCTCGAAATCAAGGCGGTGTCGGACGCCAAGTTCCGAGAGCTTGAAAAGGCGGTCGAGAAGGTCGGCGAGAAGCTGGCCCTGCGCGAATGGAGCGAGACCTATTACGCACAGGCCGTCCTCTACATGGACTATGCCGATCTAGACCGGCATTACTGCGTCGTCTGCACGCCGGGGTGTCGCCGATGGATGGCAGTGCGCACCGAGCGTGACAAGCCGGAGGCGGGGCGGCTCCGGGGCAGGGCGCAAACGATAATTGCATCCGACAGCCCGCCGCCGCGCATCTCGGAAGCGCCGGACTATTACCAGTGCCGTTGGTGCGATCATGCGCCGGTTTGCCATCAGGGCGAGCAGGCTCTGAGCCACTGCCGGACGTGCTTGCACAGCACCCCGGTCGAGGGCGGCGAATGGCATTGCGCGCGCTGGGCGCGAAAAATCTCCGTCGAGGAGCAGCGTGAGGGGTGTCCCGCGCATCTCTACATTCCGGGCCTGGTGCCGGGCGAGCAGGTCGATGCCGGGCCGGATTGGGTCGAGTACAGGCTCCCGGACGGGTCGGTTTGGCGGGATGGGGGAGCGGCCTACACCATTGGCGATACGATCGAGGCGGAGGCGTATCGCCATGCCGCTTGAGCTCCGCCCCTACCAAGACCAGTGCATCCAGGACCTCTACGGCTATTTCCAGAAGCATGACGGCAACCCGGTCGCGGTGATCCCGACCGGAGGCGGCAAGAGCCTGATCATGGCCGAATGGTGCAAACTGGTCTTCCGCGAGGATTTCCGGGCGCGCATCCTCGTGGTGACGCACGTCCGCGAGCTGGTCGCCCAGAATCATGCCGAGCTGCTGTCGATGTGGCCCGATGCCCCCGCCGGCATCTATTCCGCCGGCTTGAACAAGCGCCAGCTGCACGCGCGCCTGCTCTTCGCCTCGATCCAGAGCATCTACAAGCGCGCCTATCAGATTCAGCAATGTGACATGGTGCTGGTCGACGAGGCGCACCTGATCCCGTCCCGATCCGACGGCATGTACCGGCAGTTTCTCGACGACCTCAAGCAGATCAACCCCCATCTCAAGATCATCGGCTTCACTGCCACGCCGTTCCGGCTGGACTCGGGGATGCTTCATCGAGGCGACAACGCCCTGTTCGATGCCATCGCGCATGAAACCAATGTCCGCGACCTGATCGACCAGGGGTATCTTTCCCGGCCCGTCTCCTATTTCGAAAGCTGGCAGATCGACACCGCTGGCGTCGGTACGCGGGCAGGGGATTTCATCGCCTCCCAGCTGGAGGTGCCTGCGCTCGCGCCGCACGCGATCGACAATATCGTGAGCCGGACCATCGCGTCCGGGCATGACCGGAAGGGCTGGCTGGTCTTCGGCTGCACTGTGGCCCACTGCCACGCGCTGGCCGCAGAGTTCCGGGCGCGAGGCGTATCCGTAGCGGCCGTGTTTGGCGACACGCCAGGCCCGGAGCGCCAGCGGATCATCGAGGACTACAAGGCCAGGCGCATCCGCTGCCTCGTTTCCATGGGCGTCCTCACCACCGGCTTCAATGCCAAGCATGTCGACCTGATCGTGCTGGCACGGCCCACAAAATCGACCGGGCTCTATATCCAGATGGTCGGGCGCGGCACGCGGCTCTTTCCGGGCAAGGAGAATTGCCTCGTCCTCGACTTCGGCGGCAACATCAGCCGGCACGGGCCATTCGACGATCCCTGTCTGCCGGACGACCGGAAGAAGGCCGCCAGCCCCGGCGATCCGCTCGTCAAATACTGCCCGGAATGCGAGGCGGCGGTGGCGATTTCAACCGTCGTCTGCCCGGAATGCGGGTTCGAGTTTCCGCCGGTCGAGCGCAAGGTCTTTACCGCGCCGGAAGCGGCTCCGATCATGTCCGCTCCGCCGGAATGGCTCGACGTTGATAGCGTCTCGTTCGCCCTGCACGAGAAGCCGGGCAAGCCGATCAGCCTCAAGGTGAGCTATCGCACCGGCATGGTCACCCATAATGAATGGGTGTGCCTCGCCCACGAGGGTTACGCCCGCACCAAGGCGGAGACGTGGTGGCTGCGCCACGCCGGCGCGCCGGTGCCGAAAAGCGCGGTCGAGGCGATGATGCGCCAGTCGCAGATCAGACCGCCCGACCAGATCAGGGTCAAGAAATCGGGCAAGTTCACCGAGGTGATCGGGCATCGGCATTTGAGGCAGGCGGCGTGATGGCGAGTGTCGCATCCACCGGCCTCGGCCAAATCCCGATCGAGCAATGCCCGGTGTGCCTGCGCCAGAGCCGCGGCTTCGGCTTTCGCGATCCGACCCTCCCGGGCGCGCCCTATTTCGAGGCGTGCTGCCTCGCCCATCTCGACACAGCAATCCATCATTGGAGGACCGGCCAGGTGCTTGAGCCGATGAAATATGAGCGCGTCGCGCTCGACCTCGCATCCGACAAGGCGGGCGAATATCTCGAAAGCCTCGGTAAGACCGATTTGGCCACCCTTACCCAAGAGGAATGGCGCGGCCTTCTCGCGCTGATCTACGCCACAACCAGCGAAGCCGTCGGTCGTCTCGTTGCCGAAAATGCGGTGCCGTTCTGATGGCTCCCAGTTTCCGCTCCGCCGACGCCGAAGCCTTCCTCTCCACGCTCGACCAGATTCACTTGGTGGCCATTGGTCCTAATGAACGTGTCTCCGGCTATGATTTCGGCAATGACCTCAGCGCGGCGCTCAATTGGGCGGAGCGCGAAAATGCGGAAGCCAATATCTACTGGACCGTCAATTCGGTTCGACCACGCCTGAACGGCAAGCCGCGTAAGGGCGATATCCGGGCGGCCCGCTTCGTTCATGTCGACATCGACCCACCCAAGACCGGCGGAGCGTTCGACAAGGATGCGATCATCGCGGCCATGGAAGACCTTAGGACTCCGCCCAGCTTCGTGATCGACAGCGGCGGCGGTCTCCAGGCTTTCTGGCGGCTCGATGGGCCTGCGCTCAATCTCGCCAGCATCGAGACAATCAATCTCCAGGTTCGCGACTTCTTCGAAGCGGATGCGTGCCAGAACATCGATCGGTTGATGCGTGTGCCGGGTTCCGTGAACTGGCCGGATGCGCGCAAGAAGGCGAGGGGCCGCGTCCCTAGCCTCGCCAAACTGGCCCGCGACGACGACGGCACTGTCTATTCCCCCGAGGAGCTTGCGGCCGCTTTCCCTCCGCCCAAGGAGCGGCCCGCGCAATCCTCCGCCAAGGGGCCGGTCAGCCTGCCCCCGTTGGTGTCCTACAAGACACCTGACGATCTCGGTCTATCCGGCCTCGATCCGATCCGGCTCGCGATCGAGGAGCCGCCGGGCAACGACAGGTCCGGTGATGGGCTCGCTGTGGCGCGCCTGATGGCCAATGCCGGACATGACGACGCGACCATCATGGGCGTGCTTCTCAACCCTGCCAACCGGGTGAGCGGGCATTTCCTCGACCAACGTGACCCGAAGCGCGCCGCTGCGCGGGCCATTGCCACAGTGCGCGCCGACGGGCCTCAGGAAGGCGAGACATTGGGTCCGCCTCCGGGACATCAATATTTCCAGATCGAGCAGCTGATCGCGAACATCAATCGCCGGAATGGCACCTCCGTCCCCCAGCCCGCCGCCACGGTCATCTCCGCACCGTCCCGCGACCCGTCGTGGCTGCACGACCTCGGCGGCGGGCTTCGCATGTTCGTCGACCATGTGACCAGCACCGCGCCCAGCCCGCAGCCATGGCTCACCCTGGGCGCCGCGCTCGCCATGTACGGCGCTGTCGCCGGCCGCCGTTATGCCGGGCCGACCAACCTTCGCACCAATGTCTATTCCATTGGCATCGCCGACTCCGGCGGGGGCAAGGACCATCCCTTGCGCTCTACCGCCAAGCTGATGATCGCCGCCGGCCTTGCCGCGCATGTCGGCGGGTCCAAGATCGCATCAGGCTCGGGCCTGATCTCGGCCGTGACAGCACAGCCGTCCATCCTCTTCCCGATCGACGAAATCGGCTTCCTGATCTCCGCCGCGGCTGACCGGCGCCGCAGCCCCAAGCATGTGACCGAGATCCTCGACAACCTCACCGAATTCTATTCGATGGCGGACAGCACCTTCCTCGGCACCGAATATGCCAACAAGACCGAGAAGCCGCGCGAGGTGATCGAGCAACCGTGCCTGTGCCTGTTCGGCGTCACCACGCCAGCCGCATTCTGGTCCTCGCTCTCGTCCTCGAATGTCATGGACGGAAGCCTCGCGCGGATGCTGATCTTCCGCAGCGACAACGACTATCCCAATCCCAGGCACGAAATCGATGCCGTGGATTTTCCGGCCGATCTGGTCGCCCATGTCCAGGCCGTGTCGCAGGGCGCCGATGGGCATACTGCCTTTCCGCTTGGCGAGGGCGCGGTGCAGCGCCCCAAGCCCTATCAGGTTCCCTACCGCGATCAGGCCGCAGCCCTCAGGGCAAGGGCCATGCGCGAGGAGCAAACCGCCATGCTCCGCAAGCACCAGGGAACCGCGATCACCTCGATCATCGCCAGGCTCGCGGAGAATGCGAGCAAGGTCGCCCTGATCAAGGCGATCTGCGACAATCCGGCATCGCCTTCAATCTCGACTGCCGATCTCGATTGGGGATATCTCGTGGCCTCGCAGTCGGTCGAGACGCTGATGCGCGCGGTGCGCGAGCATGTCTCCGACAGCGATGCCGAGGCAAAGCTCAAGCGGCTGCACAGGATCATAGCCGATGCCGGCAGCGCCGGGATCGAGCATGAGCTGCTATGCAAGCAGGCGCGCTTCTACGGGAGCAGACGGCAGCTCCAGGAGGGCCTGGATTTCCTGTGCGAGGGCGGATCCATCCGCGTCGACACGATCAAGCGCAGCGACATCACGGGCGGGCGCGCCAAGCGCATCTACTACGACATCGACTAGAGGCGCGGAGATTTGACAAACCTACGCACCAAACCTCCGCGCCTAAGCCATTGAAAATAGCCTAATCTCTCAAGCCTCCCAAACCTCCGCGCCCATATAAATATATATGGGGGTAGGGGGAAGGCTGGGGGACTAGGTAGGTTGACACCATGAATGGTGTAGGTTTGGGAGGTTTGATAATAATCATCTATAATAGTACATATATTTCATATACTTAATGCCACTTTCCAAACCTCCATTTTGTGTTGAAAATTTGGTTCAGTTCGGTTAATTTTGCGAGTTATGAAAATTAAGATTGAAAAGGGCATCCCCGCGCCCCCGAAGCGCAACAAGAAATATCCACTCCTCGAAATGGAGGTCGGGGACAGCTTTCTTATCCCATCGGAAAAGGCCGGAAGCGTATGGGCGCGAACGAATAAGCTGAGGCGTGATGGTCTTGGTGATTGGAGGCTTGCGCAGGTTCCGGACCAAAAGCCGTTTCAACATCGGGTCTGGCGCATCAAGTAACCAAAATTTTCCTGTGGATATCCCGCCATCACGGCGCTCAATCTGCTATCCCGGAGTCCTGACCAGCGGCATGCGGCGAGGTATTGCCCATGCTCAACGCCATTCCGGGCCGCACAGGTTGCCCGGCCATCTCCGACCACGCCGTCCTGCGCTTCCTCGAACGCGCCTATGGGCTCGGGCCGCTCATCGCGGCGGCTCGATCCGAGATGGCCGCCGGCGCATCGCCAGCGATCGACTTCGGCGCGCCCATCGCGATCGTCCACGGAGTCCGGCTCGTGATCCGCGGGGGCCAGGTCGTGACCGCGCTGCCGAAGCCGAGAGGCGCGGGGGACAGGGGCAGGGCGCATCGGCGGATGGCGGACGAGTCATGACCAGGAAGAAGGGCCGCACGATCGCGTTCGACGTGGCTGAATATCTGCTTTCCGAAGAGGACCGCAGGGACTGGCTCGCTCTCCACATCGAGGACGGCGATCCCGGCGGCATCGATCGAGCAATGGATGATTGCGACCGCGCCGAGCGCCTCAAGATGATGAGGGACTGATGGGCGCGCGCTACGGGCACAAACGACCGCGCTCCTACAAGACCGCAGCGAAGGTCAGGGACGGCCTTGCCGGGCTCAACCTGCCCGACGGCACCACACGTCCCTATCGTCCTGTCCCGGCGGATTTCAGAGATGCCTACATTCGCATGGGCTGGGACGGGATCGACGAATATTTCGGCACCAACTGGCGCGTGATCCGGCGCTGGATCGAGCTTGTCGGCCGGGATGAACTGATCGCCGCCCGCGCCGCCTACGTCGAGGAACAGCGCGCGATCCGCCGCGAGCGCCGGAACCGGCTGACGGCGGTTAAGATGGCGCGGGCGGAAGGGTAGGAGAGGGGACACTATGAACATTGCTGTCAATGTTGAGTGCCATGCCGTTTAAGAAGGGGCAGAGCGGAAATCCGGGCGGGCGGGCGAAGGTCAGGCTTGCCGACGGCCGCACGCTGACCGATCTGGCGCGCGAGCATACTGAAGAGGCGGTTCAGACCCTCGCCGACATCATGCGCGACGAGAAGGCGCCGCCCGCCGCCCGGGTCGCCGCCGCCGACAAGATACTGAACCGGGGATGGGGCCAGGCGCCGCAGACGATCACCCTCGCGGAGGTTCCGACCCCGCCCGACCTGTCCAGCCTGACGGAAGAACAGCTTGAAGCACTCGAAACACTTCGATCACTTGCTCCTCTCGCCGCTGGAGTTGAGGGCAGCTGCTGACGAAGCCGAGCGGGAGCTTTGCCGGCGCTCGCTGTCAGCCTTCGCCAAGCGCGCATGGCCCATCCTTGAGCCGGCGACCCCGCTGAAGTGGGGGTGGGCCGTCGAGGCGATTTGTGAGCATCTGGAGGCCGTGAGTCGCGGGAGTATTCGCCGCCTGCTCGTGAATGTGCCGCCTGGTTCGATGAAATCTCTTCTGTCCGGCGTGATCTGGACGGCCTGGGAGTGGGGTCCGTTCGGGCGGCCAGACCTTCGCTATCTCGGCACGGCGCATAAGCAGGACCTGGCCGTTCGCGACAGCACGAAGTGCCGGCGGCTGATCCAATCGGCATGGTATCAGCGGCTCTGGCCGGTTGAGATCGTCAGCGACCAGAACGCCAAGACGAAGTTCGAGAATGCCCGCACCGGATTTCGCGAGGCAATGGCTTTCACCAGCCTCACTGGCTCGCGCGGCGATCGGGTGATACTCGATGATCCGCACAGTGTGGACGATGCGAACAGCGTGGTGAAGCTGGAGGCGGATATCACCACGTTCCGGGAAGCGTTGCCATCGCGCGTGAACAACGAGGAATCCGCCATCGTGATCGTGATGCAGAGGCTCCACGAGCGCGACGTGTCGGCCGTCGCGTTGGACCTTGGTTATGACCACCTGTGCCTGCCAATGCGCTACGAGGAGGGGCGATCGCGCTGGATTGTCGGGCGGGGCGATCCGCGCCGCAAGGAAGGGGAGCTCATGTTCCCGGAGCGCTTCCCGGAATCACAGGTCGAGGAATTGGAGCGCTCGCTCGGCGCCTATGCGACAGCGGGGCAACTCCAGCAACGGCCGGCGCCCCGCGAAGGCGGCTTGTTTCAACATTCGTGGTTTCAGCCGATCGGCGCGCTCCCCGTTGGGGTCACGCGCACCGTGCGTGCATGGGATTTGGCCGCGACGAAGAAGGCGACGAGCAACGATCCAGATTGGACGGCGGGCGTTCGCATGAGCAGGACGGCAGGTGGCCTGTTCATCGTCGAGCACAGCCGGCGGTTCAGGGGATCGCCAATGGAGGTAGAGGCATCGCTTCTCGCCACGGCAAAAACGGACGGGGTGGGGGTGACGGTGCGCCTCGCCCAGGACCCAGGGCAGGCTGGCAAGGCCCAGGCGGAACATCTCGTTCGCAAGCTGGCGGGCTACCCGGTGAAGGTGGAGCGCCCCACCGGCGACAAGGCAACGCGCGCCGCTCCACTGGCCGCGCAAGCGGAGGCCGGCAATGTCCGCATCCTTGTGACCGGCGACCCAGTGTCGGATGCCTGGATTCAGCCCTTCCTCGACGAGCTGTGTCTGTTCCCGGCCGCCGCGCATGACGACCAGGTGGACGCCGCTGCGGACGCGTTCAACGAACTCGCCCTGGGCGCCTCGAACTACAACATCGACGCGCTCATCTGACGTTGACGGCGGTAAGCGCGGCCCGCGCCCGCGCCTACACCGCGCGAATGGCGTGGATCACCGACAGCCTCAGGAACGCCCTCGCCGCGCTCAATCCGTTCGCGAGAGGCGGTGTCGATCCCTGCCTGCCGGGCGTGTTCAGCCACCAGCTCGCCCTCGCCGCCTACATGTCCAGTGGGATGCTGCGGAAGGTCATCTCCATCCCGGCCGACGACCGGGTCCGCGAGTGGCGCGACTGGCAGGCCGAGAAGGAACAGATCGAGGCGCTCGAGCAGGAAGAGCGGCGGCTTGGTCTTGCCTCCAAGGTCCGCTTCGCAGAGCTGCTTCGCGGCATCGGGGGCGGCGCGCTCATCCTCATTGCGGAGGGCGACCATAGCCAGCCGCTGCTGCCGGAACGGATCGCCAAGGGCGGGCTGGTCGCGATCAACGTCGTCTCGCGCTGGCAGATCCAGGGCGAGGACTGGGTGCAGGACCTGGCCGATCCCGATTACGGCAAGCCGCGCATGTGGCGCATCTCTTCCGGCGGGACTGCCCAGCAGCGCATCCATCCGAGCCGCGTCGTTTGCTTCCGGGGCGATCCGATCCCGGATGGCGCAATGGTGGCGCAGGAGGAAGCATTCTGGGGCGATTCCCGGCTGCTGCGCGTGTTCCGCGAGGTGCAGCGCAGCGACGATACGCAGGCGTGGTTCGCCGCCCTGGTCAAGAAGGCCAAGCTGCTGCGGTTCGGCATTCCCGGGCTAAGCGGCATGGACCAGGACAAGATCGCGGCGCGCGTCGCGATGATCGCGCAGGGCGAAAGCGTTCTCAACGCCACGGTCTACGAGACCGCGACCAGCACGGACGGGGCCGGCGAGAAGATCGACGACTATCAGGTCAGCTGGGCCGGGATTCCCGCCGTGATGGACGCGTTCGACCAGCGCATCGCCGCCGTGTCGGATATCCCGTTCACCAGGCTCACGGGTCGCTCACCGGCGGGCATGAACGCGACCGGCGAGCATGACATGGACAATTGGAACAAGGTCGTCGTCGCGGGCCAGAAGCTGGAGACGCGGCCCTGCCTGGAGCAGATCGACCCGTTCCTGATCCGCAGCGCCGGCATCGATCCGGCCGCCGTGACATGGGCCTTTGCTCCGCTCGACGTGCCGAGCGAGAAGGAGACGGCGGAGACGTTCAAGACCACGGTCGACGCGCTGGTCGCGCTCAACAACACCGGCGCCATCCCGGAAGAGGCGTTCGCGAAGGGCGTCCAGAACCTGATCGTGGAGCGGGAATATATGCCCGGTCTCGACCAGGCCCTTGCCGATATCCCCGAGGACGAGCGTTACGGCATCGAGCCCGAGCCGCAGGCGGACCCCGAGGCGGTCGCGAACATGCTCGCGAGCGGGGCGATCACCCAGGAACAGGCCGATGGGCTGGTCATGGATGCGGCGCCGAGGTCGCTTTACGTGTCGCGGCCCGTGGTCAACGCCGCCGAGATCAGGGCATGGGCCAAGGCGCAGGGCCTGCCCGAGCTCCAGCCGGACCTGCACGTCACCATCGTCTATTCCCGCACGCCGATGGACTGGATGCGGATCGACGGCGAGGACTGGAATCAGGACCGCGACGGCACGATCGAGATTCCGCCGGGCGGTGTCCGGCTGGTCGAGCCGCTTGGCGATCGAACCGCCGTGCTGCTGTTCACCTCGTCGCGGCTGAGCTGGCGGCATGAGCAGATCGTGCGCGCTGGCGCCGAGCATGGCTTCGACACCTACCAGCCGCATATAAGTCTGCTCGGAACGCCGGTGAATCTTGAAGGCGTCGAGCCTTATCGCGGGCGGATCATTCTAGGCCCTGAAAAATTTGAAGAAATCAGGGTTTCGGAATTGTCCGAGGCGGCCTGAAATGCTAGACAATAGACGGCTCGACGGGTGCTACCAACACACCGCCGAGCCTGACCACAGCCGCTTTTAGGAGAAGCGACATGGCTAACCCTGCTTTTCTCCCGATCCCGAAATTCGTCAAGGACCATACCGGCGCCAGATTTGGCCGATTGGTTGTCCTAGGTTTTATTGGAACGCGCAGAGTCCGTAGCGGCATTCGCGATAAGAATGTGTCGCTCTTCTTGTGCCAATGCGAGTGCGGAAAACAAATCGAAGCCTTGGGCCGCAACCTGGTTCACGGCGTGGTGAAGTCATGCGGGTGCCTCCGGTTGGAAACGCAACAGGAGAACGGTCGTGCAACCCGAACACATGGAATGACCAAGACTTGTGAATTCCGGATATGGCTTGGGATGATCGCCCGGTGCTGTAAGCCGAAAAATGGAAACTATCACCGATATGGCGCTCGCGGCATCCGGGTCTGCGACCGTTGGCGCGATAGTTTCGAGGCCTTTTACGAGGATATGGGGCCGAGGCCATCGCTCTCACATTCCCTCGACCGCATCGACTCGGATGGAAACTACGAGCCAGGGAATGTGCGCTGGGCAGATAAGGTGGCTCAGGCCACGAACAGGCGAACAACCAATTTCATAGACTATGAAGGTAGGCGGATAAGCCTTTCGGAGGCGTCTCGGCTTTGTGGGGTTCCGATCTCAACTCTTCATGGGAGAATTAAGGCCGGTTGTCCGAAAGAAAAGCTATTCTTGCCAGCAAGCGAGTATCGCCATGCCGTTTGATTTGGCAGCGATGGCAAAGAGAGTGAGGCCCCAAAGGCGTAAGCGCTCCGTTGTGCTGCGCGATATCGTGCCGCCGGCCACGCTCGCGACAGACCTGTATCGCTCGGCCTACGCGCCCGTGGTGCAGGGCTGGAGCGACGCGGCGGATCGGATCATCGCCGAATATGCGCGGACGCTGGCCCAGATCACGCACGACGCGCCAGCAGATGTGCAGGGCCAGATCGACCAGGCCGCATCGCTGCTGCAGCGCCTCATCCTCAGCATCACCCCGTCGCTGCGGCACTGGGCGCTTCGGGTCGAGGGCTGGTTCAGGGGGAAGTGGCGCGGCGCGGTCCTTAGCGCGACGGGCGTCGATCTCCAGACCGTGATCGGCCCCGAAGACGTGCGCGACACGCTGGAGGCGACGATTGCCCGCAACGTGGCGCTGGTCCGCAACGTCAGCGATCAGGCACAGGCCCGGATTTCCGAGGCCGTGTTTCGCGGGCTGACCCAGCGATTGCCCGCGAACGACGTGGCGAAGGAGATCAGGGGCGCGGTCGACATGGCGCGAACGAGGGCGCGCAACATCGCGGCGGATCAATTGAGCAAGCTGTCGGGCTCGCTCGCGGACGAGCGACGGCGTGAGGCGGGGCTAGACACATTCGAGTTCAAGCATAGCGGCAAGCTCCATCCGCGCTCTTGGCACAAGGAGCGTGACGGCAAACTGTTCTCCGAAAATCCCGATCGCGTTGGGACGAAAGTAGATGGCAAGATCATTCACGCAGCGAGTGAAATCCCGCCCGGAGATGGAGCGAGCCAGCCTCCTTTCTGCGGATGCAGGAACCTCAGCTACATGATATTCGACTAGCGAGATCATGTGATTTCTGGCATGAAAAGCGGGCCGGGAAGAGGCGGCTAGGCGGCCCATTTTCTGACGGCGGTAAGCACCCCGCCCGCCCGGCGCTATCCGCCGGGACATGCAGTTCTGCGACCGCCTCACGATCGACCGCTCCCACCGGAGCCGCGACGGTTATCTCCGGGTCACGGCCAAGGCAGCGCGCACCGGGGTCCAGGACTATCTCGGCCGCGAGGTCGATCCCGAGGGCAAGCATTTCGCGGCGGATCAGGTCGTCAAGGTCTATCGCCCGCCCGAAGAGGTGTTCGCCGCCGATTCCGTCGCGAGCTTCATCGGCCGCCCCATCACCGACGACCATCCCGCCGTTCCTGTCACCGCCAAGAACTGGCGCGACCTGGCCCGTGGCGTGATCGGCGGGGCTGTTCGCGACGGCGAATGGCTCCGGTTCGACCTGGCCCTGATGGACGCCGACACGGTGGCGAAGGTGGACGGCGGCAAGCGCGAATTGTCCAACGGCTACAGCGCGGACCTGTCGATCGAGGACGGAACGGCGCCCGACGGAACGGCTTACCAGGCCGTCCAGCGCCGGATCCGGGGCAACCACATCGCCCTCGTCGATCGCGCCCGAGCCGGCCCCGAGGCCCGCATCGCTGACGGCGGTAACAAGATTTTCGCGGACTGCGATTTTGCGCCCGTCATTCTGATCGCAGACGCGGCAACGGAGACGAACACGATGCCCAAGTTTCTCACCCTCGACGGCCTCAAGGTCGATCTCGCCGACGCCGAGGCGGTCGAAGCCGCCATCGCCAAGCTTCAGCGCCAGGCGAACGATGCAGCGACCAAGCTGACGGCCGCGGAGGCCAAGAATGTCGCCGATGCCGCGACGATCGTCGCCAAGGACGCCGAGATCGCCGATCTCAAGGCCAAGCTCGCCGACGCGGCCATCACGCCCGCCAAGCTCGCCGACGCCGCGAAGGAATATGCCGACGTGCAGGCGAAGGCGAAGGCGCTGGGCGTTTCCTTTGCCGAGGATGCCGACACCGCCGCGATCAAGAAGGCGGTGGTCGACGCCAAGATGGGCGACAAGGCCAAGGACTACACGGCGGATCACATCGACATCGCGTTCGCCGCCCTGACCAAGGATGCCACGCCCGACGCGCCGGCACCCACGGTCCAGCCGCTCGGCCGGCCCGTCAGCGTGGCCGACGGCGCCGCCGCCGTCTCGGCCGCGCGCGCGGCCCGGCTCGACCGCCTCGAAACCTCGTATCGGCCTCAGGCCGCCTAAGGAGACCGATCAATGGCCGTTCTTCAGAGCACTTTCGGCGAGGACATCGCGGCCGGCTACCCCGGCATGGACGCCAGCGGCGAGCTGTCGAACATCATCACCGGCACGCTGGAGGGCAGCACCGCCTGCGCGTTCGGCCGCCCGGTTTACCAGGGCACGGGCAACAAGGGCCTGACCCTCACGGTCTCCTCGGCGCTCAAGGGCTTCGCGCTGGCCCGCACCGGGCTTCCGGTCACCTCGGCCCGCGCCGCCGACACCTATGCGCCCGGCGATAACGTCACGGTCAAGGAGCGCGGCGTGATCTGGGTCACCAGCTCGACCGACGCGACCAAGGGCGCGCAGGTCTACGTGACCAGCGCCGGGGCCATCACCAAGACCTCAAGCGGCAACACCGCCGCGACGGGCTGGTTCTTCGACGACACCATTTCTGGTGCGGGCCTGGTCCGCATCGCGCGCCGCTAGGGAGCAACGCAATGAAAAAGCCCGTGTTTTTCGACTCGGTCCGCGCGGCGGTTGCGCACCTGGAGCGCCAGGAAGGCGCCGCCCCGGCTTTCGCCGATGCTCTCCGCGCCGTCGACCTGAACGACGCTCAGCAGACGATGGCGTTCCTCGCGCCGCAGCTGCTGCGGGTCGAGCAGGGCGTCTACATGACCAAATATCCGGTCGCCGACTTCGCCGACTTCATGCCGGTCGACACGACCGGGACCGTCTGGACCGCCGGTTCGCTCTATTATTCGGGCGACATCGCGGGCAAGCCGGAATGGTACGACGTGGCGGCGGACGACATGCCCTATGCCGACGTGAACCGGGCGCAGTTCCTCCAGGAAAATCACATCGCCGGCATCGGTTACAAGTTCAACCGGGGCGATCTGGAGCGCGGCCAGCAGCTCGGGATCAACGTGATCGCCGACAAGGCCGAGGCCGCCGCGACCACGGCGGAGCGGTTCATTCACAAGACCGCGATGACCGGCGACGGCACCAAGTTCACGACCGGCTTCGTCAACGATCCGCTCATGACCACGACCGCGATGCTCGCGCCGATCACCGCCGGCTCGGACCCGGACAGCGACGTTGCGACGCTCAATGCGGCGCTGACCTCGGTCGAGACCAACACGGGCGAGACCTATCGGGCCGACACGCTCGCGCTGCCGACCTCGATCTGGAACATCCTGGCGACCAAGCGGATGAGCGATACCGGCATGTCGGTCCTCAACTATCTGCGGGACAATTCGGTCGTCGGCGCCATCACGATGAAGCGCACCCGCCATCTCGAAACGGCCGGCACCGGCGGCGTGGCGCGCATCATCGCCTATGCCAACTCGCCGGAGGTTCACCGCTTCCACCTTCCGGGCGGCGGCCACCAGCTTTTCCCGGCATGGCAGAAGGGGCCCTTCTCCTGGGAGGTTCCTGGCATCATGGCGATCGGCGGTTATGAAGATCGCATCCCGAAGGCCAAGACGGCGGTGGACGCGATCGTCTCGTCCTAGCGCCATGAAGCTTAGGAACGACAGCGAGGGGGCGAGAGCGGTCCTGATGAAGGACCGCTCTTTCCTTGTGCTCGATCCGGGCGAGGAACGCGAGGCCGACGCCGGCGAAATCGCCATCATCCCCGGCGGCGTCTCGATCGACGGGCGGGCCAACCCGAACGGGGCAAGGCTGGCCGATGCGAGGCCGATCCCCAATTTCAGCAAGAAGGACCGGCCCGCGATCCGGATCACGCTCCCGCAGCCGCCGGCCTCGCTCATCGCCAAGGTCCGCGATCCGCTCGACCATGACGGCGACGGGCATCGGGGCGGTTCGCTCAAGGGCGCCCGGTCGACCCGCGCCAGGGGAGCGGCCCGCCGGAAGGCTGGGAAGTGAGCGGGGAAGAGGGGCTGACCAACCTTGGCCCGGTGCCTGAGGGGATGTCCTTTCTGGAGGCGACGCGGGCCGTTGCGGGCCAGCGGAAATATCAACTCAACCCGCGCCACGAATCCCGCCGGCTCACGATCTGCGAGACGCTGCGCGAGATATGGCGCGAGACCGAAAAGCCCGCCCCAGACCTCGACGCGATCCGCGAGCTCGTGATGGCGGCCGGTGATTATGCAAAGCGGATGGATGCCAGGATCAAGGAATTGAAGGGCGAGCCGTGCTGAATTTCATTGAAAATTCGGCGGAATTCGGCCACTTTGAGCGGGCTGACGCGGTGCTACCAACACGCGCGCCAGCCCTGACCGACAACGCAATGAGGTGCGATGTGGCTGACCAATCTGATAGCGCGAATCCGTCGACTGTGAATAGCGAGCGCTGGCTGCCTGTTCCCGGATTTGAAGGGCTTTACGAAGTTTCGGACCAAGGCCGAGTGCGGAGTCTCGACCGCGTAATCGAGACGGCATCTCGATGGGGCGGAATAAAAACGAACAGACTGCGCGGTCGGATACTCAAACCAACGCCATCTGGATCAAGGCGCCAGCATCTCATTGTAAGCCTTGGCAGGGGCAATCTAGTTTTCGTTCACCGTCTCGTTCTTCTCGCGTTTGTAGGGCCGCGTCCAGATGGCATGGAATGTAGACACCTCGACGGCAACGGCTCTAACAACAATCTCAGCAATCTCATTTGGGGAACGCGCCTAGAAAACATGGGTGACCGTACTCGCCTCGGGGAACATAATGCCCCGCGCGGGGAAAGGAACCGGCGCGCCGTTCTCACCACGGAACAAGCAGTCGAAATAAAGCGGCTTCTCCGTGTCGGTCAGCGCCAATCCGATATCGCTCGCCGGTTCGGAGTCCATCGCAACGTCGTATGCAAGATTGCCTCTGGTCATACATGGGCTTGGTTGAGATGAGCAACCTACAGATAATTTCTTGGTATTGGCGCCAGCCCGGCGGGCGCACCGACTATCAACACTGCCACGTCAACATCTGGGCCGCGATGGTGCGGCGGCACCTCACCCTCCCGCACGAGCTGGCCTGCGTCACCGATACGCCGGAGGGGATCGACCCCTCGATCCGCATCATCCCTCCGCCGCCCTTCGATGACGTGTACCTCCCGACGTGGGATGGGCTTGATCGAGGCCTCCCCAAATGCCTGCGCCGGATCACCATGTTCCGCCCCGATGCGGCCCGGATTTTCGGCGAGCGCTTCGTGTGCATGGATCTGGACTGCGTCATAGGGGGCAGCCTCGATCCGCTGTTCGACGTTGCAGATGATTTCCGCATGTACCGCGGCACCAATCCCGCGCGGCCCTATAACGGCTCGATGATGCTGCTGACCGCAGGCGCGAGGCCGCAGGTCTGGACCGAGTTCACGCCGGAGCGCGCGATCGAGGCGGGGCGGCGCTATCTCGGATCGGATCAGGCCTGGATCAGCCATTGTCTCGGCCCCGGTGAAGCGACCTGGGGGCCGGAGCATGGCGTCAACTGGTGGGGCAGCCGGTTCAACGGGCCGGTGGACGAGCGGCGCATCATGTTCTTTCCGGGCGATCCGAAGCCGTGGGATCAGCGCGCGATGCGGGATTCGTGGATCGCCGAGCACTATCGGATGGAGCCGGGGCGGCG
The DNA here is from genome assembly GCF_007995055.1 of Sphingosinicella ginsenosidimutans. Classification (NCBI taxonomy): domain Bacteria; kingdom Pseudomonadati; phylum Pseudomonadota; class Alphaproteobacteria; order Sphingomonadales; family Sphingomicrobiaceae; genus Allosphingosinicella; species Allosphingosinicella ginsenosidimutans. The sequence goes on along the minus strand of NZ_VOQQ01000001.1, from coordinate 1,686,501 downwards.
CGGCTTGATCCTTGGCCCGTTCGCCTCCGTTTGGGACGATGCGGAGGCCGCGCTCGAGGCGGGCGATTTCGACGGCGTGATCGCTTTCCCTGAGCCGGCGAGGCATTGGCCCGGCCCGATCGATGCGGTCGCGATAAGCGAGAGGCACGCGCGGCGGTTGGCCCAGATGCTCGGCTTTTCCGAGGTGGCATGGTGCGGTCTGACGGCGGTAAGCGTGGCGGCCTGAGGGGGATAGGCGGAGAGCAAAGGAGCCCTTGCGATGGCCTTTCTTGACGACGCCGTACTCGACAGCGGTCTTTCCGCGCTCACCGGGATCAGCTCGCCGGTGCTGCACATTTGCAGCGCCGAGCCGACGAGCCGCAGCGAGGCGCTCTCGCTCTCGCTCGGGAATAAGACGGGGATCACCATCGGCTCGCCAGGCGACCGGACGGGAGGCGGCCGCAAGGTGACGATCTCGGCGATTACCGACGGAGAGGTCACAGCCACGGACGAAGCGACGTCATGGGCCATTATCGACGACTCCAAGCTCTGGGCCGCGAATGACCTCTCCGCGCCGCAGAACGTGACGGATGGCAATACCTTCACGCTGCCAGCCTTCGATATCGGCATTCCCGACCCGGCTTGATTGATCGGCCCGGCGGGACAGCGCGATGGCCGTCACAACTGAAATCCTCCTCGCCGGCACAACGAGCTGGACTCCGCCGGCGGGTGTGACGTCCGTTGATGTGGTTGCGTGTCAAGGACCGGGAGGCGACGGGCGCAGGATCACAGGGACCGCCGCGAAGGGCGGCGGTGGGTCCGGAGGCTTTTCGACCAAGCTTGGCATTTCCGTTACTCCGGGCTCTCCAGTACCCTGCCAGGTCAGCGCCGGCGGCTCGGGCGGAACTACATGGTTTTCTAGCACGGTAACCGTGCTGGCCAATGCCGGAGGCAACTCCACGGGAGCCAGCGCAGCGGCGGGGGGAAGCGCCGGAGTCGGGGATTCCGCGACGGCCGGCAGCGCTGGCGGGACGGGCACGGCGAGCGCGGGCTGTGGCGCGGGTGCTGGCGCTCCGGGGCCGAACGGATCTGGTGGCGTCGGCGGCGACAGCGGTGCCAGCACGAACACCGCCGGCGGAGGCGGAGGCGGCGCGAATGGCGGCGGGGCAGGATCGGGCGGTTCCGGCAACACCGGCGGCAATGGCGGAGACAATAGGCTCGGCGCTGGACATGGCACGGGCGGAACGACGACTGGCGCGGCGGGAACGTCAAGCAATGGCGGCGGCGGCGGCGGCGGCGCCAATTCGGGCACGTCGGCGTTCGGATCGGGCGGGAATGGATCGTTTGAATCGCTATGGACCGACGACAGCGGGGGGGCGAATAACGGGCTGAGCATCGGGCCCGGATCGGGGGGCGGCGGCGCGGGACCGGCCACGACATCGCTTGGGGGCAATGGTTCATATGGCGCTGGCGGCGGCGGCCAGCGCAATGCGGGCACAACCACCGCCAAGGGCGGCGACGGCTATATCGTTCTGCAATATGAAGCTGGCGCCGGCTCCGGCACGGATGATCTCGACACAGACGATTTCACAGGTTCAGCCCCCACCCTCGGCGCACCGGCCATCGCGCAGGTTCATGGCCTGACGATCTCGGCGCTGGTTACGGACGCACCTTCGCTCGACAGCCCGTTGCCGGGACAGATTCACGATCTCACGGCAAGTTCCACGAATGCGGGGACGCCCGAACTCGATAGTCCGGGCCTGTCTCAGGTCACATCTCTTGTCGCAGAGGATATATCGGCGGGCGCCCCGGGACTCGGCGCGCCATCGATCGGCATAGTCCATAACCTTGAGGCGAGCGATCTCGTCGCGACAGGCCACTCGCTCGACGGTCCCGCGCTCGGGCAGGTGCATGAGATTGATGTCGGCGAGCTTGTTTCGAGCGCGCCGGTGCTGGATGCGCCCGAACTCGGGTCGGGTTTCGCGCTTGTCGCCGCTAAGATAGAGACCGGTTCGCCAGCGCTCGATCAGCCCGCCCTGGGCCAAGTCCATGGGCTGGCGGCGGACGATCTTGAGGCGTCTCAACCGACGCTAGGGGCGCCGGACCTCAACGGCAATACCAGCGATCTTGTCGCAACAGAAATCGCCACGGCCGCCCCGGCGCTCGCTCGGCCGGCTCTATCTCAAGCGCACGGCCTCGCCGCCAACGATCTCGACGGCGCCGCCGCCATACTCGCGCAGCCGGCGATCGGGCAGCGGCACGTCCTTGAGCCTGTCACCGTCGAGCCGGGTCCGCCTGGTCTCGGCGCCCCTTCTGTGGGTCAGCGCCACGCGCTTGATGCGGCGGCGTTGCTCGCCGGTGTGCCCGTGCTTGCGCTGGCGATGCTGAGGCAGGCTCACGGCACCGCGGCCAACGATGTTGATACTCGACCGCCGATCCTGGGCGCTCCGCCACTGGATTTCGTGGAGCCGCCGGTTCCGCCATCGAGACAAATCGGCGGCACCGTCACGCCCCGCTCCATCGCGGGCACGCCCACCAATCGCACCGTGACGGCGGTAACGACGCCCCGCATCGCGGCATAGCCCGGAACCATGCCCGTCGAGACGAAATCCTGGCCGGCGCGCGATCCCGACGCGAGGCTGGATTACGTCTACACGATCCCGCTCGATGAAGGCGATAGCGTTGCGAGCTACAGCGCCGAGGAGCTCACCGGCGGCGGCACGCTCGAAAGCGACAGCATCGAAGGCGCGAGCGTCAAGCTCTGGCTCAAAGGCGGCGAGGACGGGCAGACAAACGTCTACCGGATCGCCTGGACGACCGACGCGGGCCGCGAGGATGAGGCCGTCATCACGCAGCTCGTCGTTTCCAACGAGACAGCGGCGCTTGAGGGCTATGACAAGCCTGGGGCGGGGCATTTCCTCCAACGCTATCCCGCCTTCGCATCCGTGCCGTCGGCGACGATCGAATATTGGCTCGCCGATGCATCTCGCTTCGTCGACGATAGTTGGTCGCAGCCCGATTACGCGCCCGGCATCATGGCCTATGCCGCGTGGCAGATGGCGCGGGCCGGGATCGGCGGCTCAGGCTCCAGTCTCCCCGCAGGCGTGACGCGGTTCCGCTCCGGCGCGATGGACGTGGCTATTTCCGACAGCGTTGCCTCAGCCTCGCTCAAGGGCGGCGTCGCGGCCTCGCTCTACGAGGAAGAGTTCTGCCAGCTCCGGCGCCGCAATCTGGGCGGGCCGCGCCTCGTGGGGTGCGGATGAGCTTCGATTTCCCCCAGGCCTTCGCGGACATCGCCACGGCGTTCAGCGCGGCGGGGCTGGGCGCGTTCCACGACGCCGAGGCGCGCTGGCCCGGAACGCCGGTAATGGATGACGGCGGATCGATCGTGACGCCCGGCACCCCGGTGGTGAAGACGTGCCAGGTCCAGGTGGATCAGGCGACCGAGGCGATGCGGGCGAGCGAGGGATTCGCGGATGGCGACATGCGGATGCTGGTGCTTGCCGCGACGCTGGACGGCGCGCTCGACACCGCCGCGACGATCGAGGTACTGGCCGGGCCACATCAAGGCACGTGGATGGTGGCGGCTGTCTCGCGCGATCCTTGCGGCGTCTATTTCGAGTGCCGGGGGAGGCGGAGGTAGTGGCCCGCATCCGTGGCGCCAAGGAGCATAGCCTGCGTCTGGCGCGGATGATGGGGAGCGGCCGGGACCGCCTCGTTGGTCAGGCCCTCTTCGCTGGCGGCGAGCGGATTCAGGTCGAGGCGCAAGTCTCTATCACGCGCGGCGCCGTCTCCGGCAAGAATCACGTCCCATCGAGGCCGGGCGAGCCTCCGAATGCAGACACGCATCGCCTCTCGGACAATATCGAGACACTTCAGCCCGCGCCGCTCAGGGTCGAGGTCTCCTCCAATGCGCCCTACGCGGTAGCGCTGGAATATGGCACGTCGAAAATGGCGGAGCGCCCCTACATGCGGCCAGCCACCCAAAAGAAGCGCGGCGAGGTGGTCGATCTTGTTCGCCGCGCAGTGAATGCGGTCATTCGAGGAGGCTGATATGGCGCGCAAGCCCCGCAATCCGGTCGTGGCGGCGGCTCGACGGTCGCAGCGGACCAATCCGCCGATCCGGTTCATTGCGGATTGGGATTACGTCACGGCGACGCAGACGATCTCCTACAAGGCCGGCATGGTCCTCAGCCCCGATCCGGCGATCCGCGCCGCGGCGCTCGCGGCGAAGACGGCGGTGATTTTCCGTGCTTGAGCAGACGATCCCGGCACGGCGCGCCGTGCTGGCGCACCTCAAGGGCGACACAGGTCTGGCCGCGCTGGTCCCGCCGGCGCGCATCTATCCGCAATCGACTCCGCCCGGCCCGACGTGGCCGTTCACGCGCTTCGGCACGCCAAGGGCAACGCCGCTGCGCGCTTCCTGCGTCGCCGGAAACGAGATTCCGTTCGACATCCACAGCTTCGCCAAGCCTCGAATGAGCGGTGGGCAGGTCGTCGAAACAGCCGAGGATCACGCCGGCAGGATCGGGGCGGCGGTGGTCGCCGCGCTCGACGGGCAGGCGCTCGATCTACCCGCCGGCCGGCTCAAGGTCCGATGGGTCGGATCGCAGCTTATGCAGGATCCCGAAGAGGCGGACGCCTATCACCATGTCGCCAGCTTTACGGGCCGCGTTCTTGCGTAGTATGACGCGCGGGTGGATGAGCCCGAGCCGACGATCGGCGAGATCATAGCGACAGCATTGGCGAAGGCCTTGGTCCGAAAGGGCGTGCTCGACCGCGACGACATCGCCGCCGCGACCGACGAGCTTTCCGCAAGCGCCGAGCCCGACGATCAGACCGCCGCGCACGTCCTGCGCTGCGCGGCGATCGAGGCAGAGGCGCCCACGGCAAGCGAGTGGGGCGCGGAGCGGGCTAGGGCGAGGTTCAGGGTGATCGAGGGAGGGGAGGAATGAGGCTGGCGATCCTTATGGCCGGGCTGATCCTCGCCGGTTGCGGCTCGCAGGCCAATCTCGAGCGGCAATTCGATATCGCCATGAACACCGGCACCTATTCTGACGTGTGCACCGCCGCTGGGCGAGTCGCCGACGAAGCCCTGCAAAGCGGCGATCAGTCCACATTTGAACGATGGCGCCTGACGCGCGATATCTACTGTTCCAGCGCTGCACGTGATCCGATGGGGCGTCCATCCATGCGAGACGAAGAGAATGCCCAAGCGATCAATGCCGCGAGAGAGACGTATCGCGAATTACAGCACAGCGACGTGCCTGGTGTCGCGAATACCGCGCGAGAGCTGGAGCAACAGTTGAACGAGGCGGAGCGAGATTAGACGCAGGCCCTAGCGACACGCTCAAAGCGCACCAAGCCGTGAAGGCGCCAGACGCGCACCTGTCCCGGCGAGATCGAGAAGACCAAAGTGGCAGCACCCTTATCGACGAACGTCAGCGTCGTTTCCGTCTGATCCGCGATGACATTCGGCTGGCCGAATGAACGGATGCGATCGGTGAGACACCGCACAATTTCCGTCGCGGGCCGCGCGGTGGGGTAGGTCGCTGACGGCGCGCGCTCGCGCAGGTCTGCGGCGGTGGTGGCGCACCCGGCGAGAAGAATGGCGGCGATCAGGGCGGTGGGCTTCATGTCGCCCGCATAGCACGTTCCTGACGGCGGTAACTAGCCCGCCCCCAACGCCATACCGTCGCGCTCGAACACAGCTTCGGAGCGCACCGAATGTCCACGCCTACCGAAATCGATTTCGCCATCATCAAGATGGGCGACGGCGCCAGCCCGGAGGTCTTCTCGATCCTCTGCGGCATCCAGGACGTGACGATCAACGAGACGGCCAACACGCAGGACCGCTTCGTGCGCGACTGCGCGAAGCCCGGCGAGGTGCCGTATCGCAAGTCCAAGCTCACCGGCCGCCAGCTCGACGTGTCCGGCACCGGCCTGACCGACACGGTTTCGCTGCCCACCGTTCGCGCCGCGCTCGGCAATCTCGGCAATTTCAAGATCGAGGTCTATCGCGACGACGGCACCGACGCCGGCGTGCTGCTCGGCACCTATACGGGCGAGTTCCGCATGACGGCGGCCAATATCAACGCGCCGCGCGACAACACCTCTTCGTTCCAGGTCAACCTCATCTCCAATGGCTCCTGGTCCTACGCCGACGCCCCCGGCAGCTGATGCTTTGCACAGGTCTTGAACTGCATTTCGCCGATGGCGAATATCTGTTCGATCTGAAGCTGCCGCAGCTTGCTGAGCTTCAGGACAAGCGCGGCCCGATCTTCGAGCTCTACGGGCGCGTCCTCAAAGGGCGTTACCTGTATGAAGGCGTGCCGATCGCCGACACGTCGGCCGGCCTCGCGCATACCGATGACCTGTTCGAGACGATCCGGCTCGGCCTCATCGGGGGCGGTCGCGGCATTGTCGCCGGCAAGGAGGTTGCCGTCTCCGCCCTGCTCGCGAAGCAGTTGGTCGAGCGATATTGCCATTGCGCTCCGCTCAAGGAGAGTTGGGCTGTTGCAGCCGCGGTTCTCGCCGCCAGGATCGAGGGCTACGAGCCAAAAAAAGACGAGCCGGCCGAGGCGCCGGCGGCAAAGCCCAAAGCGAAATCGACTTCGAAGCGGTCATCGCGAACTGCCTCATAATGGGCCTCGATTGGCGCGAGGCGACGTGGTGGGAATATCAGGCCGCCCTGTCGGGGTGGAACGAGGCTCACCACACGGACAAGCCGCAGGACGGCGAACCTGACACGGCGCGGCTGGCAAGGGCGCTGAGGGCGCACGCATCTCTCCAGTAGGTTGACGGCGGTAAGCGGGCGGTTCGCGCGCGCGTAGGCCAGCGTGATGGCCGAATATGCTGATCGCGTCGTAACCGAACTGGTCGCCGACACGTCCGATTATGACGTGAAGATCGCGACCTCGGAGCGCACGTTCCAGAGGGCGATGCAATCGACGGAGCGGGCCGCGAGTCAGACCGAGCAATCGGCCTCGCGCGCGCTCACGACCATTGCGAGCAACGCGGCTCGAACCGCGACGGAAGTCGACCGCTCCAGCGGACGGATGAGGGCCGGCTTCCAACAGCTCTCGTTTCAAATCGGCGACGTGTCGCAGCAACTTGCGCTCGGCGTCCCGTTCGGCACCATCTTCGCGCAACAGTCCGGGCAGGTCGTCCAGGCCATCCAGGTCATGGGCGGAGAGGCAAACGCCTTCACGCGGTTCATGAGCGGCCCGTGGGGCATCGCCCTCGCGTCGGCAGCGGTTGTCATTGGCCCCCTCATCGCCAAGCTGTTCGACACGCGATCCGAGCTTGACAAGGCCACGGATCAGCTTGTGGAGAATGCGCGCAAGACCGATCTCGCGCGGGCCGCACAGGAAGCTTTCGCGCATACCCTTCCCGGCGTCGAGCAGGCGATCCGCTCCGAAACAGAGGCGCTGGAGCAGCAGAACCGATCACTCGCCCAGAATCAGGAACTGGCGCTTCAGAGGGCGCGCAGCCATGCGGCGGACCTGGACAATCTGCTGACGAAAAATTTGCGCGACCAGGCGCAGGCCTATCAAGACCTTCAGGACGCGCAGGCGGCCTATAACCGGGCGCGCACGTCCCCGGTCGAAGGCGAGGCGGCCGGAGCGGCTGACGCGCTACGCAGGGCCGAGCAGCGGGTCCGCGACTTGCAGGCGGAGAATGCGCGCATCCACGCCGACGCGACGGCAGCGCAGGCCCAGATTCGTGCCGCGCAGGTGCCGATCGCGGTTCGTCAGGCCGAGGCACTGGCGGACCCGCTCGCGGCGATCAATCAGCGCTATGACGACATGAAGGATCGCGCCATCGCTGCGGCGCGGGCCAACGACCAACTGAACGCCAGCCTCGCGCAAACCCTGGCGCAGATCGAGCGGCGCAGGCAAGCCGACCTTGCGGCCGAGCGGGATCGCCAGAGCGCGGCCCGCCGGGGCACGGACGCCGACACATCGACTTTCCAGCTTCCGGTTCAGGGACGGCGCACTGGCGGCTTCGGCGAAGGGCGCAGCGCGCGCGCGGGTGTCGGGGCTCACAATCATGCCGGCGTCGACATCGCGGTCCCTGTCGGCACGAACGTCCAGGCGGCGGCGGCGGGGACGATCATCGAGGCGGGCAATCTGCCCGGCTATGGCAACGTGGTCATCATCGACCACGGTCGCGGGACGACGACCCGCTATGCCCATCTCTCGCAAATCCTCGGGCAGCGCGGGCAGCAGGTCGACCAGGGCACCGTCATCGGCCTCTCTGGCGGCGCGCGTGGAGCGCCGGGCAGCGGCGACAGCACCGGCCCGCACGTCCATTACGAGGTCCGTCGCAATGGGCGCCCGGTCAACCCGCTCACGGGCCAATATCCGACCGATACGGCGTCCGCTCGGGGCAGCGGCGGAAATAGCGAAGCCCAACTCGCCGATCTCCGCGCCCGCGCCGAAGAGCGGTTCCAATCCGAATTGGCTGGCCTCAACACCGAACTGCTCAACGCACGGCGCCGCGCGGTCCAGACCGAAGAGGAATCGGCGCAGTCGGACATCGATGCGATCAACGCGCAGCGGGACCAGCGCAATCAGCAGTTCCGCAACGAGGCGGAGGATCGGGCGCGCCGCGATCCGGTCAATCGCGCGATCTATGAAGCAGAGCGCGACCAGCTCATCGCGCAGAACAACCTTGTCGCATCGACGCGCGTGGAGCAGCGGCAGGCGCTCCAGCGTCAGCGGCTCGACGCGCAGCGCATCGACATCGCGCTGGACGAACTGCGGGGCGCGGAGAGCATCGAACAGGCGCGGGGGCAACTGGCGCGCACCACGGCGGAACGGCGCGAAAGCGAACTGCGGCTGCTCGACCTCCAGCACCAGGAAGAATTGCTCCAGATCCAGAAACTGCGGTTGCAGCAGGGGCTGAACGACGCGCAACGCGCCGCGCTGGACCGGCAGGAGCGCGAGGCCAATGAGCGCTACGGCCTCCAGCGTCTGGCCGTGGAACAGCGCAACGCCGGCCCGATGGCGTCCTACCTGAGCGGCATCCCGCGCACCGCCGAGGAAATCAGCGAGGCGCTGGAGCGGATCAACGCCAACGCCCTGTCGGATTTCAACGACGGGCTCGGCGAAGCGGCGGCGCGGTTCCTCCATCTCGGCGGCGTCGCGGGGCAGGTGCTCAATCGCATGATCTCCGATTTCGTCCGGCTCATCGCGCAGCAGGCCGAGCTCGCCGCGTTCGGCGGCGGTGGCGGCGGCCTCTTCGGGAGCATCTTTGGTGCGCTCGGCGGAGCGGCGAAGGGTGGAGCGGGCGGATCGTGGGTCGGCGATTCCGGCGCGCTGCTGGCCGGCTTCGCGACGGGCGGCTCCATGATGATCGGCGGGAACGGCGGGACGGACCAGAACACGCTCAGCCTCAACGGCCGGCCCGTGGCCCGTGTCAGCCGGGGCGAGCGCCTCGATATCGTGCCGCAGGGCAGAGCGCTGACCGGCGTGGCCGGCGTGGCGGCGGCCGGGAGCGCGGGAGCGCCACAGCAAGTCAAAATCCTGGTGCAGTCCACCGGCGATTTCGAGGCGCGCGTGACCGAGATCAGCGGCAATGTCGCGGTCGAGGTTCAACGTGCCGCCGCGCCTACGCTCATCTCCGCCGCCAAGACCGAGACGATCCGCACCCTGTCGAGGCCCGGCCTCAATCAGGGCTGACGGCGGTAAGCGAGCGATAGCGCGCGGCGTAACCCTGCGCCGTGGCGATCATCGACCTCCCATCCGGCGCGCAATTCGACCGCATCGACTGGCGGCCCGTCACCAATGTGCAGGCCAACGAGAGCCAATGGAACAACTCGATCCGCACCCTCGACCTCGACAACGGCTATTTCGCCGCGAGCGTCGAGATTCAGGTCGAGACCGAGAACGAGGATCGGGCCTGGCGCGTCTTCTGGGCCAAGCTGCGCGGTGCGGCCAATACGTTCCGGCTTCCCGTCTCCGCCGACGGCTGCGTGCAGACTGTCATCACCGGAACCGGCATCCAGGTCGCGGCGGACGCGGCGGCCGGCGTCACCGCGCTTTCGACCAAGAATTGGGCGAACGCGTCCGTGCTGCCGAAGGCGGGACAATATCTCACGATCAACGATCAGCTCGTCATGCTGACGCAGGACGTGCCCAACACCGGCACGAACCGCACCATCCATTTCGAGCCGCCCCTGCGCGCCGCGGCGGCGACGAACACGGCGGTAGAGGCGGCCAGCCCCACCGGCCTCGTGATGATCCCTCAGTCCGACGGCCCGCAGACCAAGGACGGGATCATGGTCTGGGCCTTCGATTGCAGGGAGGCCTTCTAGGTGGCCGTCCTCGACGAAGACCAGATCGATCATCTCGACAGCGGCGAACCGACGAAGCCGATCTTCCTCATCATGCTCGACATCGACGGCGACGTGATCCGGGCCACGACGACGAACTACCCGATCACGCTGCCCACGCTCGACGACCCGGACCTGTCGGAACAGACGTTCTACCCGACCTATCAGGTCCTCCGGGTCGGCGACATCGTGAACCGGGAGGATGGATCGGACACGCTCGACATCGAGCTTTCCGGCCAAATCCTGCCCGACGCGGATCTACTCGCCGCGATCGGTGATCGAGCCAAATGGCAGGGCAGGCCGGTCAAGTGCTGGGTCATCATCCGCGACCAGGACAGGACGCAGATCGGCGGGATCGCCGAATATCACGCCGGCTACATGAGCGCGGTGGGCATCTCGCCCGGCGCGGACAGGCAGGTCATCAAGCTCGACGCGGAGGGCTATCGCGCGCTGCTGAATCAGGCGTCGAACCGCTCCTATCTCGATCAGAAACGCTACGACTCGTCGGACACGTCGGCCGCCGCCACGATCGGCGCAGCGAACGGGGCACGAACCGGACCGGGCGCGGCGTTGGGATATGGCGGCGCTGGGACCGCGCCGTCACGGCAGGTGTCGCCTGGGCTCGCGCATCTGGTCAACAAGTCATGACGCGCTTGTCCGATTGGGAGCCGAGACTGGCGGCCTATCTCGCCTCGGCGCGGACCAGGCCGCATGCCTATGGCGAGAACGATTGCCTGCTGCATGTGGGCCGCGCCGTCGAAGCCGTGACCGGCGTCGATCTCTATTCGGAGCATGTCGGCCGATATCACGATGCCAAGACGGCGGCGAAGTATCTGCGCTCGCTCGGATCGCGCACGCCGGCCACCTACCTCGCCAAGCTGTTCCCGGAAAAGCCGGTCGCGCGGGCGATGCGCGGGGACATTCTGATCGACGATGAAGGCATCCCCGGCATCTGCATCGGCGGCGATGCGATGCTTGTCGGCATGGGCGAGAAGGATGGGCTGGTCCGCGTGCCTCGACGCAAGTGCGTGAGGTGCTTCGCGGTATGAGCAAGAAAATCCTGCGTCCGCTGCTCTCGATCGCAGCTATCGGCCTTCAATTCGTGCCCGGCCTTGGCACGATCGCCGCGCTTGGCCTCAAGATCGGCGTCGGCGCACTGGCCGGCATCGCGCTTGGCGTCGGTTCGGCACTGCTGCTGCGCCCAAAGGTCCCGCGCGTCTCCCCCAACGCCACCGACCGCCTCACCGTCACGCTGGACCCTGGCGCGCGGCGCAAGATCGCGTTCGGCCATACCGCGCTCGCAACCGACAATCGCTATCAGGGCTACACCGGAACCGATCAGGAATATGTCGAATGGATCGTCGCGGTCGCCAGTCACACGTGCGAGGCGATAGAGGAAATCTGGTTCGACAGCACCAAGGCATGGTCGGCGAGCGGCGGCGTCACGTCCACCTATTCCGGCTACCTCACGGTCGAGACGCGCAACCCCGGCACGTCCGGCAACGGCATCTCGATCGATAGCGTCTGGACCTCCACATGCACGCTCACCGGCTGCGCCTATGTCCACCTCAGGTTCAAGGTCACGGGCAACAGCAAGAAGGCCGAAAGCCCCTTCTCGTCCGCTATTCCGACGCGGGTCACGATCCGGGGCAAGGGGGCGCTGCTTCCAGATCTACGCGAGGATGGCGTCGATCCCGACGATCAGACGACGTGGGACTGGTTCAGCGACGATTCCGGGCGCAACCCGGCATGGCAGCTTCTGTTCTACCTGCTCGGCTGGCGGATCAACGGCAAGCTCGCGGTGGGGCGCGGCATCCGTTCGGATCGCATCGACCTCGACAGCTTCATCACGGCGGCGAACCTGTGCGACGAGCCGGTGACGAAGGCCGGCGGCGGGACGGAGCCGCGCTATCGGAGCGACGCGCTGTTCAGCGAGGATGACGATCCCAGCCTCGTCATCGGTTGCCTGTGCGATGCGATGAACGCGGTCATTCGCGACAGCGGCGGCAAGATCGGCGTCTATGTCCGGCACAACGACCTCGCCACCCCGGTCTGCGCGTTCACCGAGGCGGACATCATCGGCGATGACGAATGGCAGCAGACGCCGCCCATCGACCAGACCGTCAACATCACGCGCGGCCGCTTTGTCGATGCGAGCGACGCCGGCCTTTACCAGCTCGTCGACTATCCCGAAGTCTCGATCGACAGCGTGGACGGGATCGATCGGATCGACCCGTTCGACCTGCCCTGCGTCCAGTCGGCATCGCAGGCCCAGCGGCTCGCCAAGCAACGGCTCCAGCGCAGCCAATATCGCGGCGTGTTCCAAGCCAAGTTCAATTACCGGGCATGGCAGGTCAATCTCGGCGATGTGGTGACGCTCTCGCACTCCGCGCTGGGATGGGAAGACAAGCTGTTCCGCGTGGCCGGAACGAGCATCGGACTCAATGGCGTGGTCGACCTCATCCTCAAGGAAGAGAATGAGGCGATCTATGCCTGGGATGCGGAGGAGGCCGCGCCGGTCACCCCGGCCGCTCCAACCGCCTATGACCCGACCAAGAGCGCGTTCAATCAGGCCCTCGACGATATCGAGCTGACGCCGGGGCCGCAGGGCGATCCGGGGCCTCCGGGGGCGGATGCGAACGGGCTGATCGTGACGGGCGATCGCTCGCAGATCACCTATGACGGCTCCGGTTCGCTATCGCCTTCGACGCAGACGACGACGCTGACCGCCCAGGGATCGAACCTGCCGGCGTTCGGGACCGGGGCGAGCGCGATCGTGTGGACGGTGAGGCGGGCGGACGGGACGCCGATCAACCCCTCGCACCTGGCCGACGCCAGCGAGATCGGCGCGGGCTATTCGCATTATGGCGCGTGGTCGCATCGGCTCGACAACTGGACCGATTCAGTCGGCACGCTCACCGTCGTCGCGGCGGCGACCCAGCCGAGCGTGCCGCTGCCCTTTTGGGACGTGTCCGACACCGATACCGCCACCGCTTCCTTCCGCCGGATCACGCGCACCGGCATTCTCACCGCGAACAGCGCGACCTATGCGGTCACCTGCTATGTCGCGAAGACGACCGGGAAGACGACGCGGTGCCGCCTGTTCTTCAATTTCACGGGCGGGACTGCGCTGGCTTATTCGGTGCTGTTCAATTCGACGACGGGCGTGCTCGTCGACGGCGCGACGCAGGGCACGGCCACCGGGATCGACGTGCAGGATTGCGGAGATTGCTGGCGGATCGGCTTCCTCGCATCGAACAATGGCACGAACACCGGATATGACATGCGGTTCTACCCGGCGGCCTCGGGCCTGACCGGCGGCACCGACGTGACGAAGACCGGGACCGAGACGGTCACCGGCTTCCAGGTCCACGACAGCTCGGCTCTCTTCGTCGGCTATGCCGAGACCGGCAACATCACGGGCGCGCCGTGGTCGGTCATGCGATCGCCCGTCGTCTCGATCTCGGCCGCGAATTTCGACAGCGATCGCGGAACGACCAACGGCCTCACGATCACCGCGGCGGCGAGCGTGGCGCCGAACGGATCGACGCCGGGGCGGCTGGTCTATGGATCATGGCCGCTCACGAAGTCGCAGGATGGGGCGGACGGCCTTTCGGTGGCGGAGCTGACGATCTACCAGCGATCCGGTTCGACCCCTTCGACGCCGACTGGCGGCAGCTATGATTTCGCCACGAAGACGCTGACGCCTCCCTCCGGCTGGTCCACGTCGCGAACCACCGGATCGAACCCGCTTTACGAATCGCGCGGCACGGCGGCGATCGCCGGCACCAGCGGGACGGCGGAGCCGACATGGGCGGGCGTGGCCGCATCGGCGCAGGACGGGCAGGCGACCAACGTCGTCTACACGCGCTCGGAAACGCAGCCGTCCACGCCGAGCCCCTCGTCGGGCGTGCCGACGGGCTGTTATGACGATCCGGGCAGCGTGCCGGACGGGCCGGGCCTGATCTGGGCTTTCTTCGGCACGCGGCCGACGCCGAGCGCCAACTGGACCTGGCAGACCGCGAAGCGGGTCGAGGGGCAGGACGGAATCTCGCCCGTGCTGGTCGATCTCGATCCGGGCACGTCGATCGTCATCGCCTGCAATGCCGATGGCTCGGTCAAGAGCGGGCAGCTTCCGGTCGATTTTGCGGTGACGGCGCGGCAGGGCATCGCGATCGACATCGACGACATCACCATCGATTCATCGGCGGGCTGCACGACCAGCGTCTCCGGTGATGTGATCTCGATCACCGCCATCAGCGCCGATACGGGCGGGTTCAATGCGACGATCAGCGCGGGCGACCAGGAGGTGCCTGTTGCGGCCTCGTTCACCACGGCGCGCGATGGCGGGGCGGGCGGCGGGACGAGCGCGAGCGACACGTCCGGGACGAACGTCACCAGCGGCACCTATGCCGCGATCGGCAACGAGATCACGATCAATGCGTCCGCCACGGGCAAGCTCAAGCTCAACCTGACCGGCAGCTACAAGGTCGCGAACGTGACCGGCAAGACGATCACGCTCCAGACCAAAATCCAGATCAAGCCGGCGGCCGGCAGCTATTCGGACGTCTCGGGCACCGAGAAGACGGGCACCGAGAGCGCCGTCGTCGTGATCAACGAGACGACCGGGCAGACCAAGGCGACGAATGGTGGCGTCAACGGCTCCGGCCCCTATACGGTGACCGGGCTCTCGGCCGGAGCCAGTTATGTCATCCGGCGCATGGCCCGCAAATCCAGCGGCACGGCGGACGCCACCGACAGCTGCTTCCTGACGCTGACGGCGGAGCAGGTCTCGTGAGGCTGATCCGCGACAAGACGAGTGGCGAACTTCAGGCCGTGGCGAGCCTCGACGGCTATGATCTCGACCTGTTCGACGACCTCGGCGAGGTACCCGCGGGCGTGGACCCGATGCTCGCGCGGGTGGACGACGAAGGCGCGATCGTGGAGGACCTGGCCCTGCTCTGGACCGCGCTGCGGGCGCGGCGGGACGGCCTGCTCTATGTGACGGACGGGACGCAGGCGATGGACCGGCCCGAGGAGTATCGCGCGGCCTGGGCGTCGTACCGGCAGGCGCTGCGCGACCTTCCCGACGAGGGCGGCGATCCGCGCGCGATCGACTGGCCCGTGCCGCCCGATGTCGACGAGCTGGCGCGGATGCAGGCGGGATTCTCGAGTGCCGCGGGAGGGGTGGCATGAGGCTGATCGCCATTCTCGCGACCCTCATGCTCGCCGCGTGCCAGCAGCAGGGCGCGGACGGCTATGCGTTCGAGCGCAGCGAATTCGACCGGCGCGAGATCGTGGTGACGGTGGTGGAGCATCCGAGCCTCGCCGATCTGCGCGCCGACGCGGCCCGGCGCGGCGTGAGCGACGGGAATCGCGAGATCATGGCGTTCGGGCTGGTCGCAGCGGATCGGCCGGCCTGCGAAATTCACATCGTCGATCCGGCCAGGGACTATCGCCCGGAATGGATCGGACACGAGCTAACGCATTGCATTCGGGGGCGGTGGCATGGGTGACGGCGGTAAGCGCCGCCGCCTGAAAATCCTACAGCCTCAACATGATCGAGAAGGCCGACCCATGAGCCCGCCCGCCCGCGCCGCTTCAATCGCCCCCGAGCCGGAGTTCATCATGCCAGTTTCCGAACAGGGAGCAGCGCTCCAGTTCTTTGTCGAAGCGATGAAGGCCAACACGAAGACGCTGGAAGGCGTGCTGGCCACTACGACCGCGATGCAGCGCGACATGCAGGACGTTCGGGAGCGCGTGATCCGGATCGAGGCGAACCGGATCGACCGCCGGGTGGAGGGGCTGGAGGGCCGCGTCGATGTGCTCGAACGCGCGTCGGACAAGCGGGAGGGCGCGACCGGTGCGGCGCAGTGGCTCCTCAAGAACCTGCCGAACATCGCCACGATCATCGTCTCGATCGTGCTGGTCTCTTTCCTCATCCTCAAGGCGGGCGGGAGGCCCTGATGGACCAGGGCCAGATCAAGCGGCTCCAGTCCGCGATCCGCGTCACGGCGGACGGAATCATGGGCCGGGGCAGCTATACAGCCCTGTTCCTGCGTCTCGGCGCGGGACCGGAGCGCGCGGCCGAGCTTGCGCTTGGCGCGGCGGTTCACGTCCCGGCGGCTGGAATCGATGCGACCCCGCTTCGGTTCGCCCACTTCTTCGCCCAGCTCGGCCACGAAAGCGACGGGTTCAGGGCGATGGAGGAATATGCGTCCGGCGCGGCCTATGAGGGACGCGCGGACCTTGGCAACACGCAGCCCGGCGACGGCAAGCGCTACAAGGGGCGCGGCCCGATACAGATCACCGGCCGGGCGAATTATCGCGACTTCGGCCGGCGGATCGGGATCGACTTGGAAAGCCACCCCGAGATCGCGGCGGTGCCATCGATCGGGATGCTGACGGCCTGCACCTACTGGACCGTGCGCGGGCTCAACGCGCTGGCGGATGCGGACGACGTCGAGGGCATCACGCGGCGAATCAATGGCGGCCTGAACGGGCTCGACGACCGCAAGGCGCGGCTCGCGGTGATGAAGGGCCTGCTGCAATGACCCGCTGGACACCGGCCCCGACAACGTTTGCGGAAGGGCAGCGCGCCGTCTCGCTCTGGCTCATGTCGGCTGCCGGCATCTTCTGCGGCATGGGCTTTGCCGGCGTGATCCTGTTGCTGTGGCTCGGCGGCTGGAGCGCGGCGAGCGAGCATCAGCGCATCGCCTCGATCAGCCTGATGGGAGCGGGCTTTCCGCTCGGCATGATCGCCGTGATCCTCGCGCTCGCGGTTGGCGGGCCGGTAGGGCGATTCAAGGCGGGGGCGGGGCGGGACGGCGCGACTTTCGAGCTTGAGGACCATGATGACGCTCCAAGCGCCACGGTGACCACGACCACGGAGGTGAAGTGATGTTCGGCCTCTCCCTCCCCTGGCTCAACGGCCTCACCGCCAAGCTGCTCGGCGCCGGGATGGCGCTCGTCCTGCTTGTCGCGGCCTTCGTGGCGCACGGCAATCATCGCTATCACGCCGGACAGGCTTCGATGCAGCCCGCGATCGATCGACTGAACGCGGCGCTGGCGACGGCCCATGCGAGCATTGCCACGCTCCGGGCGGCGGTGGATCAGCAGAATGCGGCGATCCAACAGGCACACGATCATGGCGAACAGCGCCTCGGACAGGCCCGCCAGGACTCGCATGATGCGGGCGCGCGCGAGGACGCCGCCCATGCCGCGACCCGGAGGGCCTTGGAGGCCCCGGGGCGCTCTACGGGCCTTACAGCGGATGAATGGAGGCAGCTTTAGGGTTTCGGCGATTGCCGGAAGCGGGCCGCGCGCATCCAGCGGCAGGTCGAAACAAAGGATTTGGAACATGAATAGTCTTGAAGTCACCGAGGCGGAAAGTGCCGCCATTGCCGTCGCTCCCCGCGTCACGCTGGAGAGCATGGAGTCCAAGATCGCGAGCGAGAGCTACACTGTTATCGACGGCGTGCTGACGCTCTGCACGATCAAGATGAAAAACGGATTCTATGTGACTGGCGAGAGCGCGCCGGCCTCGCCCGAAAACTTCAATGCCGATCTCGGCAAGAAGTTCGCCCGCGAGAACGCAATTCGCCAGCTTTGGAAGCTGGAGGGATACGCTCTCCGCGAGAAGCTGGCAAAGGCCGCATGAGCGCGGCTCACATCATGATGGCGGGGGCGGCGTTTGCTGCCCTCGCCGGCTGCGCCACCCCGCCCGCCCCAGAGCCGCGCATCGTCACGCAAACGGTCAACGTGCCGGTGCGCGCGCCGTGCCCAGATCCGGCCGACGTGCCGCAGGTGCCGCGCCGCGTCGCGGAGGAACACCCCCAAATGCCCGCCGATCCGAACGAGCAGGGCCGCATCCTCGCCGCCAAGGTGATCGAGTTGTTCGGCTATGCGGTGCGGGCGGATGCGTTGCTTCGCGGATGCAGCGGGCCTTAGGATCATCTTGCCGGCGCCGGCAAATTGATCAACGCTTCACAAAGCGGGATAAGGACTGGGGCCTCCGGTCGAGCGCCCGTATCACCTTGCCGGCGCCGGCAAACCGATCACCAATTCCACCCCATCCCCATCCCGCCCCGGATCAGATTCACCGCGAGCATGGCGCAGATCACGGCGACGATGAGGGCGAATTCGAGGCGGAGTTTCAACGGTGGAGCGTTCCCTCGCGTCCCGCTCACGCCGCCCGCTCCTCGAACAGGTTGCCTTGGCGCTCACGGCCGATAAAGCAGGCCGGCCCCTCCGCATTGGCGTCGAACAGATACCAGGCCGCGTTGTCCTTGCTGGTGAAGGGCGAGTCCTCAATCCACTTGACCCGGCCGACGCTCACGATCTTGCGGCACAGCGGCATGAACTCGGCGCTCTGGCGCGTGTGCATCCAGTCCGCATCGAACAGCAGCCATGTCGGCTTGTGCCGCGACAGGTTGAGGATGATCGGGTGCAGCACGCGCCGATCCCACGGCGGGTTGGTGATGTAGCAGTCGGTGTTGTGGCAAAGCGCCATTGTGGCATCGTCGCGGGCAATATCGGCCCGGCGCGGCTCAATGTCCCACGCGTCGACGCAGACATGACCGGCGGCCGTCAGATGATCCAGCAGGCGTCCGTCCCCGGCACACGGCTCGGCAAATCTCGTCGCCGGCGCGAGATGGGGAAGGAGCGGGAAAACAGCATCGCGCGGGGTCGGGTAGAAGTCCCGCTCACGTCGCTCGAATTGCGGCGCGCGCTTGCTCACAGCCGCGCCCGCCCGATGATGACAGGCGCGGTCATGCGGGCCTCGAAAAGGAACCGAACGCGAACATATTGTGCCGCCCGTTGTGCCACGGCGAACCGATGTGAATTTCGCTTTTCGCGCGTTTCGCGTTGACCATAACTGACAGTTTCCCTAGGAAAACCGCCGCCGGAGACGTGGGTGAGTGGCTGAAACCAGCGGTTTGCTAAACCGCCGTAGGGGGATTACTCCTACCGAGGGTTCGAATCCCTCCGTCTCCGCCATCGCGTCAGCTTGCTTTTTGCCGCGTCCCCGCTAGGCCGCGCTGATGCTCAGCCTTCAGTTCATTCGCGAGAATCCCGGGGCCGTCCGCAAGGCGATCGGCGAGAAGAACGTCTCGCTCGATCTTGACGCGCTGTTGGCGCTCGACGCTGAGGTGCGCGCGCTCAAGACGCGGATCGACGGCCTTCGCGCCGAGCGAAACGCGATCTCCGACAGCTTCAAGAGCGCCGCGCCCGAAGAGCGGCCGGCGCTCGGCGCCAAGGCCAAGGCGATCGGCGCGGAGATTTCCGGGATCGAGAGCGATCTCGGCGAGAAGCAGGCGGCGCTCGACGCGCTGCTGCTGCGCGTGCCGAACATCCCGTGGGAGGGCGCGCCGGTCGGGCCGGACGAGAGCTTCAATACGGTGGTGCGGACCGAGGGCACGATTCCGGATTTCGATTTCACGCCGCTCGATCATGTCGCTCTGATCGAGAAGAACGACTGGGCCGATCTTGCCCGGATCACGCAGGTCGCCGGATCGCGCACCTATTGCCTCAAGGGGCGGCTCGCGATGCTGGAACAGGCGCTGATGCTGTGGGCGCAGCAGCGGCTTGCGGCCGACGGCTTCACGTTGATGACCGTCCCGGCGCTCGCCCGCCCCTCGGCCTTCGTCGCCACCGGCCATTTCCCGGGGCACGAGGAAGAGGCCTATTTCATGCCGGCCGACGATCTCTATCTCGCCGGCACGGGGGAGATCGCGCTGACCTCGCTCCATTCGGGCGAGATCATCGAGGCGGACAGGCTGCCGATCCTCTATGCCGGCTATTCCCCCTGCTTCCGCCGCGAGGCGGGGAGCGCCGGGCGCGACGTGCGCGGGCTGCTTCGCGTCCACCAATTCTACAAGCTCGAACAATATGTGATCTGCCGCGACGACGAGGAGGAGAGCGCGCGCTGGCACGCCCGCCTGCTCGCCAATGCGGAAGCGATGCTGCAGGCGCTGGAAATCCCCTATCAGGTGATCGAGGCCTCGACCGGCGACATGGGCAACGGCAAGTTCCGGATGAACGACATCGAGTCCTGGGTGCCCTCGCTCGGCAAGTATCGCGAGACGCACAGCTGCTCGACGCTGCACGACTGGCAGGCCCGCCGCGCCAACCTCAGATGGCGCGACGAGGAGCGCAAGGTGCGCTTCGTCCACACGCTCAATAATACAGCGCTCGCCAGTCCGCGAATCCTCGTGCCGCTGCTGGAGAATCACCAGACGGCGGACGGAAGGGTGAAGCTGCCCGCGCCGCTGCGCGAGCTGATGGGCGGCGATTATCTCTGAGCCGGCTCGGCCGCGGCCGGCGTCATCCGTGGCACCCCGTCCGGTCCGAGCGTGAATGAGACGCCGGCGCGCGTGAACAGCGACGCGATCGCCGCCTTGGGATCCGCGCTCCCCTGATCGAGCAGCGCCGCGATGTCGCGGCTGAGCGTGGGATCGTTCGACACGCGATCGAGCGCGGAGAGCCAGTCGGCGCGCGAGACGGTCGCGTCGGCGCGATTGTCGTCTACCAGCGTCTTCACGAAGTGGATGAACGGCCGGCGCGACGCGGCCTCCGCAACCAGCGCGAAGACCGCACCGCAGGCGTAATAGGCGCGCTGCTCGTTGCGCTCCTCGGCGCTGGCGATGCCCCGGTTCGCGCTGAGGGCGACGCAGTCGGCGATCGAATGATCGATCGCGCCGCGCCAGTCATAGCCGGGATCGACCGCCGCGACGGTCCGGAAAGCGAGCAGGTCGGCCCCGCCCTCCGTGATCCAGGCATCGCGCGAGAATTCGTAATGGACCAGATTGCCGAGCCAGAAATGCGCGGATTCGTGCGCGATGAACCACAGGCCATAGCCGCGCGAGGTCGCGTTTTCGGTCAGCACGCCGTCGCCTTCGTAGACCAGGGTAATGAGGCCCGGCAGGACGCTGCCCCCCATGCTCGTCTGGCGCGGCGTGGGCCCGCCCCAGCTGACCATGACGGTGGGCTTCGGCCCGGGCGGCGGGCCGAGCACGGCGGCGTAGCGGGCAAAGATGTTCGGTACTTCGCGATTGAGCGTGGCGCGGATCCAGTCCGGCAGCTGCGGATCGACGATTTGCGCCATCGCATCGGTGACGATCGGGCGCAGCTGGCCGAAGAGAAGATAGGTGCCGTCGTCCACACCGCCATCGCGCAGGACCGACGACCGGCGTTCGCCCGCCGACAGGATCACGCCGTCGGCGTCGCGATAGGTGACCCGGGTGAGGGTTGCGTCGAGTCCGGCGACGTTGCCGTCGCGCGGCAGGCGGTCGATCGCCTGGGCGCCCGTATAAGGGATGATCGTGAACTGATCGGTGTAGAGGGCGACCGAGCCGTCGGTGAAGCGCAGCGCGGGATCGTAATCCGACTGGAGGTCGACGACAGCGGGCGTGAACACGATCCGTACTTGCGAGGGAACCGCTCCGCCGCCGGCGGCGACCAGAACGTCGAAATTCCCGCGCCGCTCGATCCGCACACCCGGCGTTTCCACCCGCCAGCTCCCCGGCCGCCAGGGCTCCAGGCTCTGGCGGACGAGCCCGCTGCGCGGAAAGAGCCAGGCCCGTGCGCGCCGCAGCAGGCGGTAATCGATCGACCAGCTGTCGCCGTTCCGAGCGACGGTCGCTGTGGCGGAGAGCGGCGGGGGCGCCTCCTCCGCCACGGCGGCGGCCGGAGCCGGATCGGCCGAGACGCCGGCCGGGACGACAAGCAGCGCCGCCGAAGCGGCGATCACAGCGCGCCTCATCGCGCGGCGCCCCTCCCGTCCGCCCCCATCTGGGTCAGCATGAACGCATAGTCCTCGGCGATTTCCTCAAGCCGGGTCCAGCGCCCGGTCCGCCCGCCATGGCCGGCGCCCATGTTGATCTTGAGAAGCTGCAGGTTCCGGTCGGTCCGCATCGCCCGCAGCCGCGCGCTCCACTTGGCGGGCTCCCAATAAGTGACGCGCGGATCGTTGAGGCCGCCGGTGATGAGCATCGGCGGATAGGCCTGGCGCGTCACATTGTCATAGGGGCTGTAGCTCAGCATGTAGCGGAACGCCGCCTCGTCGGTGATCGGATTGCCCCATTCGTTCCATTCGCCAGGGGTGAGCGGCAGGCTGTCGTCGAGCATCGTGTTGACGACATCGACGAACGGCACGTCCGCCACCACCGCGCCCCACAGGTCGGGCGCCTGGTTGACGACCGCGCCCATCAGCTCGCCGCCGGCGGACCCGCCCTGGATCGCGATATTGCCGGCACGGGTATAGCCGCCCGCGATCAGGCCGCGCGCCACATCGACGAAATCGTTGAAGGTGTTGGTGCGGTGGGTGTTGGTGCCGTTCAGATACCAGCCATAGCCCATCTCGTCGCCGCCGCGGATATGGGCGATGGCGAAGGCATAGCCACGATCGATCAGGCTGAAGCGATTGGTGTTGAATCCGGGCGCCGTCGCATAGCCATAGGCGCCATAGGCGTAGAGATAGAGCCGGCCTTGGCCGTTCTTTTCGAAGCCGCGGCGGTAGACGATCGAAACCGGGATCTGCTGTCCGTCGCGCGCCGGCACGAAGATGCGCTCGCTCACATATTGCGTGGGATCATAGCCGGACGGGATGGCCTGGACCTTCATCGTCTCGAGCCGATTTTCCGCCGGGTGAAAGTCGTAGACCGTCGGCGGCGTGACCAGCGAGCTGTAGGCGAGGCGGTAGGCCGCGGGCGCATATTCGGGATTGCCGGCGAGGCCGACCGTATAGGCCGGCTCGGTGAAGGGGATGTGCCGCTCCCCGCCGTCATAGGACCTCAGGCGAATCTGATCGAGCCCGTTCACCCGCTCGGTGATCGCGAGATGATCGCGAAAGGCGGTGATGCCGCGCAGATAGACCTCGTCCGAGCCGGGGATGACCGTGCGCCAGTCCCCGGGATGCGCCGGATCGGCTTCGGCGAGGCGGAAATTGATGTGGTCGTCATTGGTGAGAATCCACAATTTCCCGTGGCTGGCATCGACCGAATATTGGATGTTCGGCCGCCGCCGGGCGATCAGCACCGGCGCGGCGAGCGGATCCGCGGCGGGGACGAAGCGGATTTCGTTCGAGCTGTTCTCGCCGGTCGAGATCAGGATCAGGCTGCGGTCCTGCGTGCGCGCGACGCTGACCGCGAACGCGATATTCTCGGTCTCCTCATAGAGCGTGCGGTCCTCGGCCGCCGGCGTTCCGAGCCGGTGGAAGCGGGCGCGATAGCTGCGCCAATTGTCGTTCACCTCGGTGAAGACGAGGCCGCGGCTGTCCGCCGACCAGACCGGCTGGCCGATCCCGACCGCGCTGATCGTCTCGATGTCGCGGCCGGTGGCGAGGTCGCGGACCTTGAGCTCGAAGCGCTCCGATCCGTTGCTGTCGGTGAGCGTCGCCGCATAGCGCCCGTCCGGGCTCACCTCCATCGCGCCGAGACGGAAATATTGCTTCCCCTCGGCCTCCGCCGCCTCGTCGTAGATCACCTGCTCGGCACCGCCGGCGACCGGCCGGCGATACCAGGTGCGATATTGCGCGCCCGGCGCGAACGCCCACCAGTAAAGCCAGTCGCCGTCGCGGACCGGGACCGAACTGTCATCCTCCTGGATACGCCCGCGCATCTCGTTGAACAGCGTCTCGATCAGCGGCCGGTGCGGCGCCATCGCCGCCTCGAAATAGGCGTTCTCGGCATTGAGATAGGCAAGGACGTCGGGATCATCGACCGTCGGATAGGAATCGTCCCGCAGCCAGTGCCAGGGATCCTCGATCGTCACGCCGTGGCGGGTGTAGGAATAGGGCCGCTGCTCGGCCACCGGCGGGGCAGGAAGATTGGCGGTCATCGGTCCTCTCGGGCTGGATGGTTGCGCGGCGAGCGGCGTCGCGAAGGCGAGGCAAAGCAGGGCGAAGATGCGCATGTCGGTTCCCTCCCCTTCGCGCGCAAGGCTGGCGCGCCGTCCCCTTCGGGACTATCTCGGCCTGCGTAACCCCAGCCAGTGGAAAAGACCATGTCCACCTATGAAGACCGCCTGAAGGCGCTGCGCGAACAGTTGAAGGCCGACCGGCTCGACGGCTTCGTCGTCCCGCTGACCGACGAGCATATGAGCGAATATGTCGGCTCCTATGCCCAGCGCCTCGCCTGGCTCACCGGCTTCAAGGGATCGGCCGGGAGCGCCGTGGTGCTTCCCGAGGAGGCGGCGATCTTCGTCGATGGCCGCTACACCCTGCAGGTGCGCGCGCAGGTGGACGGCGCGAACTGG
Organism: Sphingosinicella ginsenosidimutans; assembly: GCF_007995055.1. NCBI lineage: Bacteria > Pseudomonadati > Pseudomonadota > Alphaproteobacteria > Sphingomonadales > Sphingomicrobiaceae > Allosphingosinicella > Allosphingosinicella ginsenosidimutans. Next base: position 1,661,927 of record NZ_VOQQ01000001.1, on the reverse strand, counting down.
TCCTATCAGTCCGTGCCCGAAACCAGCGTCGCCGAATGGCTGAAGGCGCACGCGCCCGATGGCGGGCGGATCGGCTACGATCCCTGGCTCCACACCAAGACCTGGGTGAAGCAGGCGCGCGAGGCGCTCGCCGAACGGGGCGCCGAGCTGGTCGCCGTCGGGCACAATCCGATCGACAAGATCTGGGCCGACAAGCCGGCGCCGTCGCGCGCGCGCCTCGTCGTCCAGGGCGATGACCTGGCGGGCCGATCCTCGGCCTCGAAGCGCCAGGAACTGGCCGACTGGCTGAAGGAGCAGCGGGCGGACGCAGCGGTGCTCGCCGCGCTCGATTCGATCGCCTGGACCTTCAACGTGCGCGGCAAGGACGTCGAGCACACGCCGGTCGCGCTCGCCTTCGCGCTCGTCGATGCCGACGGCACGGCGGACCTTTTCGTCGCCGGCGAGAAGATCGGCGACGATGTGCGCCAGCATCTCGGCAATGGCGTGCGCCTGCACGAGCGGGACGCCTTCGAGCCGTTCCTGAAGTCGCTGTCCGGCAAGACCATCGTCGTCGATCCCGAACGCTCGGTCGCCGCGATCTTCGAGGCGCTGGAGGGGGCGGGCGCGAAGGTGATCGCCAAGCGCGATCCGACTGTTCTCCCCAAGGCGATCAAGAATCCGGTCGAGATCGCCGGGCAGAAAAGCGCCCAGGCCCGCGACGGCGCCGCTTTGGTGCGCTTCCTCCACTGGGTTTCCGTCGAGGCGCCCAAGGGCAATGTCGACGAGCTTTCAGCCGAGGCCAAGCTGGAGGAATTCCGCCAGGCGACCGGCCAGCTCAAGGACCTCTCCTTCACGACGATTTCGGGCGCCGGGCCCAATGGCGCGATCGTCCATTATCGCTCGACCCCGGAAACCAATCGCAAGCTCGAGCTGAACTCGATCTACCTGGTCGATTCGGGCGGCCAATATGCCGACGGCACCACCGACGTGACCCGCACGGTCGCGATCGGAACGCCAAGCGCCGAACATCGCGATCGCTTCACCCGCGTGCTCAAGGGGCATATCGCGGTCGCGCGGGCGGTCTTCCCCGAAGGCACGCGCGGTTGCCAGCTCGACAGCTTCGCGCGGCAATATCTGTGGGCCGCGGGCCTCGATTACGCCCACGGCACCGGCCACGGCGTCGGCAGCTTCCTCTCGGTCCACGAGGGGCCCCAGCGCATCTCCCCCGCCGGAAGCTCCCAGGCCGGCGGCGACGAGCCGCTGAAGGCGGGGATGATCCTTTCCAACGAGCCCGGCTATTACAAGACCGGGGCCTACGGCATCCGGATCGAGAATCTCGTCCTCGTCGTCCCGCGCGAGGCCGAGGGGGCGGAAAAGAGACTGCTCGGATTCGAGACGCTCACCTTCGCGCCGATCGACCGCAACCTCATCGAGACGGCGATGCTGACCGCCGAGGAGCGTGCCTGGGTCGACGATTATCATGCGCGCGTGATGGAGATCGTCGCGCCGCAGCTCGACGGTGAGGTGCTCGAATGGCTGGCAGCCCAGTGCGCCCCGCTCTGAGCTAGGCGTCGGGCTTCTTCTCGGGCGCCTTTGCCGCCTCGCGCGCCTGCGCCTTGCGGCGTTTCAGATTCTCGCGCAGCGCGGCAGCCAGCCGTTTCGCTTTCTCTTCATCCACCCCGGTCATGACGCGCGCCTTGACAGATAGGGCCCCGGATGGCCATAGCGCCGCCTCCCCATCGGGACGCCGTTCTGGCGAGATGCTGCCGTAGCTCAGTGGTAGAGCGCATCCTTGGTAAGGCTGAGGTCGTGAGTTCAATCCTCACCGGCAGCACCATTTTCTCTCGGAAATGAAGCGACGAGGCCGCCCGGCCGGGTGCAGCCCCTTTGGGCGCGCGGTGTGGCGTGAGAGGGAGCGGTCATCCGGCATCGCGGGCTTTCGCCCTTGACTCGGCCTGATGTTTCGATATTTCTCGAAATATCGACAGGGAGACGCCAATGAAGCGCTTGCACCTTCACGTCAGCGTTCCGGACATCGAGCAGGCCGTCGCCTTTTACAGCACCTTGTTCGATGCCGATCCGTGCGTGCTGAAGCACGATTATGCCAAGTGGATGCTGGATGATCCGCGGGTCAATCTGGCCGTTTCATCGCGGGCGCGTGCACTCGGCGTCGACCATGTGGGCGTCCAGGTGGAAAGCCCGGCCGAGCTCGGCGCGATGGCGGCGCGGCTCAAGGCGGCCGGCGCCGAAACGCTGGACCAGGAGGCAACGACCTGCTGCTACGCCAAATCCGACAAATCCTGGGTGACCGACCCCTCCGGGGTCCGCTGGGAGACGTTTTTCACCCATGGCGAGGCCACCGTTTATGGCGAGGACAGGATTCCGGACAATGCTGGCGCGAGCGCCTGCCGCGCACCGAGCGATGTGACCGGCCCGGCCTGCTGCTGATGCTGCTGCCTTCGGCGGTGGAGGCGCTGTCCGCGCTCGCTCAGGCGCACCGGCTTGCGGTCTTCCGCCTGTTGGTGCGCGCCGGACCGGAGGGGTTGAGCGCCGGGGAGATCGCGCGCGAGGTGGGCGTTCGACCCAACACGCTCTCAACGCATCTGGCCATTCTCGAACGGGCCGGGCTGGCGGAGTCCCGTCGCGACGGACGTTCGATCATCTACACCGCGGGATACGGCCGGATGCGCGACCTGCTGGGCTTTCTTGTCGACGACTGCTGCGCGGGCGATCCCGAAATCTGCACGCCCGTCGCGGCGATGGCGCGCAGCTGCATCCCCGGATGATCCGCGCATTGCCGTGAGGTCGACCGGCAGCGCGCCCCGCTCGCGTTATTCCGGAAGGGCGCTTGCCTGTCCCCGAACCGCTTCAGCCCCGCGCATATTCTCCGACGCGTTGTTCGGCCTTGGTCGCGAACAGGTTGGCGAGTTCGCGATGGCGCTCCCGGGCGGCCTGGGTCACGGCCCGCATCGCCCGGCGCTGCTCCTCCGCCGCGCGGCGGCTATAGTAACGGAAATCCGATTCCATCGTCGTCGCCTTCCCCCTCCGACTCGGCGCGCATAGCACAGCCGGCACAGTTCATCGAATCGTCAGCCCCTTAGGACGCGCTCTTCAGGTTCAACGTCGCGCCCGCTCGACGATCATCTCAAGCACGGCGGGGTGGAGCGGCCGATCGAAGACGCAGCCGATCCGCGATCCGTCGCTCCACACCACGCGCGCGGCATAGGCTTCCAGCCCCGGAAGCCGCAGCCAGACATCGTCGTCCTTTGAAAATGGGAGGGATGTCTGGACGCAGAAGCCCTCGACCGACAGATCCTGGACCTGGACGCTCACGCTCGCGGCGCCCCGCGGGCGCAGCCCCGCGCCGAGATCGACCTCGATCCGGCGCGAGCGGCGGCCGATCGCATTGCGCGCCGGCGGCGCACGGGTGGAAAGCTCGCCGCGAATCAGCATCGGCCCATGCTCGAAACCCGAGCTCCAGGCGTCGAGATGGCTCACGGCCGCCGCCTGCGCGGCTGGACCGCCTCGGGCACGCTGAGCCCGACCGTGACGCCCCAGGCCTTGGCAAGACGCAGCTGGGCGGGGCCGATGCCGTGCTGAGACGGCGCCGGCGCCCGGTAGCGATCGTCCCCCTTCGGCCCCTTGCGAAGCTGGACGAGCATTTCCTGCGCGTCGATCAGATGATCGAATTCCAGGCCGATCCGCCCGGCGGCAGCCCAGGCGACACGCGCCTGGATTTCGGTGCCGCCGCGGATGAAGACGACCTCGGTTCCGGGCCGCGGCGTGGCGGTGCATTCGATCAGCGCACCCTTTGGCGAAAGATCACGCAGACGCGCGGCGACCTCGCCGCCGGGCATGCGCAGCTTCGCGGCCAGCAGCACGCGCGCGCGCCGCGTCGCCCGCTGCCCGGTATCCATCTTCGCCCCGAAGGTCTCGACGCCCATTGCCGCTCCCTGCTCCTTGGGGGCGAAGGCTAAGCCCATGGGAACCAACATTTGGTAAACGACCGGCATCGCCGCTCCACGCTGGCAGATCGCCGTTGACGCGCCGGCCTGCGCGATTATGCCGCTGCGCCATGCGCTTCTTTTCGGACAATGCCGCGGCCGCCTGTCCCGAGGTCATCGCCGCCCTTTCCGCCGCCAACCGGCTCGACACCGCCTATGACGGCGATGAATGGAGCAAGCGGCTCGACGGCGCGCTGTCCGACCTGTTCGAACGGGAGGTCGAGGTGTTGTGGATCGCGACCGGCACGGCGGCGAACAGCCTCGCGCTGGCCGCGTTGTGCCCCTCGCACGGCGCCGTCCTCTGCCATCGCGACGCCCATATCCAGAACGACGAATGCGGCGCGCCGGAATTCTTCACGGGTGGCGCCAAGCTGCTCCTCGCCGAAGGCGACGGCGCGAAGGTGACCCCGGAATCGGTCGAAACGCTGATCGGCGGCATCCGCCGCGACGTGCATCAGGTCCAGCCGCACGCTTTGTCGATCACCAACGCGACCGAATATGGCCTGGTCTACACGCCGGCGGAAACGGCGGCGCTTGGCGAGCTCGCGAAACGGCACCGCATCGGCTTTCACGTCGATGGCGCCCGCTTCGCAAATGCGGTCGCGCGGCTCGGCTGCGCCCCGGCCGATCTCACCTGGCGCGCGGGCGTCGACGCGCTTTCCTTCGGTTTCGTCAAGAATGGCGGCCTTTCCGCCGAATGCCTCGTCTTTTTCACGCCCGGCCTCGCCGACGCCACACGCTATCGCCGCAAACGCGCCGGCCACCTCGCCTCGAAGGGCCGCTTCCTCGCCGCCCAGATCCTCGCCATGCTCGACGGCGATGTCTGGCTGCGCAACGCGCGCGCGGCCAATGCCGCCGCCGCGACGATCGCGGAGGCGGCGGGCGATCGCCTGATCCTCGCGGCCGAGGCCAACGAGGTGTTCATCAAGGTGAGCGCAGATGAGGCCGCATCACTCCGGGCGCAAGGGTTCGACTTCTACGACTGGGGCCCCGGCGAGGCACGGCTGGTGACGAGCTGGGACAGCGATCCCGCCCATGTCGCGGCGCTCGCGTCGGCGATCCGGGCGCTATGAGCGATGCGGGCGCGGGCCTGCGCGACCCCAAGCTCCTCCTCCCCTTCATCCTGGTCACGCTGATCTGGAGCTCCACCTGGATCGTCATCAAGGGGCAGCTCGGGGTCGTTCCCGCGGTCTGGTCGGTCAGCTACCGGTTCCTGATCGCCGGCGCGGTGATGGCGATCGTCGCGCGCGCGGCCGGGATCTCGCTCCGCCTCGATGCGGGCGGGCACAGGCTCGCGATGCTCCTCGGCCTGCTCCAGTTCGTGATCAACTACAATTTCGTCTATGCGGCCGAACGCCACATCAATTCCGGCCTCACCGCGGTCGTCTTCGCGCTCCTGGTCGTGCCCAACGCCGTGATGGCGCGGCTGTTCTTCAAGGTGCCGGTCAGCGGTCGTTTCGTCGCCGGCTCGGCGGTCGCGATGGCCGGCGTCGCGCTTCTCTTCATCGATCAGCTGCGATCGGCCCCCGCCGGCGGCCGCGAGGCGCTGATCGGGCTTGGCCTCACGCTGGTCGCGGTGCTCGGGGCCTCGGGCGCCAATGTGATGCAGATCGCACCGGCCATGCGCGGCCGTGCGATCGCCGGAATCCTCGCCTGGGCCATGCTTTACGGCGGCTTCGGCGACGGGCTCTTCGCCTTGCTCACCAGCGGCGCGCCGGTCTTCGATCCGCGCCCCTCCTACTGGATCGGCCTGTTCTATCTTGGCGTGATCGCCTCCTCGCTCGCCTTCTGGCTCTATTACCGGATCATCCGCGTCATCGGCGCGGCCGAGGCCGCCTATTCGAGCGTCCTGATCCCGATCGTCGCCATGGCGATTTCGACCGCGTGGGAGGATTATCGCTGGACCCCGCTCGCCATCGCCGGCGGGTTTACGGCGATCGCCGGGCTCGTCACCGCGCTCGGCGCGCGCCGGCCGGTCAGCGTCGATGCCGCGGGGGATGCCGGATCGCAGCAACCTCTTCGGCGCTGAGCTGGCGCATCCCGACGACCGGGCAGCGATCCGGCTGGCCGAAGGGGCCCCGCGCGATCACTTCGGCGTCCGTGTCATGGCAGATCCAGCTCGATCCCGAACGCGAGCGCAGGCCCAGGCGGAAGTTGAGATCGATGTCCGGGCAGGTCCCCAGAATATCGAGCCGGTAGTAGCGGTTGCCGCCGACACGCACGTTGATCGCATCGCGCCCCGCCGAACTGTAGTCGACGACCGAGCGGACATTGAAACATTCGTCCCCGTGCGGCGCGGGCGCGGCGCTGCGAGCGAGGCCGGAGCTTGTCGACCCGGTGGCGGCGAGGAGGACGAGGGCGGGAAGAAGCGTGCGGAGAGGCATCATGGCAACCTCCTGATCTGGGCGGCGGGCATAACGCGCAAAGCGGCGATTTGGTTGAACCGCCCGACTCGTCGGGCCGCCGCGATTGCGTGCGCCGGCCGGCGAGCCTAGGTTCCGGACATGCTGGACGTCAACAAGACCACGGGCGCGCCGCCCGTCATCCGCCGCGAGGATTATTCTCCGCCCGACTGGCTCGTCCCCGACATCAGCCTGGATTTCCGGCTCGGGGCGGAGCGGACGATCGTCCGCGCGACGTTGCAGGTCCGCCGCAACGGCAGCCACCGACGGCCGCTGCTGCTCAATTCGGAGGTGGAGGCGATCCACCGCGTCACGCTGAACGGCGAGCCGGTCAATTACTGGTACGAAGATCAGGTGCTGCGCGTCCCGATCGAGGGCGAATCCGCGACCGTCGAGACCGAGGTCCGGATCGCGCCGCGCGCCAACACCCAGCTCATGGGCCTTTATGAATCGAACGCGATGCTGTGCACGCAGTGCGAGGCGCAGGGTTTTCGCCGCATCACCCCCTTCCCCGACCGGCCCGACGTGCTGTCGCGCTACAAGCTGCGGATGAGCGGCGACAAGGCGCTCTATCCGGTCCTGCTCGCCAATGGCGACCTGGTTGCGTCGGGCGAAGGCGAAGGGGGCACCCATTGGGCCGAGTGGCACGATCCGTTCCCCAAGCCCTGCTACCTCTTCGCGATGGTGGCCGGCGACCTGGTCGCGAACCGCGATACGTTCACCACCATGTCGGGCCGCAAGGTCGATCTCGGCATCTGGGTGCGCGCGGGCGATCTTCCCAAGACCGCGCACGCCATGGCGAGCCTCAAGGCGGCGATGAAGTGGGACGAGGAGGTCTATGGGCGCGAGTATGACCTCGACATCTTCAACATCGTCGCGGTGGACGACTTCAACTTCGGCGCGATGGAGAATAAGGGCCTCAACATCTTCAACTCGCGTTACGTCCTGGCCGACCCGGATACCGCGACCGACGCGGATTATGACGCCATCGCCGGCGTGGTGGCGCATGAATATTTCCACAACTGGTCGGGCGACCGCGTCACCTGCCGTGACTGGTTCCAGCTGAGCCTCAAGGAGGGCTTCACCGTCTTCCGCGACCAGAGCTTCTCGGCCGACATGGGCAGCCATGCGGTGAAGCGGATCGAGGACGTGAAGATGCTTCGCGCCGCCCAGTTTCCGGAGGATGCAGGGCCGCTCGCCCATCCGGTGCGGCCCGATTCCTATATCGAGATTTCGAACTTCTACACCGCGACCGTCTACAACAAGGGCGCCGAGGTCATCAGGATGATGCACACCATCCTCGGCCCGGAGCGGTTCCGCGCGGGTACCGACCTCTATTTCTCGCGCCACGACGGCCAGGCGGTGACGTGCGAGGATTTCGTCAAGGCGATGGAGGATGCGAGCGGCGTCGATCTGTCGCACTTCCGCTTGTGGTACAGCCAGGCCGGCACGCCGCGGATCAAGGCGCGGCTGGTGAACCGGACCGAAGGCGTCCATGTCGCGCTGGAGCAGGAGGTGCCGCCGACGCCGGGTCAGCCGGTCAAGCAGCCGATGCCGATCCCGCTGAGGATCGCACTGCTCGACGAGGCGACCGGACGGCCGACCGACGAGCGGCTGATCGTGCTCGACAAGGCCAGCGACGAGATCGCTCTCGATGGCGCGCCGGCGCGCCCCGTCCTGTCGATCAATCGCGACTTTTCGGCGCCCGTCATTGTCGAGACCGATCGGAGTGCGGTCGACCTCGCCTTCCTGTCCGCGCACGACGACGATCCGTTCGCCCGCTACGAGGCGATGCAGCAGCTCATGCTGGACACGCTGACCGCGGCGGTCTCGACGGGCGGGGCCGATCACGCCCCGGTGATCGAGGCGGTGCGCCAGACGCTCACCGACGCGAATCTCGATCCCGCCTTCATCGCGGAAGCGGTGCTGCTGCCCAGCGAATCCTTCATCGGCGATCGCATGGCGGTGGTCGATCCGGAGGCGATCCGGGCGCGGCGCGAGGCGCTGCGAGCGGATCTCGGCAGGACGCTCGAGCCGCTGTGGCGCGATGCCTACCGGGCCCATGTCGCCAATCGCTACGCCTATAATCCGGCGGCCAAGGGCGCCCGCCGGCTGAAGACGATCGCGCTCGGCTATATCGCGGCGACCGGCGCGCCGGACGCGGCGGCGCTGGCCAAGCGGCAATATGACGAATCCGACAACATGACCGATCGCCAGGGCGCGCTCGGCGTGCTCGTCAACGGCTATTCCGCCGAGCGCGATGCGGCGCTCCAGGCCTTTTACGAACGCTACCGGACCAATGGCCTTGTGCTCGACAAATGGTTCACGACCCAGGCGTTGTCGACCCGCGACGATGTGCTCGATCAGGTCGAGGCGCTGGCCGGGCATCCCGATTTCACGCTGGCCAATCCGAACCGGCTGCGCTCGCTCGTTGCCGCTTTCTCGGTCAACCAGCGCGCGTTTCACGATGCGTCCGGCCGGGGCTACCGATTCCTTGCCGACATGATCCTGGCCGAGGACAAGCTCAATCCGCAGACCGCGGCCAAGCTGGTGCCGCCGCTCGGCCGCTGGCGCCGCTTCGACGAGGGCCGCGCCGCGCTGATGAGGGCCGAGCTGGAGCGGATGGTCGCGACGCCCGGCCTCAGCAAGGATGTGTTCGAACAGGCCTCGAAGAGCCTCGCCTGAGCTCAGGCGGCCGCGAAGAACATCAGGTGGACCAGCCGGCCATTGTCCGGCCGGTCGCCGAAGCCGGCGCCGGAATTGTGGAACATCCACGGGCTGAACAGAAGCAGCCGGTTGAAGCGCATCGGCGCGGTGAAGCTGCGCTCCCATCGCGACGGCTTCAGCGTATCCTGGTTGACCACCTCCTCGACGAGCCGGTTGGGATCGTCATAGCCCGCGCGGACCATGTCCAGCCGGTCCTCCGGCACGCGATCGAGACCGGTTCGCCGATGCCGGTAGAAATCGGTGCCGCCGCGGCAATGTTCGGGAAGCGTGAGGAAGAGGATCCCCGAATAGAAGCACGGATCGATATGGACCCCGGACCGGCCCTTCTCCCGCGCGAGCGTCAGCCGGCAATGGCCGTGGCTGGTGCCCGGTTGCGGCCGGACGGGGCGCCCGATCAGCCCGGCCACCGCATCGTCGAGCCCGCCGATCGCGAGCGGCCGGGTCGACAGCAGGCCCGGATAATTGCCCTTCTTGAAGCCGGGATCGTAATCGAGCGCGAGCGCGGCCTGGCGCGCGGCCATCGGGTCGGCCAGGAAATTGTCGACGATCAGGACGGACGGCAGCATCGCGCGAAGCTATAAGCTTCGGCGCGCACGGCAAGGGCCAAACGCGTCAGTCGCGGTACACCTGCTCCGCCGCCGCTTTCAGCGCCTCCATCGCGATCCGATAGGGGCCGGGGCCGTGGCTGATCCGGGCGACGCCAGCCTGCGCGACCGCGTTCGCCTCCGGGGCGCCGGGAAAGGCCATGAAGTTGACCGGCAATGGCGAGGCGGAGCAGACCCGTTCGAGCAATCTCAGATCGACGAGGCCGGGCACGAAGAAGCCGCTCGCACCCGCTTCGGCATAAGCGCCGGCGCGCTCGATCGCGGCATCGACCTTCGCATCGTCGTGCGTGTCGGCACTCGCCTGAAGGAAGATGTCGGTGCGCGCGTTGATGAAGAAATCCGGACCCACGGCCGCGCGCGCGGCGCGGATGCGCGCCGCCTGATCGGCGGGCGCATGGAGGCCCTCGCCGCCAACGATCTGATCCTCGAAATTGCAGCCGACGGCGCCCGTCTTGGCAAGCCAGGCGAAATGCTCGCCCAGCCCCGACGGATCGGTCGCATAGCCGCCCTCGAAGTCGATCGTCACCGGCAGATCGACGGCGGCGACGATCCGCGCCGCATTGTCGATGGCGAGGTTGATCGGCAACGCCTCGGCATCGTCGAAGCCGTTGGCCGCCGCGACCGACCAGCTTCCGGTCGCGATCGCCTTCGCCCCGGCCAGCGCCACGGCGCGCGCGCTGCCCGGATCCCAGGCGTTGAACAGGATCAGCGGATCGCCTGGCACATGGAGCGCGGCAAAGGCGCGGGCTTTGGCGGCCATATCGGTCATCACATCCTCCCCCGATGCCGCGGCGAGATATCCACCCTGGCGGGCGCCGCCCTCAATGCACGAAGCGCGCGACGACGTCGCGGTAGGAGCGGCTCACCTTCACCTGGCTGCCGCTGTCGAGCACCAGGAAGCATTCGCCATTGGTGTGCGGCTTCACCTGGCGGACCTGATCGAGATTGACGATGGTCGAACGGTGGACGCGCTGGAACCGGCGCGGATCGAGCCGCTTTTCCAGGTCCTTCATCGTCTCGCGAAGGATCAGCGTGTTATCGCCCGTCTTGATGCACATATAGTCGCCGGCGGCCTCGACGCTCTCGATCGTATCGACATCGACGCGGAAAATCTGGCCGCGGTCCTTGATGTTGATCATCCGCTCGTAGCGGCTGGCGGCGTGGGCGTCGTCGCCGGTCGCGGCCTCGACATTCTCCATCGCCTCGGGCGCGACCTCGGCCAGCACCTCCTTGAGCGCAGCCACCTCCTCGGCGCCGCGCTTCTCGGCAAGGCGCTGGCGCACGCGGTCCATCGTGTCGGCCAGCCGGGCTTCCTCGACCGGCTTCATCAGATAGTCCACCGCATCCGCCTCGAACGCGCGCAACGCATGGTCGACATAGGCGGTGACGAAGACGAAGAGCGGCGGCTCGACCTCCATCAGGCCCTGGATCACGGAAAAGCCGTCGAAGCCCGGCATCTGGATGTCGAGGAAGACGAGATCGGGCTTGTGCGTCTTGATCGACCGGATCGCCTCGCGTCCGTTCGAGCAGGTATCGATGATCTCGACATCCTCATGCGCCTGGAGGCGCAGTTGCAGGCCCTGAATGGCCAGCGTCTCGTCGTCCACCAGGATGGTGCGGATGGTCATTTCGGCTCCTCGGCTGTTTCGATCTGATAGGGAATTTCGATGAAAACGCGGAAGCCCCCCGTAATGTCCGACTGTGTCTCGAAACGATGGTTGTCGCCATAGGCCTGCGCCAGGCGGTCGCGAATGTTCGCCAGCCCGACGCCGGTCGATTGCTCGGCGCGGGTCTGATAGGCGGCGTCGGCGCCGGGACCGGTGTCGACGACGGTGATGGCGACCCGGTCGCCCTGGCGGCGCGCCTGGATCGCGATGTCGGCCCCCTCCTCCTGCGGCGTGACCGCATATTTGATCGCATTTTCGATGAGCGGCTGAAGCAGCAGCGAGGGAAGCAGGGCGCCTTCCGCATCGGGATCGACCTGGAAATGCGGACGCAGCCGCTCCTCGAAGCGCATCTTCTCGATCTCTAGGTAGAGCTTCAACGTCTCGATCTCCTGCGCCACCGTGACGCGCGCGATCGATTCGTTGACCAATGTGTAGCGCAGGAAGGACGACAGCCGCGACAGCATGGCGTTGGCGCGATCGGTCTGCTTCAGGAGCACGAGGGTCGAGATGGAATTCAACGTATTGAAAAGGAAGTGCGGATTGAGCTGGTAGCGAAGCATCGCGAGTTGGGCGTTGGACGCGGTGCTTTCAAGCCGCAGCAGCCGATCGGTCTGTTCCTCGAGCAGCAGGTAGAAATTGATGCTGTAATAAAGGGCCGACCAGGCGATGAGCAGGGTCACGGTCAGGATGATCGCGCCGAGAAACCGGACTCCCTCCGGGCGGCTGCCGGGCTGGATGAAGGTCGCGTAGCTCCACGTCTCGATCGCGGAGAAGGCGGCGGCGGCGACGACCACGATCAGGATCGATCCCGCCCAGGTGAAGATTTCCCGCATCCGGATCAGCCGGCGGAACGCCGCCGCCATGAGCAGCGTGATCGAATAACCGGTCGCGGTCAGCAGCAGCGTGTGGAGCATGTAGCTCCACTCCATCGCATTGGCGAGGCCGGTGAGCGTGCGGAGCACGAAATAGCCGCTCCAGCCGACGGTCTGGAGCGTCCAGAAGGCCCGGTTCTTGTCCTCGAAAAAGGGGCGGCCGCGCAGCCGGAACGGATTGGGCTGCTGCGGAGCCTCGCCGGTCAGCGGCGCCGCGGGCGCGGCGGCGGCGATGGGGGCGGCGCTATTGCTGGCCACTTGGGGCGGAACCCTCTCCTGCCGACGTCGTCGCCCTTCTATCGGGGAGAACGACCATCGACCAGTCTCCCTGATCCGTGACCCAGGTCGCGACGGCCCGGCGGACATCTTCCGCGGTCAGCCCGCGATAATCGGACAGATAGTCGCGGACCCGCGCGATCTGGCGTGGATCGCTGTCCCACCCTTCGAGCGCCGCGACCCAATAGGCGTTGGTCGCCAGCCGGCGCTCGATTCCGCTGATCACCGGATTCTGCGCGCGGGCGAATTCGTCGGCCTCGACCGGATGGGCGGCAAGATCGGCGACGATGGCGCGCGCGATGCGGAAAAAGGTCGCCACATTGTCCGGCTTCACCTCTGCCGCGGCGAAGAAGACGCCCCAGTTGGGGAAGGTCTCGGACGCGTTGTGGGTGGCGTTGGGCGAATAGGTCGCCCCCTCGCGCTCGCGCAGCTGTTCGAACAGGCGCGCCTGGAAGATGTTGGCGGCGAGCGCGAGCGCGCGCTGGTCGCGGACATTGTCGAGGCCGCCGAAGGTGGTCCAGCCGATCGCCGCGAAGGCCTGGTCGGGATCGCCGCGATGCGTGAAGGTGACCGGCGTCGGATTCGGCGCGGGCGGACGGATCGCGGCCGGATCGGGCGCGACGGCGGGCTCGGGCCGCGTCGGCAGCGCGGCGACGGTGGGCAGCATCGCCGCAACCGCATCGTCCAGGCTGACGTCGCCGACGATGATCGCATGGACCGGCCCCTCGGCGAGCAGCGGCGCATAGAAGGCGCGGAACTGGTCGGGCGTCGCCGCGGCGATCACGTCGCGCTCGACCGGGGCGACGCGTTTGTCGTTGGGCCTCAGGAAGCCGCGCAGCTCGCGCCCGGCGCGCGCCGATGCGGAGGCATATTGGAGATCGTAGCTCGACAGCGTCTCGTTCTGCGAGCGCGTGAAGAGCCGCGGATCCCAGCCCGGATCGGCCAGCTTGGTGGCGAGCAGCCTGAGCTCGTCGGGAAGGTCGGGCGCGCTCGTCTGGCTGCCGAGGACGAAGGCGTCGTCGTCGATCGTGAAGCCCATGCCGATCCGCCGCCCGGTCAGCATCCGCTGGAGGCCCTCAAGGTCGATGTCGGCAACGCCCGAGGCCGCGACCAGGGTCTGCGCCCAGGCAAGGCCGGGCCGGTCCGGCGACAGGCCGGAAATGCCCCGGCCGAAGCGCAGCCGTACCTCGACCACGCCATGATCGAACTCGGTATGCTTGAACGTCAGCGTCGATCCGTTGGCGAAGGTGACGATGGTGACGCCCATGTCGGCGATCTCGCGCCGCGAGACCTCCCGTCCCGGCGGGCCGAGCCGTGGAAGATCGTCGAAGGAGACGGCGCGGACGGCGGTGCGCTGGGCCGGCGCGGCGGCGCGGGCGGCGGCGAGCGCCTGCGCGAGCGCAGTCTCGCCCCCGGCCACCGGCGCCGCGGTCGCGACCAGCAGCCGCGGCCCCGATCCCTCGAACAGCCGGTGCAACGCGGCCTGGACCACCGCCGGCGTCATCGCCGGCACGTTGCGGATGAAATTGTCGCGCACGGTGGCCGCGCTCGCGACCAGCGACCCGTTGTCGATCGCCCCGACCATGCGGTCTGCGAAGGTCTGCGACATGGCGGTCGGCTCGGTCTGGACGGCGGCGTCCACGGCGGTCCGCAGATTGGCGATCTCGCGCTCGATCTCGTCCGCCCCCGGCGGCGTCTGGAGCGCATCGGAGAGGATCGCATAGGCCTCGTTCAGCGCCGACTGCCAATCCTCGCGCGCGCGCACCTGAAGCATCGTCGTGTCCGCCACGTCGCGTTCGCGCGACGCGCCGATCGAGGCGCTGATATAGGCCGATGTGCCGCGCGCATGCGCCTCGAGCCGGCGGTTGACGATCGCCGCGGCCAGCGTCTCGGCGGTGAAGTCGCGCTCCCGCGCCTGGGTCAGCGGCTGATCGTCATGCGGCCGCACCCAGCCGACGATCGCGGTCGCCGGCGTGCCCGGATAGGCCATGTTGGCGACGGTGCGCGACGGATCGGTCGGGCGTCCGAAATCGGGGTCCGACGGCGCCGGGCCAACGCCCTGCCAATCGCCGAAGCGGGCGCGCAACAGCTCTTCCATCATCGCCGGATCGGCATCGCCGACCATCACCACCGTCGCCCGCTCGGGCCGGTACCAGCGGTGATAGAAGGCGCGCAGCCCTTCGGCGGTCGCGGCGTTCAGCGTCTCGTCGGTCCCGATCGGATCGCGCGCCGCATAGCGCAGCCCGCTGTACATGAGCGGCTGGAGCATCTCCTGGAAGCGCACCGCGATCTCCGGCCGCCGGCGCTTTTCGGCAAGCACCACCGGACGTTCCGCCGCGACCGCCTCGGGATCGATCCGCGCGCGCTCCATCATGTCGGCGAGGACCTGGAGGCTGGTGTCCAGGCTGGCCCGATCGGCGTGCGGCAGATCGAGCTGATAGACGGTGTCGGTCGCGTCGGTCTGCGCGTTGGTGTCGCTGCCGAAGCTGGCGCCGAGACGCTCCCAGGTCAGACGCGCCTGATCGCCCGGAAAATGCTCGGTGCCGCGAAACGCCATATGCTCCATGAAATGGGCCCAGCCGCGCTCATTGTCGGCTTCCTCCAGCGAGCCGGCGTCGATGCGGATGCGGATCGACACCTGTCCGACGGGCCGCGCATTCCGCCGGATCGCGTAGCGCAGCCCGTTGGGGAGCGTCCCGAACCGCCAGCTCGGATCGCGCGCGATATCGCTGCCGCGATAGAGCCAGTCGGCATCTCCCCGTGCCTGCGCCTGGACGGGCGCGCTCGCCCCGCCCTGGGCGAAAGCAGGAATGGGGGCGGCGAGACAGGTGGCGAGTGCGAGGATCAGCGCGCGAATGGGTATCATTGCGGGTCTTTCTGAGGCGGACCGCGGCGAAAGTCGAGCCTCGGCCGTCGCCCGCGTCCTTCGCCGGCTCACCTTGACCCTTGATGAACGGACCGCCGCGCGGCGCCGGCTCAGACGCCCTGCATGAAGCTGTCGCAGCTCGCCGGATCGCCGCTCTGGAAACCCTGTGTCAGCGCCTGCTGGCGCTGCGCGGACGTGCCGTGGGTGAAGCTTTCGGGGACGACCACGCCCTGCGCCGCGCGCTGCAGCGTGTCGTCGCCGATCGCGGCGGCGGCGCGCAGCCCCTCTTCGAGATCGCCTTCGTCGAGCGAGGCGCGCTCGCTCGCCGCCCAGACACCGGCATAGCAATCCGCCTGCAATTCCATGCGGACCTGGAGCGCATTGCCCTGCGCCTCGCTGGCATTCTGCTGGGCGGCGCGGATGCGGTCCGCGGTGCCAAGCAGGGTCTGGACATGATGGCCGACCTCATGCGCGATCACATAGGCCTCGGGGAAATCGCCGGGCGCGTGGAAACGCTGCGTGAGCTCCTGGAAGAATTCGAGGTCCAGATACACCCGGTGATCGGCGGGGCAGTAGAACGGCCCCATCGCGCTCTGCGCCGCACCGCAGCCGGAGCGGGTGCCGCGCTGGTAGATCACCATCTTCGGCACCTCGTAACGCCGGCCGATGCGCTGGAACAGCTCGGTCCAGCGATCCTCGGTCGATGCCAGCACCTGGCAGGCGAAATGCGCCTCCGGAGTCGATTGGCAGCCCTGGGCGGCGCTCTGCGTCGGAGCGGGAGCGCCGGCCGGCCCCACCGCCTGCTGGCCGCCGCCGCCAAGGCTGCCGAGCCCGCCGAAGATGAACAGGCCGATCAGCAGCACGACGACGCCGCCGATGCCGAAACGGCTGAAGACGAAGCTGAACAACAGCCCCGCCATGCCGCCGCCCATCCCGCCGCCACCGAGACGCAAGCCTCCGCCCGACCCGTCGTCACCGCGGAATTCCACATTGTCGCTTGATCGCCGGTCGTCGAAACGCATCTCACCCTCCGGTCGCGGACATGCTGCACCGCGGAAAATTACAGCCTTGCAACTTGCATAACATCCCCGGGAGCGCGAGGGGAGCCGCAATGGCCAACTCGTCCGCCCCCCGCCGCCGCCGCGCCCGGACGCCGGAGCGGTTGCCGCTGCCCGATCAGGTCGTCCTCGTCCTGCAGGGCGGCGGCGCGCTCGGTGCCTATCAGGGCGGCGTCGTCCAGGGACTCGCCGACAAGGGGATCGACGTCGACTGGATCGCCGGCATCTCGATCGGCGCGATCAATGCCGCGATCGTCGCCGGCAATCCGCCCGCGCACCGCGTCGGGCAGCTTCGCGCCTTTTGGGAGGAGGTCACCGCCGCCCTGCCCTCGCTGCCCTTCGTCGGCGGTGGGGAGTGGCGCGAGTGGGTCCACCTTGCCTCGGCCGGCTTCGTCGCAATGCAGGGCGTGCCGGGCTTCTTCACGCCGCGCCTGCTCAACCCGCTCATGGCGCCGTCGGGGACGGCGGGCGCGCTCAGCTTCTACGATTCGGCGCCGCTCGCGAAGACGCTCGACAAATATGTCGACTGGGATCGGCTCAACAGCGGCGCGCCGCGCCTGTCGATCGGCGCCGTGGACGTCGAATCGGGCAATTTCCGCTATTTCGACACCGCCACCGACCGGATCGATGCGCGCCACGTCATGGCGTCGGGCGCCTTGCCGCCAGGGCTGCCGCCGGTCGAGATCGACGGCGCCTTCTACTGGGACGGCGGCCTCGTCTCCAATACGCCGCTGTCCTACGTTCTCGACAATCAGCGCGAGGAGATGCTGGTGTTCCAGGTCGACCTCTTCTCGGCGCGCGGCGCGATGCCCGCGACGATCATGGACGTCTATGCGCGCGAAAAGGACATCCGCTATTCCAGCCGCACCCGCGCGATCACCGATCAGCTGCTCGCGCTGCGAAAGGCGCGCGAGGCGGTGCAGCGCCTGCTCGACAAGCTGCCGCCCGAATTCGCCGAGGATCCCGATTACCAGCGCGTCGCCCGCCTCGCCGCCGAGCGGCCGGTGAACATCGTGCACCTCATCTATCGCAAGCACGGCTGGGAAGGCGGCGCGCGCGACTTCGAATTCTCCCGCGACACGATGGAGCATCACTGGCGCGAAGGCCTCGCCGCGCTCGCCGAGACGATGCGCCACGACGCCCTGCTCGCCCGAAACATCGTCGACGGCCGCACCGCCGCCTTCGATCTCGCCAACTAGAAAGGACGGATTTCCATGTTCCTCAAAGGCAAGACAGCCCTCGTCACCGGCTCCACCTCGGGGATCGGCCTCGCTTATGCCAAGGCGCTCGCCGGGGCCGGCGCGAACGTCGTCATCAACGGCTTCGGCGATCCTGCCGACATCGAGAAGGAGCGCGCCGGGCTGGAGCGCGACCATGGTGTCCGTGCGCTCTACAGTGGCGCCGATCTCACCAGGCCGGACGAGATCGAGGCGATGATGAAGGCCGCCGCCGACGCCTTCGGCGCGGTCGACATCCTGATCAACAATGCCGGGACGCAGCATGTCGCGCCGGTGGATCAGTTCCCGGTCGAAAAATGGGACCTCATCATCGCGCTCAACCTCACCGCCGCCTTCCACGCGACGCGGCTGGCCGTGCCCGGGATGCGCGCGAAGAAGTGGGGCCGGATCATCTCCACCGCCTCGGCGCACAGCCTGGTCGCGAGTCCGAACAAGTCCGCTTATGTCGCCGCCAAGCACGGCATTGCCGGCTTTACCAAGACGGTGGCGCTGGAGACCGCGACCGACGGGATCACGGTGAACTGCATCAGCCCCGGCTATGTCTGGACGCCGCTGGTCGAAAACCAGATTCCGGACACGATGAAAACCCGCGGCCTCACCCGCGAGCAGGTGATGAACGACGTGCTGCTCGCGGCCCAGCCGACCAAGCAGTTCGTCCAGCCCGAACAGGTCGCGGCGCTGGCCTTGTTCCTCTGCAAGGACGAGGCGGCGGCGATCACCGGCGCCAACCTGTCGATCGACGGCGGCTGGACGGCGGCCTGAAAACGGGAAAAGCGGTCGCGCCGGGCGGGGCCGGGGCGCGACCGCTTTCGTTGCCTGTGCGCTACTGGCTCGAAATCTCCGAGATCGCGAGCGTCGCCGGCTCCAGGCGGGCATTGCCATAGGTGCCGACCCAGATGTCGTACTGGCCGGACTGCGGATTGTTGAACCGCACCATCGGATTGAGCCCGCGCTCACCGCTGTCGTCGTCGCAATACCAGCGGCCATCGGGCGCGTTGACGACGAGCGTCGTGTCGGCGTTCGAATCGACCGAGATGATCAGCGGATAGCGACCCCGCGTGTAGCGGACGCGCACGTCGGGCGCATTGGCGATGAAGCCGCGGCACGAGCTGCTGATCGACGAGGCGTCGATGTCGCCGCCCGACTGGAGATCGATGGTCTGCGGATCGGGCGCGAACCCCGAATCGAGCGTCAGGGTCGTATAGGTCGGATCCAGGCGATAGTCCTGCGCCCCCGCCGGGACCGCGGCGACGGCCGCGGTGGCGAGAACGGCGAAAAATGTCTTCATCGACATGCCACTTTCTCCCTCAAATCGAAGCGTGCAGCCGACGCCCCCGCCCTCTGGGTGCAATAGCCGGCCCGCTCGATCAAGCGCCTTGTCGCTGGAATTGCCCGCCTGGGCGCGCGCCGCGACGAAAACCGCGATTTGCGCGACGAAGACGGAGGGGCCCCTAGAAGTCGCTCCAATAGGTGCGCGACAGCGGAAGGCTGAGGACGCGCCCGACCCGCGCGAGCGCCGCCTGCACCTCCGGGCGATCGCGCAGCGCCGCCAGCCGATCGTAGATCGGTCCGGTCTGGGCGCTGCCGCGGGCGAGCTGATAATCCTGCAGCGCGAGGATCATCGCCTGCGGATCATTGCCCTGAAGCTGGCTGACCAGCAGCGCAGCCGCATCGTCGTCGCGGCCGAGGCAGAGATAGGTGCGCATCAGCGCCGTCGGGTTGAGATCCGGCCGCGCCGCGAGCTGCTCCACCTGCGGCGCCGCCTCCGCCGGCCGTCCGAGCCCGGCGAGCGCACAGGCGATCGAGGAGGCGATCCAGGTCTGGCCGAAGGCGCTCGCCCGACGTTCCGAATCGCGATCGAGCCTTGAGGCCTGGTCGAGCGCATCGCCGTAGCGGCCGGCCTCCCACAGCATCAGCGAATAGTTGATCGCCGGGCCGAGCAGCGCCGCATTGTCGTCCAGCGAAAGGCCCGCCAGCCGTCGCATCAAGGCCAGCGCGTCGCCCTGCCGGCCCAGCGCGACCATCGCATAGGCCGCCTCGTTGATCAGCCACATGCCCTCCTCGCTCCCCGCGACGGTCGCGCGCACGTCGCGGATGAAGGGCTGGAGCAGCGCCAGCGCATCGGCATCGCGGCCGAGCCCACGCAGATAGCGCACGCGATCGAGGATACGGCGGGGATCGGCGGGCGCGGATGCGAGGGCGCCGGCGGTCTCGCGGTCCTGCAGCTCGAGCGCGCGCTGCAACATCGCCATCCGGTCGGTGCCGGGCGCGAGCAGATCGTCGTAGCGCTTGCCGACGATCAGCGACAGGGTCGCGGCCGGCGTCACGATCGAGGCGGCATAGTCCGCCGCCGCCGGGCGGTCGTCATTGGCGAGCCGGTCGTCCAGCAGGATCGTCCGCAGCGTATCGGTCATGTCGGCATCGCCGTCGCCCGGCCAGCCGATGCGGAACAGCGCCGCCGCGAGCCGCGCCCGGAGCGCCTCCTCATGGTCGGACTTCAACTGGCCCAGCAGGCCCGCCATCGCCCCGCGATCGATCATCCCGCGCAGCGTTCCCCAGCCGGTGCCGGAGACGTTCCGGCTCGCCGCCTCGATCGTGCGGACGATCAGCGCCTTGTCCTCCATCGCGGCCGCGGCGACCAGCGGCGCGCCGTAGAGCTGCGGGTCTCGCGGGCGGGAGTCGAGCAGCTGATCCGCCATCTCCCGCGCCTCGTCCCGGCGCTGCGCCCCGGTGAGGGCGAGCAGGCGCAGCGTCCGCACCGCCGCCACCGCGTCCGCGTCGGTCGGCAGGCTCGGCCCGGCGAGGTCGAGATCGCCCAGGATCGCGCGGGCATAATCGGCATCGCGCACCAGCCGCTGCGTATCGGCGGTCGCGATCGCGCGGCGGGCGGCATCGAGCGCGGCCGGGTCGGGCGCGGCCGGGGCCGCCGGAGCGGCGGCGCCGGGTGGCGGCGCGTCCACGGTGGGCACGGTCTGGTCCGGCGTCGGCGCCGGCGCCGCGGGCTGGTCCTGGCCCATCACAGGGCTTGCAAGCGCAAGCATCAGGCCTGCGATCGGGAGCGGAAGTCTCATCCCTGATTTTCCTAACGCCCACCACCGCGAGCGCAACCCGCCTCGCCCAATCGTCTTGCCCTCGGCGCCGGGCTGACGCATGTCTGGCACGATGAGCGCCGCCTTTCTCGCCGCCTTGCTGCTGTGCGCCGGCCAGCCGCCCGAGGCGGCATCGTCGGCTCCGCAGCTGACGCCCGACGTGCCGTGCCAGCCGCCCAGCGCGAACTGGCACCGCGCGATCACCGAAGACGATGCCGCCCGGCTTCGCCAGATCCGCAGCGCCTGGGTCGAGGCGCTGGCGCAGGCTCGCGGCGACCATGCGGCGGAGGTCGCGGCCGGCGGCGCGTTGCTCGATCCCGATTCGGCGCTGCTCGGACCGGCGCCCCCGCCGGGCGAATATGACTGCCGCACGATCAAGCTCGGCACGCAGGCGACCGGCGGCCTCACCTATGTCGATTATCCCCGGTTCCGCTGCCGGATCGCGGCGCGTTCGGGCGGCTCGCTGAGCTTCGTTCGGCTGAACGGGTCGCAGCGCCCGATCGGCCGGCTCTTTCCCGACACGACCCGGCGGATGGTCTTCCTCGGCACCGTCCAGCTGGGGGACGAGCAGCGCGCCTATCGCTATGGCGCCGATACCGACCGCGATGAGGTCGCCGTGCTGGAGAGAATCGGCGAGAGCCGGTGGCGGCTCGTCTTTCCGCGCCCGCACTTCGAATCACGGCTCGACATCATCGAGCTGGTCCCACGCGTGAATTAGCACCATCGAAGGGGGCCGAACGATGCGACACGCCTTTCTTGCCGCCATCCTATGGGGATCCGCCATGACGAGCCCGCTCGCCGCCCAGCCGCCCGCGAACGCAGGGCTTGCCGAGGCCATAAGGGGCGACATGCCCGATCTGATGGCGCTTTACCGCGATCTCCATCAGCATCCCGAATTGTCGATGCAGGAGACGCGTTCGGCCGGCCTGCTCGCCGCCGAGGCGCGGCGGCTCGGCTTCGCGGTCACCGAGCATGTCGGCGGGACGGGCGTCGTCGCGGTGATGGAGAACGGGCCGGGGCCGGTGGTGCTGCTGCGCGCCGACATGGACGCGCTTCCCGTCGCCGAACAGACCGGCCTTCCCTTCGCCAGCGCGGCGCGCGGCACGACGCGCGAAGGCCTCGCCACCGCGATCATGCACGCCTGCGGCCATGACACCCACATGGCGACCTGGGTCGGAACGGCGCGGCGGCTGGCGGCGATGAAATCGCAATGGTCGGGGACGCTCGTGATGATCGCGCAGCCGGGCGAGGAGACCAGCCAGGGCGCCGCCGCGATGATCGCCGACGGCCTCTTCACCCGCTTCCCGCGCCCCAATGTCGCGATCGCCTTCCACGACGCCGCGACGCTGCCGGCGGGAATCATCGGCTATGCGCCCGGGCCGGCGATGGCGAATGTCGACAGTGTCGATCTCACGGTCCGCGGCGTCGGCGGCCATGGCGCCGCGCCGAACACGACCCGCGACCCGATCGTCCTCGCCGCGCGGATCGTGACCTCGCTCCAGACGCTGGTCAGCCGCGAGCTGGACCCGCTCGATTCGGCGGTCGTCACCGTCGGTAGCTTCCAGGCCGGCACCAAGCACAACATCATCCCGGACGAGGCGCGGCTGCTCATCACCGTGCGCAGCTACACGCCGGAAATCCGGCGGCAGCTGCTCGACGGCATCGCCCGGATCGCCCGCGGGGAGGCGATCGCCGCCGGCCTTCCCGAGGATCGGATGCCCGAAATGACGGTGCGCGAGGCCGAGGCGACGCCGGCCACCGTCAACACCGACGCCATCACGCAGAGCACGACGGCCCTCTTCCGCTCGCATTTCGGCGAGGATCGCGTGCGCGCCACCCGACCGGTGATGGCCGGCGAGGATTTCGGCCGCTACCGGCTCGCGGTGCCGGGCATGGAAAGCCTGCTCTTCTGGGTCGGCGGGGTCCCGCAGGATCGGTGGGACGCCGTGCGCGGGGACCCGGCCCAATTGCCTTCGCTGCACAGCCCGTTCTGGGCGCCGGACGCCGAAAAGGTGATCTCCACGGCCACCGAGGCGATGACGGTGGCCGCGCTTGGCGCGCTCGGCCGCCGCTGAACGCGCGGAACCACCGGCCCGGCCCGCGCGCTGTAGGGCGCATGACCAGTCCGCAACGAGCGCCGGAATCCGCCACGTGAAACCCCACGAGCTTCGCCGAATGCGGATTCTCGCCGGCGTGATGTTGATGGTTGCGCTGGTCGGGATCGCCTTGGTCGGTCGCGGATCGGGGCCGAGGGTGGATCCGCCGGTCTCGCCGACGGTGCTCAACCATATCGCCCAGAAGAACGAGAATGCCGCCCGCGCCGCCGCGGCCGAAACCCGCGCCCGGGCCGGCCTGCCGCCGAGCCCCAGGCTCGCCGCCAACGCGCAATAGCCCGCTAGGCAGGGCGGACTGCGCGCTTTAGCGTCGGTGCCGGGAGGCGTAATGCTGACAGGGCTGGATACGGGATACGAGGGCAAGTTCGAT
This sequence comes from Sphingosinicella ginsenosidimutans, assembly GCF_007995055.1. Taxonomy (NCBI): domain Bacteria; kingdom Pseudomonadati; phylum Pseudomonadota; class Alphaproteobacteria; order Sphingomonadales; family Sphingomicrobiaceae; genus Allosphingosinicella; species Allosphingosinicella ginsenosidimutans. The sequence goes on along the minus strand of NZ_VOQQ01000001.1, from coordinate 1,638,660 downwards.
TTCCCGCGCTGGCGCGGTCCGCCGACGACGCCCTGGATGCTTGCCACCGTGCCGCGGACCGGCAGCACCTGGCTGAGCCACGGGCTCTGGGCCACTGGCTGTCTCGGCGCGCCGCTCGAATATCTGAACTTCGAGGCGGGCGGCCCTTATACATTCGCCAATGGCGCGCCTTCGCTCCAGCAGGAGCTGTGGCGATCTCTCCTCGCGCGCCGGACCTCGCCCAACGGCGTGTTCGGGGTCAAATGCTTCCCGGCGCAGCTCGAGGCGCTGGTGGCGGCAAACCCGCCGCTGCTCGATGACGTGCTCGCATTGCTCCTGCCGCGCGGCGGGCCGAAGCGAATCGTCTATCTCGTCCGCCGGGACCGCGACGCCCACGCCGCCTCCTATGCCCGCGCAACTTTGTCCGGCGTGTGGCGCAAGGAGCAGGAAAGGGACGGCGCCGCCCCCGCTTATTCAGCCGATGCGGTGGACACCGCGATGCGCTGGATCGACGCGCAGGCCGCGGCCTGGGAGGCGATGTTCCGCGATCTCGCGGTGACCCCGCTCCGCCTCTGCTATGAGGATGCCCTCGCCGATCCGGAGGGCACGGTGGCCGAGGTGGCCCACTATCTCGGCATCGCCATCGATCCCGCCGCGGCGATCCCGGTCCCGTCGATCGAGAAGCAGACTCGCGATCCGGCATGGAGCCCGCGGACCGGGCGGGCCAGCGCCGGTTGATGGCAGGCATGTCCTGAGAAGGGAGGCGCCGGCGTGGCGGCTGCTGCCACGCCGGCGCGATGGACGAGCATTGGGGGAGAATCGTCCATCTGGAGACGGCCCGCGCTGGCGTTTCGCGAACCGCTCGCAACTGACTTGACACTATTGAGAATGAATTGCAATAGCGGGGCCCTATCAGGTACGGGCGCCAGCGGGTGCCCCGATACAGAACATAGGCAAGGGGCTTTCGTGGACGTTTCGAATCCGGCTTCCCGCGCGGCGATCGGCGCACCTCTCTTTCTCGCCCTCGGCGCCGTCGGCTTCCTCACCTCGCCGGCCTGCGCCGCCGAGGGCGACGTCGCGCAAAGCAATGTCGTCGACCAGCCGATTCTGGTCACCGGGACGCGCGAGGCGCAGCGACTGGAATCGCCGAAGCAGACCGCGGACCTGCTCGCCACGCCGCAGACGATCACCGTCCTCAACGCCGAGACGATCCGCCAGCAGAACCTGCTCAGCCTTCGCGATGCGCTGTCGACGCTGCCGGGCATCACCTTCGGCGCCGGTGAAGGCGGCGGCGGCTTCGGCGACAAGATCAACCTGCGCGGCTACACCGCCGACAATGACGTGACCGTCGACGGGGTGCGCGATTCGGCGCAGTACAGCCGCTCCGATCCGTTCAACCTGCAACAGATCGAGGTGTATAACGGCGCCAATTCCGTGTTCGGCGGCGGCGGCAGCGTCGGCGGCACGATCAACCTCGTTTCGAAAGTGCCGCAGCCGCGCAGCGAAACCCTCCTCACCGCCGGCGTCGGCACCGACGATTACTGGCGCGCGACGATCGACACGAACGTCCGGCTGAACGATCTGATCGCGGTGCGGCTCAACGCCATGGTTCACCGCAACGACATTCCGGGCCGCGACGTCGAGCGCAATCGCCGCTGGGGTTTCGCGCCGGCGATCACGATCGGCATCGATTCGCCGACCAGCCTGACCCTCGCTTACGTCCATCAGCGCGACAACAATATCCCGGTCTATGGCGTGCCTTATTATGCCTCGGTCGGCGGGCCGCTGCCCGGGATCGACGATTCGAGCTATTTCGGGATCGAGAATCTCGATCGCCAGCGGATCGCGCTCGACCGGCTGACCGCGACGTTCGACCATCGCTTCAGCGACCGGGTGACGATCCGCAACCTCACCCGCTGGCAGCGCGTGGCCCAGCCGACCCGCACGTCGGCGCCGCAAAGCGCGGTCAACGGAACCGGCTGGTGCCTCCCCGGCGGCGGCGACGCGCTCGGCAATCCGTGCGCCACGCCCGGCTTCTACACGCCGAGCGGCCCGCGCGGGCTGGAGCGCGACCAGCTGAACCAGCTCTTCTACAACCAGACCGATCTTCATCTTGAAGCCGGCACGGCGGGCGGCATCCACAACACGCTGGTGATCGGCGGATCGTTCACGCAGGAGGATTACCGGATCGAGATCGCGCAGCTCCTTCGCGATGCCGCCGGCAACGTGATCGCGCAGCCGCCGATCGCGATCGGCGATCCCACCGACACGACCTGGACCGGCCCGGTGAACCGCATTCTCACCGGCATCTCATACGGCCATTCGCGCGATGTCGCCGGCTATGTCTTCGACACGCTCGAGATCGGGCCGATGTTCGAGATCAACGGCGCGCTTCGCTACGAGAACGTCCGCAACGTCTTTCGCGCCGACACCTATTCGACGCCGGCGACCGGATCGGTCTATGCGCGCGGCGCCGACCAGCGCTCAAACGACAACCTCTTCTCCTGGCGCGCCGGCCTCGTCTTCCATCCGATCGCCAACGCCAGCCTCTATGTCGCGCTCGCCAATTCGCGCACGCCGAGTTCGAACAGCGTTCGGACCGGTTGCGACGCGAGCTGCGAGGTCGCCCCGGAGACGGCGCGCAGCTACGAGATCGGCGGCAAGATCGACCTGGTCCATCGCCGGCTCCAGCTGACCGCCGCCCTGTTCCGCAACGAGCGCACCAATTTCCGCATCGCCTCCAACGATCCGGTCCAGCCGACCATCCAGGTCCTCGACGGACGCGCGCGGGTCGACGGGATCGCGCTCGGCATCACCGGCAACATCACCCGCAACTGGTCGATCTTCGCCAATTATACCTATCTCGACAGCGAGGTCCTGCAGAGCGTTTCGGACCTGTGCCTGTCGCAGCCCGGAGTCACCAACGCGGCCGGGACCTGCGCCGGGGTCAACAGCCCGGCCTTGCCCGATCCCGCGCGCGGCGACCAGCTCGTCCAGACGCCGCGCCATTCGGGGAGCCTGTTCACCACCTATCGGCTGCCGTTCGGGCTCCAGGTCGGCTACGGCTTCACCTACCAGGGCAGCTTCGCGCTGAACCAGAGCCTGCTTGCCACCCCGGTCCAGTTCCGGTCGCATGATTACTGGGTGCATCGCCTGTTCTTCGCTTGGGAAATCCGGCACGGACTCAGCGCGCAGGTCAACATCCAGAATCTCTTCAACGCCCGCTATTTCACCGCCATCCGCAGCAATGTGAGCGCGACGGGAATCAGCGGCGGATGGGCGGCGCCGGGAGAATCGCGATCGGCGGTGTTCAGCCTCAACTACTCGTTCTGATGACATTGGCTCGCCATACGTGCAGGTTCGAGGCCATGCCGACGGCCGCGATCGAATCTGCACGATGATGCTCGCCATTCCCGACCTGCTCGACGCGGACGCGGTGGCGCGCGTGCGGGCCGTTGTCGACGCCGGCGACTGGGTGGACGGCAATGCGACCTCCGGTCATCAGTCCGCGCTTGCCAAGAAGAACATGCAGCTTCCCGAAGATTCGCCGGCGGCGCGCGAGGCGGGGCGGATCGTGCTGGATGCGCTGGGCCGATCGCCCTTGTTCATCGCGGCGGCGCTGCCGCTGAAAATCTTCCCGCCCCTCTTCAATCGCTATGCGGGCGGCGACCGGTTCGGGACCCATGTCGACAATGCCGTGCGGATCCACCGCGCCAGCGAGTTCCGGGTGCGATCCGACCTCTCGGCAACGCTCTTCCTCGAGGACCCGGCGGCCTATGACGGCGGCGAGCTGGTGGTCGAAGACATTTTGGGCGTCCACAAGGTCAAGCTGCCCGCCGGCCACCTGATCCTCTATCCCGCCTCCAGCCTCCATCGGGTCGAACCGGTGACGCGCGGCGCGCGGGTTGCCAGCTTCTTCTGGATCCAGTCGATGGTCCGCGACGATGCCGCGCGCACCATCCTCTTCGATCTCGACCGGTCGATCCAGGCAATCGCGGCGGAGCGCGGCCAGGATGATGCGGAGATCATCCGGCTGACCGGCGTCTATCACAATCTCCTGCGGCGCTGGGCGGACAGCTGAGACAGGTCGATACAAGTCTCTTGTTGCAATCCATTCTCATTAGCTTTTAGGTGCGCCCCGATTCGAGTGGGGAAAGACGTGCGACAATCGACGACATTGCGCCTTCGCGGCTGGTGGCTTCAGGTCCACAAGTGGATCGGGCTGATCCTTGCCATTCTCATCATCCCGCTTTGCGTCAGCGGCGCGGCCCTCGTCTGGGACGGGGCGCTGGACAAGGTCATCAACCCGGGCCGCTATGCGGTGACGGGCGCGCCAGGCCTGCCGCCGTCGGCCTATGAAGCGGCGGCGCGCGCCGCGATCGGCGCCGACGAGCGGCTGGTGTCGATCCGCTACCCCGGGGAAGAGGGCGGCCCGATCGTCGCGAGCGCCGCCAAGGCAGGCCCGCGGGATCGGCCGGGCGCCCGCCGCGGCGGTGGTGGTGACGGCGCCGCACCCGCCGGCCCGCCGCGGCGCACCAATGTGTGGATCGATCCCGGCAGCGGCCGCGTGCTCGACGTCGCGGACAGCAATTCCGGCCTGATCCGGGTGCTCCACCGAATCCACGGCAGCTTCATGGTGCCCGGCTGGGGCCGCACGATCGTCGGCGTCGTCGGTGTCGCGATGCTCCTCTCCTGCCTCACGGGGCTTTGGCTGTGGTGGCCGGTCGCGGGCAGCGTTCGGCGGGGCTTTCGCTGGCGGCGCCAGAATTCGACCAGCGCGAACCTGCATCACCTGATCGGCTTCTGGATCCTGCTGCCGCTCGCGATGCTGTCCTTCACCGGGGCGTGGATTTCATTCCCGCAATTCTTCGGCCGGTTCGAGGCCGCGGCGCCGCGCGGCGGCGATGGGCCGCCGGACCGGGCGCGCGCCGCCCGCGCGCGGCCCCTGGAATCGCCCCGCCTGACCGTCGATGCGGCGCTGGCGGCGGCGCACCCCGACGGGGCGCTCGCCACGATCGCCTGGCCGACCGACCAGAGCCCGAGGTGGAGGATCGCCTTCGCCCGCGACGATGCCCCGCCCGCCGAATATGGCGTCGACGATGCGACCGGCGAGGTCACGCCGCCGCGCCCGCCAAGGCCCGAGACCAATGCGCGGCTGATGCGCCGCTGGCACGACGGCACGGGCATGGGCCCGGTCTGGCAGACGCTGATCTTTCTCGGCGGGGTCATCCCGGCTGCGCTCGCGGTGACCGGGATCATCATGTGGCTGAGGAACCGCGGCTGGCGCGCGAAGCTGAAATCGCGGCGGCGGACGGCGAAGGTTCGGCCTGCGGTCCAGCCGGCGGAATGAGCGCGACGGCTATTCCGCCGCCAGCAGCCTTTCCGCCCCGCCAAGATCGACGCTGACCAGCCGGCTGACTCCCTTTTCGACCATCGTCACCCCGAACAGGCGGTGCATCCGGCTCATCGTCACCGCATTGTGGGTGACGATCAGGTAGCGCGTGTCGGTTTCGCCGGTCATCCGGTCCAGAAGGTCGCAGAAGCGCTCGATATTCGCATCGTCGAGCGGCGCATCGACCTCGTCGAGGACGCAGATCGGCGCCGGATTGGTCAGGAACAAGGCGAAGATCAGCGCGACCGCGGTGAGCGCCTGCTCACCGCCGGAGAGCAAGGTCAGGGTCGCGAGCCGCTTGCCCGGCGGCTGGGCGAGGATTTCCAGCCCCGCCTCCAGCGGATCATCGGATTCGACCAGCTCCAGATGCGCCTGACCGCCTTCGAACAGGGTGGTGAAAAGGCTCCGGAAATGGCGATCCACTTCCTCGAATGCGGCGAGGAGGCGGGCGCGGCCCTCGCGGTTGAGGCTGCCGATCGATCCGCGCAGGCGGTGGATCGCCTGGCCGAGCTCCTCGCGTTCGGCCTGGCTCGAAATCCGGCTGTCCTCGAGCTCGGTCAGCTCCGCTTCGGCGACCAGATTGACCGGGCCGATCCGTTCGCGATCCTGGACCAGTCGATCGAGCCGGCCGGATTCGACCGCGACCTCGGCCACGCCCGCCTCGTCGAACCCGAGCTTTTCGCCGAGCAGCGGCGGCGGACATTCGAACTTCTCGCCCGAAATCCGTGCCATCTCGATCCGGCGCGATTCCTGCGCCTCGGCACGGGCGGCGGCGCCGGCGCGCGCCTCGCGGCAGGCGGCGAGCGTCTCGCCGGCCTCCGCCAGCTTCGCCTCCGCGGCCCGCAGCAGCGCCTCGCTTTCGCGCTCCGCCTCCGCCGCGGCGCGGGCGGCGCCGGCGGCCTCGTCGGCCTCGGCGGCGAGCGTGGCGATCTTGAGGTCGAGCGATGCCGGCGCTTCGGCAAGCCGCGCCGCCTCGGCCTCCGCTTCGGCGGTGCGGCGGGCGAATTCGGAGTCGCGCCTTTCGGCCTCGGCCGCGCGAGCGCGCCAATCGGCCTGCTCCTTCGCCGCGGCTTCGGCGCGCTGCCGATCGGCGGCGACGTCGCGCGCATGGGTGGCCGCCTCGGCCCGGACCTCGGCCAGCGCGGCGGCGGCGGCTTCCGCCGCGGCGCGAAGCTCCGCGACGACTGCCTCGGTCGCGGCGGTGTCGGGAAGCGTCGCCCAATGCGCCTCCGCCTCGTCGCGCGCCGCGGTGGCGGCCCGGAGATCGGCCTCGGCCGCCTCGGCCCGCTCGGTGAGCCCGGTGCGGCGCAGTTCCAGCCGCTCGATCTCGTTGCGCGCATTGTCTTCCGCCCGGCCGGCCTCGCGGATCCGCGCCGAAGCCTCGGCTTCGGTCCGGCGGGCGGCATCGGCGGCGGCGCGCGCCTGCTCCATTGCCGTGCGCGCGTCCGCCGCGGCGGTCTCCGCGGCCTCGACCGCCCTGGTCGCACCGGGCAGCGCCTGTTCGATCGCGGACAGGCGGTTGACCCGGATCAGCCGTTCGGCCGCGGCGGCGCCGAGCCCGCTCGCCACATAGCCGTCCCAGCGGCGCAGCCGGCCGTCGATCGTCACGAGCCGCTGGCCGACGGCGAGCGGCTGGCCCTCGTCGGCCTCGGCCACCGCGATCTGGAGGAGGCGGCGACGAAGCGCAGCGGGCGCATCGACATGCTCCGCGAGCGCGGTCGCGCCGGCGGGAAGCGCGGGATCGTCGGCGCCAGGATCGGTGCCCGTCCAGCGTCGCGGCGAATCGCCGCTCAACGCGGCGTCCAGATCCTCGCCGAGCGCGGCGGCGAGCGCGCGCTCATAGCCGGGCGCGGCGCGGACATGGGCGATCGCCCGATCCGATCCGGCGCTGTCCTCGACCGCCCTCAGGAGGGCCTTCGCCTCCGATTCGAGCGCGGCGCGCGCGGCCCTGGCGGCGGCGGCCTCGCTCTCGGCGGCGTCGCGGGCGGCTGCGGCGGCCTGGCGCTGCGCCTCCGCGGCCGCGATCGCCGCGCCGGCTTCGGCGAGCTCAGCCTCGGCGGCCTCGCGGCCCGCCCGCGCCTCTTCGAGCGCGGCAAGCAATGGCTGCATTTCGCCGAGCGCGGCGACCTGCGCCCCGATCCGCTGCGCTTCCGCCTCGGCGCGGGCCAGCTTCTGCCGGGCGGCCTCGAGCGCGGCGCGCGCGACCCGGGCCTCGGCCTGCTCGGCGGCCTGCTGCGCCTGCGCCTTGCCGAGCGCGCTTTCGGCGGCGCGGGCCTTGTCCTCCTGCTCGACAGTGCGGATGTCGATCGTCGCCCGCCGCTGATCGGCGTCGGCGAGGCGCGCGGCGATCGCGGCGCGTTCCTCCTCCAGCCGCGCCAAAGCGGCGGCGGCATCGTCGCGAAGCGCCGCCTCGCGCGCATGATCGGTGACAAGCGTGCGGCGTCGCACCGCGAGTTCGTCGATGCGCCGGCGCACATTGTCCCGCTCGGCATTCAGGCCGGCAAGCTTGTGGCCGAGTTCGGAGGCCCGCTCGCGCGCCTGCTCGGCAGCCCGGCGATGATCAGCCAAGGCGGTCGCAGCCGCAGTCTGATGGGCGGCCGCGGCGCGCTGGGCCTCGGCGGCGGCATGCACGGCGGCATCGGCGCGCTCGGCCTCCAGCGTCGCGGCGGCGGCGGCTTCGGCGGCCTCGCGCCAGCGGGCGAAAACGAGCCGCCCCTCGGCAAGGCGGATATCGTCGGAAAGCTTGCGGTAGCGTTCCGCCGCCCGTGCCTGGCGCTTCAGCGCGGCGGCGCGCTGCTCCATGTCGCCGAGCACCTCGTCGAGACGCACCAGATTGGCCTCGGCCGCGCGCAGCTTCTGCTCGGCATCCTTGCGGCGGACGTGGAGCCCGGAAATCCCCGCCGCCTCCTCCAGCATCGCGCGCCGCTCGGTGGGCTTGGCAGCGATGACCGCGCTGATCCGGCCCTGGCTGACGAGCGCCGGCGAATGGGCGCCGGTGGCGGCATCCGCGAAGAGCAGGGCGACGTCCTTGGCCCGCACGTCGCGGCCGTTGACGCGATAGGCGGAACCGGCGCCGCGCTCGATCCGGCGGGTGACCTCGATCTCGCCGGCCGGAAGGGCGCCTTCCCCCTGCGCGTCGCCGGCGTCGCGCTCCACAAGCAGCGAGACCTCGGCGAAATCGCGGGCGGGACGGAGCGCGGTGCCGGCGAAGATCACATCGTCCATGCCGGCGCCGCGCATCGATTTGGGGCTCGATTCGCCCATCACCCAGCGGATCGCCTCGAGCACATTGGATTTGCCGCAGCCGTTCGGTCCGACGACGCCGGTCAGGCCCGGCTCGACCGACAGCTCGGCTGGCTCGACGAAGCTCTTGAAACCCGAAAGCTTGAGCCGCCTGACCTTCACCTGAGCCCTACCCCCGCGCCGAACCTAGGGTGCCGGAAGGTGCGGCTGGAGCGCCGCCCAGTCATAGACATTGTCCAGCTTGGTGCCGTTCAGGAAGAAGGTCGGCGTTCCCTGGACCTGCAGCTCGGTGCTCGCGACCCGCGACCAGTTCAGCAATCGGTCCAGCTGCCCCTGATCCGACAGGCAGGCGGAAATGCGCGCCGCGCTCATCCCGCGCTGCGCGAAGAAACGGTCGACCCCGGTCATCTGCGTCAGCCGGACGATGCGCTGCTGCGCGGTCAGCCCCTGGAGCTCCTGACGCTGCGCCTCCGTCATCGACCGAAGCGGCGCCTGCCAGGTCGCCTGCGTCGCATAGAGCCGGTCGATCGAAGGGAAGAAGCCTGCCGCGCCCTGGCAACGCAGCAGAAGGAAGATGCCGGGATCGGTCGGGAACAGGAGATAGGGGCGATATTCCCAGCTGAGCCGGCCCGATCGGACGAGCCGGCCCTGCACGGTCGGCACGCCTTCGGCGGCGAAGGCCGCGCAATGCGGGCAGGAGATCGAGCCATATTCGACCAGCTTCACCGGCGCATTGGGATTGCCCATGCGATAGCCGCCCTCCGGCGTCGCGACGACGACGCGGGTCCAGTCGCGCTGTGCAGCCGGCGCCGGTCGCCGATGCTGCGCCGACGCGGCGGCGGGCATCGCGAGCGCGGCGGCCAGAGAGAGGACGAGGAGGCGCAGCTTCATCGATCAGTCTCCAAGCGCGGCGCGGATGCTGGGCTCGATCTCCGCCCAGCGAGTCCCCGTCTGGCGTTCGCCGTTGACGAAGAAGGCGGGCGGGGCACCCACATTCTGCTGCTGCGCCGCCTGCTGGAGCGCGGTCAGCCGATCGAAGGCCGCCTGGTCGGCGAGGCAGGCCTGCTGCGCGTTGCGATCGAGCCCGAAGCGCTGCGCGATCCGATCGAGGCCGATCATCGGCACGAGCCGCTGCACCGCCTGGAACATCGGCAAGGCGCGCAATTCGTTGCGCTGCGCCTCGCTGAGGCCGTTCGCCCGGCCCATCCAGTCGGCCTGGTGGGCGAGCAGATAGTGGGTCATGTCGAAATAGCCGGCCGGCCGCGCGCAACGGGCAAGGAAGGTCGCGGCGAGATCGAACGCGTTCAGCGTGACGTTGCGATATTCGACGCTCACCTGGCCGCGGCGGACATAGCCTCGGAACAGCGCATCGTCGCTGTCGGCGGCGAAGCGCACGCAATCCGCGCAGGCCGGCGACAGATATTCGACCAGCTTCACGCGCGCATCGGGATCGCCGATCCGGAAGCCCTCCGGCGTCCGCATCGCGGTCTGCGTCCAGTCCCGCCGCCCGGGGCCGTCCGAACGGATGCCTTGCGAGCGGCCGCGCTGGGCCTCTGCGGCGGGCATCGCGACGAGGGCAGCCAGCGCCAGAACAAGGCCTGCAAGGCGCATCTCAGCTCCCCATCGCCGCCCGAAGCCGCGGCTCCAGCGCGTCCCAGGTGCCGACATCCTGCTTCTCGCCGTTGACGATGAAGGTCGGCGTGCCGTTCACATTGTCGTGGCTGGTGCCATATTGCGTGATCTCGGTCAGCCGCTGCAGCCCGCGCGGATCGGAAAGGCAGGCGTCGAGCCGCGCCTGCGGCATGCCGCGCTGGCGGAAGAACTGATCGAGCCCCGTCGCCTGGAGCAGCGCCGCCGTCCGCGCGCTCGGCGACATGTTCTGGATCGCCTGCTGCTGTTGCTCGGTCAGCAGCTGGAGCCGGCCAGCCCAGTCACGCTGCGTCGCATAGAGCTGCTCGATCGTGCTGAAGAAGGGCTGCGGCCCGTTGCAGCGCAGCGCCATGAAAATGCCTGGATCGGTCGGGAACAGCATGAACGGGCGATATTCCCAGCTCACCTGGCCCGAACGGACATATTGGTCGCGCAGCGGCGTCGATGCCGTTTCGGCGAATTCGCCGCAATGCGGGCAGGTGATCGACGCATATTCGACCAGCTTCACCGGCGCATCGGGATTGCCCATGCGATAGCCGCCCTCACTGGTCTCGCTCACCACCTCGCGCCAGTCGCCATTGTTCGGCGCCGCGATCTGCGGGATCGGCGCATTGCTGTTCGCCGCGGCGGCCGCGAGGTTGCTGTCATGTCCGCCGCCGCAGCCGGCGAGGAGCAAGGCGAGCGCGAGCGCGCTGGTGGCGAGGGCGATCTTCATTTCTTCGCGTCTCCGATTCTGCCGACGACATTGATGGTCGTCACGATAGGCGCTCCTTCGCCGGAGCCAAGCCCGCGCGCAAGCGATTCGAGGCAGGCGCGAAGCTCCGGATCGGCGATCTCGCGCAGGGAATCGCCAAGCGCGGCCGGGACGGGCCTCAGCGATGGCGGCGCCGGTCGTGCCTGCGCCTTGCGGGCCCGGACGATCCCTTGCCGGAACACGATCCGCACCACCGCATCATGGCCGAAGAAGCGGTTGACCCGCTCGACGATCGTCGGCGCGACATGCTGCATCATCGGCGCATGCGCGCTTTCGACGACGAGGGTGAGTACGCCGTCGGCCTTGCGCCCCGGCGGAAAGCGGATCGAATCGGGGCTCGACACCGCGGCATAGCGCTCGCCGACAATCTCCGCCCAGCGGCTGACGATGGCGGACTGGACGAAGCCGAAACGGCGGAACGCGGCGCCGCCGGCGTCGGGCAGGAGATCGCCGACCGCGCGGACGCGCCGGGCGCGCGGTGCCTCCTCGGTCCCTCCCCTCCTGCGGCCGGTAGTTTTCGCCATTGCCGGAATGATGGCATAGGCGGCCCATGTCCGTCGATGCCCGCCAGTCCCTTTTATGTTGGTATGCTGTGGATAAGCGCCGCCTCCCCTGGCGGGCCGAGGCCGGGGAGAGGGCGGACCCCTATCGCGTCTGGCTGTCCGAGATCATGCTCCAGCAGACGACGGTCGCCGCGGTGAAGCCCTATTTCGAGCGGTTCACGACGAAATGGCCCGATGTCGGCGCGCTTGCCGCGGCGGACGAGGCCGATGTGATGCGTGAATGGGCCGGGCTCGGTTATTATGCCCGGGCGCGCAATCTCGTCGCCTGCGCGCGGGTGGTAGCCGGCGATCATGGCGGGCGCTTTCCGGACAGCGAGGCGGCGCTGCTGAAGCTGCCGGGGATCGGCCGCTATACCGCCGCCGCGATCGCCGCGATCGCCTTCGGCCGCCGGGCGGTGGTGATCGACGGCAATGTCGAGCGGGTGGTCTCACGGCTTTACGCGATCGCCACCCCTCTCCCGGCAGCGCGCGCCGAGATCAGGGCCCGCACCGATGCGCTGACGCCCGACGAGGGCGCCGGCGATTTCGCCCAGGCGATGATGGACCTCGGCGCGACGATCTGCACGCCGCGCCGCCCCGCCTGCGCGATCTGCCCGCTGCGCCCGCATTGCGCCGCGTTCCACGAGGGCGATCCCGAGCGCTACCCCGTCAAACCTCCCAAAGCCGCGCGGCCGCGACGGACGGGCACCGCCTTCTGGCTGGAGCATGACGGCCATGTCCTGCTCGTCCGCCGCCCGGCGAGCGGCCTGCTCGGCGGGATGCTGGCGCTGCCGACCGAGTCGCCGGCGCAGGCGAAATGGACCGATGCGGGCGCCGTCGACCATGTCTTCACCCATTTCGCGCTGACGATGACGCTGAGCTGCGCGCGGGTGGACGCGCGGCCCGAGGGGCTGTGGTGGCCGATCGAGCGGATCGGCGAGGCCGGCCTCCCCACCCTGTTCGCACGGCTCGCCGAGCGCGGCCTTGCCTGGCGCGAGGCCGCGGCGCAGGCGGCCTGACCGTCGCGGCCGCGCGGGCTTTGCGGATCGCGCTTTTCGGGTCCATAGGGCAGCGACATTTGCGAGTCCTTTTGGAGGCATTCTGCTCCCGCCCGGCTTCACTGGCGCCGCCATCGACCGCGCCGATCATCTCAGGCTCGACCAGACCCGGATCGCCGAGCTGGTCGTTCATGCCGAGGCGCGGCTGCTGCGCCTCGAGGGCATCGATCCCGCGATCGACGAATCCGGTCGCCTGGTCTGGGAGCCGGTGACTGGCGACGGGCATCTCTTCCTCGGCCTCGACGAGGGGCGGCCGTTGTTCGCGCCGATCGTCGAGGCCGGATCGGGCGCCGCCCGCGCGTTCGCCCTCTTCGATCTGCTCAACCGGATGGACGCGCGCGACGCGGCGATCTGGGGCGTGGCGCGAAGCCTCAACACATGGCACCATCGCCATGTCTTCTGCGGCGTCTGCGGCACACGGACCGTCAGCTTCCGCGCCGGCTGGGGCCGCAAATGCCCCGATTGCGGCGCCGAGCATTTCCCGCGCGTCGATCCGGTGGTGATCATGCTCGCCGAGCATGAGGGCCGCGTCCTGCTCGCCCGCCAGCCGCATTATCCGCCCCGCCGCTATTCGGCCCTGGCGGGCTTCGTCGAGCCCGGCGAATCGATCGAGGAGGCGGTCGCGCGCGAGATCGAGGAGGAAGCGGGGATCGAGGTATCGCGCGTGCGCTATGTCGCGAGCCAGCCCTGGCCATTTCCGGGCCAGCTGATGATCGCCTGCATCGCCGACGCGGCGAGCGATGCGATCAGGCTCGACACGAACGAGCTCGAAGATGCATTCTGGGCGTCGCGCGACGAGGTCCGCGCGGCGCTGGCCGGCGCGCCCGACTCGCGATTCGGGGCACCGCCGCCTTTCGCCATTGCCAATACGCTGCTGACGCGCTGGAGTGAGCAGGAATGCGAGGAGGATTGACGATGCGGGCCTTGACGATCGGCGCGGCGGGCGCCCTCTTTCTGATCGGCGGCTGCGCGACGCCGGGTCAGTTGCCGCAACGGTTGCAGCTCGCCGTCACGATGACGGGCGTCCAGGCCGTCCCGGGACCGGGCGATCCGGCGATGACCGGCCGCGGGCAGGTACGGGTCAACACGCGCACCGGCGAGCTGTGCTGGGACATCTATGCGCGCGGCGGCACCGCGGCGAGCGCCGCGCAGATCCGGCGCGGCGCAGCCGGGAGCACCGGGCCGGTCGCGGTCCAGCTGAGCCCCCCCGACGCGGCGGGGCACAGCCAGGGCTGCGCGACGCTCGACGCGGGGACGGTGCGCGCGATGGCAGTCCAGCCCTATAATTTCTACGTCAACGTCGATTCCGCGGCCTTCCCGAACGGCGCGGCACGCGGTCAGCTGCGCGGCGACGGGGTGTTCCGCGAAGACCGGCAACGGCAAGGCGGCTAGGCCCGGATAGGGCGGCTTGCGGCGCGCGCCCGGCTTCAATAAAGGGAGCGCCATTCCAGTTTCTTCGGCGGCCCGCTTCGTTGGCCGCGCTCCTTGGGGAGGGATCAAGTCGGCATGGACAACCGGTTCAACACGATCGCGGGATGGGCGCTGGCGGGCGGCATCGTCCTGCTCGGAACGTCCCTGGTTGCCGGCGAATATTACAAGGCCGAACGGCCCGAACATATGGGCTATCCGATCGCGGGCGTGGTGGAGGAAGGCAATGATGCCGGCCCCGCCGCCGATCCGCCGATCGCGGTCCGCCTCGCTTCGGCCAACATCCAGGCTGGACAGGCCTCGTTCGCCAAGTGCCAGTCGTGCCACACGATCAACCAGGGCGGCCCCAACCAGATGGGCCCGAATCTGTGGGGAACGGTCGGCGAGCCGATCGGCCAGGGCAAGGGCGGCTTCGCCTTCTCGAGTGCGCTTTCGGGCCATGGCGGCAACTGGACCTTCGAGAATCTCGACCAATGGCTGAAGTCGCCGCAGAGCTTCGCCAGCGGCACCCGGATGAGCTTCGCCGGCCTGTCCGATCCGCAGGAACGGGCGAACGTCATCGCCTATCTCAACAGCAACGGCAGCAACCTGCCCTTCCCGCCGGTCCCCGCGGCCCCGGCTGAAGGCGCGACCGCCAATGGCGCCGCGCCCGACAGCAATGCCAATGTCAGCGCGCCGGCGACCAACGCGCCCGGCACGCCGGGCGTCGGCGGCCCGGCCGAGAACCAGGCGGCGCCCTCGCACTAGGTTTCGATGTCAGCAGCCGGGGCTGGAATCGGTCCCGGCATAATAACGGCAGACATAGGCCCAGGCCTCATCCGCGGTCTCGCAGAAGGTGAAGAGATCGAGATCGGCCGGGGCGATCACGCCTTCGTCGACCAGCGCCTCGAAATTCACCACGCGGTTCCAATAGTCGCGGCCGAAGAACAGGATCGGCATGGGCTTCACCTTGCCGGTCTGAATGAGCGTCAAGAGCTCGAACGCCTCGTCGAACGTGCCGAACCCGCCGGGGAAGACCGCCACCGCCCGCGCGCGCAGCAGGAAGTGCATCTTGCGTAGCGCGAAATAGTGGAAGCGGAACGACAGCGCCGGCGTCACATATTCGTTCGGAAGCTGTTCGTGCGGCAGGACGATGTTGAGGCCGATCGATTCCTTGCCGACGTCCTGGGCGCCGCGATTGGCCGCCTCCATGATCGAGGGGCCGCCCCCGAGCAGACCACGAAATGCCGCCGCCCCTCCGCGTCGGGCGCGACCTGGCTCACCATCCGCGCGAGCTTGCGGGACTCGTCGTAATATTTCGATTTCGCGCGCAGATTCTCGGCGATCCGGCGCTGGTGGTCGGTGCCGGCCGCTTCGATGAGCGCATCGGCCTTGGCGGGCTCCGGGATACGCGCCGAGCCGTAGAAGACGAAGGTGGAGGCAATCTTCGCCTCGTCGAGCAGCAACTCCGGCTTGAGCAGTTCGAGCTGGAATCGAACCGGACGCAGATCCTCGCGCAGCAGGAAATCGAGATCCTGGAAAGCCAGCCGATAGGTCGGCGTGGTCGTCTGCGGGCTTTCGGTGGCTTGGGCGGCGAGTTCGGCCTCTTCACGGGCCGGATGGAAGACGCGCTTCGGCGGAACTGGATCGGTCATCCGGGGGCTTTAGTGGGGCCGCGCCGGCACCGCAACAATCCGATCAGCGGCAATAGGGCCCGCGCCCCATGTCGAAATGCATGTGGTTGTAATGATAGGCGTTGGCGTCCGGGCCGAGCCCGATGTTGAAGCGCCGGCAGCCGGCGCTGTGGATGGCGCGCAGGAACTCGCGGACGCGGCGGTCGTCGCCGTTCCAGCCATATTGGACGGTGATGCGCCGCCCGTCGTCGAGCACGAAGGCCGACACGTCGACCGCGTTCGAAAAGGCGTGCTCGGACAGTCGCGCCCCCGCGACTCCGTTGACGCCGCGGCAGGAATAGGTGCCGAACGTCTCGATCCGCGCCAGGCCCGCGCCGAAATAATAGCGCGCACTGGAGCGCACATCCTCGCGCACCCAGGCGGCGAATCGGCCTGCGAGCGGGCAGGTCATCGCACCGAGATTGGTGACCGGAACACCGATGTCGGTGAGCTGGACCGTGTTGACCGTGGTGCAGCCGCCCGCCTGCCGGCCGTCGAGCAGCCGGTAGCGTATGTCGGCGCGGGCCAGGCCGCTGAGGCACTGGCGCAGCGAGACCGCCGACCCCTGCCCTTGCGCGGGCGGGCGCGATCCGTGGCGCGGCGGGGGCAGGTTGCGGCTGCCATGCGGGATGCAGCCCGCAAGCAGCAGCGCCAGAGCCCCCAAGATCATCCCCCGCGTCACGCCGCGAATCGTGGCGGTCCGGCCGCGGCCGGGTCAACCGCAGGCGAGTCGAAGCGAAAGCGGCTTGCGACGAGCGGCGCGTGCCTCTAGGGCCGTCGACGGGCCACGCCGCCCCAACGCGGTGCGGGCTCTCTGGAAGGAGAGTCGTTGAAATGACTGCAATGAAGCCTGAGGTGCGCCCGGCGCGCCCTTATTTCTCTTCCGGTCCCTGCGCGAAGCCGCCGGGCTGGTCTCCCGAACATCTCGCCACCGGCTCGCTCGGCCGCTCGCACCGATCGAAGATCGGCAAGGCGCGACTCCAATATTGCATCGATCTGATGCGCGACGTGCTGCGGCTTCCCGCGACGCACCGAATCGGCATTGTTCCGGGCAGCGATACCGGCGCCTTCGAAATGGCGATGTGGACGATGCTCGGCGCGCGCCCGGTGACGGCGCTCGCCTGGGAAAGTTTCGGCGAAGGCTGGGTGACCGATGCGGTCAAGCAGCTGAAGATCGATCCGACCGTGATCCGCGCCGATTACGGCCGGCTCCCCGATCTCGGCCAGGTCGACTGGTCGAACGATGTCCTCTTCACCTGGAACGGCACCACCTCCGGCGTGCGCGTCCCCGATGGCGACTGGATCGCCGGGGATCGCGAGGGCCTCAGCTTCGCCGACGCGACCAGCGCGGTCTTCGCCTATGATCTGCCGTGGGACAGGATCGATGTCGCCACCTTCTCGTGGCAGAAGGTGCTCGGTGGCGAGGGCGCGCACGGCGTGCTGATCCTCGGCCCGCGCGCGGTCGAGCGGCTGGAAAGCCACACGCCGGCCTGGCCGCTGCCGAAGGT
This sequence comes from Sphingosinicella ginsenosidimutans, assembly GCF_007995055.1. Lineage (NCBI taxonomy): Bacteria > Pseudomonadati > Pseudomonadota > Alphaproteobacteria > Sphingomonadales > Sphingomicrobiaceae > Allosphingosinicella > Allosphingosinicella ginsenosidimutans. The sequence goes on along the minus strand of NZ_VOQQ01000001.1, from coordinate 1,621,454 downwards.
CTTCCGGCTGATGTCGAAAGGGGCGCTCGCCGAGGGCGTGTTCAAGGGCGAGACGATCAACACGCCCTCGATGCTTGCCGTCGAGGACGCGATCTGGGCGCTTGAGTGGGCGAAGGACATTGGCGGCCTTCCCGCGCTGATCGCGCGCTGCGAGGCCAATGCCGCCGCGCTCGACGCGATCGTCGAATCGCGCGCGTGGCTGGGCCATCTCGCGGCCGATCCGGCGATCCGGTCGAAGACGAGCGTCTGCCTGACGGTCGCCGGCGCCGACGAGCCGTTCATCAAGAAGATGGCGGCAAGCCTGGAGGCGGAGGACGCGGCGTACGACATCGCCGGATATCGCGATGCGCCGCCGGGGCTTCGCATCTGGTGCGGCGCGACGGTGGATGCCGCCGATATCGAGGCGCTCGGGCCGTGGCTCGACTGGGCCTACGCCCAGGCCAAAGCCTCCTAGCTCCCCGTGCTCCTGCGACAGCGGGAGCCCAGCTCTCCGCCGCATTCCGTGCTCCTGCTTTCGCAGGAGCACACCTGACCCAAGGAAAACCCAATGCCCAAAGTCCTCATCTCCGACAAAATGGATCCCAAGGCCGCCGAGATCTTCCGCGCCAACGGGGTCGAGGTCGACGAGAAGCCCGGCCTCACGAAGGATGAGTTGAAGGCGATCCTGCCCGATTATGACGGGCTCGCGATCCGATCGGCGACCAAGGTCACCGCGGACGTGCTCGCCGCCGCGCCGAACCTCAAGGTGATCGGCCGCGCCGGCATCGGCGTCGACAATGTCGACATCCCCGCCGCCACCGCGCGTGGCGTCGTGGTGATGAACACACCGTTCGGCAATTCGATCACGACCGCCGAGCACGCGATCGCGCTGATGTTCGCGCTCGCCCGCGAGCTGCCCCAGGCCGACTCCTCAACCCAGGCCGGCAAGTGGGAGAAGAACCGGTTCATGGGCGTCGAGCTGACCAGCAAGACGCTCGGCCTGATCGGCTGCGGCAATATCGGCTCGATCGTCGCGGATCGGGCGCTTGGCCTTCGGATGAAGGTGATCGCCTACGATCCCTTCCTGACGCCGGAGCGCGCGCTCGAGCTAGGCGTCGAGAAGGTCGAGCTCGATCAGCTCCTCGCCCGCGCCGATTTCATCACCCTGCACACGCCGCTGACCGATCAGACGCGCAACATCCTGTCGGCCGCCAACCTTGCGAAGACGAAGAAGGGCGTCCGCATCATCAACTGCGCCCGCGGCGGCCTGATCGACGAGGCGGCGTTGAAGCTCGGGCTGGAGGCCGGCCATATCGCCGGCGCGGCGCTCGACGTCTTCGTCGAGGAGCCGGCGCAGGATAACCCGCTGTTCGGGACGCCGGGCCTCGTGGCGACGCCGCATCTCGGCGCCTCGACCACCGAGGCGCAGGTCAATGTCGCGATCCAGGTCGCCGAGCAGATGGCCGATTTCCTGGTCCGCGGCGGCGTCTCCAACGCACTCAACATGCCGTCCCTGTCGGCCGAGGAAGCGCCGAAGCTGAAGCCCTATATGGCGCTCGCCGAGCAACTCGGCAGCCTCGTCGGCCAGCTCGAAGGCGAGGCGATCCGCAGCGTTTCCATCGAGGTCGAGGGCGCGGCCGCCGAGCTCAACCAGAAGCCGATCACCGGCGCTGTGCTCGCCGGCCTGATGAAGGTCTATTCGGACACGGTGAACATGGTGAACGCCCCGTTCCTGGCGAAGGAGCGCGGGCTCGACGTGCGCGAGGTCCGCCACGCCGGGGAGGGCGATTATCACACGCTCGTGCGGGTAACGGTCGAAACCGATGCCGGCGCGCGCTCGGTCGCCGGCACCCTGTTCGGCAACGCGGCGCCGCGCCTCGTCGACATGTTCGGGATCGCGATCGAGGCGGAGCTTGCCGGCGACATGATCTACATCGTCAACGAGGACGCGCCGGGCTTCATCGGTCGGCTCGGCAGCCTGCTCGGCGAGGCCGCGATCAACATCGCGACCTTCCACCTCGGCCGGCGCGCCGCGGGTGGCGAGGCGGTCGCGCTGGTCTCGGTCGACGGACGGATCGAGCCGGCGCTCGCCCGGTCGCTGGCGGCGATTCCGGGCGTGAAGCGGGTGACGCCGCTTCGCTTCTGAGGGCGGGCTTGCATCTCCTCGGTGTCTTACCATATTAAGACACGAGGAGACAGGCCATGGCCAAGGTGAAGATTCCGAAGAAGATCGCCGGGGTGAAGATCCCGAAAAAGGCGCGCAAGAAGGCGAAGAAGGCGATCGAGGCCGCGGACAATCCTTTCGTTCGCGGCCTTGCCGCCGCGGCGCTGACCGGGGCGACGCGCGCGGCGAGGCCGGAGCCGCGACCGGAGTTCAGCGCCCGGCTCGACATCGATGGCGAGGCGATCGTCGGCGCCGTGCGGGATGCCGCGCGAGAGGGGCTTCGCGCCTTCCTCGAAGGGCTGGAACAGGGCCTGCGCGAAGGGCGCGCGGACGAATCCGGGGACGCGCCGACCGCGCATTGACGCATTTTGCGGGCCGCGCACTTATGCCCGTTATCCTCGTTTTCCACAGGCACAATGCGCTTGGTGCGACTCATTTTTCGTGACAGCTTCGGTTCGTGGCAGAGACGATCGGCCGGAAACGGACGAAAGCCTTCCCAGCCACGGCCCGAGCGAAACAGGCTTCCTGCCCACCAGGCGACGAAGCGATGACGCGAAGGCGGGGCGGCTGACGAAGCCGCCGCGATGCGGACGCGACGGCCTTGCCAAAGCGGATGCGGACGGCAGGCTTCGTAAGCGCCCACGATGTCCCGAAAGGCTTCGGCCGGACGGGAGATCGGGCAGGACGAAAGGGACCCCCGGTCCCGGACGGACTGCCGGACGCGGAGTGGACTTCGGTCCCGAGGCGTCATGGCGGGATGCGGGATTTCGGTCCCTCTACCGCCAGGCGGATCGGCGGCTTCGGCCAAAGGATTTCGCCGGCTGCGGAACCAACGCTTCGGCGGCGGTGAAGCGAAGGCGAAGGAATGGTCTTCGGACCGTTCACCCGCCAGCGGCGAACCGCCAGGGCCCCGGCCCTGACGGGGAGCCAGCGGGCAACCGGAACGGGCGCAAGCCCGGGATGGACCCGGAATGTCGAGGATGGCGGAACCCCCGGTTCCTGCATCCGACGATGTTCGAAACCGCCCAGCGCGGCCGTCTCGCCTCTCCAGGCTTGACGATCCTCCGCGCGGGGACAGTGGGGGCCGGCAGCGATGCCGGCCCCCATTTCGGTTCGGGGCCTGCCCTGCCCGCCCCCTCCCGAAAATTCGCCAGCCGCATTGCCGTCTCTCCGCTTGATCCCGCCACGCGCTCCGGCAATAGTCGCGTTCAGCGAGGAAGGGGGCCGGCGATGTTCTCACGCACCCAGGACAGGATGGCGCGACCACGCGCCGGAACGGGCGGCCTGTCCTTCATCGGCCCTGAAATGACGATCGGTGGCGACGTTTCCACCACCGGCCCGCTCCATGTCGACGGTCGGATCGAGGGCAATGTCCGCTGCGAGACGCTGATCGAGGGCGCGACCGGCACGATCGCCGGCGACATCGTTGCCGAGGAAGCCCGGATCGCGGGCCGGGTCGAGGGTCGGGTGGAGGCGCGCATCGTCGTCGTCGAATCGACCGGCCGGATCGCCGGCGACGTCGCCTATGAGACGATCAGCATTGCCGCCGGCGCCGGGATCGAGGGCCGGCTCGCCCGCCGCGAAGCGCTGGCCCGACCGGCCGACGAGGCGATCCTGATCGCGACGCCGGCGCCCGACAAGGGCAAGGCGGCGCGCAACACGAATCGCGCCGCTTCGACAACCGATGCGGTCGAGGACATGTTTCCCGCCGCCGATCGCAAGCGCGCCAGCGCATGAGCCACAAACATTACGCGAAGATCCAATGGTCGAACGACGGCGCGGCGAACGGCCGCTACAGCCGTCGGCACAGCTGGACGTTCGACGGCGGCGCGATCGTCCCGGGCTCGTCCTCGCCCGATGTCGTGCCGGTGCCGATGTCCGATCCGGCCGCGGTCGATCCCGAGGAAGCGCTCGTCGCGGCGGCCTCGTCCTGCCACATGCTCTCCTTCCTGTGGGTCGCGCACAAGGCTGGGTTCGAGGTCGGGTCCTATGTCGACGAGGCGGAGGGCGAGATGGGCCGGATCTCGCCGGGCCGCATGGCGGTCGTCCGGATCGTCCTGCGGCCGCGCATCGCCTTCGCCGGCGCCGCGCCGGACGCGGCGACGCTCGATCGGCTCCACCATGAAGCGCACGAGGCGTGCTTCATCGCCAATTCGCTCAGCAGCGAGATCGTGATCGAGCCGGCCGCCTGAGCCGCCGCGCTACAGGCCCCACCAGCGCATTTCCTCGTAATAGCCCTTGATGTCGGCATAATCGCCGCTCTGCGGTCGATCCGCATGATCGAGCCTGAGGCTCGGCGCCGCGGCGAGCTGCTCGCGGCTAAGGTCGATCACATAGGCGTCGAGGTCGACGCTGTAGGTGAGCACCGGCCACGGCACAGGCGTCACGCGCTCGCCGATGCCGAGGAACCCGCCGAACGAGAGCACCGCATAAGCGACCGCGCCGCTGCGCTTGTCGATCATCACCGAATGGATCGTGCCGAGCTTCTTTTCGGCGCGGTTGTAGACCGGCGTGCCCTCGACCCTGCGGGACGAGATCAACTCGTGGCGGGTATCGATCGCCGTGTCGGGCGTCGGCATGGCCGCCGGCTCGTGGACCTGCTGCGACATGGTTGGCCTCCTTCCAGACCCCCCTGCCGCTTCGCCTTATAGCATGATCCGCCGCCGTCCGGCAGTGCCCGCTCAGTCCTCTCCATCCGCCGACGCCGGCGCCGGGCCGGTGCCGCTGCCGTTCGGCCCTTCCCAGAAATAGGACTGGCGCCGGCGATTGCCGGTGACCACTTCGTTCAGGGTCGCCGCTTCGTAGAGCCGCCCGTTCAGCATCACCTTGTCGATATGGTCGCTGTTGCGAATATTCTCGAGCGGATTGTCGTTGAGGATCACGAGATCGGCGAGCTTGCCGGGTTCGAGGCTGCCGATATCCGAAAAGCCGTAGATCCGCGCTGGATCGATCGTGGCGTGGCGGAGCGCCTCCAGCGGCGAGGTGCCGCCGCGGACATGGCTCCAGAGGTCCCAATGATCCGACATGCCCGGCTGCTGCCCATGGCCGCCGATCGCGATCAGCACGCCGCGCTGATAGAGCTCATGGCTCATCCGCGCGCTATAGGGATCGGCATATTGGTCGTCGGGCGCGGTCACGCCGCGCACCCGGCCGGCGAGCACCTGCGGCGGCGTGTGGCGGCTGAGCAAGGGATGGTTCCACATCGGCGATGCGGCGGTCCAATAGGGATCGCCGGCAAGGCCGCCATAGCTGACGACCAGCGTCGGATTGTTGGCGACGCGGGTCTGCGACCACAGGCTCAGCAGGTCTTCATAATAGACGCGCTGCGGGAAATTGTGCTCCAGCGTCGAATTGCCGTCCTGGATATGGGTGACGTCGAGCTGGAACAGCGATCCGCCCTCCGGCACGACGAGGATGTTGAGGGCGCGCGCCGCGGAGGTGATCTGCTGCCGCTGGTCGCGGCGCGGCTGGTTGTAATTCTTCACCGAATGCGCGCCCTCGGCCTGGAGCCGGCGGATGTGGCTGAGCGCATCTTCATAGCTGTCGATCCGCGCATAGCGATCGGGCGCCCGCGCACCGTAGATGATCTCGGCCGAGGAGAAGGTGCGCGGCGCGAGGATCAGCCCGGCGCGCTGCATCTCGGCGGCGGGGAAAATCTCGCTCGCCGTGCTTGAGGGATCGTGGACGGTGGTGATCCCCATGGCGAGGTGCGACATCGCCGACCAGTTCTGCTGGGGCACGAGATCGTCCTCGCCCTGCGGCCCGTGGGCGTGTCCGTCGATCATGCCGGGGATGATCGTCTTGCCGGTCACGTCGATCCGCTGCGCGCCGGCAGGGATCGCGACCGATCCGGCCGGGCCGACGGCGCGGATGCGGTTGCCCTCGATCACGATCGTGCCGTTCTCGATGACTCCGCCATCGTCGCTCGCCATGGTGACGATGCGCGCGCCGGTGAGCGCCACCGTGCCGGTCGGGCGATCGGCGGTGACCGAGATTGCGAGCGAGGTGCCGGTGCGCGGCGCGGCGTAGGAGCCGCCCGGCGCGAGCATCGCGGCGACGTCGCCGGTGAACAGCGTCGGCCCCTCGCTCCAGGCGAGCGAGCGACCGCCGGCATACCAGGCCGGATACATGCCGCCGTCTCCGGTCGCGCGCGCGACCGGGAGCTGGCCGGTATTCTCGCCAAGCTCCACCGTCGCCGCGCCATCGAAGAAGGGGGTGACGAAGACGTTGTAATTCTGGCGATAGGCGAGCGTGCGCCCGTCGGGCGACACTTCGAACTCGGTGACCATTTCGCCCTGCGCGTGGGTGCGCCGGTTGCCGCCGAGCAGGTCGACGCTGATCAGCTTGTCCTTGCCGCCCTCGCGGGTCTCGAGGAAGATGCGGTCGGAGGCCGCGCCGAATTGCGGGTTCGAGCCGTCGCCGGTGATCTTCGTCGCCGCGCCGCCGGTCGCCGGCATTCGGAAGATTCCGGTGTCCTCCGACCAGCGGTTGGAGGTCAGCCCCTGGCCTCCCGTGAGCTCATAGACGATGGTCGCGCCGTCGGGCGAGAAGCGCGGATGGCGATAGTGGCCCGGATGCTGCGAGAGCGTCCTCATGTCGCCGCCATCGGCCGCGATCGAACGGATTTCGCCGAGCCGCTCATCATTCCAGGAGACGAAGACGATCCGGCTGCCGTCGCGCGACCAGCTCGGCCACAGCTGGAAATCCGAATCGCGGGGCGTCAGCAGCCGCGGCGCCCCGTTGCCGGCGAGGTCGCGGATGTAGAGCCGGCCGAGCGTTTCGAACACCACCCGGCTGCCGTCAGGAGAGACGCTGGCGAAGCGCGGCATCCGCGTCTGGAACGTGTCGGGCGCAACCTCGATCGACGGGCGCGGCGGATCGATGACGACGCGCGTGTCGGCGACATGGAACGGGATTTCGGCAACGCCCGATCCATCGATGTTCACCCGGCGGATGCGGCCCCCGGCCCAGAAGACGATGGTGCGGCTGTCGGGAGTCCAGCCCATGTCGGGATAGACGCCGTGGACCGCCCAGGTTTCCTGGAGATCCTGATCGAGATCGGCATAGACCTGCCGCTCCTCGCCGCTCTGCAGGTTCTTCACGTAAAGGTGGCTATGTCCGCCGGTGCGATGGACATAAGCGAGCCATTGCCCGTCGGGCGACGGCTGCGGGCGGACCGCGCCGCCGGGCCCGCCGGCGACCTGGGTCCGCTCGCCGGTCGCCATGTCGTAGCGCTCGATCGCGAACACTTCCTGGTTCGAATCCTGCGCATATTCGAAAATGTCGCCGGGCGTCGTGTTGCGGCTGAAATAGATGAAGCGGCCGTCATGGCTGAACGTCGGCTCGCCGAGCTCCTTCTGGTAGCGCTGGTTGGGCCGCTCCACGAGTGCGATGCCGTCGCCGCGCCCGCTGGCGTCGTAGAGCCAGATCTCGCCGGTGCCGAGCGAGCGGCCGGTCGTGAAATGCTTGCGCGCGGCGATGAATCGGCCGTCCGGGCTCCAGGTCGGCGCGTTGAGCAGGCGGAAGCTTTCATGGGTGATCTGGTGCGCGCCGCTGCCGTCGACGTTCATCACCCAGATATTGTCGCCGCCGCCGCGATCGGAGGTGTAGGCGATCTGGCGCCCGTCCGGCGAGAAGCGCGGCTGCATGTCGAACGCAAGGCCGGAGGTCAGCCGCCGCGGCGTGCCGCCGTCGATCGGCATGATGTAGAGATCGCCGAGCAGATCGAAGGCGATGGAGCGGCCGTCGGGGCTCACATCGACATTCATCCAGGTGCCCTCGCGGACATCGAGCCGGACCTCGCGCAGGCGCTGCCCCGGCGGCGCGTTGACATCCCAGGTGGGTGCGTTTGCGCCCGGCCTGGCCGGCGCGGCGAGCGCACTGGTGGAGGCGAGCAGGATCGAAAGCGCGGCGAGACCCTTGAGCATGATCGGAAAGTTCCCCCATTCGGTGAGGCGGACGCTGCCCCACTTGGCTCCGGCAGGCAAGCGCGTGTCGACCAGCGACATTCGTCGCACCGCAACCAAGGGAACCGCGCGCGCCCTCGTCCGCTTGGCCTTTCGAAAGGAGATGCGGACATGGCCGAGGATGCGGAAATCACGCGGAAATTCTGGAGCGAACTGAAGAGCGAGCGGACGTTGATGCTGGGGCTCGGCGGCAACGGCGAGGGCGCGTTGCGGCCGATGACCGCGCTTATGGAAGGCGAGGAAGGCGGGCCGCTGTGGGTGTTCACGGCGCGCGACACCGATCTCGTCCAGGCGCTGGAGGCGCCGCGCGAGGCGATCGCCACCTTCACCGGCCGCGGTCACGACCTGTTCGCGAGCATCGCGGGCCGGCTTGCCGGCGACACCGATCGCGCGGTCGTCGACCGGCTGTGGAACCCCTATGTCGCCGCCTGGTTCGACGGCGGCAAGGACGATCCCAGGCTGGCGCTGCTCCGCTTCGATCCGGAAAGCGCGAAAATCTGGCTCAACGCGACGCCGCTGGGCGCCGCGATCCAGTGGCTGACCGGCGCCGACCCCAAGCAGACCTACAAGGAAAAGGTCGCCGAGGTGACCCTCTGAGCCCGCAAGCCCCTCTCCCGCGCCGGGAGAGGGGCGTTTGCGGCTTCAGGCCGCCGCTTCCCGATCGAAGGCGGCGCGCTCGACCGCGGCAATGTCGATCTTCCCCATCGTCATCATCGCCGCCATCGCCCGGCTGGCGACGCCGGGATCGTCATTCATGGTGAGCTCGAGCAGGCGGCGCGGCGTGATCTGCCACGACAGGCCCCATTTGTCCTTGCACCAGCCGCATACGCTCGCTTCGCCGCCATTGCCGGTGATCGCGTTCCACAGCCGGTCCGTCTCCTCCTGATCCTCGGTGTGGATCATGAACGAAACCGCCTCGCTATGCTTGAACATCGGCCCCCCGTTGAGCGCCACATAGGGCCGGCCCGCCAGCGTGAATTCGACCACCATCGGATAGCCCTTCGGCCCCGAAGGCGTGTCGACGGGCGCGCGGACGATCCGGGTGACGCGGCTGTCGGGCAGCAGGCTCACGTAGAAATTGGCGGCTTCCTCGCCGTCATGGTTGAACCACAGGCACGGCGTGATCTTGTCGGACATCATCCTTCTCCTTCGAAATCGGCTCAGCGGCCCGGCGCGGTGAGCGAGAAATGTGCGCCCTGCGGATCGACGCATTGGACGATCCAGCTGCCGCCCGGCACCTCGATCGGCCCGTTCACGATCTGGCCGCCATTGGCCTTGACCCGATCGACCGCGGCGTCGATCGCCTCGACATTCGTGTAGAAGCCCCACGCGGACATCGGCACCTGATCCGGCTTCTTCATGATCCCGCCCATCTGCACGCCGTCCGCGCCGAAGATGCGATAGGTGCCCATTTCGCCCATCGGCATTTCGTGCATCGTCTCCCAGCCGAACTGGCCGGCGTAGAAATCGAAGGCCGCCTTGTCGCCGAGGCTGGAATAAAGCTCGTGCCAGCTGAACTTGCCGGGCGTGGTCGGCGCGAGCGCTTCCGGCGGCGCCTCGCCCTCGGGCGGCTGGGGCGCCATGATGTAGAAATAGGCGCCGCCCGGATCGGTCGCGAGGGCGAAGCGGCCGACATTGGGGATATCCATCGGCGGCACATGGATGGTGCCGCCCGCCTCCGCGATCGCCTTCGCGCGGGCATCGACGTCGGCGCAATGGATGTAGCCGAGCCAGGTCGGCCGCGCGCCGCCCGCCGTCATGTCGTCGGTGAGCTGCATGGCGCCGGCAACCCCCTGCCCCTCGGCGGACAGGATTGCGTAGCGAACGCCCACGAGCGCGCTGTTGGGATGATCTTCGACCGTCCAGCCGACGACGCGGGTGTAGAAATCGATCGCGGCGTCCAGATCGGACGTCATCAGCTCATACCAGAAGAAAGTGTCGGCCATCTTATCCTCCTCTTCAGGCGCGCTCGTCGAGCATCGGCGCGAATCCGCCATAGATCATTCGCTTGCCGTCGAACGGCGGCGCCTCGCCTTGCTGCATGCGCGGGTCCGCCATCAATGTCTTCCAGCCGGCGTCGCGCGCCTCCTTCGAAGGCCATTCGATCCAGGAAAAGAGGACGACTTCCCCATCTTCGGCCTGAACGGCGCGGCGAAAATCGGTGCGCTTGCCGTCGGGCACGTCATCGCCCCAGGTCTCGACGACGCGAAGCGCGCCGCATTCGAAGAAGATGCCGGACATCCTGGCGGCATGCGCCCGATAATCGTCCTTCCTGTCGGCCCGCACCGCCGCGACGAATCCGTCCACATAGATCATGATCGGCCCTTCCGCTGAAATGCACCGTCAGGCGATGGCTGGCTCGCCCTGCATCGCCGCCTGCGCGGCCTGGAGGTCCATCCACATCGGTTCCCAGACATGCCCATCGGGATCCTCGAAGCTGCGGCCGTACATGAAGCCGTAATCCTGCTTCTCGCGCGGTTCGCGGCCGCCGGCGGCGATCGCCTTGTCCGTGATCGCATCCACCTCCTCGCGGCTGCCGGCGGAGATGCAGATCAGCACCTCGCTCGTCTCATGCGCGTCGGCGATCCGCTTCGGCGTGAACTGGGCGAACTTGTCGTGCGTCAGCAGCATGACATGGATCACGTCGGAGAGCACCATGCAGGCGGCGGTCTCGTCGGTGAAGGTCGGGTTGTTGGTGAAACCGATCGCCTCGTAGAAGGCGCGCGCGGCGGGAAGATCCGCCACCGGAAGGTTCACGAAAATCAGGCGTGACATGGCAATGGCTCCTTCGTGCATGGATTGGGTTCAAGCGGGATAGTCGAGCGAGGGATACCAATCGGGCGCGCGGCCGGCCGGCGTCAGATCGAGGATGTTCCACAGCGGCACCGGATCGGGCGCGAGGCTTGGATCGGTCCCCGGATCGGCGGTCTCCGCGCCGCCTTCGGCCGCCCAGAACAGGCGAACCTCGTCGCCGTCGCGCCGCCAGACGATCACCGCCGCGCCTTCGTCTCCATCCTCGTCGAGCGCGCCGAAATCGCGGGCGAAATCGTCGCCGATCGTCTCGTAGAAGCGCAGGTTGCGCCACCCCCGCTCGCGGGCAAAGGCGATCTGGCGCGCCACCGGCGATCGGCTGAGGACGGCGATCGAAAGCCGCTGCTCGATGTCGCGCGCCGGTATGTCGATCGAGCCGAGAAAGGCGGTGCACATCGGGCAGGGCCGGGCGCGATCGGGCCCGAACATCCAGAAATAGGTGAAGAGCGTGTCGTGCCGGCCGAACAGGTCGGCAAGGCCGATCTCGCGGCCGTCCTGATCGCGCAGGCGATAATCCCTGGCGATCGGGCCCGGCGGCAGCGCGCGGCGCTGCGCCGCGACGCGGGCGATCTGCCGGCGCAGCTCGATCTCCTCGGCGAGGAGCTCGGTTCGAGCGCGCCGGTAATCCGCGCTCTCGTCCGGCATGCGGCTCGTGCTCGCGGCCGCCATCGCGCGGGCAGGCTTCAGGTCGGGCATCGGCTCTCTCCGTCTCGTCCTTTCGAATCGCCTCGCGACTCGGAACTTGCCTTTCATGCCCGGGATCGTTATATTATACAACTATGAAGTTAGAAAATATAACTGACGTAAGGCACGGCCCGTCGCGGCGGCTCTACAACGACGCCTGCGGCACGGCCCACGCACTTGACCTCATCGGCGAGCGCTGGGCGCTGCTCGTCATCCGCGAGCTGATGCTGGGGCCCAAGCGCTTCGGCGATCTTCGCGCCGACCTGCCCGGGATCAGCGCGAATGTGCTCACCCAGCGGCTCGCCGGACTGGAGGCGCAGGGGATCGTGGCGCGCCGCCGGCTCCCCCCGCCGGCGTCGACGCAGGTCTATGAGCTCACCGAATGGGGCTATGAGGCCGAGCCGATCATCCAGACGCTCGGCCGCTGGGCGACGCGATCGCCCTCGCACGATCCGACGCTTCCGCTGTCGGCGACCTCGCTGATGCTCTCGTTCCGGACGATGAACGATCCCGCGCGTCTTGCCGGGATCGAGGCCGAGATCGGCTTTCGCATCGGCGCCGAGCGTTTCCGGATGCGGATCGCCGGCGGGGGCCTCAGCGTGGCGCGCGGCGAACCGGACGGTGCCGATCTGGTCCTCTCCGGCCCCGCCACGGCGATCGCGGGCCTCATCTATGGCGGCGTCCCCGCCGAGGCGCTCGAAGCCGATGGCGCGCTCGTGGTGGAGGGCGATCGGGCCCTGCTCGCCCGCCTCGTCACCCTCTTCCCGCTGCCCGAGAAGTTCGCGCCCCCGGCCTAGGCGGCCGCCGGCGCCGCGTCATCGGACTTGCTCGGCGCAAGGATCCGGCCGGCGAAGGAGCGGGCGGCGAGCAGGCCGACCCCGCCGGCCCCGACCAGCGCCGCGTGCATCAGCCAGAACCGGCCCGGCTCCATGCTGGACAGATAGCCGCCGAGCTTGCCGACCAGCATGTTGCAGGCGAACAGGTGGACATAATAGACGCCGATCATCAACCCGGCCACGGCGCGCGGGCTGGCGCGCGAATAGAGCGCGATGCCGACCGGAAAGACGTTGGCGAAGCCGATATCGTTGAGAATGTGGAAGGCCAGCGCCCAGCCAAGGCCGATCTTCGCGCCGGTCGCCGCCTGCTGCCACGCGGCGAGCGCAAGCGCGAGCGGGGCGAGCGCGGAAATGAGCGTGCCGATCGTGACCTTGGTGATCTCGTCCGGCTCCTGCCAGCGCGTGCCATACCAGCGCCAGAAGACGAGCGAGAGGAAGATCATGCCCGTCGAGATGAAGGCATCGAGCGAGATCAGGAAGCTGACCGGGAAATGGTGGCCGAAGAAGGAGAGATCGAAATTGGCGTCGCCCCAGACCAGATAGGCGTTGAAAATCTCCTGGTTGCCGACCGCGGCCAGCATCAGAAGCGGCAGCAGAAGGACAAGGACGAGGATCCTGAGGCCGTCGCCCTTGACGAGCGGCGGGTGGGCGGGCCGCGCCTCCCCCTTGCGCGCGCGGCCCGCCTGTGCCGGAAGCCAGCGCAGCCCGGACAGATAGACGCCGAGCCCGATGAGCATGCCGACGCCGGCCGCCCCGAAGCCCCAGTGCCAGGCGACCTCCTGCCCGAGATAGCCGCAGACCAGCGGCGCGATGATGACGGCGATGTTCACCGACAGCAGGAAGATCTGGAAGGCATCGGCGCGGCGCAGGTCGTCCGGCCCGTAAAGCTCGCCGACCTGGGTTGCGATATTGCCCTTGAAGCAGCCGACGCCGACGAGCAGGCAGAGCAGCGCGAGCAGGAAGCTCACCTCGAACGCCATCAGGAAATGGCCGAGCGCCATCAGCAGGGCGCCGATGGTGATGGTGCGCGTGCGGCCGATCAGCCGATCGGCGATCAGCCCGCCGGCGAGCGGCGTCAGATAGACCAGGCCGGCATAGAGCCCGAACGTCGCCGAGGCGAGCGGCTGCGGATCGAGATGGCCGCGATAGAGCCATTCGATGAAGGACCGAAAGGCCGGAAATCCGGCGATATTCTCGACATGGCCGGGGGTGAACAATTGCTGCGTCATGTAGAGGACGAGCAGCGTCTGCATGCCGTAATAGGAGAAGCGCTCCCACCCCTCGGCGAATGCGAGATAGCCGAGCCCCTTGGGATGGCCAAGGAAGGCGCGGTCCGCGGGATCGGGGTTTTGCGAGGGATAAGTGGGGTTTTCGGCGGTTGCGTGCGTGGTCATGCGTGGTTCCGGGCGGCGAAAGCGCGAAAGCTAGCGGCAAATGGCGGGGGCGCCAGCCTTTTCGCGCGCGTCGCTCAGCCCAGCAGCCAGTGGCCGAGCAGCCGGCTCGGCACCAGGGTGAAGAAGCCGGCGACCATCAGGCCGCCGATCAGCAGCCCGCGCACCGTGCGGCGATGACGCGCGACCTTGTGCCGCCGCGCGGTCACCAGGATGAGGGGCACGCTGACCAGCGTCATGACCGAAAAGAGGTGGATGAGGCTGAAATGGCCGGGGCGGATGGTCCGCACGCCAAGGCTGATGAGGGCGGTGGCGAACATCGCGGCCGCCCAGACCCAGCCGAGCCGCCGGTGGAGCCGATCGCCCCGCCGCCGCAGCATCATCGCCGGCGTGATCGCCAGCGCGACCGCGATCGTGCCGAGATGGAGCCAGACGAGCGCCGGCACATCGCGCCACTGCGAATGGCCGCGCGCCACCGCCGCGAGAAGCAGCGCGAGCATCAGCGCGGCGCCGGCGGCGATCACGCGCTCGATCAGGTCCGGCGCAAGCGATTGCACGGGACCGCGTTCGGACGTTCCGGCAAGCGTCGCCATGGCCGTTCTCCCCTCGGCGCGATCCAAGCACGGCCGGCTCGACCAATGCAAGGCACCGCCGCACGCCTTGATCGCTCGTCGCGCGCGGCTAGGGTGGGGAGAAAAGGGGAAGACCGATATGCGAATGACCTTTCTCGCAGCGGCGCTGCTCGCCTCGGCCGCGCCCGCTTATGCGACGCCGGCCGACGATTTCCACCGCATCATGGACGCGCACTACCAGTGGCTGCTGCGCGAAAATCCGACGCAGGCGACCGCGCTCGGCGTGCGCGACTATGATGACCGGATCGACGACCTGTCGCCCGAGGCGCGCGCGGCCCATGTCCGCCAGGCGCGCACGTTCCGCGACCAGATCCAGGCGATCCCGGCCGATGCGCTGAGCCCGACGGACCGGGTCAACCGAGCGATCCTGCTGCGGATGCTCGGCGAGACGATCGAGGAGAGCGGCTTCGGCCAGCGCGACATGCTCTTCACCACTTATTACGGCTGGCACCAGGGCTTTGCCGGCCTCGCCACCGGCCTGCCCTTCCGCGACCGCCACGATTATGAGAGCTACCTCACCCGCATCGCCCAATATCCCCGCCTCAACGATCAGGCGCTGGCGATCACGGCCAATGCGGTGCGGGGCGGCTTCGTGCTGCCCTGTTCGGTGCTCGGCGGCTATGAGCGCACGATTTCCGGCGTGATCGAGAGCGACCCGACGAAGTCGCATTTCTACGAGCCGTTCACCCGGCCGAAGCCGTCGACGATCGGCGATGCCGACTGGGCGGCGCTGCAGGCGCGGGCGCGGCAGATCATCACGGAGGTGATCAACCCCGCCTATCGGAAGCATCTCGATTTCTACACGCGCGATTATCTGCCGCATTGCGCGCGGGTGGACAGCGTGTCGGCCCAGCCCAATGGCGCGGCCTGGTACGCGCTGCAGGTGCGCGAGCACACCACGACCGACCTGACCCCGCAGCAGATCCACCAGATCGGGCTCGACGAGGTCGCGCGCATCCGGAGCGAGATGGACCGGGTCGCGCGCGAGGCCGGCTATCCGAGCCGCGAGGCCTTCATCGAGCATCTCAGGACCGACCCGAGCTACTATCCGACCAGCGCCGAGCAGTTGATGGCCGCATCGGCCCTGTTCAACAAGCAGGTCGACGCCTGGCTGCCGCGCCTGTTCGGCCGGCTGCCGCGCCTCACCTTCACGATCCGCGAGATTCCGGCCGAGACGGCGGAGGGGACGACCACGGCCTATTACGGCTCGGGTTCCCCGGAGGCCGGGATTTCCGGGACCTATTATGTGAACACCTCGCATCTCGACCAGCGGCCGCTCTGGGAGATTCCGGCGCTGTCGCTCCATGAATCGGTGCCCGGCCACCATCTCCAGATCGCGCTCCAGCAGGAAATGGACATCGCCCCGTTCCGCCGGAACTTCACCGGGTTCACCGCCTTCACCGAAGGCTGGGCGCTCTATGCCGAGAGCCTCGGCGAGGAGATGGGGGTCTACAACACGCCCGAACGACGGATGGGCGAGCTTTCCTACCAGATGTGGCGCGCGTGCCGGCTCGTCGTCGACACCGGCATCCATGCCTATGGCTGGGACAAGGCGCGCGCGATCCAGTACATGCGCGACAACACCGCGCTCACCGACCGCAACATCGAATCCGAGGTGAACCGCTATATCAGCTGGCCGGGCCAGGCCCTTGGCTACATGATCGGCCGCCTCAAGATCATCGAGCTTCGCCACCGCGCCGAACAGGCGCTTGGGCCGCGGTTCGACGAGCGGCGCTTCCACGACGCGGTGCTGGCGAACGGATCGGTGCCGCTCGACGTGCTCGAAGCGCAGATCAACGAATGGATCGCCGCCGAGCAGGCGCGGCCGGCGGACGCCGCGCCGTCTCAGCCACCCCGGACCTGATCCGGCATGACGCCTGGGTTCAGATCGTCATCGTACCTTCGATCACGGTCACGCACCGGCCGCCGAGGATGACGCGGTCGCCTTCGAGGCGGCCGGTGAGGTGGCCGCCGCGGCGGCTGGCCTGGAAGTAGGTGAAGCTGGTGCGGCCGGTGCGCGCGGCCCAATAAGGCGTGAGGACGGCATGGGCCGAGCCCGTCACCGGATCCTCGTCGATGCCGGCGCCGCAGGCGAAGACGCGGCTGACGACATCGGCCTCGCTCCCGGGCGCCGTCACGATGGTGAGGACGTCGCCTTCGGCCGCAAGCGCCTTGAAATCGGGGGCGAGCGCGTGGATTTCCGCCTCGCTCGCCACCGCGACGACGCCGTAGCGGTGCGGATGCCAGAGCGTTTCGACCGGCGTGACGCCAAGCGCGGCGACGATGGCGGGAAGCGGCCTCGGCTCCGGCTTCCAGGCCGGGAGCGACATGGCATAGCCGTCGCCATCCCTCGCGACCTCCAGCATCCCGGCCTTGCGGGTGCGGAAGCGGATGCGATCGCTGTCGCCGATCAGGACATGGCCGCTGGCGAGCGTCGCATGGCCGCACAGCACGACCTCGGTCGCCGGGGTGAACCAGCGCAGCTCATAATCCGCCTCGCCGTCCGCCGCCGGGATGGTGAAGGCGGTCTCCGAAAGGTTGTTCTCCATCGCGATCGCCTGGAGCGTCGCATCGTCGAGCCAGGAATCGAGCGGCATCACCGCGGCCGGATTGCCGGTGAAGGGCCTGTCGGCGAAGGCATCGACCTGAACGAGGCGAAGCGTGGTCATTCGGGGATCGGCTCCCTGGTTTCGTCGGTTTCGAGAAGCGGATTGCCGGGATTGTCGACCTGCCCTTCCGGATCGACATGGATGATGACCTCGACGCCCGGAAATTCGCGGGCGAGATCGGCCTCGATCGCATCGACGATGTCGTGCGCCTCGCGAACCGTCATCGTCGGATCGATCCAGATGTGAAACTGCGCGAAATCATGCGCGCCGCTCGATCGCGTGCGGAGATCGTGGATGCCCTTCGCCTCCGGCCGGGCCGAGGCGACGGCGAGGAAGCGCATCCTCTTGTCGTCCGGCCATTCCTTGTCCATCAGCTGATCGACCGCGTGGAGCGAGGCGCGCCACGCCCCCCAGAGCAGCCAGAGCGCGATGCCGACTCCGAAGACCGGATCGGCGCCGGTGAGGCCGACATATTGATCGAGCACAAGCGCGGCGATCACCGACAGGTTGAGCAGCACGTCGCTCTGGTAATGGACGTTGTCGGTGCGGATCGCGACCGATCCGGTGCGACGGATCACCATGCGCTGATAGGCGATGAGGAAGCCGGTCGCGACGAGCGCGATGACCGACACGATGATCCCGTCTTCGGCATTGGCGGTTTCCGCGCCGGCGATCAGCCGCTGGATCGCGCGCCAGGCGATGCCCAGCGCCGAGACCGAGATGATGCCGACCTGGACGAGCGCCGCGAGCGCCTCCGCCTTGCCGTGGCCGAAGCGATGCTCGCGGTCCGCCGGCTGCGCCGCGACGCGGACTCCGAATAATGTGACGAGCGAGGCGATGACGTCGAGCGCGGTATCGGCGAGCGAGCCGAGCATCGCCACCGATCCGGTCGCCAGCGCCGCCCAGACCTTGAGGCCGAGCAGCAGCAGCGCGACCGCGACGCTGGCGAGCGCCGCGCGGGTCGTGAGACGGGCGCGATCGGCCGCGCTCATGGATAGAGCAGGCTTTCGCGCCAGCCCTCGCCGCCGCCTTCGCCATCGCGGACGAACAGGCGGCGCTCGTGCAGGCGGTGCGGTCGATCGGTCCAGAACTCGAACCGTTCGGGCCGGACGCGATAGCCCTTCCAGTGCGGCGGGCGCGGCACGTCGCGGCCCTCATGGTCGAGCACGGTCATCTCGTAGCGCGCCTCGAACAAGGTCCGGCTGGCGAGCGGGCGCGACTGATCGGACGCCCAGGCGCCGAGCTGCGATTCGCGCGAGCGCGAGGCGAAATAAGCGTCGGCCTCCTCGTCGGACACCGGCGCGACCGGGCCTTCGATCCGGACCTGGCGGCGCAGCGATTTCCAGTGGAAGAGCAAGGCCGCGCGCGGATTGGCGGCGAGCTCGTCGCCCTTGCGGCTGAGGCTGTTGGTGTAGAAGACGAAGCCGCGCTTGTCGTGCCCCTTCATCAGCACCATCCGCACCGACGGCGCGCCATCCGCCGTCGCGGTCGCGAGCGACATGGCGTCGGGATCGTTGGGCTCGGCCGCGCGCGCCTCGGCGAACCAGCTGTCGAACAGGGCGTCGGGATCGGTCGCGGTCACGATGCGAAGCTCCGGAAGGCGCCGTCGAGATAGACGAGCGGATCGATGTCGCCGCGCACCCGCACCTCCTCGACGACGCCGATGAAGATCGAATGGGTGCCGAAGCTGTGGCTGTCGATCCGGCGGCACAGGATCGTCGCCTGCGCGTCGTGAAGGCGCGGCGGGCCGTCGCCATCCTCCTCCCAGCCGCCGGAGGCGAAGCGAAGCGCATGGCGGGCGCGATCGGCGAAGAGGCGGGCGACCTCCTCCTGCGATCCGTGGAGGACGTTGACGCAGAAATGGCTCATGTCGCCCATCGGCGCGTGGAGCGAGGCGGCCTGGTTGATGCACACGAGCAGGCTCGGCGGGTCCATCGACACCGACGAGACGGCGGTGGCGGTGATGCCCATCGGCTTGCCGTCGACGCAGATCGAGATGACGTTCACCGTCGCGGCGACGCGGCGCATCGCCTGGCGGAAGGCATCGCCCAGGGCCGGATCGGCGCCGCTCATCCGCGCCTCGCATGGCCGGCGAGGATCTCCGCCACCCAGCGCGCGGCGGTGAGCGCCGAAAGATCGGTCGCATCGAGGCCCGGATCGAATTCGGTGAGATCGACGATGCGGACGCGCGGCTCTTCGGCAAGGCGGCGGGCGGCGCGGAAGAAATCGTGGACCGGAAGGCCGCCGGGCCGGGCGCCGGGCGCGCCGGGAAGCTGGGCGCGGTCGATCACGTCGATGTCGAAATCGACATAGAGCGCCTCGACATGGCTCAATCGCTCGAGCGCGTCGTCGATCGCCGCCTCGATCCCCTCGGCAAGGACGAAATCGATGTCGAAGACGCCGATGCCGGCGGCGAGCGCGTCCTCGTGCATCCCGCGCGTGTTGGCGAAGGGAGCAAGGCCGATCTGGCAGATGTTCGCGCCGGGCAGGCCGTCTTCCAGGAGGCAGCGCACCGGATTGCCGTTCATCGGGCCACGATCGGTGTCGCGCATGTCGAAATGGGCGTCGAGCGTGATCAGCCCGACCTCGGCGAGCGGCCGGCCGAGGCCGTGGACGCCGGGCCGGGTGACCGCATTGTTGCCGCCGACGAGCAAGGTGAGATCGTGGCGCGCGGCGCAGGCGGCGACGGCGTCGCGGATCGGGGCGAAGCCCTCGCTCGGCATCTTCGTCTGGACCGCGATGTCGCCGGCGTCGTGGACAGGCGTGGCCAGCTCCAGCGCCTCGACCAGATCATAGGTCGAGATTCGCTTCATCGCCGCGCGCAGCCGCTCCGGGGCAAGGTCGCAGCGGCCCGGCGTCACCGATCCGGCCTCCAGCGGTGCGCCGATCAGGGCGATCGGCGCGCTTTCGTCACGGACCATGAGATCGGCGATGGACGTCCAGCTCATGCTTTGCCCCTATACGCGGGCCAGAGTAGAAAGCGAGACATGTGGGACCGTCTTCTTGTCGATTGCCATATCGCGACGATGGATCCCGCCGTCGACGCGCCCTTCGGCGCGATCGAGAACGGCGCGATCGGGATTCAGGACGGACGGATCGTCCGCATCGGCAAGCGCACCGAGCTTGCCGGCTATCAGGCGAAGAAGGTCGAGCCGCTCGGCGGCGCCTGGGTGACGCCGGGGCTGATCGATTGCCACACCCACCTCGTCTTCGGCGGCAACCGCGCCGGCGAGTTCGAACAGCGGCTCGAGGGCGCGAGCTATGAGGAGATCGCGGCGGCCGGCGGCGGGATCGTCTCGACCGTCGCGGCGACCCGCGCCGCATCGCGCGACGAGCTGGTCGAAGCGGCGCGCCCGCGGCTGCGCGCGCTGATGCGCGGCGGCTGCACGACCGTCGAGATCAAGTCGGGCTATGGGCTCGACGCCGCGACCGAGATCAAGATGCTGGAGGCGGCGAAGCGGCTCGGCGAGACCGAGACGGTGCGGATCGACCGCACATTGCTCGCCCTCCACGCGCTGCCGACGGACTATCGCGAGGAGCGCGCGGCCTTCGTCCGGATGGCGATCGAGGAAATCCTCCCGGCCGTGGCGGAACGGCGGCTGGTGACAGCCGTCGATGCCTTTTGCGAGGGGATCGGCTTCACCCGCAACGAGGTGCGCGCGCTGTTCGAGGCGGCGCGGCGCCACGGCTTCTGGCTGAAGCTCCATGCCGAGCAGCTCAGCAATCTGCGCGGCGCCGAGCTGGCGGCCGATTTCCGCGCGCTTTCCGCCGATCACCTGGAACATGCCGACGAGGAGGGCGTGGCGGCGATGGCGCGGGCCCATATGGCGGCGGTGCTGCTGCCCGGCGCCTTCTATGCGCTCAAGGAGACGAAGAAGCCGCCGGTCGATCTGCTTCGCCGCTATGGCGTGCCGATGGCGATCGCGACCGATTGCAACCCCGGCACCTCGCCAGTCCTTTCGCCGACCCTGATGATGAGCATGGCCTGCACCCTGTTCGGCCTCACCCCGGAAGAGGCGGTGGCCGGCATGACGCGATGCGCGGCGAAGGCGCTGGGGCGCGAGGCGGAGATCGGCACGATCACGGTCGGCAAGGTCGCGGACCTGTGCGTGTGGGCGGTCGATCGGCCGGCGGAGCTCGCCTACTGGATCGGGCTGCCGGGGCCGGTGCGGCGCATCGTCGCCGGGGAGGATGCCTGAGAGGCAGCACGCCCCTCGACTTCGCTCGGGACGAGCGGGTAGGGAGGCGTCATGCACCATCGACGCGACAATAGCCGGCATATCGAGGCGCCGACCGGCACGGCGCTCAGCTGCAAGAGCTGGACCACCGAAGCCGCGATGCGGATGCTGATGAACAATCTCGACCGCCAAGTCGCCGAAGCGCCCGAAGAGCTGGTCGTCTATGGCGGGATCGGCCGCGCCGCGCGCGACTGGGAAAGCTATGACGCGATCGTCGAGACGCTGAGGCGGCTGGAGGAGGACCAGACGCTGCTGATCCAGTCGGGCAAGCCCGTCGGAGTCTTCCCGACCCACAAGGATGCGCCGCGCGTCCTCATCGCCAATTCGAACCTGGTGCCGCACTGGGCGACCTGGGATCATTTCAACCTTTTGGATCGCAAGGGGCTCATGATGTACGGCCAGATGACGGCCGGATCGTGGATCTACATCGGCACCCAGGGCATCGTTCAGGGCACCTACGAAACCTTCGTCGAAATGGGCCGCCAGCACCATGGCGGCGACCTTCGCGGCAAGTGGATCCTGACCGCCGGGCTTGGCGGCATGGGCGGCGCGCAGCCGCTCGCCGCGGTGATGGCCGGCGCGCACTGCATCGCGATCGAATGCCAGGAAAGCCGGATCGCGAAGCGGCTCGAGACCCGCTATCTCGACCGGCGCGCGACCAGCATCGACGAGGCGCTGGAGATCATCCGCGCGGCGGACGAGCCGACCTCCGTCGGCCTGCTCGGCAATGCCGCCGAGCTGCTGCCCGAAATGGTCGCGCGGGGGATCAGGCCCGACGCGCTCACCGATCAGACATCGGCGCACGATCCGGTGAACGGCTATCTGCCGATCGGCTGGAGCGTCGAGCAGTGGATCGAGCTTCGCGAGCGCGACCCCAAGCGGGTGGAGCGCGAGGCCCGCGCGTCCATGGCCCGCCATGTCGAGGCGATGCTCGCCTACAAGGCGATGGGCGTGCCGACCTTCGATTACGGCAACAATATCCGCCAGGTCGCCAGCGACGAGGGCGTGACCCACGCCTTCGATTTTCCCGGTTTCGTCCCGGCCTATGTCCGCCCCCTCTTCTGCCGCGGCATCGGCCCGTTCCGCTGGGCCGCGCTTTCCGGCGATCCCGAGGACATCTACCGCACCGACGCGAAGGTGAAGGAGCTGATCCCCGACGATCCGCACCTGCATCGCTGGCTCGACATGGCGCGGGAGAGGATCGCCTTCCAGGGGCTGCCGGCGCGCATCTGCTGGGTCGGGCTCGGCCAGCGCCACCGGCTCGGCCTCGCCTTCAACGAGATGGTCGCGCGCGGGGAATTGAAGGCGCCGGTGGTGATCGGCCGCGATCATCTCGACAGCGGCTCCGTCGCCAGCCCCAACCGCGAGACCGAGGCGATGCGCGACGGATCGGACGCGGTCTCCGACTGGCCGCTGCTCAATGCCCTGCTCAACACCGCCTCGGGCGCGACCTGGGTTTCGCTCCATCACGGCGGCGGCGTCGGCATGGGCTATTCGCAACATGCCGGCATGGTGATCGTCGCCGACGGGAGCGAGGATGCCGCGCGCCGGCTGAAACGGGTCTTGTGGAACGATCCCGGCACCGGCGTGATGCGCCACGCCGACGCGGGCTACGAGATCGCGGTGGACTGCGCGAAAGAGCAGGGCCTCGACCTGCCGATGGTGGGAAGATGAGGGAGCGGATGGGGAAGAGGACCGGCCGCGGCCCAGGGCGAAGGCCGGAGGGGCTTTCGGCGCCGAAGGCCCCTCCACCATGCTTCGCATGGTCCCCCTCCCCATCGCCTGCGGCGACAGGGAGGATTGCAGCCGCATGACCATCACCCTCGACCCCGGTTCCGTCACCCTCGCCGAGCTTCGCGCGATCTGGGACGGCGCGCCCGTGGAGCTCGCCGCCGGCGCCTGGGCCGCGATCGATGCCTCGGCCGCCGCCGTGGATGCCATCGTCGCCGGCGGGGCGACCGTCTACGGAATCAACACCGGCTTCGGGCTGCTCGCCAGCACGCGCATCCCGCACGACCGGCTGGCGGAGCTGCAGCGCAACCTGATCCTGTCGCACAGCGCCGGGCTCGGCGATCCGATGTCCCGCCGCATCGTCCGGCTGATGATGGTCCTCAAGGCGATCGGGCTCGCGCGCGGTTGTTCGGGCGTGCGCCGCGCGATCGTCGAGCGGCTGCTGACTTTGGTCGAGGCCGATGCGCTGCCGGTCGTCCCGCGCCAGGGATCGGTCGGCGCGTCGGGCGATCTCGCGCCGCTCGCCCATATGAGCGCGGCGCTGATCGGCGAGGGCGAGATGACGGTCGGCGGCGAGCGGATGCGCGCCGCCCAGGCGCTCGAACGGCTCGGCCTCGCGCCGCTCGTGCTCGGGCCCAAGGAAGGGCTCGCGCTGATCAACGGCACCCAGGCCTCGACCGCGATCGCGCTCGACCTCCTGTTCACCGCCGAACGGGTCTTCGCCTCGGCCCTCGTCGCCGGCGCGCTTTCGACCGATGCGCTGAAGGGAACCGACGCGCCGTTCGATCCGCGCATCCATGCGGCGCGCGGCCAGCCCGGCCAGATCGAGGTCGCGGCGATGCTGCGCCGCCTCATGGAGGGAAGCGCAATCCGCCAGTCGCACCGCGAGCATGACGATCGGGTGCAGGACCCCTACAGCTTCCGCTGCCAGCCGCAGGTGATGGGGGCGGCGCTCGATCTCATCCGCGGCGCCGCGCGCACGCTGGAGATCGAGGCCAATGCGGTCAGCGACAATCCGCTGATCTTCGGCGAGGACGCGCTGTCCGGCGGCAATTTCCACGCCCAGCCGGTCGCCTTCGCCGCCGACATCCTCGCGCTCGCCATGTGCGAGACCGGATCGATCTCGGAGCGGCGCCTGGCGGTGCTGATCGACCCGAAGATGAGCGGGCTGCCGGCGTTCCTGATCGAGGATTCAGGGGTCAATTCCGGCTTCATGATCGCGCAGGTCACGGCGGCCGCGCTGGTTTCGGAAAACAAGAGCCTCGCCTTCCCGGCGAGCGTCGACACGATCCCGACCTCGGCTGGCCAGGAGGATCATGTGTCGATGGCGACGCACGGGGCGCTGAAGGCGCGGCGGATCGCGCGCAATGCCGCCGGCGTGATCGGCATCGAGCTGCTGGCGGCGGCGCAGGGGATCGATTTCCATGCGCCGCTCGCGACATCGCCGGCGCTGCGGCCGGCGATCGAGGTGATCCGGAATTCGGTGCCGCACCATGCGGCCGACCGCTATCTCGCGGACGATCTCGCCTGGGCGAAGGCGGCGGTGCTGGACGGCGCCGTTTCCGAAGCCGTCCAGTCCGCCCTGTTCGATCAATAAGGTGGCGTCGCCAACGAGCTGGCGGCGGTGAGCGCCGTCAGGCCGATCATCGAAAGGACGATGCCGGCGAGGACGGCGGTGAGCACGGCCATCAGCACGATGTAGATGACGACGATCACGAGCGTGTAGACGATCGTCTTGTCTTCCGGCGCCTTCATGACCGGGCCGAGGCCGAGGTAGATCTGGAAGATCACCCACAGATAGCCGAGGTAGACGATCGGGCTCAGCGGCGGGAAGATCGAGAGAATGCCCAGGACCCACACCGGCGTCGTGGCGTAGACCGCGACCTTCGTTCCCTGGACATTGTCCTTCGTGCCGCCGAAGGTCGGCGCGAGCGCGCTGATGATCATGCCCATGACGTAGACCACGATCATCGAGATGACATAGCCGATCACCGCGGATGCGATGATGAAGCTCAGCGACAGCCGCATGAAGGCCGGCATGAACACCAGCATTCCGACGATGCCCGCGATGAGCGGGATCAGCGCGAGGATCAGCGCATAACCCGTGAACAAGCCGCCGATCGTGGCAGGCTCCGCGGCGATGCGCGCCCATTCGGACTTGGGTGAAATGAGTAAGTTCTTTACCCGGTCGATCAGCGATGCGGTCGCCGGGTTGGTCGGTCCGTCAGTCATGGAAAAGCCCCTCCCTGTCAGGAACTGTCGCGAATGAAGCACGTTGGGCCGCAAATCACAAGCGCACGCTGACGCACGGCGCCCGACGCGGCTGGCGCCTCCCCGCGCCGCTGGGCGACGAGACGGGTGGACAGGGACGCCCTTTCGATTATGTTCCGCGGAAAAGGATCGGGGATTTTCGGCGGACGCCAGTCCGTCCATTCGTGGGGGGGGCGCGATTGAGCCTGACGGTGCACAGACGGATGTTCGTGGGCGGGCTTTGGCTTGCGCTCGCGACCGTCTTCGCCTTCGCGCTCGATCCCTATAGCGGCTCCGCGGTGCACGAGACGCCGGGATCGGCGTTCAGTTTCTTCACCAGCGACGTCTCGCTCGGGCCGAACCGCGCGCCGGCGCCGGAGAAGTTCGTTCGCGCCAGCATCGCCCCCGATCCGGCGATCGACGCCCATCACCAGGCGGCGCTGCCGGCGCGCGCCGCCACCATGCCGGCCCCGGCGACGCGCGCACGGGAAGCGGCGATCCTGCCCGGCGCCAGCCCGCCGACATGGTTTATCGGCGGCCTCGTAAACGCCCGCGCGCCGCCGCGCGCCTGATCAGGCGCGCCAGCCGCGCCATTCCTTTTGCATGAGGCCGGCTGCCCGCCCCGCGGGGGCCTCCAGTCCAGTATCCAGATGGGGAAAATCAGATGAAAGTCACACGCAAGCTTTCGCGGCGTTCGTTCCTCGGCCAGGTGGCCGGCGGTGCGGTGGCCGGCGGCGCAGCGCTGACCGTTCTCGGCTCCTCGGCCGAGGCGCTCCAGGTCAGCGACAGCGATTATGGCAGGAATGCCGATCCGGCCGGCCGGGGCTATACCGGCGTGACCGACAGCGACGGCGGGCCCAATGCCGATCGCGCCGGCCATGGGCGCGGCCGCGGCCGTTCCGGAATTACCGATAGCGATCGCGGCCCAAATGCGGACCCGGCGGGCAACGGTCGCGGGCGCGGGCGCTCTGGCATCACCGACAACGACACCGGCAGCTATGCCGACCCGGTCGGCAACGGCCGCGGGGGCGGACGCTCGGGCATCACCGACAACGATACCGGCAGCTACGCCGATCCGGTCGGCAATGGCCGCGGCGGGCGTCGCTCCGGCGTCACCGACAGCGATACCGGGCGCTACGCCGATCCGGTCGGCAACGGCCGCG